>NZ_QCZH01000004.1 GCF_003097655.1 Flavobacterium laiguense
ACTAAACAAGAAAAGCCCCGGAATCTTTCAAATTCGGGGCTTGCTAAGGGCTTTTCTCGCCTAGTTTGCTAAATGTTAGCGATTGTTGTGACACGCTCGTTAAGCACCTCTGATTAACGATTACAATAATCCATTCCAATTGCGTATGAATTTCCATTTTTTATTTTCCGCTACCAAAGTTCCGCTTTAGCAAGTTCAGTTTAGTAAGTTCAGTTTAGCAAGTTCAGCTTCGGCAAACTTTAATTAAACCTCAAAAAAAAATCGACAAAAAAAATCCGCCTTCGATTGTCCGAAAAGCGGTTCGCATTTTTTACGTCTGCAACAATTAAGTTTCAATTTTCGGATGTGATTTCGGTCAGCTCGGTTTCAGCTTTTGTAAATCCTTTTCTAAATTAAAATACCCGATTAAATTCAGCGGTTTTTCGTCACCGGAGCAATAATCGCTAACTCGTTTATATACGAAACAAACTTTCTTTATTTACCCAAAATCGGATACATACACTAAGATTCATTCCGTCATATTTATTTTTCAAAAATAACAGAAAAATACTTATAAATCAGATAAAAATATTTTTTATTTACCACAACTTTACACTTCTTAAAAAAACAAAATCTCCTCGTTTTCCCTGAAGCTGCGTGAGGGATTAAAGCTAGCTACCGAAGTAGCGCGTCCCGATAGCTATCGGGAAGCCCGACCGCCGCTAGATAAAAGGGCAATGACGACAAAGTATCTAGCCCTTTTTTCTAGTGGCCGTCACGCCCAAAAGTATAGTAGTGGTGTTTTTCTAAAGCTTTAAATTACGCAGTCGCAACGCATTTACAATTACGGAAACCGAGCTAAAACTCATGGCCAAAGCCGCTATCATGGGCGAGAGCAAAATTCCAAAAACAGGATATAAAACCCCTGCAGCAACCAGAATTCCTAGAACATTGTATAAAAAAGCAAAAACCAAATTTTGCATGATGTTTCGCATAACGGCATGACTCAGATTTCTGGCTTGAACGATGCCTTGCAAATCGCCTTTTACCAAAGTGATTTTGGCACTTTCGATGGCGACATCGGTCACGATAGCGCGGATTTGCAATCCGTGCCCTTTCCAATTAACAAGACCAATTTATTTTTCATCATTCTTTCTTATTTTCTCACTTTGCCGATGTATTGAGTGGGCGCGGATTGCAAATCCGCGAGATCGTTTACAAAAGAAAATTTTGCATATCCGAGCGATCGGGTGTTTGTCTGTTATCAGAAATTGGAATGGCTAGAAGATCATTTGGATTTTTTTTTCCACATTAAAAACTAAAAGACGAAAGTGCCATTCGACCTATGGCCAAAGTTTGTCAGCTTTTGATACTTTCCCATTATAAGAAAAAGGAAATACAACTTTCTCCAAAACATCTGGACGAAATCATAGAAAACAATTTTGATTGGTTGATTAATGATATCAAAGTAGCTCCGAAGGTCTATTCGATGCGTACTTTACATCTTTTGGGGCAACATTACGATTGGATACTTCCCGAATTGAAAATCATAATCATCAAAGATTTTCCTAATCATACAGCAGCTTACAAGGCTGTTGCGAAAGAAGTATTAAAGAAAATAAAATAGCATTTTCTTCAAAACGTGTTTGCTCACAACAAAAAATATTCGACCCCTTGTTTTAGGTTAGGCTTTGCAAAACAGTCTCTTTTTCAATTTATCATTGATTTACTGCAAGAACTGAAGTTGGTTATTCACCACTCGTCAGTTCGAGTAGGTTTTTAAAATTAGACAATTCCTTTTATTTCATCCAAAACTTCCACTTTAAAAATCATATCGAGAACGCTTCAACAAACAAATCTTCTAGATCCTTTTTTTGGATTATTTAACCCTCGTTTTCAAAACGGGTTACAAGCCAAAAAAAATACATTCGAAGTGATGTGTGTTTATGCTAAATTTACCCCAGTAAAAACAAAGATAAAATGACATTAATTATCCTTCCTAGTTTAAAAAAACTTGGGGTAACAGTTCAAAAAAAAAGCAGTTGTCTATATCAACAGACAACCACTTTTAAATCTAAACGATTTTAAACAATTCCTTAAGATCAGGATTATTCCATAAAACATACAACTGACAAAAAATCAATTCCTGTCTTTTGAGTTTAGTCTCCCCAACTTAATCTTTGCTTTCTATAAGGTAAAAAACACTTAATTTATTAAAAGTTCCACCCTAATGTCAAACCGAATGCAACGGGTTTTACAGTTGCGTTTTTGTCAATACTGTACAGTCCATTTGCATTTCTATCAGTAACCGATGTTGGATTATAACCTACATAAGACTCGTTTTGCTCTTGGTCAAGGATTGTCCCATAACCGGTGTCTAGAAACATAGCAGTGTACAATGCGTTCTTTGCACCCATTTCAAAAGTAAATCCTAACTCAAATGTACTCATCAAAATACCTTTTGTGTTGTACTCTCCAGATGCAGCGTAATTTGGTTGATTCCCAAATCCATATTCAGGCAAATTATCTATATATAATTCAATATCTGGGTAGTAACCAATTCCATTTACAAAGGATGCCGAAGCTTCAAACTTATATTTTACAGGTAAAAAGTACTTAACACCTGCTCTAAAATTGAAATCAATTCCTTTGTTAATATTTCTTTTATACTGTAAGAAAAGTGGAATCTGAATTGCTTGCAATGTTTGATATTCTTTATAATCCCCTGTAGTAACATTATAAATAAATGCAGAACCTGTAGCATCTACTTCAAAATTAGTTAGAGTTGTTCCTACTTGATCTAAAAACACCTTGTTTTTATATTGTGAAAACTCTACTCCCGATCCAATACCAATGTGATCTGTTAAGGAATAAATGTAGCCCGCTTTTAACGCCCCTCCAATTTCATGGGAATTCGAAACTCCATTTACATCACTTTGAATATTGGCGATTCCTGACTGCACCCCTACATAAAACTGCGCATTCATTCCTGTAGAGAATAGGACCACTGCAATTCCTATTAAATATTTAAATTTCATATTTGTTTATGTTTTTAATATTAGAATAATCCATCCTCATTTTTATCGAATGAGGATTTCATATCCGTAATGATTTGCTCTTTTTAATTTTTAACTAAAAGGTTTTTCGTGAAGTATTTACCGCTTGCCAAGGTCAATTTTACAATATAAATTCCTTCCGCACTTGGCGCTATCATGTCTACTGTTTTTTCTCCAATTACCTTATCCGTTATTAGAGCTCCAAGCACATTAAACACTGTAACACGCGCATTTTGCAATTTTGCTGGATCCACATTAGTGATGAGTTGGTATATTGAATTACTACTAACAGGATTAGGCGCAATTTTTAAATATTCTACCTCTACTGAAGGAGAGAATGTCAAAGGACAAGTGGTAACTACTGTCCCATCTACTTTTGTAGCCATAGCATAATAAGTTCCATTTAAAACTCCGTTGTCTTTAAAATATTGAGCCGTTTGACCAGAAACCAACATACCATCCTTATACCAGCTAAAGGATTTAAAAATTTTGGAACTATTGTCAAAGAAGATAACATCGTCAAAATGTTTTCTGATTAAATTTGGCTGGGTATATAATACCGGCAAGACGATTAATTGAGCAGCATTATAATTGATATCCCCCAATTGAGAAACAGTTATAGTCGCAGCACCATAATTATTATACGCTAAAACCCCATTTGAAACACTTGCCACATTAGTATTAGAAGAGGCAAAACTTAATGGCAAACCGCTAGTAGTACTTGCTGTTAATGCAGTACTTGTTCCTCCATCGCATCCTGATTCTAAGATTTGATTCCAAGTAATAACCTGATCTGCTTTAGTAATTACAAAAGAGGCATCATTATAGCTAATGGTATAATTCGAACCAGCACTTAAATTTCCTTGTCCAATAGCATAAGTCCCAACATTCTCTCCAACGGCTCTAGTCAATATTCCTGTAAAAGACCCTCCTGATAATAAGCTTGGTGACACAGTATAGGTTAATGCAGGATCTACATCTCCATATACTTTCGATTTTGCATCTGCAGTTACCGTTACCGCTTTTTTGATAATGGTTAAGTCTGCAGGTACAAAAGTGATGTCATAGTTGTCGTTTGTAAGTGTTGAACTTATCGTATAGACACCTGCATTTTCTCCAGCTGTTCTTGTCAAACTTCCTGTAAAGACGTCTGTTCCTAGCAATACTGCTTGATACGTTAATGCAGGATCTACACCTCCATATACTTTGGATTTTGCATCTGCAGTTACCGTTACCGCTACTTTGATAATGGTTACGTCTGCGGGTACAAAAGTGATGTCATAGTTGTCGTTTGTAAGTGTTGAACTTATTGCGTAGACACCTACATTTTCTCCAGCTGCTCTTGTCAAACTTCCTGTAAGAACATCTGTTCCTAGCAATACTGCTTGATACGTTAATACAGGATCTACACCTCCATATACTTTGGATTTTGCATCTGCAGTTACCGTTACCGCTTTTTTGATAATGGTTAAGTCTGCAGGTACAAAAGTGACGTCATAGTTGTCGTTTGTAAGTGTTGAACTTATCGCATAGACACCTACGTTTTCTCCAGCTGCTCTTGTCAAACTTCCGGTAAGAACATCTGCTCCTACCAATACTGCTTGATACGTTAATACTGGATCTACACCACCGTAAACTTTCGATTTTGCATCTGCAGTAATCATAATTGCTCGTGCTGTGATTGATAAATTGGAAGGTAGAAATGTCATAGTATAATTTGCTCCAGCAGAAACTGTTCCAGCTGAGATCGCATAATTTGCTACGTTTTCACCAGCAGTTCTAGACAACGAACCTGTGAACACATCTCCTGATTTCAAAACGCCTAACGTAACCTGATAGGTTAATGCAGGATCTGCATCACCATATACTTTCGATTTCGTATCCGCAGTGATAGTGATTGCTTTTGGTGTGATGGATAAATTTGCAGGCACAAATGACACATTATAGTTCGCGCCAGCAGAAACAGTTCCCGCTGAGATTGCATAATTTGCTACGTTTTCACCTGCACTTCTAGACAATGAACCTGTGAACACATCTCCTGATTTCAAAACACCTAACGTAACCTGATAGGTTAATGCAGGATCTGCATTACCATATACTTTCGATTTTGTATCCGCAGTGATAGTGATTGCTTTTGGTGTGATGGATAAATTTGCAGGCACAAATGACACATTATAGTTCGCACCAGCAGAAACAGTTCCCGCTGAGATTGCATAATCTGCTACGTTTTCACCAGCAGTTCTAGACAACGAACCTGTGAACACATCTCCTGATTTCAAAACGCCTAACGTAACCTGATAGGTTAATGCAGGATCTGCATCACCATATACTTTCGATTTCGTATCCGCAGTGATAGTGATTGCTTTTGGTGTGATGGATAAATTTGCAGGCACAAATGACACATTATAGTTCGCACCAGCAGAAACAGTTCCCGCTGAGATTGCATAATTTGCTACGTTTTCACCAGCATTTCTAGACAATGAACCTGTGAACACATCTCCTGATTTCAAAACGCCTAACGTAACCTGATAGGTTAATTCAGGGTCTGCATTACCATATACTTTCGATTTTGTATCCGCAGTTACTGTTAATGTTGCTTTACCGATTGTTACTGTAATGTCTTTTGTTTCTGAGGCATAGATCCCATCTGCTGCTTGTGTAGCTCGAATAGTCAAACTCCCTGCATTTCCAACATTCACAGTTTTGTTATTGATTCCACTTAAAGTTGTTCCAGTTGTATTAACACCTTCGATACTATAAGTAATGACTCCTTGGGAGTTTGAAGTAGCTTCTAAATCAAAATTAACATCTCCGTATGTTTTATTAATATCAGTAACAGTAATCGTAGGAACTATATAAGGACAATTAGTTCCCGTAACAATAGGCGAACCTGCTACCCAGTTTGATGCCGCTCCAGTTAAAGCAAAGTTATTCAATGTCCCATGATTAGCATTTGCAGAAGCGTCTGTCAATGAAGTTGCTCCTGCATTATCAGTTGCACCAACTCCTTGATTGAATTGATAATAAGCCAGCAATCCTGTTTGTGTAGTAGGTGTTGGCAATTCGCAATTCATATTATTGACAATTTCAGCTTGAGATAACGCTCTATTCCAAATACGAACTTCGTCTATACTTCCATTAAAAGCATAAGAAGAGCTCCCTACCGCATCTTGTGGAGTACCTAAATATAAATTTCCTGAATTAGATACTGGGTTACTAACATTCGAATAAGTCCTGTCTAAAACCCCGTTTAAAAAAATTGAAACAGTTTTTGTACTTAAATTGTAAGTTGCTGATAAATGAACATATTCATTCCTGGGCACAACAGTATTACTTAAAAAAGATCTATTTCCGAATCTTAATCCAAATTTATTATCTGGAGATAACCAAAATGAATACCCTGTATTTGCGCTCCAATTATCTTTACCAACAATGCAACGGTTATTAACTAAAGAATTTATATAAATCATTGATTCAACAGTAATAGATCCTGTTAAATTTAAAGTTGGACTATTTCCACAATTTACATAATCATTAACCCCATCAAAATTTAAGTGAGTTGCTGGCGTGGCGGCCTCAGCTATAATAACATTTATTTTAGCTCTTGAACCCTCGCAACCATTAACTGTTTGTGAAACCCAGTAAACATAAACATTTCCCTCGGTCGCCGTAGAAGGTGTTGCAACTGTTGCAGTACCTGAACCTCCGGTTGCTGCCTGGTACCATAACAAATTTGAACCTGTAGCGGTTAGTGGAGTTGCTGTTGCTCCTTGATTGTAAGTTATTGGCGTAGTAACTGCTGGAGCAACAGGAATTGTATTGACAGTAACTATAGTTCCTTCAGAACTAGCCGAAGCACAACCTCCGCTATTAACTGCAACAGTATAAGTTGTTCCAGCAGTCACCACTATAGATTGTGTAGTTGCTGATGTAGACCAAACGTTTCCTGTTGCAGAAGATGAAGTTAATGTAACACTTCCTCCTGTACAGAAAGTGGTCGGACCTCCTGCTGTAATAGTTGGTGTCGCTGGCAATGGTGTCACCGTTACTACTGGGTTTCCTGTCATCGTAGCAGTGCTACCTCCAACTGTTCTAGTAGCTTCTACCTTATAAGTTCCTGCTGTAGTTTGATTACCAAAAGAGATTGCGGCTCCTGTACCAGAAACAGGACTACCTACATTAGTAGCTCCATTTTTTAATTGATACGTAACTCCTGTTTCTGAATTCGACAAATAAACTGGCATTCCCGAACCTCCTGCACAATAAGCACCTCCTCCTGTAACGATATAGGCCGTTGGCAATGGTGTTACCATTGTTGTTGAAATTTTAACATCATCTATAGAAAACCCTAAGTTAGTAGTATTACTAAGATTGTTTACAAAACGAAAAGCAAACCGTAAGTCAGATTGATTATCCCAAGCAGGGTTTGTTACTGAAGCTAATGACCATGCTAATTGATTATTATAGTTTGATGAACTCAATATCCATGTATTTCCACCATTTATACTATAATATAATTCTCCAGATGAAGTATCTCCACCACATAACCACCAAAAATTTATCGAAATATTTGTAAAACCAGTTGTTGTAACACCTGTGTTCATTTTTAAAAAATTTGATTCAGAAAGATAACAAAAATTATCATCTTCGATATAACTGGCACATAAGATTCCATCAGAAAGAGCTTTACTGCTTATTATATGCATATAAGTACTATTTGGAGAATTTATAATTTGAGCATTTTGAGGCGCTACATTATTAATCGTATAACTAAAAGGGAACCCCATGCATATTAGAGAACCACTTCCTCCATTATAATTGTTGTTTTTAATCCAACTGTTTTGACCTGAGGTTGCGCCTCCTAAGTCAGAGGTATTTAAACTAAATGTTGTGCTAGGTGTTTCAAAATTTTCAAAAAAAAATGTTGTTTGAGCAATTCCTAAATTTGTGATTAGTAAC
Source organism: Flavobacterium laiguense (assembly GCF_003097655.1). Lineage (GTDB taxonomy): Bacteria > Bacteroidota > Bacteroidia > Flavobacteriales > Flavobacteriaceae > Flavobacterium > Flavobacterium laiguense. The sequence continues at coordinate 7,995 of NZ_QCZH01000004.1, forward strand.
GATAATAATAAAGTAATTTTCTTTTTCATATTTTAATGTTTGTTTTCCCTATTCGTAAGGCTTTTCAGAATCCGCCCCGTTTTTTTTTAGTGGGTTCTGCTCCACTTTTTTTCATAACGCTTAAACAAGCCTATTTTTTTAAATAAATATCGCTCGCCTTTTTTCTCTTTTCTAAGACAAAACTACATTAGAGCAAAAGTTCCTAATAAAAAAAAGGCATCAAACGGAATTTCTTAGTCACAAGAGAAGTGAAAAGCGGCATAAGACCTTTCTATGCGAAAAATTTAAAACACACTTATTTAAGACCTGTATTTCAAAAGATTGCTGTACGCCTTGCGATACCGAACCGGTAGTTCCTGTTTTAGTGGCATAACCAATTCCCCCTACCCAATAAGCAACGGTTCCTCCACTACCCGAAGCATTACCGCCTGTGGCAGTAATTGCTTATTGTGCCTGTGCTGTTAGTCCGAGTCCTAAGAACAAAACACCAAACTTGACTTTTTTGTGTCTATATTCATTATTAATAGTTACGTTTCCTGTGATTTGATTTATAGAATTTGCAAAACTACCGCATAGAAATCCTCGTCAACCCTCCAATAAGACTTATATACCCTCCAATAGGACAATTATTAATAGAAAAACAGCTTACATTTGTAACTTTATTATCCAAAAATCAAATAAGAAATGCTTGCAGAACGATTAGACAAATTCTTTTTTAAGCTAAAGAAATATATTGTTACACAAAAAAATGGATTTTATATACTACCCTTTGTTGCTAATTCTCCACAAGTAATGATCGAAAGTTTATCTGGAATTCCTTATAATAAACCGGACCCTGATAATAACATTATTACGACCAACAACCCATTTACTAAAGGAACCTTTGAATATCAAGAAATTGAAGAAGGATTATGGCTCATGTATATTGACTTGGATGTTAAAAAAAATACAAGTCATAATTTATTATATGACCCTAGTTTACCGAGTGATTATTATAACCTTGCTTTTCGGCTGGATACAACAGATGCAAAAATTCAACTAATTGGGGGTCACAATTTTCAAAACAATAGTGGGATCTTTAGTAAGCCAAAAGCACAATCAATAAATTTTTTTCATAAAGACTCAAAATCCATACACCTAGTAGCCTATTTTTCTTCTCAATGGCTAGAGAAAAACATAAAAGAGAATGCTTTCGGTTTTTATAATTCTATCCAATACTTTATTGATTCTGATAGAGAAAGTATGAATATCCCTCACTTTTTTTGTAATACCAACACCTTAACTGAAGACATGGCATCTATTTTTTCCCATAGTATAGGAAATGCAAACAATAATAAACTATCCTTGAAAATTAAGACATTAGAATTGTTGCAGTATTCTCTTTTTAAAATTTCAAAAGAAACTCAAAATAGTAGTATTTCACTTACAGAAGTTTTGCTCGGATATATTTATCAGCCATTTCCAGGAATACCTCATTTGTCAAAAGAAATTGGCATTTCCCCTTCTAAACTAAAAACTGATTTTAAAAAAGAGGTAGGAAAGTCATTGTTTCAATTTTTTCAAGAAAAACAAATGGCTTTGGCAAAAGAAATGTTATCAAATGATTCTCTATTGATTAAAAACATTTCTTATACTTTTGGTTATGAAAATGTGAGTAAATTTTCTACTGCATTTAAAAAACATCATGGGCATTTGCCTTCAGAGAGAAATTACTAAAGGCTTTTATTTTTGACTTCACTGTAATCTGGATTACTACGTTACCATGTTATTGGCAGGGCAAACGCACGAGTTAAAAAAACAACCGCAGATTCGCAGATTTATTACTTGAAATACTAAATTTTGTGATTTTATAGAAACCAATTTGCGCCAATTCCGCTGAAAGCGGTTAATTTAGAATAAAATTTTTCATTAAAATCTGCGAATCTGCGGTAAAAATAACTGATGCGTTTGCCCTGATGTTATTGGTGGTTTTGAGTTAAATTAATCCCTAGTTACGAATTTCCTAAAACATCTTTAATATAAAACCATTTTTATATTAAGCCAAATACCCAAATCCATTGAAGTGGTTAAAGTTCTACAAAATCATACATCTCCGCCTAATTTCGGAAGTATCGGTCTGACAACAACTATTATTTTGATAGTGCAAAAATACTTAGAAAGCACGCTTAATCTTTTTTTATTACCTCAACCCTAGAGTTCTTATAAAAACAAAACCCCTCTCGTTTCCCTTGAAGTTCTTGGGTATGCGTGAGGGATTGCAGCTAGCTACCGAAGTAGCGCTTCCCGATAGCTATCGGGAAGCCCGACCGCCGCTAGAGAAAAGGGCAATGAAGACAAAGTGTCTAGCCCTTTTTTCTAGCGGCGGTCACGCCCAAAAGTATAGTAGTGGTGTTTTTCTAAAGCTTTAAATTCCTTAATCGCAATGCATTTACAATTACGGAAACCGAGCTAAAACTCATGGCCAAAGCCGCGATCATGGGCGATAGCAAAATCCCGAAAACAGGATACAAAACCCCAGCCGCAATTGGGATTCCTAAGACATTGTATAAAAACGCAAAAACTAAATTTTGCTTGATGTTTTGCATCACGGCATGACTCAAATTTCTGGCTTTTACGATGCCTTGCAAATCGCCTTTTACCAAAGTGATTTTGGCACTTTCGATAGCGACATCGGTTCCGGTTCCCATGGCAATTCCAACATTGGCTTGCGCCAAAGCCGGAGCATCGTTTATCCCGTCGCCCGCCATGGCCACAATTTTGCCTTGCGCTTGCAATTTCTTAATTTCTTCGAACTTATCCTCTGGCAAACAACTGGCTTTGTAAGATGATAATCCTAATTCATCAGCCACTGCTTTGGCGGTATTTTCATTATCACCGGTAAGCATTACTACTTCAACTCCTTGACGCATTAGTTCTTTTATCGCTGCCTTACTGGTACTTTTTATGGCATCCGTAATTGATACAAATCCGATAGCTTCTCCATCAATGCCTATATACGAAACGGTTTTGCCTAATTTTTGCTCAGCACTAATTTTATTTTCTAAATCATCTGAAACAGTAACATTAACTTGTTCCATTAATTTTTGATTTCCAAGTGCTACTTTTTTATTCGATACCGCGCCCAAAACCCCTTTTCCCGCAATGGCTTCAAAACCTTCGACTTCTAACAAAGCTATATTTCTCGCTTTCGCAAAATCGACTATGGCTTCCGCCAAAGGATGCTCGCTGTATTTATTGAGTGAGGCAATAAATTGTAACACCTCATCCTCTTCTTTAACGATTACATAGATTTTCTCCACAGAAGGTTTTCCCTCGGTAATTGTCCCTGTTTTATCGGTAATTAAAACATTTACTTTATTCATATTTTCTAAGGCTTCGGCATTTTTTATCAAAACACCCGATTGCGCCCCTTTCCCCACTCCAACCATAACCGACATGGGAGTTGCCAAGCCCAAAGCACAGGGACAGGCAATAATCAATACCGCAATGGCATTGATGAATCCATATACCAAAGCGGGTTCAGGACCAAAACTTGCCCAAACAACAAATGTTAGCACGGCAACCAACACCACAATGGGAACAAAATATTTGGCAATGGTATCTGCTAACTTCTGGATGGGTGCTCTAGAACGACTGGCAACGTTTACCATTTGTATAATTTGGGAAAGCAAGGTTTCTGACCCTACTTTTTCGGCCAGCATTACAAAGGATTTAGTTCCGTTAATAGTTCCGGAACTCACAGCATCCCCCACCGTTTTGTCAACAGGTATAGGTTCTCCGGTGAGCATGGACTCATCTATAGTACTAGCTCCGCTGGTGATTTTTCCGTCTACGGGGATTTTTTCTCCTGGTTTGACGCGCAACAAATCGCCTTTCTTGATGTCATGAATGGAGATTATAGAATCGTTTCCGTCAACCACCAAAGTAGCTTCGGTAGGGGCTAATTTCAATAATGCTTTTATGGCTCCACTGGTTTGGCTGTGCGCTTTGGCCTCCATCAATTGTCCCAACAAAACCAAAGTAAGGATTACGGTTGTGGCTTCAAAATAAAGCGAAACAACTCCGTTATGATTTTTAAACTCATGCGGAAAAATACTTGGAAAGAGCAAGCCTACCAAACTAAACAGGAACGCCACTCCAGATCCAATTCCGATAAGGGTAAACATATTGAGATTCCACGTTAGTATGGATTTCCAAGCTCTAACGAAGAATATCCAACAGGCATAAAATACAACCGGCAACGATAAAAATAGCTGAACCCAATTCCAACTGTTTGCATCCATTAATTGATACATTGGATTATTCGGAATCATGTCCGACATGGCGATAATGAAAATAGGCGTTGTAAATCCAACCGCAATTTTCATTTTACGCAACATCTTTTTATAGCCCTTTTCTTCATCTGAATCGGCAGTTGCCATTGGCACCAAATCCATTCCGCAAATACTACAGGATCCTGGCTGATCTTTAACAATTTCGGGATGCATCGGGCAAGTGTACTGTGTTTTCTGTACGGTTAATTCAGGGTATTTCACTAAATCCATTCCACAAACAGGGCAATCTCCTGCTTGGTCATAGACTTTTTCGCCTTCGCAAAACATGGGGCAATAGTATTTTCCTGGGTTATTATTTTGGATTTTCTTGTGCTGATTGTCGCCTGACCCTTTTGAGCTGCAGCATGATTTCGCTACTGGCGTATCATCCGGTTTGTGAACTGTTGCCACCGAATCGCTTTCGCTGATGGTGTATTTCCCAACGGCATACAATGCTTTTTGGAATTGGAAAATAGGAATGTGTTTTTCCATCGTGATTGTTGCCATTGGTGGATCCAAAGTGACCGAAGCTTTTACTCCTTCAATCGTATTTAATGTTTTCTCCACTTTCGAACGGCAACCATCGCAGGACATTCCCGTAATTGTATAAGTATGTATCATAATTTTGAATTAAAAAATAGCTTTACAAATAGACAAGGCTATTAAAATTAACTAATTTAAGTTATTCAAAGTTCTGAAATAATGCATTTCTACTCTTGTAGAATTTTTAAAATGATTTGTAAAATTTATAAACTATCAATCTGACTCCTTTTGATTTCAAGTGCTTTTTTGAAATTCGTTGGAGTCATTCCAGTCATTTTCTTAAACTGATTACTTAAATGAGCGACATCACTGTAATTCATTTTAAAAGCAATTTCACTTAATGACAATTCGTTATAACGCAACAATTCTTTGACTTTCTCTATTTTTTGAACGATGAAATAATACTCTATGGTTATTCCTTCCACTTCAGAGAACAAAGTACTTAAGGCGTTGTATTCTTGACCTAAATGAGTCGCCAAATAATGGGACAAATTGGTCTTTAAATCTAAATTTTGATGATGGACCAGGGTTACAATTTGGTTTTTGATTCTTTCGACGGTAACAATAGTCTTATCCTCCAATAATTCGAAACCAAGCTCATTTAATCTTTTACTTAAAATTGCTTTGTCTTTTTCATTCCAATCCTCCAAAAGTTCTACTTGACCTAACTCGATTGCAACAGGGTGAATACCGAGTTTTTCAAACTCGGACTTCACCACCATAATGCAACGATCACAAACCATATTTTTGATATATACTTTCACTCCCAATTTTATAAAAAAAAATTAATTAAAGTCTTCTAATAATTCAAATTTACTCCAAAACCTAGTCCCATATCACTGTCGTAATGTGTAGTTACACCAAAATTTCGTTTTATAACATATCGCAATCCTGCCATATATTCTTTATCAGTATTCCACATTAAACTCATTCGAAGCCTTTTAGAAACCGGAATGTCTTTTCGTTCAAACTGTAAGCGTACATTTCCATCGGTGAATACTTCGGCTTGAGCTACAATAAGCATAGGCAATGTAAAATTAATACCGGCACTAAAAACTGAACGTACATCTTTGGTACTTTTTTGCCCAAAAATATTCTCTTCCATTTCGCCATCTTCCATTTTTCTGTATCGCCAATCGAAACCTATAAAGGGCATTATCCATTGCATTTTACCAATATATCGCCCAATATGTGTTTCGGTTTCGTAACCGTGATGGTCATTGTAACCTAAACGCCATTCTGTGCCAATGCTCCAACGAGTGCTTTGATACATTGCCTCTCCATCGTTGCCATTGGTTGCAAAATCATTTTCTGCCATAAAGTGAAATTTTCTATCGTCGGCAAATAATTTACGACGTGCTAATTTTGGATCTGGAATTTCTGGGTTTGGAGCTTGGTTTTCATAAGTAAAAACTCTACCCATGCCACTCATCATGTGGTATAAAATATGACAATGAAAAAACCAATCTCCCTCTACATTCGCATTAAATTCGAAGACATCTGTTTCCATCGGCATTATGTCTACAACATTTTTCATTGGAGCATAATCTCCTTGACCATTTAAGAGTCTAAAATCGTGTCCGTGCAAGTGCATTGGGTGACGCATCATAGAGCCGTTGTAAATTGTAACACGAATATTTTCACCTTTTTTGATTAGGATTTTATCCGTTTCAGAAACTACTTTGTTGTCTAAACTCCAAACATAGCGATTCATATTTCCTGAAAGTTCAAATCTTAATTCTTTTACGGGAGCCTCTTTGGGAAGAATTGTTTTTGTTGGAGATTTCAACATTGCGTAGTTCAAAGTAACTATATCTGAAAGTGCATTACTATTGTAATCCGCTTCGGTCATTTTCTTATCACCCATTTTATCTTTCGATTTTGGCTTTGTTTCACCTGTAATTTCTGGGTACATTACCACATTCATATCCATTTGATTGTAAGACATACTCATTCCCATATCATCTAAATCACCATTCATTTTCATCATATCGTTCATCATTTTCATCCCTTCAAAATATTTGAGTTTAGGAAGAGGCGAAATTAGTTGCTTGATACCATCTCCAATAAAATAAGAGGCTGAATACAATCTATCTTCGGTCGTCGCTAAAAATTCAAAAGCGGTTTTATCGGCAGGAATTGTAACAACAACATCATACGTTTCAGAAACGCCAACAATTAATCGATCGACTTCTACAGGTTCTACATCGTTACCATCGTTAGCAACAACGGTTATTTTTCCGCCTGCATAAGTTAGCCAAAAATAAGAAGAAGCTCCACCGTTGGAAATTCGTAAACGTACTTTATCCCCTGCTTTTAAAGGTTTTCCATCAATACTCTTAAGATCAGTACTAGGTTTACCATTCATCAAAATTTTATCGTAAAATACGTCGCTTACGTCCATTGCATTCATTCGCTTCCATTCGTTTATCACTTTGGTTTTGAAATGCCCTTGCTTAATAGCTTCAGTATAACTTTGTGTTGTTCCTTTTTTGATGGCAGGAAAATCATTTGCATTGTGCAACATTCTGTGAATATTATTCGGGTTCATATCCGTCCATTCACTTAGTACTATTGGAACTGTGGGTAAATCATCAATTCCTTTTCTAAAGGTTGGATCATCTGCTTTTTTATTCATCACAAAGGAACCATACATTCCAATTTGCTCCTGTAATCCAGAATGACTATGATACCAATGTGTTCCGTGTTGGATGATCGGGAAAGTGTATTTATGAGTTGTGTGTGGCTTGATTGGCATTTGTGTAAGATTGGGAACTCCATCTTCTTTGTTAGGCAAAAGTAAACCGTGCCAATGTGTAGAGGTTTCTTCCTCTAATTCATTATGCACATAAATTTCTGCTATGTCACCCTCTGTAAAGGTTAAAGTAGGCATAGGGATTTGTCCGTTTACTGCAATAGCGTGTCTTTCTTTGCCTGTAAAATTCACTATTGTATCACGAACATAGAGGTCGTAACGGACTACTTTTTGAGCTGATGCTGTAATCGTAATTAATAGTGTTATAATTAAGGTTTTAATTTTCATTTTTTGTTATGTTGTTAATCCAATTGATTATTTCCTCTTTTTGAGTAGCTGTTAGGATGACATTTCTGTGAATTAAGGTATATGAAGCTAAAGGCATTTCGCTAGACTTAATTTGTTTGGCAATTCTATCTAGTTTATTCTTCTGCTTTCGGTTACTATAATTTCCCCATTCATTAAAATTTAGATTTTCTTTCCCTTCTGTAATGTGCCTTTCCATAAAAAACCGGGCGGGTTGGATATACGAATACAAAGGATAATTTGTATTGTTACTATGGCAGTCATAGCAGGAAGTTCGCAAAATAGTTTCTACATTTTTAGGAACGCTATACGCATTTGTAAAATCGGTTGTAACATCCTGCTCTAAACTTTCGTTCCGAGCAGGTTGATACAATTGTATTAGCAAAAAAATAATTAACCCTGTATAAAGTGTTTTTTTGATGCTTCTTTTCATCTTACAATGCTTTTCTCATAGAACCACAAGTAAGCATTTTAGAACCATAATAGGGGTTTTTGATGTCTTTAATTTCACTTATCCAAATAGCGCCTTTGCCATCATCTGCCATTGGACAAAAATCTTGATATAGTTTTTGTTTAGTACCAAAAAGTTTTATCAAATCGTTAATGTCTTTGCTTAACGAAACAAAATGCTCTCTTTGATGGTCTATTTTTCCAGCATTATCACCAATGTGTTCAGCATTTTCTTTTGCACTCTCTGCAATATCCAAATAGTCTTTTTTGAGTTTTGCATCAATAGAATTTACGTTTACAGTATTAAATGCTGCATATAAAACTTTACCTGCACTTGCAGCACTTTTTGCATCGTCTTTGGTCAACGCATTTTTTAAAGTTAAATAATTGGTAACAATTTTATCGATTGAGAATTGGCTCTTCACTTTTGTGTTTTGAGCATTACTAGAACCTATTGTGAATGTTACTAATAGGATCGAAAGAATTATATTTTTCATTTTATTGATTTTTTAAAATTTAATTTTATTTAAATGTATATATTATTTTTTAGCTGAGTCGAACAATTTAGTTAAGTCATTAACATCCTTACTTAATATTTCAAAATGTTCTTTTTGATGGTCTAATTTACCTTCGTTATCGCCAATATGTTCTGCATTTTCTTTAGCACTCTCGGCAATATCCAAATAGTCTTTTTTGAGTTTTGCATCAATAGAATTTACATCTATTTTATTGAAAACTTCATATAAAGATCTTCCTGCAACAGCTGCTTGTTTAGTGTCATTTTTAGCTATTGCATTTTTTATATTGGCGAAATCACTTTGTATTTCAGTTAGAGAAAAAGCACCAGCTCCATTTTTTGATTCTGATGTGGGTTCAACAACTTTTTCAGGTGTTGCTTTTACAGGTTCAGTTAATTCCATTCCACATTTAGAACATTCGTCTCCTTTTTTTCCTGTTATTTCTGGATGCATTGAACATGCATACAATTGCGAAGTAGTTTCTGTTGTTGTAACAGCTGTTTCTTCTTGTTTATTTTTTTGGTTACAAGAGACCAATACGAATACCATTACTAGGGCTGAAAGAATTATATTTTTCATTTTTTATTGTTAATTAATTATTTAATTGTTTCTACCACACTACCACAACTCAACATTTGAGATCCATAATATGGATTTTTGATTGTGTTTTCTTTACTTAACCAATTCATTTTTTTCATCGGACAATATTGATAATAAACCACCTCTTTTGGTTTTGAAACTTTAATCAATTCATAAACTTCTTGAGACAATGAGTTAAATACATCTCTTTGTTTTTCAACATCCTGCGTTTCAGAAACACTTTTTGTATTGGCTGTTAAATCTTTAAACACTTTCATCCAAGCCATATGCTCCTCCACTTTTAAAGTTTCCATTTTGACAGCGGCAATAGAGGATAATAATGCTGTTGATTTTTCGGAGGCTGTTTTACCATCCGTTTTTACTAAAGCATCCTTCAATAAAAAATAATTATCAAAAACGGATTGCAATTGATTTGTTTCTTGATTTACTGAAACGGTAGAAATATTTTCGATTGCTACTTCGTTTTTTAATTCAGCTTGAATTTCCACTTTTGCTTCTCTATCGTATTGACAACAACCGTTCAGACTGGAATAAGCCTTCTCTGGTGCAAGAAAAAAATCACTATCATATCCTGCCAAAGCAATTTTTTTTAAGATCTCTTCTTGATTTGTTTTTTTTGAATCATAAGTAAGTGTTGCCATTTTGGTGTCTTTATTCCAAACTACTTCCGCTATGTTTTTTTGACTTCCTGCTTTATCAATTTTAGATTTACACATTCCACAATTACCATATATCTTTACCGTTTCGATTTTGGCATTATTAATTTGCGCGTTTGATTGTGTGATAGCAAGCACTGTTAATGCTACCATCATTATTTTTTTTAATGAATTCATGGTGTATTATTTTTTTTTTAAATGAATAAGTAAAAAAACAGTCAAACTATAGCATTGAAACCATGTTCGAACAATTTAAACTTATATTAATGAAGATTTAAAGCAATATTTGCTTAGAATTTGACACACTAATGGCTGTCAAAATTGAATTTAGCCTATTTTAGGAATGAGCCAAAGTGATTGAAAACCGGAAGAAATAGTGGTTTTCAAATCATCAAAACCTCCTTTTTTTGTATAAAAAAAGAGTGCTTTAGTATTTATTTCTGCTACAAAAGGGGCAATAACGGCAATTTGCACGGAAGGAATATTGCAATTCGAATGACCACATTTTCCGCCACAGCCATCGTGTCGTTTCCCATTTTGATTATTATGGGAATCACAACAATCTTTTGCATCTTGTTTTGAAGAGACTTCTTTTTTACAAAAAACTTTATTAGAATGTTTATTACCACAAGCAAAAACCGCACTTGGTATCATTAAGAAACCAAATACAGCTAGTACTAATATGTAGATTTTTTTATTCATTCGATTAAAAGTTAGGGCAAAGCTAGGTCATTTCAGCTTTAATACAAAAATAAGCATCCTAATTTAACACTATTTATCGTTACCTATAACTGAAAAGATGATAGACTGAGAAAGGGACAAAACAACATTACATCTTATGCCCCTCCATTGGGTCGCTGCCTTTTCGGAATTTATATTCTCTGTTTATTACATAAGCTCCGGTAATCACAACTTTTTTTGAAGGATTTATTTCTGAAATAATTTCAATCCTCCCCGTTTATTTTCACTCCGTTTCAACCATAAGACTTTCAATTTGAATGTTGGTCAATCAATATAACTCCGATTTTTATTTAGCTTGCAAATGATGGTTTTTTATTTGTTTTAAGAAAAACACCCCTATTATACATTTTTGTATTCTGTTTTTTTACGGTATTCAAAAACAGTCAGACAAATTATTCCCGAAGCCAAAGGGAATAGCCAATCTACCAACAGTAAAGGAGAAGTGTGAAAATAAAGATTTAACAATGGCAGGTAAACTAACAACAAAACACAAGAAAAGGAAAACAAAAAACCGATAAAAAGTTTTTTGTTTGAGAATAAATATTTCCCGAAAACATTACCGGCGGTTCTTGCCGAAAGTACATTGGCGTAATTACCAAAGATTATGGAAACAAAAGTAACTGTGATTGCCTTTTCGTAATGATCTGAAAGATGGTGATTATGTAAAAACACTCCTAAAAAAGCCGAATAAGCTACTAGCCCTGTAATCAGACCATTGATTAGGATTCCATTCATTGTGTTTTTGGTAAGAATTTTGTCTTTCGGGTTTCTGGGAGGATTTTCCATGATGTTTTTTTCCGGTGGGTCATAAGTCAACATCATTAACGGAAACAATTCACCCACCATATCTATCAATAAAATCTGAACAGCTAATATTGGCGTTGCAATACCCCAGAAAGCTCCTGTAAAACCAAACAAAACACAAGACAATTCAGCAATGTTACAGGTAATATTTATTTTGATATTCTTTTCCAGATTCCAGAAAATGGTTCTTCCTTCTTTTACGGCGACGACAATGGTGGAAAAATTATCATCCAGTAAAATCATATTGGCAGCTTCCTGCGCTACTTTAGAACCATTTTTTCCCATTGCAATTCCAATGTCGGCTCTCTTTAGACTAAGCGTATCGTTTACACCATCACCAGTTACTGCTACAATTTCACCCTGTTTTATCAGCAGATCCACTATGCGGAATTTATCATCGGGAGACACTCTTGAAAATATCACTGCCCTATTTTTAAAAACAGACGTCAGTTGTTGGTCTGTCATCGATTGTAATGAGGTTCCGTTAATTATTTTCGGAAACTCATTGCCTTCATTCATCAAACCAATATTTTTAGAAATTGCTTTTGCGGTTATTTCATTGTCTCCTGTTATCATAAAGACTTTCATATGTGCCTTGAAAACAGATTCAATAGCTTCTTTCACTTCCTCGTGTGGCGGATCAAACATAGTAACGAATCCGGCAAAGATTAATCCTTGTTCAGCATCGTCAATCGTATAATCATCTTTAAATTCAATTTCTTTGTATGCAATGGCAATTACCCGTAGTGCATTTTCAGAAAATGTTTCTGACATAGACAGCATTTGCTGTCTTTGTGCATCTGTCAATTCATTTATATTTCCGTCAGAAATGATTTTTATTGATTTTTGCAATATGGATTCAATAGAGCCTTTGACAGAAGAAATAATTTTATTTTGATGGCCACGAATAATCGAAGCTCTTTTACGAAATGAATCGAATCCAAATGCTTTTATCAAAGGGTATTCTTTTTCAATTTCTTCTAATGTGAATCCGGCTTTCAATGCGAGCGTTGCAAATGCAGCTTCTGTAGGATCACCAATGCAATACCAAGAAGGATGGTATTTATCGGGGGGACTCACTTTTCCGGTGGAAGAAAGAAATCCAGAAAGAAAAAATAGTTTAGAATTTCCTAAAGAATCTTTTTTTAAAACATTGCTTTGATCGTCAGAAATACTTCCAAGAGGTTCGTAACCCAATCCTGAAACCGTAAAGGATTTGCCATTGAAGTAACACCCCGTGATGGTCATTTCATTTTTAGTAATGGTTCCTGTTTTGTCTGATGCTATGACAGTTGCTGAACCTAATGTTTGTGCCGAAACAATCTTTTTTATTATTGCTTTTCTTTTAGCCAACCTTCCAACTGCCAGTGCCAGTGCCATTGAAATTTGCGCAGGTAATCCTTCGGGAACCATTGCGGCGGCAACGCTTACGGAAAAAACAAGTGCCAATGCAATTGAATCATTTAGTAATAATCGCGTAGCAAACAGGAAGACTCCAACGAATAGAGTTACATAGGTCAGTTTCTTTGCAACATCTGCAATTTCAATTTGTACAGGGGAATCTGCAGACTTAATTTCCTGAGAGCTAGCACTTATTTTACCAATTTCCGTTTGTATCCCGATTGCATAAACAATACCGATTGCTTCACCACGAGCAACCGTTGTTCCCATATAAACACAATTTTTTATTTCAGCAAGAGGCAATGTTATATCGGTAGAAAATAAATGGTCTTTGCTTGAAGGCAATGATTCCCCAGTGAGAATAAATTCATTTACAGCAAAGCCATTTGAATAAAGCAAACGAATGTCTGCGGGAACGCCGTCACCTTCATATAGCTTTACAAGATCACCGGGCACAAGGTCTTCTGCAAAAATTTCAATTGTTTTACCTTCTCTTACAACCGTGCATTTGTTTACAATCAACTTTTTAAGTGAGGCAAGAATATTTTCGGCTTTCCATTCCTGATAGAAACCAATGAGGGAATTCAAGATTACAATAATTAAAAGTATGGAACCATCGCGTGGCTGCCCTAAGTAATACGCCACTAAGGATGCAACAATCAAAATGAGAACTAGCGGACTTGTGAATTGACCGAAAAGTATTTTAAAAACATTTTTTGAATTCTCTACTTTCAGTACATTAGTGCCATACTTTTTCCTAACCTTTTCGATTGTATTTTCGCTTAGACCATTTTCAGCATTACTGTTGAATTGATTAATGACAGTATCGATATGATGTTGGTAGAATTCCATATTACAATCATTTATTAGCTGCATTAAAGATTATTCAAAATAAAATCTACTCTTTCTGCTGTCGGGAGTATTGGAACGTGTACAACTGGGAAAGGCAAGGATTCATAAACTTCTGTAATAAGTGCATGGATTTTTTTCTGCGCTTCTACATTTTCATTCCTTGCATAATCATTTACCAAAGGAAGACAATCGAGAATGAAAACTTTTTTATAGGAGACTGTCCGCAGTGCCTCTGTCAGTTTTTTATCTACCGGAAGGTTTAAAAAACGATAGTAGGCAAGTGCATCTGGAATGGCACGGTCAAGAAACACCAGAACATCCGGTGAAATTTCATTCTCTTGTTCAATCTGCATGTCTAAAACCCCTAACTGGAATTCCCGTTGATTACTTCTGATCTCCTGTATTGTTTTTCCTTTCAGGCGTTGTGTATCGAGAAAGTGTCTGGCGTGTTCCATCGTGGTAACATACCCTCTTTCTTTAAGCAGGGTTACAGTTGTCGTTTTACCTGAACTTGGTCCGCCTGTTATGACATACCAGTTTGTTTGCCTTGTGTGATCATTAATGATATTTGTTTCCATTACTCAATTCGTTTTGGATGATTGGGTTGAAATTGGTCATACTGTTGTTTTTATAAAATTTTACATCTTATGTCCTTCCATTGGATCGCTACCTTTTCGGAATTTATATTCACTGTTTATAGCATAAGCTCCAGTAATCACAACTTTTTTTGAAGGATCTATTTCCGATATAATCTCAATCATTCCGTTTATTTCAACGCCTGTTTCCACCATTACGTTTTCAAAAACACCTGGCCGTTTTTCTACCCAAATATACGATGCATTTTGATCTTGGATTACCGCATCAATGGGGATAAACAATCCTTTGATATTGGACTGTTTTAATTTTGCGACAGCCTGCATTCCCGGTTTTAGCTGTAAATTTCGATTCGGAACTTCCAACCGAATGAGAAGCAGTCTCGTGTCTGTATTCACTTCTGGATTGATGAATGTAACTTTCGCTTGGTTTGTTTGTTCTGGAAAATCAGTATACGATATTTGTGCCGTTTGACCAATGCGCAACGTTTTAGCATAGTTTATGTTTACCTGCGTTTCAAGCCAAAGAGTATTTAAATCGGCTACTTTAATCAGACCGGAACCTTCCATGACATAACTGCCTTCGGTGGCAATTATTTCAAAAACGGTACCGCTGTACGTACTGTGAAAAGTAGTATAGGGCGAAACGTCTGCACTCTTTTTTATATTTTCAATTTGCGTATTTGACAAGCCATAAAAAAGTAGTTTTTGCTTGGCTGCACGGAACATATTTTGGGCGTTCTTCCCAAAATCACCAGGCATCGATAGTTGTTTGTATGCCGTAAAATAATCTTGTTTGGCTATGGCAATTTCCTCACTGTACAATTGATAAACGGGATCATTCTTTTTCACATAATCGCCGACAGTTTTAAAATACAATCGCTCAATACGCCCCATTGATCTGGTAGAAAGGGTATTTATTTTTTCTTGATTAACTGTCAAAACACCCGTGAACTTCTGCTCTAAATCACTTTGGGTTGTTCCAATAGTCTGAGTGGTAATATTCCCCAACTGTATTTGTTGCTTACTCAAACTGATTTCGTTTGTTTCTTTATCATTATTTTTTATGGGAGTCAACTCCATATGACAAATAGGACATTTCCCTGGTTTATCTTCTTTTATCTGAGGATCCATAGAGCAAGTATAGAAAACTGTTTCTTTTTTTTCATGCATGCTATGATCTTCCTCTTTTTTGGTATTACAAGCTATAAATACCGAAAACAGTATTGACAAAAGACCCATTATTTTTATCCTTTTACTCATGATTTTTTGTGGTTTTAATAAAGCTCTCACTATCCATTAGATATTGTGCGTTTTTAGCAATTGTATCTTTCACAGAAAGACCATTTACTATCTGAACAAAATCATCCATTTCTTTTCCAGTTTTTATTGCAATTGCCTTAAATCCATTTTCCTTTTTTATAAAAACTATTTTTTGGACTCCAACACTTACCATTGCTTCTTTTTGCAACCAAATTCCTTTTATTGGACTTGTTTCTACAATGCCCTGCAATCTCAAACCAATTGGCCACTTCAACGTACTGTTATTCAAATAAACCCGAATTCTGTTGGATTTGTCTGTTGCATTAAATTGCGTTTCTATGAAATTTATTTTTGCATTAAAGCTATCATTTTTATCCAATTCTGAAGTAATGACTATTGATTCGTTTATTTTTATTAGACTATTGTAACCTTGAATAATATTAAAAACACCCCATACAGCATCAGTATTCAGCAGTTTAAAAACTGTCTCTCCCTTTTTCACATAACTCCCTTCTTTTATATTTAATGCTTCGGTGTTGTTGCCCACATTTGACATTTCAGGAGCACTCGTATTTTCCATTTTTTCCGTTCCTGCAACAATTCCATGAGCTGGGCTATAAATACTGATTCGAGGATTTACTTTTCTGGAAGAGGACAATGCATTGATCTGGCTTTCTGTCATTCCATAAAGTAGTAGTTTTTGTTTTGACGCTTTAATAATCGACACATTATCGACATCATTAGAAATTAAATAAATAAAATTTTGCTGTTCGGTCAATAATTCCGGACTATATAAATCAAAGAGTTTCTGTCCTTTATTTATTCTCTGAAACTTATAATGAACATACATTTTTTCTATTCTTCCGCTTATTCGAGCGGCAATATTCACAGCTGAATTTGGATCATAAGCCACAATACCGGGTAATTTTATTTCGCTGTTAATTGTGGTGTCTACTGCGGTTGTGGTCTGGTAATTCCCGATAACAAAATTATCGGTCGGTTTCAAAAGATTGTCAATAGATTGATTTTCTACAACATGACTTTCTATTACCTTTTTTACCAAAGTCATTCCGCATATAGGACATTTACCGGGTTTGTCACTTCTAATTTCGGGATGCATCGAACAGGTGTAAACGGCATCTTGATGCTCGCTTACAGAATGATTATCTGATGGCAAGGCAAAGAAATAGATTGCAGTTCCAACAACCAAAATCCCTATAAAAACCAACCCATATTTTAAATAGTTATTCATTTGTTATATTTATTACTTTTTATTGGTCAAATGTAATTCGCGTATCGTCATTGGTATTTAAGACCAATTTACGATTATGCTCATTTTATCATTAACCTGTTGGGTGTAAATGTTTTTTAACCACATAGAAGCATAGAATTTATAGTTTTTAAAAAGAGTTTGATAGATGTTTTACTTTTCACATAGTCAATCTATGTGAAAAATAGTGCTATTTTCTATTCTTTCTTTAATTATTAGTTGTAAATCTATGCATCTATGTGGTTTGTTTTTTATTTAAACAGAATTATACCCAACGGGTTATCATTAGTTCGTTTCTAGTTGTTTTTCAATTTCTACTTGTGTTGCCAAAATACTTTGCAGTTTTTCCAACGCCTCAATTTGAGCCATATTCAAGGCTTCCCAAGCATCGAGAACCGCAAATAAATCTCCCGTGTTATTTTGCCACGCTATTATTGACGTATCATAATTTTTTCGCAAAGCCGGAATAATATGTTTATTGGCAATTTCATATTGTTTTTTCAAATTAGTCAACTCGGAGTTCATTCCCATAATCATTCCGGTTGTCTCGTTCAAAATCATTTGCTTTTGCCAATTCAGGCTTTCATTTTTAATTTGAAAACTATTGATATTGGCTTTATTCATTTTGGTTGACCACGGCATGGGAATTGTGATCATTCCCATTAAATTAAACTGTTGCGGCTGATTGCCAAAAGCAAACATATTGTCATATTTAATTCCGAATTCCGGCAATTGTTTTGCTTTTTCCACTTCCACTTTCAACCGATTGATTTCCATTGTTTTTTCAATGGCTTTAATGTCGCTTCTGTTTTGTGAAAGTTTCGCGGTATCCATTTCCGTCAAGCTGTATTCTTTGAATTTATAGATCGTATCAATCTCAAACGAAGTGTATTTATCCCTTGCCATCAATGAATTCAATATAAATTTACTTTTAGAGATGTCATTTTCCAGCATCACAATCATACTTTGCAAGGCGCTAAATTGGGATTTTGCTTTATAATAAGTGGGCAATTTATCCATGTTGTATTGATACCTAATTTCCATACTTTTAATCATATAGCTTAAAAGCGACAAATTTTCATTAGCTATTTTAACTTTTTTTAACGCAACTTGCCATTGATAATAATTGGTTTTGGCAACGGCATTCAATTGATTGATGGTGTAATTTTTGTTTTCTGTTTCCACAGAAGACATTGCATTCATATAGTTAGAATCGGCTTTTAGTTTTCTGGTATTGGGTATCATTTGGGTAACGCCTAGCATATAGGAACCCATCCCGGATGACATTTCATCAGCTTTCCAGAGTTTTGCATTATAGGGTGTCATAAAAAAACCGGTTTCCACTTGGGGAGGCATCCAGCTTTTTGCTCCTTTTGCAGCAGCATCCATGCTTTGAATATCGGCATCGTACATTTTTAATTGCGGATTATTTTCCTTGATCGTACTCAAGATAGCATCCAACGAAAGTGTTTGAGCATTACCATTTATAACGCTTAAAATCAAAACACTTATAACGAGAAAATAATTATTCTTTGACATCTATAAGTTCTATTTTTCCTTTTGTTTTTAATTCCCGAAGTTTGGATATTTCGAAAACAATTGGAGTTACTAATAATACATAAATTGTCGAGGTAATGGTTCCCCCAATAAGCGGAACGGTAATTGGGAGCATCACATCTGCCCCTGTTCCCGTTGCCCAAAGTATGGGTATTAACCCAAATAATGACACCGAAACCGTCATTAATTTTGGACGCAATCTTTTGGCTGAACCATCAATAATGTAGTCTCTCAAAATAGCTTCAGTTATGGTTTCTGAACTATTGCCGTGTTTTGCTACCATCTTGTTCATAGCTTCATTCAAATAGATGGTCATTAACATTGCCGTTTCAATCGCCATCCCAAACAAGGCAATAAACCCAACGGCAACGGCAACGGATAAATTAATTCCATAAAAATAAACCAAAAACACTCCTCCTATCAAAGCAAACGGAACCGTTATCATTGTGATTATAGCTTCCTTCATGGAATGGTAGGTGAAATATAAAACCAGGAATATAATAATGATAACGATGGGCAATATCAAACTCAATGTTTTATTGGCTCTAATTTGATTTTCCCATTGTCCGCTCCATTCCACATAATAGCCTTTAGGCATTTTGGTCATCATGGCATCGAGTTTTTCCTGTGTTTCTTTTACGGTACTTCCTAAATCCCGATCTCGAACATTAAATAAAACACTCCCACGAAGCATTGCATTTTCACTATTTATCATAGGTGGTCCGTCACTTATTTTAACATCGGCAACCGTTTCTAATGGGATAGGACCAAATTCCATTGTTTGTACTTGTATCTTTTTCAAAGCTTCTATACTATTTCGATACTCTTGTGCGTATCTTGCGTTTACAGAGAATCGTTGTCTACCTTCAATAGTTGTGGTTAGTTTCATCCCCCCAATAGCCGCTTCCACGACATTGTTGATATCATCTATGGTGAGTCCATATCTACCAATAACTTCCCGTTTTGCCTCAATATCAATATACTTCCCTCCCGTAATGGGTTCTGCATATAAATCTTTTACCCCAGAAGTACCTTCAAGAGCTTTTTTTATTTTTTGGGACAAAACATTTATAGTATCCAAACTAGCTCCGTAGATTTTAATCCCTACATCCGTTCTAATACCTGTAGAAAGCATATTGATGCGATTGATAATCGGTTGTGTAAAACCATTTGTCACTCCCGGAATTTGCAGTTTATTATTAATTTCCGTGACAATATCGTTCTTGGTTATCCCTTCCCTCCACTCCTGTCTTGGTTTCAACAAAATAATTGTTTCTATCATACTTATCGGACTATTATCCGTAGCGGTATTGGCTCGTCCGGCTTTCCCCAAAACATGAACCACTTCGGGTATCGATTTGATGAGTTTGTCCTGTACTTGCAAAATTCTCTTTACTTCAGAATTGGAAACATCGGGCAAGGTAACGGGCATGAATAAAACAGAGCCTTCGTCTAACGGAGGCATAAATTCCGAACCCAAGCGAGTAAACATCAAGACTCCTATCAATAGCGCAATGACATTAATTCCTAATACTGTTTTTCTCCATTTTAAACAAAAAATCAAAATGGGCGTGTAAAAACTTTCTAATTTTCTATTAATGGGATTCTTGTTTTCTGGGCGTAGTTTCCCTTTCAACAAAAAACTAATTAAAACAGGAGTTAGCGTAATCGCCAAAAAAGCATCGACTATCAGTATAAACGATTTGGTCCATGCCAAAGGGCTAAACAATTTACCTTCCATTCCTGTAAGAAGGAACACAGGCAAAAAAGAAGTAATTACAATTATTGTAGAATAAAAAACACCTGGCCCAACCAATTTTGAAGAACTTTCGATAAGTTTTAATCGTTCTTCAGTCGATAATGGGTCGTGTTCCTTTTTGAATATATTTTTTATTTTATTTGTCATTTTAAGTCGGTTGTTGGTTATTATCCATTTCCTCCTGTTTCTCCGAAATGGTTCTATAGGCATTTTCGACCATTACAATCCCGTCATCTACCACTACCCCAATGGCAAGCGCAATTCCGGTTAATGACATAATATTGGAAGATATTCCAAATGCCTCCAGCAAAATAAATCCTACCGCTACGGAAATTGGTAATTGTATCAGGATAATTAAAGCACTTCGCCAATGGAAAAGAAAAAACAATACCACTATAGAAACGGCAATCATTTCCTCGATTAAGGTCCCTCTTACTGATTCGATCGCTTTTTCAATCAATTCACTTCTGTCATAGGAGGTTTTAAAAGTTACGCCTTCGGGCAACCCTTTTTCGACTTCCTTCATTTTTAATTTGACCGCTTTTATTACTTTATCGGCATTTTCGCCATATCGCATAACCACAATTCCTCCAACCACTTCGCCTGTACCATTTTCATCAAAAATTCCTAACCTCAAATCTCCCCCCATTTGTAAGGAACCTATATCTTTTACGGTAACAGGAACAGCGTTGTAATCCTTAATTGCAATGTTTTCTACATCCTTTATATTTTTTACATATCCTAAACCTCTTATTATATAGGACATATCACTCATTTCAAATTTTCGACCACCAACATCATTATTATTCGCTTTGACGGCATTCATCACTTCCATCATGCTCACCTTGTAGTACTGCATTTTTAGTGGATCTAAAACCAATTGGTATTGCTTTTCAAAACCACCAAACGAAGCTACTTCGGCCACACCGGGTACCGTTTGCAGAGCAAACTTCACATACCAATCCTGTAAGGCTCTTTGTTCTCCCAAATCCATACCATTAGTCTCTAAATGATACCAAAAAATATGTCCCACTCCCGTACCATCAGGCCCTAATGTTGGGACTACGTTTTGTGGCAACAATCGTTGTGCAAAATTCAATCTCTCCATTACACGGGTTCTTGCCCAATAGGTATCTACATTATCTTCAAAAATGATATAAACAAAACTCATCCCAAACATTGATGCGCCTCGAATATTCTTAACTTTTGGAATCCCTTGTAAATTGGAAACCAAAGGATAGGTCACTTGATCCTCTATTACTTGTGGGCTTCTTCCCATCCATTCCGTAAATACAATAACTTGATTTTCGGATAAATCAGGAATGGCATCGATGGGATTTTGTTGCACACTATAAACTCCCCAAGCAAATAAGCAAGCGGAAACCAGCAATACAACCACTCGATTTCGCAGTGAGAATGATATCAATTTTTCTACCATCTGATTTGTTTTTTAACCCTATCAGTCCCGATAACTCCCGATAATTATCGGGACGGGACTGATAGGATTGCTATTTTTACTTTACTTTCTCGGTTAATTCCATTCCGCATTTGGAACAAGTATCTCCTTTTTTTCCTGTTATTTCAGGATGCATTGGGCAGGCGTACACTTGTGTCGTGTCTTCAGTTGGCGTTTTTGTTTCTGAGGCTTTCTCATTGTTTTTTTGGTTACAGGAAACCAGCCCGAATATCATTATTAGTAAGGCTATAATTGTATTTTTCATTTTTTTGAAATTTATTTTAAATATGAATGCTACTCTATTCAATCAATCATTGCCTTTGTAAGAAACTCATCGCAAATAATTATTTGTAATGACCCTTAAATTGGAATAAAAAGAGATTCAAATTTTATATGATGAAATTATTTTTTAAGATTCTCTTTTTCAGTCATTTTCATACCACACTTAGGGCAGTTTCCTGGCTTATCAGAAGTAGCTCCATCCATTGTGCAAACATATTTAGTAATAACTTCTGTACTTGTTTTTTGACCTTTGCCTGCAGTATCATGGTTGAGCTTGGTAGTTTTTACCATTTTCATTCCACATTTGCTACATCCGCCTTCGATCAAACTTACTTCATCTGGATGCATCGGACAAGCATAAGTCGTTTCTTGAACTTTTTGTTTTGTCATTTTCATGCCACATTTAGGACATTTTCCTGGTTTAGCTGAAGTTGCTCCATCCATTGTACAGATATATTTTGTAACAACCTCACTACTGGCTTGACTTCCTTTAACTGCGGGATTGTATTTTCGTTCCGTGGTTATAACCATTTTCATTCCACATTTGCTACATCCGCCTTCGATCAAGCTTACTTCATCCGGATGCATCGGACAGGCATAAGTTGTTTTTTGAGCTTCATTTTTTGTGTCTACTTGGGCAGATGCTACTGTAATTACTGTTAAGAACACGCTTAATACGATAATTAAATTTTTCATTTTTTTTGATTTTAATAAACAAGGAATTGACTTCGTCGAAATTTTCGATTTAGTGAATTGTCGTTTTGTTTTAAATTTAAATAATTTTGAATTGAATAGACTAGAGCATAATCAAATAATAGCAAAAAACTATAATTAAATAACTCCGTTAGCCGATTAAAAAAGGATTTAAAGCAAGATTTGCTTTCGATTTGACACACCAATGGCTGTCAAAATTAAATTTAGCCTATTTTAGGAATGAGCCAAATCGATTTAAAACCAGAAGAAATTGTGGTTTTCAGATCATTAAAATTTTCTTTTTTGGTATAAAAAAAGAATGTTTTAGCATTTATTTCTGTTGCAAAAGAAGCAACAATGGCAATTTGCACGGCAGGAATATTACAATTCGAATGTCCACATTTTCCGCCGCACCCATGGTGTCGTTTTCCATTGGCATTGTTATGGGTATCACAACAATGTTTTGTTTCTTGTTTTGAAGAAACTTCTTTTTTACAAGAGTCCTTATCTGAATAATTATTCCCACATGCAAAAGCCACACTTGACATCCATAAGAAACCAAATACAGCGAGTAGCAATATGTAGATTTTTTTATTCATTTGATTAAAAACTTAAGACAAAGTTAGGTCATTTCAGCTTTAATGTAGAAATAAACACACTAACTTTAAAACTAATTTAACACTACTTATCGTTACCAATAATTGAAAAAATGATAGACTGGGAAAGGGATAAAACAACACTAAAAATCATTGCAATCCAAAAAGTATCAACAGTAAAACCACCGACAATTTTAGTACAAAGTAAAATAATTATTGCATTTACAACCAATAAAAACAATCCTAAAGTAACGATTGTAAAAGGTAAGGTTAGCAGTACCATTATAGGCTTTATAAAAATATTAAGCAGTCCCAAAACAATTGCAACGACCATTGCCGTAGCTGGTCCGGCAACATGAACACCCGGCAAAAAATGGGCTATTCCAAAAACCAATCCTGCCGTAACAATGATTCTAATTAGTAAATTCATAGAAATGTCCTTTTAAAATTTCAATAAATATAGTAAAAATAATATTCCATTTTATTTTATTTTAAAAAAGTACTTACTAATTCATAAAACAGAGCTGGGTTTTCTGCATGAAGCCAATGCCCTACATTGGGAATAGTTTCAATTTTAGAATTCGGAAAATGATTTTTTATATTTTCAAAATCACTGTCCAAAATATAATTTGAATTCCCTCCACGAATAAAAAGTGTTGGCTTTTCAAAAATTAAATTGGGAGCTAATGCTTTACCAATTTCATTTATTTTACCGTTAAAAACACTCAAATTAAATCGGAACGCCAATTGCCCTGGCTCTGCCCAATATAGGCTTTTCATCAAAAACTGACGTGTTCCAAAATCAGGAATGTAATTCTTCATGGTTTCTTCCACATCGTTACGACTTGGTTTGATTGAAAAATCAACCGCATTTAATCCCGCCAAAATATCCTGATGGTGTGGCGCATAAAATTTAGGTCCAATATCGGCAACAATTAATTGATCTACTAATTCTGGATGCAAAGCCGCAAAAAGCATAGCTGTTTTACCGCCCATAGAATGGCCGATAATATTGATTTTATTTAGGTGATTGGCTTGACAATAATCGTACACATCTTGAGCCATTAGTTCATAACTAAACTCCTCCGAATGAAAACTACGTCCATGATTTCTTAAATCTAACAAATGAACCTGAAAACCATCGGCAGCGAATTGAGTTCCGAGTGATTTCCAATTATCGGACATTCCAAGAAAGCCGTGAAGAATTAATAGTGGTTTACCTGAGCCTTCTATTTTTGAGTAGAGCATTGTGTGTGATTTTAGTGCCGATAATTATCGGGAGTAGATTTTAGATTGCAGATTAAAACCTGTATTCTGGAATCATTGATCGATATTATAAAACTATTTCAATTTTTGCAAATACATATTTACCACATTTTCCAACCCTAAATAAATCGCTTCAGAAATAAGGGCATGTCCAATGGAAACCTCCAATAGTCCTGGTATATTTTGATTGAAAAACTGAATATTATCCAAACTTAAATCGTGACCCGCATTGATTCCTAATCCTAATTCATTTGCCAAAACAGCCGAAGCCACATAAGGCTCAATTCCTTTTTTATTCCCTAAGCCATATTCATGGGCAAAAGCTTCGGTGTACAATTCTATTCTTTCGGTTCCGATTATTTTAGCTCCTTCTATCATCTCTAAAACGGGATCAACAAATATTGATGTTCTAATTCCATTTCGTTGAAACTCCTGAACGATTTCGGTCAAAAACGAAGCATGTTTTATGGTATCCCAACCCGCATTTGATGTAATGGCATCAACGGCATCCGGAACTAAAGTTACTTGCGTTGGCTTAACTTCGAGCACTAAATCTATAAAAGACCCTTCTGGATTTCCTTCAATATTATATTCCGTATAAACAATCGACTTTAAATCTCGGGCATCTTGATACCGAATGTGTCTTTCGTCTGGACGTGGATGAATAGTGATTCCTTGCCCACCAAATTTCTGGATATCAGTGGCCACTTTAAGTAAATCAGGCACATTTCCACCACGCGCATTACGCAAAGTGGCAATTTTATTTATATTAACGCTTAATTTTGTCATAGAAACAGGAATTAAAAGAGTAATTTTTAAATTTATTTTGACAAAAATACAAAGTAAAAGGTAGCAGATTCTGTATATTTTTGATTATTTTGCGTCAATTATTGAGGATAGATTTATGACAGATATTAAAGACTATATTACAAACGACTACAAAGCAATTGACGGCCATGAAACTATTGGTGCTGTTCGAGACTTTTTTGATGATTTAAACTTCTCCCATTTTCCAGTTATAGAAGAGGGAATCTACATTGGAAGTATTGCTGCTGATGATATAGAAACTTTTGACAGTGACAAAAAAATACTCGATTATAAATTTACGCTGGAACATTTTTTTGTCAGATCCAATATGATTTGGTTGGATGTATTGGAAATTTTCGCAAAGAACCACACCAACCTAGTACCTATTTTGGATGAAAGCAATAAATATATTGGGTATTATGAAATTGAAGACATCATTAAATTTTTTCATGAAACCCCATTTCTAAAAGAGCAAGGTTCCATTATAATCGTCAAGAAAAACACAGTTGATTACTCGATGAGTCAAATCGTGCAAATTGTCGAAAGTAACAACGGCAAACTTTTAGGTCTTTTCATTTCAGAATCTGACATAAACACTGTTCAAGTAACCATGAAAATTAATTTAGGCTCTTTGAATGATATTATTCAGACTTTCAGAAGGTATAGTTACGAAATCATCTCCGATCATCATGAAGACAATTATATCAATAATTTAAAAGAACGTTCAGATTATCTAGACAAATACCTGAACATGTAACTGTTCCTATAGATTTTAAAAACAAAAACAAAATAAACCAACAGATTCAACAACAAAATGAAAGTAGCTATTTACGGTCAATATTATTTAGTAAGCACAGAACCCATCATTAAAGACATTTTTGTGTTTTTCAAAAATAATAATGTGGAAATGGTTATTGAATCCGATTTCTTAAAAATGTTGCACGAGAAAAACATTGTAAAAAAAGAATACAAAACTTTTTCTTCTCACACAGAATTGGACAAAAGTTTTGACATGTTGATCAGCATCGGAGGAGACGGCACCATTTTAAGAGCCATAACCCTTGTTCGTAACTCAGGCGTTCCTTTGTTAGGAATAAATGCCGGAAGATTAGGATTCTTGGCTACTGTACAAAAAGAAAACATTGCCGAATTCATGCAATTCGTTATCGATAAAAAATACACAATCTCAAAAAGAACCTTGTTGAGTTTATCCTGTTCGCCAGATAACGAAGCTATTGATGAACTTGATTTTGCCATGAATGAAATATCAGTGAGCCGAAAAGACACCACATCGATGATCACGATAGAAACCTATTTAAACGACGAGTTTTTGAACTCCTATTGGGCAGACGGCTTAATTATAGCTACTCCAACAGGATCTACAGGCTATTCGTTGAGTTGTGGCGGTCCAATTTTAACTCCAGATGTAAAAAGCCTAGTCATTACACCGATAGCTCCTCATAACCTAAATGCCAGACCGCTTGTTGTTCCAGATGAAACCGAAATCAGGCTAAAAGTATCCGGTAGAGAAGACCAATACTTGGTTTCGTTAGATTCTAGATTAAAGACCGTTAAAAACGATTCGATTCTAACCATAAAAAAAACCTCTTTCCAGATCAATATGGTAGAAATTCCAGAAGAAACATTTTTAAAAACCCTAAGAACAAAATTACTTTGGGGAGAAGACAGAAGAAATTAAATCAATTTATATACGAATAGTACCCACTTCTTCGTTTACAGTCATTAAAACCCATTACTTAGACCATCACCTTCTTAAAAAAATGTACTATTCTCACAATGGGTATTGATTCCTATTGATAATTATTATATTTGCACGCAATTTTTATTTTTATGAACAAAATCTTCATTTCTTTTTTGTGTTTTTTTGCCTACACAATTAACCATGCCCAAATTCATGAGGTAGGTGTTTTTCTTGGCGGAAGTAACTATGTAGGAGATGTTGGCCTGACAAATTACATTTACCCTAACGAACCCGCCTTTGGAATTCTATACAAATGGAATAAAAGCCCAAGACACTCCTATAGACTCTCATATACTCAGTCTCAGATTTCTTCCGATGACAGGGATTCAGAAGAAGCGGGCAGATACAATAGAGGCTATAGTTTTGTAAACAACATAAAGGAATTGTCTGCAGGGATTGAATTTAATTTTTTTGATTTCAATTTACATAATGACAAGCCAAAAGTTACACCTTATGTTTATTCTGGCTTGAGCTATTTTTTATTTGACGGTAAATATTTATCAGGTAATACAATAGAAACAAACGGAATATCAACTTCAATAGCAATACCTATGACTGTAGGAATAAAATCAAACATTTCCCGTAGCTTGATTTTAGGCTTAGAAGTTGGTGCTAGATATACATTTACAGACAATATAGACGGGAGCAATCCCAGCAACGAAAGTTTGCCTAAATTTGGCAATATAAATAATAATGATTGGTATGTTTTTTCGGGGGCAACTTTGACGTACACCTTTGGAGAAAAACAATGTTATTGCAGCGAATAAAAAAATGTTAAAAGACAAAATAAACACAGACAATCTACCCAATCATCTGGCCATTATCATGGACGGAAATGGTCGATGGGCAAAACAAAAAGGTTTTTTAAGAGCACTTGGACATGAAAGTGGCTCAAAATCTGTAAAAAAAATCATAAAAGAATGCTCGGATTTAGGGATAGGATTCCTAACACTGTACGCATTCTCTACTGAAAACTGGAACAGACCAAAACTAGAAGTAGATACCTTAATGAAAGTTCTTATTAATTCATTGAAAAAAGAACTTCCAACGTTACTAGAAAATAACATCCGAATGAACGCCATTGGAAATTTAGAAAAATTACCAAAAAACGCTCAAAAAGAACTACAAGACGTAATTAATAAGACAAAAGACAACACAAAAATGACCCTGACACTAGCGCTAAGCTACGGATCTAGGGAAGAAATAGTCAACCTTGTAAAAATAATAAGCGAGAAAGTTAAAAATAATATAATTTCAATAGACACTATTGACGATTCAATTATAAATGAGCATCTTTACACGCATAATTTACCGGATGTAGATTTATTAATAAGAACCAGTGGAGAACACAGGATAAGTAATTTCTTGTTATGGCAAATAGCTTACGCAGAATTATATTTTACTGATGTATTATGGCCCGACTTTAAACAAAAGGATTTACATGAGGCCATCATTAGCTATCAAAAAAGAGAACGTCGATTTGGAAAAACAAGTGAACAAATTAAATAATTATTTAGTGTTAAATAAAAGCATAAAATTAGTCCTTACCTTTTTTATTTTAGGAACCTTTAGTCAGATTAAAGCACAAGAAAGAGTCCCATTTGACCAAGGAAAAAAATACATATTAGCAGATGTTGCCGTAATAGGCGATATCAGCTTTAACCCACAAACAGTTGTCACTTTTACGGGCCTTGAAAAAGGGCAAGAAATCACTGTTCCAGGAGAACAAATCAGCAGTGCCATTAAAAAACTAGGAAAGCTTGGTCTTTTTGATGAAATTACATTTTATGTAAACAGAATACAGAACGACAGTATATACCTCGATTTAAACATCAAGGAATTACCAAAAATCAATGAAGTCAAAATTGTTGGTGTCACAAAAAGCAAATCAGAAACTTATATTAAAGAAAACGGGCTTGCTAAAGGCAAAATTGTAACCGAAAATTTAGTTACAACCACAAAAAACTACATTGAAAAACAATATAAAAAAGATGGCTTTTTTAATGCCAAAGTATTCATAACTACAACTAAAGACACTGCTACAGCAAATGAAGTTAACATGCTTGTGAATGTAGACAAAGGAGAAAAAGTAAAAATTTATAATATTGAAATTGAAGGCAACAAGGAAATAAATGACAGCAAACTCCTTACCTCAATGAAAAATACAAAAAAGCAAAGTTTTTTCCACGTATTAAAAAGGTCTAAATATATTGAAGACAAATATCAGGAAGATTTAGAATCGATAGTAAGCGATTACAAAAAAATCGGATATAGAGATGCCCGAATTAAAAAAGATTCTGTTTCCTACAATAAAGAAAAAAACGCATTATACATTAAAATCAACGTAGAAGAGGGGCAAAAATACTATTTTGGAAACATTAAATTCATAGGTAACACAGTCTATTCAGATCAAGGATTAAGCAGTATGTTAGGTATTCGATCTGGAGACACCTATAATGGAGTACTGTTACAAGAAAGAATCGCAGACAAATCTAAACCAGATGGAGATGATATTACCAATTTATACCAAAATAACGGATACTTATTTTCGACCATAAATGCAGTAGAGACCAAAACGGTAGACAACACCATTGACTTTGAAATACGAGTAACGGAAGGTCCTATAGCTTATTTTAACAAAATAACTGTAGTAGGAAATGACAAAACAAATGATGAAGTTATTTACCGAGAATTGAGAACTCATCCAGGCGAGAAATACAATAAAGCAGAACTTGTAAGAACT
Organism: Flavobacterium laiguense; assembly: GCF_003097655.1. Lineage (GTDB taxonomy): Bacteria > Bacteroidota > Bacteroidia > Flavobacteriales > Flavobacteriaceae > Flavobacterium > Flavobacterium laiguense. The sequence continues at coordinate 37,981 of NZ_QCZH01000004.1, forward strand.
ATTAGAGAAATTGGACAATTAGGATTTTTTGATCCTGAAAAAATTGATCCAAAATTCAAAAATGTAGATTCTGCAGCTGGCACGGTAGATATTGAATACAATCTTGTAGAAAAAGGAGCGAGCCAAATAGAGCTACAAGGAGGTTACGGCGGTGGTGGTTTCGTAGGAACCTTGGGACTGTCCTTTAATAACTTTTCGGCAAGAAATTTATTTAACAAAGATGCCTACAAACCACTACCGATGGGAGATGGACAAAAAGTTGCTTTACGATTACAAGCGAGTTCTTACTACAAAACCTATAGCTTATCGTTTTCTGAGCCTTGGTTTGGAGGTAAAAGACCCGTTCAATTCAACTCATCTTTTGCCTTTAGTCAGCAATATAATTCCAATTATCAAACTCAGAGGGTAGATAAATCTAAATACATTAACATCACAACGTTATCTGTAGGAATAGCAAAAAGATTAACCGTTCCAGACGACAATTTTGTACTTTCTCAATCCGTAAGTTACCAACAATACGATCTACATAATTATCTTTATGGTTTATTTACATTCGCTAATGGGCAATCAAGAAACTTATCGTATACCGTAGGTCTAACAAGAAACAGTAAAGGTATAAACCCTATATTCCCAACATACGGTTCGGAATTTGGTGTTGTAGGAGAGTTTACACTTCCGTATTCTCTATTTAACGGAATCGATTATGCAACATTAGGAGATCAAGAAAAATACAAATACGTCTATAATGGCACCTCATATGTAGATGATAATGACCGAGTTGTAAATGCAGGAGATTATCTTGATAAATTACCAAATAGTGGCACAGGAGTGCCAAATAAAGTAGATCCTGACAAATATCAAGATGCGGCTGCCGATCCAGCAAAAGTAGACCAAGAAAAATACAAATGGTTAGAGTATTACAAAGTGCAGTTTACAGGAGATTGGTTTACATCAGTATATAAAAAACTGGTATTACGCACATTAATGCAATTTGGATTTTTAGGCGCTTACAATCAAGACAGAGGGGTTATTCCATTTGAAAGATATTATATGGGAGGAGACGGTATGGCCGGAAGCTCAATAGACGGAAGACAAAACATCCAGTTAAGAGGATACGAAAATGATTCCTTAACACCCGCAAACGAAAATGGAGAAGCGTATGGAGCCACCATTTACAACAAATTTTCATTAGAATTACGTTATCCTATAACATTAAAAGCATCGGCATCCATATACGCATTAACTTTTGCGGAAGCAGGTTCCTCTTATGCACAATTTTCAGATTATCGACCGTTTGATTTAAGTCGTTCGGCCGGGGTAGGATTAAGAGTATTTATGCCCGCTTTTGGTTTATTGGGAATTGATTTCGGATATGGATTTGATCCTATCCCAGGGGCGATTCAACCAAGCGGTTGGCAAACTCACTTTATAATTGGTCAGCAATTTTAAGTATATTAGTGCGGAATTTCTAAAATTTAAAAATTATGAGAAAACATTTTTTATTTATAATTTTACTCCTAATTGCAACAACTGCAATTAACGCACAGACCAAAGGTAATAAAGTGGGCTATATCGATATGGAATACATTTTGCAAAATGTTCCCAATTATATCGAAGCCAAAGCCCAATTAGAAGAGAAAGCCCAAAAATGGAAACAAGAAATTGAAACTAGGAAAATAGAAATCAATAAACTTAATGATGCTTTAAAAGCAGAAAAGCCATTACTGACGGCAGAGCTAATTGAAGAAAGAGAAACAGAAATAAAGTTCCTGGAAACGGAAAAATTAGATTACCAACAAAAAAGATTTGGCCCAAATGGCGATTTGATTACGCAAAAAGCAGGATTAGTAAAACCCCTTCAAGATCAAATTTTTACGGCTGTGCAAGATATTGCAGAAGCAAAAAAATATGATTTCATATTTGACAAATCATCACACTTAACCATTCTTTTTGCTGCAAAAAGATTTGACATTAGTGATCAAGTGTTACGAGTGCTAAATCGAACCGAAAAAAGGGAACAGCTGACCAAAAAACAGTTAAAAGAAGAAGAAGAAAAAGAGAACAAAGAAGATGCTATTGATGAAAACCCAGTTTTAGCAGAAAGGGAGAAAGCATTACAAGATAAAAAAACAGCACGGGAACTATTAATTGAAACCAAAAGGCTAGCACAGGAAGAAACAAAAAGACTGTACGAAGAAAAACGAAAACAACTGCTTGCCGAAAGAGAAGCTAAAAAAAAGGGTACAGTTGTTGCAAAAACAACAGCTAAAACTACTAATCCGGATAGTACTGTAGAAAAAACCACTACAGAGACTATTAAACCGAGTCCACAAGAAGAACAAAAAAGGCTTTTAGAAGAGAAAAGAAAAAAAACTCTTGAAGACAGAGAAGCCGCAAAAAAAGCTGCCGAAGAAAAAAGTGCGAAAGAACTCGCAGACAGAGCCGCTAAAAAAAACAGCACGACGGCAACAAAAACAAATGAAACAACAGAAAAAGCCCCTGTCCCGAGTAATGTTGTAGAAAAAACAACAACAGAATTTAAACCAACAACCGAAGAGGTTAAACCAACCACTGTTGAAGAACGCAAGAAAGCACTCGAAGAACGAAGAAAAAAAATTCTGGAAGAGAGAGAAGCTACAAAAAAAGCTGCCGAAGAAAAGAGATTGAAAGAGCTGGAAGAAAAAGAAGCTGCAAAAAAAGGCTGATAAACGATAAATCAATAAAAAAGCAAAAACACAAATACTAATTAATTACTAAATATTTTAAAACGATGAAACAAATCAAAACTTTACTAATTGCTGCAATTCTTATATTAGGTGCGTCTCAAAACATTAACGCACAAACTAAAGTAGCTCATGTTGATGTAAGCGAAATTATGGGAAAAATGCCTGCTATGCTTGATGCTCAAAAACAATTGGAGAAATTAAGTGGGACTTATGATGCAGACTACAAAAAAATGGTTGAAGAATACCAAGCAAAATTAAAAAAATATGAAGCTGAATCAGCAACAGTTACTGAAGCTATAAATCAAGAGCGTTCTAAAGAAGTTCAAGACATGCAAAAAAGAATCGTTGACTTTAGAGACAATGCTCAAAAAGAATTACAAACTAAAGAATCTGAAATTGTAAAACCAATTATGGAAAAAGTAAGAGCTTCTATCCAAAAAGTGGGGAAAGCAAAAGGATTCCAATATGTTTTAGACGGATCTACTCTTTTGCTTGCAGACGGAACAAACATTACTGTTGATGTAAAAAAAGATTTAGGATTTTAATACATAAAATACATCTATAAACTGCTCTTCCAAAATATTGGTCGAGCAGTTTTTTTTTACAATAAAAATTGTAGTATATTTAAAGTATAGCTTATAAATTTGCATCTATGACAAACGATCAACCAATCGGTATTTTTGACTCTGGAATAGGAGGAACATCCATCTGGAAAGCCATTCATAATTTGCTGCCAAACGAGAAAACCATTTATCTGGCAGACAGCAAAAATGCTCCTTATGGACAAAAATCAAAAGAGGAAATCATTGCTTTGAGCATGAAAAATACGGACTTATTGATTGAGATGAACTGCAAACTAATAGTTGTGGCTTGCAATACGGCCACCACCAATGCCATTCAAGAATTGAGGGCTAAATATACTGTACCATTCATTGGAATCGAGCCCGCCATAAAACCCGCAGCGACACATTCAAAAACACAAACAATAGGAATTCTGGCCACAAAAGGAACCCTAAACAGTGAACTTTTCAATAAGACTACAGAAATGTATCACGACACTAAAATCGTTGAACAAGTAGGTCACGGATTAGTCCAACTCATAGAAAATGGCGATATTAATTCACCCGAAATGACTGAATTACTAGGTTCCTATCTTACTCCTATGATTGAAGCCAATATCGATTATCTCGTATTGGGATGCAGTCATTACCCCTACTTAATTCCTCAAATAAAAAAAATTCTGCCAGAACACATTCAAATCATTGATTCTGGAGAGGCAGTTGCCAAACAAACCCAAAACATACTCAAAGACAAAGTAGGTTTTTCGAGTGCCCAAAGTAGCTCCCGAAGCGTCGGGACGATTTTCTATACCAATTCAAATCCAAAAGTTTTGGCTGAGATTTTAGAAAATAAATACACTGTTGAGGAGAGGGATTTTTAAAAAAAATTACTCCTCCTTAAACCAACTCGAATACATCACGTAATTATTGGAAATACGCTCAATTTCTCCAGCAAAATTAGACTGATCAATATCTTTGACCTTCTTGGCAGGAACACCAGCCCAAATGGAGCCCGATTCTATCACCGTGTTTTGAGTCACAACAGCTCCGGCAGCAATAATAGAATTACTTCCAACAGTACAATTGTCCATTACTATAGATCCCATTCCTATCAACACATTGTCATGAATCGTGCATCCATGCACAATGGCATTATGACCAATAGAAACATTATTCCCAATAATAGTTGGATGTTTTTGATAGGTACAATGTATAATGGCTCCGTCTTGTATATTGACTTTGTTACCAATAGTAATAAAATGGACATCGCCACGAATTACCGCATTAAACCAAACACTACAGGACGATCCAAAAGTAACATCACCAACTATAGTAGCATTCTCTGCCACATAACAATCTTCAGGAATATTGGGTGATTTTCCGTTAACAGACTTTATTATCATTTTTATTCTAAATTTAATTAATTGCCGGACAATTGCAATCATACTTCACTGGCTTGCAAAACAAATTCAAACCCAAAGTAAGCTGATGCAATCCTGCCGTATCATATTGAATATCCCCCAATAAATAGGAGTACGTATAAGCAAACATGAAATTTTTATAGTTAAAACCTAAAACCGGAGTAATATATTGTAATTTCTGGCTATTAGTTCCTCCTCCATTACTAAATTCGGCGCCATCAAAACTTCTTCTGTAGGACAAAACAGCCCAAAGACTACCGAAACTTAAATTTTTGTACGCTTTCATGTTTATATCTAAAGCACTTTCCTTTGTTTTATCAACAAATTGATACAAAAGAGAAGGCTCCCATAAAATTTTATCGGCATTTCCAAAAACATATCCTCCGCTGACAATAAATTTTCTTAAATTATCACTTTCATACTCGGTATAAATATTTTGTCTTGTTTCCAAAACGTTTTTAACCACAGCATTAAAACTAAAATCGAGAACATTATATGAAGCCCCAATATCCAAATTAAAATAAGAAGCTTTTTGAACTATATTCCCTAGTGCAGGATCATAATCCCCAGAATTCTGGAAATCAGTTTCATCCAATTGACTTTGGTTCACTCCTGCATTAATTCCAAAAGATAATTGATTCAAATCGACCTCGTCTCTAGAGAACATCAGATGATAGGCGTAAGTAGCTTTAAAACCAAATTGCGAGTGATAGCCATTCACATCGTTAAAAACAATAGCACCTACACCAGACTTCTCGCCTACTCTACCATTATAACTTAAGGTTTGCAATTGCGGAGCATCCGATTGATCAAACCATTGCTTTCTAGAAGTAAGCCTAACTTTATCACAATTGGAAGCGCCGGCCATAGAAGGAAAAATCAAATAATAATTGTCGGACAAATAATCTGAATATACCGGAATTCCTTCTTGAGAGAAACTGTTTAGAGTAATAAAGAACAGAGCAACTAAAAACTTGATTGTACGGTACATTAAGCAGCAATTTTATAAAACTAAGCGTGACAAAAACACCCTTTTGTTAATTTATTCATTAAAAAATCAAATATAGTTAATCGTAGAAAATAACTTCACTAAATTTGTGGAAAATTTAAAAACCATGACAAAAGTTACCATAAAAGAAACACAAAATCCAACCATATTAAAATTTGAATTTCAAGATTTTATCACTCAAAATGAGAGTTTTGAATTTAAAAATATAGACGAAGCCAAAGTATCTCCACTGGCACAACAACTATTTTATTTACCCTTTGTAAAAACAGTATATATTTCGGGTAATTTTATCGCTATCGAAAGGTTTAGCATTGTAGAATGGGACGATGTAAAAGAAGCTGTAGCGGAACAAATCGAAGCATTTGTGGATAAAGGCGGAATTATAATTACCGTTGACGAAAACAAAACCAAGAAACAGCCTATTTCGGTTTATGGTGAATCAACACCAAATCCCGCTGCCTTAAAATTTGTGGTCAGCAGAATGTTGACAAAAAATGCCATCGAATTTAAAAACATCGATCAAACCGCTCCATCTCCTTTGGCAAAAGAGTTGTTTAAATTCCCGTATGTAAAAGAAATCTTTATAGATGAAAATTACATATCTGTTACCAAATATGATATTAATGAATGGCAAGACATCACACTTGAAATAAGAAGCTTCATCAAACAATACATCGAAAACGGAGGAACAGTTTTAGACGAAAGCTTAATTGAAACCATTGTTAAAGACGAGAAAGCAAAAGATGAATCTTTTGATTCACTAGACGAAACTTCACAAAAAATCATCAATATTTTAGAGGAATACGTAAAACCCGCTGTAGCCGCAGATGGTGGTAATATCCTTTTTGATTCCTACGATGAATCGTCAAAAACAGTAAAAGTAATCATGCAAGGGGCTTGCAATGGCTGTCCATCATCTACTTTCACACTGAAAAGCGGTATTGAGAATATGCTAAAAAGCATGTTGAATGACGAAGGCATAAAAGTAGAAGCTGTTTAACTTTTTAAACAAATAATTAATATTTTTGCATTACAAACTACAACCTTCTCTATGGGAAGGTTTTTTTTTATTATTTACCCATGACACTAAATCCAGAGAACATTGCTAGCTATGCCAGCACTTTTTTAAAAGTTTTAATAGATTATTCCCCAAAGGTAATTTCTGCCTTTGTTATTTTGTTTATTGGACTTTACGCTATTCGAATTACCAATAGAATCATTCGGAAAATAATGGTCAAAAGAGAATTGGATCCAACCTTGACCAAATTTCTAGCCGATATTTTACTTTGGGTATTGAGAGTCTTACTGTTTGTAACTTTTATCGACAAATTAGGAATAGGAACCTCTTCATTTGTTGCCATTCTTGGGGCGATGGGACTGGCAGTAGGTTTATCATTGCAGGGATCATTATCTAATTTTGCAGGCGGAATGCTTATCATTCTTTTCAAACCCTTTAAAGTGGGAGACACAATTGAAGCACAAGGAGTAATCGCAACCGTTAAAGAAATTCAAATTTTTGTCACCAAATTAATTGCCTCCAACAATCAAACTATTTTTGTCCCAAATGGTGCATTATCCAATGGAACTATCATCAACTATTCTATGGAAGGGCATAGAAGAGTCGATTTGACCATTGCTATTTCGTATGACACCGATATCAAAAAGGCCAAGGAAATCATAACAACGATCTTAAACAACAATCCAAAAGTGCTACTAACACCCGCTGCAGAAGTTTCCGTAAAGAATCTAACCGACAATTCAATTCAACTGGCGGTAAGACCGTGGGCAAATAACGAAGATTTTGGGGCCGTTTTCTCCGATACTTTAGAAAACTGCAAATTGGCTTTTGATGCTGCTGAAATCACTTTTCAACCTTATATTACCGAGGTCTCTAAAAGCAATAAGTAGAAATAATAACTATTGACTATTTCTTTTTTGGAGTTGTAGTCAAAAAGTCTTTCAGATAATACGGTTCAAAATAGGCGATATCTACGGTGTCGCTTTTTTTGTACTTATCAAAACTCAATGCACTCATTTCATTGGCAGAAGGATATTTAATCGCATCTAAAAACACAAAATTGTCTTTCTTTAAAACGGTTTTGCACTTCTCGTTACAATCACCCACAAAATATAATTTTTCAGGAACTTCTTCAAAAGAATTCTCGGTGATAATCTCCGCCAGAATTTCTCGTTCTTTCTCTAAAGTTGATGAGAAAATAGCACTATACACTTCCATCCTGCGGGCATCAATCATGGGAACAATCAAACCATCAGTTTCTGTTACTTGAGAAGCCAATGTCTTCAAGGTATCTACGGCAATCAACGGAATATTCAAAGCATAACACAATCCTTTGGCAGCCGAAACACCAATACGCAATCCAGTGTAAGAACCTGGACCTTGACTTACTGCAATAGCCACTAAATCTTTCAATTCAATTCCAGCTTCTTTGATGATTTCTTCAATAAAAACATGTAATCGTTCTGCATGGGAATACCCTTCTTCGGCAATTTCTTTACACAATATTGTTTTTCCTTCTTTTGCCAAAGCAACAGAACAATTTTTGGTAGCGGTTTCTATGTTGAGGATGTAGGACACTTTTTAAAAAATTTAGATTTTAGATTTTAGATTTTAGATTTTAGATTCCAGCTTAAACGAATTAGGAATTCCAAGAACTAAAAACATCAAATAATTGATACGACTGCAAATTTACAACGAATTTTGAAAAATCCTTTATAAAAACAAAAACACGTCTAGAAAGTTCAAGACGTGTTTTGTTTTTTTATTTGATCAGATCAAAATGAATCTGATCAAAATAGTTTCATGAATCTAAAACTATTTTTTCTTAACATCCGATTCAATAAATACTTTGTCTCCAGAATTCAAATCTTTAGAAACCGTAGTATAAGGCCCGGTAATGACCACATCTCCTTTTTTGAGACCTGACAACACCTCAATATTAGTATCGTCTTGAATACCCGTTTTTATGATTCTGATTTTAGCCTTATCCCCCACTTTCACAAAAACACATTCTAGTTTTTTATCGCTTTTAGGAGCTGGCTTATTTTTATCAGATTCCGGATCTTCGATTTTTATTTCTTTCACGGCAGCGGTGTCCGATTTTACCACTACAGAACTAATCGGTACATTAACAACATTTGCTCGTGTTTTAGTAATAATATCAACTGTAGCAGTCATTCCTGGTCGAAATGGAGAATACGAAAGTGGCTTTCCTACCATCAAATCCTGATACGATTCCTTTAAAATTCTAACTTTTACCTTGAAATTAGTCACTTGATCAGCCGTTAATGCTGTGCTAGCCGAATTGGAAATACTGGTAACAACACCTTTAAATTGTTTTTTCAAATAAGCATCAACCTCAACATTGGCCAAATCACCCACTTTAATTTTTACAATATCATTTTCATTCACATCTACCTCAACTTCCATATTATTCAAGTTGGCGACTCTCAAAATTTCAGTTCCTGCCATTTGTTGGGTACCCAAAACTCTTTCGCCAAGTTCTACATTAAGCATCGAAATAGTTCCATCTGCAGGAGCGTAAATGGTTGTTCTCCCCAAATTATCTTTGGCTTCATTTACGGTTGCCGAAGCACTTTGAACATTGTAATAAGCTGATTGTTTGTTTGCTTTGGCCACTTCAAAAGAAGCTACGGATTTATCCCAATCTGATTTGGAGATAATTCCTTTTTCAAATAATGATTTATTTCTTTCATAATTCGCTTTGGCTTCATTATAAGAAGCATCAGACTGGCTTAAACCCGCTTTGGTTCCAGACAAATTAGAAACCGAACGATTGTATCCCGAAGTGTATAAATCAGGATTAATCTTAACCAATAAATCTCCTTTTTTTACTACTTGTCCTTCTTTTACATTCAATGAAATAATTTCTCCCGAAACTTCCGAAGAGATTTTTACTTCAATTTCTGGTTGAATTTTCCCTGTTGCCGAAACGGTTTCAACAATAGTTCCAGTACTGACATTGGCTATTTCAATTGCTTTGCCTTTATCTTTATTCCCTATAATCCCCGCTTTTGAAAACCCTACTAATAACCCAATAATGACTATAGCGGATCCTATTAAAATATAAATTGTTTTTTTTGACATGATAACTTAACTTTTGATAATTGGAATTCCAAAATAAAATTCTAATATTTTTATTTTAAAGATATAATCGTATTTGGTTCTTAACACTTCAGATTGTGCGTTGGTTAGTAAGGTTTGCGATTGATTAAAATCAAAAGAATTCATTAAACCCACTGCGTATTTTTCCTTAGCATAATTATAGGCTTCTTCTCTAGATTCTAGTGCCACAATGGAAGATTCATGTGCATTCAAAGCTCCTTTTGCATCGGTAAAAGCAGTATACACATTTCTTTGTAAATCTAAGTCTTCTTTTTCCAGTGCAATTTTTGTTTTTTCCAAAGCTACTTTAGAACGTTCCACATTGTTTCTTACTGAGAATCCGTTAAAAACAGGAATCGATAATTGCGCGCCAAAAGAATGCCCCTTGTTATCACTAAATTGATCCATAATTGGCGCCGCATTTCCTAATACAGGCAATGAATTGGGGCGCAATACGTTTTGATTTGTTCCTTCTACAAAACCAACAACAGATGTCGGGTTTTCTAAATTTGGAGTAGAACCCACCACAATATCACTATAACTTGCTCTTGTATTAAAATTATAAAAACCTGTTAAAGTAGGCTGATAAGCCCCTTTGGAAATTGCTACATCTTTCTCAGCGATTTCTAAATTCGTTTGTGCAATTTTCAACTCCGTTCTGCTTTCTTTTGCCTTTGCGTAAATATCAATCGGTTTGATCGACATAATATTATTTTCATCTTTGGCATTGGTATCATCAATTACATCAAAGTCCCAAAATTCTTTTAACTGTAATAATTGAGCTAAACTCAATTTAGAAATCAACAAAGCATTTTCGGCCGTTATAACATTTTGTTTATTAGAAGCTACTGTTGCTTTGACATCCAATAAATCTCCACGAGGAATGGATCCCGCTTTGACCAATTCTTCAGAACGCTTGAATTGCTTTTCATTAATAACCAATTGTTCTTTTTGCACTTTTAGATTTTCTTTATTAAAAAGCACTTGCAAGAAAGCATTGGCAACATTCAATGCAATATCTTCTTGCATTTTCAATAGTTGATATTTTGAAGCAACGATAGAAAGATTGGCTTTTCGGAGTGTATTTTGATTTTGCATCCCTTTGTAGATGTCCACGCCAACATTTGCCCCGACACCTGAAAATTGTGTGGTTTGATTCCTCAAGAGTCCAGTCGTAATATCTTGATTCAGACCAATATTCCAAGAATGGTTAGCATTTAAGCTGGCCGTTGGTAAAAAATTTCCAAAAGCACCTCTTTTATCAATACTGGCAGATATTGTATCTAACTCCGATTGCTTAATCGAGATGTTGTTTTTTATGGCATACTTTACACACTCTTCTAATGTCCAAACTTTGGTTTGTGCCTGAGTCGAAAGTCCTATCAAAAAGACAAAGGCAATTCTTAAACAATTTATTTTTTTCATTTTTCACTGAATAAAAGCACAGCAAACGTACCACGCCCATTTAACTTAATTATATACTTAAAATTATTTTTTACTATTTTTTTTCCTCCTCGGTTTTCAAGCCTTGATTCCAAACCTTTATTTTATCGGAAGACTTGATTCCGCTTTTTATTTCAACATAAATTCCATCACTAACCCCTAAAACCACATCCTTTCTTTGAAACTTTTGAGGACTACTTTCAATTTCAACATAGGGTTTTTGTGTTTTTTTATCAAATTGTACTAACGACTCTTTTACAGCCAAAACCTTTTCGGCTTTTTCTAAAATAATAGAGGCATTGGCACTCAAACCAGCTCTGATAAAAGTATTATCTTGATTCGTCATTGTTGCTTTAATTTCAAATTGAATGGCTCCATTCTCTGTTTTTCCTTTTGGAGCAATATAAGTCAGTACAGCATCGAATTTTTTGTTTTCGATAGCTCCAACCGTAATCTCAATAGGCATATTTTCTTTTATTTTACCCACTTCAGATTCATCCACTTTCCCCACAAAAATCATTCTTCCAATATCGGCAACACTAGCTATAGTTGTTCCTTCATTAAAATTATTACTTTCAATTACTTGATTCCCCACTTTTACGGGAACATCAAGCACCATTCCGTTTACCGTAGAACGAATCAAAGTATTCGCATAATTCCCCAATCCAGAAGTAGTCCCGGTTTTTACAATATCAAAGCCTTGTCTCGAAGCATTATAATTTTGTTTGGCCTGATTGTAAGCCAATTGTGCGGCATCAAAATCATTGGCAGAAATGACTCCTTTGTCAAACAACGTTTTTTGCCTTTGAAATAATTTCTCCTGATTGTCTAGTTCAATTTTGCTGGTTTTCACTTGATTTTGAGAATTGCTCAAATTAGAGACATTCGCCACCACTTTAATTTTAGCTATCAAATCACCGGCTTTAATGTTTTCACCGGCTTTAATATAAACCGCTTCAATAATACCCGAGATGTTTGGTTTAATAAGCACTTCCTCATCGGGAACAATATTTCCGGTAGCAATGGTGCTTTTTACTATCGTTTTTACTTCAGCTTTATCCGTTTCAAAAACAACAGGCGATTCTTGATTCTTGGCATACAGGTAATATAAAGCACCAAAAAAGACTAGTGCTATAAAAATTAAAACAGTTACGGTTATTCCTTTTTTCATCTTATGGTTTGTTTATTCGATTATTATATTTTGATTGAAAATTTACTCTGTTCTTAAAGCATCAACGGGTTTTACATTAATGGCAGTTTGAGCAGGAATGAATCCAGCTAACAACCCTGAGCCCACCAATATTAATAAGGCTATAAAAACTACCATTAAGTCAACACTTGGATTAATAAACATCATCCCGTCTGATGGTATTGACGCTAAAATCATATTCAGTATGGCTATCAATCCCGTTGCCACTGCAATACCAAACATCCCGGCAATAATAGTTAGAGAAATAGCTTCCAACAATATTTGAGATCGAATGGCTCCTGGAGTTGCCCCTAAGGCTCTTCGAATTCCTATTTCATTCGTTCGCTCTTTCACCACAATAAGCATTATGTTTGAAATCCCAATAATACCGGACAACAACACCAATGTCCCAACAAAATAGGCAATGAATTTGAGGACAAGAAACAGATCCTGCACTTTTTGAAATTCCTTAAACAAGTCAAAATTCCCTACCGCCCTCTCATCATCCGGATGTATGGAATGCCGATCCCGCATAAAGCTCATAATCCCAGGTTTAAGTTCCGTAATTGAAGCATCGTCATTTGCGGTAAGCGCCATCCAGCCCACTTTGTCACCAAAATTAAACGCTTGTTGAAAAGTGGTAAAGGGAATAAAAATATTTTTTTGGGCTGATTCTGCATTTCCATTATTATTGCCCTTTGATTTATAAACTCCAACTACCATAAAGTTAACACCGTTAATTTTAATGTATGATCCGATTACTTCTTCGGCATTCTTATACAATTCACTGATCACTCCTTTTCCAATTATGGCTACTTTACGTCTTAAAAGAATGTCTTGTTGATTCACAAAACGACCTTTAATAATATCCATTTGTTCTTGTTTGACCAATTCTGGATAATCTCCATAAATGGTGTAAGCACCTGTTTCAGTACCTCTAATCACGTTGCTTACCCCATTAAAATCTCCCAATTGATTCCGTGGAGACACATATAATAAGTCAGGGAATTTTTGTTTTAAAGCTTCAACATCATTATTTCTAAAATCAAATTCTCTTATTTTAGGCAAGCCTTTGTATGCTTTTGAAGTAGTTTGCGACCACATAAACATGGTGTTGGTAGCAATACCATCAAAACCTTTTTTGACCCCATTCTCCAAACCATTTGAAGCGGCCAATAATATTACCAAAATAAAAATACCCCAAAACACCCCAAACGCAGTAAGCAACGTTCGAAAGGTATTTGCCGTTAAGGCTTCTAAAATCTCACTCCAGTTCTCTCTGTTAAACATAATTATTCATCTCTAAGTGCTACAATAGGTCTTATTTTTGCGGCACTATACGCCGGCACGAAACCTGCCAATGCTCCAGCAACTACCAATACTATCAAGGTTGATAGAGCCACGGTAAAATCTACTTGCGGATTAACGAAATACTCGCTCTGTGCATGGGGACCAACTAATTCTAAAAGTGACAATCCCGTTAAGAGACCGACAAAACCAGAAATGGTGGTAATAAATATAGACTCGTGTAAAATCATAACAATAATTGAAACTGGAGAAGCTCCAAGTGCTTTCCGAATCCCAATTTCCTTGGTACGTTCTTTTACAATGATCATCATAATATTACTTACACCAACAACTCCCGCTATGATCGTACAAATCCCAACCCACCAAAAAAACAATCGGATATAAAGATTTAAATCATAAAATTTTTTGGCCTCTACAATAGAATTATTGATCCCAATAGCACTTTCATCGTCTGGGGCAATTGTATTTTTACTCCGCAATAAGTGACCCAAGCCCTTAGTGAATTTATCCGCTTCCGTTAAAGCGGCTTCATAGGTATCTTGCTTTTTTAAAATATAAAACAAATTACTAAGCTTATCCCCTAAACCAAAAACCTTTTGAGCAGTAGTCAAAGGCAAATACACTCTTCTTTCCTCTCTTTCGCCAGCAGGATCCGTGTATACACCAACCACCTTGAAATTAATATTATTCACTGTAATTTGTTCTCCAATGGGATTTTTATCCTTAAACAAATTCATTTTTATATTTTGTCCAATCACCGCTACTTTTTCATTATTTACAAGGTCATTATTGTTTATATATCGCCCTTGAATGATAGTTCCATTCTCTATCGCCAAATAATCTGGATTCACTCCTCGATATTGATAATTACCAGATTCCTTCCCATAGACAACATTAATATTCCAAGCATTGTACGTTGACCCGTTTTTATCAAATTGATCGCCATATTTTTGAACCGAAATATCGTAATCATCATTTCTAAATTGTATTTTCCTTCCTGGATTCAAACCCTTATAGGCTTTTGTGGTTGCTCCTGACCACACTTCGATTATTCCTGCTGCATCGCGTTCAAACTGCTTCTCTATTCCGTTTTGCAATCCTTTTCCAACTCCGAGAAGAATAACCAAAATAAAGATACCCGAAGCCACCGAGATTCCGGTAAGGAAAGTTCTCAGTTTATTTTTGGCAATAGCCTCAAATATTTCTTGCCAGCGTTCTATATTAAACATACGAAGAAGCTCTAACTTGTTCTACCATTTTGTCATCAATGATTAACCCATCTTTCAAGACGACATTTCTTTTGCACATAGCTGCAATATCAGGTTCGTGAGTTACAATCAAAATGGTTTTCCCTTCGTCATTAATACCCTGTATCAACTCCATAACTTCATAAGAAGTTTTGGTATCCAATGCTCCTGTAGGTTCATCTGCCAATAATACTTTTGGATTCGAAGCCATAGCTCTGGCAATAGCCACGCGCTGTTTTTGACCACCGGAAAGTTCATTAGGCAAATGGTGCGAATGTGAAGCCAAACCCACTTTCTCCAAATATTTCATTGCAATCTCATTACGTTCTTTCCTTTTTACACCTTGATAATACAACGGCAAAGCCACATTATCCAATGCGCTTTTGTAATTAATTAAGTTGAAAGATTGAAAAACAAAACCAAGAAAATGGTTTCGGTATTTAGAAGCGAGGGTTTCATTAAGATTTCTTATAATCAAATTATCCAAAACATAATCCCCAGAATCTGCTTCGTCCAAAATACCAAGAATATTAAGCAATGTAGATTTTCCAGAACCCGAGGATCCCATTATAGCCACCAATTCACCCTCTTTTATGTTGAAATTAATTCCTTTTAGCACATGCAATTCGGAACTTCCCATTTTGTATGATTTATGCAAGTCTTTAATCTCAATCATGGTCTCGTTGATTTTAAAACAATAATACTTATTTTCTAAAATAAATAGTACTAAGAAAAAGTTAATATATAAACGCTGTTTTTATTCATAAGACATATTTCTATTGAAATTGTTACACTTATATCCCAAAATATATTTGTTTTGTTAATTTTGTCTTATCAATCAAAAAAACAGATGCTAAAAACCATTTCGACACTAATTATCTTCCTATTTACGCTTTTAACAATCAGTTGCGCTTCGACTTCACAAAAAATCACGGCTTTAAAACCCGAACCAGACGATGCCGTACCATTAACCTATTCTAGCACTCCGTCGTATATAAACTTACCTGTCAGCATAAAACTAAAGGATATAGAAAACCAGGCGAATACATTATTAAATGGCTTAATCTATGAAGACAACAAAATTGAGGATGACAATATTGAAATAAAAGTATGGAAACAGGCCCCAATTACCATCACAAACGATCATGGAAAAGAAGGACAGAAAACAAAAACGGTTTTACCCCTGAAAATGTGGATTAAATACCGAATTGGAACCAAAACATTAGGTGTAGAACTGTACAAAACACAAGAATTCAATTTAAATGGAGTCGTAACTCTACTAAGTGACATTAGCTTATCCAATTGGCGATTAAACTCAAAAACAACATTAAAATCATTGGAATGGATTGAAAGTCCAACGATGACTGTTTTTGGAAAAAATTTGCCCGTTACTTATCTTATTGATCCTGCGGTAAGCCTTTTTCAAACGAAAATCGAAAAAAACATCGATAGCGCCATTGAAAAATCAATGGATTTCAAACCCAATGTTATGGATGCCATTTCAAAAATTAGCACTCCTTTTCTAATGAGTTCTACCTATAATAGCTGGCTTAGAATTGTTCCTATCGAAATTTACGCCACTAATGTCAAACTTAAGAATGATTCATTTTTACTCAACATGGGTATGAAATGCAACATGGAAACTTTAATAGCTAACAAACCCGAATCGAAGTTTGATGCCAACAAAATTGTTTTGAAAGCTGTTGATAAAATCCCAGAACAAATTTCGGCTAATATAGCAGCCGTTTCTACCTACCAAGAAGCATCAAAATTAATGACAGCCAATTTTGTCGGGCAAGAATTTGGATCTGGAAGCAAGAAAGTAAAAGTTCAAAATGTGGCTATTTGGCACAAAGACGGCAAAATGGTGATTGCTTTAGATCTTTTAGGAGCTGTAGATGGAACCGTTTATTTAAATGGTTTTCCACAATACAACGAAACAACCAAAGAAATTTATTTCGACAAACTGGATTATGTATTAGACACCAAAAGCAAATTAATGCGTACTGCGAACTGGCTGGCGCAAGGAATCATTTTGAAAAAAATAGAATCGAATTGCCGTTATTCTATCAAACAAAACTTGGATGAAGCCAAACAAAGTATGATGATGTATTTAAAAAACTACTCTCCTATGCCAGGCGTTTTCATCAATGGAAAAATGGAAGACATTCAGTTTCAAAAAGTGCAACTAACCAATCAGGCTATTATTGCTTTTATAAAAATAAACGGAACGATAAATGTTGCTATCGACGGACTGAAGTAGAGTGGTCAGTGGTCCGTTTTTTAGTGACCAATCCTAAAAACCAAAAAAATCAGTTTCTGAAAATATTTTCAGAAACTGGCTTTTTTTATTCAAATTGCAATTGAATTTTGCAATTGACAATGTTATTGATATTACCCTAGGATTTCTTCTTTTTCATTCGATAAATATAATACCCGAGTGCTCCAACAAGCACATACGGAATCACCATAAGATAAACGATACCGTCATTAACGGCAGCCGCTTTGACTTTATTTTCATTACCTGTCAAGGCAGCACGACACATCGCACATTGAGCGTAGGAAGAAACAGAAAAGAATACTGAACATAGAATATAGAAACATACTCTCAATCCAATTCGTCTTTTCTCTATCGTCTTTTTTTTGTTTTCTCTACTAAACATAATACGGCGAAATCATTAAATACACAACCACCCCAGTCACGGCAACATACAACCAAATTGGAAAAGTAATTTTTGCAATTTTCTTATGTTTATCAAATTTAGTGGCCAATGCACGAACATAAGTTATCAGTACAAGTGGAATAATCACAATAGATAGCACAATATGCGTAATCAGAATAAAAAAATACACATATTTAAACATCCCTTCTCCTCCGTATTTTGTAGATTCAGCCGTCATGTGATAGGCAACATACATCGCCAGAAATGCTACCGAACATCCAATAGCCATCTTCATTAATAACTCGTGACGCTTTCTATTGCCGTTTTTAATCGACATTACCGCCGTAACCAACAAGACAGCTGTGATTCCATTTACAGTGGCGTAAATAGGCGGCAAAAACGACAGAGGCGCAACATCAAAACCGAAATCTTTTAACTTCACTTTAAAAAGAACCGCCACCACAACCGGTATTGCAATTGACAGCAAGACGATCCATTTATTATATTTTTGTTCTATAGTATTATTTTCCATTCTATTTTATTACTCTATTATTCTTTATTCTATTCTCTTTATTTTTTATTCTGCCAACTGAATTCTGAACTCTCTATTCTTTCAACAAAGCCTGTATATCTTGCTGAATGTCTCTCACTCCTTTTTTATCCAATCCATCATAGTACAAAATTGGATTTCCGTAATTATCTTTTCTACATCTAATATTCCCCTTTTTATCAATTAAAGCAAAAAGACCCGAATGCTCGAAACCGCCAGCTACTTTATGATTTTCTCCCACATAAATATTAAACCCTTTGTTTGACAAATTGTAGATATACTCTTTATCCCCTGTTAAGAAATTCCAGTTGGAAGATTTTACACCTACAACTTTGGCATGTTCTTTTAAAACAGCAGGAGTATCGTGCAAAGGATCAATAGTTATTGAAGCAATAGCAAAATTAGGATTCCCAAAAAAAGCATTTTGAATGGTTACCATATTGGCATTCATTTTTGGACAAATAGAAGGACAAGTGGCAAAGAAAAATTCTAAAACATAGACTTTCCCTTTATAAGTATCGTTTGTAATCTTTACATTATCCTGATTTACCAGTTCAAATTTAGGAACAGGACCTATCTTAACTAATTTATTATTTTCTTCTGTTGAACCAATCCCTTTATCTAAGCGATCACTTTGCACAATACTATTATTTTGCATTCTATCTACAATTTTTGGAATTGCATAAATTCCAAAAACGAGTATCACAAAAGAAATCCCTATATATGATTTGTTTTTAAACATCGTTTTAAAGTTTTTTGGTTGCGTTATGATTCTTTTTTAAAGCTGCGCGGTATTCATAAAGAATGACTTTAAAATCATCCAACATTTCATTACTCAATTCTGCAGGATGAAAAGTACTGTATCCTTCTTTATAATCTTTCTTCTCTTTTCTACCACGAAGGTTTCTTTCTTTATCAATAATATAAACATTAGGAGTACCTAAATCACTACCTAAACTTGATTTAAGATTTAATTGTTTATAATATGATTTTATTGCTGAAGGAGTGGTAAAAACAAAATGCCATTGGCTTACATCAGTAAACGCACCCAAAGACTCCAGTACTAGCTTAACCTCTTTCTCGGTACCCAATGGAGAGATTACAACAAATTGCAAATCTTTGAAGTCATGATACCTTTGATAAATTTTTTCGTTTAGATTAAAATAATTTCCTCTATTTTTTAAAATTTCAGTACCCGAAAAACCAAGAATAGTAATTTTATTGTTTAAACTTACTTTTTCACCATTTAAAGATTCCCATTTGCCTAAGTCGGCAACTTTAGGCGTGATTACCGGTAATTTGGTAAAACTATTGATACCTGAAGCAAAAAAAAGATAAGCAACAATTGGTAAAATAAAAAGAACAAAAAGGACGATATTTTTTTTCATTATGAAAAACTATAGAATTAAAGTGCAAAAATAAAAAAAGGCACGCAATGCGTACCTTTTTTTTGAATTAATATCATGTTAAAAATTCCATTTAATGGTAGAATTCTTAAAAACCTCGAAAACATAGTTTCCTTCTGTTAATAGAATAAAAAGCAAATAACAAACTAAAAATATTAAAGGATAAACAACTGCATTTCTCAATGAATTTTTCTCCCCTTCCATGTGCATGAAAGCCCATACAATATAATATGCTTTAACAAGTGTTAATATAATAAACAACCAGTTCAATAAATTCATACTCACAAAAGTATTCATATATAATGCGTCTGGTCTAACAATACCAAAACCAACTTCAACCGTTGTGATTAAAGATAATAGACCGAAAACAGTCCAAATTCTTTTTGTATTAGAAACGTGTGCGTGTGACATAATGATAAATCTAAAATTAAACTAAATAGAAGAATGTGAAAACAAATACCCAAACTAAATCTACAAAGTGCCAGTATAACCCCACTTTTTCGACCATCTCATAACTTTTTCTTTTTTCATAAGTCCCCAACAAAACATTAAAAAAGATAATAATGTTGATTACAATACCAGAGAAAACGTGGAATCCGTGGAATCCAGTTATAAAGAAAAAGAAATCAGCAAAAAGCTTACTTCCATATTCATTATGGGTTAAGTTAGCCCCTTCAATAACCAAACTAGCTTGATTCAATCTCACTAGAGATTCCTCTCTAGACAAAACTGTTTTTCTTTTCTCTTTAGTTAAAGTTTCAGTTCTAATCAAAATATCTGGATGTGATTTGAATCCAGCTTGAACTTCTGCAACCGTGTAAGTTGGTATTGCAGACTCACTCATGAACCATTTTGCTTTGTCTCTAGATAAATGTTCTCTCTCTACAGGCAATTTTGCAGCAAAATCAGCCAAAGCCACACGATGCCCTTCTTTATCAACAAACTGTAGCAAGCTACCTCCTGTTGTTTCAACAGCACCATATTCTCCTTTGATAAAATTCTTCCATTCCCAAGCTTGAGAACCCACGAAGATTAAACCTCCAATAATTGTAAGAAACATATAAAGGGCAACTTTATCTTTCTTCATTTGATGTCCTGCATCAACGGCCAAAACCATTGTCACAGACGAGAAAATCAAAATAAAAGTCATCAATGCCACATAATACATCGGAGCCGAAACACCGTGTAAAAATGGAAAGTGTGTAAACACTTCATCGGCCAATGGCCATGTTTCAATAAATTTAAATCTAGAAAAACCGTAAGCTGCTAAAAATCCAGAGAACGTTAAGGCATCCGATACGATAAAAAACCACATCATTAATTTACCATAACTTGCTCCCATTGGCTCATTGCCGCCTCCCCAAGTTTTTTCACTATTTGCAGTAGTAACTGTCGCTTCCATAAAAGTTATTCGTTAAAAAGTTCCCAAATTTACGTTTTTTTCTTATTTAAAGAAAAATAAAAATAAAAATAAATAAACCCACAAGAAATCTAGAAAGTGCCAGTACATTGCACCTAGTTCAATTCCAAGAGTTTGAGTTGAATTATATTTTTGTTTAAAATGATTATAAATAATAATTAACAGCGAAATCATTCCGCCAGCCAAGTGAATCAAGTGTACAACCACCACTACATACAAGAATGTTGTTGTGATAGAACTTGCACTTCCGGTAAAGAAATACCCCTCGGCAACGATCTGTCCAAACCCTACAAATTGCAAAACCACGAACGCAATTCCCAAAGCTAGTGTTGTCAAAAGTAAAGAAGTCGTCATACTATGCTTATCCTTTTGAATCGCTTTTTTAGCCAAATGAAATGCAACGCTGCATCCCAAAATAGCAATTGTACTAAAATAAAAAGCAGAAGGCAATTGAAAGTTTTTAGCCCAATCTGCCCTAGATTGACTCACAACGTATGCACTCGTTAAGCCTGCAAACATCATGGTCATACTTACCATTGCGAACAGCAATATTAATTTATAGGATTTTGCCGTCCTAGATTTATACTCTTCTGTAGTCATTGTCATTTCCATAATTATCTTAAAAATTTATCAAATATGTATATTAATTGCAATAAGGTAATGTAAGACACGCTTACAAGCATCAAGGTCCTTGCTGCTTTTGCGGTTCTTATTTTATACAATCGCACGGCATAAAAAAGCATCCAAATACCTAGCAAAAACACAAAAACAGCTGCTATAGGCGTAATAAACAAATGCCCCGTATATCCCAAAGCCGGCAACAGAGAAGCTACAATTAACCATACGGTGTATAATATAATCTGTAAGGCAGTCCCTTTATCTTTCTTACCGGTTGGCAACATAAAGAAACCCGCCTTTTCGTAATCTTCAAACAAAAACCAGCCAATAGCCCAAAAATGAGGAAATTGCCAGAAAAACTGAATTAAGAATAAAGTCCCAGCTTCAATACCAAATTCACCAGTTGCCGCTACCCAACCCAACATAAAAGGAATAGCACCGGGAAAAGCTCCAACAAAAACCGAGAGAGAAGTCATCGTTTTAAGCGGTGTATAAACACTGGTATATAAAAAGATCGAAATCGCACCAAACATGGCCGATTTAGGATTAATCGTATAAAGCAAAACAACTCCAATTATCGTAAGAAGACTTGCAACAATCAAAGCCAAATTTGGAGACATTCTTCCTGCGGGTACCGGACGATTTTTAGTACGATCCATTAGTGCATCTAAATCTTTTTCAATAACTTGATTAAAAGCATTTGAAGCTCCCACCATACAATACCCCCCAATTGCCAGCTTTAACAAAACAATCCAACTAAAAGGATGTGCATCATCAAAACCAAGAACATAACCGGCAATAGAAGAAAAAACAACACTTATAGCCAAACCTGCTTTCGTAATTGCTTTAAAATCAATATAAATAGACTTAAATGAAAAGGGAATTTGTGTTGTACTCAATGCGGATAAAATTTGTATATTTTTTGAAATCTGCTGCAAAGATACGAATTAGATTCAAAAATAATCTATGAAATCAGAGAATGAAAATATAGCTGTTTTTTTATTCCGTTTTTACAATACAATTGCACTGAAAAACTTAAAAAACTAATAATCAAAATACCAATTAAACACATCCGATCTAAAACCAACAGAAAACCAAGTCGTTTCATTTGCGAAATGCAATACCGTATTTGTAGTAGGATCAAAATTTCGATATAAAAAATTACCGAAAAATTTAAAATTGGTTGCTGGATTAACCAAATACCCCACTTGTACTTCTGAAATAAAAATACTGGTTTTATTTCCCTGACCTACATTGACACCTTTATCATAAGGTCTGTTTTCATCATAATCTTTATAAATATCTTGCCCATAGTTGTATTTATTATCCAGAGTATTATAATCAAATCCGCGAGTGCCGAACGTAAGCTTTGCATTCGCATAAAAACGATCCTTATGATAATATCCCAAAACCACCAACTCCTGAAAATTTCCTCCCCATTGGTGCCCTAAACTCTGGTTATTATGTCCATAATTTGTAACTGGCTCACTATGCGAATACACATAAGGGCGGACATGATTGAATTCCAATTGCAGAACCAGATTATCCACATGAAAAGCATTGAAATATTTTACCCCCAATTGATAGCCCAGTTTATTTTTCCAACTTTTTTCCCCTCCAAATATATCTCCTGTAGAAAACTCGTCAATTAGGAATTGTCCATAAAGATTAACTTGATTATTCCACTTGTATTTATAAGTCAATCCCAAAAGAGCATTCCCACTTTTAGAAGAAGAAGAAAACTCTACCGCACGATAAAATACAATTGGATTAACGAAGTTCGCATCAAAACCTCTACCGTTGCTGTTTGTCCAAACCACCGATTCAAAAAAACCTAAATTCAAGCGATTCGAAACATTCCAACTTAGATAATGATTCACCATGTATTTTGAAGCATAGGTTTTATCTACCGTTACCTCAGGACGAACATCCTTAAGCCACATATAATTTACGGTATATTTAATTTTCCAAAAATTTGCATCAATTTTAAAAAAAGGATACGGACTAGCTCCGTCTGCCAACAACAAGGAACGGTAACCGTCGCCAATAAAATTCTTACCATAGCCCAATTGCAAATCCAAAAATTTTGCGGCATTATAGGAAATATTGGCATCCGCCATCGGAAAATCAAAAGCGTCAGAGTTGTAGGCTTTCGCAATGCCTATTCCTGGCACAATGGCGGGGTTTCCTCCAGACGGTTTCATAGAGACGGCATACTGATTGTAGTAATCCGCAAAACGACCTTGACTTTCATAAAAAGTGGTGGTGAAATTTAAACGAGATCCGAGCCCCCCTTTAAAATTAAGTGCTCTGGTATTGACAAAAGTATAATCGGTTTTACTTGGATTAGAGATTCCACCTTGCACATTAAACAAAAAGTTCAAGGCAAACCAATACCCATCTCCCTGAATTTCGGCTAGATTTTCATTCCATAATTTTCGTCCCCACCAACCCGTCTTCTTCTTCATCAGACTGGCATTGATCTTTTGAAAATTATAATATTTTTCAACCTCGGCATACGTAAACGGTTTTGAAGCCGTGTGATTGTTACTCCCCACTTGATTCATCGCACCATCAAATTGGGCATAATAACTCTGGGAAAAAGGAATACTTAAATGACTTTGAAATTGGGGATTATCAAATTTTTTATAAACAATGCTATCCAATTCCGTCAGTCCTTCATTTATATTTATATTTTCTTTTTTAGCCAAAGCTGTTGCAGCAATTTGTTCTGGCGACAATAAAGGAATAGCTATACTTATATTAAACTTGGAATAAGTTGGAGTCCCGTTATAGGTAGGCGGGCCAATTTTTGGAAAATTACCAAAAACCCTTTTAGTTTCTGCAATCAGCTCTTCATTATTTGAATTAATGAATACTATTTTAAACTTTCCTGTAGGGTCTACTTCAAAAAGCACTTTAACAACCCCTGTATATTGGTTTTGTTTCAACTTTTCAGGCACTTGGTAATTACGATACACGAATTGTTGCACTTCGTTATAGAAACAGTTTTCTAAATCTTGTGCATGCAAATTTTCGCAACTTAAAAAAACAGGAAAACGTTCGTCTGTATTTCCAGACTGTACAGCATTGGGGACTTGTGCGTTTACCAAAAAAGCACAAAGAAAAAGCAGGGAAGTTAATAGATTTTTATCCATTTTGCTTTTAGTTTCTAATCAATATTGAGAAGACGATTCTTGCCCATTCGCAATCGCTTTGGCTCCAGAAGTCCCAATGCGTTTTACACCAAGCCGAATCATTTGAACAGCTTCATCATACGTTCTCACGCCTCCAGCAGCTTTTACCGGAAGTGGAGAAGCGTTTTCAAGCATTATTTTCACAGAAGCGACAGTAGCTCCGTTAGGCAAATTATTTTCTGTTTTATAAAAACCCGTTGATGATTTTACAAAAACCGAATCATACACGCCTTCTTTAAAATTAGCCACCACAACATTCTTAACCAATGCCGAAAGTTCCGCAATTTGCAAATCATTGAGTGCAGCCACTTCAATAATCCATTTTGCAATTTTACTATGGTCTAAAGCCAATTGAGTTCCTTTTAGGATTTCTTCTTTCACTAAGGCTAAATCACCTTTTTTGAAGGCTTCGTAATTGCACACAAAATCCAATTCATCGGCACCATTTTCTATACACTGAAGTGCTTCATCCAGTTTTGCAGCTATAGAAGATTTACCTTCAGGAAAATCTATTACTGTTCCTACTTGAACTTTTGAATTAGCATTGGAAATCATTTTTTTAGCCAAACCAACCCTATTGGGACGTATCATGATCAGTTTGAAATCCTCATCAATTGCCTCTTGTATAAATCCTTTGGCAACGATTTCATTTTCACTTTCGTTCAACCCAGCTTGTTCAGCCGTTTTCAAGTATGTTGAATCTAAATAATTTTTAATGTTCATCACTGTTCAATTTAGAAGTTCAATTAAACAAATTTACATTATTATACAATTACTCTTGATAATTTAAGCAAATGGTTTTAACAAAAAAATTCCACCGAAGTGGAATTAATTTTTTAAAATGGAGTTTAAGACATTAAACCTATTACAAAATACAACCGTAAAAAGAGCCAATATCGCCCCAATTGCATTGGCTATAAAATCTAAAAAGTCCCCTGCCCTAGTTGTTGTGTATAGCTGTTGCATAAATTCTATTCCTACGCCAAAAAATAAGGACAATAGAAAAGAATAAAACAACGGCCTTATAACATTATTTCGTTGCAATTGTTTTCTTAAGAACAAAAACCAAACTAACGTAAATACAAAATGGAAAAAAGTATGAACACATTTATCCAAATCGGGTATATTAATAGTTGGAATTTCGCTAGATTCAACTAAGCAAAAATAAGCTACAATTCCGGTCCAAAATAAAGCTATTACAAACAATAGATATTTAGGCACCAATAAGCTCTTTGTAAGATTCACTTGAAAGCAATTCCTCAACTTCTGCCAAGTTTGAAATTTTTATTTTAATCATCCATCCAGCTCCATAAGGATCTGCGTTTACACTTTCAGGATTAGCTTCTAAAGCATCATTAAAAGCAATGATTTCTCCAGACAACGGAAGGAACAAATCCGAAACTGTTTTTACAGCTTCAACCGTACCAAAAACCTCATCTTTGTCTAAAGTTTGGTCTAATGTTTCTACTTCAACATATACGATATCTCCTAATTCTTTTTGTGCAAAATGTGTGATTCCCACCGTAGCGACATCACCTTCTATACTAACCCATTCATGATCCTTTGTGTACTTTAAATTTGCTGGTATGCTCATAAAATAATAATTGAATAATTAATAATTGTTTTTTTTACAAATGTAGCAATCTTATAATCAAATCTTGTTTAGATTTTTAAAATTAATTTCCAAAACTGTAACGTAACGTAAATCCGGAACGAATGTTGGTAAGCGGAAATGACGTAGAAATAACCGGTTTAGAAAAAGAATGATTGTAATAGAATATAATCGTCAAATTTTTACTTAGCGAATAATCGGCTGTAAGATTCAAAGTCCAAATGTTTTGACCAGCCGCCAACTGATTGTTGACGTAATCCAAATAACGAACAATCGTTTGATTGTCCCTAAAGGTTAAATCCGCTTTTATATTAATATCACTCTTAATAACACCTGTAGGATTATCGGCTAATCTAGAAGAAAAAACGACATCTTTTATTCGATACCCCAAACCGACCACATATTCTAATCCTTGAACTTCGGTCAATAAATTATTATCAAAACTCATCGATAGCGCTCTATCTTTGTTAATCTGAGTCAACAATTTAAATGAATTTTTAAGCTCAAAATCAACTCTCACAAGAGGATTGAATTGTTCCACTAATGTAACGTTCGACATTATTGTAGAATTGAAATAATTGCCACTATCATCTTTTCCGTTAGGATCTTTGGTATAATTAAAATTAGATCGAAAAGAATTTACCGTATAAGAAGCCCTATAATTTTGTTGCAAAGAAAAACGTTTGAATCTTTTCTTGAAAAAAGTGTAACGCATTAATCCATTGTATTTAATGGCCCAGTTGGGAATTGGGAAACTCCTGAAAACATCAAGCGAAACACCATCAGCATTACTTCCGGTATAGGCTGCTAAAAAGGAGGGCAACAATACCGCTTGATTTGAACCGTTGTATCCTTTCGGATAACCATCGGCACCAATATTCGCAGGATTATTTAAATCGATTCCTTTTTGAGCCGCCAATCGATTGGCAATGGTTAGCCTATTGCTCTTAAAATCCTCAAAAGCACTAGATCTATTTTCATCACTGCTAGAAAAGGAAGTTTTAATTAACACTGTTGAAATCGAAAAAACACCAAAACTATACGGTGATCTAGGATTGTACACACCATCTTTAACATCATACTGTTCTGAAAAATTTTCAGAATAAGCGCGATCCGCCAAGAAATCTATTTTAAAATCAGGAGTCAACTCTACATTGGCAGAACCTTTAAAAATTTGACTATTTACTTGAGTGAAATTTTGATTAAACTCTTCGTAATTGGTTAACCATCCGTTTTTTGCGGCTTCATATCTTACGTCGTTTTGACTTCCGAAAACAAATCCTAAGGTAGGTTTTTTAGATCCAAAAAAACCAACACCCGGAAGAAAACCAGGCAAAACGGTTCCTTTGTTTTCAGTAAAGCTAAGCTGTACATTTTTTACACTCGTTAGAACCCCATACAATCCATCTAAGAATAGACTTCTATTTATATTTTTGAGGACATCCGTTTTCGCCACTTTTTCTCCTGGTTTTGGCGGAGCTGGTTTAGCAACATTTGTTTTTCTTGAGTCCTTAGATATGCCTATATATTTATAGAAAGTCTCCATATTAAAAGTCCCATTCAAATTGGTTGATTTAGCATTTTGCACCGTGTTCCCTAAATTATAACGCATATCTCCAATCTTGACATCACTCATTGCAGTAGAGGCTTGTTGCCAACTATAATCTCCCGTATAAGAGTAACTGGCTTTTACAAAACCAAGAGCGGGAATTTTATATAATGGAATATCATAATTCAAAACAAACTGTTGCATGTGATTATTCGCTGTTCCCGTATCTAAATAACTATCCCAAATAGTGAAATCCTCTAAAGGCACATCATTTTCATCCAGGTAGCTTTTTACAATATTTCGTGATGAAGCGGTATAATTAATTTTTAATGATTTGGTCAAGTTATAATTAAAACCATATTGATAATTGAAACCGAAATTCCTTCTATACAAAGGGTCGAATCCAATTCCAATATCTTCTATTTGTCTAAATTGCTGCAAATTGTTTTGCCTCACAACATTAGTATTAAATGTAATATTAGAAGGCAAATAATTAAAATTAAAATCACTTAAAAACTTCCAATAGGAGCTTTTTTTCATGAACTTCGTTTTCTGAAAAGGCACTATCTCTTTTGGTTGAAAAGTAAAAGCATAATCTACCGCTGTTCTAGATTGTTGGTCTAAGTTCTTTTCAACTTCAAAATCATGACGCTCTACTTCATTGTAATATTGCGAAAAAGTGAAATTTTCCGGATCGTACACCCTTGGTTTTTGCTCCAAACCTCTTTCTTTTCGAACACCAATTAAGTTAATGCTTTTACGTTTGGTATAATCTATCGCTTGCGTTAATTTACTTTTCCTTTCTTCATCACTGTCGGCTTCATCCAAGACTTGATCCAATTTTATATCCTCATAAAAAGGGTCGTATTCTGGAGTAATAATGGATTCCCCAATAGAATAGTTAAAAGGCAAATTAAGCATCCATTTTTTGGGCAAAAATTTACCTAAATTAATATTGGTAACAATATTATACTGTTGTAAATCTTCTCTACTTCGTTCGTTAGGACCTTGTTCTAACCCTCCAAAACCGTAATTTTTCATATTTCCAGTAAAAGACAGCGTTCCTAAATCTGCAAAATTGGTGTCTACATTCAGTAAAGCTGCCATACCACCTTTATTATCCATATCGGCCAAGCGAAGTTCATCAAACCATACCTCTCCTTTAATATCTTGATGGGTTTCATTACTTTTTATACCCATCATAATAGTTCGGACCATTCCCATATTAGGATTTCCTTTTATCCCCAATCGCAGCATATTTCCTTTACCGGCTAGATCAGGATTTAACTCCCCTTCTGTTTGGTAATAAATTCCATCGGGAAGAGTGCTCTGATCTATTTTTAACGCTTCCAATTTTAATTTCGTCAACAAGCTTAACGAAAGATCAATTTCATTTTCACTCGGCCAAACTAATTCGGGACTTACAGGAGTACAAACTCCTCCAATTTTGGCACCGGGAAGTGTCACTTTTAAAGGAATTTCTATTTGGTAAAAATCATCCGAATAATCACTTCCAAAACGAATAAAAGCAACCATTTGGCCGTCTAGTAATTCTATTTCATCGGGTAAGGATTCTGCGTGAACGAACATTTTTAATGCTTTATATTGACGCATGTCTACATTAAAACTTTTGTAGGCACCTCTTCCATGCAAGGGTTCAAGTCCTTTCCCTGATGCCTTCATCGATAGGGACTGCTCATCTTGATTGATTACCGTATTATTATTATACAATTGCTCCCTTACAACGCTCGGCGGACTTACATAGTTTATTGGACATCTATTAGAATTTTCTTCAATATTCACAGCAGCAGTTCCAAAAGCCGTCGATGGATTAGGATCTATTATTCCATTTTCTGATAATTCCTTATCATATAACCTCCACTCCCCTCTAATTAAATCTAAAGCTCCAAAACGCAGCGTAACTTTATCCGTAAAATTAGTCAAGAACATTCTCATAAAACGAATTGAATTAAAATCCGAGATACTCCCTATTTTATTTTCATATTGTTTTACCGGAATTTTAAATTGAATCCATCTTGCTTCTGTTGAATTACCATTTGCCAATGTTACTTGCGTATTCCTAATATCCGAAATGAAATTTTGCCCAACGGTCATATCGGGCTTCATATCAATACTATATTCATAATAAGCATTGATGGTATTCATGGTATTGTCCCTATTGATATCTTCCACATCGGGAACTGTTGAAGACCCTCTATTGGCTGAATTTATATCGACTGCTGAATTCCCATCAACTCCGTTGTAATTTTTATAACGATCAATAACACTTCCCGTGCTGTTCAAATAATAGGTGTAATTATCTCCAGCTGGATCTGGTTCAGCTGCATAATTACCATAAAACGCTCCTTCACCAGCCGATGCAACACCGTCTAAACCAACATCTTGATTGACTCTATTTCCTTGATTATTATCAAAAGCATAAATTAAGGATTGAGACGCAGGCACATTACCCCAAACTTCTGGCGGATTGACCAAAACTTGATCAGGGCCAAGTCCATTTTCATACAATTTTCTGCCGTCTTTCAAAACATCTTCCGAAATTTCACCAAGATTAAAATAGATTTTTCCTGAATTTGTCCCTGGTACACTTCCTTCTCCAACATAAGGATCCATTACCCAAAACTGAATATATTCTACGTTACTTTGTTCAAAATTGGTAGAACTTAATGATCTCATAATTCCCCCAAAATTATCTCTAGGCGTACTTCCAACATTCAATCCGTTATTATAGGGTCCTCTATCAGAAGGATAATAACTCAAATCCAAAGTATTCACCACCAAGGATTGTCCCTGCACAATATCCGTTAAAGGATATAACTCTTCGCTATACACTCTTCTTGTGGTATTCAATGACAAATCATCATTTGATATTCCCGATGGTTTAGACGTATAAAAAACGGGATCAATAGAATACCAAGATAATTTCGATCTTTTAAATCCATAGCTCAAATCAGTGGCAGTAGCATTAAAGTCATAAGCTGTTGGTTTCTGAGCATTTTCATTGGTTGGCGTTGACGACAAACTCCAAGCATATGGAGAACGCAAGTCTATTGATGACTGAGAACTTTCAAAATCATCAACATATATAGTAGCCTGCCCTTCAAACTGATCCCCTTTTGATGCATTAGGCAGCAAATAAGCAATCTCACCACTTACGGAGATATTCGAAGGGACATCCGTGTCTATATTGGGTAACTTATTGACCAAACGGGTGAAAAAAGGAACAGGAGATGAATAATTTCCATGCAATCCAAAAATACTGTTATCTACAGATTCCTGACCGTAACTCGTTTTTTGGGTAAAGGGTTTTTCTCTCATATTTAAGAAAGTTCCCCCAACCATAAAATTTTCGTTTATTAAGTGGTCTACATTTACACCTATAAACCTTCTCGTTTGCTGGCCAAAAGTAGAATTGTTTTCTAAAGAAATTTCTATTGGAGTATTGGAAGCTTGGAGAGAAGGATCAAGAATTTGAACTCTTCCCAGTTGATAATTCACGCTGTAATCTATACCTTCGACCAATATTCTTCCTGCGGCAGTAACTCTAACAGATCCTAAGGGCACATTATAAGCACCGATTGGAATTCCATCTCCTCCTGTCGATTTGTACTTTCCTCTTAATAGAAATTTATTCAACTCCGGATTTTGAGAAGCGGCAGCTTGTGTGTTCCTATACATATTAGGGTTCACATATTTCTTCTGATTGGGATTATAAGTGGTCACATCCTTATAGTCTTCTAAAGAATTTGGGTTTTTTAATTTAGAAAACATTAATTCCCCAAAAGGTTCTTTAGAAGTAAAGATCAATCTTCCATTTTGAGTATCTACCGTTAATCCAGGGACAAAATCAAAGAAACCATCACCACCCACTTGTGGATCATTATTAAAATTCAATCTATCTACGTTTAACACTTTTAATAAAGTCGTGTTTTCTACCGTATTATCTGGAGTAGGATTTGGCGGAAATGGACTTCCATCTACAGGGGTAATATAATTTAGGGGAGATGGATTTTTATAAAGAATATTAAACCTAAAATCATCTTGCACTAATTGATAAGCCCCTTGAATTTGATAAATATTTTTCATCATCAAATTCCAAACTGGATTCGAAACATTTGTCAAACTACTTTTCAACATCTTCAACATCAAAGTTTGAGTCACAATCGTTTGATTGGAAGGTTGGGTACCCGTAACTATAGTAGGATCTACTCCATCATTACCAAATTCACCCACTTGATATACTTTGTCTCCAATTGAATATTGATAAGCCACAGCTAATATTTCATCATTCCCAAGTCGTTGTTGCAATGAAATATATCCTAATTGGGCATTAAACGTATATTCATTAGGCAATAATTTCCTTGCATTTTCTAACTTAGAGTAATCTTGCCCCTCACTAACAGTTGATTTAAATCCTGAACTTGCCGTAACAATTTCTCGAATATCCGTAGTTAACAATCCTTCGGGTTTCCCGATCCAAGCGGGGTTATAACGATTATTCGCATTATCCGAAGGAGTGTCTGGAGGACTCGTAAACATCCCTGTTGGCGGATTTAACACTACTATATCTGTATCATCTGGAAAATTTGACAGTTGGGATTCTCCCAAATCCTGAAGCGCTATTATATTTCTTAAATTATTACTGGTCGCATTGACGCGGTTTTGTTTATTAGTTATCCAAACCTCCAATCTTGAAATCTGAACCCTACTGTCAATAAAAGGATAACTTTTCATCGAACTATCGTATTTGTCTCTAAAATATTGAGACAAAAAGTAGTGCCTGTCATTATCATAATCCGCCCCATACATTTCAAATTCCTGAATTGTACCGCCTCCTTGTGCCACCACCTTTTTGGCTTGGGATTTCTGTTCAGAAAAGACACCTGTAATGGTTGTTTTTCCAAATTGTAACTCGGTTTTTACACCAAATAAGCTTTGGGCGCCTACAATCAAAGTACTGTTTAAAGGCATACTTATGTTACCTACTTCAATTTTTCGGACAATATCATCATCTGCGGGGGTATATTCTAGTTTGAATAAGTTTTGAAATGCAAAAGTAGATTGGGTATCAAAATTGGCATTCACCTGAAGTCGGGTTCCAATTTTCCCCATCAAACTCATGCTAATCCTTTGATTAAAATCAAAAGAGGTATTGGATCTATTTCTAGTTGAAAAAGCGGGATTATCTTGTTTGGTATACAATATACCTAAATCAATTTCTACGGATCCGGTAGGTTTAACATCTATTGTATTACTTCCGAAAATAGACTCAAAAAGTCCTGATTTAATATAATATCTGGGTAATAAATCTTTTTTTGCAGCTTCACTCCCCTCCTTTTTACCATCTATCGCATCTGCCTTTTTCTTGAAATAATCACTCATTGATTCTTTCAAAATTAATTTTTCATACTCTGCAGGAGATAAAACTATAGGGTAATTGATATTAAATCCATCAATAGAATTGGTATAAATATAGGTATTTGTAACGGGATCATAGGTATAGGCCGAAAGAATGCTTTGAGGGTCTTTAATTTGAATCTCCCCTACATCATACCCTTTTTTAACAGTATCTTGAACAACTTGTTGCACTTGAGCCTGCGATACAAAACCGCAAAATAAGACCAGCAAAAAAACATGAATTTTATGCATATCAATTAGGCTTCTTATGTACGTTATAAGTTTTTTAAAGCTTTTTTAATTATAGATTCGACAGTAGCTTCTGGATCTTCTTTAACAATTTTTTCAATTATTTTTTCAGAAGTTTTTCTAACAAATCCAAGGACTTCTAGAGCAGATAACGCTTCATCTTTATTTGTATTGCTTTGAGTCATTGAAACATCATCTAAATCGTATAATTTTAACACTTTCTCTTTCAAATCAAGTATTACTCTTTGTGCAGTTTTGCTCCCAATTCCTTTTATAGTTTGAATGGTTACCACATCACCTGATGCTATTGCATTAATGATTTGTTTTGGATCTAAAGAAGAAAGCATGGTTCGTGCTATACTGGCTCCAATACCTGAAACAGACAATAACATTTTAAAAATTTCTCTTTCGGATTTCTCTACAAAACCAAACAATGTATGTGCATCCTCCTTTATTTGAAGATAGGTGTACAATTTAACAAAATCTGCATTGGGAATTAACGAATACGTATGCAATGATATATTTACATGATAACCAACTCCTCCACAGTCAATTATGACTTCTGTAGGTGATTTCTCCACTAATTTTCCCTGTAAATGTGCTATCATAAATAAAATATCTGTTCAAATGTAATAAAATTTGAGATTAAAAGAAAACTGTATGAAATTTATGATTTGAATCTAAAAGATAAAACCTAATAAAACTCATTCTGCATCTTAAAATCTCAAATTAAATCATTCTTATATTTTGTATTCTATTTTATTTTGTTTTTTTACTTTTTTCTTGTGCATCAATTACTGCTACAGCAGCCATATTCACCATTTCTTCAACACTTGCTCCCAATTGAAAAATATGAACCGGGCTTTTCATTCCCATCATGATAGGTCCTATAGAACCTACTTTATTCAGCTCTTTCAAGAGTTTATAGGTAATATTAGCCGATTCTAAATTCGGAAAAATTAAAATATTAACTTTTTTCCCAGCCAATTTAGAGAAAGGAAACTTTGCGGTTAACATTTCAGGATTTAAAGCAAAATCAGCTTGGACTTCACCATCAACAACAATATCTGGATGATTTTTATGTAAATAAGCCACGGCTTCTCTTACTTTAGAAGCACTTTCATTTACAGATGAACCAAAATTTGAATATGAAATCATTGCAACAACAGGATCTACACCAAACATTTTGGCAGTTTTGGCAGTCATTACGGCTATTTTAGCCAAGTCCTCTGCCGTTGGATTTACGTTTATCGCTGTATCCGACAAAAACATAGGACCCCGACCGGTCATCATTATATTTGTAGTGGCCACTAAGGAAGCATTTGGAGCTTTCCCCACAAGTTGCAACATCGGCTTCACTACAGATGGATAGCTTCGAGAATGCCCAGAAACCAAACCATCTGCTTCACCAGAATTGACCATCATGGCTGCGAAATAGTTTCTTTCTCGCATAAACTTTTGAGCATCAAACAATGAAACTCCATTTCGTTTTCTAGATTCCCATAATGCATTGGCAAATCGATCTCTTCTTTCTTGCTCTTCGTCCAATTTTGGGTCAATGATCTGAACATCGGCATAGAAACCAAGCTCTTCTTTTAATTCCAAAATAATCTCTTTGTTTCCTAATAAAATAGGAAAACCAATACCTTCTTCAGAAACAATTTGAGCTGCTTTTAGAACATCAAGTTGATCCGCTTCTGCAAAAACAATTCTTTTAGGATCTGTTTTGGCTCTATTGGTTAGCAAACGAACCATTTTATTGTCATTCCCCAAACGGTTCAAAAGCTCTTCCTCATACTTATTCCAATCTGTAATTGGGTTAAGGGCAACTCCAGAATCCATTGCCGCTTTTGCAACAGCAGGCGCAACAACAGTTATCAATCTAGGATCAAATGGAGAAGGAATAATATATTCTCTTCCAAAAACCAATTTAGTGGCTCCATAAGCAATATTCACTTGCTCCGGCACCGATTCTTTTGCTAAAGCGGCCAATGCATGTACAGCGGCCATTTTCATAGCCTCGTTTATTTTGGTGGCTCGAACATCTAATGCTCCTCTAAAAATATAGGGAAACCCAAGAACATTGTTTACTTGGTTAGGAAAATCGGAACGGCCAGTCGCCATAATTACATCTTTACGGGTGGCAATGGCTAGGTTATAATCTATTTCTGGATCTGGATTTGCCATTGCAAAAACAATTGGGTTTTCGGCCATTCCCAGCAACATTTTTGGAGTCATGATATTACCGGAAGACAATCCCAGAAAAAGATCTGCCCCCATTAAAGCTTCTTCAAGAGATATTGGTTCAATGTCTCTGGCGTACTTTTGTTGTAACTCAGATAAGGAAGGATTATTTTTTGTTAAAAGTCCTTTACTATTAAACATCAATATATTCTCTAATTTCACCCCTAACAAAACATATAAATTGGCACAGGCCAAAGCTGCAGATCCCGCTCCAGACACTACCATTTTCACTTCTTCGGCTTTTTTTTCAGCCAACTCTAATGCATTTATTAAAGCTGCCGAAGAAATAATTGCGGTTCCGTGTTGATCATCATGCATCACCGGAATATCAAGCTCTTCGACCAATCTGCGTTCGATTTCAAAAGATTCTGGTGCTTTTATGTCTTCCAGATTGATTCCGCCAAATGTTGGCGCAATATTCTTTACGGTCTGGATAAACTCTTCTATATCTTTAGTTCCGATTTCAATATCAAATACATCAATGTCGGCAAAAATTTTAAACAGCAATCCTTTACCTTCCATTACTGGTTTTGAGGCTTCGGGACCAATATCCCCAAGTCCCAAAACAGCTGTTCCATTTGTAATTACAGCTACTAAATTTCCTTTGGCAGTATATTTATAAACATTATTTACATCTTTTGCAATTTCCAAACAAGGTTCAGCAACACCCGGAGAATAGGCTAAAGACAAATCTCTTTGAGTAGCATATTTTTTGGTTGGGACTACTTGAATCTTACCTGGAGTTGGTTTAGCGTGATACAGTAACGCCTCTCTTCTTTTATTATTTTTGTCCATTATTTTAGTTTTTTTTTCAATCCGCAAAGATAAGGACTTCCATTAAAACGGAAGCTTTTATATAATTCTTTTATATAAAATTAGGACAGTTTATGTCCCAAAAAAAAATAGCCACATGAAAATGCAACTATTCTTTCTTGAAAAAATTTTTTTTTATGCCTTGCTTCCACTGATATAGGAATCTAAGTATTGAATGGTACTTTTTTGAAGTTCTATTATCGCTTTTACAACATCCCCTATAGAAATAATCCCAATAACCACATTATTTTCTGAAACCGGTAAATGTCTTATCCTTTTTCCAGTCATTAATTCCATACAATATTCTAAATCATCCGTTGGCTTTACAGTCACAACTTCTGTCTCCATAATATCACCCACTAATGTTTTCTTTGAAGATTTGTCCTTTAAAATAATTTTTCGGGCGTAATCCCTCTCCGATAAAATTCCTTTTAAAACAGTTTCTTCAATAACTAGAACTGCTCCAATATTTTTTTCCCCCATTATTCTCAAAGCTTCGAATACGGTTATTGAAGAAGGTATCGAATAAACTTCCCTTCCTTTTACGCTTAGTATCTGATTTACAGTCATAATAATTTATTTTATAGAAGTTAAAGTTAAAAAAAAATAACACATAAAAAATAAAAATAAAAATTATTTTGTAGCAACTCTGCTGTTCGCAATTTGTGAAGAATGATTAGCCTTTGGCACAAATGAAAAAAATGTAATAGTCAAAAAAAAGATAACTAATAGACAGACCTAACTCTTATTCTTTGAAATTTTACTCATTTAGAAAGCAATAAATATCAAATTTGACACATATTAATCATTCAAAAAAATAATATTGCTTTTAATGCCTGAAAACTTGGCCCTCTTGAGTGGAGAGTTTTTAAATACAATATTGAACGTTTCTTGGGTAATCTCCTCCCAATCTTTTTTAGACATGGAAAGCAATTCCGGATTGGGATTAAACAAGGGTTCATTGTGTGGTTTCGAAAAACGATTCCAAGGACAAACATCCTGGCAAATATCACATCCAAAAGCCCAATCTTCAAACTTTCCTTTCATTTCTACAGGAATGTTTTCTTTAAGTTCGATTGTAAAATAAGAAATACATTTACTCCCGTTTACTACATAGGGAGCAACAATTGCCTCTGTAGGACAGGCATCAATACATGCGGTACACGTACCACAATGATCTGTAACAGCCGTATCGTATTCCAGATCTAAATCTATAATGAGTTCGGCTATAAAATAAAAGGAGCCTACTTTTTGGGTGAGTAAGTTACCACTTTTGCCAATCCAACCCAAACCGCTTTTGGCGGCCCAAGCTCTATCAAGAACAGGTGCCGAATCAACAAAAGCTCTACCCGTAACATCTCCAATTGCAGACTGAATAGAAAAAAGTAATTCTTTCAGTTTATCTTTGATTACAAAATGATAGTCTTGACCGTAGGCGTATTTTGAAATTTTATAGGAATCCGGATTCTGTGTCTCCGAAGGATAATAATTCAACAAAAGGGAAACCACACTTTTGGCATCAACAACTAATAAAGTAGGATCTAAACGTTTATCAAAATGATTCTCCATATAGGTCATTTGACCATTATAATTTTGGTTTAACCAGCTTTCTAAACGTGGTGCTTCTTGCTCTAGAAATCCTGCTTTAGATATACCACAAGATAAAAACCCGAGGCGCTTGGCTTCGGATTTGATGAATTGGGTGTATTTGAACTTATTATTTATCACTTCTAATTTAAAGAAATTGAACTTAGTCTCTGCAAATACCATAGACCTGATGGGAACAACATCCTTTTCCTGCTCTCTTTAAGTAGGAAAAGATATAGTGAACAGCAGGAATAGCTCCTTACAATTAGAACAAACCTCCTTGAATATTTGTTTTAATTTTCCCTAAATGCTTATACGCTTTATCGGTTACTTCACGTCCTCTGGGAGTTCTCATAATAAAACCTTCTTGAATCAAGAAAGGCTCATAGACCTCTTCGATAGTTTCGCTACTTTCGGATACGGCTGTTGCCAATGTAGAAAGACCAACCGGCCCTCCTTTAAATTTATCTATAATGGTATTCAATATCTTATTATCCATCTCATCGAGTCCATGCGCATCAACATTCAATGCTTTCAGAGCATATCGAGCAATCTCAATGTCAATTGTTCCATTCCCTTTTATTTGTGCGAAATCACGCACACGACGCAGTAACGCATTGGCGATACGAGGAGTCCCTCTGCTTCTACCCGCAATTTCAATAGCCGCTTCCATGGAAATAGGCATTTTAAAAATAGAAGCGCTACGTTCCACAATCGATGTCAAAAGTTCGGTGGTATAATATTGTAATCGTGATGAAATCCCAAAACGGGCCCGCATAGGAGCTGTCAACAACCCTGAGCGTGTGGTGGCTCCAATAAGCGTAAACGGATTAAGATTGATTTGAACCGTTCTGGCATTCGGCCCAGATTCAATCATG
The DNA here is from genome assembly GCF_003097655.1 of Flavobacterium laiguense. GTDB lineage: Bacteria > Bacteroidota > Bacteroidia > Flavobacteriales > Flavobacteriaceae > Flavobacterium > Flavobacterium laiguense. Next base: position 77,232 of record NZ_QCZH01000004.1, read on the forward strand.
ATGTCTATCTTGAAATCCTCCATTGCCGAATACAAATACTCCTCGACTATTGGGCTTAAACGATGGATTTCGTCTATAAACAAAACGTCTCTTTCTTCGAGATTGGTAAGCAATCCTGCAAGATCCCCAGGTTTGTCCAATACAGGACCCGAAGTTATTTTGATGCCCACTTGCAGTTCATTTGCCAAAATGTTTGCCAAAGTAGTTTTTCCCAGTCCCGGAGGACCGTGAAAAAGGGTATGATCCAAAGCTTCGTTACGCTGATTGGCGGCTGCAACAAAAACCTTAAGATTTTCCAAAACCTGATCTTGTCCTGCAAAATCATCAAAAGACAAGGGTCTTAATCTTTTTTCTATATCGAGTTCTTCAGAGCTGAAGTTAGTATTGGTTGGATCTAAGTTTTCATTCATAGGTGTAAAGATAAGAAAAGAAGTAAAGCTTTGTCAAAGTTTATCCCGACAGCTATCGGGATTGACAAAGCTTAGTGAAAGAAAAAATGCCTTTCCGTAAAGAAAGGCATTTATATAATTTTTGAAATATTAGTGATGTAAAACTACTTCTCCTTCTTTCATTGGAACCGTTTGAGGTACAAAATCCTCTTCGTGAGCAGGATTACTGTAATCATAAGGCCAACGGTGTACGTGAGGAATTTCTCCAGGCCAGTTTCCGTGAATATGCTCCACAGGTGCAGTCCATTCTAGGGTATTCGATTTCCATGGATTCTGAACCGATTTTTTACCGTAGAAAATACTACTAAAGAAATTATACAAAAACACTAATTGAAAAACACCACCAATTAAAGCGAATGTTGTAATCAATACATTTACATTTTGTAAATCGTCAAACAATGGAAAGTTTGTGTTGGTATAATAACGTCTTGGTAAACCCGCTAATCCGATAAAATGCATTGGAAAAAATACCCCATAAGCACAGATTGCCGTTACCCAAAAGTGTACGTATCCTAAGTTTTTGTTCAACATTCTACCAAACATTCTTGGGAACCAGTGATAAACTCCAGCAAACATCCCGTAAAGAGCAGAAATACCCATTACCAAGTGAAAGTGAGCCACAACGAAATAAGTATCATGAACATTAATATCCAAAGTACTGTCTCCAAGAATAATCCCTGTCAAACCTCCTGTGATGAAAGTAGAAACCAAACCAATTGAAAACAACATAGCTGGGTTCAATTGAAGATTTCCTTTCCAAAGAGTTGTGATATAGTTAAATGCTTTTACAGCAGATGGAATCGCAATCAACAATGTTGTAAATGTAAATACTGATCCTAAGAAAGGATTCATTCCTGATATAAACATATGGTGTCCCCAAACAATCGTAGATAAAAATGCAATTGCAATAATTGACATAATCATCGCTCTATATCCAAAAATCGGTTTACGAGAGTTTGTAGCAATAATTTCAGAAGTAATCCCCAATGCAGGTAAGATTACAATATACACTTCAGGGTGTCCTAAAAACCAAAATAAGTGCTCAAACAATACAGGAGAACCTCCTTGGTAATGAAGAACTTCACCAGCAAGATAAATGTCAGATAAGAAGAAAGAAGTACCAAAACTTCTATCAAAAATCAACAATAAAGCTGCAGATAATAAAACTGGAAAAGAAACTATCCCGATTATTGCTGTAACAAAAAACGCCCAAATAGTAAGTGGCAATCTTGTCATTGACATTCCTTTAGTTCTAAGGTTAATAACCGTTACTACATAATTTAGAGATCCCATTAAAGAAGAAGCAATAAATATAGCCATAGAAACCAACCATAATGTCATTCCAAGTCCAGAACCAGAAATAGATTGTGGCAAAGCACTCAAAGGAGGGTAAATTGTCCAACCAGCATTCGCAGGTCCAGATTCAATAAACAAAGAACAAATCATGATTACACTTGATAAGAAGAATAACCAATAAGAGATCATATTCATAAAACCGGAAGCCATATCTCGAGCTCCAATTTGAAGTGGTATTAATAAATTACTAAAGGTCCCACTTAATCCTGCGGTTAACACAAAGAATACCATTATGGTACCGTGTATGGTAACTAAAGACAAATAAATGTCATTAGTCATTACACCGTCTGGAGCCCATTTATCTCCTAGTAATATATTGAAAATCTTGAAAGACTCTTCTGGCCAAGCCAATTGCATTCTAAAAAGCAAAGACATAGTTACACCAATCACTCCCATAATAATACCAGTAATAAGGTATTGTTTGGCAATCATTTTATGATCAATACTAAAAATATATTTAGTAATGAAAGTGTCTTTATGGTGGTGTTCGTGTTCGTGATCCTGTCCGTGATCGTGACCTTCTGCTGACATATATTTATACTTTAAATTTTCTTAATAATTATTTCATCGCTATTTTATCAACAGCTACAGTATCTTTTGATTGAGTTGAATCCGATTTAACTCCTCCTTCAACAGGTTCCTGAGTAGCATTTGCAGCTTTTACTTCGCTAACCAAGGTTGCTTTATCACTCAGCCATTTTTTATAATCCTCAGGTGTGTCAACTATAACTTTCATTTGCATGTTATAATGAGATGCACCACAAATTTTATTACATAATAATAAGTAATCAAAAGTATATGGATCTAAAGCAGTTTCCCCTTTAGCAACAAGCTCTATACTTTTCTTAGCTCTTAAAGCATTTATATTAGCTACTTTGTCAATCATATAAGGCATAGCTTGATATTCTTCAGTAGTATAAATTGGTGTAAAAGCAAACTCAGTAACCATACCTGGAACACAATTCATTTGTGCTCTAAAATGTGGAAAATAAGCAGAGTGCAAAACATCTTGAGAACGCATTTTGAAATGTACTTTTTTTCCTTTTGGTATATGCAATTCAGAAACTATGATGTCATCTTGAGCATAAGGATCTGACAAATCAACCCCTAAAGTATTAACTCCTTCAATCAATCTCACATTTGCTTTACCTAAAACATTATCTGCACCAGCATATCTTGCCGTCCATTTAAACTGTTGTGCATATAATTCAACTACAATTGTATCTTCATCTTCGTCAACAAACATGATGTTTGTCCAAGCATAAAGACCATAAAGAATCAAACCAGCCAAAACCACAGCAGGAATAATACTCCAAATTGCTTCTAATTTATTGTTGTCAGCAAAATACAATGCCTTTTGATCTTTTCTACCTCTGTATTTAAAAGAAAAATAATGCAACAAAACTTGAGTTACAGCCTGAACTATAAATATTAACACCCATGTGATATTCATTAGACTATCAATAAGCGAACCATGTTCTGAAGCTGGCGTATGTAGAACCAAAGGCCCCCAAGCAAATACACCATAAATTGTAAAAATATAAATGAAGGCTAAAAAACCAAACATCAAATACCCTTGCACATTATTATCATCATCGGTTGCAACTTGAGAATCGTCCGAAGTCGATCCTACTTGCGTTAGATCGAAAATCTTCGTCAATTGCCATAAAGCAACAGCCAATAAAACTAAAACTATAATTATCAACAAACTTGTCATCTGTTTTTCTCTTTAAATATTAATAATGAAAATGCTTACTCTCTTCTATATATGGATTTCTTTTTGGCAACAAAGGAACTTTAGTTAATGCTGAGAAGACAACAAAAATAAATAATCCAAGAAAGAATAAAACCGATGCAATTTCTGAAATCCCAATAAACCAACTGCCTCCAACCGTACCAGGCATAATCATATTAAAAAAGTCAATATAATGACCCAATAAAATAGAAACACCAGCCATAACTAAAATCCAAGTGATTCGTTTGAAATCAGTATTTATTAAAATTAATATAGGAAACAAGAAATTCATAACAACAGCACCAAAAAACGGTAAATTATAAACTTGAATTCTAGTAATAAAATAAGTAATCTCTTCAGGAATGTTAGCATACCATATTAACATGAATTGAGAGAACCATAAATAAGTCCAAAAAACACTAATACCAAACATAAATTTAGCTAAATCATGAATATGACTTGTATTTACATTTTCTAAATATCCTCTAGATTTCAAATATACAGTAACCATGGCAATGGTAGTAATACCACTTACAAAGAAACTAGCGAAAACATACCATCCAAATAAAGTACTAGACCAGTGAGGGTCAATTGACATAATCCAATCCCAAGACATAATAGATTCAGTAACAATAAAGAAAACTAGAAACATAGCAGATATGTTAAAATTCTTTTTGTAAAAACTATTATCATCTGACTCATCTTGAGCTAAACAATTTTTTCTAGAGAAATAACGATATGCATTCCATCCTAACAAAAATATAACAGCTCTTACAATCCAGAAAGGAAAGTTTAAATATCCTGCTTTATTAGCAATAATTTTATCATGTGCAACAACTTCAGGATCTAACCATATAAATAAATGGTTAAAGTGTAATCCACAAAGAACCAAAAATATAAAGAAAATTACAGAACCTACAGGCAAGTAAGATGTAATTCCTTGCATCACTCTGAAAAGAACTGGAGACCAACCAGCTTGAGCTACTTGTTGAATAGCATAAAATACTAGGGTACCCATCGAAAGAAGCATAAAGAAAATACAAGCTACGTATAATGCTGCCCAAGGTTTATTACTTAATTGGTGAAATACATGCTCTAAATGTTCCTTATGTTCAGAATCTTCTTTAACATCATGTTTATCTGTTGCTACTTTAGCATGCTCAGCAGAAGCTACTTCATGAGTAGTTTCAGAATCATGAGCAGGTGCAGCTGCTTCATGTTTAGCTTCACCATGTCCTCCATGTGAGTCTGCAGCAAGAAGTGCTTCTACTTCTTGAATATCTTTCGGTGCAGTCCAAAAACCATATCCTATTCCTAAAAGACCAACAGCCATTAAGACAAAAGAAAAAGTTTTTAATTTACTTGAAAATGTATACATATCTATTACGATCAGTTTGTTCAACAATTATTATTGTGCTTTTAGTTTAAGAACATAGTCAGCAACTAACCAACGTTCGTGAGTACTCATTTGATTAGCATGTGATCCCATAGCATTTAAACCATACGTTTCAACATAAAAAATACTTCCTTCAGTAATTTCTCTGTCTTTGTAATTAGGAACACCAAGAAATTTTTCTCTTTCAACTAATTTTCCATTACCATCACCACTACCTCCATGGCAGCTGATGCAGTAAATTTCATAAAGTTCTTTTCCTTTTTCTGAATTTTTCTCTTCAACTGTTAAAGGAGAAATTAAATTAGCCTTAGCTAATGCATAACCTTCAGGCGTATTTGCATAGTCAAAAGGTTCAAAACCTCTATTTATTGATCCTGCAGCAGGAAGTTGAGCTTCATTACCGTTTTTAAATACATCAACTGGTGCGGTTGCATACGTTTCAGCACTTACGGCTTCATACATATTTGGAAAATATTGATAATTTGGGTTGGCATCATTATGACATGAAGCAACTAAAATCATTAAACCAAATATAAGTGTTATTTTATATAAACTTTTCATATCTACAATTAATGCTTATCGATTACTTTAACTTCTACTGCACCTGTACCCTCAAAAAAAGAAATCAATTCTTCTTCATTGTTATTAACAGCTACTTCCATCAAGAAATGGTCATCTGTTGTTCTCACATCAGGATTTTCAGCTTCTTTAAAAGGCCATAATCTACTTCTCATATAAAAAGTGATTACCATTAAGTGAGCTGCAAAAAATACTGTTTCTTCAAACATAATAGGCACAAAAGCTGGCATATTATCAATATAACTGAAACTTGGTTTACCACCAATATCTTGAGGCCAATCTTGAATCATAATAAAATTCATCATCCAAGTTCCAAAAGATAAACCACACAAACCATATATAAAAGCGCAAATTGCTAATCGTGTTGGTGCAAGTCCCATTGCTTTATCCAATCCGTGAACTGGAAAAGGGGTAAAAACTTCTTCAATATGATGATGAGCTGCACGTGTTTTTTTTACGGCATCCATCAAAATATCATCGTCATTATAAATGGCGTATATAACTTTATTACTCATGATGTGAATTTTTATTAGCTTCTCTTTCTTTAATATAACGTTCTCCAGTAGCTTTCAATATTGTTTTTACCTCGGCTTGTGCAATAACAGGGAATGTTCTAGCATACAATAAGAAAAGTACAAAGAAGAAACCTATTGTTCCGATAAAAATTCCAATATCTACAAATGTAGGGGAGAACATTGTCCATGAAGATGGTAAATAATCTCTATGTAAAGAAGTTACGATAATTACAAATCTCTCAAACCACATTCCAATGTTTACAACAATTGAAATGATAAAAGAAAACATAATACTAGTTCTTAATTTTTTGAACCACATGAATTGTGGAGAGAATACGTTACAAGACATCATTGCCCAATAAGCCCACCAGTAAGGTCCGGTAGCTCTATTTAAAAATGCATATTGTTCGTATTCAACACCTGAATACCATGCGATGAATAACTCAGTAATATAAGCAACACCTACAATCGAACCTGTAATCATAATTACAATGTTCATCAATTCAATATGTTGAACCGTAATGTATGCTTCAAGATTAGAAACTTTTCTCATAATGATAAGCAAGGTGTTCACCATTGCAAATCCAGAGAATACCGCTCCAGCAACAAAGTATGGAGGGAAAATCGTAGTATGCCATCCTGGTATAACAGAGGTAGCAAAGTCCATCGATACAATAGTATGCACAGAAAGTACAAGAGGAGTTGCCAAACCAGCAAGAACTAATGAAACTTCTTCAAAACGTTGCCAATCTTTAGCTCTACCGCTCCATCCAAAACTTAATATAGAATAGACTCTTTTATTAAAAGGAGTAATAGCTCTATCACGTAACATAGCAAAATCAGGCAATAAACCAGTCCACCAGAAAACCAATGAAACCGAAAGATACGTTGAAATTGCAAACACGTCCCAAAGTAAAGGAGAGTTAAAGTTTACCCATAATGACCCAAACTGATTTGGAATTGGTAATACCCAGTATGCTAACCATGGACGCCCCATGTGTATAATTGGAAATAAACCTGCTTGTATTACAGAGAAAATTGTCATTGCCTCCGCAGAACGGTTAATGGCCATTCTCCATCGTTGACGGAATAATAATAGCACCGCAGAGATAAGTGTTCCTGCGTGACCAATACCAACCCACCAAACGAAGTTAGTAATATCCCAAGCCCAACCAACTGTTTTATTTAATCCCCAAGTTCCAATACCGGTAGATACAGTGTAAATAATACACCCCATTCCCCAAAGGAAAGCGGTTAATGCGATTGAAAACACAATCCACCATTGTTTATTTGCTTTACCTTCAATAGGTGCGGCTACGTCTACAGTTATATCGTGATAAGATTTATCACCAATAACTAAGGGTTTTCTAATGGCTGCTTCGTAGTGAGACGACATAATCCTTTATTTGATTCTTAATTAATAATTTTTGTACTAGGTATTTCTAACTTTAACGTGGTATACAACATTTGGTTTTGTACCAACATGCTCCAATAAATGATAACTTCTTTCGTCTTCTGCAAGTTTTGCAACTACAGCTTCTTTATCATTTACATCTCCAAACACCATTGCTCCAGTAGAACAAGCATTTGAACAAGCAGTTTGGAATTCTCCGTCTTTTATTGCTCTTCCTTCGTTTTTAGCTTTCAAAATTGTCGCTTGTGTCATTTGAATACACATTGAACATTTTTCCATTACTCCACGAGAACGAACGTTTACGTCTGGATTTAAAACCATACGTCCTAAATCATCATTCATATGATAATCGAATTCGCTGTTTTTGTTGTATAAAAACCAGTTAAAACGACGTACTTTATAAGGACAGTTATTAGCGCAGTAACGAGTACCAACACATCTGTTATAAGCCATTTGATTTTGACCTTGACGACCGTGTGATGTTGCAGCAACTGGACAAACAGTCTCACAAGGAGCATGATTACAGTGTTGACACATTACTGGTTGGAAAGAAACCTGTGGATTATCTCCCGCTTTTTCCATTTCATTAAATGTAGATAATGAACTAGACAAACCTGCGATATTCTCTTTTCTTTCATTGTCCCCTTCAAAAGTACTTTCAGAAGAATAGTATCTATCAATACGCAACCAGTGCATATCTCTACTTTTTCTCACTTCATCTTTACCAACAACTGGAACGTTATTTTCAGCGTGACAAGCTATTACACAAGCACCGCATCCTGTACAAGCATTTAAATCGATAGAAAGATTAAAATGATGTCCTGTAGAACGATCAAATGAACCCCATAAATCTACTGATGTAGCATCAACTTCTTTATGATCCAAAGAAACCTTTGGCTGTTCATTCCAAATTTCAGCATCTTTGGTATTGAATATTTCTAAAGAAGTTTCTTTGATAATATCCCCTCTACCCATCAATGTTTTTTGACCTTGAACACAAGCAAATTCATGTACTCCGTCAGCTTTTACTAATGTAATAGATTGTACATTATTAAAACCATTATATAAGGCATAAGCATTAATACCTACTTGCATTTCTTCTTTCAAAGCTGCTTTACGACCGTAACCAAGAGCCATACCAACAGTTCCAACAGCTTGACCTGGTTGTACAATAACAGGCACTTTCTCAAATTTAACACCATTAGCGGTAAGCGTAGCATAACTACCATTCAAACCACCATCAGCAACAATCTCATTTGAAAGTCCTAATTTTTTAGCGTCTGCATTTGAAACAGTAACATAGTTATCCCAAGATACTCTCGTTAATGGATCTGGGAACTCTTGCAACCATGGATTGTTGGCTTGTTGACCATCTCCCATTCCTGTTTTAGTATACAATACCAATTCAAGACCAGCAGCAGGTTTTGATTGCGCCAAAGCATTTGCGGCAGCGCTATAATCAGCAGTACCGGCTGGAGCCGCAGGTATAACACCTACATAAACTCCATCGTGCAAAACTTTATTCCAAGAAGAACCAGCAATAACTGAAGCTGAATACCCTTTCAAGTAATCATAGTAAGCACCTGGAATACCGTTTATAGACAATAAAATATCTTGAAATTGTTTTGTATTGAATAATGGACGAATAGTTGGTTGAGTAATACTATACGTTCCTTTTGTTAAAGTCAAATCTCCCCAAGCCTCTAAATAATGAGGAACTGGAGCAGCAATTGTAGTTAACGAAGCCGTTTCATCTTCTTTTAAAGATAATGAAACAGATGTTTTAACCTTTTTCAATCCTTCAACAAATGATTTACTATCTGCCAAAGTATAAACTGGATTAACACCACTCATTATTAAAGTATGAACACTTCCTGCGTTCATGTCTTTCAATAATTGAGCTACTTTTTCGTTTGATCCTTTACGGATTTGTCTAGTTCCTGAAGTATTAAATGCTTCACTAGCCAATACTTGATTAATAGCCAAAACTAATAATTGAGCATTTTTATCTTGAATACCAGATACAAGAAGTCCTTTTGAACCAGCTGCTTTTAATTGCTGAGCTGCTTTAGTAACTTCTGCCTTATAAGCTGCATCTAAATTAGTTGCAACTGATGATCCAGTAATAATATTATAAATAACAACTAATGCTTGTTTTTGATTCGCAGTTGACATCGCAACACGCTTATCGGCAGCAGCACCAGATAAAGTCATATTCGCTTCTAATTGAAAATGACGAGACATTTTTCCGTTTTTCGGAATTCTACCTTGGGCATATCCTGTATCGTATGATCCACCTTGCCAATCTCCCAGGAAGTCAGCTCCTACAGAAACAATTAAAGAAGCTTTTGAAAAATCATAATCCACTAAAGCTCTTTCACCATAAACAGTTTCAAATGCATCTAAAGCTTCCGAAGAAGAAACAGCATCATATATTACATGTTTAGCATTAGGATTTTTAGCAATAAAATCAGCAATCAACTTTTCAGTAGATGGACTTGCCAATGTGTTTGTCAAGAATACAACTTGACCTCCTTTTGCTTTAGCGTCAACAATACTAGATTTTATTTTTGAATCAACCGCTGACCAAGAAGAATCTTTAGCATCTACTTTAGGTTCTTTCAAACGCATGCTATCATATAATGACAATATAGAAGCATGAATTCTAGCGTTCGCAGTAAATTTAGCTCCAGCGATAGTGTTATTATCAATTTTGATTGGTCTACCTTCACGAGTTTTCACCAAAAGGTTAGCAAAATCAAAACCATCAAAAACAGAAGTTGCATAATAATCTGCTACTCCAGGAATAATTTGCTCAGGTTGTAACACGTAAGGAATTGACAAATGCACGGGACCTTCACAAGCAGCAAGAGATGCTGCCGCTGTACTAAAACCAACGTACTTTAAAAAGTCACGACGCGTAGTTGAAGAAGAAGACAAAGCTGCTTCATTTCCTAAAAATTCATCAGTAGGAATTTCTTCAACAAATTCGTTATTTCTAAGCGCCTCAACAATAGAACTATTTCCGTCTAGCTCTTCAACACTTTTCCAGTATTTTTTGTTTGATGACATATTATATATAAATATTAATCTTAATTATTATTTTTTGTTTCAAGTTTTTTGCTTCAAGTTTTAAGTTTACAGAAAACTTAAAAATTGGAACCTAAAATTTCTAGTAATGGCATTTACCACATTCTAAACCTCCCATTTGAGCGGCAGTCAATTTATCTACACCATACTTTTTAGAAAGTTCAGCATGAATTTTAGTATAGTATTCATTTCCTTCCATTTTAACATCGGTTTTTCTATGGCATTCAATACACCAACCCATTGTTAAAGGAGAGAATTGCTTCATAATTTCAAATTCTTGAACAGGACCGTGACAGGTTTGACATTCAATACCAGCAACAGTAACGTGTTGCGAGTGATTAAAGTAAACAAAATCAGGCAGATTATGAATACGAACCCATTTTACAGGCTCTGTTTTCCCTGTGTACGATTGCGAAGTAGCATCCCAACCCACAGCTTTGTATAATTTTTGGATTTGAGCGTCGTAAAAAGCTTTACTGTATTCTGGTGTAGCTGTAGTTTCTGCAACTTCAGAAATACTTTTATGACAGTTCATACAAACATTCAAAGAAGGAATTCCAGCAGTTTTACTTACACGTGCCGCAGAGTGACAATATTTACAATTGATTTCATTATCTCCAGCATGAATCTTATGTGAATAATGTATTGGCTGAATTGGCTGATAGTTTTGATCTACCCCTACTTGCATAAAGAAACCATACACAAAATAAGCGCCAGACAACAACAAAAATATTGCAGTTACTAAAACCAAAAATTGATTTCTAACAAATGCTTTCCAAACAGGCAATGAAGGCTCTTTTGAAGCAACTTCGATACCATTTGCAGCAGCAACTTTTCTTAAAACCCTATTAACCAAAACTAACATTACAATAAGTATTGCCATCACTAATGACAAAGCACCTAAAATAACATTATTAGAAATTCCAGTACCTTGATCTTCAGCTCCAGCAACAGGCGCAGCTCCAACAACAGCAGCAGGCGCTTCAGCTTTTGGCTCAGAAGTATACGCTATAATATTATCAATATCCCCTTCTGACAACTGAGGAAAAGCAGTCATTGGAATTTTGTTGTTTTCTTCAAAAACTTTGACAGCATCTGCATCACCAGATTTAATCAAATCAGAACTATTATGTATCCACTTGTACAACCAACCCACTTCTCTTCTAGAAGCCACATCCCTTAAAGCAGGACCTGTAGATTTAGCATCAAGCTTGTGACACGCAGCACAATTTGCATTAAAAAGTTCTTTACCCTTTGCCGCATCGCCACCAGTAGCAGCCGCAGGAGCCGCTGAAGTTGAAGCATCAGCAACAGGAGCTGCATCTTGCGCAAATGAAGTTAAGGAAATACTCAACATTAAAGCTAAGCTTAAAATTAATTTCCTTGAAATCGAATTATGGTTACCCACCTTTTCCATATAGTATAATGATTATCTACTAAAAACTTACTCGCTTATTTTACATAAATGTCAAATAACAACGAATCTTTATTTAAAAATTTCGACAAAAATACGACTTAAGAACTATTCACAAAAACTTAAAATAATCTTAATTATAATTTATATTAAATCTAAATAATGATTTTGATTTTCACTAACCCATTAAATACTATTTTTGCATTTTAAACAATCACATTATGAGAATTTTAAGATCCCTAAAATCAGTACTACTTTATACTATCCTGTTAAATTACAGCAACACTTTAAAAGCACAAAGTCAGAATTCAACCCTAAATCAAGACCCGAAATTCGAGCAAATATTGAATGAAAAAAGAAAAATAAACACCAATTTACCTTACAATGACCGCTACAAAATTCAAATATTCAACGGCCCAAGCGAAACCGCTAAAAAAACTTTGAGCGAGTTCAAACAAGAATTCAAAACTATAGATGGCACCATTATTTTCAACACACCCAATTACAAAGTATGGGTTGGAAATTTTAGAAATAGAATGGAAGCGGAGCGAAATCTTATAGAGATCAAAAAAAAGTACAAAACTGTATTTTTAATTAAGCCAAGCAAATAAACTACTAAACAAGGCTTATTCAATTCACACACCTACTCCATTATATAAACTAAAATCTGATTCAAGTTAATTTTTCTTTCGATTTACATTTTCTTTAAACAATAAGTACCTAAGCAAAGACAACATTGATTCTCTTTGCTTTTTTTATGTATTATTAAATTTAATTCAGGTTATAACGGTGCTTCTGTATTTAATCCCAACTGTTTAAAAAAACCTATTGCAAACAAATTACTCCTTTAGTAAAGCCTGAATAATTGCAACTCCAAATTTAGATGCAACTTGCCCCACAAACTCTTTAAAATCGACAGATGAAGATTCATTTGCAGCATCCGAAATCGTGCGGATAACCACAAAAGGAATGCCGTATTCAAAACACACTTGAGCAACTGCCGCTCCTTCCATTTCCACACACAATACATCAGGAAGCAACCTTAAAAGATTTTCTTTTTCACCATTATTAGCAAAAAATTTATCCCCACTAGCGATTTTCCCAAGAAAGACTTTTGGATTTGAAATGAAAAACATTTCTCTTTGTTTCAATGAAATCAGCTGCAATAATTCTTTAGCACTTTCTAGTTTCTTAACTTTATGAAATGATTTTTCCAACAACTCTTTTGGCGGAAACAATTCCGTTTTACCCAATAAAGGAATTTCAAACTGCTTCATAATAGGACGAGCATCCATATCATGCTGCACCAAACTACTCGCAACAACTATATCTCCAACGGCCAAATCCGGGCTAACAGATCCCGCAACACCTGTAAAATACAATTGCGTAATCCCAAATTCTACCATTAAATGGGTTACAGTCGTGGCGGAAGCTACTTTTCCCCAACGGGAAAAAACTACTACTACTTCTACTCCATTTATTGTGCCTAAATAATAGGTACGCATTCCCTTTACTAATTCTTTCCTATCCTTAAGTAACAAAACTATGCCGTTTATTTCTTCAGGCATTGCACCAAGAATCCCAATTCGGTTCATCACCATTTGCTATGTATTTTAGATTATTAATCTGTATCTCTTCTTTCAAATAAAGTTCTAGCTTCAGCCAGCCCCTTATTTCCAAATTATGCTTAAATAAAAAAAATCCCAACGAATTGGGATTTTTTAAACTTTAAATATATCGAAATTCTATTTCAATTTCTTCTTGATCGCTACTTCATGGTACGATTCAATAATATCTCTTTCTTCGATATCATTATATCCTTTCACTTGAATACCACAATCGTATCCTTTGGCAACATCTCTTACATCATCTTTAAATCGCTTCAATGCTAATAACTCTCCAGTAAAGACAACCACACCATCTCTGATAATTCTCATTTTGGCGTTTTTAACAATTTTACCATCCATAACCATACTTCCTGCAATAGAACCAACTTTAGAGATTTTGAATATCTCTCTAATTTCAGCAGTACCAAGAACTTCTTCTTTCATTTCTGGCGCTAACATTCCTTCCATTGCATCTTTCAAGTCATCGATCGCTGCATAGATAATAGAATAATAACGGATATCAATTTCTTCTTTGTCTGCCAATTGTCTCGCATTTCCAGCAGGACGAACATTAAATCCAATAATGATTGCATCCGAAGCAGAAGCCAACATAACATCAGTTTCTGTTATCGCACCAACTCCTTTATGAATGATATTAATTTGAATTTCGTCAGTAGATAATTTAGAGAACGAATCAGACAAGGCTTCAACAGAACCATCCACATCTCCTTTAAGGATAATGTTCAATTCTTTAAATTGACCTAATGCAATTCTACGTCCAATTTCATCTAATGTAATATGTCTTTGTGTACGTACTGATTGTTCACGCATTAATTGAGAACGTTTAGCTGCAATTTGTTTTGCCTCTTTTTCGTCTTCAAAGATATTGAACTTATCACCCGCAGTTGCCGCTCCATCAAGACCTAAAACTGATACTGGAGTCGAAGGACCTGCAACAGTAACTATATTTCCTCTCTCATCATGCATGGCTTTAATTTTACCATGATGCTTTCCAGCCAACATATAATCACCCACTTTCAGGGTTCCATGTTGCACTAATATAGTCGAAACGTATCCTTTTCCTTTGTCCAAGAAAGCTTCAACAACCGTGCCTTGAGCTGCTTTATTAGGATTCGATTTCAAATCTAACAATTCCGCTTCTAATAATACTTTCTCTAATAATTCCTTAACACCAGTTCCCACTTTTGCAGATATATCGTGAGATTGAATTTTCCCACCCCAATCTTCAACAAGAAGGTTCATTCCAGCTAATCTTTCTTTTACTTTTTCAGGATTCGCATTTGGTTTATCAATTTTATTGATAGCAAATATAATTGGAACCCCTGCAGCTTGAGCATGAGAAATTGCTTCTTTGGTTTGCGGCATGATGTCATCATCTGCAGCAATTACAATAATAGCGATATCTGTTACTTGAGCTCCACGTGCACGCATAGCAGTAAACGCTTCGTGACCTGGTGTATCCAAGAATGCGATTTTTTGACCGTTATCCAAAGTTACTCCGTAAGCTCCAATATGCTGTGTAATTCCACCTGACTCACCTGCAATAACATTTTCTTTACGAATATAATCCAGTAAAGATGTTTTACCGTGATCGACGTGACCCATTACAGTAACAATAGGCGCTCTGAATACTAAATCTTCTTCTTTATCAGCAACAACTTGGATTGCTTCTTCAATATCTACCGTGATAAATTCAACTTCATAGCCAAACTCATCGGCAACAATAGTTAAAGTTTCCGCATCAAGTCTCTGGTTCATGGTAACCATGATTCCAAGTGACATACACGTTCCAATCACTTTAGTAATTGGCACATCCATCATGATTGCAATTTCACCTACAGTAACAAATTCAGTAACTTTTATTGTTTTACTTCCTTCGTCAATAGCTCTTTGCTCATCATCCGATTTCTGACGGTGTGTATCTCTTTTATCTCTTCTGTATTTTGCCGCTTTAGATTTACCACCTTTTCCTTGAAGTTTTTCAAGAGTTTCACGGATTTGGTTTTTAACTTCCTCTTCTGTTGGCTCCACTTTTGCTACAATAGCAGGTCTGTTTCCTTTTACGAATCCAGGTCTAGCACTTCTGTTAGCATTAAAACCACCTCCTCCTGTGTTTGGAGTGATTTTGTTAGGATTAGGCGCTCCCGGAACTGCAGGCGGCCTAGGCGCACCCGGTTTCGGAGCAATTCTTTTGCGTTTATTTTTGTTAGCACTATTCGCTCCCGCTGCACCTGGCGCACCTGGTTTATTAGGAGTGATTTTAGGCTCTTCTTTTTTCTTTTTAGGTTTGTTGAATTGAGACAAGTCAATAACTTGACCAGTCAAAGTAGCACCCGAAAGTTTTTGATACTGAGTTGTGATAGATTCCTCTACTGGAGTTTCTCCAGCAACAGGTTCCACTTTTTTCTCAGCAACAACCTCAGGTTTCTCCACTTTTTTAACCTCTTTAATACCAGGTATATGTTTTACCTCTTTCGTTTCCTCAACTGGTTTTTCAACGATAGTTTTCTCAACTACTGGTTTTTCAACTACTGGTTTTTCAACTACTGGTTTTTCAACTACTGGTTTCTCAACAGAAGGTTCTTTTTGGATCGGTTTTTCAACAGAAACCTCATTCTGAATAGCTTCTTTTTGAACAGGCTTTTCTTCTTGAATTACATCTTTAGGAGCGATCACTTTTTCAGCAATAACGGGAGCAGGAGCTACAGCAGGTTTTTTAGGATTAAGATCAATTTTCCCTACTTGAACAGGCCCTGACAAAACAGCTCTTGCTTTAATAACTTCTTGTTGTTTCAATCGGTCTTCTTCAAGTTTGCGTTTGTCTTCAACTTCTTTTTCTCGCTCAACACGCAACGCCTCTTTCTCTTTCCTTTTCTCTTCGCCTACTTCTTTTGAAGCTTCTTTATTCCCCTTGTCGCCTGCAAACTGACTTTGTAGGATATTAAATTCCTGATCAGAAATTTTAGCGTTTGGATTTGCCTCTATAGCAATTCCCTTATCTTTTAGATAATCCACAGCTCTTTCTAACGAAATATTTAATTCCCTTAAAACCTTGTTTATTCTAATAATTCTCTCTTCAGACATAAAACCTTTTTATTATTACCTTTTTTGTTATTCCTCACTTTACTTCTAACTCGATACCTACCGAGCAAGAATTAATTGTAAAGTGGCACGTTTATCGTTGAAGATCTATTGACTAACTGTCAAATTCTTCTTTCAATATTCTCATTACATCTAGAATCGTTTCCTCTTCTAGGTCTGTTCGTCTAACCAAATCCTCTACATCTTGTTTCAAGATACTTTTAGCAGTATCCAAACCAATTTTTGCAAATTCTTCAATTACCCAATCTTCAATCTCGTCTGAAAACTCTGTTAATTCAACATCATCATCATCTGATGTAGAACCAGCAACGTCTCCTTCACGGATTACATCCAATTCATAACCGGTCAATTGACCTGCTAATCTAATATTGTGTCCACCTCTACCAATTGCTTTTGAAACTTCTTCCAGCTTCAAAAACACTTCGGCTCTTTTGGTTTCTTCATTAATTTTAATAGAAGAAACTTTAGCAGGACTTAATGCTCTTGTAATATACAATTGAATATTACTAGTATAATTAATTACGTCAATATTCTCATTTCCTAATTCACGAACAATTCCATGAATACGAGAACCTTTCATACCCACACAAGCTCCAACTGGATCAATACGATCATCATAAGAATCTACGGCTACTTTTGCTTTTTCACCAGGAATTCTCACTACGTTTTTAACCATAATTAAACCGTCAAAAACCTCTGGGATTTCTTGTTCAAATAATTTCTCCAAGAACTTTTCAGAAGTTCTGGACATTATAATTTGAGGCTTGTTTCCTTTCAATTCAACACTTTCAATTATTCCTCTAACATTATCTCCTTTACGGAAAAAATCAGAAGGTATTTGTTTTTCTTTTGGCAATATGATTTCGTTTCCTTCATCATCAACCAAAATAACCACTCTAGGACGCACATGGTGTACTTCGGCAGTATAAATATCACCAATAATATCTTTAAATTGCTTGTAAAGATTCGTATTATCGTGTTCGTGTATTTTAGATATTAAGTTTTGGCGTAAAGCTAAAATTGCTCTTCTACCCAAATCTATTAACTTCACTTCTTCAGAAACTTCTTCCCCAATTTCAAAATCAGATTCAATTTTTCTAGCTTCAGTAAGAGTTATCTCTTCATTTTCAAAATCCAAATCCTCGTCAGCAACGATTACTCTTCTTCTCCAAATCTCCATATCACCTTTATCAGGATTGATAATGATATCGAAATTATCATCTGAACCGTATTTTTTCTTCAATGCATTTCTAAATACATCTTCCAAAATTGCCATAAGCGTTACACGATCAATAAGTTTATCATCTTTAAACTCTGAGAATGAATCGATTAATGCTAAATTTTCCATGCGAATTCTTTAATTAAAATGTTACTGTAACAATTGCTTCTTTAATATCTGAGTAAGGAATTTGCAATTCTTTTTGAACTGTTTCTTTTCCTTTACCTATTTTTTTGGGTTCTCTAGCTTTCCAAGACAAAATTATAAAAAGATCATTAGCTTCAACTAATTCTGCTTCAATATTTTCTGTAGCAGTCTTAACAATTAATGTTCTTCCTATGTTTTTTTTGTATTGTCTAACCAATTTTAATGGCGACCCTACTCCTACTGATGCTACTTCTAAAGAAAAATCTTGTTCTTCCCTATCTAAATTATTTTCAACTGCGCGGCTAATATCAATGCAGTCTTGTAAAACCACACCATTATCCCCATCAATACCTATAATAACTTTAAAAGCATCCGTAATGGTCAGATCAATTAAAAAAACCGTTGGCTTTTCTAAAAGAGCTTCATCTAATACTGCTATTACTTTTTCTTTGAATGTCATATCTTTATAAAAAGAGGGGACATTAGTCCCCTCATTATTTAAGTTTTAATAAATAACGGTGCAAATATAGTGTTTTTTTATAAATCAAAAAAAATTGATTACTATTAAAAAAAATTATACCTTTAAAGTATCAACAAAACCCTGTTTTTTTTACAGGAATAAAAACTAACCTACCATGAAAAGAATACTAATTCCTACTGATTTTTCAAAATATGCCGATCAAGCCATTGAAGCGGGAGCTCAAATTGCCAAAAAAAACAATGCTGAAATCGTTTTAATACATATGTTAGAATTGCCTGGACAAAGCAACGATGCCGTAACTGGTGAAACAAGCATTCCTGCGATCATGCTGTTCAAACAAAAAGCAGATGAAATCCTCAAAAGCATCAAAGACCGCCCTTATTTAAAAGGAATTCCAATCACAGAAGTCATACTATTAGACAATGTATACAAAGGAATAGCCACTTACGCCAATAAAAACGACATTGACCTAATCGTCATGGGATCGCATGGAAGTTCTGGATTCGAGGAAATATTCATAGGAACCAACACTGAAAAAGTGGTACGCCTATCAAACATTCCTGTCTTAATCATCAAACAGGAAGTAGATCAGCTAGATATCAAAAAAATAGTTTTTGCATCCGATTTTTCAAAAGAAATAAAAAAACCATTTCTTGAATTACTGAAATTCGCCAAGATTTTTAACGCAAAATTAAAACTGGTAATGATTTGCACCCCAAACAGCTTCAAAAGCACAACTGCTGCCGAGAAAATAATGAAAGAATTTGTTGCCGAATTCGACATGCCTGACTATTCAATGGAAACCTACAACGATACAAATATAGAAAAAGGCATAATCAACTACGCAAATGCAAAAAATGCCGATTTAATAGCTCTTTGCACTCATGGAAGAACCGCCTTAACCCATTTCTTTAGTGGCAGCATATCCGAAGACTTGGTAAATCACACTTCAAGACCAGTGGTCACATTTAAGATTTAAACCTAAACACATTCGATTTCACATTCGAAAACCTCAAACACACCCCAAAATAAAAGGCATAAAAAAAAGCCTCTCAAATTTGAGAGGCTTTCTGTTGGTCTACAAGGACTCGAACCTTGAAAGACTGCACCAAAAACAGTTGTGTTACCATTACACCATAGACCAATTCCGTTTTGCTTAGCTACTGTTGTTTTGCTTAGCGAGTGCAAATTTAGAACAAAATTCAGTTTGCGCAAATTTTTTTTGGTTTTTTATTTAAAAAAAATGAAAATAATTTTCTTTTCACAAACCAACACCCTCTAAAATACTAATAAACATAAAGTTATCAAAATCGAATTCTTTTACATAAAATTACAATAATGGAGACAAACATTAAAAAAAAAAACATTTTCTTTGTAACACAAAAAATAAATATAAAAAAACACAGAAAACTACTATATGGCATCTTTCAATTTCAATAAATGGAATACGATTACAGGCTGGGTTGCATTTTCAATCGCATTAATAACCTACACTCTTACGGTTGAACCTACCATGAGTTTTTGGGATTGCGGAGAATACATTGCTACAGCAGCAAAATTAGAAGTTGGCCATCCACCAGGAGCACCTTTGTTTCAAATGATTGGAGCCTTTTTTGCCATGTTTGCCATAGACAAAGAACATATTGCATTAATGGTAAACATGACCTCTGTTTTTTCAAGTGCCTTTACTATACTATTTATGTTTTGGTCTTCTTCTATGATTTTGAAGAAAATAATTTCTCAATATACTGAAATCAACAAAGACAACGCTATTGTCATTCTTGGCAGCTCTTTTGTTGGAGCACTAGCATACACTTTTTCAGATAGTTTTTGGTTCAACGCCGTAGAAGCCGAAGTATATGCGATGGCTTCCTTACTAATTTCTCTACTTTTATGGTTGGGATTACGTTGGGAACAAGAAATGGACACGCCAAGAGGGAATCGATGGTTGCTATTAATTTCATTAGTGGTTGGACTATCGTTTGGCGTCCACTTTATGGCTTTATTAACTATTCCAGCAATTGGATTTCTTTATTTCTTTAAAAATCACAAAGTAGTAACGATAAAAAACTTCATCATTGCCAATATTGTAGTTGTATCCGTTTTGCTTTTTATCTTTAAATTATTACTACCATTAACAATGGCATTCTTTGGTAAAACCGAAGTTTTCATGGTTAATTCAATGGGACTTCCCTTTAACTCGGGGACAATTTTTGTAACATTACTTCTTATCGCATTCTTCTATTTTGGATTGAAATACACCCGCAAAAAAAATCTTGTACATTACAATACGCTTATTTTATGCGTTCTTTTTATTCTAATAGGATTTTCAACTTGGTTGATGTTACCTATACGTGCCAATTCAAATACCGTAATTAACGAAAACAAACCTTCGGATGCCGCCGAAGTCCTAGCTTATTACAACAGGGAACAGTATGGTGTAAATCCATTATTTTACGGCCCACAGTACACTGAAACTTTTGCAGGATTAGACGCTGACAACCCTTACCGCGACAAAGCACCTAACTACGAAAGAGATTACAAAACGGGCAAATACGTTATTGTAAACAATTATAAAAATGCGGAACAAAATAGTGACGACAATCAAAAAACCATTTTACCAAGAATGTGGAGCCCTGATCATGTTGAAAACTACATGAATTTCACAAATCCACCTGCATTTAGAATGAATCCCGACTACCCTTATGAGGATGATTTAGCAAAATACGGCTTAGACCCAAATCAATTAAGTGAAGAAGATTACAATAAAGCCATTGCTCAATTAAAGAACGAAACCGAAAAAACCATTGCCGAGTTTAGACAAGCTTATGCTCAAAAACAGATCGACAATGAAGGCTATGTTTCTTTTCTGAAACATTACGGTGATTACTTAATCATCGAAAAGCCAACTACCGCAGACAATTTTAGCTTTATGTTCGAATACCAATTTGGTTATATGTACTGGAGGTATTTAATGTGGAATTTTGTTGGAAGACAAAACGACGAACAAGGAAGATACGATTATTTGGACGGAAACTGGATAAGCGGAATTCCATTTATCGACACTTTACATGTAGGATCTCAAGACAATTTACCCGCAGACGTTTTGAACAACAAAGGACGCAATGTTTATTTCTTTTTGCCTTTTATATTAGGACTTATTGGGATCATGTATCATGCAAGCAAAGACAGAAAAAGCTTTTATGTTTTACTGGTTCTATTCTTATTTTTAGGAATTGCATTAAAAATATACCTGAATGAAAGACCTTTTGAGCCTCGTGAAAGAGATTATGCATTAGTAGGCTCATTCTATGTTTTTGCCATTTGGATTGGTTTTGGAGTTTATTCATTATACGAAAGCCTTCGCAGCTACTTAGCTCCAAAAATTGCTGGCCCAATACTTATTGGCGGATGCTTATTGGCCGCTCCAGCACTTATGGCATTCCAAAATTGGGACGACCATGATCGTTCTGAAAAATACACCGCCACTGCTATGGCAAAAGCGTATTTACAGTCATGCGACCCTAATGCTATTTTATTTACCATAGGAGACAATGACACTTTCCCTCTTTGGTACGCCCAAGAAATAGAAGGCATCCGTACCGACATAAAAATTGTTAACACGAGTCTTTTTATGACGGATTGGTATATTGATCAAATGAAAAGAAAAGCATACGAATCGGAGCCTTTACCAATTTCGTTTATTCATGATGAATATGTAGGTGATAAATTAGATTATGTTGCCCACATCCCTAAAACAGAAAGCCGTTGGGACATAAAAGATTTTATTGAATTTATAAAAAATCCAAAATCGACTGTTGAGATGCAGAATGGACAAACTATTCATTTTTACCCAACCAATAAAATTAAATTTCCAATTGACAAAGCCACCATCATTAAGAATAAAGTAGTTGATCCAAAATTGATTGACTCTATCGTTCCTAGCATTGATATTGAGATAAAAGGAAGTGCTTTATACAAAAACAGATTGATGATGCTGGATCTTATCGCCAATAACAACTGGAAAAGACCTGTTTATTTTAGTGGAGGTGCTTTTGATCCTGAAGATTACTTATGGATGAAAGAATATCTTCAACTGGAAGGTATGGTTTATAAATTAGTCCCAATAAAAACAGCATTACCAAAAGATGCTGGCCAAATGGATATGGGAAGAATTGACTCTGAAAACATGTACGCCAAAATAATGAAATGGGATTGGGGCAATAGCGAAAGTGACAAAATTTATCACGATCCTGAGACCAGAAGAGAAAGCTTAACCTACAGAATGAATCTATCCCGTTTGATGAACCAACTCATTGCAGAAGGAAAGACAGACAAAGCAAAAAATATCATTGAATTGGCCATGACAAAAATGCCTTTGGAGAAATTTGGATACTACTCCGTATTGGAGCCATTTGCAAAAGGGTATTATCAGGTAGGCGATAAAGTAAAAGCTCATGATTTACTTGAAAAATTAATTGGCAAATATACCGACAATCTTAATTATTATTCAAAATTAAGCCCGTCTGAGCAATCAGGCATCACGATGGAGATCATTACAGATCTAGAGCGTTATAGAGGATTATTACAAGTAATGAAAGAAAGTGGAGATACCACGTATTACAACAAAAGCAAAAAAACTTTTAATACCTATATCGAAATATTCGCTCGTTTTGGACGTGAAAAAGAATAATTTTTAGATTTAGAACCTCTCAAAAAATGTAGTGCTGATAAAAAAGCACTGCATTTTTTTTGTTTAAACTACATTTAATCGTAGTATTGAAAGATGAATTTTTATTGGATCAAAACACATTCCCTCATTAAAAGAATATTCTCCAATTACATTTGGGACATTCCTAATGTGAACAATAAAGTCTACTTAACTTTTGATGATGGCCCAACACCCGAAATAACAGAATGGGTTTTGGACGTATTAAAAGAACATCGAATAAAAGCCACTTTTTTCTGCATTGGAAAAAACATCCAAAAACATCCCGCAATTTTTAACAAAATAATCGACAATGGTCATGCAATAGGGAATCACACTTTCAATCATCTGAATGGCTGGAGTACCAAAACTGAAGGCTATATTGATAACATAAGAATGTGTCAAACTCTATCTGACACCTATCACAACTGCGAACTAAATACTGAACACTGCAAACTTTTTAGACCGCCTTACGGGAAAATAAAAACAACGCAGTCCAAAAAACTACGCCAATTAGGATACAAAATAATTATGTGGGATGTTCTGAGTGCCGATTTTGACCAAAGCATTTCACCGGAAAAATGTTTAGAAAACGTACTGCAAAACACACGGTCAGGAAGTGTAATCGTTTTTCACGACAGTATAAAAGCATTCAAAAACCTAGAATACACACTACCTAGATCCATAGAAGTACTAAAACAAAAAGGATTTGAATTTGATATAATTCGATAAAAGAGTACTGAATTTAGATTTGTTCTTGGACAAGTCCTATAATGGTATTGGCATCCAGTTCTCCGGATTGCCTCCAGACCATATGCCCCTCTTTATAGATCATCAAAGTAGGAAGGCCTTTGATACGTAGAGCATCAGCCAATTCTTGATTTTTATCTACATCTATCTTTATTACCTTCACTTTATCACCAAGTGCTGCAGCCACATCTTTAATAACCGGATGCATTGATACCGAAGGTTCGTTCCAATCTGTGTAAAAATCAATTAACACAGGAACTTGAGCGTTTATAAGTTCTCCAAATTTTGACATAAAACCAAAATGTTTAATTTCTAATACTTTCGAAAAGAGATATTATCTTGCAAATTTAGCATTTAAAACTAACTATACTAATTTTTCTCCCTTTATTAGTTGAATTACCGTGATCTCAGGCATAATTCCGACTCTACCAGGATACGCATGAAACCCAAATCCACGATTTACATAAACGTATCTCCCCAAGTTTTCATATAATCCGGCCCATTGTTTATAAACATACTGAGCCAAACTCCATTTAAAATAACCTGGAATTTCAATGCCAAATTGCATTCCGTGCGTATGACCCGACAGCGTTAAATGAAAATGCTTTTCGTCGTGTTGTACAACATGATCCCAATGGCTTGGATCGTGACTCATTAAGATTTTAAAATCTTCTTTGGTCAAATGTTGTGAGGCTTTCTTTAAATCACCAGCCTGCTTGAAATTATGTCCCCAATTCTCCACACCAACTAATGCAATTTTATCCCCATCTTTTTCTATAAAAGTATGTTCATTCAACAACAATGTAAAACCAATTTGATCGTACAAGTTCTTTATGGCTTCAAAATTTTCATCTTTCGCAACTTGGGTCGGCCATGTTACATACTCACCGTAATCATGATTACCAAGAACCGAATATTTACCATATTGAGGCTTCTCAATTCTATTGAAAGTTTCAATCCACGGATTCATTTCCTTGGCATGCGTATTAACAATATCTCCCGTAAATAAAATCAAATCCGAATTTTGTTCGTTTACCAAATCAATCGCATAATTGATTTTTTCTGGATCATCGAAACTTCCACTGTGCACATCTGAAATTTGAGTAATCGTAAAACCATCAAAAGCATCTGGCAAATCAGGGAAATGTATCGCTTGTTTCACCACTTTATAATTATACTTTCCTTCAAAAATCCCATAAATCAAAGACAAAAAAGGTATCGCGGCCAACCCTAGCCCTACTTGACTAACGAATTTACGCCTTGAAGGCAAAAAACCAGTATTGGCACTATTATCAATAAAATAATTAACAGCTCCTGCCGCTATTCTGAATACATCCTCTCCCAAAAGAATAATTGACATTACAATTTTCGGGACATAAACCAAAAGCAACAATCCCATCGTAAACATAGTTTGCTTGGTTTGTCCAACAGAACGATCGAATAACGTAAAGGAATAAATAATAAAAACAAAAAGGGCAAGACTAATTATCTGATAAGACACTAATACCCATTTCAACTTAATTAAAGTTCTAAAGGCTTGATAAGCATAAAGCTCAATGACAAATAAAACAATTCCAAAAAAGAGCAAGCGTAAAATCATTTTAGAAAATTTTTAGACAAATTAACAAATTAAAAAAAGGATACTGATTTTAATTAATTAAAATTTAACGCTTATTAGAGCCATTAAATTATGTTTGATTATTTTTACCCCACTAAAAAAACACACTTATTATATGTCTGCTCAAAAACGCCTATTCCTTCTCGATGCCTATGCTTTAATCTTTCGTGGGTATTATGCATTTATAAAAAATCCCAGAATCAATTCTAAAGGAATGGACACTTCAGCCATTATGGGTTTTATGAATGCCTTGATGGATGTTATAAAACGTGACAAGCCCGACCATCTGGCAGTGGCTTTTGACAAAGGCGGAAGCACATACCGTTACGAAATGTACCAAGAATACAAAGCACATCGTGACGAAACTCCAGAAGCGATAAAAATTGCCGTTCCATACATTCAAGAGCTATTGAAGGCTATGCACATTCCGATTATTGAAGTTCCCGGTTTTGAAGCCGATGATCTAATTGGAACCATCGCCAAACAAGCCGAAAAAGAAAACTACCAAGTCTTTATGGTAACTCCAGATAAAGATTTTGCACAATTGGTGTCCGAAAATATTTTCATGTACAAACCCGCTCGTATGGGGAATGGCATAGAAATCTGGGGTGTTCCCGAAGTTTTAGCCAAATTTGAAATTGAACGTCCAGAACAAGTTATCGATTTTCTGGGGATGATGGGCGATGCCGCCGATAACATTCCGGGATTACCCGGGGTTGGAGAAAAAACAGCCAAGAAATTCTTGGCAGAATACGGCTCAATGGAAAATCTATTGGCCAACACCCATCAATTAAAAGGTGCTATAAAAGCCAAAATCGAAGCCAATGCCGAATTGGGAATTTTGTCTAAAAAATTAGCCACTATCCTACTCGATTGTCCCGTAACGTTTAACGAAGCTGACTACGAATTATCAAAACCCGATGTTGAAAAAACCGATGCGATCTTTCAGGAATTGGAATTTCGTCAAATGAAAGCGCAGTTTGACAAATATTTTGGAACAGGGAAAGAATACGACGAAATTGAAACGAATGGTAATGGCAATAATGATGACAGTGAAAAAATAGTTAAAAAAGCTCCTGCCAAAAAATCCAATGAAGATCAATTTGACTTATTTGGCTTTACCGATGAAGAAAGCAACGAAATAAAATCGAGTTCGTATTATGCAACTTTAGAAAATACAGAACATTTTTACCAAAGTATTCAAGGAGATTTTGCTGTGAAATTACTTTTGCAAAATTTAATGAATCAAACATCGGTTTGTTTTGACACCGAAACTACAGGAATTGATGCCTTGAATGCCGAATTGGTCGGCATGTCATTTTCTTTCGAAAAAGGAAAAGCATTTTATGTTCCGTTTCCGGAAAATCAGGAAGAAGCACAAATTTTGGCAGATAAATTCAAGCCTTTTTTCGAAAGTGAAACCATCGAAAAAATTGGTCAAAATATCAAATACGATTTGAAGATCCTTTCTCATTATAATGTTCAAATCAAAGGAAAGCTATTCGATACGATGATCGCACATTATTTAATCAATCCTGATATGCGTCATAACATGGATGTTTTGTCCGAAACGTATTTAAAATATTCGCCAAAATCTATCGAAGATTTAATTGGCAAAAAAGGTAAGAACCAAAAATCGATGCGTGAGGTGTCTTTGGAAGACATCAAAGAATACGCCGCCGAAGATGCGGACATTACCTATCAGTTGAAGCAAAATTTCAGTCCGATTCTCGACAAAGCCGAAACCAAAAAACTATTTGACGAAATCGAGATTCCGTTAATTCCGGTTTTGGCTGCGATGGAATTGGAAGGAATTAATCTGGATGTTCCGTTTTTAAAATCGATGTCGGTTGAAATGGCTGCCGAAAGCAACGCATTGGAACAAAAAATATATGAAACCGCCGGAGAGAAATTCAATTTGGCTTCTCCAAAACAACTCGGAGATGTTTTATTTGACAAATTGAAAATTGGTGGAGCCAAACAAAAGAAAACCAAAACAGGTCAATATGCCACAGGTGAAGAGGTTTTATCCTATTTAGCGAATGACAACGAAATTGTTCGTGACATACTCGAATGGCGTCAAATGGTAAAATTGCAAAGTACTTATATTGATGCATTGCCCAACCAAGTCGATAGAAAAACAGGACGTGTCCACACCGATTATATGCAAACCGTTGCCGCAACAGGTCGCTTGAGCTCGAACAACCCAAATTTACAAAACATTCCCGTTCGTACCGAAAGAGGACGATTGATCCGAAAAGCTTTTATTCCAAGAGATGAGAATTACACTTTGCTTTCTGCGGATTACTCTCAAATAGAACTGCGCATCATTGCAGCACTGAGCGGAGAAGAAAACATGACTAAAGCGTTTCAAAACCACGAAGACATTCACAAATCAACCGCTTCAAAAGTATTTAATGTACCGCTTGAAGAAGTCACAAGGGAACAACGAAGTCATGCCAAAACGGTGAATTTTGGAATTATTTACGGGGTTTCTGCCTTTGGATTAAGCAATCAAACCTCATTATCAAGAAGTGAAAGTGCCGCCTTGATCGAAGCCTATTATCAAACGTATCCTAGATTAAAATCCTACATACAGGAACAAGTTGAATTTGCACGAGAGAACGGTTATGTACAAACCATATTAGGGCGTCGCCGTTATTTGAAAGACATCAATTCTGCCAATGCCATTGTTCGTGGTGGAGCCGAACGCAATGCCGTGAATGCTCCTATTCAAGGAAGCGCTGCCGATGTGATCAAAATCGCCATGATTAACATTCATAAAAAACTAACTTCGGAGAACTGGAAAAGTAAAATGTTATTACAAGTTCATGATGAGCTTGTGTTTGATGTACACAATTCCGAATTAGAGAAAATTCAGCCTATGATTAAACATGAAATGGAAAATGCTTTTATAATGACAGTTCCGTTAGAAGTAGAATTAGGCATGGGTAAAAACTGGCTGGAAGCGCATTAGGAGAAGTATACAGTTAGCAGTTTTTAGTATTCAGTTGACAATTAAAAAAAATAAAAACATTTAGAACTAATTTATTATATTTAATTTTCTGATTTACATACACTTATAATAACTAAAAGCAATTTATTATGAAAAGAACGATCAAAACCATTATTTTGTTTTTCGCATTTCTTATTGGAGCTGGGACCTATAACGCTAGTGCCCAAAACCCACCTGCACATGCGCTGGCCCACGGAGTAAAAAAGAAATACAAATACTATCCGGATGCTAATGTGTATTTTAACCCTGCGACCAAAAGATACACGTATTACGGCGGTGGCAGATGGACAACTGCTGCCAACTTACCTTCTTCTATTCGATTAACAGGAAATGGGAACGATTTTGATTTTGACGGAGACGATCCTTGGAAAGAAAATTCCAAACACAAATCGCAATACAAGCCAAGCAAGTCAGTCAAAAGCTCTGAAATTAAAAAAATAGATCACGATTATGACAGTCATAATTCAAGTTCAAATAAAAGCAATGGAAAAAAGAAATAAGCAATAGCTTCCAGAATAACTTTCAATATTTTAAATAAAAAAAGGCAATCAAGATAAAAATATCGATTGCCTTTTTTTATGTAAATATAGTTTAATCAAAACCCCTAAACTCAGTAGAAAAATCAAGATCTTCTCGTAGATTCCCGCTCCTTAAGTTTGGTTCTGATTACTAACGTTTCATACGGGCTTTCCTCTTCTTCTTCAGACTCTAATCTTTTGATAAGCAATTCCGCAGCTACTTCACCTATTTCAATTCCGTGTTGGCTAACCGTGGTTAAACTAGGAGACAAACGTCTAGAAGCAAGAATACCATCGGCAAAACCGATAATTTTAAGATCCTTTGGAATTTTATATCCTTTTTTAACACCAATTTTTAAAGCGGCAACCGAATCATTCTCATCCAAAGCAAAAACACCATCAACAAGATTATTGGAGTACACTTCTTCTATCTGCTCCTTTAAATCAAGTTCTGTATCGGTGCGCACAATAATATTTTCATTTACTGCAATATTATTATCTTTTAATGCTTTAAAATAACCCTCGGCCCTTAATTTACCAACACTTAAATTATCAACGGAAGAAAATAACGCAATATTTTTGCATCCTAAATCAATCAAATGTTGTGTTGCGTTTAATCCCGAATCAAAATCGTCTACAATAACTTTATCACAGTCTACCTCGTCTGTTGTTCTGTCAAACATGACAATTGGAGTACCGTCAATAATGATTTGTTTAAAGTGATTATAATCCCCTAATTTCTGGGCTTCTTCGGATATGGATAAAATAAATCCATCAATAGTACCATTACTTAACATCTCTAAGGTGTGCGCTTCTTTTTCAAGCGATTCATTAGAGATACACATAATTACGTTGTATCCTTTTTTATCAGCCACTTTTTCTATGCCGCTAAATACTTTTGCAAAAAAAGAATTTAGAATATTAGGTATGATTACCCCAATGGTTTTGGTCTTTCTATTTTTCAGGTTCAACCCGATAACATTGGGTTTGTAATTTTTTAATTTAGCATATTCTTTAATTCTAATTTTTGTTTGTTCACTAATTTCAGGACTGTCATTAAGTGCTTTGGAAACGGTAGAAACCGAAACATTAAGTTCTTTTGCAATTTGTTTTAATGTAGCCTTTGCTTTCATTGGGATGTGGAATTTAGTGGTCTTTAAGAAACTTTAAAAATAAAAAAAATCAGAATTTATCAGTACTTAGCCATATTATTACAAAAAAACAATAAAAAGACAAGCATTTAAACAGATAAAAGCGAAAAGTACAAAAAATTTACTACAACAAAAAGATTTTTGAAGCAAAATATAGCAAATAAAGGTTCCGCTATAAAATTAAAAACAGAATACAATAAATATACATTTGATAATCAGCGCAAACCATATTGAAAAATAATCAATTAAGGTATTTGTATTTAAAATAATTAATTGTACTTTTGCAACCCCTTTATTGGGGATGGAATGTTTAATTAAAATATATTATTGTGAACGCATTAAGCTACAAGACAATTTCAACAACAAAAGCCAATTCTGTAAAAGAATGGATAGTTGTAGATGCTGACGGTCATAACTTAGGTCGTCTTGCTTCAAAAGTCGCTATGATTTTAAGAGGTAAGTACAAGCCAAGTTATACCCCACACGTGGACTGTGGAGATAACGTAATTGTTATCAACTCAGAAAAAATCAACCTAACAGGTAACAAAATGGATGAGAAAACATACATCCGTCACACTGGTTACCCTGGAGGACAAAGAACTTTAACTGCTAAAGTATTGCAAGCAAAAAACCCTGCATTATTAGTTGAGAAAGCTGTAAAAGGAATGTTACCTAAAAACAAATTAGGGGCTGAACTTTTTAGAAATTTAAATGTTGTTGTAGGATCTGAGCACAAACAAGGAGCTCAAAAACCTAGAACTGTTAACCTAAACGATCTTAAGTAATGGGAGTTATTCACAAAATCGGTAGAAGAAAAACCGCTGTTGCACGTGTTTATGTTTCGGAAGGAACAGGAGTAATCACTGTAAACAAAAAAGCATTCGCAACTTACTTCCCAACTGCTACTTTACAGTACAAAGTTATGCAACCAATGTCTATGACAGAGAACGCTACTAACTTTGACGTAAAAGTAAACGTTTACGGAGGTGGTTCAACTGGACAAGCAGAAGCTGTAAGAATGGCATTAGCACGTGTTATGTGTGAAGTAAATGCTGAAAACAGAGCTATCTTGAAACCAGAAGGTTTATTAACTAGAGATCCAAGAATGGTTGAACGTAAGAAATTCGGTCAGAAGAAAGCTCGTAAGAGATTCCAATTCTCTAAACGTTAATATTACCTGTCTTGTTCAATTAGGACAAGACATTCTAGAATGTATTAAAAAATTTAAAACAATGTTGTTGTTGCCTACCGAGGTAGGAATTAGTTTAGCATCTAAATGTATGTAGCCGAGAAATCGCCATTCCTACATTGCTAATCAACAGAACGTAAACTAGTACAAAAAATGTCAAACAAAGTAGAAGTAAAAGAATTACTAGAAGCAGGTGTTCATTTTGGACACATGACTAGAAAATGGGATCCGAATATGGCTCCTTACATTTATATGGAGCGTAATGGTATACACATTATCAATCTATATAAAACTGCAGCAAAAATTGAAGAAGCTAATGAAGCTTTGAAAAAAATCGCTGCATCAGGTAGAAAAATATTATTTGTTGCTACCAAGAAACAAGCAAAAGACATCGTTGCTGAAAAAGCAAAAGCTGCAAACATGCCTTACATCACTGAAAGATGGCCTGGTGGAATGCTAACTAACTTCGTTACAATTAGAAAGGCAGTTAAAAAAATGTCTACTATTGATAAAATGAAGAAAGACGGTACATTCATGACCCTTTCTAAAAAAGAGCGTTTACAAGTTGATCGTCTTCGTGCTAAACTAGAGAAAAACTTAGGTTCAATCGCAGATATGTCTAGACTTCCTGCAGCATTGTTCGTAGTAGATATCAAAGCAGAACACATCGCAATAAAAGAAGCTCAAAAATTAAACATTCCAGTTTTTGCAATGGTTGATACCAATTCTGATCCTCGTGAAGTAGAATACGTAATTCCTGCAAATGATGATGCTTCTAAATCAATTGATAAAATTTTATCTTTAGTTACTGCTTCAATTATCGATGGTCTTGCAAATAGAACTTCTGATAAAGAAACTGATGCTACTGAAGTTGTTGCTGAAGTTGAAGCTCCAGCAGCTGAAACTCCAGTAGTTGCGGCTCCAGCAGCTGAAGCTCCTGTAGCTCCAGCAACTGAAGAATAAATCAAATTTTTAAATTCCAAGATTTAAATTCCAAATTCCATAAAAAATTAGAAACGATATGTTGATAATTTATTAAAATTGGGATTTGGGATTTAGAACTTGGAATTTTTACTTTTATAACATTAAACACAAAATATTATGGCAACAATTACTGCTGCAGACGTAAATAAATTAAGACAAACTACAGGTGCCGGAATGATGGACTGTAAAAAAGCTTTAGTTGAAGCTGAAGGAGATTTCGATAAAGCTATACAAAACCTTAGAGAAAAAGGGCAAAAAGTTGCTGATAACCGTTCTGACCGTGAGTCTAGTGAAGGAGCTGCTGTTTCTTTTATCAATGCAGACAAAACTAAAGGAGCTATTATCACTTTAAACTGCGAAACAGATTTCGTAGGTAAAAATGATTCTTTCGTAACTTTGGCTAAAGAATTAGTTGAAAAAGCGATCAACTTCGCTACTAAAGAAGAATTTTTAGCTTCAGATTTCAACGGAATCACTGTTGCTGAAAAATTAATCGAACAAACTGGTGTTATCGGTGAAAAAATCGAAATCGGTGGTTTTGAAATCGTTGAAGGTGCTTTCGTTGGATCTTATGTTCACGTTAACAAAATTGCTGCATTAACAGCAATTTCTGCATCAGTTGACAATGCTGATGTTTTAACCAAAGACGTCTCTATGCAAGTTGCTTCTATGGGAGCTGACACATTATCTTACAAAGATTTTGATCCAGCTTTTGTCGCTTCAGAACTTGCTGCTCGTATTGCTATAATCGAAAAAGAAAATGAAGAAGCTAAACGTTTAGGAAAAACTTTAAAAAATGTTCCTAAATATATTTCTTTCTCTCAACTAACTGAAGAAGTTATAAAACAAGCTGAAGAAGATGCCAAAGCTGAATTAAAAGCTGAAGGTAAACCAGAACAAATTTGGGATAAAATTCTTCCAGGAAAAATTCTACGTTTCATCTCTGACAATACTACTTTAGACCAAGAGAAAGCTTTATTAGACCAAAACTTTATCAAAGATGATAGTAAAAAAGTTAGTGATTATGTTAAAGGATTCAACGTTGAAATTACAAATTTCAAAAGAGTTGCTTTAGGATAATCTAAATTAGATTTAAAATATAAAAAACCCCATCTTGTTTCATTACGAGATGGGATTTTTTTTATAATGTCTTGTCCTGAAAAAGTTGACTGTAAATTCAATTACGGACAACTTGAATATCATTAGAATTCTTATATTATAGAAAGAATTAGGCATAACCTTTATAATCATAAAAAACATTAACAGAAATTTTAAATTCACTTTTCAATAAAATTAAATCATAACAACATTCGCTGGGTTTGTTTAAAAAAAGTTAACATTATAAACGCAGTCATAATAAAGCTAATTCCTTATAAACTTAGCGCTGTAAGAACCATTATCCGTGTCAATTTTTAACAAATAAACACCTTGAACCAAACCACTCAAATTTAATTTATTCAACAATCCTTGCCCTTCTTGCTTAGAAACCAGTTTTCCAATTAAATCATAAATACTAAAAGTAACTTTATCCTCTGAACCGTTCAGCTCGACAGTTAAAAAGTCATTAGTCGGGTTTGGATAACAATGCATATTATACAATACGTTTTGATCAACTCCCAATGATTCACAAAACAAGCTATAACTTGCAATTCCATCTATATGCCACAAATAATTATTTATCGCTTTGTCTACATTACCAACCATAATACAAGTTAAATCTGGATTATTTAAAGCACTCAAAAAATACGCAACATTTCCTGTACCATAACTACAACTCTTCAAATTTAAAGAAGTGAGACGGTTACTATCACAGTATAAATCTAAAGCACCAGTATAATCATTTTGCGATAAATCTAAAGAATGAATTAAATTGTTCTCACAATGCAAATCACCTAATTCTCTATTATAACTTAAATCTAAACTAGTTATTTGGTTATCCCTACAATCCAATTGAAATAATTTAGTGTTTTGACTTAAATTTAAATCCGTAAGTTTATTATTAGAACAAAATAGATATTCCAAAAAAATATTTTTACTTAAATCTAAGGTTGTAATATTTGTTTCAGAACACAATAGGCTAGTCAATGCAATATTAGTTAAAAGATCTAATGCTGCTATTTTATTATATCCACAATATAAATCAGTCAAAGTGACTACATTTAAAACATTTAAAATTGACAAAGAAGGATCTTCCCTTAGACTTAATTTTGTTAGTCGAGTATTTGAACAATTCAAACTGGTTAAATCACTATTTTTATTAATAATCAAATTATTCAAAACCTTATTAGAACTAACATCAAGAGAAATAAGCTTAGTAGAAGAACAAGTTAATGATTCTAAATCAATGTTTTTCGTTACATCTAATGAAGTTAAAGGAGTAAAAGAGCAATTTAATTCAATTAATGCAGTATTTGATTTTATATTTAAATCTGTTATTTTTGTATTAGAGCAATTTAAACGTTTTAAAACAGTCATATTATCAATATTCAATTCTTTCAAATTAGTATGAATACTTACATCTAATGATTTTATTTGGGTATTTGAACAATTTAAAGCCAATAGATTTGTAGTTCCGGAGTGCATCAAAGTTGTCAAAGCCACATTCGTACTTAAATCTAAAGAAGTTAAATAATTAGAACCGCAATCTAGATAAGTCAAAGCTAGATTGTTAGTTAAATCTAATGAACTCAAATTACTAGCACCTAAAATTAAAGAAGTCAAAACGCTGTTTTTTTTAACATTTAAAATTGACAATTTTGAATTTGACGAAAGATCCAAGGAACTTAATTGTGTGTTCTCACAATTTAAAGTTGTCAAAGCACTTATATAAGTATTTAAATAAGACAATGGTATATTAGAACAATTTAAATTTATTAAATCATAATTACTAGAAGCATTTAAACTAATCAAATTACTATTCATACTAACATCTAAAGAACTTATCCTTGTAAAAGAGCAATCTAAATTTGATAAAGAAACTAATTTTGACACGTCCAAACTAGTTAAAATGGTATTTGATATATTTAACACCTTCAGAGTAAGAATATTATCCAATTTCAAAAAATTCAAATAATAGTTTGTACTTAAATCTAAAGATATCAGACTGGTATTACTAGCTATTAAAGAGGTTAAGTCAAGATTTTTACTAACATCTAATGAGGTCAAAAGAGTATTTTTACTAACATCTAAATAGATTAAATAATTATTGGAACAATTTAAATTTACTAAACCAATATTTGAACTAATATTTAAGGTCGTTAATTTACTGTTAGAACAATTTAAAAAAGTCAGATAAGGATTGTCATCAACAACCAAAGAAACCAAATTTTTATTATTACTCACATCTAACAAAATAATTTTGTTAGAATTGCATCTTAAAATTGTTAATGATACAAAGTCATTTATACCCGTAAGATCCGAAATATATTTATTAGAAACATCTAAAGTTGTTATTCCATTAATGTTTGCAGTAAGAACCTTTCCGTCTAAAGCCCCCCCATCAAGTCCCTTATTAATTAAAACCTGCTCAAATTTAGCATCTGGAATTAAAGTGTACTGCGCATTTGTAATGAATGTTACAAAATAGATAGAAAATAACCATTTATATTTCATCTTTTTTTTCGCGAATATAACAAAAAAAAAAAGCTGTTAAAAATTAATTTATTTAATGCCATTACTCCCATAATCCCATCTTGCTTCATTACTAGATGGGATTTTTTTTAGATTTTCAAAAAAAAATAATCTACAAAATCCATGATTAACCCGATAAAAAACATACTGTTTTTAAAGCATACTAGAGCAAATTTCTTAAATTTAATAAGTTATTAAAAGAACATATTGAATACTTAACAAAAAAATAAACGTTATGTATAAAAATTCAAAAAAATTTTTACTTGTTCTTTTTACAACGACACATCTATTATTCTCACAACCGAAGGACTCAACCATCACAGCAGAGATGTATCAAGTATATGAAATCGATATTAATAAAACTACCTATATAAGAAACCACATTTATTTGACTTCATCACAAAATTACCAAGAGACTTTATAGGCCCGATAAAGGATTGTGGCAAAAAAGAAAACATAATCGCTCTAAGTTGTGCTACAATAACAACCGTAGCACTATTGCCCTACGACCAGCAAGCTTTATGTGAATCAAGAAAAATAGGCGAAAGAATAGGCCTTGACGAAAATGTCACTTATGACAAAGTGGCAAACATTACTGTGGTTACCCCAAGTAACATCACATCTTCACTCTTTTTATGCGGCAGCAAAGTAACACCAATAGTATTAGGAATAGGATTTGCTACTTACGGACTGTTCAAAAATGACTATCGATCTCTCCACACCGCTTCAGGACTCGTGGAAAGTACAATCATAACAGGTATTTTTAGCCAAACTTTCAAAAGAATATCAGGGAGACAAGAACCTCATGTTGCAATGGAAACCGGAAATCCAGGAGGGAAATGGTCGCCTTTTCCAGGCTTAGATGAGTATGAAGATGACCCAACAAATTACAGCTCATTTTCTTCAGGACACATAATGACCGCCACTGCGGCATTATATGTAATAACAGGGAACTATCCCGAATACAAATGGATAAAGCCCTTGGGCATAGCAATCATAATTGCATTGGGATTCCAAATGGCACAGAGCAACATACATTGGTACTCTGATTATCCATTGTCATTAGTAATGGGCTATATTATTGGTAAAAACATCGCTAAAAGCAAATTCGTAAGTCAAAATTCTAAAAATGGAAAAACTGGGAAATACAGTTTCAAATTCAATGCAAAAAAAATCGATGGAATTAATACCATTGGAACGACACTCACATTCTAATTTACAGAAAACGAGAAAGAAATAAAACCAAATTAAAATTAAGGACTTATTGACGCAAAAAAAAACAGCAGTAAACTTTTGCTTACTGCTGTCTAAAATTTATTAAAACTATATTCCTTTCTCAGGGACAACTGTTTTTACAATCAAAAACTGAATTAACACAGAGGGAGTTTTATTCATCAAGAAAAATGGCATCAACTTTTCTATCAGTATTCACGTCTTCCTTCTCAACCATGGCAAACAGCTTAAACACCAGTAAAGAACCAACCATTCCGAGAGCAGCCATAAACATCCAATTAGACTCATAACCTGACCTTTGAATGATTTCCATCCCGCTTTTAGCACTTAAGATATGTGCAAAACTATAACTCATCGTAAAAGCAGCCATATACTTCCCTTCATGCGATTCGTAAGACCTACCCATTGCAAATGAGTTGGCAAAAGGAAAAGTCAACATTACACCGAATGTCATAAGCAACATCATAGGAATCAAAGCAGCTTGCCAAGGTAACAACAAAAGCAAGAAACTAGAAGACATAAGCAACAGTCCTACAAAAATAACT
This sequence comes from Flavobacterium laiguense, assembly GCF_003097655.1. Taxonomy (GTDB): domain Bacteria; phylum Bacteroidota; class Bacteroidia; order Flavobacteriales; family Flavobacteriaceae; genus Flavobacterium; species Flavobacterium laiguense. The sequence continues at coordinate 115,099 of NZ_QCZH01000004.1, forward strand.
CTATGATTATCTATTTTATTTTTGATTACATAATTCACTATCGGAAGTTCAAAAAGCAAAATAAGGAGTCCATTTAAACTCAAAAGCAACCCGCTATCAAATTCCGACATATTAAATCGCTCTTTATGATACAATGGTAAAGTGGTAAAAATCTGAAAAAACAAAATCCCAGTAATCAGACAAATTACCAAATGCAACATAAATGGTCGATCTTTTCTTATTGAAATCTTTTTGAAACCGTCATGATGCTTTTTCAATTTTACTGGCAATGTTTTTTCTTTAACAAAAAACACGAAAACGATTATTGCCAATATACAGGTTACACCATCAACATAAAAGATATATCCATATCCCAGTTGCATGATAATTAAACCACCTAATACTGGTCCAAAAAGGAATCCTAAATTAACAGCTGCGCGTGTTAATGCAAAAGCACGAGCTCTATTTTCTTTTGTGGTAAATGTTTTTAGACATACTAACATAGCTGGTCGAAACATATCGGCAACAGTTGTCAATACGAGTATGCCCATACAAAGCGATTCAAAAGTAGTCGCATATTGCAACACGATAAACACGATTCCACTGGTAAATAAACTGAACACCATGACCTTATAAAAGCCAATTTTATCAGATAATTTACCACTAAGCCAAGTTCCAATTATGGAACCAATACCGAAGAAAACCATTACCCAGCCTATTTGACTGTAACTGAATTCTAAGTTTTCTTTCATGTACTTTGACAGAAAGGGAATAACCATAGTCCCTGCTCTGTTGATGAATGTAATTAAAGTAAGTATCCAAATCTCTTTTGGAAAATCTCTAAAATTGTTGAGGTATTTTTTTATCATAATTAATTTTTTTTGGGGCAAAAAATTTTTCTATATTGGCAAAAATAGATTTTTTTTTAAATCAACCAACAATCGAGTTGTTAAAAAACAAAACAAATACATAACAATTTCATAACATAGCTGCGTAAAAAAAAAACTTATATAAAAAAAACAATAAAAAAAGGAATATATCGATTTTTAATATAGATTTGCAACAATCAAAAACCCCAAACAATAATAAACATGAAAGAAAAAATTTACTTTTTGATAACATGCCTTATCCTTTCCTATTCTACACAGGCACAGCTCTATGGTGGAATAGAAATAGGAAGTAAAGGTATAAAAATGACCGTTCTTGATGTGGAGAATCTTAAAAGAAACACCTACGACGTTAAGGAGTTCTGGACTGAAAACGTAGGAATCGCAGCTGGTATCGGAATAGACGGTGCTCTATTAAAAGAAGACATCGATAAAGCTGGTACAGTAGTTGCAAACAACTACAAAAGAATGCTTACAGAATACCGAATTGAAGACAAAAATATTTTTATCGTAGCCTCATCAGGAGTAGGTTTGGCAAACAACACTAATGACTTGGTGGTAAAAATTAAAGAGGTAACCAATAAAAAAATTGAAATTATCTCTTCATCACTAGAAGCTAAATTACTTTTAAGAGGATGTATTCCGCCTAAGAACTATTTAAATTCTGTAATTGTTGACATAGGAGGTGGAAACGCTAAAGGAGGCTATGCCAAAGAAATCAATGGCTCATCCGTCTTTTTTCCAATTTCGTGTGATCTAGGAACGGTTACTTTGACTGAACTTATCAATAAAAAATGCAAACAAAAAACGATATTCGAATTCAGTGAAAACTTATTTGATTATCTACCTACAATGAGGGAGAGTTTCAAAAAAATGTATACTAGCCGACCTGAGTCACAAGAAAAAAGCAATGTTTACATCTCTGGTGGTGCAGCCTGGGCTTTTTACACCCTAACTACAGGAATTAAGGCAGAGGAAAATTTCACACAAGTACAATATGATGACATCCTAGCGATCAGAACCATTGCCGAAAACAATTACCAAAGATTTGTAACTGCTGCCGAAAGCAATGTTGAAATGCAAAAAGTATTAAAAACATACCAACAAAAATCATTGATAGCTGCTTTTAATCTTTTGGAAACTTCTCTTGAAGTTATTCCTAACGTACAAAACAAAAAAATCTTTTTTGCTAAACAAGGCCAAATTGCTTGGTTAGTGAGTTATGTATTTGACAACGCTAAAGGTGTAAAACAAATAAATTAGACCAATTACAACAAATACATCCTTATAATAATTAAATCCCATTCATTATGTTTGGGATTTTTTTATTTGCTTTATTCAACAATCCTTTTAAAAAGGTTCGGAAAATAGTTTAATTTGTACAATTAATTCAGCATTACAACACACTTACCATGAAGGATTTAAAAACAATATTCTCATTCTTATTTCTTGCATCTCTAATCAGTTGTGGTGGCAAAAATGAAGCTGAAGAAAAAAACAAAAAAGAAACCAGTTTGTCTGAAACTTCTAAAGTTATTTCAGATAGTATGAACACTGAGCTTTCAAACGACACTAGTACCGTAAAATTCACTCACGGGAATTTCAACACATCAAGTAGTTCCGCAAGCAACACAAAAGATTCTGGCAAAAACAATATGGATAAACGAAATAGCGAAACAAGCATTTCATCCCCAACAAAAGAAGCCGAAACTGTCATCAATTCTCCTTTACGAAACCTATTAAAACAGGCACAAACAGGAAAATCATACACCAAAAAAGAGCTTATTGAAGAATACAAGTTCCCCAAAGAAGCGGTTGACCTCATCAAACAAGTAACTTGTGTAGGTTCTAATAAATTATATTTCAAATGGGGCAATACCTGGATTGCTGAAAAAGTATCTGATGCCGAATTCGAAAACGACACATTGATTTTCACCTTCAAACAAAACAAAACTTACGTATCTGGCGGTGCCATCGGAATAAAGTACAATAAAAAATTATACACTGATTTGATACTTAATAACGGAGCAGCCTATATTCCTACCGTAAAAGGCTACCACTGGGATATTAATAAATAATGGACAAAGAACTTACAAGATGCGGCTGGTGCAATTCCAGCGAATTATATCAAAAATACCACGACGAAGAATGGGGCGTTCCCGTGTATGAAGACACCAAACTATTTGAATTTCTACTCTTAGAAACTTTTCAAGCAGGTTTGAGTTGGATCACAATCCTCAACAAAAGAGAAAATTTCAGAGCAGCCTTTGACGCATTCGACTATAAAAAAATAGCCAACTATTCCGAAGACAAAATTCAGGATCTACTACAAGATGCGGGTATCATTCGCAACCAGTTAAAAGTGCGCTCAGCAGTTTCCAATGCCATTGCCTTTATGAAAGTTCAGGATGAATTTGGCAGTTTTTCCAAGTATATCTGGGGTTTTACAGACGGAAAACCCATTGTAAATAATCGAAAAAGCCTAAGCGAAGTTCAAGCCACAACTCCCCTATCAGACGCCATCAGCAAAGATTTAAAAAAACGCGGATTCAAATTCGTAGGTTCAACTGTAGTTTACGCACACATGCAAGCCACGGGCATGGTTGATGATCACGTAGCCGATTGCTGGAAGAGGAATTAGATCACAGAAAGCAGGTTTCAGAAAGCAGATTTCACTTTTCAGAAATATCACAAAAACATCTAAGCAGCAATAAGTTTAAACATTAAACTTTTAAACTATTAAACTTTTTTAATTACATTTGTTTCCAACTTTAGGGGTGTCTACAATTGTAGGCTGAGATTTTACCCTCTGAACCTGATCTAGTTCATACTAGCGTAGGGAAAAGTAAGATGACTTCCGTGTACCATTGCGTGTACTCCTGTAGCCATTCCTAAAGTATAACCTATACTAAATTCAAAAAGGAATGGAACTAAAAATCAACAATCAAACCAAACAATTTCCCCTTGACAGTCTCACTGTACAAGCACTTCTTGACTTAGAAATTCCCGAAAAACAAAACGGAATTGCTATTGCCATAAACAATACTGTTATTCCAAAAACCCATTGGAATTCCCATTTTATAACAGAAACCGACGACATCTTAATCATTTCAGCAACCCAAGGGGGATAGTATTCAGTTTGCAGATTGCGGTTTGCAATATTCAGTTCCAAAAACTGAACATAATTCCAATTCAAAAGTAAAAATCCGTATTTATACGTGTCTAATCTAATCACAAACCAATGAACAACGAAGAAAAAATTTCAAGAACCCCGTTTCCAAATTCAAAAAAAATATATATCGATGGAGAAATTCACCCGATAAAAGTAGCCATGAGAGAAATTTCTTTGGCCGACACCAAAATGTCCAACGGAAGAATAGAGAAAAATCCAGCTGTAACTGTTTACGATACTTCAGGACCTTTCACCGACCCAAATATCGAAATTGACATCCGAAAAGGATTGCCTCGAATCCGCGAACAATGGATTCTAGACCGTAATGACGTCGAAGAATTAACCGAAGTCACATCAAATTATGGTAAAGAGCGTTTGAACAATGAAAAACTGGATCATTTGCGTTTTGAATACCTACACAAACCCATGCGTGCCAAAAAAGGAGCCAATGTATCCCAATTGTATTACGCGAAACAAGGTATTATCACTCCCGAAATGGAATACATCGCCATTCGTGAAAACCAACGCATCGAACAATTGAATGAGCAAACCAAAGCCATGCAATGTCAACACAAAGGAAATAGTTTTGGAGCCCACACTCCAAAAAGCAAAATCACTCCCGAATTCGTACGAAGCGAAGTCGCAAGAGGTCGCGCCATTATCCCCAACAATATCAACCATCCAGAAAGCGAACCTATGATTGTAGGTCGCAACTTTTTGGTCAAAATAAATGCCAACATCGGAAACAGTGCAGTCACTTCAAGCATAGAAGAAGAAGTAGAAAAAGCAGTTTGGGCATGCCGTTGGGGAGCAGACACCATTATGGATTTGTCAACCGGAAAAAACATCCACGAAACCAGAGAATGGATTATTCGTAATTCACCAGTGCCTATCGGAACCGTTCCTATTTACCAAGCTTTAGAAAAAGTAAACGGAATAGCCGAAGATCTAACTTGGGAAGTCTTTCGAGACACCCTTATTGAGCAAGCAGAGCAAGGAGTTTCCTATTTCACCATTCATGCTGGAGTATTATTGCGCTATATTCACTTAACTGCAGAGCGTGTAACGGGTATTGTTTCCCGTGGTGGTTCAATCATGGCAAAATGGTGTTTATTCCACCACAAAGAAAACTTCCTGTATACTCATTTTGAAGACATTTGCGAAATCATAAAACAATACGATGTGGCTTTCTCTTTGGGAGATGGTTTACGTCCTGGTTCTATAGCAGACGCCAATGACGCAGCACAATTCGCAGAACTGGAAACACTAGGAGAACTTACAAAAGTAGCTTGGAAACACGATGTACAGGTATTCATTGAAGGTCCAGGTCATGTCCCAATGCACATGATTAAAGAAAATATGGAGAAACAATTAGAACATTGTGACGAAGCTCCATTTTATACATTAGGTCCATTGACAACCGATATTGCCCCAGGTTACGACCACATCACCTCAGCCATTGGAGCTGCGATGATTGGCTGGTATGGTTGCGCCATGTTATGTTACGTAACACCAAAAGAACATCTTGGTTTACCGAACAAGAAAGACGTAAAAGATGGAGTGATCACCTATAAGATTGCCGCACACGCTGCCGACTTGGCCAAAGGTCACCCCGGTTCACAATACCGTGACAATGCATTGAGCAAAGCCCGTTTTGAATTCCGTTGGGAAGATCAGTTCAATTTATCATTAGATCCTGATACAGCAAGAGAATTCCATGATGAAACCTTACCTGCAGACGGCGCAAAAGTAGCTCACTTTTGTTCTATGTGCGGTCCTAAATTTTGCTCTATGAAAATATCACAGGAAATCCGTGATGTTGCCGAGGCCGAAAAAGGAATGCAGGAGCAATCAAAGAAATTCATTGAACAAGGTAAAGAGATATACGTATAAGAATTAAGATTGGAGTATTAAGTATCAAGTTTTTAACAATGAGACAATCCTCACTTCTTTATACTTAATACCCCCCTTCCTAACACTCCTGTCTTAATACTTAATACTCCCCATCTTAATACTCTTTAAATGATTGTAATTTCAAATCCTATTTCAGTAGCTAACGAAATCAACATCATCCATTCTCTTTTTGAGGAAGGATTGGTGTCATTTCATGTTCGGAAGCCCTATTTTGGAATTTCTGAAATGAAACAATTTCTACTAGCAATCAATCCCAAGTATAGAGATCGTTTGGTTTTACACAGTCATCATGATTTAGCAGAAGAATTAAGCATAAAGCGCATTCACTTTAGCGAAAGCGAAAGAAAATCCACACTAATACAGCCAAATAGAGTGCCATTTGACACATTCAAAAGCCAAGAATTTCGATTGAGTACATCGGTTCATACCATTAAAGATTTCAACACATTGGATGACAGTTTCAACTATGCCTTTTTGAGCCCAGTTTTTCCCAGTATTTCGAAAGAAAATTATACTTCGAAAACAGATTTATTTGAAGAAATAAAAAAAAGAGAAAAATTTACAACTCAACTCGTTGCATTGGGCGGAATGAACTCAAATACAATAAATCAAACATTGGAAAATGGCTTTGACAGAGTGGCTCTTTTGGGAACCATTTGGAACAGTAAGAATCCAATTAAAAACTTTAAATTATGTCAGAGAATCGTCCAATCGTTTTAAGTATAGCAGGTTTCGATCCTTTGGGTGGCGCAGGAGTATTGGCAGACATCAAAACTTTTGAGCAACATAAAGTGTATGGATTTGCCATCAACACGGCAAATACAATACAAACCGAAAATGAATTCCATAGAATACAATGGACTCCTATTGACTTCGTTGTAGAATCCATAATAACATTTTTGAATAATTATCCAGTCAAAGCGGTCAAAATTGGCATTGTACCCTCATTGGGTTATTTGAATGAAATCATTATTTTTCTGAAAAAACATTCGCCAACTATCAAAATTATTTGGGATCCCATTTTAAAATCCACAACCGAATTTGATTTTTTAACCCTTTCGAACCAACAAATTTTAATCGATATTTTAAATCAAATCGATTTGATTACTCCAAATTTCAATGAAATCAGACAATTTAATCTCGAAGAAAAAAATGCAGATACTATTGCAAACTCTTATTCCCATTATTGTTCTGTTTTACTAAAAGGCGGGCATAATCCCAACGAAATAGGCGTTGATTATCTATATTCCCAAAATGGCATTTATAGGTATTCACCCAAAACCGACAATTGTCACGAAAAACATGGGTCTGGCTGCGTACTTTCCTCGGCAATTACAGCCAATCTTGCATTGGGGCAAAACCTAAAAACGGCTTGCGAAAATGCAAAAATATACACAGAGAACTATTTATTATCTAATTCAACTAAACTAGGATTTCATTATGTATAATAAACTACAGTACATTTCCCAAGGAGACACGATCAAAGAGCAATTGTACAACATCCAGCAAGCGTTGGATAGCGGATGTGATTGGATTCAGCTGCGATTCAAGAATCAAAAAGCAAAAAAGTCATTTGCTTTGGCCGAAGCCGTACATTTTTTGTGTGAAGAATACCTAGCCAACTTCATCATCAACGACGATGTGCATTTAGCCGAACAAATGGCTGCCGATGGTGTTCATCTAGGACTTTCGGACATGAGCATTTTAGAAGCACGAGCTATTTTAGGCAATACCAAAATCATCGGAGCAACCGCAAACACCTTTGTAGACGTAACAAATCATATCAATAACGGTTGTGATTATATTGGGTTAGGGCCTTTTCAATTCACAAAAACCAAAGACAATTTAAGTCCAATTTTAGGGCTGGACGGCTATCGATCTATTATAGACCAACTCAATCCTACGCAAAAAGAAACGCCCATTTATGCCATTGGGGGTATTACATTAGAAAATGTGGATGCACTCATGACTACAGGGATTCATGGCATTGCGGTTTCGGGAATCATCACCCGAAGCGAGCATAAAAACAAAATCATAACTGAACTTAACGAAAAATTATATGGCAATGTCATTGTTTAAAATAGGAGACAGAACGCTAAAATCCAGACTGTTTTTAGGAACTGGGAAATTTGGATCCAACACAGAAATGGAAGAAGCGATTCTGGCTTCCGAAAGCGAATTGGTAACTGTAGCGCTAAAAAGAATTGATTTAGAAACCGACACCGATGCTATTTTAAATCACCTAAAACACCCCCGAATTAATTTATTGCCCAACACTTCGGGAGCGCGAAATGCCAAAGAAGCGATCTTTGCCGCCCAACTGGCTAGAGAAGCTTTAGAAACCAATTGGTTAAAACTCGAAATTCATCCCGACCCGAAATATTTAATGCCAGATGCCATAGAAACCCTAAAAGCAACTGAAGCATTGGCAAAATTGGGATTCATTGTTTTACCCTACATCCATGCCGATCCCGTTTTGTGCAAACATCTGGAAAATGCGGGAACGGCGGCGGTAATGCCGTTGGGCTCTCCTATTGGCAGTAATAAAGGATTAAAAACGATAGATTTCTTAGAAATAATTATTGAACAAAGTAAGGTTCCTGTCATAATTGATGCGGGTATTGGCGCTCCCTCTGATGCAGCCAAGGCTATGGAACTTGGAGCCGATGCCGTACTGGTCAACACCGCAATTGCTGTAGCCGGTAATCCTAAATTTATGGCCGAAGCTTTTAAGGAAGCTGTAATCGCTGGACGAAAAGCCTTTGAAGCCAAACTGGGACAGCAATACAAACAAGCTGTTGCTTCTAGTCCATTGACGGCTTTTTTGTATGAGTAAGTATCTTTAAATTAACCGCAAAGAGCACAAAGATTTACGCAATCCCGATAGTTATCGGGACGCAAAGCTTTGCGAACTTAACTTTAGAAATAAAACATAAACCTTTGCGACCCTTGCGGTAAAAAACTAAACATTATGGAAACATTCAAATCGGTTTTTGGAGATTATGATTGGGACACCATTCAATCCAAAATATACCAAACGACCACCAAACAAGTCGAACAGGCATTAGCGAAAAGCAAAAGAAATCTAGACGATTTTATCGCTTTGATTTCGCCTGCAGCAACAACTTATTTGGAGCAAATGGCACAAGAATGCCACGAGCTGACCAAAAAACGCTTTGGTAAAACCATTCAAATGTATGCTCCGTTGTATTTGAGCAATGAATGCCAAAACATTTGTACCTATTGTGGGTTTAGTTTAGACAATAAAATTAAACGCAAAACATTATCAGATGCTGAAATAAAGCTAGAAGTAGAGTCTTTGAAAGAAGCGGGTTTTGATCATGTCTTATTGGTCACGGGAGAAGCCAATTACACCGTAAACATTAATTATTTTCTAAATGCGATTGAACAAATAAAAAATGATTTCTCAACTATATCTGTAGAAGTACAACCGCTGTCCACCGAAGAATATCAGCAACTACATGAAGCTGGGGTTTATTCGGTTTTGGTATATCAAGAAACCTATCATCAGGAAGTGTATAAAAAATATCACACCAAAGGCAAAAAATCCAATTTTGATTTTCGACTGGAAACACCCGACAGAATCGGGAAAGCAGGAATTCATAAAATTGGATTGGGCGTATTATTAGGTCTGGAAGATTGGCGAACGGATAGTTTTTTTAATACTTTGCATTTGGATTACTTACAGAAAACCTATTGGCAGACAAAATATTCGGTTTCTTTTCCGAGATTACGTCCAGCCGAGGGAATTATTGAACCCAACTTTATTATGGACGACAAAGATCTCACTCAATTGATTTGCGCATATCGCTTGTGGAATGAAGATTTGGAAATTTCTATATCTACCCGAGAGAACGAAAATTTCAGGAATAACATCATTCCAATTGGAGTGACGAGCATGAGTGCGGGATCTAAAACCAATCCGGGCGGTTACGTTGTTGACCCGCAATCTCTGGAACAATTTGAGATTAGCGATGAGCGCTCGGCTCAAGAAATAGCCAAAATAATTAGTAATAAAGGATATGAAGCTGTTTGGAAAGACAATCCTTATCTAGTCACCTCACCCCAACCCTCTCCAAAGGAGAGGGAGCCTAAATCTAAAATCGTTAATCATCATTCAACAATCTAAAATCCCATGAGTATAGTTCAAGATTATTTAAGATACAACCGCCAAATGATGCTGCCCGAAATAGGCGATTCGGGACAAGAAAAATTAAAAAAAGCCAAAGTCTTAGTCATTGGTGCCGGAGGATTGGGCTGCCCAATATTACAATATATTGCTACGGCAGGAGTTGGTACCATTGGCATAGTCGATTTTGACAAAATTGAGCTTCATAACTTACACCGACAAATTCTATATACCGAGAACCAAGTGGGACAAAGCAAAGCAACAACTGCACAAAAAGTATTGGAGACGTTGAATCCTTTGATTACCGTTATGGCTATCGAAGAAAAATTAACCTCCGAAAACGCAATCCGAATCATGCAAGATTTTGATTTTATTGTGGATGGATCCGATAATTTTGAAACCCGTTATTTGGTAAACGACACCTGTGTCACTCTAGGAAAAACATTGGTTTACGGAAGTATTCTAAAATTTGAAGGGCAACTGGCTGTTTTCAATCACAATGGAACAAAGAACCTTCGGGATTTATTTCCGGAACCACCCAACCCAAAAGATGTCCCAAATTGCAACTTGAATGGTGTGTTGGGAACATTACCCGGAATCATCGGCACTATGATGGCGCATGAAACCTTAAAACTGATAATGGATTTACCAACATTAGAAAATGAATTGGTATTGTTTAGTACTTTGAATTGGAGTTTTACAAAGTTGAAATTTTAAAAACAAGTCTTAATCGTAATTCGTAATATATTACAAAAAATAAAAATGGCACACAGATAACACAGATTGAGCGGATTTACACTGATTAAAATCTGTGTAAAATCTGTGTAAATCGGTTTAATCCGTAAAATCAGTGGGCTAATAAATTAGACCGTGAATAGCGATTCTGACAACTATTTACTCTTCAAAATTGTCATAAAAACTTCTCGCTCTATTTCTCTGCATCCCAAACTTTCGAGATGTTCATTATATACTTGACAATCTAACAAGCGATAATTCTCTTTTTTGAGTTGGTTCGTCAAAGCAATAAAAGCGACTTTGGAAGCATTTGAAACCAACGAAAACATACTTTCTCCACAAAAAATATGCCCTAGATCGATCCCGTACAATCCTCCAACTAATTGGTCGTTTTGCCAAACTTCTATTGATTTTGCTATTCCCAATTCATTGAGTTTACAATACCCCTCAATCATTTCATTGGTAATCCAGGTTCCGGTTTGTCCGTCTCGTTTTATCTGTTGGCAATTGGAAATAACATCTCTAAAATTTTGATTGAAAGTAACTGTAAAATGATTCCGATTCAAAATATTTCGCATGCTTTTTGAAACGATCAATTCATCCAGAAACAATACCATTCTAGGATTGGGTGACCACCAAATAATAGGTTCCCCCTCGTTAAACCAAGGAAAAATTCCGCTTTTGTAGGCGAGTTGCAAACGCTCTGGAGACAAATCACCCCCAAAGGCAAGGATTCCATCACTATCGGCGTGAGAAACTGGCGGAAAGAATAAAGCTTTAGATAAGTAATACATTTTCAATTTCAAAAATCAATGACAATGGCAATTTCAATAACAATGGCGATTTCAAAAATAAAAATCAATTGCAATGGCAGTTTCAAAAAATAAAAAAGTCAGAAATTCAAGTAAACTCAAACTTCTGACTTCTAATTCTATTTACTTCTTTATCTCTTAGAATGGCAAATCGTCTGCTTCTTCTTCATTTAAGTTTGTTACTGGTGCGAAAGCTGCTGCTGCCGGCATTGGAGGTGCTTGTTGAGCTGGTGCATCTGCAGCCATTCTTTCAATTCTCCAACCTTGAATACTGTTGAAATATTTAGTCTCTCCTTGTGGATTAATCCACTCTCTTCCCCTTAAATTGATAGAAACTTTTACAGCCTCTCCTATGTTATAACTGCTTAACAAATCACATTTATCTTGCGTAAATTCAATCATAATGTGCTGTGGATACTGCTCATCAGTCGTAACAACCAATTCTCTTTTTTTGAATGCTGCACTTACTTGTTGCTCTGGATTAACAACTTTAATTTTCCCTAATACTTCCATCTTCTTTTTGTTTTATTATTGTTACTTTGAATTTATTTTTTTTGCTAAAAGCACTTTCCAAGACGAAAGTACATCATTATCTAAAAGATACCTTTTGGCTTCTAAGTGCACTTTTTCCTGATCATCCGAACTCAAAACTGCTTTTACAGCAAAATTTTGGTTTACAAAGATACTAACTTCTTCCGTAGTGGGCAAGGCTTCTATATTTCCTAGCATACCTAAATCGTTTCCATCAAAAACGGGACTGTTTTTTACAAAATCCGGTATAGCATCCACACCAATTCCTAATGTCGTCAGTGGCTTTGGCACTTCAAACAACCCTTGATTTGATCTAGAATACCAATTAGCCCCTAATCTGGAAACCAAGTCTATTTTATGTTGGTCGATGGCGCCGTTCTCATTCAGAATCGCTTCACTGATGTGCATCCGGACCACTTCACAAAGAATTAAATTTCCAGCTCCTCCTTCTGTCCCTAGCGGAATGATTTGAGTCACTTTGCATTCAAACTGCACTGGAGATTCCTTAACTCTAAAAGGTTTCACAACATCAGACGGCACAGGCGTTAGCCCAGATTTTAAAAATTCGTCCACTCCATTAGCATACTCTGTACTTGCCAAAGAGGTTTGCTGCACTATATCATAATTCACCACATTAATTACTACTTCTCTAGTGGCTTCGGCATTGATTAAAGTGTGTTTAATCGTATTGTCACGCACTCTCCTTGCAGGCGAAAAAATAAGTATGGGCGGATTGGCACTAAATACATTAAAAAAGCTAAATGGAGACAAATTAGGAACACCGTTCTCTCCTATAGTACTAGCAAATGCAATAGGTCGAGGACCAACGGAACTCTGCAAATACCCTTGTAGTTTTACAGTATCTATACTTTTTGGATCAATAGTAATCATAAATTTCTTATTTGGACAAAAATAGTAAAATTGGACTTAGATTGTAGTCTGTTTGAAAGATTATATTATGAAATCGCCATGACACCGTTTGTCGCAAACACCAATAAAGATCTGGCGATACCATATTTCAGAAATTTAAATATTATCTATATATGAAAAACAAATGCCCTGATGGTCGAATTGCTCTTGCAATTACCTTTTTTACTAGACCTGACGGGTTTTAAAAACCCGTCAGGTCTAGTAAAAAAGATATAACGTCCCGATAAATATCGGGAAGCAGGAATAAGCTCCCAAAAACAATGATTCTTTGCAGAACACAATCTCACTTCCATTATTTCGTTATATTTATACCACAAATTTACATTTATGAATTTTTCACAAAGCAAAAACCCCATTCGTTGGATTATCGTTTTTATTTCCTTTCTGATTATCTCCATTATCCTTTGGAATACCTATACTTTTTTTCAAATATTCAAAAATGAGGAACGGATAAAAATGAACCTTTGGGCAACCGCACAAAAAACGCTAATCAATGCCGGAGAAAATACGGAAGTCGATTTACCGCTTCAAATATTTAGCAATAACACCACAATTCCTTTAATTCTAACAGAGAATGACAGCATTATCAATTATGTTAATATTGAAGACGAAATCATAAAAGACAAAGTAAAAGCTAAGGAATATTTAGAGGAATTAAAAAGTGAAAATGAGCCTATCAAAATCATTTACGCCCCCGGAAAATCACAAGAATTATATTATGGAGATTCCTCTTTAATAGACAAACTAAAATATTACCCTATTGCGTTGTCACTTATTATCATCTTAATTGCTTTTTTAATCTACAATTTCTACCAAAGCAATAAAGTAGCATCCCAAAACAAACTTTGGGCTGGTATGGCCAAAGAAACAGCGCACCAGATAGGAACGCCTCTCTCCTCCTTAATCGGTTGGTTAGAAATTTTAAAACTGGATAATGTAGACGAATCCGTAACGATAGAAATTGAAAAAGACATAGAACGCCTACAAACCATTACAGAACGCTTTTCTAAAATTGGATCTGAACCTAAATTGGAAAACAAAGACATTATTGAAGAAACCAAACAGTCCTATAACTATTTAATTTCCCGTTTTTCAAACCAAATCGATTTTACTTTCAAGTCTCCACAAACTCCAATAAATGTGCTCCTCAACCCAGCATTACATAGTTGGACGATAGAAAACCTAGTCAAAAACGCGATTGATGCCATGAAAGGAAGAGGCAAATTATCTTTGGAAATTGAAGAAGATGCCCATTTTGTAAAAATAAACGTTATTGATTCCGGAAGTGGTATTCCTAAAAAAGAATTTAATCGAATATTCGAAACGGGGTTTACTACCAAAAAAAGAGGTTGGGGATTAGGTCTTTCTTTAACTAGAAGAATTGTGGAGAAATACCACAAAGGACACATAAAAGTATTGAGTTCCGAGATTGGAAAAGGAACTACAATGCAAATCAGTTTTAGGAAAGCACAAACTTCTATCTAACAGGAATGCCAAAAAATGTCACTGTACTAAACATTGATTTTCTAGCCGATTTGCTTTTGCTTAAATAATCATTTACGAATTTTTCGTGTATTTCTATTTGCTTAAGAAAATTGATTAGTTCATTTTTCAACATCTTTACATTAGCAATATTATTGTCATTATACGCGCCAATGGCATAAATACGTTTTTGACAATCGACTATTTTTTCTTTTGGAGTTTCAATCATTGCCTTAATAGCAAAATCTGGTAAGGTCGGTTTGAATTTATTATTTCGATAGGAAACAAAATCATTGAACATCGTTATCGCTTGATTATAATCGTCGCTAATTGACTGCAGCTTAGCCATTGCTTCATTATTCTAGACAGCATCGACTTCACTCTTTTTTGAAAGAGTCATCTCTCGTATCAAATTATTTTCAATCCCATTTTTCTTCATTCGGATTAAAGTCACTCTAGCTTTATCCAAATCTGATAAGCCATCATAATCCTCAATCTGAGTTACAAAATCAAAAGTTGGTTTGGTTTTGTTCAGTTGAGTTTTCCCATCAATAAACTCTTGATTGGTAACTGGATACTTTAAAAACTGCCACAAATAATCAAAAGGCATGTGGGTTGCAATATATTGGCTTGGAGCAACCTTATAATGAAGGTTATTTATTTTCTTGAAAAACTTCTTTTTATCAACATAGCCAGCTCCCCAAGTGGGATCAAAAAGCCACCAAGTGTTATCAATTCTGGCAGCACACCAGGCATGAGCCAGTATATCAATTTTTCCGTTTTGCTTGGTGTATCCGTAAACCAGATAGGATTTTACACCTACTCTTTTGGCAATATCGTTAAAGACTTCCGCATAATGAATGCAAACTCCTTTCTTGGTCAGTACCGCATTTTTTATTTTATCCTGTGAAATTTCTTTATAATCAATGGATTCTATATTCTCAATATCGTATCTAATATTTGATGCTGTCCAATAAAAAGCGGCTCTCACTTTATCATTTTCAGATTTAAAATTAGCATTAATATATTCCGCGATTCCAGTCGTGGTAGTACTTAAATCATGAGGGATTTTATCCATTTTAGAATCCACCAAAGCATAAGTCACTTTCGTTTGACCAAAACCAATAACCGTAAACATTAAAAACCAAAGTACACCCTTCATGACATTTATTTTTTAGCATAAAAAAACACGAATCTTTTAAATTACTCCTTAAAAGATTCGTGTTTTTAACCATTATATTTTATAAATTCTCTTGAATACTTTTAGCCAAAGCTTCAAATTCTTCTTTTGTCAAACTCACTTTATGCTTGAATGTCATTTCTCCCATTTCGTTCAAAGGAATTAAGTGCACATGTGCGTGAGGAACTTCAAGTCCAATTACTGCCATCCCAATTCTTTTACAAGGAACCGTTTTTTCAAGTGCAATGGCCACTTTTTTGGAGAATTGCATCAAACCAAGATACAAATCATCTTCAATATCAAAAAACTTGTCTATTTCTTGCTTAGGGATACAGAGCGTATGTCCTTTTGCATTGGGATTTACATCCAGAAAAGCCAAAAAGTTTTCGTCTTCAGCAACTTTGTAACATGGAATTTCTCCATCAATGATTTTTTTAAAAATAGAACTCATAGTGATTTTAGATTTAAGAGTTTAGATTTTAGAATAAAAAAATAGAGTATAGAAAAAAGATTAAAGATAAAAAAATTAAAATTTTAGAACTTAAAAGCTTTCCTCTGATCACTTAAAAACTGACCACTGATTACTAAACACTACTCTCTAGAAATTTCCAGAATTTCAAATTTCAAAGCACCATTAGGCACTGTGATTTCGGCAACTTCGCCTACTTTTTTACCCAACAATCCTTTTCCAATAGGAGAAGTAACCGATATTTTTCCGGTTTTCAAGTCGGCTTCACTTTCAGCAACAAGCGTGTATTTCATCTCCATTCCATTAGTTTGGTTCTTGATTTTTACAATCGATAAAACCAATACTTTAGAAAGATCTAAATGTGTTTCGTCAATCAATCTGGCGTTAGAATGCACCTCTTCCAGCTTAGCGATTCTCATCTCCAGCATACCTTGGGCTTCTTTGGCCGCATCATATTCCGCATTTTCAGAAAGATCTCCTTTATCTCTTGCTTCAGCTATATCAGCAGATGCTTTTGGACGCATCACGCTTTTTAAATGATCTAATTCTTCTCTTAATTTTTTTAATCCTTCGGCTGTGTAATACGATATTGCGCTCATAATTTGGTCATTTATATAAATAGAAAAAATCCCATCAGGACGGGATTTCTTTCCACAAAGATACTACAATTTTGTTTTAGTCTATAATTATATGTTAATCATATCAATTCCAAAGTTAAATAAATTAAATTTGTTTCACTAATACTTTTAATTTATTTTAAATGATAAAAAAGACTCTCCTCCTGACAAGTAAATATTTCAAAACAAACCATACAATTTGCCTCATTCTTTCGCCCTTTTTCTTCGTTAAAAAACCTTTCAATAACCCAGCTATTCAAAGATTTTTTGCCTTGAAAATGACCAAAATAACTTCGTCAAATTTTGCATGCTTTATTTCAAAACCTTTACTAATTGCAATTCCCTTTTTTATTAATTGCAGTAACAATGAAAATTCCAATACAAATCCGTACATCCCTAATTATAACTTCTCTATAGAACTGAACACGAATTTGCCGACCTATTCTACATTGAAATACGCGAGCAACTCTGTTTATTACCCTGATGCCGGTGCTCGTGGAATTATTGTTTTTAACACCAACGGCAATACCTACAATGCCTTCGATGCTGCTTGTCCCAATCAGGAACTGAGCAGTTGTTCTACCATGACCATCAAAGGAATCAATGCCATTTGCGCATGTGACAGCAAGGAATATAGTTTATTCACAGGACTGGGAAACATGCAATATCCCATGAAACAATACCGAGTAGAAGTAAACGGGAATATTATTAGAGTTTACAATTAGATCATTTACTTCGTAAGTTCGCTTAAACCTGTGTGGACATGACTCACAACATCATTTAAAACCAAAAAATCCTGAAAGCAAATCGATTTGTTGATCTTCTCTTAAAGAACGAGTAACTACAATCCGATATGATTTATCCCCTTGAAATGGGGTGTAATTTGTTGTAGCCACTTCTTTTTTTTCAAAATTAACTTCAATAGTTTCCCATTTTTCTATCAAAGCACAATGTTTTTTAAATGATTCGGAATTTATAATTCGAATGTAAAAACTAGAGGCTCTTTTGGTTATCAATTCAATTACTGTTTTTTGATAGGATACTGAGTCTGCCCTAAAGTGACCAATTTTAATTCCATGATTTCTAAATTATTAAAACATCTTTCTAAAGTACCCCTTTGATCCTATTTTACAGGGGTATTATGGACATGCTATCTTAGCCCTCACAGAAAGTTAAGAAATAATATGTGGTTAGATACCGACCACTAAAAGTACTCAATCGGTAAAATACATTTCTTTAAAATAGCTAGTCATAATTTTTGCTCCTTTATAATTGAAATGATTTTCATCAAATAAATAATCAGGATCATGAATACTATTTATAAAATGTTCAGTGTAAATTACTTTTTGATTGTTTGGAAGTAGTTGATAAATAGTTGAAACTATTTCTCTTTCCTTTTCTTTTCTAAAAGTGAGAGGCAAGAAAAAATAAATTTTAGTATTATGCTTTAATGCTATTTTATTGAAGTTTGAAATAATATCAAAATATTTTGAAACATCAGAATTCCAATTTTTTTCTAAATCTTCAATTTTTAGAAATGATTTAGTTTTATGATAGTTATTTTGGTTGCCAAAAACGTAACCATACTCTTTTGATATATTATTAGAAGGTGTTACTATTTTTTTTAAAGAAGATCTTAAATTCAACTTACTAAACAAATAAAACTCAATATAATCCAAATTATAAATTTTCATAATCTTTGACCTATTGACATTTAGTGATTCATGAACAGGATGAAAACTATATATTATGGGTGATAATTCTATAAATAACTTTTTGGCATTACAATGTAAAATTAAATGCTCTGCTAAAGTAATATTATGTATAAAAGTAGCACCTGAAATACCCAAATTATATGCTTTATCCCCTTTATTTTTTTTGTTTAATAGTTGATGATCTATACCTCTTTGTACCCTACTGGACCCAATAAAATAAATACCGTGACTGGGAAATTTTTCTGTTTCGTTTTGATTCGAAAAATACATAATGACCCATATGAGGCAAAATAGAGGTAATAAAAAAACTATGATTTTGGTAAATAATTTCATTTTAACAAAATTTAAAATAAATTGTAAAAGTTTACAACTTTTGGACTAATCGAGAGGAATAGGATGAACAAACAAAGTGTATAATAAAAAAAATATCTGTGCCAGGCACTTTGTTTTTCGATGTATTCATCTATTCTAATCGACGTTGTTTTTCGTTCATAAAAATCCATATAGATAAATAACAAAATGACAATAAAAGTATTGAGAGTTACTAAATTTTCAAAAGGGTAATCGTATTTCGAAAAACCAAAAAGAGTTTTAAATAGTTCAAATACATCTTTTGAAATAAAAACTGTGGACAATAGGGAGGCGATTACTAAATGATACACAATCCCTAAAAAAGAAAAACGACCTTCTACATTTATATATTTTTTAGATTTCCTTTCAGCAATTAACCAAATGGCATTTAAAATTCCCCAGGTTAAAAAGATTATTGTAAAATCATGCCATAACGCTATAGCAATAAAAGTAATAAACAGCAGCAAATTTGTATATTTTCTTTTTCTATCAAATCGAATAATACTATAAAAAAAATAATCTCTAAACCAATGATTAAGCGAAATATGCCAACCTTTCCAAAATTTATCTCGGGAGGCAGATAGATACACTCTGTTTTTGAAATTTTCGTTAAGTTTAATATTGAAAATTAAAGAAATACCTTGAAAAATATTGATAAAAGAACTAAACGTACAATAAAGGAAAAGAAAAAAAACAAATCCATTAAGTAAATAGTAGGATCCTTTTAAATTCAATTCATTTATATTGGTCAAAAGCACAAATAACCGTGCTCCAACTACTAAATTTTTAAATAAACCCCATAAGATTAACCTTAATCCGTTTACTATAGAATCTCTTTTAAAACTTATGTTTTCTATTTGAGAAAAAAAATACTTTGCTCTGGTTAACGGACCTGAGAAAATTATCGGGAAATAAGTTAAGTATAATAATAATTTAAAAAAATTTGTTTCAGGGGTTATATATTTTCGTTTTATATCTATTAAATACCCAATTGCATTAAATGTAATATAGGATAAACCAACCAAACTTATAAGTTTAGTTGTAGTATCAAATGGCGTGACAAGAGTATCAAAATAAGATTCTTTGATAAATATTTTTTTAATTAAGAGAGGAACCATTATTACTACTACCATCCACCATTTAAAGCTTATTAACCTATTAATATTCAATGAAAAATAATAGGTTAAGATTGCTAAATACAAAATGAGCATAATACCTTCTCCTGATATAAAAAATAAAAAGAGAAAACTTGTAAATGACAATACTTTCCAATAATTTTTTTTATGAAAAAACTGTATTGCAATCATTGTCAGGATTACGCACAAAAACAGTAATATCAAACTTATATTTGGCATATTAGCTTTTTTTACAAACGGTAATTGTGTTTGCTGTTCTCATGAGTATTTGTTTAGACCATTTCACATCGGTAACGCTATAGTTTTTTAAAAAACGCAACATGGGCACTAATGAAATTTCCATTTCTTGTCTTGCGATAGTTGCTCCTATACATTGATGTGCACCAGCCCCAAATGATAAATGAGGATTCACAACTCTGTTAGGTATTAATTCATCAGGTTGTGTAAATATTTTTTCATCTCTGTTGGCACTTGCAATACATAGATAAAGTTTTGAGTTTTCGGGTATAAAACAATCTCCTACATTTATGGAATAGGGATTTATTCGAATGGTATACTGAAGCGGAGTGCTGAACCTAAATATTTCTTCTATTATTGTTTTAAGCTCTTTAGTGTCACTTTTTAAAATAAATTCTATGAGTTCAGGGTTCTTTAAAATCTCATATAAACCCAACGATAAATTATCCTTTGATGTCTCAAAAGCCGCCATGAATGAAATCATCATAATAGAATACAATTGATCGTCATCAAGATTTAAACCTTTTGTTTCTTCTAAAATAACGTCCTTGAATATCGAATTTTTAAAAACATTTTTCCGCGATAGTATCTCAGCGTTTATTTCTTGATAGACTTGTTTTGGAATATATAATTCTTGAGATTTAGCTAACAGATTTGAGTACTGTTTAATTTGTTCGTATTCTTCTACATCAATATTAAGTGCTTTTTTTATAAAATGATTAATATATATTCCGCAAAAATCTACAAGGTTGAAAGTTTCCTTATTTTCAAATGTTCCTAGCGTTGTTTCTAAACTTTCATTTAGTAGATCAGCTAATTCTAAAGAATAAAACGCTTTTGTAATTGCTCGGCGTATTTTTCTATGAATGTCATCATTCAAAAACATTGGCCATAACTCAGTTGCTTTACTTAGATAGGGACAGCCATTTTCAACATTTTTAAAAATGTAAGTCTCTTTTTCTCCTAAATATTCGCTTAGTGAATGAACTTTGAATTTTTTTTCTTTTAGAAATTTACTTACGTGCTTATAGTCAAAAATAAAATAAGAATCATCAGACATTCTTTGAACCGGATTATTATCCCTGCAATTCTTTAAGTGTGGGTAAGGATCTTCAGAATAATTTGGCGAAAATGGATTCCATTTTATATTTGATTCTGAATCCATTGAGCTAATTTATTAATAGTATTAAATTCCTGAAAAACAGTAGGATTTATTTCATCTAAGTTGAATTCTTTTTCTATATCAAAAGCTATAGATATTGATGACAAAGAGTCTAATTCAAAATTTTCTATAGGCTCATCGCAATTAATAGTATCCTTTTCAAGTCCTGATTCTTCAGCTATTTTATCAAGCAACCAATTTTTTATAATCATAGTTTTAATTATTTACAACGCCACACTATTTTTATCAGGTGGAGAAAATTTGTGCGAAAGTAACTATTTAAAACTGTTAATACACTTCGTAATCGATTATATTATTCACAAGAAGTAGAGTTTTTTAAAACAATATTTAATCTCGATAAATTAAATAAAATATTACTTGTAAAGTTTCACCACATTGTTGATGGTATTTCCTCCCCTTCGGGGTTTCCCATTTTTCCATCAAAGCACAATGTTTCTTAAATGATTCGGAATTTATAATTCGAATGTAAAAACAACAGTCTCTTTTGGTTATCAATTCAATTACTGCTTTTTGAAAGAATGCTGAGTCTGCCCTAAAGTGAGCAATTATGATTCTATGAGCATCTAAATTATAAAAACATCTTTTTTAAGTACCACTTTGATCATATTTGCAGAAATGTTTCCATTATGGTTTTTAATATGAACAGGTAAACGACGAATAACAGCAAAGTTCGGCTGAAATCCTTTTATTTTTTTGCAACTCATTCTGACATCCTGTTTTTCAGATACAATTACCACATTATTAAAGACTACAATATAGTTTCTAACTTTTGCATCTAATTGATTTGTCATAACACAAAGCGCTACAAGGAAATTACTCAAATCGTTATTGAAATTTAATTCATGGACAATTCCCTTTGTTGTTGTTTCTACAATAGTTGTCTTTTTTAATTCTTGACAAGCATACCCAATAGTGTCAGCAGAGGGAATATTAAAAAAAGCCTGGCTATTGTATTTAGCGTTAAGTTGTTTTAAGTCAAAAATATAGTCACCTTGACACAATGAATTTCCAAACAAAGATAAGACAACATCAGAAGTGGAATATTTGGCTCTAACATGACGAAAGCCAATTGTATTGTCAATGAATTGCGGGATGTTTTTGCTATTTACTGCATCGTATATCAAATTTAATCCTCCAAAAGCGGTGACATTCTTCGAAGATATTATACTTTGTTCCTAGTCTGAATTTGAATTTTTGCAAAGACAAATTACACCTTTTTGGTGAGACAACAATTGCCCTAAAGCTAGATCTGTCAACACTTTCTGGCTTTTATTATATTTAGCTGCGACTATTGGGATTAAAATCATTTACTTCGTCTGTTCGCTTAAGCCTGTGTGGGCATGACTCACAACATCGTTTAAAACCAAAAAATCCTGAAAGCTATAAACTCTCAGGATTTTTTGGTTTATATGATAAAAAGGTATTAAAACTTCAAGCTCAACCCTATCAAAAAATTAGTTCCAGCTTGTGGATAATAGTAAACATATCCTCCTCCATAATCCGCACCATTTGAAACATAATCAACATTAAATATATTGTTTACCAATAAATTAATCGCGATAGATTTAAAAATTGATGTTGTTGTAATTTCATACGCAGCATTTAAATCATTAACAAAATAATCCTTCAGTTTACCAGTTACATCATCAATATTGTTCATATATTGTTCGCTAACAAACTTAGACAACAAACTAAATTTTAACGGTGAAAGCGGTGAAAAAGTCAAAATATTGCCCGCAATAAAATTAGGCGAATAAGCGATATTTGAATTTCCTAGATTTATTAAATTTCCGGTATTATCCTTAGAAACAAAATCAACATTTTTGTTGTTACTTAAGGTGAAATTTGGAGAAACTGTCCACATTTTTGAAAGTTTAATAGTGGCATCAACTTCTACTCCCATTCTATAACTGTCTCCGCTGTTTTTTCGAATTGGATTTCCCACATTATCTAATTCCCCTGTCAAGACCAATTGATCTTTGTAACCCATATAATAGGCATTGGCATTAAACCTTACTTTTTCGGATTCGTGTCTCCACCCCAATTCAAAATCATTTAATTTCTCTGGTTTTGGGCTTCCATTTTTGTAATCTCCTCTGTTAGGCTCACGATTGGCTCTCGCATACGAAAAGTACAAGGCATTTTGTTTATTAATATCAAAAATAGCTCCTGCCTTTGGATTAAAGAAATTGAAATTATCGTTTACTAATCCTGTTTCATCACTATCCGTTTTGTAATGCACATTACGAAGTTGTAAATCACCATAAACACTTAAGTTGTCTAATAATTGATAATTGACTTTTGCAAAAATGTTACCATCCGTTTTAGTTGCATAACTGGAATCATAAATGTCCCCCGGCTGACTATTAGAAGGGTATTGCGCCCAAATAATTTGATCAAAATGATCGCCTTCATATTTATTATAACCTCCACCTAAAATCACATCAAGCTTTTCGGCTTTGTAATTAGCCGAAAATGTCGTGCCGTAAAAATCATTATCCAACCATTTTCTGCGGGTGTAATCTGTTGAAGTTATTGTTTCACCGTTTACAGTAATTGGATCTAACCCCAAGAACGTAAACTGAGAATCCTCAGAACCAAATACATTAGTATATTTCCAGTCATCTACAAATTCCTCATAATACCCTTTCCCTTTGGTATAATGAAAAGCCAAATTGGTACTCCAGTGTTCAGAAACTTTCTCGTTCCAATGCAATTGAGCATGATCTTGATTATAATTATCTACCTGATCATTATAGAACCCTTCAAAAACTCCATTGCCATCAAATTTTTCCCCAACCGAATTATACGTTCTATTAGATTCTAAAGTCAAAGCATCGACTCCGTTCCAAGATTGATAGGTTCGCTCTTTTCCGCCAAAAACCAATGCTTTGATTAAAGTAGTTTTTCCCACATAAGTCCCTTGAAGAAAATACGATTTCAAATCAGAAGTCGCTCGATCAACATATCCATCAGATTTTAATGCTGATAAACGGCCTGCAATTTCAAAATGGTCGTTCATCAAGCCTGTGCTGAATTTTACGGTATTTTTGAATGTATTAAAACTTCCGTATGAACTGGAGATTTCACCCGAAGCTTTATCCGAATAGGAATCGGTCAACATATTCAAACTCGCTCCAAAAGCCGCAGCCCCATTGGTAGAAGTTCCCACTCCGCGTTGCAATTGTAAACTCTCTACCGAAGAAGCGAAATCAGGCATGTTTACCCAATATGTCCCTTGACTTTCGGAATCATTGTATGGAATTCCGTTGATGGTCACATTTACTCGAGTCGCATCACTACCACGTACTCGAATACCAGTGTAACCCACTCCATTTCCAGCATCCGAAGTAGTCACCACAGACGGCAAATAATTCATCAAAACAGGAATGTCTTGACCTAAATTTCTGGTTTTGATGTCTTTTTTATCCAAATTACTGAACGTCACTGGCGTTTTTGCGGTAACGCGTATAGCCGAAACCAAGACTTCATCGAGTTGATTAACCTTTGTAGTATCTTTTACTTGAGAGAAAGAGAGAATAGATGTTAGAGAAAAGAAAATAGAAAATAGAAAACGTTTTGAGAATTGAGTCGTTTTCGTGTTGATGCCTTTTAGGCTCGAAAAATGAATTGAAAATTTCATCCGTAAAAAGTTTACGAATAAAAGGGGGAATTATTCTTTTGTTTAAATTAAAAATGATTGTTCTACCACAAACAGTTAGCGCAAATGCTAATTCTTGTCGTTTTTTCCCTTGACAGCATTACCCGTCCAGGTTCTTTGGGTATGATCTCAGCTCGTTATTTGGAGCACCCCTTTGAGACAGCGCAAAGGTAGAAAAAGAATTAAGACAAAAGTATTAAGATTAGGGAATTAAGTATTAAGATTTTTCGGAGCAGCCACATAAGTTTCCATTGAACAACATTCGACACCGATTTCACAGATTCATACAGATTAATTTGTGAAATTTAACATAATAAGATTTTAAACTTCATCTAGTCTTAATTCTTAATACTCTTATCTTAATTCTAAAAATCAGGTCTTCTGCGATTTTTCTTCACCTCCGAAACGTTTTTCTTATCCTTAATCCTTTTTCGGATCACCGATTTTGGGATTTTAGTGGGTTTACGTTCTTTAGGGACATACAGTCCTTTTTTTATAATATCCAAAAAACGCTTGGTGACAATCTCTTTGTTTTTGAGTTGGCTTCGGTCTTCATCGCAATTCAGAATCAATACCAAATCTGCTGTTAGTCTGTTTTGCAAATTGGTTTCCAAAAGCAGTTTTTCTTCCCCCGATAATGCTTGGGAACTAGACAAGTCAAAAGTCAACACTACTTTAGACGAAACTTTATTTACGTTTTGTCCGCCGGCACCACTGCTTCTAACTGCTTTATATTTTATCTCCGAGAGGATTGTTTGAATTTCCATTTTATACCATTTATTAGTATGTTTTAGCCCGAAGACTTCTGGTATAATGCCGTTGTATATTTCATTTAGTCCTCCCGATAGCTATCGGAATTATTGGGCAATTTGAAATAACTAACGGTATTATAATGGTTGATGAGCTTGTTTTAATAAATCATTTACGGTTTTCACCGGATTAAAAGTAAACAACGGAACCTCCACAAAAACCGTCAACCAATTGGCCATGGCACCATTCCATAATCCAGGCAATTCATATGCTTTTACATCAATACCGGCATTGTTTTTATGAACAATAAAACCACTATTAGGATCAATGAATTGCTTTAAATCAAATTTCTCGTTTTGATAATTCTTCAATCCACAAACCAAGTCCACTGGATTAAAATGGGTTGCGCTGGATAAAATTTTCACTTGATCTCTATTCGTTAAATCAACTTGAGAGGCTTCTACAATTTGCAAAGAAACACTACCATCATTACCCTTTACCCAAAAAGGACCTCCGCCAGGTTCGCCTTCGTTTTTCACCATTCCGCAAACTCGTATTGGCTTATTTAACATCTCTTTTAATGCATTGATTTGGTTATTCAGTTTGAATTTATGAAAATCCATATTCATTTCAATATTCAATTGACTTCGAAGAAAAGCCAAAATTTCATTTATGCTTTCCGGATTCATTTCTTGGCTATCCAATACCCTCAAATAGTCAAAGATTTGATGTTGCAATTCTATCAAAATACCCGCCAAAGCTTTCTTATAAAAAGAAATCTGTTGAATGTTATTTTGAATCACATTGTCAATATTCTTGATAAAAACAACATCCGCATCTATTGCATTTAGATTCTCAATCAAAGCGCCATGTCCTCCAGGTCTAAAAACCAACATTCCTTTTTCATTTCGGAAAGGTTTGTTTTCTGAATCTACGGCAATCGTGTCGGTTTCCTTTTTTTGATACGAATACGTTACGTTTATGGTTGAATTTGATTTTGCTTCAATTACATCTTTTATCTTTTCAATAATTTCTTCAAATTGCTCTTGATGGTTTTCAGAAACCGTTAAATGCAAATGGGACTGATTATTTGAAGTTGCATAAAAAGCACATTCGTACAAATGCTCTTCAATAGGAGCCGCAATATGAGTCATGTATTTATGAAATGGAAGTATTCCTTTTGGCTTGTTGGCAAAATCGAAATATTCAGGAGACAAGAGCGTCTTTATAAAATAATAGTTTTTATAGTCCCGTTCCAAAGAATTAAAATCAGGATATATTTCTTTTAGCTTTTCATCTACCGCTTCAAAAAAGGCAAATTTATCCATCCCAACGATAAAAAGAGACAACTCTGTGTCTTTTTTTCTGTTGATATAGGCATTAATACTTTCATTTCCGAAATCAAATTCATTCAAAAAAGTAATCAAAAATTTAAACATTCTGGAAGCAGCCCCAGAGGCCGGAACAAATTTCTTTAATTTTATTTTAGATTTATTAGCGTCAAAATAATTTGCTTTTTGTTCAAAATCAGTATCCGTTAACTTTAAGATTCCATGATTCAAAGTAGCTGGATTCACCAAAACACTTTTTAAAACCCCTTCATTAAAAATCCCAAGCTGGTCTTTTATATTTTTTAAAGGAATGCCATGTTCATAGATTTGCAAAAAATCGAGAGACGAAAATCCCATTTGCAAAGCCATGGTTAAATCCTCAATGATAGCAACCGCTTTTTTCAAACGGCTTTCTTTATCTCCTGAAATGGTTATGAATGGTTTTTTATTATCAATTAAAGATTGTTTAAAAACATCAAAAACGGATTCTCTACCCTTTGGACTATCCCTTAATCCATCGTCTTCCCAAGGCACATCAATATCGGTCAGGAAAAACAGATCGTATTGATGGGCACGAGCCGCTTTGTCTAATGATGGATCGCAAAAATCATAATACAACTCGGAAAAAACTTTGGTTACCAATAAATTAGTATCGCAAAAAAGATAGTTATTAGCTATTAATACACTTTTATTTTCCAGTTTTGTTTGTCCATACGCTATAGGCAGCATATCATTTACATCACAAACACCACGACCACTATCTAATTTTTCTTGTAGATAATCACGTGCGAACTCGGGAACCCAAACCGTTTTATAATACTCGGCGAGTTGTGTTGCCAATGTGGTTTTACCAGTAGATTCTGGACCAAATATGGCGATTTTTATAATTGGCGAAGCTCCAGATTTTGGGAGCTGTTGAAGATTTTCTTCCATTCTAAATAGCCATAAACGGCAATAATTGTAAATACTAGGTATTGAAAACTGGTAAAGGTATATCCTTTTGCAAAATAAAGCGGAATGGAAATCAAATCTCCAACAATCCAAAAGATCCAGTTTTCGATTTTTCTTTTGGCCATTAGCCACATTCCCACAAAAAACAACGCCGTCAAAAGGGTATCCACATACGAGTACCAGCTTGTAAATTTATCAAAATAAAGATACACCAAAATCACAAATACAATAGTTAATGCAAAAATAACTATTGCCATAAATTTCTCTTTGCTGCTCATTATAGAAATAGGAAATTCATCGACGTCTCCTTTTTTACGTGTCCAATGATACCAACCGTAAATACTCATAATAAAATAGTACACATTAATCATGGAATCTCCAAGTAAACTCCATTGCCAAAGCAAATAAGCGTAGATAAACGTACTGATTAACCCCGTTGGAAAAACCCAAATATTATCTTTCTTGGCAAACCAAACACTCCAAAGTCCAAAAAAAATGGCAATAAGTTCTAAGTACACTTCATGGATAGGATAACCTTTGTATTGGGCAAAAAAATAGTCGAACATTAGATTTTAGATTGTTGAATGATGATTAACGATTTTAGATTTTTGCTCCTGATACTCAAAAAAATTAGGATCATTCTCAAAAGCGGTTCCAATTACTACTAAATCGGCTCCTGCTTCATACGCTTTTTGAATACCTTGCAAATCTATAATTCCGCCGCCAACAATTAGAGGGATCTCTATATTATTTGACACCTTTTCTATCATTTCAAAAGGAACGGCCTGTTTCGCACCACTTCCCGCTTCGAGATAAATGAGTTTGTGACCTAGCATTTCCCCAGCTTGGGCAGTATGAGTCGCATAATCGCTATTATTTCTATCTAAAGGCTTTGTCTCGCTCACTCTGGAAACGGCAGTTTCATTACCGCTTTCGATTAAGATATAACCAGTGGAAATAATTTCGAGTTGCGTTTTCTTTAGAATCGGCACGGCATTTACCTGATGTTCTATCAAATAATCTGGATTACGTCCGGATATTAGAGATAGAAACAAAATTGCATCAGCCTTTGCTGAAATTTGGGATGAATTTCCCGGAAAAAGAACGATTGGCAAAGCCCCCCGCCCCCTAAAGGGGAAGCTTTCTTTTAGACGAACAATTAATTCATCCAGAATGTTATTTTGAACATGGCTTCCGCCTATAAAAACATGGGTTGCAGGTGATTGATTTATTTTTTGAATTAAATACTCCAAGTTCTCCCAAACTATTTTATCGGGATCTAGAAGAATGGCGAGCAGTTTTCGGTTTTCAGCTTTCGCTTTAATGATACTGTTGTAAATGTTTGTCATAGGCTATTTCACAGAGATTCGCTAAAAAGACACAAAGCTACACAAAGATTTAAAATTATTTTTCTATTATTCAAAAGCGTAAACAAGAATAAAATTTTGTTCAAAACCTTTATCATCATTTGATTCAAATTCCTCAAAACAAACTTTAAAACCTCTGATTATGCCATCAAAGTGAAGTTCGGTTTTAGTTTGAGCATCATTCATTTCAAAAGTATTGACTTTGATATGGTCTTTGAAACTAATTCCTTTTTCGTTTCTAATTTTAAAAATAGCTTCTTTGGCACCCCAAATCACCGTTAATTTCCTGATGTATTCTGTTTTTTCATTTGTTATCAAATAAGAAAACTCAGTATCGGCAAATTTATCGGCGATGCGGATGATTTTTTCCCGTTGCAATTCGATGTCAATCCCAACGACTTCATCACTTAGAATAATAGCCGAAAATTGATGCGAATGGGTAATCGAAATGTGTTTCCCATCATGTAAATGCGGTTTTCCGAATTCGTCATAATACAAATCAAAATCAGTATAACCTGATTCCTGAAACAGTTTACGAACACTGAGGAAAGCGCGTTGGTGCATTTCGGACTTCATGCCGTTTAATCGAATGGTATTGCTCTCATTAAGAACAACTGCATCGAAAAGCTCTTGAAAAGATTCGGTGATTTCCCAAACCAAGATTTGAGTTGATGGATTAACGTTTATAGTTTTGTATAAAGGCATGGAGATTTTTGATTTTTGATTAACGACTTTTGATTTCAGATTACAGCACCGAATTGCATTCAAAAAAACAAGTGTTTCATTTTAAGTCTATTAAAATCACAAATCGTTAATCCTCAATCTTAAATCTTAAATCACAAATCTATTATAAATTAGCTTTTTTCTAAAGTTATTACCTAAATTTGCAGAAAATTTACAATTACAAATATACTATAAATGAGTACAACGACTATGCCTTTTGTGGCTTTCAAAGTAAAAGACATTTCTCTAGCTGCCTGGGGAAGAAAAGAAATTGAACTAGCTGAAGCTGAAATGCCAGGTTTAATGGCGCTTCGTGCAGAATATAAAAACGAACAACCTCTTGCTGGTGCTCGTATTGCTGGATGTTTGCACATGACGATTCAAACTGCCGTTTTGATCGAAACATTAATCGCTCTTGGTGCTGAAGTAACTTGGAGTTCTTGTAACATTTTCTCTACTCAAGATCAAGCTGCTGCTGCTATTGCTGCTGCTGGAATTCAAGTTTACGCTTGGAAAGGGTTGAACGAAGTGGATTTTGACTGGTGTATTGAGCAAACATTATTCTTTGGTGAAGACAGAAAACCATTGAACATGATCCTTGATGACGGTGGAGATTTGACGAATATGGTTATTGACCGTTTCCCTGAATTGGTTGCTGGAATCAAAGGATTGTCTGAAGAAACCACTACTGGTGTTCACAGACTTTACGAAAGAGTAAAAGCCGGAACTTTACCAATGCCTGCAATTAACGTTAATGACTCGGTTACTAAATCGAAATTCGACAACAAATACGGTTGTAAAGAATCTGCAGTTGATGCGGTTCGTCGTGCAACTGACATTATGTTGGCTGGAAAAAGAGTAATCGTTTGTGGGTACGGTGACGTAGGAAAAGGAACTGCTGCTTCTTTTAGAGGTGCCGGATCTATTGTAACGGTTACTGAAATTGACCCGATTTGTGCTTTACAAGCGGCTATGGACGGTTTTGAAGTTAAAAAATTAAACACAGTTGTTGCTAATGCTGATATCATCATTACCACTACTGGAAATAAAGATATCGTTCTTGGAAGTCACTTTGAACAAATGAAAGATAAAACTATCGTTTGTAACATCGGACACTTTGACAACGAAATTGATATGGCTTGGTTGAACAAAAACCACGGTGCTTCAAAAATTGAAATCAAACCACAAGTTGACAAATACACTATCGCTGGAAAAGACATCCTTATCTTGGCTGAAGGTCGTTTGGTAAACTTAGGTTGTGCTACTGGTCACCCAAGTTTTGTAATGAGTAACTCCTTTACAAACCAAACTTTGGCTCAAATCGAATTGTGGAAAAACAGTGCGGCATACAACAATGACGTATATATGTTACCAAAACACTTGGATGAAAAAGTAGCGTTCTTACACCTTGCAAAATTAGGTGTTGAATTGGAAGTTTTACGTGATGATCAAGCTGCCTACATTGGAGTTGAAGTTGATGGTCCATTCAAACCAGAATATTACAGATACTAAATCTATTTTAGATTTCTGAATTTAGATTTTAGATTTACGAAACCCTTACAGAGATGTGAGGGTTTTTTTTGTTTACTACCTCATTCTCTAGGTAATTATCTTAAAATTATACTCAAACTCTACAGGGAATTCATTAAATTAGAAGACTTTTATTTCAATAACTATCAAAAACACTTTTAGATTTGAAAAAAACATCTAATTTATTCGCCCTATTGTTTTTGCTAACAATTCCTCAAATTATTTTTGCACAAGACAAGAAACCCAAAGTAGTTTTAGTTTTGAGTGGTGGAGGTGCTAAAGGAGTTGCACATATTCCCCTTTTACAAGCATTAGACTCACTACACATTGTCCCTGACCTTATCGTTGGGAACAGTATGGGAAGTGTCATTGGAGGCCTATATGCCATGGGATATTCTGGTGACAGTATCGAAAAAATAACCAAAAGTATCGATTGGGACAAACTTCTTGGAGGAAGTATGTCTCTAAAAAATGTTAGTGTTGAAGAGAAAAGTGAGTTTCAAAGATATTTAGTCGGAATTGGCATAAAAGACGGAAAACCAACAAGCGTTGGCTCATTATTAAACGACCAAAACTTAAGAGAATATCTTTCAGAATTAACTTTTCCTGTTTACAATGTCAAAGATTTTGACAATCTTCCCATTCCATTTCGAGCAATGGCTACCGATGTAGTATATGGTAAAGAAATCATTCTTAGCAAAGGAAGTTTGGCCTTTGCCATGAGAGCGAGTATGTCCTTACCCGCTGTTTTCAAAACTATGCCTTATGAAGAAACGCTGTTGGTAGATGGAGGTGTAATGAATAACTTCCCAACTGATATTGCCAAACAAATGGGTGCCGACATTATCATTGGGAGTGATGTAGGAGGCGGAATGGAACCTAAAGACAAGCTAGACAATTTTGCAACCGTTTTGATACAAACCAGCATGTTTCCTAGCAACATAAAAGATCCTGAAAACCGTAAACTTTGTGACATCCTAGTTGACCACCTGCCTAACTTAAGATTTTCTACAGGTGACTTCAATAAAAGTAACGAAATTTATGACGATGGAAAAATCGCAACCGCCCTTAACCTAAATGCCTTGGCGACATTAGCAGAAAAACTAAAAGGTTTTAAACAACGTACTCACGAACTTCCACAGGTTGCCAACGAATTTGTCATCGACACTATTGTCTACAAAGGCATTAGCAAGGAAAACATGGCTTTGGTAATGGCTAGAACTAACATTAAGACCCATACGAAATACTCCACAAAAGACCTTGTCGGGGGTGTTGACAGAGCTATGGGGACCAACCTTTTTAGCCAAATTACCTACAATAATTTTTTATATGATGGAGACAAAATAGGTTTCGTTTTCGAAGGCCATGAATATGCAAAAAATCAAGTCAATGCATCGCTCCATTACGACACCTATAGAGGTGTTGGATTAGTTCTTAATTATACTGCCAGAAACGTTCTTGCCCAATCTTCTCGCCTTATTGTTACCGCAGACATTGCAGAACAACCAAGAGCCAGAATAGATTTTCAGAAAAATTTCGGAAAAAACAAAGACTGGTGGTGGGGATCCGAACTCTATGGCGCATTCCTAAATCAGGAAATTTTCATAGATGGAAAATCAGCAGACGATATGCTTTACAATGCTTTTGAATTCAACAATGAGGCAAACCGAAATTTGAATTCCTTAAAAAGCTACGCAGGACTTGGGTTAAACTACAATTACACTGAGGTAAAACCCAAAAATGACCCTAATTTAAATCCAAACGTTCTATCCCTCAACAATTATAATTTTGAAAATATAGAAATAAATGCACATTATTCCTATAACGATATGGACAAAGTTTTCTTTGCCACAAATGGAACGATTTTAAAAGCTAACATAAACCGTTCACTATTGAGTGACGTTAACATAGTCTTTACGGACGCAAACTTAACTGATTTTTCGGGCCCAACAAACGGATTCACTAAACTAGGATTTGGAGTTGAAAAAAGAATGCAGCTAAAAAAGAAGATTACCTACATAATGGGATTCGATGCTAACTTTATTTTTCAAGACAAACTCAAAGACAATAACGTTTCTTTTTCTGATTATGGTTATGCTGCAAAATATTTTCTTGGAGGTATTATCCCTACTTCCGGCAATAACCGCTTTTCATTCCCTGGGCTAAACGAAGACGAACTCAACGTAACTCAATTTATGGCTATAAAACTTGGAGCGCAGATTAACCCTATTGGCAAAATCTATCTAACTCCACATTTCAATATCGCATCCGTTGGCTTTACTAATTTTAACGAATACATAGGTGACGCTTTTTCTCCTAAAGGGAATTGGGATAACAGCAAAGAAGCCAGTCTTTTATTGTCAGGAGGAGCAGCTGCCTCTTATCAATCTATTTTAGGTCCTATTCATTTTGATGCTTCATGGATTAATAATATTGATAAAGTGAGATTATTTTTTAGCGTAGGGTTTTCATTCAATCCGTCTAATTAAAAACATTTACAAAAAAAACATCACTCGCTAAAAGCGACAATTTATTACAACTGCCTCAAAATTATATTGCGAGGCAGTTTTTGTTTGCTTAAGCAACCCAGATGCTTTTTATAACCTATTAAAACATTCTGATCCTAACTAACATAATCCAAAATATGGATCAACCTAAATACAATTACACGCAAGGAATCAATTAATTATACATTCGATACATATCCAAAAACAAAAAAACCCGTTTCTTTCGAAACGGGTTTTGTAATAATATAAAATCTTTATGATTATGCTTCGAATGGAAGTATAGAAACATAAGATTTATTATCTTTTTTCTTTTGGAAGAAAACAACACCATCAACTCTTGCATGTAAAGTATGATCTTTACTAATGTAAACGTTTTCACCTGGATTATGTTTTGAACCTCTTTGTCTTACGATGATGTTCCCAGCAATAGCAGCTTGACCACCAAAAATCTTAACGCCTAAACGTTTTGATTCTGATTCTCTACCATTCTTAGAACTACCGACACCTTTCTTGTGAGCCATGACGTATTAGTTTATTTTGTTATTATTCTTGTGTATCTTCTTTTTTAGCTTTTGGAGCTTTTTTTACTTTAGGAGCTACTGCTTCTTCTGTAGTTGCTTCAACTGCTGCTTTTTTTGGAGCTGCTTTTTTAGCTGTTCCACCTGCAGTAATACCTTCAATTACAATTTGAGTAAGATATTGTCTGTGACCATTTCTCTTTTTGTATCCTTTTCTTCTTTTCTTTTTGAAAATGATAACTTTATCTCCTTTTAAGTGTTGTAACACTTTAGCTTCTACTGAAGCACCTTCTATAGCTGGGGCGCCTATTGAGATTGAACCGTTATCATCAACCAAATAAACTTTATCAAAAGAAACTTTTGATCCTTCTTCATTTGTCAAACGATTAACGTAAACCTTTAGGTCTTTGCTTACTTTAAACTGTTGCCCTGCTATCTCTACGATTGCATACATACTGAATTGTTTTAATAATTTTTAAGGTTGCAAATATACAATTAAATATTTACCTCGCAATCCTTTAACCAAAAAAATAATCATATTAATTTCAGACTCTAAACGGCGTATTTTCAGACACATCAATTCACTAATCTCACAAAAAAGCATTAAAAAAACAACAAAAGTAGATTTTACTTACATAGAAAGCGCGAAAAAAGGTATTTTTGACGTAACAACAATCTATTTTCTATTACTAATCGAAAATAAAATTATTAATCTCTATGAAAAAATCAATAATGATGTTAAGTGCTACATTAATGCTTGGAGGCGTTGCAAGCGCCCAAAAAGTAGCTTTCGAAGAATACGATTTAGATAACGGCATGCACGTTATTTTGCACCATGACGCTTCGGCTCCTGTTGTGATTACCTCTGTTATGTATCATGTTGGTGCCAAAGACGAGAATCCGGATCGTACCGGTTTTGCACACTTTTTCGAACACTTATTATTTGAAGGAACCGAAAACATCAAAAGAGGCGAATGGTTTAAGATTGTCACTTCAAACGGAGGCACAAATAATGCCAACACTACCGATGACAGAACCTATTATTACGAAATATTCCCATCAAACAATTTAGAATTGGGACTATGGATGGAATCTGAAAGATTAATGCATCCGATAATCAACAAAATTGGGGTTGACACTCAAAACGAAGTAGTAAAAGAAGAAAAAAGAACCAGCTACGATAACAGACCCTACGGAAACATACTGGCTGCCGTAAAAGAAAACATGTTCAAAAACCACCCGTATCGATGGACAACCATTGGAGCAATGAAAGATTTGGATGCCGCTACCCTTGATGAATTTCAAGCCTTCAACAAGAAATTCTACTTACCAAACAATGCCGTTTTAGTTGTTGCAGGTGACTTTGAAAAGAAACAAGCCAAAGAATGGATTCAAAAATACTTTGGGCCAATTGCAAAAGGTGAAGTAGTTCCTAAAAAAACCTACCTAGAAGAGCCTATTACTCAAACAATCAAAGCAACCTACGAAGACCCTAACATTCAAATTCCGATGTTGGTAGCCTCCTACCGTACCCCTTCTATGAAAACCAGAGACGCAAGAGTATTAGACTTAATCTCTTCGTATCTAAGCGACGGTAAAAGTTCTAAATTATACAAAAAAGTAGTAGATGATAAAAAAATGGCTTTACAAGTTGGAGCAGTAGGTTTCAGTCAAGAAGATTACGGAATGTATATATTATATGGTTTACCAATGGGAACTTTCACTACGACTGACGTCCTAAAAGAAATCGACGAAGAAATTGTAAAAATCCAAACCGATTTGATTTCCGAAAACGACTATCAAAAACTACAAAACAAGTTTGATAATAACTTTGTAGACACCAACTCTACTATAGAAGGAATTGCCAATAACCTTGCATCTTACTATCTACTTTACAAAGATGTAAATCTAATCAATACAGAAATCGAACTGTACCATTCTATTACTCGTGAAGAAATAAGAGCCGTTGCCAAAAAATACCTAAATCCAAACCAACGTTTACTTTTAGATTATATCCCAGCCAAAGCAAAACCTCTTAACTAAACAAACCGATATCATGAAAAAAATAAATATAGTATTCATCCTTTTATTACTAACAGGAATCATGCAAGCACAAGATCGCACGCAACCCAAGCCCGGTAAATCACCCGTAATAAATATCAAAAAACCACAAACATTTGTTTTGGCCAATGGTATGAAAGTATTGGTTGTAGAAAATCACAAATTACCAAGAGCCTCATTTAACCTAACGCTAGACAACGCACCATTTGCAGAAGGAAACAAAAAAGGAGTAGATGAGTTAACCAGTAACTTAATTGGTAATGGCAGCAAAAAAACAACAAAAGTAGCCTTCAATGAAGAAATTGACTTTTTGGGAGCCGAAATCAATTTTAGTTCTCATGGAGCAACAGCCAATTCGCTTTCTAAATACAGCGGAAGAATTTTAGAACTGATGGCCGAAGGAGCCTTAAACCCAAATTTCACTCAAGAAGAATTTGACAAAGAAAAAGCCAAATTAATTGAAGGGATGAAATCCGAAGAAAAAAGCGTTCCAGCAATTGCAGGCCGTGTAGTAGATGCATTAGCCTATGGCAAAAACCACCCTTCTGGAGAGTTTATGACAGAAGCAACATTAAATAACATAACTCTAGCAGATGTAGAAGCCAATTACCACAATTACTTCGTTCCAGAGAATGCTTATTTAGTAATTATTGGAGACATTAAATACAACAATGTAAAAGTAGCCGTTGAAAAACTATTTGGTACTTGGGAGAAAAGAAGCACTCCAAAAACATCGTATGATGCTCCCGCAAATGTTTCGAATCTACAAATTAACTTGGTAGATGTACCCAATGCGGTTCAGTCTGAAATCACATTGGTTAATACTGTGAATTTAAAAATGAGAGACCCTGATTTTTTCCCAGCTGTAATTGCCAATCAAATCCTTGGAGGTGATTTCAATAGTTATTTGAACATGAATTTACGTGAAAAACACGCTTGGACGTATGGCGCAAGATCGAACGTAGGAGCTGGAAAATACACTACCAAATTCTTCGCAAAATCTGCCGTTAGAAATGCCGTTACTGATAGTGCCGTAGTAGAATTTGTAAAAGAAATAAAAAGAATAAGAGCAGAAAAAGTAACTGAAGAAGTGCTTAAAACTGTTAAAGCAGGTTATATTGGAAGATTTGTAATGCAAGTTGAGAAACCTCAAACTGTAGCTCGATATGCATTGAATATAGAAACCGAAAAACTCCCTGCCGATTTTTACGAGAAATACATCCAAACCATTAACGCTGTAACAACCGATGATGTATTGCGCGTGGCCAACAAATATTTCTTGATCAACAATATGCGAATTGTAATTGCCGGAAAAGGATCTGAGATTGCACCTGGACTAGAAAAACTAAAAATCCCAATGTTCTATTTTGACAAATACGGAACCCCTGTCGAAAAACCAGTATTGAAGAAAGAAATCCCTGCAGGCATCACTGCCAAAAATGTATTTGAAAATTACATCAAAGCCATTGGAGGAGAGAAAGCAGTTGCAACTGTAAAATCTATCGCTATGGTAGGATCAACATCTATCCCACAGGCTCCGGCGCCATTAACATACACTTCAAAAATGGACTCCAAAGGAAATTCAATGGTAGAAATCGCCATGGGTGCCATGAGCATGATGAAACAGGTAATCAACCAAAAAGGAGCTTACGCCGTACAGCAAGGACAACGCAAAGACTTTACCGGAGCTGAATTGGCCGAAATGAAAGCATCCGCCACTCCCTTCGAAGAGGTACTTTTGTTAAAAAACCCAGCATTGACCATTGACCGAATCGAAACCATAAACGGAAACGATACTTTTGCCATCAAAAATGGAAAAAACACGTATTTCTACGACACCAAAACTGGGCTAAAACTAGCCGAATCCAAAATCGTAGAACAAGGTGGACAAACGGTGACAGTAACCACTAATTTTGCCGATTACAAAGAAGTAAAAAGCGTAAAAGTCCCATTTAATATCATTCAAAATGTAGGTATCGAATTGGACATCAAAATGTCTGAAATCACCATCAATGAAGGAGTAAAAGACACCGATTTTCAATAATCGTAACTTTCCTTACCTCACAAAAGACTGTCTTAATCGGCAGTCTTTTTTTTATTTTAGATTAATATGATTGCTGATTTTTGATTAACGATTTTTGATTTCAGATGTGACACCCACACTAAAATAGACAATCTTATTATTTACCAACACTAAATTTAAAAGGGTGCACGACAAATTGCATTTCTTAGTTTTTTTAAAGAAGGTTTTTGTCGTGCACCCAATCTAAAATCTAAAATCTTCAATCTAAAATTTAGGGAACTACTTTTTAGCTGATAAATAAACCCCAATCAAAATTACAAAAGCACCAATAAACTGAACAAACGTGAGCATTTCATTATCCAACAACCCCCAAAAGAAAGCCACAACAGGAATTAAATAGGTAACCGATGTAGCAAAAACAGGCGATGAAATCTGAATCAGCTTAAAGAAAATAATATTCGCAATTCCGGTACCTAACACTCCCAAAACCAATATAAACAAAAGGGAATGTTGCACCTCAACAGCATGGATTACATCAAAAAATCCGGTGAAAAATAAAATTAAAGAAGCCGGCACAAGCAATACCGCAAAATTTCCGGTGGTAATGCTTAACGGACTCAAATCTGGCAGAAATCTTTTAATCAAATTGACATTTGTAGCATAACACACAGAGGCTATGACAACCAGAATCGCATAATAATAATTTTGTTCCGGATGATGAATCGCACCATTCAAAATCAACAAAGCACTCCCTATTAGACCAATTAGTACTCCAAAAACCTGATTCCTTCTGAACTGCAATCCAAAAGCCAAAGCTCCAAGCACTAATGTATTTAACGGTGTCAGCGAATTAAGAATTGAGCTTACCGAACTATCTATTTGGGTTTGTGCAATAGCAAAAAGATAAGCCGGTATAAACGTTCCAAATACAGAAGTCAATGCAACAAATTTCCATTGATGGCGTGGGATTTTAACCAAACTTTTAAACCCAATTAAAAGCAGAAAAAGAGCCGCAAAAATAATTCGCAAAGACCCCAATTGAAAAGCGGTCAATCCGATTAAACCCTTTTTTATCAATATAAACGAACTCCCCCAAATTAAGGCAAGCACCGTCAAATAAACCCACTTCAACTGCTTTGACATCATAAACGCTATTTTGATGCAAAATTGTAATAAATTTAGAAACTACAGCTGCTTTTTTTATTAATTTTGCAATCCAACATCCGAAACTTAAAAACTTATTATAATGAATTTTACAAAATCAATCGCAATTATAGCGCTTTCAGGCTTACTTTTTGCAAGCTGTAAAGACAACAAGGCAGAAGTAAAACCAGAAACTGCTTCAAAGGAAACTGCAGCACCAAAAGTTAAAAAAGAAATTGCAGCCGTAAATCTTCAAACCGCAAGCTTTACTGTAGAAGGAATGACTTGCACCATCGGTTGTGCCAAAACCATACAAGAAGAATTAACAGACTTAGACGGTGTACAAACTGCCAAAGTAGATTTTGACAAAAAACTGGCTACCGTAACTTTTGACAAAACCGTTC
Source organism: Flavobacterium laiguense (assembly GCF_003097655.1). Classification (GTDB taxonomy): domain Bacteria; phylum Bacteroidota; class Bacteroidia; order Flavobacteriales; family Flavobacteriaceae; genus Flavobacterium; species Flavobacterium laiguense. The sequence goes on from NZ_QCZH01000004.1 coordinate 155,548, forward strand.
AAACTCCAGAAAGCTTAACCAAAGTGGTTCAAGCTACCGGAGACGGAAAGACATACAAGGTTTCGAATATGAAGTCGTAAACAGACAGATTTCCTATACAAAAAAAGCATTCGTCGTTGGGCGAATGCTTTTTTTATCGGTATCTCAGAACGAATCAATGTTTACAATCGTATCTAAAATCCGCGCTAATCAGTTTGATCCGTATAATCCGTGAGCCATTTCGTCTGCTAGAAACTATTTCTGGCAAGCATTTTTTACTCTATTACTTCCACTTCAAAGTTTCCATCAGGCGCTGCATATCATTTTTTATATAACTCGCCGCAGGCATAATGGAATCAAAATTGGGTTTGGCATAAAAATAAACCGAACCCGTTACAAAATGCTTAATACTATCGGTAACATAAAATTGAGAATTGGTAGCTGCATTTCCATCTACTTGATAAAACATCCCGTACACTTTATGATCTGGATTTATAAAGGGTTGCTCCAGAATATCATCTGCTTTTATAACGTGCTCGTAAGTCAATTTTTGAGCGTCTTTCAATAACTTTTTGATGTCATTATTCACTGGTTTATAGGTCAGGTAAATAGTCGCTTTCATTTTGGGATAATTGATCGAAAACCCACAATTCTTATCTTCTTTGATCACTGCTTTTGAATTCATTTCAAAAACAAAAGGACAATTTCCCTTAAAATCCACATACTCTGCTTCTGGGTAATCCAGGCGTAAATAACTGGCCGGCTTTGGCAATACATCATCTTTACATCCAAATACGGCAAAAAATAATGTGAAAAGCGTAACTATTACAATCGTTTTTTTAAGCATTTTAATTTTATTCAAACGTTACTTTAATTTGTTTGATCCGTTTTTGATCTACGGATTCAATGATAAATAGGCAGTTTTCAAAAGTTATCTTCTGTCCTTTTTTCGGAAAATTACCTAAAATTTCAAGAATGAATCCAGCTAACGTCTCTGCCTCTCCTTTTTTTTCTTCGAATAAATCTTCATCAACTTCAATAATCCGGTAGAAATCCTTAAGATTTATTTTCCCTTCAAAAATATAATTTTTATCGTCTATTTGAGAATAATTAACAGGTGTATCGTCAAATTCATCACTAATGTCCCCTACAATTTCTTCGATAACATCTTCCAGCGAAACCAATCCCGATGTCCCCCCATATTCATCAACCACAATCGCCAAGTGACTCTTCATACTCTGAAAATCCTTTAACAAATTATCTAACTTTTTATTTTCAGGAACAAAGAAAGGCTCCCGTATTAAGGCTGTCCAGTCAAATTCTGTGCTATTAATATATGGCAACAAATCTTTGACAAATAAAACCCCTTCTATTTGGTCTATATTATCTCGGTAAACTGGAATTCTAGAAAACCCTTTTTCAATTATTTTGGAGCAAATAGCCTCAAATGTTTCTGATATTTCTAAAGCAAAAACATCTATTCTCGGGCTCATTACTTGTTTGGTATCCGTATTTCCAAATGAGACAATCCCTTCCAGAATTTTTTGCTCCTCTGTAGATGTTTCATCAATGGCAGTCAATTCTAATGCTTGGGATAATTGATCTACAGAAAAATTCGTTTTTTGCTTTCCTAATTTATTTTGCAAATAAATAGTTGCAGAACGCATAGGCAAACTAACCGGAGACAGTATTTTGTCTAAACCCGAAATTGGATAAGCAATCAATTTGACAAATTTTACGTTATTCCTACTGGCATATACTTTTGGCAATACTTCACCAAAAAGCAACAACAAAAAGGTCACCAAAATTACTTCGGTAGTAAACTTTAAAATAGGAGATGTAATGGCGGAAAATAAATCTTTCCCAACAAAAGAGAACAAAATCACAACACCTATATTGATAAAATTATTGGCTACAAGTAGTGTGGCTAACAATTTTTTAGGCTTTTCCAAAAGCTGAGAAATAATTTTTCCTTTTGAAGCATTATCCTGAATCGTTTCATCAATATCCTTTTGCGACAAAGAAAACAATGCCACTTCAGCTCCTGAAACTATTGCTGAACAAAACAACAAAATAAATATCCCAATAAAACCAAAGACTAAATTGGTATCTATAAGTGAAGTAATCTCTAAACTGGGCTCTGGGTCCAAATTATAATAAATTAGTTAAACAATTAAAACGGCAAATCATTGATTGGCAAGTCTTTATTTTGAGCGTCAAAGTTAGTGTTTTTTGTCGTTCCAGAAGAATCTGATATTTTATTGTTTTCCGAATCTTTTTTTGTTGTCAAAAAGGTAAACTCGGTTACTTGAATTTCCATTGTATGTTTGGTGGAGCCGTCTTCGGCTTGCCATTGTCTCGATTTGATACGCCCTTCTACGTAAATTTTATCTCCTTTCGAAAGGTATTTTTCGCAAATTTCGGCAGCTTTATTGCGTACCACAAGATTATGCCATTCGGTAGACGTAATTTTTTCGTTGGTGGTTTTATTGACGTACACTTCATTTGTTGCCAATTGAAATCTTCCAATGCAGTTTCCGCCTTCAAAATAATGCATTTTGACATCATCGCCTAGATAACCTATAAGCATTACTTTATTTAATGTTCCGTTCATGATTTGGTGGTATTTCTATCAAAGGTACATTTTTTTTGAAAACTATTTTTATTGGATTTCTAGAAATAATTGCATCTATACAGCAAGACTAAATTACTTTTTGCCACAATCTCGATAACAATCGAACAATGCCATTAAGCCTGTTTTTTCGCGCAAAGCCGCAAAGTCGCAAAACTCACAACCGTTTCCTTTGCGTCTTCGCGCCTTTGCGAGAGACAAATTCAGTAAAACCCTAGCACAAAACCCTTAGCTTAACAACATTGAGTCATCAAGACAAAGACGCAAATTAATCGATTAAACAGAAAACAAAACTACTTCCCGCTTTTTTTAATTAACGCCCAAACACTTTCATTAAAGTTAGCTCTGTTGATTCCCGTTAATTTCTCCAGCACTTTAAAATAATTTTCATTCCCTTTCTCGTATTTTCCACAACCAAGCAATTCTTTTACAGCCGAAAATCCTTTTTCTTTTTCTATTTTTTCAACGATTAGGGCATTTACAACATAGTCAGCCATTAAATGCTTTTCCATACTTTCTCCAAAATTCAATTGCTTTCCATCGAACAAAGCAAGCCAGTCGGTTTTGGGATTCGAAGCTACTTTTTCTTTGAACGTCTTCAGGATTTGTTGCCAACTAATTCCCCAGCTTCCTCCATAAAGATAGGCGCATCCCTCATCAACCGGTTTGTTGATCGTGTTTCTTGGAATTGCATTTCGTGCTCTTTCGTGCCATAAATCGTGCGGATCAAAACTGTTAAAACTTGTATTATAAGTACCGTTAACCAACAAAGTAGTTTTGTTTTCATTGGCATTAAAAGTACTTACGGAGCGACCATTGTATTCCAGTTTATACAAAACACCTATGCTTTGCAGTACGTCTGGCAAATCATTACAGCCATACCAAACGATATTGTCTTGTGGAGCCTCTAGCTTTTTATCAAAAAGAGCCACATCCTTTATATATTCGGTAGCGACTTTGGTATTTAGGGTGTTTTTGTAATGAAAGGTACAATTCCCTATTTTTTTGGTTTGCCAAGAAAGGGTGTTGCGTTGTAAAGGCGACAAGAAATAAAATTTATCATCCATATACTTGGCTAAAACTTCAAAACTAGCGGCCAAAATAGGCGTGTTTTCATTTACGCCTATATAAGATAACTGTATGATAAAATTAGTTTTATCGACTTGCACCACATTAGTCAAATAGCCTTTGTAGAAGTTATTGTCTTTGTATTTTCCGCTTTTCTCGATTCCTTTCATTTCGTCAAGAAGAATTGACGTTTCCAGCAAGTCTTCTTTCAAGACAAAAACATTCTCTTTATTAGGACTTTCTTTTTGACTCAAAAAGCCATTTAATGATTTCACCAATTGTTTGGCAACCAAAGTGTCTTTTGGCAAAACGACATTTACAGGAACAATTAAAGGATTGGTTTGTGCAAATGTTACTAATCCGCAATGCAGACATAATAGAAGGATGATTTTTTTCAAAGTAAAGATTTTTTTCATGTTTGAAAGATAGAAATATCCTACTTAACAATCAAAGCGGTTTAGTTTTTATTTAACAAATTGAATTGCTTTCTACCTCCAAAAATAAATTTTGAACCATGTAAGAAATATAAGTTCATTTAAGTATAAAGCTTTTGCTTGGGGCTGCTTCTTAAATTCAACAAACACCTCGTTTTACCGCTTGGGTAAGGGATAGAAACTAGCTACCGAAGTAGCGTGGATAGCCCGACGCTATAAAACAATGGGCCGAATACGCGTTCCTAAAAGTAGGCCCGTTGTTTTATAGGGTTACCCCCAAAAGACTTTACAATTTATCTTCTATAAAATTATGAATCACTATGGGGAATGGGAATGTTTTGACGGTTTCAAGGTTGATTCCATTTTGGACGGTTCCTTTCAGACTCACTTTCCAAAACTTGATGTATAAATGTTGGTGTGAGAGTTTATGCACTATGCTTTCGGAATTGTATTCGAATAGACTTACAATTTCATTTTCTTGGAAAAAGTCTTTCTGAATATGCCTGGAAATACAATCAAAATCTTCAACAGTATCGGTTTCGATTAATGGAAATTCGTATAGATTGTGCCAAATTCCTTTGGCGGTGCGTTTCTGGATGATGGTATGCTGCAAATCGTCTTCGGCTACTATATAATTAAAGTAGCGATTTCTGACTTTGAGCTTCTTCGATTTTACGGGCAATTGATCGACTTTGTTTTTTTGCAAAGCCGCACAACTGCTGTTGAACACACAAATAGAGCAATTGGGACTTTTGGGAACGCATTGCAGGGCACCAAATTCCATTATCGCTTGATTGAATTGTGCGGGATTAGCTTTTGGCATAAGTTCGAAAGCCAAGGCAGCAAATTCTTTTTTGGCCGAAGCTTGGGCAATATCGGTTTCTAGATCAAAATAGCGCGACAAAACCCGAAATACGTTACCATCGACCACGGGAACACACTCATTATAGGAGAAAGAGGCAATTGCCGCGGCGGTGTATTCGCCAATCCCTTTTAACTTTAATAAATCGGTGTAATTATCCGGAAAAATACCTCCCATTTCGTGAGCTACGGTTTGGGCTGTTTTATGCAAATTTCGGGCCCGAGAATAATAGCCAAGACCTTGCCAAAGTTTTAAAACTTGCTCTTCGCTCGCGTTTGCGAGGTCAAAAACAGTTGGAAAAACTGTGGTGAAAGACAAAAAATAAGGCGTTCCTTGCGCCACTCTTGTCTGTTGCAGCATGATTTCGGAGAGCCAAATGGGGTATGGATCGGTCGTATTTCGCCAAGGAAGATCCCTTTTGTTTTGTAAATACCACTTGTTTAACGTGTTATAAAAATTCATTGTAAAATATTAAAAAACAAAAGTAATTGTTTATGTAATTAAATTTTAACGAATTAGGTTGATTAATTGTTTTTTAAATTCATATATTTGCAACCTCAAAAAAATTATTACAACATAATAAAAAGGAAAGAAAATGACGAAAGCAGATATCGTAGCGAAAATTTCAGAAAAATTAGGTCTTGAAAAAGGTGATGTTCAAGCAACAGTTGAGACTTTTATGAACGAAGTAAAAAACTCACTTGAAACTGGAGACAATGTTTACTTAAGAGGTTTTGGAAGCTTTATTGTAAAAACAAGAGCTGAAAAAACAGGAAGAAATATTTCTAAAAATACCACAATCAAAATTCCTGCACACAATATTCCTGCTTTCAAACCTGCAAAAGTATTTGTAGAAGGAGTAAAAATTAACAACGAAGCAAAATAACACTATTAATTAATCATAAAATCTATAAGATATGCCAAGTGGTAAAAAAAGAAAGAGACATAAGGTAGCGACGCACAAACGTAAAAAAAGAGCGAGAGCTAACCGTCACAAAAAGAAAAAGTAGTTTTAAACTACTTTTTTCTTTTTTAAGTTCATTGAAATTGAGAAAAAGACGAATAGATGAAAGACGAATAGATAAAAGACTGAAAAGTCTATTATCTATTAATCTATTATCTTAAAGTCTTCTACTCTCCGGGTACAATACCTGTTAAATTATTGTTTAATCCATCTGTAAATAAGATTTCAGATTTTAGAATTTAGAATTTAGAATTTTAAAAATCTATCCTCTTCATCTATTCTCTTTTATCTAAAAATACAGATAAAAATTTACAAATGAATAAAGAATTAATCATTCGATCTAGTTCTGATTTCGTAGATTTTGCCTTATTAAAAGATGGAAAACTAATTGAATTACACAAAGAAGAAGAGAAAAGCAACTTTCAAGTAGGTGATATTTTTATTGCCAAAATAAGAAAACCCGTTGCTGGACTTAATGCTGCTTTTGTAAATGTAGGCTTCGAAAAAGATGCCTTTTTACATTATCACGATTTAGGACCTAACTTAGCTTCCCAACTGAAATTCATAAAACTTGTAAGCGCAGGTAAAATAAAAGATTTCTCCCTAAAAAACTTTCAGTTTGAAAAAGAAATAGATAAAGATGGTACTATTACGGATGTAATAAGCGCCAATCAATCTGTTTTGGTACAAGTCGTCAAAGAACCAATATCTACCAAAGGACCTAGAATTAGCGCAGAGCTTTCTCTAGCCGGACGATTTATTGTTTTGGTTCCGTTTTCTGATCGTGTTTCTATTTCACAAAAAATAGAAGACAAAAAAGAAAAGGAACGTTTGAAACGACTCGTACAATCCATCAAACCAAAAGGATTTGGTGTTATTGTTCGCACAGTAGCCGAAGGCAAAAATACAGAAGAATTAGAAAAAGATTTGCAGAACCTGCTCAGCAGATGGAATGCAATGTGTAAAAAATTACCAACTGCTCATCATCCATCCAAGGTATTGGGAGAGCTCAACAGAGCTTCTTCGATATTAAGAGATGTATTTAATGATACCTTTAGCGGTATTCAGATTGATGATGAAGAGTTGTACAACCAAACAAAGGATTATTTGCAAGAGATTGCACCATCCAAACAATCAATTGTTAAGTTCTATCAGTCAAATGATACGCCTATTTTTGAGAAATACAATATAGAGAGACAAATCAAGACTTCCTTTGGAAAAACAGTTTCCATGAGTAAAGGGGCTTATCTTATTATTGAACACACTGAAGCTTTGCACGTTATAGACGTAAACAGCGGAAACCGTTCTAATAAAGCTACCAACCAAGAGGATACAGCCATGGAAGTTAATATGATTGCTGCCGCCGAAATAGCGAGACAATTGCGTCTTCGTGATATGGGTGGAATAATTGTAGTTGATTTTATCGATATGTCTAATCCCGAAAATCGTAAAGTTTTGTTCGACTTCTTGAGAGAAGAAATGAGCGATGATAAAGCGAAACATAAAATCTTACCACCGAGTAAGTTTGGGCTAGTCCAAATTACCAGACAACGCGTAAGACCAGAAGTTAACATTAAAACTAGAGAAGAAGATCCTAACAATGAGCATGGCGAAATTGAAGCGCCAATATTGATCATTGACAGAATTGCTTCCGATCTAGAAAGAGTTTTAAAAACCCACAAAAACGTAGTGCTTAATGTACATCCGTTCGTGGCTGCATACCTCAGTAAAGGTTTTCCATCATTGCGTTCAAAATGGTTTTTTGAATACAAAAAATGGGTGAAAATCATACCACGTGACGCTTACACGTATCTAGAATATCATTTCTATGATAAAAAAGGAAATGTTATTAAAGAATAAAATAGAAACAACCGCCTTTCGTGAGATTGGCGGTTTTTTTGTGTCTTTTTGTGAGGGAAGCGAATTAATTACGACATTCCTTTTAACAGGTTTATTTCCTTCTCTCGACAAAAAACCGCTTCATCAAATCAGCTGCTTCATTAGCCATAACCCCATGAACAACAACGGTTTTAGGATGTAATTTGGTTCCCATTTTCATAAAACCACGATGTTCATCGCTCGCTCCGTAAACTATCTTAGTAATCTGACTCCAATACAAAGCGCCTGCACACATCTGGCAAGGTTCAAGTGTAACATACAACGTACAATCTTTGAGGTATTTTCCGCCAAGGAAATTGGCAGCCGCGGTTATGGCTTGCATTTCGGCGTGAGCGGTAACGTCGTTGAGCAATTCGGTTAAATTATGGCTTCGGGCAATAACGGTATTATTAACCACAATAACGGCTCCCACAGGAATTTCACCTTTATCAAAGGCCATTTCAGCTTCCTGCAAAGCTTTCTTCATAAAGTATTCGTCCGTAAAAATGTTTTCCATAAGTCCCAAAGTCCCACGAATGGAATTATTAAGTTGAAATACAAAAATAGAAAACAAAACCGTAAATTCGCTTTTTAAACTATAATGAAAAGCAACTTACTCGAACATATCCATTCCCCAATCGATTTACGCTTACTTGATGAAGCGCAACTTCCCCAATTGGCTCAAGAATTACGTGATTTTATTATCAATATTGTCGCCACCAAAGAAGGTCATCTTGGCGCCAGTCTTGGTGTGGTGGAACTCACGATTGCTTTGCATTATGTTTTTAACACACCCGAAGATTTATTGGTATGGGATGTGGGTCATCAAGCTTATGGGCATAAAATTCTAACAGAGAGACGAACCGTTTTTCATACCAACAGACAATTGGGAGGCATTTCTGGTTTTCCAAAAAGAAGTGAGAGTATTTATGACACTTTTGGCGTAGGCCACTCCTCTACTTCTATTTCAGCAGCACTTGGAATGGCGATTGCTTCCAATTTAAAAGAAGATTTCGAAAAACAGCACATTGCGGTTATTGGTGATGCTTCAATAGCCTCAGGAATGGCGTTTGAAGGTTTAAATCACGCCGGTGTTACTGATGCTAATTTATTGGTCATTCTCAATGATAATTCAATCGGGATAGACCCTAGTGTAGGCGCTCTCAAGAAATATTTCACTTCCGTGAAAGAGGGAAAGAACCCGAAGCAAAATAATATGATTAAGTCCTTAAATTTCGATTATTCGGGACCGATAGATGGCAATGATATTTTTGCCGTGGTAAAAGAATTGAAGCATTTGCAAAAAATAAAAGGGCCAAAATTTTTACACCTAATTACCACCAAAGGCAAAGGACTCCAACAAGCGGAAGAAAATCAGGTGAAATACCATGCCCCCGGTAAATTTGACGCTAAAACTGGTGAAATCATTATAAAATCGGAAGAAAATTTACCGCCGAAATATCAAGATGTCTTTGGTTTAACCATTTTGGATTTAGCCAAAAAGAACGAAAAAATTGTTGGGATTACTCCAGCCATGCCTTCTGGAAGTTCTCTAAAATTCATGATGGATGTTTTCCCGAAACGCGCTTTTGACGTTGGGATTGCAGAACAACATGCGGTGACTTTATCTGCCGGAATGGCCACACAGGGAATGATTGTGTATTGCAATATCTATTCTACTTTTTTACAGCGCGCATACGACCAAGTGATTCACGATGTGGCATTGCAAAATTTACCCGTAATCTTTTGTTTGGACAGAGCTGGTTTGGTAGGCGAAGACGGAGCTACTCATCACGGCGTTTTTGATTTGGCTTATTTACGTTGCATACCAAACATGATTGTTTATGCACCTTTGAATGAAATTGATTTACAAAACATTTTATATACTGCCCAATTAGGCATAAATCATCCTATTGCCATTCGCTACCCACGAGGTCGTGGGGTTACGGTTAATTGGAAAACCTCCCGTTTCGGTAAGTACGAAAAAATCGAAATTGGAAAAGCCAAGCAACTCAAAAGAGGGTTGAAAACAGCCATTTTATCCACTGGAACTATTGGGAATAATGTCTCTTTGGCTCTAGCCAAAATTCAACATCCCGAGAATTTTGCCCATTATGATTTTGCTTTTATCAAACCATTAGACGAAAATGAACTGCATTCTATTTTTAGTCAATTCGAAACTATAATTACTGTTGAAGACGGGGTAATAAAAGGGGGATTTGGTAGTGCAATTTCGGAATTTGCAGCAACTTATAGTTATACCTCAAAAATAAAAATATTGGGCATTGCCGATGAATTTATTGAGCAAGGCAGCATCGACGAACTACAACAATATTGCAAAATATCCGTTGATAGTTTGAAAATAATTTTCTCAAGTTATTGAAATTAATTATTTTGCGCCCTTAAAATACCACTATCCTTCTATGATCTTTTTATGCAAACCCTATGTAATTTTATTTTTACTATTTTCTATATGTAGTTTCTCGCAAGTTAAAATAATTACAAGTCTACCGGACTCCCCTTCTGACACCATTACGAAAAGCCAATCCAATGACACCATTTCGCATTGGACAAACAAAAACACTCTCGGCATAGATATTGCAGAGATTGCCTTTGTCAACTGGAGTGCCGGGGGAACAAGCTCCATAACCGGATTGCTAAAAGGACACATCAAACGAGATTATAGAGATAATTATCAAGTTTGGTCAAATGAACTTATTTTTAGATATGGCTTAAACAAACAAGAAGGAATTGAACTCAGAAAAACGGATGATGTCTTTAAAATAAACTCTACTTACGGCTACAGAAAAGACACTTTATCGAATTGGTACCATTCGGCTAAATTCAACTTTAACACCCAATTCTCGAATGGATATAATTATCCAAATACCAAAAAACCTATTTCAAAGCCATTTGCTCCAGCCTACACCTTTTTAGGAATAGGTTCTGAATACATTAATAAAGCCGAAAAATTTAATTTTTATGCTTCTCCATTGACCTTCAAGAACACTCTAGTTTTAGATCAAACTTTGGCCAATCAAGGTGCTTATGGTGTAAAGAAAGCCGTTTATGACTCTCAAGGGAATTTAATCTCCAAAGGGAGAAAATCTAAAACTGAACTCGGTATTTTGGTTACGAATTATATCGAAAGAGAAATTGCCACCAATATAACAGTAAAAAACCGTTTGATATTGTTTACGGACTACCTTCATAATTTTGGCAACATCGATGTTGATTGGCAATTTCTGGCAGATTTCAAAGTTAACCAACACGTTAAAGTAAACATTGGGCTCCATTTAATATATGATGAGGACATCGAAATCATAGAGGTTGAAAATGGTGTGTCTGTAAATAAAGGGGCGAAAATTCAATTAAAACAAGCTCTGGGAATTGGTCTTGAATATACTTTTTAAAACCAAAAAAGAGCCTGTATTTAGACTCTTTTTTGATTCTAAAATATGATATCTAATCTATAATCACTTTTTCAACATAGTTCAATCCTTCTCCTTTCATGGTAAGAATGTATACCCCTTTGGCAAGAGAACTTAGATCCAAGGTTTTTTCGCTTTCAAAATCGGCATCTTTAAGAGTGTAAACAACCCTTCCCGTAATGTCATTAATTTGTATTGAAACCTTACCAATATATTGGCTTACCCGTATATTTACAATTCCACTAGACGGATTAGGATATAATTTCATCACCTCTTCATTTTCAAAATCTTTTACGGCAAGTACACAACTAGGCATTGTGAAATCTTCAACTTGATCATTTCCTACATTCGCATCCCCAGCAGAAGCATTTTTCCCTAACCCTCTTGCGGCAAAAACTTCCCAAATCATACAGAAATTCTGACCGCCAGTTATCGCTTGATCTGCGGCTATAATCGCATCTCTTCCGCTTACAAAAGTAGGACTGCAGGGCTGTAATTTTATCCCGTCAAGCACTACTTGCATCACTTTATTATTCCCTCCTTTTCCATTATATTTATTGTCATCGTAACTATATTTATTGATATAAGCCCAAGACAAGTCCCACAATACAGTAGCCCAAACAGCACCAGTTCCGTGTTCTTCTGTTTGTTCTACACCTTCTTCATCCTTATATTGATACTTGTTGGTATTGGCATACGTCATAGGATTTATCCCTTTATCGGTAGAATAAGGATAATCCCTTATTCCAAGGCCATCGGTAGGCTCACTGGAAACATAAGTCCCAATGCCTCTTCTGGCTGTACCTACATCTCCGGGTTTTAATTGCATCATCAATGCGATCCAATCTGACCACCCTTCCCCCATTTGATCCGTATTATCCAAACAACTTGAATTGTTACGTCCACCTGCTAAACGAGTTGAAATACCATGCCCGTATTCATGGGCAATTATTCCATTGTCAAAATCTCCATCAGAATTCACAAAAGGATTTGACTCCAATTGCAATTTTACGTTAACAGCTTGTGTTTGCATTTGCGCAATTAACGATTCTCCAACTTCTTGACTTACGCTTATAGCAGGAATTGTAATGGTTGCATCAGCACCAGACATGGTGATTTCTCCAGCTTTATTATTCACTACGATTACAGCAATTGCTCCTGCATCTTGAGCAAATTTAACTTTTACTGAAAAATTACAACCACCTCTTCTAAGTATTACCATTTTTCCGTTTAAAGCCGCTCCATTAGCTGGCGAAAAACAACCCTCATCGGCTGGATTGGTAGCATTTACATACAATACTAAATCAGATTGCAAAAAAGACGGAGCAACAGGCAAATCAACACGACCAGGATTAAACCCGTTTTGCTTTACTACATAACTCCCCGCTATAGAAGAAGGGGAAGTAACTATCAAAGGTTTTATTGGAGGCGAATAATTCCATAAAAACATTTGCATTCTCGCATTTCTTCCATCATTCCCAGACGAAAAATTGGCATTGTTCATCTTCTGTGGACTGGCAGCCGATCCATCTTGAGCATCAGCATGTACAAAATCATTACCTGCACCACCTTTACCATAATTATTTTTTTGAAAATTACCATTGGCTTCATCAAACCCATATTGATACCATACATCATGCATCACATTATTCATATAGAACAAATTAGTATTGGCGGCATTTAATGAATTGGAAGCGGCAACATTTGCTCCCAAATATGGGAAATCAAACACTAATGAAGCACCTCCATCAGGACTTGTTCCTGCTGTGTCGTTATCTCCATCCATATCATCTTGTGCCCAAACATTATTCCCTCTAGTGATTGTATATTCAGAACCTAAAACACCATTCGTATCGTGCCATCCAAAAGGTGATGCCGTTGAATTGGCTGCATTAGAAATTAATTTTCTAGCAGTATGATTGGGACTTTCATAATTAAATGGAATTACATTATAGGTTCCCTCATTAACCACAGCAATTCTTTTTGAATACAATTGCTTGTAAGTTAATGGACTTGCGTCTACCAAAACATCCGCAGCAACTACTGAAATTTGCTTTTTTTTATCAAAATTACAAGAAATAATACAATCCTTTTTTTCTAAAATCTTACCGGTCTGTGCATCTACACGAACACTCCATTTGTGTTCTGGAGCATTAGTATTTATAGTAAAATCCCAAGCCAAAACCAATGTTTTTTCTTTGGTTGTAAAATACACTAAATTAGCCGAAACAGGCTCTCCTTTCTCTAACCCATTACTAATTACAAACTTATATTTACTTATCGTCTCCAAAATAGCAAATGAAGTTGTCGGTGAAATTTTTAATTGCTCATAAGCTTTTTTCAACGCCTCAGTTACTGAAAGAGAAGGATTTTTAGCGCTTGCTTTTTTAGACACATTGGCAACAAATTTTTTATCAGCATTCACAACCTGTCCATTCTTTATTGAAAAATTGGAAACAGATCTAAATATTTCAATACCGTTATATCTTTGTAGTACATAACAGTTGGTAATAGCCGAATTTGATGTAGTTCCTTCACTTTCTATAATCCAATCATTCACATCACTTGCAGAAAGCCCCGACTTAGCAGTGTTTGAATTTAAGTGTTTTTGAATTATTTCTTTATTTGATTGTGAAAATGCAAGCAAAGGAATTAAATAAAAGAACAAAAGAGTAATTTTTTTCATAAATCGGTTAAGTTTGTTTAAATGTTGGTTATTACGTACAAATTTAAACGTTTTTTGCGTTTTTAAAACTTTAACAGACTTTAAAGTTAATTATTTAACTTTTTGCCGCGGTTATTGTCTTATAAAACAATAAAGCATTCCCATCGGTTAGCATAGAAACAAAATGACAAATATGAAGTAGTCTTTCGTATAAATTCTCTTTCTCCAAATGATGCTTTTCGGGTAACATTTTTAATATTAACCCATCATAATTAGACATTTTCCCTTCATACTTATTATTGAAAGCGGTAATGAATTTGTCCAATATGGTTTGTATAATTTGATAGCCTACAATCTCTTTCTCTATAACTTCACGGCTTTGATAGATGTTTTTGACACTAATTTTGATAATATCATCCATTTGTGCCTTGTATTTGCTTTTATCCGTTAATGCAAAAGGGAATTGTCCATTCAAAATCGCTTCTTCATTTTCAACAAAAACTTTTACGGCGTCATTGATTAAACTCCCAATTGCCAAAGCACGCAAATAACTAATTCTATCTTCTTTAGTTTCTAATGTTTTATATTTTGAGGTATCAATACTGTCTTTCACCAATTTGATTAAATATTCTAAAGCAAAATCTTCTGAAACCAAACCTAAATTGATCCCATCTTCAAAATCAATTATGGTGTAACAAATATCATCGGCGGCTTCTACCAAATAAGCAAGCGGATGTCTTTCAAAACCAATATCATCACCGGTTTTATTGGCAATCATTCCCATATCTGAAGCGACTTCCTGAAAAAAAGATTTGTCGGTTTGAAAAAAACCATATTTTTTATCGGCAATGTTTCGCGTTGGTTTTTTAGGCAAACTCTCTTTTGGATATTTCATAAAAGCACCAAGGGTTGCAAACGACAATCTCAAACTTCCTTCCACACCGGGTCTGGAACTATTGAGAACCGAAAATCCATTGGCATTTCCCTCAAAATCGATTAAGTCCTGCCATTCTTTATCGGTTAACCCATCTTTGTATTTTTGTCCGTTTCCTATAGAAAAATATTCGCCTATCGCTTTCTCCCCAGAATGTCCAAAAGGAGGATTCCCAATATCATGTGCTAAAGATGCGGCCGCCACAATAGCTCCAAAATCATTCATCTGATACCCATGAACTTCTTGTAAATATGGATATTTCTCCAAGATTTTTTTTCCAACCAATCGTCCCAATGATCGTCCCACAACCGAAACCTCCAGACTGTGTGTCAATCTGGTATGTACAAAATCTGTCTTAGACAACGGTATCACTTGTGTTTTATCCTGTAAACTTCTAAAAGCTGCTGAGAATACAATTCGATCATAATCGACTTCAAAACCCAAACGGGTTTCGTCCTGCTCGATTCTTAATCTTTTACCTGTGTCTCCTTGTCGTTTTAGTGATAATAATTGCTCCCAGTTCATTGTGATTTATGATTGTAGATTAACGTCCCGATAACTATCGGAATTGATTTTAGATTTAAAAGAACCAAAAATACATTTTATTTTAAGACTTTCTTCAGCATTGAAAAATCATTAAGATCAAATCCTAAAATAACAATTTAGCGTTATCAAATAGCCAATGCCGTACTGTGCTTGATTTCGCCCATCACGAAAACACTCTGTGTATTCCCAATATTCTCGATAGTCGAGAGTTTGTTCATCACAAAATCCTGATAGCTGGACATATCTTCGACCAGAATTTTCAACATAAAGTCATAATCCCCTGCAATGTTGTAGCATTCGATGATTTCTGGAAGTGCCACTATATCTTTTACAAAATTACTTCCCACATTTCTGGCGTGTTCTTTGAGGCGAACATTGCAAAATACGGTCATCCCGAGATTGAGTTTTTTCTTGTCCAATAGAGCTACATACTTCATAATATAGCCATCGCGTTCCAGTCTTTTGATGCGTTCGTAAACTGGAGTAACCGTGAGGAATAATTTACTAGCCAACTCTTTTGTATTGATATTTGAGTTTTCCTGCAGGTGTTTTAAGATTTGCAAATCGATAGTGTCAATATTTTCCATAGTTTTTTTTACCGTCAGCATTCGATTACAAAGTTTTATTTCGGACAGATTACTGTCAAAACAACCCAATACACATCATTTTACTGAATTAAGACGCTAATTTAAGTTTAATTTTCCAATACAATAACTTTGTCCAGTAATAAATACTGACAGAAAATGAAAACAAACAATTTAGGTTACCCAAGAATTGGTAGCAACAGAGAATTAAAGAAAGCCAATGAACTGTATTGGACAAACAAAATTTCGGCAGAAGAACTTTTGTCCACAGCCGCAGCAATTAGAAAACAAAACTGGCAATTGCAAGCGGATAAAGGAATTGATTTAATTCCTTCCAATGATTTCTCCCTTTACGATCAAGTATTGGATTTGACACTAACCCTTGGCGCAATTCCAGAGCGCTACCACGAATTTGCCCGAACAAACAATTCCCTTGATTTGTATTTTGCAATGGCGAGAGGCGCTCAAAAAGAAGGACAAGATGTGGTGGCTATGGAAATGACCAAATGGTTTGACACCAACTATCATTATATCGTTCCTGAATTTACAAAAAACCAAAAATTCGAATTGTTTTCGACCAAAATAATTGCCGAATTCATCGAGTCAAAAAAACTAGGAATAGCAACAAAGCCGGTACTTATCGGGCCTGTTTCATATTTATTACTTGGAAAAGAAAAAGAAGAAGGTTTCCATAGAATTGACCTTATCGAAAAATTATTGCCTGTATATTTTGACATTCTAAGCGCATTAGAAAAAGAAGGTGCAGAATGGATTCAGTTTGACGAACCTTTTTTGGCCTTGAACTTGACCGACAAAGAACGCAATGCCGTTACTTATGTTTACAACGAAATCAACAAAAAGTTCCCAACTATAAAAATAATTCTAGCTAATTATTTTGACTGTTTTGGAGAGAATCTGGACACTGTTTTGGCTTTGCCTGTACACACTTTGCATTTGGATTTGGTGCGTTGCTCGTCTCAGTTGGATGATATTTTAGAATCTAAACTTTTATCCAAAAACACGACGCTTTCCCTCGGTGTTGTTGACGGAAGGAACATTTGGAAAAATGATTTCACAAAATCACTAGCGACTATCAAAAAAGCAATCGATGCTCTAGGTGAAGACAGGATTATGATCGCTCCTTCTTGTTCGCTTATTCACAGCCCGTGTAATTTGGATTTGGAAACCAATGACGACACCTTGACTCCCGAAATCAAACAATGGCTGGCTTTTGCCAAACAAAAGATTGAGGAAGTAACGCTTCTAAAATCTTTTGCATCGAATGAGCAAGAAGCCGAAAGTTCACTGCGATTCATTGAAAATACCGTTGCCAATGAAAACCGCAAAACATCCAAACTAATACACAACTCTGTTGTGAAAAACCGTGTAGCTTCAATCACAGCAAATGATTCAAAACGTAAAAACACGTTTGCTATTCGAAGAAAAAAACAAATAGACGTATTGAATCTTCCTTTATTCCCAACCACAACCATTGGTTCGTTTCCACAAACTACCGAAGTGCGCAGTTGGAGAGCCAAGTTCAAAAAAGGAGATTTAAGTCAAGAACAATACAATGATTTACTCCAAAAAGAAACCGAAGAAACGATTCGATTTCAAGAGGAAACAGGAATCGATGTTTTGGTTCACGGAGAATTTGAGCGCAACGATATGGTGGAATATTTTGGTGAGCAATTGGACGGATTTACCTTTACCAAAAACGGCTGGGTGCAAAGTTATGGTAGCCGTTGTGTGAAACCTCCTGTAATTTATGGTGATGTTTCCAGACCAAATCCGATGACGGTAAAATGGGCAGAATTTGCGCAATCGCTTACGCCAAAATGGGTAAAAGGAATGTTAACCGGTCCAGTAACTATCTTACAATGGTCGTTTGTGCGTAATGACCAACCGCGCTCTGAAACCTGTACACAAATTGCTTTGGCGATACGTGATGAAGTTACCGACCTTGAAAAAGCAGGAATTAAAATCATCCAGATTGATGAACCTGCAATTCGTGAAGGCTTGCCGTTGCGCAAAGAAGAATGGGCAAATTACCTTGGTTGGGCGATAAAAGCGTTTCGAATTTCGGCCAGTGGCGTAAAAGACGACACTCAAATTCACACCCACATGTGCTACAGCGAATTCAACGACATTATCCAAAATATTGCCGATATGGATGCCGATGTGATTACCATAGAATGTTCGCGTTCGCAAATGGAATTATTGGATGTTTTTGCCGATTTTAAATATCCGAACGAAATAGGCCCTGGAGTTTATGACATTCACTCGCCACGTGTGCCGTCACGTAACGAAATGGTGAAATTATTAGAAAAAGCTTCGGCTGTTATTCCTGTTGACCAACTTTGGGTAAATCCAGATTGTGGTTTAAAAACAAGACATTGGGAAGAAACCAAAAAAGCTTTAATCGAAATGGTCGCTGCCGCCAAAGAAATGCGAGTTACTGTTGAGACTAATGCAACAGTTTAATTTATAACTAAAAAACCCTAGTAGATTTTATAATTTACTAGGGTTTTTACTTATTCAAAACATTCATTTACAATTCCATTAAGGCAAAATAATAATTCTCTTTTTTTTCTCAAATTCGTGTTTTTTGACTACATAAGTTTCCGACATAGAATCATGCCATCCCTCTGCGGTTCCACCCAAAAAAGAAAAAGCCTCAAACGGAATGAATCTACAAAGTGTACGCTTCAAAATGGTTTTATAATTGGGTTTTGAACCATCTTTCATAATCACATAGGTTTGGGTCAAGAATTTTGCAATTGAACGAGAGAAATACAGCTCGGTCAAATAATAGTAAAAACCAGCAATTACGGCAAAAGAAAGTCCTTTTTCCGATTTTCCCATACCGCTAATCCAAATCTTCAGAAAAGAACTATTGATAACATCCGCAAATATGGCTATTGTTGTTCCGACTGTAATCCAAATCACATACCCTATCGCCAAGTCCATGATTAAATTTGACAAACGCTGTCCCCTTGAAGCCAATAAATCATCTGTAACTGTAATTTTTTTACTTTCCATATTTTCTGTTTTTAATACTATAAACAAAACATACCAAAACTATAACCCCCTCAAATATAAGGAATTAATTTTACAATTATGAATTAAGAAACTACCAATTGTCTTGTTATTTATTAATCAAAAAACTAAGATTTTTTTAGAGCACAAAGCCTTTTACTTTTGCTTCTTAATCTCTGCTTGGATGACATTGTTTTTCACTTCTTTGAGTAAATGATTTTTCGCTTCCGCAAAAGTAACGTTATAAATACGAGTCACTTCTTGGAATTCTATGGGATATTTTGCGAGTAACTTCTCGTAATAACTATCCAAAACCGCAGCGGAAGGAGCCGTAAATTCCAGTTGCATTTCAAAACGACGCACTAAAGCTTCGTCTATCATTTGGATTTGATTCGTAGCGGCGATTAATACCGATCGATTTGGGAAATTATCTATTAGTTGAATAATCGAGTTGACTACTCGTTTCATTTCGGTACTGTCTTTGTTGTCGTAATCCCGAATCTGACCTAAGGAATCAAATTCATCAAAGAATAAAACCGAACTTTCGTATTGCACTTCCTTGAACAATCCTTCGATATTCTTGGAAGTTTCCCCCAACTTGGAAGATACAATTCGGGAAAGATTGACAATGATTATTTTTTTGTCCAGTTTTCTGGCAATACCTTTGGCCGTCATCGTTTTTCCGCAGCCTGTTTTGCCGTGCAACAGTATTTTATTAACTACAGGCAACTCATATTGTTCCAAAACTTGCTTGAATTGGTATTCCTTCAAAAACTGATTAATTTGCCCTGAAACGGCATCATTGAAGACTACATCTTCAAGATGAACAATGCTTCGGTCTGTAAAATATAATAAACTCAAGGGGATTGGTTTTTTAAAGAAATTTTAACTTCACAAAGTTAGTCTTTTGGACCAATTTTTAGGAGAACGAGAGGTATGAAAAACACCAATAACTATAATTTCGTTTTTTTCAAATCTATAATGAATACCATAAGGAAATCTTGAAATAAACCGTATTTTTATATTTTTATACCTTTTTTGGAATACTTCTGGATTTCTTAAAATAGCATCAATTCCTGCTTCCAAACAAAGTTCAAAATCATAGGAAAGCCCTATTCTTTGATCTTCATACCAAAGAACAATATCTTCAATATCAAATAATGCTTCTCTTACGAAATGAATTTTATACACTATCGAATAGATTTTAAATGACTTTTAACCTCATCCCATGTATATAATTCTGTTTTCCCTTCTTCTAAATTTTTTATTCTAATATCTAATTCTCTTTCCACATCATCAGAAATTTCTAGATCCTTCTTAGAAACACTGTCCCATAACTGCTCGGCAAGAACAATTTTTTCTGCATTGCTGTATTTAGATAAATTTTTAATTTCCATAATTCCTTTATTAACATTGAATACTACAAATTTAAACAAATTTACTCATGAAAATGAATGTCTTTTAGCCCCGTTTGAAGTGGAAATCCTTTTTTATCTTGTTTTTTTTTCTAACGAGATAAAAAAGATTGAAACGGAAAGCGGGATTAGCTCCATACAAAACAAATTAAACAAAAAACAGCTACCAAAAACGATAGCTGTTTTAATTATAGCGCAATTATTTTGTTTTTTAAACCATTTTGTTAACCCTAACAAAATGGTTTTATAGGAATGTGATTGCTTCGTTCCTCGCAATGACTTAACTTCCGCACATTTCGCAATCTTCAGGATCTGCGGCTTGTGCTTTGAGCAACATCGCTTTGAAATCCTCAACATCTATCGCTTCTGATACTGGAGTATCTTCTTTTTTATCATTGTTTAATGTAAATTTGATGGCATCAACCGCTGCTTTGGTTCTCAAATAATACATCCCTGTTTTCAAACCGGATTGCCAAGCGTAGAAATGCATAGACGTTAGTTTTGAATAATTGGCGTCTTGCATAAACAAGTTCAAAGATTGCGATTGATCTACAAAATACCCTCTTTGACGAGACATATCGATAATGTCTTTCATAGACATTTCCCAAACGGTTTTGTACAATTCTTTTAAATCTTGCGGAATCACATCGATGTTTTGAACCGATCCGTTGTGACGCATGATTTCTTGTTTCAAGTTGTCATTCCACAATCCTAGTTTTACTAAATCGTGCAATAAATGCTTATTCACCACAATAAATTCACCAGACAATACGCGTCTTGTATAGATATTTGAAGTGTATGGTTCGAATGCTTCGTTGTTACCCAAAATTTGAGAAGTCGAAGCCGTTGGCATTGGCGCAACCAATAATGAATTACGAACACCATGCTCTACCACTTCTTTTCTAAGCGAAGCCCAGTCCCATCTTCCTGATAATTCTTCGTCTTTCAACCCCCACAAATTGTGCTGAAACTCTCCGTTTGACATTGGAGAACCTTTGAAAGTAGAATAAGCTCCTTCTTCCTTTGCCATTTCCATAGATGCGGTACAGGCAGCAAAATAAAGGGTTTCGAATATTTCTTGGTTTAATACTTTAGCTGCATCGCTTGTAAAAGGCAAACGCAATAGGATAAAAGCATCGGCAAGTCCTTGCACCCCAAGACCAATTGGTCTGTGACGAAGGTTTGAGTTTTCGGCTTCTTTTACAGGATAGTAATTTCTGTCGATTACTCTATTCAAGTTACGTGTCACACGCTTGGTCACATCGTATAATAATTGATGATCGAATTTTCCGTTTTCAACGAACATTGGTAAAGAAATAGAAGCCAAATTACAAACAGCAACCTCATCCGCAGAAGTATATTCCATAATCTCAGTACACAAATTCGATGAACGAATGGTACCTAGGTTTTTTTGGTTTGATTTTCTATTGGCTGCATCCTTGTACAACATATAAGGCGTTCCTGTCTCAATTTGTGATTCTAGGATTTTCTCCCACAATTCGCGCGCTTTGATGGTTTTTCTACCTTTTCCCCTGTTTTCATAGTCAATGTACATCGCTTCAAACTCGTCTCCGTACACATCGTACAAACCTGGACATTCGTTAGGACACATCAAAGTCCAAGTAGTATCTTCTTGAACACGCTTCATAAACAAATCCGATGTCCACATGGCAAAGAACAAATCTCTAGCACGCATTTCTTCTTTTCCAGTATTCTTTTTTAGATCTAAGAAATCAAAGATATCCGCATGCCAAGTTTCGATATAAATAGCGAAACTTCCTTTACGTTTTCCACCACCTTGATCTACATAACGAGCAGTATCATTAAACACTCTCAACATAGGAACAATTCCGTTTGAAGTACCGTTTGTACCACGAATATACGAACCTGTAGCACGAACGTTATGAATAGAAAGTCCAACTCCTCCCGCTGATTGCGATATTTTGGCGGTTTGTTTTAAAGTATCATATATTCCATCAATACTATCGTCTTGCATAGCCAAAAGGAAACAAGAAGACATTTGTGGTTTTGGAGTTCCTGCATTGAACAACGTAGGCGTTGCATGGGTAAAGAATTTCTTAGACATTAAGTCATAAGTCTCCATTACTGATTTCAAATCATCCAAGTGAATTCCAACAGAAACACGCATCAACATGTGTTGCGGACGCTCCACAATTTTTCCGTTTATTTTCAACAAATACGAACGTTCCAGAGTTTTAAACCCAAAATAATCATAGTTAAAATCTCTGTTGTATATAATGTGAGAATCTAAAAACTCAGCATTTTCCATAATCACTTGATGCACCTCTTCGGACAACAATGGTGATTCTTGGTTGGTTCTCGGATTGATGTAATGAAACATTTCATTCATCGTTTCGGAGAACGATTTTTTGGTATTCGAATGTAAATTTGATATTGCAATACGAGCTGCCAATTGTGCATAATCCGGATGAGCAATGGTCATTGAAGCTGCAGTTTCGGCCGCAAGATTATCCAGTTCTGATGTAGAAACTCCATCATACAAACCTTCAATAACACGCATAGCCACTTTAACTGGATCTACCAATTCGTTCAAGCCGTAACATAATTTTTTTATTCTGTCTGTAATCTTGTCAAACATTACAGGTTCTTTGTGGCCGTCTCTTTTTATTACATACATACTTTATCGAATTTATTTTATTAATGAATTGTGATTTACGAATAGTAGGAATTCATAATTCATTTTTTACTCACTGTCAATCCATGACCCATTTCGATACTTTGTTTCATCTCATAAAAACAAGATGAAACAAAACGCCGTCATTTGTCCCAAAATCAATCTGGGCTGAATTAACTTAGTTTTCAGATTTGGGGGAATCTTATGAAAACAACTTAATTATACTTACACTTTTTATTTATTCTTTGGAGCTATCAAATACTTAGGTAATATTTAAAACTCAAAACTGTATTTTAAAAATCAGCGTCGAAGCTAATTTTTTGAGAATCGCCTTCAGTAACTTTAACACCTGATTTTTGATATTCGGCAACTTTTTTCTCGAAGAAATTAGTCTTCCCTTGAAGTGAAATCATATCCATAAAATCAAATGGATTGGTAACATTATATTCTCTATCACAACCCAATTCTACCAATAACCTATCGGCAACAAATTCTAAATATTGGGTCATTAATACTGCATTCATCCCGATCAAACTTACTGGAAGTGATTCGGTAATAAATTCTCTTTCTATATTTAAAGCATCCACTATGATGCTTCTAATTCTTTCTTTTGGTACTTTATTGATCAAATGGTGGTTGTGTAAATGCACTGCAAAATCACAGTGAACACCTTCATCACGAGAAATCAATTCATTAGAGAAAGTCAAACCTGGCATCAATCCACGTTTTTTCAACCAATAAATAGAACAAAATGCTCCCGAGAAGAAAATACCTTCTACCGCTGCAAAAGCGATCAAACGCTCTGCAAACGAATCCGATTCAATCCATTTCAAAGCCCATTCCGCTTTTTTCTTAATGGCAGGAAAAACTTCCAATGCATTAAACAAATCTGCTTTTTCGGCTTCGTCTTTCACGTAAGTGTCTATCAGAAGTGAATAGGTTTCGCTATGAATGTTTTCCATCATGATTTGAAAACCATAGAAAAACTTAGCTTCGGCATATTGCACTTCATTTACGAAGTTCTCAGCAAGATTTTCGTTTACAATCCCATCCGATGCTGCGAAAAAAGCAAGGATATGTTTTATAAAGTAACGCTCATCATCACTCAACTTATTATTCCAGTCGTTCAAATCCTGTGAAAGATCAATTTCTTCGGCAGTCCAAAAACTAGCTTCCATCATTTTATACCATTCCCAAATATCATGGTGTTTGATAGGAAAAATCACGAAACGATTTTTGTTTTCTTGTAAAATTGGTTCAATTTGCGACATTGGATTGTATTTGTTTTTTTTTGAATTTTTAATGAAAATCGGTGCGAAAAGCGAATTACAAAGATTGTGAAATATTGCGGTTATTAAAAGTCAAACTTATTCACAATAGTTCATAGTTTTTAACAATAAACAAAAAATGAAGTGTTTTTCTTTCAAACTACAACGCGCTAACAATCAATGAATTAACCACGTGAAAACATCTTAAACACCTGTAAAATATAGAATTTTTAAATAATTACCGATACTAATTTTTTAATTTTTTACAATTTGTTTTTCAATTCTTCGGCTACTTTTTCAAGCTCTAAATACCAATCTTCGCCAAAGCGACGAATAAGGGCTTCTTTTACAAATTTATATACCGGAACTTCGAGTTCTTGACCTAAAGAACAGGCTGCATCACAAATATCCCATTTGTCATAATTGACAGCAGCAAACTCTGTAAAATCTTTAACTCGTATCGGATACAAATGACAGGAAACAGGTTTTTTCCAATCTATTATTCCTTGATTGTAGGCTTGCTCAATTCCACAAAGGGCTGTCTTACCATCAAAAATCACATAGGCGCAATCTTTGTTATCAATCAGCGGTGTTTCAAGTTCACCATCTGTTCCATTTACCCAAGTTCCCTGTGCTTCTATAGCCTCAATTCCTTGTTTTCTTAAAAATGGTTTTACTTTTGGATATATTTCCTCCAATATTTTTGTTTCTGCCAAACTCAATGGAGCTCCTGCATCGCCATCGACGCAACAAGCTCCTTTGCATGCTGACAAATTACAAACAAATTCTTTTTCGAGTATATCCTCTGAGACGATGGTTTTTCCTAGTTGAAACATTTTGCAAAGGTAGTCAAAGATTCAAGAAATAAAAGCGAGCGGTAAACATAAGCGCAATAAACGAATCAAATTAACACGTTGCAACAAATTTACTTACATAAATTCACAATCTAAATTTATCAAAAGGGCAGTTATTTCGTCCTAGTCAAAACATTTCATCGGTGTTGCATTCCATAGTCACACTCATCATTTTAGACGTTTTA
The DNA here is from genome assembly GCF_003097655.1 of Flavobacterium laiguense. Lineage (GTDB taxonomy): Bacteria > Bacteroidota > Bacteroidia > Flavobacteriales > Flavobacteriaceae > Flavobacterium > Flavobacterium laiguense. Next base: position 180,942 of record NZ_QCZH01000004.1, read on the forward strand.
TCAAAAGCATCTTTTACACTGAGTTTGGTATCTCCCTACAAATTTACACTCACCCTCAACTGTATGAAAACAACATAGACAAGAGAGCGAATGTCAAATATTTCCCAGTCGCCTTATATGTTTTAAAATCACAACAAACTTACAGATTGACTTTCAAGTTATTACGCAATTTAACTTTTGATTTAATCAATATTATTAAAAATTAAAACAGAATAAAGATGCTTTACTTCACAATCAATTAATAACCGAATCTCCAAAATAAAAAAAATAAACGTATTTTTGATAGACAAAAAACAATTAACAAGAACTATTCTGTAAAAAACAATACTATGATGGATTTCAACCTAAAAGAGGTAATAACGGTAGGAATGGTGCTTTTCGCCGTAATTGACATTGTGGGATCCATTCCTATTATCGTAGGATTGAGAGCCAAACACGGTCATATCGAATCTGAAAAAGCGGCCTTAGTTGCAGGATTAATAATGATCTTATTCTTGTTTATTGGAGAAGAGTTCTTAAGTTTAATCGGCATTGATGTGCATTCTTTTGCAGTTGCCGGTTCTTTTGTCTTATTCTTTTTGGCTTTAGAAATGATACTAGGAATTCATCTGTACCGGGATGAAGAAGCCAGTTCGGCATCGATTGTACCATTGGCTTTTCCACTAATTGCGGGAGCGGGAACCATGACCACTTTACTTTCCTTACGTTCCCAGTTTCACACCCTAAATATCGTTATTGCCATTGTACTAAATATCATATTGGTTTACATCGTCTTAAAATCTTCTGGAAAAATTGAAAAAATGCTAGGACAAAATGGCCTTGGAGTAATTCGCAAGACATTTGGAGTAGTCCTTTTGGCAATTGCTGTTAAATTATTCGCCGCTAATGTTAAAGGTTTGTTTGTCTAAAAAAAAAAATTATAAATTTACCCCCTAATATTTTATGTATTAAAGGTTGTCCCAATTTTTGAACAAGTTTTAATTTTTAAAATTGATTCAAAGAACATCTTTATTTACACAAAAGAATAATTAAACCTATGAAACTTTTTACTAATATCTTAGTACTTTTAGCAGTTGCACTTCTTATTTTTAATATTACTTTAATCGATTTTCAAAATCCATTTAAGGGAGATAGCGTTATAGCGTTTGTTGGCATTGCCGCTTCATTTTGTGCCGTATTAATTCTTCTGATTTTTAGAATGTCTAAAAAAATAGTTGAAAAAATGAACGACAACGCGTAATCGTGTTTGACGTATTAATCATAGGCGGAGGCGTTTCTGGGGTGTCGTGCGCTCAAGTATTGGGTTCTGCCCGCAAAAAGCCATTTGTTTCTTCTAAGAAAATTGGAATCTTTACCCATCAAAAAACATCCTCACTTCAAGAAGCTGTTTTTAACAATGCCTACGGAATTCCTCCAGGAAAATTAGGTTCTGATTTGCTAATCGAAAGTATAGATCATTTATCCAATACATATCCGCATATCATTCAAATCCCTGAGGAAAAAGCATTAAAAATCGAAGGTCAATATCCAGAATTTACTATTATCACAAACAAAAACAGTTACAAAACCCACAATGTTGTAGTAGGAATCGGCGCAGCCAATACATTTGCAATTGAAGGTTTGATGCAGTTTGTGGAACCCCATAAAAAATCCCTTCCCGAAAAGCAAAGAATCCAATTGAAGAATATCGACCATAAAGTCAATGATGGAATTTATGTAGTAGGAACTCTTGCGGGATGGAGAAGCCAACTGACTATTGCAGCCGGAAGTGGAGCTGCTGTCGCCACAGACTTACTTACGCTATGGAATGATGGCATTCAGACGCATTCTCACGATAGTATTAGAAAATAACATATCTGAGAAACAATACCACATAGTATTGAAAATTTCCATCACCTAACTTAAACATTAGCTTTTGGAATTTGGCTTTTTTATTTTAAATCCCCTTTCAATACCGCCTTCACCATGGCATCTTCTTTCAAAATTATTTCATAATAATATTTATCGCCATACAATTGACGGGCAAACTCCGCATTTATATATCTTTTCACTAGAGCCTTATTGTGTCCTAGTTTTATAAACAAACCATTTTGAACAAGGTATTTTTGAAAGTCATAGAAATACAAATCGGTTTCATTTATTGTATTTAAAAATTGTCCGAAAGTTAGTTTTGAAAAAGCGTTTCTATTCTTATCTAATTGTTCAAACACAAAGTGACCAACAATTCCGGATTGCAATAAATACGAAACATTTTCTGCTCCACGTTCAGCTTCCAAAGGCACAAAAACATCAGGTACAATTCCGCCTCCTCCAAAAACAATTTTACCTTTTTTGGTTTTAAACTTCAAGGAATCAACCACCTTTATACTGTCTTTTTTATACAACTCACCGTGCAAAAAACGAGAATCCGATTCTTTGAAATAATCCTCATTCCCTTTTGAATATGGCTTTTGAATAGATCTTCCCGTTGGCGTATAATATCTGGCGATAGTCAACCGCACTGCCGAACCATCGTTGAAATCCATTTCGCGTTGCACCAGTCCTTTTCCAAAAGAACGTCGACCTACAATCCTTCCGCGGTCATTGTCCTGGATAGCTCCTGCCAGAATTTCACTTGCCGAGGCGCTATTTTCATTAATTAAAACATAGACATTGCCGTTTTCAAAACTACCTTGCTTGGTGGCAAATGTTTTTTCGATCACTCCATTTTTACTTTTGGTAAAAACAATCAACTCCTTGTCTTTCAAAAATTCATCAGCAATAGCAATGGCCTCTTCCATATATCCTCCCCCATTATCCCGAACATCGATAACCAGTGATTTTACGCCTTGTTTTTTTAAATTGGTCAATCCCGTTTTAAACTCATCAAAAGTAGTTTCGGCAAAACGATTGATTTTTATATACCCTGTTGTTTTGTTCAATAGCAAAGCTACATCAACACTCTTTAGTGGAATAACATCCCTCTTGATGGTTAACTTGATTTTTTTACGTTCGGATTTTCGATAAACCGTTAATTCTATCTGAGACCCTGCTTCCCCTTTTAAGGCCGCAAATAAACTATCGTTGGGTAATTTTCGACCAAACAACTTGATTTTATCAGCATACAAAATACGATCTCCAGCTTTGATTCCCGCTTTTGCCGAAGGGCCGTTTTTAACTGGATTTATGACTGCAACCGAATCATTATACATGTAAAAATTAATTCCAATACCCACAAAATCACCTTTCATGGTCTCGGCTATTCCCGCTTGCTCACTGGGCGGAATATATACCGAATGCGGATCTAGATGAGCCAGGATATTATCAACCGTAAGATTAACAATAGAATCCGTATTGACATTATCAACATATTCGCTATCTATGAAATCAATCAGCTTGTCAAGTTTTTCTTTTGTATTTTTTTTAATTAAAAACCCATGCGTTTGGGGAGCATTAGACAAACTACCAATAAAAATACCCAGGGCAAAAATGCTTCCAATAAGTATAGGTAAATATTTGGTATCGTATTTCATTTTATTTTGACAAAAAGCATTAAAATTAAGTTTTTTTTCGACCATTTAGGTCACAGTTTTCAGTCACAGTCGCAGTTTTCAGAGTTGTCTGTAAACATTGCAATTCGCTTTCTAAACAATATTTGCAAAAAGCTGAATCTGTTTTAGTACTATTTTAAGATTATTATCCTTTTGAACAGAAAACTATCACAATATCGGGAGAAAACTGAGACTGAAAACTAACTAAATAGCTACAGCTCTTTTTACTCTTCTAAAACTGGAATATGTTCTACTTCGATTCCTGCTTTTAATAAAAACTGTATTCCGGAATCATCACGGTATCCATTATGATACACCACTCTTTTTATCCCAGATTGATGTATTAATTTACTGCATTCTTTACAAGGAGAAAGCGTGATATACAAAGTCGCCCCTTCGCAGGATTGTGTAGATCTCGCTACTTTTAATATGGCATTTGCCTCAGCATGCAAAACATCCCAACGTGTTAATCCGTCTTCATCTTCGCAGCAATTTTCAAACCCCGAAGGCGTACCGTTATATCCATCAGAAATAATCATTCTGTCCCTTACAATAATCGCTCCTACTTGTTTTCTTTTGCAATAAGACAACAAACCCCATTCTGTAGCAATCCTAAGATAGGCTCTGTCATATTTATTTAACTTCTTTTTCTCCATAATTATTATCTCTTCCATAATTCATTTTCTACTATCATTGGCAACACCACTCCTATAATAAATGCCGACAACACTAATGTCCAATCGCGTTTTGAAAATCTAAAAACGGTTTGAACGATATACGACAAAATCAAAACCACTATAACCACCACAATTTGTGCTGCTTCTATTCCTAATGCAAATTCACACATTGGCAATAATTTTGAGGTTGCACTACCTCCTAATATGGTTTTAAAATAATTAGAAAATCCCAATCCATGAATGATTCCAAAAAATAGCGTTATGATAAAAACCAAATTGATACTGCCGTTTTTACTGGATTTTCCAGCCGTAAATAAATTATAAAAAGCGGTTATTAAAATCGTTATCGGTATGAGTAATTCAACCACATTAACTTTGACGGTGATGATTTCAAAAACAGAAAGAAACAGTGCTGTGGTATGCCCTAAAGTAAACACCGTCACTAAAAGTAAAATTTTCTTCCAATCATTGAAAGAGAAAGGAACTGACAAGGCAATTAAAAACAAAACATGATCATAGGAATGTATATCCAATACGTGTTTTAATCCTATTTGAAAGTAAATCAAAAATTCTGACATCGATAAATTAATTAAATTGATAAGCAAAGGTTTTAAAATAAAGCGTACAAAATTTGGCGAAGTTATTTTGGTCTTTTTCAAGGCAAAAAATCTTTAAATAGCTGGGCTATTGAACTATTTTTTAACGAAGAAAAAGGGCAAAAGAACGAGAAAAATTGCACGAATTATTTCAGAACATTTACTAAGGTTGTAAACTTACGATTAATTTTGAAAATGGTGTATTTGATTAAAAAATCATTCTCTAAAATAAATAAAAAACAAAGGCCAATCGTACAAAAAAGTTATGCAAAACAAAATCAATACTAAAAAAATTAATTATCTTTATGTCAAACCTAAAACATTCTTATTATGTCCATTTCAGATTTATTTAGTAGTGAATTCAATCAAAGAAACCGAGGTCATTTTTCAGCCATTGTCCATGTAGCCTACGCTAGCGGTAACATCTCCGAACAAGAAAAAAAATTCTTAGACAAACTTGCCTTAGATCTTGAAATTTCCGAAAGCGAATACAAGGAAATTCTAAAAAACCCATCAAAATACCCAATCAACGCTCCCTATCTATACATTGAAAGACTCGAAGCGTTATATAATCTATCACGAATCGTTCATAGAGACCATCAATTAGGAGACAAACAAGAGCACTTACTCATTAAATTTGGCTTAGCACTAGGCTTCACCCCTAGCAATGTAAATTATATTGTAGACAAAGCGCTCAAACTAGTTGACAAAAACGTGGACCTAGAAACCTTTATATATGAGATGAAAAACATGTACAAATAAAAAAAAGCTCCTGGTTGGGAGCTTTTTTCGGTTTATTATCTTGGCTTACTTGGTTTAATATTTACTCAGTTTTGCTTTATGCATAAACTCTTCTGCTTTTTCGACCATATTGATGCTTCCGCAAAAGAACGGCACTCTTTCATGCAACTCTGTTGGCTGCAATTCCATTATACGATCAAATCCATCAGAGGCTTTTCCGCCAGCTTGCTCTACGATAAAGGACATTGGGTTGCATTCATACAACAAACGCAATTTCCCTTTTGGTGCTTTAGAACTTGTAGGATAAATATAAATTCCTCCTTTGATCATATTTCTATGAATATCGGACACTAAACTTCCAATATAACGAGAGGTATACGGACGATCCCCTTCTTCTAGCTGGCAATATTTAATATAATCTTTCACCCCTTGTGGAAAATGCACGTAATTCCCTTCGTTGATCGAATAAATATTTCCGTCTTCAGAAAATTTCATATTAGGATGCGAAAGATAAAAAGTTCCAATCGCTGGGTTTAACGTAAAACCGTTTACGCCATGTCCTGTAGTATAAACCAACATGGTCGAGGTTCCATAAATTACATAACCCGCAGCAACTTGATTGATACCCGGTTGCAAAAAATCTTCCAATGTTACAGGAGTTCCTATTGGCGTTATTCTTCTATAAACCGAAAAAATAGTTCCCACAGAAACATTCACATCAATATTAGACGAACCATCTAGAGGATCCATCAAAACTACATATTTATTATTATGACTGCTGTCGCTTCCTTCAACTGTAATAAAATCATCATTCTCTTCTGAAGCAATACCGCAAACAATTTCACGATTGATTAAGGTTTGAATAAAAATATTATTGGCATAGACATCCAATTTTTGTTGGTCTTCCCCTTGAATATTTTGTTCTCCGGCAGCACCAACAATATCTACTAATCCCGCTTTGTTGACCTTGTAGCTAACCACTTTTGCCGCCAAACGGATAGAGTTGATAATTCTAGATAATTCTCCTGACGAATATTGAAAGGCATTTTGGTTTTCAATGATAAATTCTCCGAGAGTTTTGTTGCTTTCTTCCATTGCGAAATCGATGTAGTTAGTTTAAGTCACAAATATCGTTTTTTTTGTGAAAACGAAAAAAATAATAACAACATAGTTTATCAGTATTGTATATTTGCTACATATTCCATAAAAACAACTCCTTAATTAATTGTTTTTTAATAATAAAGCAAGATAAAAATACGATATCATGAATATACGCAAAGGAAATAAAGAGGACATGACAGGCGTTTTAGCACTAATTCAAGAGCTTGCCGTATTCGAAAAGGAGCCAGAAGCTGTTTTAATCACCGTTGACGACCTCATTCGAGACGGTTTTGGCGAAAATCCTTTGTTTCATGTATTTGTTGCAGAAGTAGAAAAGGAGATTGTAGGCATTGCTTTGTACTATTATCGCTACTCTACTTGGAAAGGGAAAATAATACATTTGGAAGACTTAGTTGTAAAAGACAAAATGCGAGGAACAGGTTTAGGCTACGCTTTGTATTCTGAAATTATCAAGCAAGGAAAAAAAGATAATGTTCGCAGAATTGATTGGCATGTACTGGATTGGAACACACCTGCAATCGATTTTTATGAAAAATCGGGTGCAAAAGTGCTGAAAAATTGGTATTTGGCACAAATGGATGAAGCTGCGATTAACCATTTCGTGGATAATCGATTAAAAAAATAAAAATCTGATTTTGTTTTGGGACTAAAAATCTAAAATCTAAAATCTAAAATCAAGAATTAGCATGAGAGTATTCAAATTTGGTGGTGCTTCTGTAAAAGATGCCGCAGGAATTAAAAACGTATACAGCGTTTTGCAACAGGTTGGTTATGAGGATGTATTGGTTATCGTTTCTGCCATGGGTAAAACAACCAATGCACTTGAAGAGGTTATCAAAAATTATTTTGACAAATCGCCGGAATTAAATTCATCGGTACAAGAGGTAAAAAAATATCACAATCAAATCTTGATGGATTTGTTTGAAGACGAAAAAAATGGAGTTTTTACAGCAGTTAACACTCAGTTTGCAGATTTAGAATATTTCTTGTCGCATAACAAATCACCGAATTATAATTTTGTTTACGACCAAATCGTAAGTTACGGAGAATTGATTTCGACTACCATTTTGAGTCATTTTATGGCTTTTATGGGAATCAAAACGCAGTGGTTGGATGTTAGAAATTTCATAAAAACAGACGCAACTTATAGAGATGCCGAAGTGGACTGGGAATTGACCCAGAAAAACATCTCCAAAAATGTAAAGCGAAAAATACTGAACATCACTCAAGGATTCTTGGGTTCTGACGAAAATAACTTTACTACCACATTGGGTCGTGAAGGATCAGATTATACGGCAGCTATTTTTGCTTATTGCCTGAATGCCGAAAGTGTAACCATCTGGAAAGACGTTCCGGGCGTTATGAATGCCGATCCTAGGTATTTTGAAAATGCAAGTCTGTTGAATCAAATCTCGTATCGCGAAGCTATTGAGTTGGCTTTTTATGGCGCATCGGTTATTCACCCAAAAACATTGCAACCTTTACAAAAAAAGGAAATTCCTTTGTATGTAAAATCATTTATCAATCCTTTGTTACCGGGAACTCGCGTTGCCAAAGGCGCTGATCTTGAACCGTATTTACCGTGTTTTATTGTAAAAAGAAACCAACTGTTGATTTCATTATCGTCTATTGACTTCTCTTTTATTATGGAAGAACACATCAGCGAAATATTTGCTTTGTTTCATCAATTTAAACTTAAAGTGAATTTAATACAGAATTCAGCGATTAGTTTTTCGGTATGTGTAGAAGATAAATTTGGAAATTTCAATGACTTGAATGCGATACTTTCTAAAAAATTCAAAGTAGATTTTACTGAAAATGTTACTTTATATACCATTCGACATTTTACCGAACAAGCCGCCCAAACGGTAGAAGAAAACAAAACTGTCCTTTTAAAACAAGTTAGTAGAGAAACAATGCAAATTGTGACTAAAGAGAATTAAACACTGATTACTAAATAAGGTTACTAAAAAATGGAAGTCGTTAATTCGGCTTCCATTTTTTGTTGCTATTTTTCTAACACCAATTACTTTTAATCATTTTTAATATCCCTTCTTGAGGTAATACTCTAATTAACACATTATAAAATAATAAATACTAATTTTGGCGCATTCGAGTTATAGTATTTATGTTTAAAAATGTATTGTTTTGGGTTGTGCTTTTTTGTTTTTCTGGGCTACAGGCGCAAGAAACGAATTCGGGGTACAGCACCAAAAAAATAGCTTTTACGACAGACACTATTCATCTGGAAACAGGAAGCATCAATTCCTATGCTTTCAAAGTTTTGGACTCCAAAAACCAAGCCATTGACAGTTCACTATACCAAATTAACTTTTCGAAAGGAATACTCCTATTTAAAGACAAAAACCAATCCATTACAGATTCCGTAACGGTTCATTATCTAAAATTCCCCGACCTATTAACCAAAGAATACAGCATTTACGACAGTAGTAAAATTATTGACAACGAAGCTACTAACCAGAATTTATATAAAATTGAAAGTGTAGCCACAAAAAAGAACACACCCTTTGACGGCCTTGTCACCAAAGGAAGTCTTTCAAGAGGAGTTACGGTCGGTAACAATCAAAATGCGGTGGTCAATTCGAATTTAGATTTTCAAATCACCGGAAAAATATCCGACAAAGTTAGCATTAGAGCTTCGATTCAAGACACCAACATTCCCGTTCAGGAAGGAAGCTATTCCCAGAAACTGAATCAATACGACAACATTTTTATGGAACTCTTCAGCGACAATTGGAATGTTCGTGCCGGAGATGTTTTTATTGGCAACAACACCACGCGTTTCCTTTCATTCAACAAAAAAATACAAGGGTTGTCTACTATTATCAATTTAGGAAATGAAGACAGTAAAACGAATCTATTTGTATCGGGCGGGTTGGTTACAGGGCATTATGCCAGCAGCAACTTCAAAGGGCAAGAAGGAAATCAAGGCCCTTATAAATTAATTGGACAAAATGGTGAATTGTATGTTTTGGTCATCATTGGTTCTGAACGTGTTTATGTCAATGGCGTTTTATTAAAAAGAGGAGAAACTAATGATTATGTTATCGATTATAACTCTGGAGAAATCATGTTTACTCCGTTTTTCAGTATTACATCTGAAATGCGAATCGTAATCGAATACCAATATTCCGAGATAAACTACACCCGATTTGTCACCTACGATGGAGGATCATTCACCAATAAAAAATTTAATTTTGGTGCCGCAGTCTATTCAGAAAATGACTTAAAAAACCAACCCGTTCAACAAAACCTTTCCAAAGAACAAGCACAAGTTTTGGCAGAAGCCGGAGACAATCCCAATTTAATGATTGCACCCTCGGCATATCTTGACACTTATGACGAAAAAAAAATACTGTATAAAAAAACCATCCTTGGAGCGGAATCCATTTATGAATATTCAACAAACGCCAGTGATGAATTGTATACGGTTACCTTTACTTTAATAGGATTAAAAAAAGGAAATTACATTTTGAAAAACGAAGCAAGCGTTGATAAAATCTTCGAATATGTAGCTCCAATAAACGGAATTACACAAGGAAATTACGAACCCATCATACAATTAATAGCCCCTATAAAATCACAAGTCGCCACCTTTTTCGGAAAATATAATCCTTCTAAAAAAACTGCCGTTGATTTTGAAATCGCCATTAGCAACAGCGATAAAAACTTATTCTCAACTCTTGACGACGACAACAATAAAGGATTGTCCGGAGATATCAACACCAAGCAACGGTTGTATTCTAAAAAATGGAACCTGGATGCTTTTGCCAATTTACAAGTTACAGAAGCCAATTTCAAACCTGTAGAACGCATAAATAGCATCGAATTCTATCGAGATTGGAATATCAATTCTGCCATAACAGGCAATCAAAGTTTACTGGGCACTGGTTTGAATTTTAATTCAATCCCTAATACAAATTCAAAAAACTTAGGATCAATAACATATGCTTTTCAAAGACTCACCATTTCCAACAATTACTCTGGTATAAAAAACAACATCAATGCCGGATTTACATTCAACAATTGGGCTATTAAAACTGATGGCAGTTTATTAAAAAGTGACGACATAGAAACCACCACTAAATTCGCCAGAAGCGTTTCACAAGTGCAATACAACTTCAAAAAAAACTGGATTGGCGGCACCTTACGTTTTGAAGACAACCAAGGCACAAACAAAACAACCCAACAACTCTCTTTACAAAGCCAACGGTTTAATGAATACGGAATATATACTGGCCATGGAGACAGCACACGTATTTATGTGCAATTGGGTTATTTAAGAAGAACAAACGACAGCATTCAATCCCGTCCCGAAATTTCGGGATTCGGGAGAGTATTGCAAAGAGTAAACACCTCGAATAGCTATAATTTTAAATCGCAATTATTTAAAACAGAAAATCGTGATCTATCGGTATTTGTGAATTATAGAGTTTTAGATTACACCGATCCTACTTTAAAAGACACGCCCTCACTGAATTCGAGAATTATCTACAGTGATCAATTTTTCAAACAATTGGTTCAAAGCAACACGCTTTACGAAACCAATTCGGGAACCATGCCTTTTCAAAATTACACTTATGTCGAAGTTCCCGCAGGACAGGGAAAATACACTTGGAACGACTATAATAATAACGGAATAAAAGAACTCGAAGAATTTGAAATCGCACCATTCATTGATTTAGCAACCTATACCAGAATCTTTCTACCCAATCAGATTTATATTAAAACCAATCAAAACAAGTTCTCACAATCTTTCATAATTAATCCTATAATTTGGCAAAACAGCAATTCTTTCAAAAAGGTGCTGTCCTATTTTTATTTGCAAAGTAGCTTTATTCTAGATCAAAAAGTTAAAAATGAAGGAGATCATCTTGATTTGAATCCGTTTCATTCGGCACCAGAAAATGTCTTGGGATTACTTGCTAGTTTTACCAATAGTTTGTTTTATAATAGAGGGAAGCGCAACAATTCGGTTATCTATACCTACATGACAAACCAAGCACAAAACATATTGTCTGTAGGTACCATTAAAAACAAAAACAGCTTTCATCAATTGCAGTACCAACACTTGTTGCAAAAAAGTTGGCTGTTTGATGCGTTGGCCAAAACTATTTTGACTAAAGCAGAATCAGAAACATTTGCCGAAAAAAATTATAGTATTGAAGGATATGTATTGGCCCCAAAGATTAGCTATCTCTTTTCAAAAAATATCAGCTTAGATCTTTTTTATGAATACATCAACAAAGAAAATCAGATTGGCAGTTTAGACACTTTATTGCAAAACCGATTTGGCACTTCCTTTAGTTATAATGGAAATTCGAAATTTACCGCAAACGGAGAGGTTTCTTTGTATGAAAATAATTTTAAGGGAAATGAATTTTCTTCAGCGGGTTATCAAATGTTGGAAGGATTGCAAACAGGACAAAATTTAACATGGAGAACGCTTTTGCAAATGAATTTGACTACGTTTTTGGACCTTAATTTTATATACCAAGGCCGAAAAAGCGAAACCAGCGAGGCCATTCACACGGGAAGTGTTGCACTGAGAGCTTATTTTTAACCCATTGATTAAAACTTTAAAAAAAAGTAGTAAATTTAAATCTAATTTAAAACTAAACGAACATGAAAAAATTACTGTTATTAAGCTTCTTCTTGATTGTATCGAATACTTTTTACGGACAAACAAACAAGACAAAAGAAAAAACGGCAACAGAAAAAGCAACAAAAGATGTCAAAAAAACTACGGATAAAGTAGCTAAAGATTCGAAAGCAACTGCCGATAAAGCAACGAAAGACACAAAAAAAACAACAGACAAAGTAGCCAAAGATTCAAAAGCGACTGCTGACAAAGCAACAAAAGAAACAAAAAAAACAACCGATAAAGTAGCCAAAGATTCTAAAGCAACTGTTGACAAAGCAACAAAAGACGCTAAAAAAACAACAGATAAAGTGGCTAAAGATTCGAAAGCAACTGCTGATAAAGCAACAAAAGACACAAAAAAAGAAGTTGCTAAATCTACCGACAAATCAAAAGCAGCCGTAAAAACTGCTGACAAGGTAACTGGAGAATACAATGGAAAAAAAGTATATACTGGCCCACAAGGAGGTAAATACTACATTAATTCAAACGGAAACAAAACCTATATTAAGCAATAAGTTAATTCCGAAAACAAATAACTGAAGGCTATCCTTAATTGGTTAGCCTTCTTTTTATTTAATTATATAATATTTTAGTAATACATTGCAAACATTAGATCGAAACGCATCGAATATCTTTAGACTTACAAACATAAGTAAGACTTGAAAATGAATTTAAACTCTGACAATAAAAATATTTTGATTGCTCCTTTAAATTGGGGATTGGGTCACGCTACCCGTTGTATTCCAATCATTAAAGCTTTACAGGAAAATAATTACACCCCAATAATTGCTTCAGATGGAATTGCCCTTGAATTACTTCGAAAAGAGTTTCCTTATTTAAAAACCCTCGAATTACCGTCCTACCAAATTGAGTATGCAAAAAACGGCAGGAACTTTAAATGGAAACTTTTAAAAAGCCTACCAAAAATGATGGAAGCCATTTGGGATGAAAAAAGTATCGTGAAAAAATGGATTAAAAAATATGAGATTGACGGTATTATATCGGATAATAGACTGGGTGTTTTTAGCAAAAAAATCCCATCGGTGTTCATTACCCACCAATTAAATGTCATGACAGGAAATACTACATGGATTACCAGTAAATTACATCAACACATTATAAAAAAATACGCTGCCTGCTGGGTTCCAGATGTAGATTCAACATTAAATCTGACCGGGAAATTAGGCCATTTAGAGCATAGTACTTTACCGCTACACTATCTGGGGCCATTGAGTAGAATGCATAAAATGGGATTGCCTATACACTATGACCTAATGATTATTTTATCTGGTCCTGAACCTCAACGAGGACTGTTGGAAACGCATCTTACCGAAGAAATAAAACGATTTGATGGAAAAGTAGTATTTGTAAAAGGGATAATTGAAGCCGAACAAAAAAAGGAACAAATAGGAAATGTAACCTACTATAATTTCATGAAAACCCGTCAGTTGGAACTAACTTTCAACGAAAGTAAAAAAGTACTTTGTCGATCTGGTTACACCACCATTATGGACTTGGTAAAGCTCCATAAAAAAGCTTTTTTTATACCCACACCTGGGCAATATGAGCAAATCTATTTGGCCAAGAAACTAGAAAAAGAGGGGTTGGTTCCCTATGCAACCCAAGAGAACTTTAGAATAGAAGATCTTTCAAGAACAGATCAATATAAAGGGCTTCCCCATTTAGACGGCACCATAAATTGGGAAGAATTATTCAAAGTCTTTTAGCAAACAAAAATCTGACTTCATATTCTAAAAAATAACCATATAAGAAATATAAGCAAACTTAAATGAACTTATATTTCTTATATGGTTAAAAATTTATGATTGAATTAGATGAAGGTAATTCTATAAAAAAAGTCAAAACAATTAACACTGTTCTGACTTTTTATTGGTACTAATCTCTAACTTTTAGTGAGAAATATTAATCTTCCGATCTTAAATTATCAAACTTATCGTGCTTGATAATTTTTGCATTGACCATAAAATAAACATATTCTGCAATATTGGTGCAATGTTCTGAAATTCGCTCCAAATGCTTTAAAATAATCACCAAATTAGTTCCTGAAACTACAGCCTTAGAATTGACTTTCATTTCATTGATAATATCGTGTATTGCGTCTTCACAATTATTTCTGATCTCTTTGTTCAATACAAATATCTCACCAATGGTGTTCCCATCGCGTGTTATAAAACAATTGTTGGTTTTAACCGTAATTAACTCTACCTGTCTGGCAACATCAGCTATATTGAACTTAACAATCAGGTCGTGTTTTTCTTTAATATTTTTTGACCTTTTTACAATACTGATTGATAAATCCCCGATTCGTTCAATCTCATTACTGATTTGCATTGCCGACATTATAAAACGCAAATCGGAAGCGACCGGTTGTTGCAATGCAAAAATACTTTGACAAATTTCATCGATTTTTATATCTAATTTGTCAATTTTATTTTCTGTTTTTTTTATGCTTTTCCCTTCAGCTACTTCAGGTTCCTGCAAAAGCATTTTTACGGATTCACTTACTTGGCTTTCAGCCAATTTTCCGATTTTTTCAATAATGCTTTTTAATTTATCTAATTCTATTTCGAAGTATGATGCCATTTTTATTTAGTTTAAAGTTTAAGAATTTAAAAGTTCAAGTTAAAAGTTTAAAAGTTTAGAATTAACCATTATACTATAAAACTAATATACCAAAAACTATTATCCAAATCTTCCTGTAATATAATCCTCGGTTTGTTTTTGAACCGGCTTGGTAAATATAGAATTTGTTTTGCCCATTTCAATCAATTCACCCATATAAAAGAAGGCCGTATGATCACTCGTTCTGGCAGCTTGTTGCATATTGTGAGTAACAATAATGATGGTATATTGCTCTTTCAATTGGTGTATTAATTCTTCAATTTTTGAAGTCGAAATAGGATCCAAAGCACTTGCAGGCTCATCCATCAAAATAATATCTGGGCTTACGGCCAATGTTCTTCCGATGCACAAACGTTGTTGTTGTCCTCCAGAAAGTCCCAAAGCCGAGTCATCTAAACGATCCTTCAACTCATCCCAAATAGCCGCTTGACGCAAAGAAGTTTCAACAATTTCGTCTAATTGTGTTTTGTCTTTTATTCCATTGATACGAGGACCATAAGCAACATTCTCATAAATAGATTTCGGAAAAGGATTTGATTTTTGAAAAACCATTCCAATCTTTTTTCTAATATTGACAACATCAACATTTCTATCATAAATATCAACCCCTTCTACCAACATTTTTCCTGTGATAGAAACACTCGGCATAAGGTCATTCATTCTATTGATACACCTCAAAAAGGTAGATTTCCCACAACCTGAAGGTCCAATTAAAGCAGTCACTTTATTGGCAGGAATATCCATTGTGATTTCATTCAAAGCCTTTTTTTCGCCGTAGTATAATGACAAATCATTTACTTTTATTTTTATGTCTTTCATTTTTTATTATTGTTTTAAAAAGTAGTAATTTAAATAATTACCACGTAAAATCTGCAATCCAAAATCGTTAATCTGCAATCAAAAATAATTACTTAGCGTTTCTTCTTATTCTTGATCTAATTAGTACTGCAACCACATTTAGAGATAATGTCAAAATTAATAAAACTAAAGTTGTAGCAAACTGTATCGGCATGGTTTTCTCTACATCGGATGATTGGGTAGACATAATATAAATATGGTATCCCAAGTTCATGAATTGATCGCTTAAAGAACCCGGCAATGTAGCCAAGTAATAAGCTGCACCCGTAAATAATATTGGAGCCACTTCTCCAGCTCCTCTACTTACGGCAAGAATCGTCCCTGTCATAATTCCAGAAACTGATCCCGGAAGCACCACATTTTTGATCGTTTGCCATTTGGTTGCTCCAAGCGCCAAACTCGCTTCTCTTAATTCACGCGGAATGGTTTTCAGCGCTTCTTCAACAGACACAATAATAACGGGTAATGTCAATAAAGACATGGTTAAACTTGCCCAAAGGATATTAGGTTGTCCCCAACGTAATTCTCCTCCATTAAAAGCGGTATCGGCTCCGGCACCCAAAAATTGGATGAAAAATCCAAGACCGAAAAGACCAAATATAATAGACGGTACAACTGCTAAAGTTCGAACCGAAAATCGAACGGCCGCAGCAAATTTTGAATTTTCACTGGCATATTCTGTTAAGTAAAGCGCTGTTATTGTTCCAAAAGGAACTGCAGCGATAGACATTACGATCACCAGAATAAAAGTACCAATCAATGCTGGAAATATCCCTCCTTCGGTCATACCATTAGTAGGAAACGAAGAAATAAACTCCCAAGAAAACTTAGAACGTCCTTGATATATTATAATTCCAAGAATGACAAACAGTATCGCAATAATTAATATCACTGCCAATTGAGTGATACCTACAAAAAACGTCCCTTTTATATCCGAAATACTTTTTTTACTTGAAAAAAAGTGGTCTTCTGATTCATTTATAACTTTATTCATACGAAGATAATATTTGTTTTTTATTTGAATATGGTATCGCCATTCTTCATCCCAATTTATATTTTGGAATCATGGCGATTTCATAATTATTTACCTTGGAATTTTTTCAATAATTTACCTTTTACATAAAACTCTGCCACAGCATTTAAGGCGAAAGAGAAGATGAAAAGTAAAGACCCAATAAAAAACAAAACACTATAATGGGTATCCCCAAAAACCGTCTCTGCCATTTCAGAACCGATGGTTGCCGCAAATGTTCTCACACTTTCAAAAGGATTTAATGACGACAATGCCGCATTACCAGTTGCCATCAGTGCAATCATCGTTTCTCCAAAAACCCTTCCAACTCCTAATAATAAGGCGGCAAAAATTCCCGGAGTTGCAGCAGGCAGGACCACAAAAAAAGCAGTTTGCCATTTACTCGCTCCTAAAGCTAAACTCGCTTCGGTATAGGTTTTAGGAACAGCGGCCAAAGCGTCCTCCGAAATAGTATAGATAATAGGAATAGCCGCAAGTGCCATTGCCACACCTCCTATAAAAGCATTCAGTCTTGATTCATAACCAAATACATCCTGAAAGAAAGTAGCCAATACCATCAAAGCAAAAAATCCAATAACCACTGATGGAAAAGCTGCCAGCATTTCTATAATAGGTTTGATTATTTCCTTTACTCTTTTTGAGGCAAAACATGAAGTGTACAATGCCGCAAGAACCGCTAAAGGTCCAGCAATAAGCATCGCAATGATAGTCACTTTTAAAGTACCAAATAACAACGCCAACAATCCAAATCTTGGATTCTCAGAAACGGGTACCCATTCTGTCGTAAAAAAAGTGCTCCAAGTTTTATCGGCTCCCTCTTGGTTTTCGGAAACAGCATCCATAGTTTCATCAGCGGAAGCAACAGTTAAGTCTTCTTTTGGAGTATCACCGTACGCTTCCGGTTTTAAATCCTCTTGAGAAACAGGTTCTGAGCCATACGTTTCTGGTTTCAAATCCTCCTTTGGTGTATCGCCATAGGATTCTGGTTTTAATTCCTCTGTTGGTTCAGCTCCGTAGGATTCTGGCTTTAACTCTTCTGTAGGTTCAGCACCATAGGTTTCTGGCTTAGCTTCCGTAGTGGCATTTATTTCCGTTTTTGCTTTAGCATCACTTCCAAAACTAAACAATGGCAACGATTCTTTAAAAACAAAAATGAAAATTAAAAAAATAATCGCTATTGATAAAAAGGCAACTGACGATATAATTTTTTCGGCAAGAAACTCAGAGAGTCTAAATTGCTTTTTGAGACTTTCTTCTGTAAAAGTCTGTTTGATTGGCATTTGGGTGTTCATCTTATTTATTTAAGATTTCATTTAGAAAAAAAACACAAATATCCCCCATTTCTATAAAAAATGAGGGATATTTTACTTATTATTATTTTAAAGGATAATACCCTACTTCTTCAATAAGACCTTGACCTGCAGGACTCAAAATCCAATCGATAAACGCTTTGGTCTCACCTGTTGGTTTTGATTTTAAATACATGTACAAGTATCTTGTAATAGGATAGGTTTTACTTTTGATAGTAGCAGCAGTTGGTAAAATCGCAGGACTTTTATCGTCTTTCTTTACACCACAATCTTTTACTCCTTCAGCATAAGCTGCTCCACCGTAACCAATTGAATTTCTATCTTTTTTAACTGCATTTACAATTGCTGCTGTTCCTGGCAATGTTTGACAAGATGGAGAAAAATCTGTTTTTACCACATTGTCTTTAAAGAAACCAAATGTTCCAGAACTACTTTCTCTTCCATATAATTTGATTGAAGCATCAGCACCACCTACTTCTTTCCAGTTGGTAATTTTTCCGGCAAAAATTTGTCCTATTTGTTTAAGCGTAAGTGAAGAAACTGGATTGGCTTTATTCAAATAGATAGACAAACCATCTTTGGCACAAGGAATTTCCACACCCATTGTATTGTATCTTGCTTTTAATTTTTCTACCTCAGATGTTTTAATAGGACGACTTGAATTGGCTATATCTGTAGAACCATTAATTAATGCCGCCAAACCTACTCCAGATCCACCACCCGTTACTTGAATAGAAGCACCTGGGTTTTTCTTCATATACACTTCTGCCCATTTTTGGGACAAAATAACCATAGTATCAGACCCCTTTACGGTCACTTTATTTATCGCCGTGAAAGAAAATCCAATTCCCATTACGACCATTACAATTAACGCTGCTTTTAATTTTGTTGTTTTCATTTTGATATAAATTATTATTATTTAGAATTTTGCTTGAAACCTCAATGTTAAGGTATTATCTATATGATCAACATTAGCAAAATCTGGATTAGTGATAGCTGGGTTTGCACTTTTTTCATTTAGGGGCATGGTATAACTCAACATTATTTTTATATTTTCATCAAAGAAATACTGATAAGCAAAAGTCCAGTCTTTAAATTTCAAATCATCTATAGTCGCTACTTCATTTCCGGATTTTTTTGTGTTTGGATCAAAAACATCATACCTTATAGACAACATATGATCTTTTCCAACGTTTTTTATTAATGAAAGATAATATCCTTCTATATCTCTTACTTTATTATTATTAGTAAATAATGTATTCACTTGTGTTGGAAAATCAGCAGCTTTAAATCCAGACAATGTACCTCTTACATATTCGGTTTTAAATGAAGTTCCGCCAAGAAAATCATAATACACTTGCATCTCTGCGCCGTACCATTCTTTTTTAAGATTATCACCTACTTTTGGAGTAAATTTATTTCCATTTTCATCGGTAAATATCGCTGGAGTAGCAGTTTGAGTAATTACTTCATTATTACCAAAATACCCAAGACCTCCAAAATCAATCCCAAGGCCTTTACTTGGGAATTTTAATGAATAAACAGCTCTGGCCATTACATCTTTACTATTGTCTACATCTTTAACTTGATTTGCAGCTGATCCCGTTGCAAAATTCCCATTCAATACTGCTACTTGAAGCTTCAATGGAATTTCATATTTTGTCATAAAATTCGCTTCTAATTTAGCTCCTTGATCTCTTTCCTGTGGATATAAAATTCGGGTAAATAAACTTCTTTCTGCAAACTCTCTTGATGCAGATGAAAATTCTACTTCATAAGTAGGCCTATTAAATAGCCCAATCCACAATGAGAATGTATTTGTCCAACGATCATTTAGCATGACATAAACATCGGTAAGCCTCACTCTATCAATTTCAAAATTTGGACACAAAACAAACTTGACACCATCTAATGCTTCATAAGTAAATTTGACCCGTGCTCTCCTTATAGAAAATGAATTTGTAATTGGAGCTGTACCTGTTACAGGGCTTACACCATGAATTCCAGCATTCCACGTATCATAAGTCTCAAATTGCGCTTGGATGTACCCCGATATTTTTAACTTAGCCATTTTATCTACTTGCTCTTGCAAAGGAGATATTTGCTCATTTAAGGCATCAAATTTTAATTGATGCAAATTTATTGCTTGTTGTAACGAGTCAATACTGATTGATTTAACTGAATCATTTGCAACCTCTTGCGCATTAACTGCACCAAAAACCAATGCCATTATTGCAACTATAACTTTTTTCATTTTATTTAATATGAATGTTAATTTTGCGCAAAGGTGATACTGTAATGTTAAGCTAATGTTAACTCAATGTTATATAGATGATAATTTAATGTTAATAGGTTTTTTCTTTAAATAGAATGATTGTCATTTTCAAACAATAAAATCAATTAAAACGCTAACAACCACCTATTTGATTTGTATTTCAGAATATGAATTTAAAGTTAATTTTTATTTTTCTTAAGCCCAAATTGATCGGTAATAAATGTCTTTTCCAGGGTAAATGAAAACTCTGAACCTATCCCAAATTCACTTTCTACGTAAATTTTTTCTTTGTGGGCTTCAATTATGTGCTTCACTATGGAAAGCCCTAATCCTGAACCTCCTTCAGTACGTGAGCCACTTTTATCAACCCTGTAAAAACGTTCAAAAAGGCGCGGTATGTTTTGCACTTCTATTCCTTCCCCATTATCGGTAACCCGAACCAATACTTTTTTATTGGTCAAATTCACAATCGAAACTTCGGTTAAACCACCTTCTTTTCCGTATTTTATGGAGTTTACAATCAAATTTTCGACTACTTGCTGGATTTTATCTTTGTCTCCATTTACAAAAATGGGCTGAATATGATCATTTTCGAATGCTAAAGTAATTTTCTTCTTATCGGCTTTCATTTCTAATAAATCGAAAACGTTGCGAATCAGTTTTACGATATCAAATTTTATAAACTCAAGATTCAAATCGCCCGATTCCAGTTTAGTAATCATGTCTAAATCTTCCACAATATAAATAAGTCGTTCCACTCCCTTTTCGGCACGTTTCAAGTATTTTTTACGAATCGATTTATCGTCCATAGCTCCGTCCAAAAGAGTGGACAAATAACCTTGTACAGTAAATAATGGGGTTTTGAGCTCATGGGATACATTCCCTAAAAATTCTCTTCGGTACTCTTCACGAACTTGCAACATTTCGATCTCTAACTTTTTATCGGTTGCAAATTTCTTTACTTCCCGAGTCAAAGTCTCCATATCGGTTGTTATGGGTTTGTTTATAAAAGTACTCGACTCTAACAATGATACATCGTCGTAGATTTTTTTAACTCTTCTGTATATAAAACGCTCTACCCTGTATTGCAAAACAAAAAAAGAAAACAAATAAACAAAAAACAGACTGATAAGTCCGTCCAATAGCAAAGCACTAAAAGTAGATCTGAACAGTATTGCAGAGAGAATCATACCAAAACCGGACACAAACAAACTGATAAACAAAGCCGATTTTATAGCAAACTTGTAACTTTTTTTGAAATTGATTTTCATTATATAATTGGATATGCGAATTATGGTTACTAAAAAAGATCCTTAAAAACCTTTTAAAGTTACCATTTATTTAAACTTCAAACTTATAACCTACACCTTTTATGGTTTTAAAAAGATCATCTCCAATTTTTTCACGAAGTTTTCGGATATGAACATCGATGGTTCTTCCGCCAACAACAACATCATTGCCCCAAACTTTGTCTAGGATCTCTTCTCTTTTAAACACTTTTCCAGGCTTAGAAGCTAATAAATAAAAAAGCTCAAACTCCTTTCTTGGTAAAGCAATCTCAATATTATCCTTTACGATTTTATACTCCTCACGGTTAATTTCTATTCCACCAACATTGAGCGTTTCGCTGTTTTGCTCTTGTTCTTTTAATCTACGCAACAAAGCTTTTACTTTGCTTACCAACAATTTTGGCTTAATTGGTTTGGTGATATAATCATCAGCACCAGCATCAAAACCTGCAACTTGCGAATAATCCTCGCTTCTGGCTGTCAAAAAAGTAATAATCACATTATTCAACTCCGGAATTTTTCTAATATTCTCACAGGCTTCCATTCCGTCCATTTCTGGCATCATCACATCCATTATGATAAGATCCGGTAATTCTTTTTTTGCTTTCTCAACGGCTTCTTTACCATTAATAGCGGTAACAATCTGATACCCTTCTTGTGCTAAATTATAGCCTACAATTTCTAAAATATCTGGTTCATCATCAACCAGAAGAATCTTGGTGTTTCTTTTCTTCATAAAATAGCAAAATTAAGTTCCTCTATTGCATTTCAACCTATTTGAGATACAATGACTTTTTATTGCAATGTAAAAGTAGTAATAAACTGCAAGCATCAATGCTAAAAAAACGGACTTAACCTTAATTTAATATGTTAACAATTTCATAATGATTATAACATTGATTCGTAACTTGATGTTAACACAAAGACTAGAATCCCGCCATTTATTTGCAGAAAATTAAACACTATTCAAAATGAAATTAAAATTTCTATTCTTTACACTACTTATTTGCGCTATTGGCTTCTCACAAAACAAAGGAACAATAACTGGTGTTTTATTAGACAAAGACTCCAACAATCAATCCTTACCTTTTGCAAATGTGTTAATAAAAGACACCAAAATTGGTGCAAATACGGATATTGACGGTAAATACACGATCACTATAGCCCCTGGAAATTATACCGTTCAATTTAGCTTTTTGGGTTATGAAACTGTAGAAGTTCCTGTTACCGTTGCTGCGAATGAAACGATTACACTTAATAACTCATTGGGATCTGGAAGCTACAAATTAAAAGATGTAGTAATCAAATCGAGCGGAGGAAGAGAAAAAGAAACAGCATTGCTTTTAGACCAAAAAAATGCAGTTGTCATCAAACAAAGTATCGGTGCGCAAGAAATGTCCAGAAAAGGGGTTAGTGATGTTGAAGAAGGTTTGACAAAAATAACTGGAATTACAAAAGTGGGATCAAGAGGATTATTCGTTCGAGGATTAGAAGATCGTTACAATAATTTATTGATCAATGATTTGGCCGCTCCAACCAACAATCCGTTTTTAAAAATCATACCATTAGACTTATTCTCAACAGATATTGTAGGAGTCATTGAGGTTTACAAAACGTTTAGCCCTAACATTTACGGTGATTTTGCTGGTGGAACCTTTAATATCCAGACTTCAAGAGGCTCAAAGAGCATTACAAAATTAAACATAGGTACAAGTTACACCGTAAACAGTAATTTGAAAAGTTTTTCACTTTCTAAAGATGCAGATTCAGCTGAAGGTTTTTTTGGATTTACAGCAGATAATAGAGAATTACCTTCGTTATTAGGCGACACTCCATCAAGCCGTGTATTCACACCACAAGAATCTCTGGATTCTTTTAAAAGTGGTTTTGATGTATCAGAAATTAAAAGCCCATTAAATACAAGTATCGGTCTTTTACATTCTGAAAAATTCAATTTAAATAACGGACAGAACTTCTCTTATCTTTTTTCTATAAATGCAGAAAACAATTTTGGCATTCAAGAAGGAGTTGACAGAACATTCAGATATCAAAGCACCGGTATTGACTACAAAACTGACTTTGTAACTACTGACAATCATTATAAAACAGCGCTAACTGGTCTGCTGGGTTTAAATTACAGTACAAATCGTTTGAAATTATCTTTGAACAGCCTTTATATAAAAACAACCGATAATTTAATCAAGGATCAATACGGGGTTGCCAATGCCGAGACTGGAACAGGAGCCAATGAAACACTTATCAGAACCAATCAATTAGACCAATCCAATTATTGGAACAATCAATTAGTAGGGGAATACGCTTTAAGTGAAGATAAAAACCAAACTATAAAAGCTGGAGTATCTTATGCCAAAACAAAATACGACCAGCCAGACAGAAAAGCTTTTTCAGGAGTAACAACTCCCAATGATGGAATAAGTGCTTCGATTGCCGGAAACAACTTTATTAAACAGTATCTAGAAATCACCGGTAACTCGTATTTATCTGGATTAACAGAATACAATTTAAAATTTGGAGGCAAAGATAAAAGTCACAAACTGACAGTAGGATACAATGGAAATGCATCGGATATGGAATCTTCTTACCGTTTTATTTCTCCAACAGTAGGTCCAAACATCAATGCTCCGCTTAACAGTATTGACGAACAATTGAATGCCTATATCGCTTCAGAGGCTTTTTATTATAAAGAAAGCTCTAACGCTACTTACAAAGCAAAACTGAAAGAAGCCGCAAATGCAGGATATGCTAATTTACTATACAAATTCAACGAGAAATTTGAAGCCAACGGAGGTGTAAGGGTTGAGAGTACGAATCGAGAAACGCAATACAGACAACAAGGTTCATTTGATGACCCCTTTCAAACTTTAAAATACGATAAAGTATATTTTTTACCTTCATTGAATGCAAAATACTCGGTAACCGAAAATGCTAATGTTCGTTTCGCTGGTGGTATTACATATACAAAACCAGTAATAATGGAAGCGTATCCTATTGAATACATAAATGCTGACGGAACTTCGATGCAAGGGAATCCATTTTTATTAAATAGTGATAATTATAATCTTGATTTAAAATACGAACTTTTCCCTACAGCAAAAGAAATGTTCGCAGTAGGGCTTTTTGGAAAGAAAATGGAAAATCCTATCGAAAGAACTTTCACTTCAAATGCAGCTGGCTCAACAATAATATCATATTTAAATTCGGAAAATGCTGTTTTATACGGTGCTGAAATTGAGTTTATTTATGATTTGGGTCGTATAAACGGTACACTTTCAGATTTCTCATTAGGATTTAACACTTCGTTAATGGGTACCAAAGCAGAAGTAAATCCCAAAAACTCTCTTGAAACGCATACTTCAAGAGACCTACAGGGAGCTTCAAATTGGTTAATCAATTCCGATTTAAAATACCAGTTCGAACTAAGCAAATCATGGAGTAACACAGTTTCACTAGTTTACTCTGTATTTGGAAAAAGAATTTATGCAGTAGGAACTATTGGCCTAGACCATATTTATGAATTACCGGTACAACAATTGGATTTTGTTTGGAGCAGTAAATTATCAGAACATTTTGACTTAAAATTCTCCGCAGACAATTTAATAGATCCAGCTCGCCAGTTTGAATTGGGTGACAATAGTTTAACCCCAATTGTAGAAGATTCTGCATTGACAAGAAGCTATAAAAAAGGAAGAGGATTTTCTTTAAACCTCGGATATACTTTTTAAAATAAATTTTATTCTAAAAACTTAAAAGCACTGTTAATTCAGTGCTTTTTTTATGACCTAAAACCAGACAACTTCTTAACATTATATTTACACTTTAGAGCTTTTATGATAACCATATTGTAATAATTAGCTAACGTGCAGGACGAATTCCTGAAATATCTTTGCTTCAAGAAAATAACTATTAAACAACAATTATGAAAACTAAATTTTTCGCTTTAGCAATGTCTTTAAGCTTATTAATCGCATCATGTACAAATGAAGAAGACAAAACAACTGTAACTGCAACACCAGAAATTACAGGAACTTTCACAGCAAACAAAACGTATACTTACGGAAACTATACTATGAAAGGAATTGTTAAAATTGCTAAGGACGTAACAGTTACCTTTGAAGCAGGATCAACTATTACTGTTGACAAAGCAACTGGAGACAATGCATTAGTTGTATTGAACGGTGGAAAATTAATCATCAATGGCACAGCTGACAAACCAGTAGTCTTTACTGAAAAATCAGGAATTGCAGGTTCTTGGGGAGGTATTATCATGTACGGTGATGCATCTATTAAAGCTGCAGCTGGAGTTACCGAATCTACTTCAGAAGATGGAAATGCTTTAAAATACGGAGGTACGAATGACGCACATAATGGTGGTTCATTAAAATATGTAAGAGTAGAATATGCAGGTTCAAAATTAGCTGATGGTACAAAAGAATTAAACGGATTCTCTTTCTATTCTGTAGGATCTGGAACAACATTGGATCACTTGGTTTCTTACAAAGGTGCTGATGATGGTTTCGAATTCTATGGTGGAACAGTAAGTTTGACAAATTCAATTTCTTACGGAAACACTGATGATGCTTTTGACTGGCAAGATGGCTGGAAAGGTCAAGCAAGTACAAACTGGTATGCATACCAAGCTGGAAAAGGAAATTTTGGAATCGAAGTTGAATCTTCAAAAAACAACAATGATTTCTTTCCAAAAGTTACTAATATCACTTTAAGAAGAGCTGCAGGAACAACTCCAGAAGCAATTGGTGACGTCCAAGTTGATGCTATCCAATTTAAAAACGAAGGAAACGGAGATTTCAGCAACATCATCATAGAAGGTTACGGAGATTACACAGAAGCTGGTAAAGTATACACAGGAGCTGCCGTAAAAATCCAAGATGCCGGAACAAACACAAACCAAGTAATTGGTTCTAAAATTAAAATTACTAACGTAAAGATATCAGGAACTTCTAAAGAGGTTTTAGGTGTAGCAAAAACACCATGGGATGGAGTAGTTTCATTTCCAGCTGCAAATTTCACAGTTACCACTACTGCAACTGGAGCTTCATTAACAGCAGGTGCTTGGGCAACAGTTAACGGTGTAGACTTGACTAAATAGTTTCTATTTAAAAATCAAATTTTGAATTAGTTAAAATACCTCTCAAATAATTGAGAGGTATTTTTTTTTGTAATTATTTTTTCTTATATTTACTCTCAAATCTCAAAGCTAATGACGAAAAACTACTTTTATATTACACTTATATTGGCTTTTTTCTTTACCATTAGTGCAACTGCACAAGATAATAAACAACAGCCAAGACTACAAGAAAACGCTTCAATTGAAGGTTTAAACTTGTACCCGAACCCTGTGACTACTGGCAAAGTGTACATCTCATCAAAAAATGACTTAGAAAAAGAAATTCTTATCTTTGATGTTTTAGGAAAAAAAGTATTACAGACCAGAATCGATACTAAAGAACTCAACGTATCTAACTTACAGCCAGGTGTTTATATCATAAAGATCACCGAGGAAGAAGCGACAAGCAGCAGAAAACTAATCATCAGATAACTCTTCTGAATAAATTAAAAAAGTTCCAAATATTTTGGAACTTTTTTTTTGCTTCTCCTTTACATAGATGCATTAAGTTAATATCTAAAAGGCAGAAAATAATAATATCTTTGCGCAAAAAAAAGAACTTGATTACAGCCAACGACATATTCACCATTTCTAGTCAAAAGCAATTTGAAAAAATAGCACTAAAAGTGTTCCGATTTCAATATGAAAATAATTTGGTGTACCAAGAGTTTTGCGATTTATTAAAAACAAATCCGCAAAAAGTAAAGTCACTCCATCAAATTCCTTTTTTACCCATTCAGTTTTTCAAAAGTCATACTGTTGTTTCAAATAACAACCCTATTCAAGCTACTTTTACCAGCAGCGGAACAACGGGAGCCATAACCAGCAAACATTTAGTTACAGATGTCACTATTTATGAAGAAAGCTACCGCAAAGGTTTTTCTCAATTTTACGGAAACATTGAAGATTACGTGGTTTTGGCCCTACTTCCCTCCTATCTGGAACGGGAAGGGTCTTCTTTAATTTATATGGTTCAAGATTTGATACAATTGACCAATAACAGCGATAGTGGTTTTTACCTCAACAATCACGAAGAGTTAATTCAAAAACTGATAGATTTAGACCAAGTAGGACAAAATGTAATTCTGATTGGAGTTACCTATGCTTTATTGGATTTAATCGAAAAAAGAACATTCCAACTACAGCACACCATTATCATGGAAACGGGCGGTATGAAAGGCAAACGCAAAGAAATGATTCGGGAAGAATTACACGAACAGCTTTGCGAAGGTTTTGGCGTTACAGCCATTCATTCTGAGTACGGGATGACCGAATTACTTTCCCAAGCGTATTCCCTTGGAGACGGCGTATTTGAATGCCCCTCCTGGATGCAAATTCACATTCGCGACACCGAAGATGCCCTTGCGTATATAAAAGACGGAAAAACGGGCGGAATCAATGTGATTGACTTAGCCAACATTAATTCTTGTTCATTTATTGCTACGCAGGATTTGGGCAAAAAAAATCCCAATACCACTTTCGAAGTATTGGGACGTTTTGACAATTCGGATATACGTGGTTGTAATTTGATGGTGGTTTAATCGTAAATATCTTTTCGATGCCCTAAATCAACAACTTCAACTACAAGAACATTATCTTGTGGTTCACTAATAAACTTGAAACACTTCACTTTTCTCTTTCCATTTATAATTAAACGATTCTTTAACATCTATTCCTAGTAGTGAACAAACTTTTTCCGATAAGGCAAAAACACCTTTCTCATTAAATCCTGTAACCATTACAACGCATGTTACTCTATTTTTATAAATCGTGAATTTATCGCCATTCATAAACCGCCCACCATGCTCACTAGAATTTTTAAATGAAATAGGCAAAACTATAGGATTTAAAATTTCTAATTCAGGGTCATAATTTGCATCGAGCTCTTTCATCTTTTCCTCATGTTGCACTAAAGCTCCTTCTACATAATTCTGAATACTCCCCTCAATTACATCAGACACCAACTCAATCACAAAATAATTTTTCTTACCACTTTGCAACAGCACAAATTGATTATTAATCAAATCTTTAGAAGAAAGCACAAATGTTTCGTTTACTTTTTCTTTGTTCACCGAAATAGAATTGGCAGTCAAAGCTCTTCTTGCCTCTCCATTTGATTTAAAAAAACCTGTTTTTTCATTCAATACAGTAACAATATCCAATCCTGCTTCAACATCATTTCTTGAAATCTCGGCTTGAGGCACTCCATCAAAAACTTCCAAAAAAGTAGTCTCATCTAGTTGTTTCAAATCATCTGCAGTCGCATTTCCAAAAAGAATATTCGAAGCCTTAATCGCTTTCTCCAATTCTTCGGCAGAATGCACAAAAACAGTTAATTCTTCAGCCAATTTTCTTTGTAAAACCCTTAAATGTGGGGCTACTTTATGTTCTTCAATCAAAGTGTCGATTGTTTCCTTATCTAAGAAAGTAAAGATCTTAATATACTTTTCTGCATCGACATCGGTAGTATTCAGCCAAAATTGGTAAAATTTATATACTGAAGTTTTATCGGCAGTCAACCACACATTTCCGCCCTCGGATTTTCCGAATTTAGAACCATCCGCTTTAGTGATTAATGGACAAGTCATTGCATAAGCTTTGACCTCTTCGCCAACGTTCATTCTTCGCACTAATTCGGTTCCTGTGGTGATATTTCCCCATTGATCCGAACCTCCCATTTGCAACAAACAATTGTATTCTTTATGCAAATGATAAAAATCGTATCCCTGAATCAATTGATAGGTAAACTCAGTAAACGACATTCCCTCTCCTTCACCAGATAATCTTTTCTTCACAGAGTCTTTGGCCATCATATAATTTACCGTAATACGTTTACCGACGTCACGCGCAAAATTAATGAATGACAATCCCTTCATCCAATCATAGTTATTCACTAAAACTGGTGCATTTACGGCAGTATCGTTAAAATCTAAAAAACGAGACAGCACCCCTTTTATACCTTCAACATTATGATTTAAAGTAGCTTCGTCTAATAAATTTCTTTCATCTGATTTCCCGGAAGGATCTCCAATCATTCCAGTTGCACCACCCACCAAGGCAATTGGTTTATGTCCAAAATTTTTGAGATGTACCAACAAAATAATTGGCACCAAACTACCAATATGCAAAGAATCTGATGTGGGATCAAATCCAATATAAGTAGCCGTCATTTCTTTTAAAAGTTGTTCTTCGGTTCCAGGCATTATATCGTGAACCAATCCACGCCATTGTAATTCGGAAATAATATTTTTCATCTGTAAAATAATCAATTTTCACAAAGATAGCAATTTCAATGGCAATGGCAATTTCAATGACAATTTCAAAAATCAATGACAACATGAATTTCAATAACAATTTCAATGACAATAATAAATTTTATGGTTTGAGACAAAATGGTATATTTGTCAATATGGTATTAGTCACAGGAGGAACAGGTTTAGTAGGCGCACATCTTTTAATTCACCTATTAGAAAAGGGAGAAAATGTCTGCGCTATCTATCGAAGCTTAGGAAGTACCCAAAAAGCAAAATCGCTGTTCTCTTTGTACAAAAAGGAAGCCCTTTATGAATCAATACAATGGATTGAAGCTGACATTCTTGACATTCCTTCCTTAGAAAATGCATTTCAGGGAATCGACCAAGTATATCACTGCGCCGCTATGATTTCCTTTGACCCGAAAGAAGAAGATCTCGTTCGAAAAACCAATATCGAAGGCACGGCAAACATTGTTAATTTTTGCCTAGCTTACAATATCAAAAAGCTTTGTCATGTGAGTTCAATAGCCGCTCTTGGCGACTTGGCTTCACACGAATCTATTATCACCGAAGAAACTGAATGGAACCCCGAAAAACCACATAGCGATTATGCCATTTCAAAATATGGTGCCGAAATGGAAATTTGGCGCGGTCAACAAGAAGGACTTGAAGTAATAATACTAAATCCCGGTATAATTATTGGCCCCGGATTTTGGGACCAAGGAAGCGGAGAACTTTTCACGAAAGTAAAAAATGGATTGCCTTTTTATACGAAAGGATCAACCGGTTTTGTAGCCGTTTCTGATGTTGTTACTATAATGTACGAATTGATGAAAAGTGATATTCATGGTGAACGATTTACACTGGTAAGTCAAAACATCGTTTTTAAGGACCTGCTATTTACTATTGCAGATGCGCTAAAAGTCAAAAGACCTAAATACCATACAAAACCATATTTAATGAATACTTTATGGAAATTGGACTGGATAGCATCGAATGTTTTTGGTAAAAAAAGACAACTCAGCAAAGCCTCCGCCAGATCTTCTTATTCAACCGATTTATATTCTAATGAGAAAATAAAAAACGCCTTGAATATAACATTCATAGGCGTTCCTGATTATATAAAAAAAATTACAACATTATAACTATTTCTTCTTAGCTTTTAAAATAGAATCCTTCTCCTTTTTAAGTTTCAATTCTTTTTCTTTCTTAGCTTTTGTTATCGAATCTTGTCTTTTTTTCGCTTTTGCTTTCTTAAGTGCAGTGGCTTTTTTTTGCTCTTTTTTGATTACCAAATCTACTGAAGCTTTCTCCTTTTTTAATCGGACGGCTAAAGCATCGTACATTGTTTTGTACTCCCGATAATCAGCTGCATAATACGCATTGCTTTTTACAAACTGTAGACTGTCGATTTTGTACTTTTTATAAATATAGGTCTTAGGATTAACACCATTATTATATAATGAATTCGGATCTTGGTATTTCAAAGCATCCAAAAGAGCCATGTCATACATAATATCAATCATTACCCCTTTCTCAATAAGATTACCAGGTTTTTCGACTAAGTCTTTATTACAACTTGAAAAAATCACAAGTAGCACCAAAAAGAATACTAATTTCTTCATCTAATGAATTTCTTTATCTATCGAATAACATTCTTTTACCAGCACGAATATCTTTTACTTTAAAGCCAGAATAAACCAATTGCCCGTTTACAAAAGTATGGGTAATTCTAGATTTAAAAGTAAACCCTTCAAAAGGAGACCACCCACATTTTGAAAGTATATTTTCTTTCTTTACACTCCAAGGCAATCCTGGATTTATAATTACCAAATCGGCATAATACCCTTCTTTGATAAAACCTCTTTTTTCAATTTTGAAAATCTTCGCTGGATTATGACACATCTTTTCTACGATTTTCTCCACGCTTATCTTTCCTTGATGATGCGCTTCAAACATAGCCACTACGGCATGCTGTACTAAAGGACCTCCTGAAGGTGCTTTAAGATAGTTTTGCTTTTTCTCTTCTAATGTATGCGGAGCGTGATCTGTGGCAATTACATCAATGCGACCGTCATTCAGTGCTTCCCACAAGACTTTTCGGTCATTCTCTGTCTTTACAGCAGGATTCCATTTTATGAAATTTCCTTTGGTTTCATAATCCTCATTGGTAAACCATAAATGATGCACACAAACTTCGGCAGTTATTTTTTTCTCTTCCAATGGAATTTTATTGGTAAACAACTCCATTTCTTTTGCCGTTGACAAATGAAAAACATGCAGTCTTGCACCCGTTTTTTTGGCCAAAGCAATTGCTTTAGAAGAAGAAATATAACATGCCTCTTCACTACGAATAAGGTGATGAACCGTTACGGGAATATCTTCACCGTACTCCTCTTTGTATTTTTCTAAATTATTTTTAATCGTCGTTTCATCTTCACAATGAACCGCAATCAACATAGAAGTACACGAAAATATTTTTTCTAAAACAGCTTCATTATCCACCAACATGTTGCCTGTGGAAGACCCCAAAAATATTTTTATCCCAGCGACATTCTTAGGATTAGTCTTTAGGACTTCCTCCAGATTATCATTGGTGGCACCCATCATAAAAGAATAATTGGCAAAAGACTTTTTAGACGCAATTTGATATTTTTCTTCTAGAACTTCTTGGGTAACCGCATTAGGAACCGTATTGGGTTGTTCGATATACGAGGTGATTCCACCCGCAACTGCAGCTCTGGATTCTGATTCTATATCTCCTTTATGAGTAAGACCAGGCTCTCTAAAATGCACTTGATCATCTATCGCTCCAGGCATCAGATAGTTCCCTTCGGCATCAATAATCATACAATCAGAAGATTTTGCACTAATACTTTCTGAAATTTCTACTATCAGATCGTTTTCGATAAGCACATCCCCTTCAAAAATAACTCCTTCATTTACTATTTTAGCATTTTTAATTAAATATCTATTCATAGTATCCTCTTTTTTTTACAAACTGTTAAATAACTTTTTTAAACGTAACGATATTACTCCAAACACGGCTTCCACTATTATGGAATTGCTCATCTTAGACTGCCCTTTTGTTCTATCGGTAAAAATAATAGGCACTTCAGAAATGGCAAACTTTTTACAATACGTTCTATATTTCATTTCAATCTGAAAAGCATAACCAACGAATTTAATTTTATCCAAATTAATTTCTTCCAGCACTTTTCTTTTATAACAAACAAAACCTGCTGTGGCATCATGTATTTTCATACCGGTTATCAATCGAACATATACCGAAGCAAAATAAGACATCAAAACGCGACTTAAAGGCCAATTGACAACATTTACTCCAGTAACATAACGGGAGCCAATGGCTAAATCGGCATCTCCAAAATGACAGGCGTCATATAACTTTTCCAGATCATACGGATTATGAGAAAAATCAGCATCCATCTCAAAAACAAAATCATAGCTATTTTGCAACGCCCATTTAAAACCATGAACATAAGCCGTTCCAAGACCTGATTTTTTGGCTCTTTTTTCTAAAAATAATCTTCCATTAAATTCTGCCTGAAGCATAACCACTTTGTCCGCAGTATGATCTGGAGAATTATCATCTATAATTAAGACATGGAAAGGTTTGTGTTGTGAGAGCACTGCCCTAACAATGCTTTCAATATTTTCAATTTCGTTATAGGTAGGAATTATAACAATACAATTGTTCATGTTTCAAGTAATTTCGGTGCAAAAGTAACCATTTTAAGCCATTTGATTATTATAAAATTATAAATAAATAATGTTGTAAAAATTAGTAATTTTGCCACGATATGACAGAACAAGTACTTCATCCTAGAATAGTTGAAAATAAAGACTGGGTAACACTAGTGTTTATTATGGCTTTTGGCATCATTGCATTAACCAAATCGGTTTATGAAAATCGTTTTGCGGATTTTGTCAAATTAATTTACTCCAATAAATACATCCGTATATACAGGGACAGCAGCCACTTAATGGGCATGTTTTCTATATCCTTGTTTTTTGTCCAAATCATTTCGTTCTCCTTTTTCATACAACTCTTACTGAGTTATCTTGGATATGGATCAAAAACCGATTGGATTCTATTCATTCAAATATTCACTTTCCTCATCTATTTTATTTTATCTAAATTTTTGATAGAAAAAATTATCGCCACTTCATTCGATATCGAAGAACTTATCGAACAATTTAATTTACAAAAAGTCACCTATCGAACCTATATTGGGTTGCTTTTGCTCCCTGTTGACATTATTTTGTTTTATTATGATTCTATTTTAGAAAATATTCCACTCCTTGTTTTCTATATAATACTAGGACTAAACGTATTACTATATTTGGTTTCAATAAAAAACTACAGAAACGAAATTTTCGGCAAGTTGTTTTATTTTATTTTATATCTTTGCACTCTTGAAATAGCACCCTATTATTTTATGTATTATTGGTTTACAAAAAGTAGTGTTTAGAAAATATTTAATATGAAAGTGAAAACAATTTTGGTATCACAACCAGAACCTAAAGTGGAAAATTCTCCATACTTTGAGCTGCAACAAAAGCATAAAGTAAAAATTGATTTCAGACCTTTTATTCATGTAGAAGGAGTCAGTGCAAAAGAAATTAGGCTTCAGAAAATCGACCTTAACCACTACACTGCTATTATATTAACCAGCAAAAATGGTGTGGATCACTTTTTCAGAGTAGCAGATGAGATGCGCTATAAAGTTCCTGAAGGATTAAAATACTTCTGTCAATCTGAAGCAATCGCGTTTTACCTGCAAAAATACGTAGTATACAGAAAACGTAAAATCTATGTAGGACCAAAAGATTTTGCTGATTTATCGCCTTTAATCAAAAAGTACAAAGACGAAAAATTCTTATTGCCAGCATCAGATCAATTAAACGCTGATATCCCTGTAACATTAAACGCTTTAAAAGTAGACTGGACTCCAGCCACTTTTTACAAAACGGTTATGAGCGATCTTTCAGATTTAGCCGATGTTTATTACGATGTACTAGCTTTCTTTAGCCCTACCGGAATTAAATCTTTATATAAGAACTTCCCAGATTTTGAGCAAAACAATACTCGAATAGCTGTTTTTGGAAGCACTACTCAAAAAGAAGCTTTAGATCACGGATTGCGCATAGACATTATGGCTCCAACACCTGGAACTCCATCTATGACAATGGCTTTAGAGAAATACATTGCTGAAGCTAATAAAGGAAAATAAACTTCTATGAAATGGCAATATCAATTGCAATTTCAATAACAATAAAGATTCCAAACTCCAATTTCACGATTGGAATTTGGAATTTTTTATTTAAATTCTATCCGTTGGGTGTAATTGTTTTTTTACCACATAGAAGCATAGAATTTATAGTTTTTGATAAAAAGTTTGATAGATGTTTTACTTTTCACATAGTCAATCTATGTGAAAAATAGTGCTATTTTCTATCCCTTCTTTAATCATTAATTGTAAATCTATGCATCTATGTGGTTTGTTTTTTATTTAAACAGAATTACACCCAATGAGTTAAACTCTCTTTATTTTCAAATCATTTCTTCCGAAAAGCATTTAAATTTTAGCAGTCAGGAACTCCCTTTTTTATTTCATTGGAAGAAAACTTTTTTTCGATGTGAGTTTCGACTATTTTTGGTTTCAAATTAAAACTAAAACCTTACTTTTAGTTTAAAATAGGTCGTTATGAAAATCAATTCCCTTGTTGTAGAAATAGACGGTATCGATAAAGAGATTTTACGCTACCTGATGGAAGATGCCCGAAAACCAATCCTTCAAATTGCCAATAAAATAGGCATTTCGGGAGCGGCTATTCATCAGCGACTTCGAAAACTGGAACAATCCGGCGTGATTTCGGGTTCTAAATTTACCGTTAGCCATAAAGTTTTAGGATACAACACCATGGCCTTTGTTGGAATTTATCTGGACAAAGCCGCCCGAAACTCCGAAGCCGTAAAAGACTTAAAAAAAATACCCGAAGTACTCGAATGCCATTACACCACAGGAAATTGGTCCATTTTAATCAAAATTATTTGTCGCGATAACGAACATTTGATGCAATTGCTGAATTCCAAAATCCAAGCCATTGAAGGCGTTTCCAGAACGGAGACTTTTATATCACTGGACCAACAAATTGACAGGCAAATACAGCTGTAAAAATTTCAAAATTCAATGGCAATGGCAATGGCAATGGCAATGGCAATTTCAATTTCAATGGCAATAAAAAATAAAAAAAAACCAAATCCCAATTGAATACTTGGAATTTGATTTTTTGCTCTTTGCTCTTTGCTTTCTGCTCTCTGCTCTCTGCTTTCTGCTTTCTGCTCTTTGTCCTTTAAACTAGTTCCTTCTACCTCCCATATAAATCGAGACATAATACAACAAAGTCGCAATTGACCCCAACGCAGCAACTACATAAGTTCTGGCAGCCCATTTTAAAGAATCTTTCGCTCCTGCATGTTCTTGTTGTGTCAGCATATTTTTATTCTCTAACCAAGCCAAAGCTCTGTTACTTGCATCGTATTCTACCGGCAAGGTAACAATCGAAAACAAAGTCGTTGCTGCAAATATGATAATCCCTATCAATAACAATTGTGGAAAAGTACGAATCATCAAGATTCCGGCCAATAAAATCCATTGCATATAAGTCGAAGCTACATTTACAATTGGCACCAATTGAGAACGCATCGTCAGCCATTGATACCCCACAGCGTGCTGTACTGCATGTCCGCATTCGTGCGCAGCAACTGCTGCTGCTGCAGCGTTTCGCTGGTTGTAAACTGCCTCACTCAAATTGACGGTTTTATCCACCGGATTGTAATGGTCTGTCAACTGTCCCGGCGTTGAAATTACCCGAACATCACGAATACCGTTATCAGCAAGCATTTTCTCGGCGATTTCGGCACCCGACATCCCGTTTTGCAAATGCAATTTCGAATAAAATTCAAATTTATTCTTTAGTGTAGAACTCACTAACCAGCTTGCCAGCATAATAGCACCTGCAAGAATTAAATAACTCATTCCCATATCTTTTGTTTTTTTTAATTTAAAGTTTAAAATCTGTAAATGAAACAGCAAAATCTGAACCAAATTAAAAAAATGACAAAATGACACGAAAATTAGAAACAGTACTATCCATTAGCACTCAACTGCTTATTTACATCTTCAAATTTAGCGATCAAACCGTTGACCCTCGCTTGCTCTTTTTTAATTTCTTTTGGTCTTAAATAAAACCAAGCAAACCCTACCCATCCCAACATTACTACATAAGTAAAAATTCCCCCAAATGTTGTCATTCGAGATGTGTATTCATACATGTACAAACATAACCCAGAACCAAGCAGTATAAAATACAAACTCAACATGGTAGATTGTAAAAACTGCTGTTTTTCTTTAATTGAAATTAATTTTTGCAGGTATTCACTATTGCTTTGAGTACCATCAATAGTTTTATAAAATCCAACTAATTTATTGTAGCTGAATAAATAAATTACCATTGCCAAAATAGTTAAAATAATTCCAATTTTGGTCGAAATAAACTCAGGCTGATAATAATACCAAATAGAAATAATAAACACAATTGTCGCGACAAGCAAAACATTTGTTATAACTAACTTTCTCAGACTTACTCTCTTGAAATCTTTCATCTTAGAAAGTAATTCTTCTATATTTGGCGGACTTACAGCCTGTTGTTTCCATAAATCTTTAAAGTCTATATTATTGTCCATTTTCTTTAAATTTTTGAGTTAATTTTTCTTTTATTCTATGAATTTTAACTCTCGTATTGGCTTCTGAGAGTCCAACGATATTTGCTATTTCTGCTTGTTTTACATCTTCCAGTTCGAGTGAAATAATAATGCGGTCGGTTTCTGGCAATTCGGCAATGCATTTGTACAAAAACTGAATCTGCGGTTCCAACGAATAGTGCTTTTCTTCTGTAATATTTATAGGCAGTTCAGATTTAGGGAATCGCTTTTCTTTTTCTATTTGCCTCAGGCAATTGTTGGATGCAATTCTGAAAATCCAAGTTCCGATACTGGCTTCGTTCCTATATGTATGGAGTTTTTGCCAGACAATAATGAAGGTCTCCTGAGCCATATCCTGTGCAATGTCGTAATCATTTACGTAACCCATGCACAAGCGAAATATCTTTTGCCAATAGGATTTGTATAGTTCTCCAAACTCCATTATATTGATTTTACAAAGTTGTTTAGTTGTGCTAAATACCATTCCTTATCATCATACATAATAAAATGCAATCCTTTGTTTGCATATTGAAAATTGGCAGTTTTAAGGTTTTTATATTGAGTTTCAATGGCAGGTTTTAGATTTGCAAAATAAGCTTCCAATAATATTAAAGAAGGACATTTTATAGTCGCAATTTTATCTCTCAAATCTGTATTTGAGAAATCACAATACATTTCGGCAAATGTTTTCTTATCCGATTTAACACTCCAACTAAGTAGCAAATCTTGTTTTGATGTGTCTTCTAAAAGCCTTGGTAGGAACTTTTTTTGTGACTCATAAAATTTATCATCAGACATCGCTATCATTTGATTGACCATTGGAGCGCAATCATTATTTTCTTTTGCTTTAAATGAAGCATCCATCAAAGCAGACAAGCAAGGAAGCGCATCAACAACCACAATTTTCCCAATTAGTTCCGGATAATCGGAAGCAATAGCGAGTGCAAGCCCACCACCCATACTATGACCAATTAAAATTGGCTTTTCGATTTTGTTTGTTTTTATGTAATTGGCAATTTCTGTTTCCCAATTTTTAAACGAAGCATTAGGTTGTGGTTTAACTCCAGCAAAACCTGCCATTGTAAAAGTGTAACAGGTAAATTCTTTTTCAAAATTAGATTTTGTTTCGTTCCAGACGTCTCCAGAACTGGCAAATCCGGGTAGGAAGATTATGGATTGTTTCCCTTTTCCTGTTTTGGCAATTTCAAACGGATACGATTTTGTTTGCCCAAATACATTTAAACACAATGCTGAAAATAATAGAACGATAATCAAGAAGATGTACTTTTTCATTTTTAATAGATTTAAGTTGTTAAATGATCAAATTTGTCTTTTAGATACAGAACATATTAAAATGTTACAAAAGTTAAAAAATATTTTTAATCGCTCTTTATTATTTTAATGTTAGTCGTTTATAAAAACAAAAAAAGCCAAATCTCAATAGTTGAAATTTGACTTTTTAAATATTTTAAATCTTAGAATTACCCCACCAAATTAATAATTTTCCCTGGAACAATAATTACCTTGTTTGGCGTTTTACCCTCCAGTTGTTTGATGGTTCTTTCGTCTTTCATTACGATTTCCTCGATTTGTTCTTTGGTTAAATCCAAAGGCAAAACCATTGTAAAACGCATTTTCCCGTTGAAAGACACCGGATACTCCTTATCACTTTCTACCAAATGTTTTTCATCCAAAGCTGGAAAAGGAACCGTTGCAATAGAACCTGTATTCCCTAACAACGACCATAATTCCTCAGCAATGTGCGGCGCATAAGGCGAAATCACAATCGCTAACGGTTCTAGAATGGCGCGAGAATGACAATTTTGCGTTGACAATTCGTTCACACAAATCATAAACTGAGAAACCGAAGTATTAAAAGAGAAATTCTCAATATCTTCCGCCACTTTCTTGATGGTTTTGTGCAATGATTTTAGATTGTCTTTCGTTGGTTCGTCATTGGTAACAATCAAACCATTTTCATCAAAATACAAACGACATAATTTTTTCAAGAATCCAAAAACTCCAGAAATTCCAGCTGTATTCCAAGGTTTCGCTTGCTCTAATGGCCCTAAGAACATTTCATACAAACGCAAGGTATCAGCTCCGTATTCGTTACAAATATCATCTGGAGTTACAACATTGTATTTCGATTTTGACATTTTCTCGATTTCACGGCCTACAATATATTTACCATTATCGTCACAAATGAACTCTGCGTCTTTATAATCTTCTCTGAAATTTTTAAATCTTTCAATATCTAACTCATCAGATGCATTCACAAATGAAACATCTGTATGAATAGGCTGTACACTTTGCCCGTTTATTTTATTTTTGGAAACAAAAACATTCGTTCCTTCCAAACGATACACAAACGCACTCATTCCCAAAATCATCCCTTGGTTAATCAATTTTTTGAATGGTTCTTCGGTAGGTGCAAAACCTTTGTCTTTAAGGAATTTGTTCCAAAAACGAGAATATAATAAGTGACCGGTGGCGTGTTCGCTTCCACCTATGTATAAATCCACACTTTCCCAATATGCCAAAGCTTCCTTACTCGCAAATTCATTCTCGTTATGCGCATCCATATAACGCATCCAGTACCAAGAACTTCCTGCCCAACCTGGCATAGTGTTTAATTCTAATGGAAAAACCGTAGTATTATCAACCAAACTCGTTTCAACCACTTTATTATTTGAAGTATCCCAAGCCCAAACCAAAGCATTCCCTAGAGGTGGTTGCCCGTCTTCGGTTGGTAAATATTTCTCCACTTCGGGTAAGATAATCGGCAAATGTTTCGCCTCTATCATTTGTGGCAAACCATTCACATAATACACAGGGAAAGGCTCTCCCCAATAACGCTGACGGGAGAAAACCGCATCACGCAAACGGTAATTGATTTTCCCTTTTCCTTGGTTTATTTTTTCTAGTTCTTCAATTATCTTTTTGGTTCCTTCTTTATAATTCAATCCGTTTAGAAAATCGGAATTGGCCAAAAGCGTTTTCTCTTTGTCATCAAACGGTTTCTCTGAAATATCAGCTCCTTCTTGGATGTTTTTAATCTCCTGCATGCCGTTTTGCCCTTTGAAGAAATTTGCAAAAGCATAATCTCTTTCGTCTCCACAAGGAACCGCCATCACTGCGCCTGTTCCGTATCCTGCAAGAACATAATCGCCAATCCAAACCGGAATTGATTCTTTTGTAAACGGATGTTCCGCATATGCTCCTGTAAAAACTCCCGAAATGGTTTTCACATCGGCCATACGCTCCCTTTCAGAACGCTTGGCTGTTTTTTCTATATAGGCTTCAACTGCTGCTTTTTGTTCTAGAGTCGTGATTTGCGAAACCAATTCGTGTTCTGGAGCCAAAGTCATAAAGGTTACTCCGAAGATGGTGTCAGGACGGGTTGTGAAAACCTCAATAAACCTCACCCCCAACCCCTCTCCTGAGGAGAGGGGAGCTAGCTCCACGTTCGTGTTAAAAGAATTTCGCAAGCTTAATTCTTCTTTTATTTTTGATAAAACAGTTTTAATATCATTTAAAACTTCTTCATTAGTAAAACGAATTACTTTATAAAGATGTTTTTGTTCCAACTCTAATGTTCGTAGTTCATCTAATTCAATTTGTTCTTTTGTATCGTGATACCCTCCGTCAACTTCAATAATTAACTTTTTCTCAAGACAAACAAAATCAACAATAAAATTACCAATATAATGCTGTCTTCTTATTTTATATCCTAAGTTCGAATTCCTAACTTCCTGCCAAAGTACATCTTCAGCTTCAGTTGGATTCTTACGCTTTTCCCTAGCGTTACCAACCAATTGCGAAGCAATAGAAGCATTAGCTGTCATATACCCCTTCTCAACAGCTTGGCTCCCCTCTCCTCTGGAGAGGGGCTGGGGGTGAGGTTTTACAGCAAATGAAACCATCGCCCCCACAGATTTTCCAATCCAGTTGCGTTGACTTTCCTTAATACTTTCACTCCAATCAATATCATTCAAACCTTGTAGCAAACGTTCCGCATAAGCCGAAATTCGCATGCTCCATTGTGTCATTTTTTTACGAATCACAGGATAACCGCCACGTTCCGAAACACCGTTTACAATTTCGTCATTCGCCAAAACCGTTCCCAATCCAGGACACCAGTTCACTTCCGTCTCCGCCAAATATGTCAATCGGTATTGCAGCAAAATTTTCTCCTGCTGTTCTTTTGCGAAAGCGTTCCATTCACTTGCCGTGAAAGCATCAATAGCGTCATCACAAACTGCATCCACCTTCGCATTTCCTTCTGTAGAGAAAATTGAAATCAAAGTTGTAATATCTTCGGCTTTGTCCGTATTTTTATTATACCAAGAATTAAACAATTGGATAAAAATCCATTGCGTATGTTTGTAATAATCCGAATTCGAAGTACGCACTTCGCGATCCCAATCAAATGAAAATCCTATTTTATCCAATTGCTTTCTGTACCCAGCAATCACTTTTCCTTCTTTATCCACACCGCCATCAATATTTACCGAAGTGGTATCCTCAGGACGTTGCCCCGTTTGAATAGCATATTGTTCCGCCGGCAACCCAAAACTGTCATACCCCATCGGGTGCAACACATTAAAACCTTGGTGTCTTTTGTATCTCGAATACACATCCGATGCGATGTACCCTAGCGGATGCCCCACGTGCAATCCCGCTCCTGACGGATAAGGAAACATATCCAATACATAATGTTTTGGTTTGTCTGAATCGTTTTTGGCTGCAAAAGTTTTATGCTCTGCCCAGTATTTTTGCCATTTGGCCTCAATTTCGTTCGGATTGTACTTCATTCCTCTTTTTTATTGTTTTTAAATGGAGTCATGCTATCGCATACTCAAGTCATTTTTATTGTTTTGCAAAACCTTCAGTAAAGCAACCAAAGGTGCATCTATATTAATTCGTATTTTAACTTAAAATTCATTTGGGCGTGACCTCATTAAGAAAAAGGGCCAACTTATAGCACCGCTTATTCGGCCCTTTTCCTTAATGGGTCGGGCTATGCGCGCTACTTCGGTAGCCAGCTTCTATCCCTCACGCGCTCTCGAAACCAAGACATTTGGTGTAAATAATTCACAATCACCAAAAAAACAAAGCTAAAAAGAAGAGCTAAAAAGAATAATGAGTCGACAAATTTACATTTATTGTACGAAAGTTAAAACTTTGGGAGTTATTAACTTCAAATTAAAGAATATGTTTATTATTTTTACCCCATAATTTAGATACATTATGAGTTCATCCTTTGAAAATTTTCAAAAGCGCAGGTTAATTTCTTCTTATTTTTCAGTAGTACTAAGCGTATTCTTGGTATTGTTTCTACTGGGTATATTGGGATTGTTTATTATCAATTCCAAAAAACTGGCCGATGACTTCAAAGAAGAAATAGCAATGACCGTTTTCTTCAAAAAAGAAGCCAACGACACTATACTTAAAGCTTTTGGTCAAGATTTGAAGAAAACCAAATTCTCTAAATCTTTTGTGTATGTTTCCAAAGAGCAAGCTGCAAAAGAACACACCGATATTATAGGCGAGGATTTCGTAACCTTTCTAGGCGAAAACCCATTGCAAAATTCATACGACATTCACTTAAAAGCCGATTACGTTGTTAGAGACAGTATCGCAAAAATCGAATCACAATTGCGCAAAAACGTAATGGTTTCGGACATCGTTTATGACAAACAATTGGTAAACTTAGTCAACGATAACATCAAAAAAGTAAGTATGTGGATTTTAATCGTCAGTGCATTCCTAACATTTATTGCGGTGTTACTAATCAATAGTTCATTGAGACTTTCTATACATTCGAATCGATTTATCATCAAAACGATGCAAATGGTGGGAGCTACCAAATCCTTTATCAGAAAACCATTTGTAATGCGTAGCATAAAACTAGGTATGATTGGAGCTGGTCTAGCAATTCTTGCTTTAATTGGAGTTTTGATTTATCTGGAAACCAGTTTTCCCGATCTTGGAATCCTAGACGACAAATTACTGATAGGTCTTGTTTTAATTGGCGTTTTTGGAATT
The DNA here is from genome assembly GCF_003097655.1 of Flavobacterium laiguense. Taxonomy (GTDB): domain Bacteria; phylum Bacteroidota; class Bacteroidia; order Flavobacteriales; family Flavobacteriaceae; genus Flavobacterium; species Flavobacterium laiguense. Next base: position 224,921 of record NZ_QCZH01000004.1, read on the forward strand.
GGCGTTTTAATCACTTGGCTGAGTACTTATTTTGCCACACAACGTTTCTTGAATTTAAGAACAGACGACCTATACTAATTTAAGATTTTAGAATATAGATTTTAGATTGCTTCACCAGTTCGTCTTTTAGGCTCGGGTGCAGAACTAAAAGTAAACGCAAATCATCCTAAGATTAGAAAAATAAATAAAAATGAAAAACGAAGAACACAAACAAGATTTTCTTTTCGAAAAAGTAAACTATAAAATTCTATTAATCGGAATTGGAGTAATTGCATTGGGTTTCATCCTAATGTCTGGAGGAGGAAGTGATGATCCTAATGTTTTTAACGACTCTGTTTTCGATTTCAGAAGAATTCGTTTGGCACCAACAACTGTTTTAATTGGTTTTGGAATCACCATTTATGCCATTCTTAAAAATCCTAAAAAATAAGTAAACAGTAAACAGTAATCAGTTTGCAGTTTGCAGTAAAAAGCAAACTAAATCAACTGATCACTAAAAAAACTGATCACTGATCACTACTGCAAAATGAACACATTACAAGCTATCCTCCTTGCCATTGTTGAAGGTTTAACTGAATATCTTCCTATTTCCTCAACAGGACATATGATTTTTGTAAGTTCTTATTTCAATATTCAAAACGACGATTTCGTAAAATTATTCCAAGTATCCATTCAGTTTGGAGCAATTTTGGCCGTAGTGGCATTATACTGGAAGAAATTTTTTGATTTCTCTAAACTAAATTTCTACATCAAACTAGCTTGCGCTGTGATACCGGCTTTGGTTTTGGGAAAATTATTCGACGACAAAATAGAAGCCGTACTTGGAGATCCAATTCCTATTGCAATTGTACTGATCCTTGGCGGAATTATATTGCTATTTGTAGACAGTAGATTCCAAAGTCCAACCATAGTAACAGAAGAAGAGATCTCTATTAAAAAAGCAGTTGCAATTGGTTTTTGGCAATGTTTAGCGATGATGCCAGGAACGAGTCGTTCTGCCGCTTCTATTATTGGAGGTATGCAACAAGGATTAACACGTCAAGCCGCTGCGGAATTTTCTTTTTTCCTCGCAGTCCCAACAATGTTGGCGGTAACCACTTATTCTTTATTATTAAAGACTTACGAAGTATCACAACTAAAAGGGTACGAACTTCTTATTCAATCTCCAGAAAACATAAAATTATTCTTAATGGGTAATGTCATTGCCTTTATTGTAGCCATTATAGCCATCAAATTTTTTATTGGAATCATCAAACAATACGGTTTCAAGCCTTGGGGATGGTACAGAATAATCGTTGGTATTTTTCTTCTAATTTACTTTTCATACATAAAACAATAGCCCATTGATAACCGCCGAAGATTTCTTAAACGGACAAATCCTCTTAATTGACAAACCCTTGCATTTTACTTCTTTCCAAGCGGTAAATAAACTCAAATATGCACTTATCAATAAAGTAGGGTTACCTAAAAAATTCAAGATTGGACATGCGGGTACTCTGGATCCATTAGCCTCTGGATTATTATTGGTTTGTACTGGAAAATTTACCAAAAGAATCTCTGAACTTCAAGGTCAAGCCAAAGAATACACCGGCACCTTTTATATTGGAGCCACCACTCCATCCTATGATCTCGAAACCGAAATTGATCAAACTTTCCCAACGGAGCATATCGACGAGACCCTCATACACGAAACCGTAAAACAATTCTTGGGCGAAATTGACCAAAAGCCACCTATTTTTTCGGCCATAAAGAAAGACGGAGTACGCTTATACGAACATGCACGCGCTGGAGAAGCGGTAGAAATTGCTTCGAGAAAAACCACCATTCACGAATTTGAAATCACAAGAATTGCACTTCCAGAAATCGACTTTAGAGTAGTTTGCAGCAAAGGAACCTATATCCGCTCCCTTGCTTTTGATTTTGGAAAAGCTATGAATTCAGGCTCACACTTGACAGTTTTGCGCCGAACAAAAATTGGGGATTACGATGTGAAAGATGCTATAGATGTGAGTTTATTCGAGCAAACTCTAACTCCTCGATTATAATCAAAAAAAAACACATAACAAATACAAAATTGGATTTGCGATGTGTTTTTGCTAAAACTAAAGTATTGTTAATCCATACTTTTCTACAATTTACCCCCACTATTGGTTAATAATGAGTGGCACTTTCATTTCCAAACAGCAAATGAGACACATAATCATAAACTTTTTCAAATAGTTTTTTCATAACGATGTTTTTTAAAAAAATTGTTAAACAATATTTAAATGCACCAATAAAAAAGCAAATCAAAATAATAGATCCGGTTAGCAGTCAGCAATTTACATATTTTTTGACACAAATAAAAATAAAATAAAAAAATTATATTAATAGGTTACATTTCATACTTTCCATTATCTCTACAACTTCATTCTGAATAGACAAACCCTTGTCATGTAAATACCACAATTGCAATTGCGATTTGGCTTCTTCATCTACAATTCCGAATTGTTCCTTATAGTTTTTAATTAATTCCGAAGCGCCTTTTGGCCTTGGTCCCCAATGATTACAAACCTTCCCAGATGCTTTGTCAATTATGATAAGTTTTGGTATGGCTCTGGCTCCATTGGTCAAAAAATGATTCATTACATCATCATTCAAATCGCGAAAAACGATTCTCAAATCGATTCTGTTCGACTCTAAAGCCATTTTATTTAATATTGGCAAAATTTGTGCGCCATCTCCACACCAGCCTTCAACTATGACCAACCAAATATATTCCTTTTCCAATGCCTTTAATTCTGCACTAATTTCCTCGGGAACGGTTATAGTTTTATCCAAACGTTTCAAACGCGTTTCATTCAAGGTACTGTAATGCAACAAATCTTCGGATTGCTCATTACCCGTTGACTTTCCTTCGGACAACAAATCGGTAACAATTTTTCTATACTCCAAATAGGTATAACTATTAAATAACGCTTTGGCAACTGAGATTTTCATAATTGAATTATTATTTTTTGTAAAATTAGGAATACTGTTCCTTTAAAAAGGTGATAAAAATCACTTTAGACCAAACAAAATGCATAAATTTATAAAATGGACGACAAATCAAAATCAATCGGTTTAATATTATCCGGAGGGGGATCAAAAGGCATTGCACATGCTGGGGTTTTACAATTCTTGGAAGAAAAAAACATTGTTCCTATTGAGATTGCAGGTTCAAGTGCTGGATCAATCGTTGCGGCTTTATACGGAATCGGAAAATCACCGATGGATATTTTGGAATTCTTTAAGTCCATTTATTTTTTCCATTGGAAACATTTCACCTTCACAAAAGCCGGATTGATTGATTCAGAATCCTTCAAAGAGTATTTTTACGAAATTTTCAAGGATACTACTTTGTCAGAACTTAGAATTCCTGTTCATATTACCGCAACAGACATGATCAAAGGAAAAACTAAAATATTTAATCCCGAAACAAAAACAATAGATGCTATTTTGGCATCATCGTCATTTCCGGGAGTAATGTCACCTTATGAAATTAATGGCAAATTATACAGTGATGGTGGTATTCTCAATCATTTTCCAACCGAAATTTTAAAAGATAAATGCGAAACTTTAATCGGAGTTTACGTTAGTCCAATGCAAAAAATAGAAGCCAAAGATTTAAACTCAATCAAATCTGTAACGTCCAGAGCTTTTGATCTATTTTCGGCCAATTCCAGTATACAGAAATTTGATCATTGCGATTGGTTGATTAAGCCCGAAGCGCTATCATTGTATAGCACATTCGAAACCAATAAAGCAAAAATGGAAGCTATTTTTACTATTGGGTACGAGTCGGCTAAAAAATCATATAAAAAACTTAATTCTTCACTAGACCCTAAGTTGCTAAAGTTTAAGCAGACAGTTTAAAAAAAGAAAAATTAATATCTCGAAAATAAAAAATTAATATTTCAACTGTAAATCAACACCGAATCTATCGGGATAGCGACTTAGTGCCTTAGCATCTAAATGAGCGTACGGAATAGTTGCCAAAAAACTTAATTTAAATATTTAAGTAACTCTATTTTCAAAAAAATCAGAATATGTCTATATTTGCACAAATTATGCAATACTGACTTAAAATGTAATGCAATTTACTTTCGATAATTCTAGGGAGACCTTAAAATAAAAACTGACTGATGAAATACAAAAGAATCCTTCTGAAATTAAGCGGCGAAGCTTTAATGGGTGATTTACAATACGGAATCGATCCAAAAAGATTGGCGGAATATGCCGATGAAATCAAGCAAATTCACGCAAAAGGAGTAGAAATCGCTATAGTAATTGGTGGAGGAAACATTTTTAGAGGTGTTGCAGGAGCCAGTGCCGGAATGGATCGAGTGCAAGGTGACTACATGGGAATGCTAGCCACAGTTATCAACGGAATGGCATTACAAGGAGCTCTTGAAGAAAAAGGAATGAAAACGCGTCTGCAAACTGCCTTAAAAATGGAATCAATTGCAGAGCCTTACATCAAAAGAAGAGCGGATCGTCATCTTGAAAAAGGAAGAATCGTGATTTTTGGAGCAGGAACAGGAAACCCTTATTTCACAACAGATACAGCTGCCGTTTTACGCGGTATCGAAATTAATGCCGATGTGATTCTAAAAGGAACTCGTGTAGACGGTGTCTATGATTCGGATCCTGAGAAAAATGCTTCGGCTGTAAAGTTTGACTACATTTCTTTTGATGATGTATTAAAAAAAGGATTAAACGTAATGGACACCACAGCATTTACTTTAAGCCAGGAAAACAAATTACCAATAGTCGTTTTTGACATGAACAAAATAGGCAATCTATTGAAAATTTGTGAAGGACAAAATATAGGAACCGTAGTTAATATATAGTTAGCAGTATTCAGTGTTCAGTTTGCAGTCGGAACTGATCACTAAAAACTGATCACTGACCACTAAATAAAAAATTATGACAGAAGAAATTGAATTTATATTAGATAGTACCAAAGAATCTATGACAGGTTCTATTGAACATTTAGAAAAAGCTTTTTTAAATATTCGTGCAGGAAAAGCATCACCAGCCATGTTGGGGAGTGTTTTTGTAGATTATTACGGATCAGCATCTCCGCTTTCTCAAGTTTCAAAAATTAGTGTGCCGGACGCAAGAACGATTACGCTTCAACCTTTTGAAAAAAACATGTTGCATCCTATCGAAAAAGCGATTATGATTGCCAATCTTGGGTTTAACCCAATGAATAATGGCGACCTGATCATTATTAGTGTTCCACCTCTTACTGAAGACAGAAGACGTGAACTGGCAAAACAAGCTAAAGTAGAAGCTGAAGACGCCAAAATTGGTATTAGAAACGCCAGAAAAGATGCCAATACGGATATTAAAAAATTAGAAAAAGACGGAACTTCGGAAGACATTTGCAAAAGCGCCGAAGAAGAAGTTCAGAACTTGACTAATTCTTTTATAAAAAAAATAGATGAGCATCTAGCTGTCAAAGAAGCCGAAATCATGAAAGTTTAATCTTTTATGATCATTATATTAAATCTGTCTTGTTTTTTGGAACGAGACGGATTTTTTTATTGCTATTTTTGCTACAACAAAACTTCATTCCTCTAGCTAAAGCTAGAGGCAATTCAAAGTTTTGTGTAATCGCATTTAAGATTAGAGTCCGAATAGTTAGCATCTTTTTTTATGAAGCACTTTATTGCATTGTTCTTCTTTTTTACGCTTTCGCTTCAAGCGCAATTTCAAGTAAACGGAATTGTGAAAGACGCTTCAACAAAAAAAACACTCCCTTTTGCAACAATAAGTACCAATGAAGGTACAAACACCGTATCTGATGTAGATGGAAAATTTAGTATTACCTCCCAGAAAGAAATAACGACTCTTGAAATTTCTTATGTGGGCTACTTAAAAAATACGATTCCCACTCAAAATAACAAATCATTCTATAGTGTTTTACTTGTTCAAAAAACGGATGAACTTCATGAAGTCATCGTTTCTAATGAAAACCCAGCGATTCGAATCATCGAAAAAACTATTGCAAACAAAAAGAAAAACAATCCCTTAGAAAGACTCCGTAGTTTTGAATTTAAATCCTACAACAAACTCATTGTTACAGCAAATCCAGACTCCATAAACGGAAGTATTGACTCTGTTTTTACCACTGTACCGTTTGAAAAAAAATTAAAAAAATTAGATTCTACCGATTATAAATTCAAACAACTTATAAAGAAACAGCATTTATTTCAAACCGAAAAAGTATCACAATACCAGTACAGCGACAATAAAATAAAAGAAACCATTTTGGGAACCAGAATGGCGGGTTTCAAACAACCCGTTTACGAAGTACTTTCTTTTAATTTGCAATCCTTCTCCATATACGACTCAAAATATGAACTTTTTGAAACCAAATACAACAGTCCTATTGCCAAAAATGGTTTAGAAGAGTATAACTATAAATTGTTAGATACTGTAGCCATAAACGGAAGAAGCACCTATATGGTTTACTTTAAAAACAAAGAAAAGAAAAAAGCTGCTGGTCTTGAAGGCATTCTTTATATCGACAAAAACAGTTATGCCATTGCAAAAGCCATTATGCGTATCAAAGGATTACTTGACATTAGTGGTATTCATGAATTTCAATACATTCCAAAGGAAAAATTATGGTTTCCAACCCAAAAGAATTTCAAAATCGTAAAAGGGGTTAATGATGATGATATAAAAATCCTAGGAGGTACGATTCAATTTGACGGGGACATTGAAGAAGATCTAAAACCTAGAAAAAGAACCGAATCAGATTATATTTATTTACAATCCCAAACCAATAATTTTGATTTTCAATACAACACCCCAATAAATATAAAGAAGCCCGTTGTTAAAATCGAAATTAAAGATGATGCCATTAATAGACCCGAAAGCTTTTGGGTCAAATATAGAAAAGACAGCTTAGACATCCGTAGTCAAAAAACATACATTTTACTGGACAGTATTTCTATACAAAAAAGAGTAGAAAAACGACTTAACCTTGGCCGTAAAATCCTTAGCGGATACCTTCCACTCAAGATTTGGGATTTCGATTTGCGTAAAATAATAAGTTACAACAACTACGAAGGCCTACGATTGGGCATTGGCGGCATTACAAATGACAAATTTTCAAGAAAATACAGATTAGAAGGCTACTCCGCTTATGGACTAAGAGACGACGCATTTAAATACAATTTAGGAATAGGCACTCGAGTACATAAATTTTCTAATACGTGGATTGGCGTTAGCTATACCGATGATCTTCGGCAAATTGCAACTACGGATTATGCCGTCGATAAAAAAGCATTCAAGATTTACGACCCTCGCTCCATCAACTTCAGTACTTTTTATCGATATGAGCAATGGAGAATTGCCATAGAATCTAAAATCATCCCCAAAATGGAAAGTATTTTGGTATTTGCCAATACCTTTGTTGAGCCAAAATTCAATTACACCTACAACGGCAACGGCACTTTATACGAAACCTACACCATGACAACAGCTACGATTTCGCTAAAATGGAATCCGTACAGTGATTATATGCAAACGCCAACGGGAAGAATAGAAACTGACAAAAGGTTTCCGAAATTTACTTTTCAGCTTACACAATCGATCCCCGATATTTTGAATAATGATTTTAGTTTTACCAAAGCAGACTTCAAAGCAGAATACCAAATAAAGCATTTAGACGGCCAAAGAACCCACTTATTGTTTGAGGCTGGTCGGGCTTTTGGCCACCTTCCACTCCCTCAATTGTATAGTGCTTCACCTAATAATCTCAACAAAGAAACCGTTTTACAGCGCATCACTTTTGCTGGTAAAAATAGCTTTGAAACCATGTATTTCAATGAGTTTTTCTCCAGTGAATTCATGTCCTTTCAATTCAAACACGGCTTTAACAGGATTTTCCTTTTCAAAAAAGTAAAGCCCGCTGTAGATTTTGTAACCCGAATGGCTTGGGGCAGTATGAAAAACCAAGAAAATCATATAGGGATAGATTTTAAAACACTGAACAAAGGCTTTTTCGAGTCCGGAATAGAACTCAACCAAATCTATAACGGCCTGGGTCTTGGCGGTTATTATCGATATGGCCCGAATCATTTGAGCAAATTTGAAGATAATTTGGCTATAAAATTGACTTTCATTCTTGATTTGGGGATATAAAAATAGTTAGAAAGCTTTTTTACATTTAATGTGACGACACAAATTTCAGCCCAATTATAGACGTTATCAAAGTAAACAAGAAAAAAAGCCTCCAGAAAGTAGCGGGTTCTTTGAAGACAAAAATACCTACCAGAACTGTCCCTACTGCTCCAATGCCGGTCCAAACTGCATAAGCGGTGCCAATTGGCAACGTTTGTGAAGCTTTGTACAATAAAGCCATACTGACAGAAAGGGCTATGAAAAATCCAATCATCCACAAAGTAGATGTCATTCCAGAGGTTTCTTTGGCTTTGCCCAAACAGGTAGCAAAACCTACTTCAAAAAAACCTGCTATAATAAGTAGAATCCAATTCACAATTAAGGTTTTATAATCAACACCGAAGGAACTCCGCTCAGCCAAACAGAGCGAGAATCCAACAAATCCTTCCAACTTTCCAGACTCACAATCATTAGATCTTGTCTCTCTAAGAAATCCATTTTAAGAATGGATTCATCATCCAAAATAATATTATTTGGGAATTTTTGCTTTAACGAACTGATCGCGCTTTCCATTACAAAGTTAGAATCAATGTGACCATTGATGTCCAAGAAAGCAACCGTAGAATCATTATTATAAATTAACTTTTGTGCGTAATCAATCAAAAAGGAATCTTCGGCACCAAAAATGGGCATAAAAACATGATTTACTTGTTGCAAGTCTTTGTCTATCAAAACTCCCAAAGGCATTTTGGCTTTCAAAACAATTTGTCTTGTTCTTTCATCAAATGGGGAATTGGCAAACAAACCTTCCTTACCGGTAAACTTATCTATTAATCGTTCTGGATTGATAATTCGGGTAGTAAACCCAATCACTTTTCCTAAAATGGTTCCTTCAAAAATAGACTTTCCTAAACCTACCAATAATAAATCATAGTCTCCTTGATTGGCAATATCCGTTATTTCGGTTTCTATATCAATAGTTGCCTTAAAAATAGTCGTGATTTCTTGTTTTAAAATAGTTGCCTCTTCTACAATCGGACTAAAACTATTTTTCTCTTTATCCTCCATATTAAAGGTGTGAATTTCATCACTTAACGATAAATGCAAAGCGGTAATACTGGCTTTAGCTTTTTGTTTTTTTACCAAACTATTGGCCAAACGCAACAGCGATTTCCCTTTTTCGTTGTTTCCAAAGGAGATTAAAATTCGGTATTTACTATGGTTTATTTCCTCTTCATGATCTGTTACATCTGTGGTTTTAAAAATATAATTAATTACATCCAAAGCTGGACCAGTCATAAAAGTGGTCACCAGTGCCATGATTACCATCATCGTAAAAACCTCAGGTGTAAGCACTTTAAGTTCAAGTCCTATATTAAGAACGATTAGTTCCATTAAGCCTCTTGTATTCATCAAGGCGCCAATGATTAAACTATTTCTCCAACTTTGTCCAACAAATTTTGCTGCCAAAGCGCTTCCTAAAAATTTACCCACTACCGCAACCAATATAATAAAACCAGTAACTTTCCAAAGATAAGGATCATTAATCAATCCTATTTCTGTTCTTAATCCTGTAAAAACAAAAAACAACGGAAGTAACAATAAAACTGAAACATCCTCCACTTTTTCTATAAAAACGGTTCTGAATTTGGCAACATCCGGCATGATACTTCCCATCATAAAAGCACCAAACAATGCGTGAATCCCTACTAGCTCGGTAGCATAAGAAGAAATAATCAACGTCAGAAAAAAGATAGCCACTACAGGTTTACTCAAACTGTCTTTGTCCCCATATAAGTCCCCAATTCTTTTCAAAAAAGGTTTCACCAGAAAGATCATCAAGAGAACATAAAGCAAAGCCAACGAAATAATATATAGTGAACTTACAAAGGTTCCTGCCTTTACAATCGCAATTACCACGGCCAATAAACACCAAGCCGTAATATCATCGGCGGCGGCACATGTAATTGCAATAGCACCCAGTTTAGTTTTGTGCATTCCTCTTTCTTGAACAATTCGTGCCAAAACAGGAAATGCAGTAATACTCATGGCAATTCCCATGAACAAACTGAAAGAAAGAAACTTAACTCCCTCTGGAGCAAATCGATTGTAAACAAAATAGGCCAATCCGATTCCTAAAGCAAATGGAATCACAATACTGGCATGACTTATGACAATGGCCTCTTTCGCCCTGTTTTTCAACACTTTGATATCGAGTTCCATTCCAATAACGAACATAAAAAGTATCAGACCGATTTGGCTCAAAAATTTTAAATTTGGCAAAGACTCAACTGGAAATAAACCCGCCGAAAATTCAGGAAAATACGCCCCCAACAGGGATGGTCCCAAAGCAATACCGGCAATAATTTCGCCAATTACCGAAGGCTGTCCTATTTTTTTGAAAACCCATCCAAAAAAACGGGCCACCAATATAATCATTATGATTTGTGCCAATAAAATAGCCAATGGATCTTTTATATTATGCACCATCGATACCACAAAATCTCCCCAAGAATCATTAGTAGCTGTAGGAGTAAGTATCGTTTTGGATATTTCTAAATGTTTCCCTTGTAGTATAATCCAGTAAATTAGAGCAGAAAAACCGCCAGTGATAACCAAATAAAAAACTGTATTCTTATAATTTTTCATACCTGTAATAGTGCCCAATTAATTTTCAAAAAACAAAGATGAGAAAAACAAATCTATTAATAATCAAACAATTTTAAATAGTAACCGAAATTTAATTCCATCAATAACATACGCTCAAAAAAAACTGCAAATCAAATGCTTAAAAAAGCAAAATAACTGTATCGCTTTTTGTAAATTTGCCGCGTTAAAAATTTCAATATGAAAAAATGGTTTAGTCTGGGATTTTGGGAATTAATCGCTAGAGTTGTTCTTAGAAATAGAATACTAATGTTGTCGATAATTGCACTAATTACGGCACTTTTGGCGATGCAATGGAAAAACATCCATTTCACCCATACCGAAGCCAATTTATTACCAGCCGACAATATCGTCAACATTCAATACAATTCCTTTCTGAATAAATTTGGCGAAGAAGGAAACCTGATTGTCATTGGCGTAAAAAATGACGCCATATTCACCCCAAAAGTATATGCCTCTTGGGTAAAATTAATGAACACGATCAAATCAAACAAAGACATTGATTTGGTTATTTCATTGAATGACTTGAAAAAATTGCAAAAAAATGAAACCCTTGAAAAATTCGAACTGGTTCCGTTTATTGACCAAAGCAAAACACTGGACAAAGACTATCTTCAAAAAATAAAGCACGAACTTTTTAACAAACTCCCTTTCTACGAAGGATTGCTTTTCAATAAAAGATCCGGAAGTATTCGCTCTGCGGTTTACCTTGACAAAAAGATTGTAAACACTCCCGAGAGAAAAAATTATGTGCTCAACGAACTGATCCCTGCCATAAAAGTCTTCGAAAAAGAAACCGACATCAAACTTCGTGTTTCAGGAATGCCTTACATTCGAACGCTGAATGCACAAACCATCTTAAAAGAAATCGGACTTTTCATCGGGGCCGCTTTATTTATAACGTCCCTATTGTTCTTTTACTTTTTCAGAAGTTTTAGAGCCACAATGATTTCGCTATTCATTGTGATCATTAGCGTAATGTGGTCTTTTGGTATTTTGGGATTATTAAATTATGAGATTACGGTGCTAACCGCGATGGTCCCAACCTTGATGATTGTTATCGGGATTCCCAACTGTATTTTCCTAACCAACAAATACCACCAGGAATACAAAATTCACGGAAACAAAGCCAAAGCATTACAGCGTGTAACCACAAAAGTCGGAATGGCAACCTTGATGACCAATGTGACCACCGCGATAGGTTTTTTCACCTTCATATCTTCCAACAACAAACTGCTTATAGAATTTGGGAATGTGACTTCCATCAACATTTTGATGCTTTTCATTCTATGTATTATTACTATTCCAATTTTACACAGTTATGCCCCTGCGCCAGTAGAAAGACATTTGGAGCATTTGGACAGAAATTCCATTAAGCGTTTCATGGATTGGATTCTAAGAAACGTAAAATACAACCGTTTCTCTATTTATGTAGTAGCCGTAAGTCTTTTGGTTATTAGTATCATTGGTATCTTTCAAATGCGCATTTCAGGCAGTTTGATTGAAGACATGCCCAAAAAAGAAGATTTTTTCAAGGATATTGTGTTTTTTGAAAAAGAATTTGACGGGGTGATGCCATTAGAAATAATGATCGACACCAAACGCAAAAAAGGGGTCATGAAACTGTCTACTTTGAAAAAAATGGATGAACTTCAAAAAACGATTGAAGAAATCCCAGAGCTTTCAAAACCAATTTCGATTGTCAATTTGGTAAAATTCTCCAAACAGGCGTATTACAACGGAAATCCTGATTATTACGATTTACCCACTTCTCAGGAGCAGGCCTTTATATTATCCTTTGCCAAAAATGCCACGAAGGATTCCAAAGAAAACTTGATGAAAAGTTATGTCGATGCTACAGGACAAGTGGCAAGAATTACCACGTTTATGCGTGACGAAAGCGGCAGCAGAATCCCTATTATTGAATCCGAAATTCGCAGAAAAGCAGATATACTTTTTCCGCCCGACCAATACAATGTAATTATTACGGGAAAAGCATTGGTGTTTCAAAAAGGAACTGGATATTTACTTGACAACTTGCTTTCTTCTTTGCTATTTGCCTTTTTCCTAACTGCACTTTTGATAGCGTTTATGTTTCGTTCAGTCAAAATGGTGTTAGTTTCGATAATACCAAATCTCTTGCCGTTGTTGCTTACCGCAGGAATCATGGGTTTTTTGGATATTCCTTTAAAACCTTCTACGATTTTGGTTTTCGGTATCGCGTTTGGACTTTCGGTCGATGATACCGTTCGATTCCTGGCTCAATACCGAGAGGAGCTCAGAAAAAACAACTGGAAGATCAAGAAATCCGTTTACGCTACCTTTAGCGAATCGGGTCTGAGTATGTTTTATACTTCTATCGTTTTGTTCTTCGGATTTTCAGTATTTATGCTTTCGAGTTTTGGGGGAACCATTGCTCTTGGAGGTCTGATTTCACTGACTTTATTATTCGGAATGTTGTCTAATTTGATGTTGTTGCCTGCATTGGTTTTAACCTTGAACAAAACTATTGCGAACGAACAGGAATTTATTGAGCCAAAAATTGAAGTCCTCGAATTTACAGACGAAGAGATTGACGATTTCGAAAAAAAATAGGAGTGGTTTTCTGAAATACATTTGTTGCCATTACAAAATAACGGCTCATTAGTAGCACCCTAAAATTTATATTTTTAATTTTCGGGTGTGTTTTTTGTCATTTTTGATCTATATTTGCCTCTACTAAATATCATTTAGCTCATTTTTTTGCCTATGAAAAATACAAAAAAATACATTAATAGATTTATTGACAGTCATTTGAGTTCCTGGATGAATGACATATATAAAAAGCCGTTATTGTTACGAGGAGCAAGACAGGTTGGCAAGTCATCATCAGTACGGAATATAGGAAAATCATTTTCTTATTTCTTAGAAATAAATCTAGAAGAAAATAGTGCCATTCATACTTTGTTCAACGAAAACAATAGTATAGATAGCATTTGCTCTAAACTCGAAATAGCATTCAACATCCCGATAGAAGAAGGAAAAACATTGCTATTTTTAGACGAAATTCAATCTTGTCCCAATGCCATCACTGCCTTACGCTATTTTTACGAACAAAAACCAAATTTACATGTTATTGCCGCAGGTTCTTTATTAGAATTTGCTTTAGAAACATTACCTTCATTTGGAGTTGGGAGAATTAGAACGATATTTATTTATCCTTTATCATTTGATGAATTTCTTGGCGCAATGAATGAAGAGCGGCTACTGGAACTAAAGAAAAAAGCAAGTGCTGAATTCCCATTGGACGCCATTTTTCATCAAAAACTAATCGACTATTTTAAACAATTTCTACTCGTGGGCGGAATGCCGGAAGTTGTCGCTCGATTTATAGTAAACAAAAGTCTTCTGGAAGCACAACAGGTATTAGATGATTTACTTTTATCGTTAAAAAGTGATTTCATCAAATACAAAAAGAAAGTTCCATCCACAAGAATCAATGAAGTATTCGAATCGGTTTCTAAGCAAATGGGCGCGAAATTTATTTATATAAAAATCGGCAATCATCTAACCAATTTACAAATAAAAGAAGCGTTGCACCTGCTTATACTTTCTGGGCTTGTCATTCCGGTAACCCACACTGCTGCAAACGGCATCCCTCTTGGTGCTGAAATAGATTTAAAAAAGCGAAAAATACTATTATTAGACACGGGTATTTTTCAACGTGTTTTGGGATTGGACATTTCAGATATAATTTTGAAAAGCCATTTTGAGGTTATAAACAAAGGAGCCATTGCAGAGTTATTTTTTGGTTTAGAATGGTTAAAATACAGCAGTCCGTTTTCACAAAACGAACTTTATTATTGGCATCGGGAAAACAAAACGGCTAATGCCGAAGTAGATTATATTGTTCAACAAAACACAGCCATTATTCCCGTGGAAATCAAATCATCCAAGAGTGGCGCTATGCAAAGTTTACGCCTATTCTTGAAGGAAAAAAACATTCAAAAAGGAGTTCGGTTTTCATTGGAAAATTTTTCGAGTTTGGAAGATATTTCGATTTATCCTCTATATGCTGTAAGTACATTTGCAGAGTTGAAAAATAAAAATTAATTATAGTAATTTGGGTAGAAAAAAAGAATTTTCACCTCCTAAAACTACCTAAATTTCACCGAAAAAGCTCTGATAGTCGAATTGCTCTCGCAATTACCTTTTACTTTTTCCTTTATAGAAGTAAAAGATATAGCGGATAACAGGTCCCGATAGCTATCGGGATAGCTCCAAACTAGGTTTATCATCCAATTACATTTTGATTACTCCATTGCTCACCATGACAATTACAAACAAATCATTTATATTTGCATTTAGATTAAAACACCGATTTTTGTTTTAATCTAAAATCTGAACTCTAAAATCTAATATTAAAATGAGACACACAAAAGTTAAAGACTTACTAAACAGTACAACGACGTTACAGGAAATTAATGCAAAAGGTTGGGTTAGAACTTTTAGAAATAATCAGTTTATTGCTTTAAATGATGGTTCTACCATTAATAATATACAATGTGTTGTCGATTTTGAGAATACACCAGAGGAAACTTTGAAAAGAATCACTACTAGTGCGGCAGTTTCTGTGACTGGTGACTTAGTAGAAAGCAAAGGTGCTGGTCAGAAATATGAAATTCAAGTTAAGAGAATCGAAATCCTTGGTGATTCGGATGCCGAGAAATTCCCAATACAACCAAAGAAACACTCTTTGGAATTCTTGCGTGAAAATGCACATTTACGTGTGCGTACGAATGCTTTTGGAGCGATTATGCGTGTGCGTTCGGTATTGTCATTTGCAGTACACCAATATTTTCAAGAAAAAGGTTTTGTCTATGTAAACACGCCGATTATTACTGGAACAGATGCTGAAGGCGCAGGTGAAATGTTTAAAGTAACTACTTTGCCTTCTGAAAACGCACCAAAAAATGAAGAAGGAAATGTGGACTTCAAACAAGATTTCTTTGGTAAAGAAACTTGCCTGACCGTTTCTGGACAATTGGTTGCCGAAACCTACGCTATGGCTTTAGGCCAAGTATATACTTTTGGACCAACTTTTAGAGCGGAGAACTCGAATACTTCCCGTCACTTGGCTGAGTTTTGGATGATTGAACCCGAAGTGGCTTTCAATGATTTGACTGATAATATGGATCTTGCCGAAGATTTCATTAAATATGTAGTGAAATATGCAGTGGATCACTGTGGCGATGATTTGAAATTCTTGGAAGGTCGTTTGACTGAAGAAGAAAAATCAAAACCACAAGCTGAGAGAAGTGAAATGCCATTGTTGGAAAAATTAGGTTTTGTAATAGAAAACAATTTCAAACGTGTATCCTACACCGAAGCAATTGATATTTTAAGAGATTCTACTCCAAACAAAAAGAAAAAATTCAACTATATCATTAACGAATGGGGAGCTGATTTACAATCGGAACACGAGCGTTATTTGGTAGAGAAACACTTTAAATGTCCGGTAATCTTGTTTGATTACCCAGCAAACATCAAAGCTTTCTACATGCGTTTGAACGAAGACGGAAAAACAGTTCGTGCGATGGACATACTTTTCCCTGGAATTGGAGAAATCGTAGGAGGTTCTCAAAGAGAAGAGCGTTTTGATGTTTTGGTCGAAAAAATGAGAGTCTTAGGAATAGACGAAGAAGAATTATGGTGGTACCTAGACACTAGACGATTCGGTTCTGCGGTTCACTCTGGTTTTGGACTTGGATTCGAAAGATTGGTACTTTTTGTAACTGGAATGACAAATATTCGTGACGTAATTCCTTTCCCAAGAACACCTGGAAGTGCGGAGTTTTAATTTTTCACCACTAATATTTTTTTTGCACGAAGGCTCAAAGACGCTAAGAAAAACTTAAAGGTTTTTTGCTTCGAAGACTCTAAGACACTAAGTTTTTTTTAACGTGATAAATATTTTTGTAGCAAAAACACAAAGGCTCTAAGAAAAATTTAAAGTTTTTAGAATTAATAACTTGGCGCCTTTGTGCCTTAGCAGCAATTAAAAGCAATTAACAATGATTACAGAAAGAACTGAAGAGATTGCTAAGATAATTGTACATTCTGCCTTTAAGGTTCATAAAGAACTTGGACCCGGATTATTAGAAAGAGTATATGAAGCTTGCTTAGCTCACGAAATCAGGAAAGCTGGATTAGATGTTAAAAGACAAATTGACATTCCAATTGTTTATGACGGACTTGAGTTTGATGAAGGATTACGGTTAGATTTATTCATTGAAGACTGTATTATTATAGAAATAAAATCTGTCGAAAAAGTCAATCCCGTTTGGGAAGCACAAATAATAAGTCATTTGAAATTATTAAATAAAGATTTAGGGTTTTTAATTAACTTTAATGTACCACTTGTAAAAAATGGCATCAGAAGATTTATTAACACAAAAAAGAAAAATTACTAACAAAAAACCTTTGTCTCTTTTCTCTTTTTAACAAAATAAAAACTTTGCGCCTTTGCGTCTTAGTGGCTTAACAAACCTTGTCATATCAATGCTAAAGCAGTTTTTAAATTTAAAAATATCACAGAAATTATCTCCACAGCAAATTCAGCTGATGAAGTTAATTCAGTTGCCTACGCAAGCATTTGAACAACGTTTATTGGAAGAAATGAATGAGAATCCTGCTTTAGAAACTGGAAAAGAGGAGGACATTTATGAAAAAGACGAGTTTGAGAATGAGCAGTATGACGATTATGATGATTCGGAAGCAGACAGAGTAGATGCCGAAGACATCAACTTAGACGATTACTTAAGTAGTGACGAGACCCCAGATTATAAAACCCAAGTCAATAACTACAGCGATGACGATGACGACAGGGAAACTCCTTTTGCTGCTCCCGTAAGTTTTCATCAAGATTTAATCAATCAATTAAACACTTTTATATTAAGTGACGAAGAGCGTGATATCGCCGAATTTTTGGTGGGAAGCATTGACGATATGGGTTACATTCGCAGAAGTACCCCAGACATTGTTGACGACATGGCCTTTACGCAAGGTTTGTATACCAATGAAAAACAGGTTGAAAGTATCCTTCAAATCATCCATGAATTAGAGCCAACAGGAGTGGGTGCCCGTGATTTACAAGAATGTTTATTACTGCAATTAAAGCATAAAACCCCAACAGAATCCGTTGATTTGGCCACCGCTATCATCGAACAACAGTTTGATGCTTTTGCCAGAAAACATTACGACAAATTGGTTCAAAAATTCAATATTTCCAATGAGCAGCTTAGAAAGGCAATTCATGAAATAGAAAGACTCAATCCTAAACCAGGCGGGTCATTTGCCGGAAATAATAAAATCACAGAAAACGTAGTTCCCGACTTTACCATTCGCATAATCGATGGTGAGTTAGAACTAACCTTAAATGGCAGAAATGCCCCTGCATTGCACGTTTCTAAAGATTACCAAGAAATGATGCAAACGTATAAGGATTCTAAAGACAAATCGAATTCCCAAAAAGATGCGGTTCAGTTTATCAAACAAAAACTGGACTCGGCCAAATGGTTTATTGACGCTATAAAACAGCGTCAGGACACCTTATTTGTTACCATGAACGCCATTATGCATTACCAACAGGAATATTTACTTGACGGCGATGAAACCAAGATAAAACCCATGATTTTAAAAGACATTGCCGATAGGGTTGGTTTGGACATCTCAACCGTTTCTAGGGTTGCCAACAGTAAATATGTCGAAACGCCTTATGGCACCAAACTCATCAAAGAATTCTTCTCAGAAGCCATGAAAAATGATCAGGGCGAAGATGTGTCAACACTTGAAATCAAGAATATACTTAAAACCATCATTGAAGAAGAAGACAAGCAAAAACCTTTAGCAGACGATCTTTTGGCTGAAATCCTAAAAGACAAAGGATATCCAATTGCGCGAAGAACCATTGCTAAATATAGGGAACAGCTAGAAATTCCTGTGGCTCGAATGAGAAGAAAAATATAAACCCGAAAGCTGTTATCATTTGTTTTAATCTACATTCTAATAAACAATCTTCAAATACCCTTTTGAAACTTGAAAAAAATACTCCCCCTTTTTTCCTATATTTTTCATCCGCTATTCATACCGGCCATGGCCACTTCCGTCTATTTTTTATTTGGCATTTCTAATTTTAGAGTAGAAGAAATCACTATTATATTGACACAAATAATAACACTAACAATATTTATACCAATAGTATTTTATCTGTTTTTACGCTCCACCGGCAAAGTAGATTCGATTATGATTCCCAATATTGATCAACGTAAAATCCCTTTATTGTTGCAATGCTTTATAATCATCCTCTTGGTTCAAAAAAGCATCACTATTGAAAGATACCCAGAACTTCATTTTTTCTTTCTGGGCGCTTTATTAAGCACCTTAACCGCTCTCGTCTCCTTGTTTTTCAACATTAAGGTCAGCTTGCATATGTTGGCCGTATCTTCTTTAACCGTATTTGTTTTTGGATTGAATATTCACCACCAGGCAAATGCCATTTACATGGTTGTTTTTTTTGTTATAAGTACTGGTTTTGTAGCTTCTTCCCGTTTAGAAATGAAGGCACATTCCCCAAAAGAGCTTCTGATTGGCCTTTTGATTGGAAGTATTTCCCAATTGCTGTTGCTGTTTTTGTGGCTATAAAATATAAAATTGGAGCCCAATGCTCAAAGTTTGCAATTCAATAGTCTCATTATTGATTTTTGCAGTTGATTTAAAAAGAGAATTTAAACCATAATAGGCATATAAATTTATCGTGTTGTATCCCGTAGAAATATAAGCTCCATAAAGTAAATCATTAAAATCTTTATTGTTTTTAATCTTAACCTTTGTTTGATCGTCTTCATAAACCGACTTGTCCATCAACAAATAACTTAGTTTAAATCCCCCGTAAATTCTCCAGAACTTATATATTTCCGGTGTTGAAGTACGCCATCTAAATTCAATTGGCATTTCTACCAATAACTGTTCAAACTTATTTCTGTCATAATTCACCTTGGAAGGAATTATGGCATAAATAGGATTTTGATTTGTACCCGTGATAGATAGATTTTGAATATAATTATTATAGGCAAAACCAATACCCGGGGCTATTGCAACCGTTCGGCTTTTATTTACGGGCATGTCTCTAAGAAAACCGAGTGAAAAACCAAATGAAATTTTATTCTGCGAAAAATCTGCAGGCTGATTTAAAAGTGAATTATAAATAACTCCGCTATAGAATTGATCTTCTCTATAAAGCGAATCAATTTTAATATGTAATGTATCAATTGAAAATTCATTCCCTTGAGAAAAACCTTTAAAAAATGATAAAAAAAGGAAACAACCAAGAAATAATCGCATATTACGTATTGAATTAAATTAAAACCTAAGACTTTCTATTTAATGAAAGTCAAAAATCACTAATACAAAGATACCATTTTGAAAGTTTGGTAGTCCTTTTTAAAAACAAATAATACCTATATCGATAAAAACGCTCAAAAAAAACCTTTCTCCCTGAAGAGCTTCAGAAGGAAAGGATCTAATGAGACTAGATTTTAACCTGTTGAGTGTAATTGGTAAAAACATGTTCTAACTGAAGGCCTGAATAAGAACAAAATTCCCCTATGGAAATTAATTGACGTGGTTCTTTATTCAAGTTGTCTTTAATTTTATTTAAATACAACCTTGCCTGACTGTATGTTTTACCGGTAATAGTTGTACATCTTTTGGATAAATGCATACCCAGATGTTTCTTAATATCACTGTTTTATTTATTTTTAATACATTATCCATACTTAGGATACGGCTTTGAGTACCTCTAACTGACTAGAACAAAGTTACTAAAATAACGTTGTCCTCAAGTGACTAAAAAGTGTTATCATAGGCTTTTTACTACCGTTTTTGACATAGCCCCTTTGAAATTTAATTTAAATGATGAAATCTTTGCTCAGATCATTCCCGATTTAGTTGCAACGAATATTCAGGATGAAAGAGTAGTAAAATCATTTTTAAACTTAAATTTTAAACCGTTATGGCAAAACAGAAAGGCATAATTAAATTGAAAGGTACTATCGGGGATATTACTTTTTATAAAACAAAAGATGGGTATATTGCCCGTGAGAAAGGTGGCATTGATGCGAACAGAATTGCCAACGATCCTGCGTTTCAGCGAACAAGAGAAAATGGTTCAGAATTTGGAAGAGCGGGTAAGACAGGTAAAACCTTGCGTTTGACATTGCGTACTTTACTTCTGAATTCCTCAGACAGCAGGATGGTTAGTCGACTTACCCAAACTATGGTTAAAGTTATTCAAGCGGATTTGACCAATGATCGCGGATTGCGAAATGTTATTGATGGCGAAGCGGAATTACTGAGGGGTTTTGATTTTAACATAACCGGAAAATTAGGAGCGACGTTGAAGGCAATACTAACGCAGACTGGAGAATCTAACGTAATTTTTATATTAAACTAAAATGAACATAAACTTTTCTTCTAACTTATTTCTTTGGTTACTATTAATAACTTTACCAGAAATGGTATTTTCTCAATCGGCTGACTTTACCATTCAAGATGTAAAGTTTGAAAGTCAAGGCGTCACTCTTGCAGGCTCAATTTTAACGCCTAAAAAAACAATTGCTGCAGTTGTAATTGTTCATGGATCTGATCCTGTAAAAAGAGAAATGGAGTTCGCTAAACGTCTTGCGAAAGAAGGTATTGCCGTATTGACATATGATAAACGTGGAGTTGGAGAATCAGGCGGTGTATATGTAGGACCATCTGTTGGCACGAATAATATTGACACTACTAATCTTAATTTATTATCTCACGATGCAAATGCAGCAGTAAATATATTTCGAACTTATTTGAAAGATAAAAAAACACCAATTGGATTAGTTGGCTTCAGTCAAGCAGGATGGATAATCCCAATTGCTGCAAGCAAAAATCCACAAATAGAATTTATGGTTTTATTTAGTTGCCCGACAATTACAACCCTAGAACAACTGCGATTTCAGTTTTATACTAATGGAAACAATAAATTTTGGGAAAATCATACAGAATCAGATGCTCGTGAACATACTAAAAATGACCCAGACAGGTATCAGTTTACAGCAACTGATCCAAAAATTTCTTTGAATACACTTTCAATTCCAGGGCTTTGGCTTTTTGGCGAGAAAGATATCCAAATTCCAGTAAAGTTATGTATAGAGCAACTAAATACATTCAAAGTTCAAGGCAAACCTTTCGAATATACTTTGTTTTCAACATTAGGACACAATACTTCTTCCGGCGATATTACAGCAACTGTTGATATTTCAATTCAATGGATAAAACAGAAAGCTTTGAACATTAAGAAATCTAAAGAATAAAAATAAAGGACTTCCTACAACAGCTAGTGCAACGAATTTGGGCATTGGGCATTATGGGGAAAGTAGTTTGTTTTTGGGATGATTTTGCAAATCCGAAAATAGTCAACCTATATCAGGACAAGACACTTATCAATATTACGGCTACAATCACCTATTTTTGAAATTATAAAACAACCAAAAATAGTCAACCAATATCAGGACAAGACAATCACGGGAGATAGCGCTGATTTACTTGGTTTGTTCGCTATTGCTCGGGTGCAATTCGTGCCCGCAACGATGAGAAACAAAAAACGTATCGAGAACCCATTTTTAACGATAAATTTTCTAGTTCTCGATACGATTTTTTTTAAAATCACTCGAACTGACGAAAATTTATCGTTAAAAAATAATTACACCTTTAGATTTATTATTATTTAATCGAAACAATAATAAACTCGCTTCGTCTATTGGCTTGATGCTCTTCTTCTGTACATTTAACGCCATCAGCACAATGATTCACCAATTGTGATTCACCATAGCCTTTACCGATAATTCTAGTAGAATTGACACCGTTTTTCACCAACCAGGCAACGGTTGCTTTAGCTCTTCTATCCGACAATTTCTCATTATACTTAGCCGTTTGTCGGCTATCGGTATGGGAACGAACTTCGATTTTCATCTCTGGAAATTCTTCCATCACTACTACTATTTTGGCTAACTCGAATGTAGCATCCTTACGGATAAAGGACTTATCTAAATCAAAATAGATAATCGGAATATCCAATGTTTTGGCCAAATCAGTCCCAACCGCAATTGACTTGATACGTTTTTCTAGCACTACGGGAAAGTCTTTACTGTCAGTATAACTTTCAGTCTTAAGAGAACCTTCTTTGGTTTGGTACTCGTCTTTCTCTGTTCTTACATAATAGGCTTTCCCACATTCAACCGGAAAACCATAATATCCTTTTTCGTCTGTTTGGGTAACTTGCAATGGTTTAAAATCTCCATCAAACAAACTCATTTTGGCTCCAGCTAGAATCTGGCCGGAATCAAGGTCGGTTACGAGTCCGGATACTATTTGCTCACAAGTCAGTTTTGTGTTCTCCACAAATCTATAAATATCATCGTAGCCTTTTCCTCCTTCTCTGTTGGAAGTAAAAAAACCGTATCTTTTTTTACTGTTAATTAAAAAAGCAAAATCATCTTGATTGCTATTGATTGGTTCTCCCACATTTTGTATTCCGTAGAAACTCTCATTTACACCAATTTTTGCAACATAAATATCCAACCCACCTAAGCCCGGACGTCCATCACTGGCAAAATACAGTTCGTTATCCGCCGATATAAACGGAAATGTCTCCCTGCCTTCGGTATTGATTCCTGCACCTAAGTTCTCCGGTTTACCATATTTCCCCTCTGCGCTTATCTTTACGCTGAACAAATCCGATTGCCCTAAAGTTCCCGGCATATCTGAGGCAAAATATAATGTTTTCTCATCCACGCTTAGTGCTGGGTGTGCTAAACTATATTGATTACTATTAAATGGCAGCTCAATTACATTTCCCCACTCTCCTTTATCGTTTAAACTGGCTTTATACAGTTTTAACAATGTATTTTTATTAGCGTCTCTTCCTCTCTTGCCTTCCAGAAAATTGTTTCTGGTAAAATACATCGTTTTACCGTCTTGTGTAAATACTGGTGTTGATTCATTAAACATGGAATTGATCTTGCGTTCAAACCGTTCAGGCTTTCCCATTTCACCATCTGGTTTCATCTCTGACCAATACAAATTGGTAAAGGACGTATTGGTCCATTTAAATACTTTCTTAGCAACACCACCTGTATCTCTAGCTGAGGCAAAAACCAATTTATCCCCTAAAAAGGAACTTCCATAATCTGAAAACTCAGAATTCACGCCTGCATCTACCACTTGAAAACGACCTGAATTGGCTTTGATCTCTTCAAGGTAATTTTTATTATCAATAAATAAAGTTCCTCGTTTATCATTGCCGCTTTTGGCATTGAATTGCTCTAGCATTTGATCAGCTTTTGCATAATTTCCAGCCGATTTTAAGACTTGCGAATAGCGGTAAAAATATTCCGCTTCTTGCTCTGGATACAACGTAAATAGCTGGCCATACCATTTTAAGGCTTGAGGTAATTCGGCTTTAAAATAATAGGCATTCCCTAACTTTTGAAACATTTTTTCGTCTTGATATCCTTTCTCCGCTACTTTCTCGTAATTGGCTATAGCATCAACATAGGCGTATCGATCGTAATTATCTTCTGCCTTGGCCATAGTTGTTTTTTGTGCAAATCCTTTTAAAAAAAGAACGCTTAAAAGCAGGCTATAAACTATTTTTTTAATTTTCATAGTATCCGTTTTAGAAGAATCTTGGAGAGATAATTTTGTCGTATTTATTAAACAATTCGTATCGCAAAAAGATTTCGTGTGAACCTGAATTATAATTGGCTAATGCAGTGGTATCAAAATCATAACTGTATCCTATAAACCACGAATCACTGGCTTGAAATCCTACCATGGCACTCATCGCAGCACTCCATCGATAAGCCAGACCGGCGACAAACTTTTCATTCATCATAAAATTAGCCGATACATCTACTTGCAATGGCGCTCCTTGAACGTACTTGGCTTGCAATGACGGTTTAAATTTTACACTCGGACTTAATTCAAATACATATCCTGCTATCAAGTAATAATTGATTTTCTCGGTAGCAATGTGGCTTGTTGAACTCGATGTTGCCGATTTATCAAAATGTTCGGTTTCTATTAAATGGGGGGCTGATATTCCGATATAGCTATTATCCGAATGCAAATAGAATCCGACTCCAATGTTAGGAGAAAATTTATTGTCTATGTTTTCTTCCAAAATAGGAGTTCCTGGGTATTGATCTAATTTGGTAAAATCTACGTTTAACAAATTGGCACTGGCTTTTAATCCAAAGGACATCTTATAGTCCCCTAAAGCTTGTATGGTATACGAGAAATCAACAGCTATTTCATTCTCATCCGATGGTCCTATCTGGTCGTTTACTATTGACAAACCTAAACCTACTTTATTCCCGTTAATTGGAGTGTTTATAGAAATTGAGTTCGTTACTGGTGCTCCTTCCAATCCTACCCACTGCGCACGGTGCAATGCAAAAATACTCATTGACTGCCTAGACCCTGCATAAGCCGGATTGACCACTATCGTATTGTACATATACTGGGTGTATTGAGCATCTTGTTGGGCATAACCGGCAACTGAAACAAGCAGTGCAATCAATCCTATTATTCTTGTTATCATAAATTTCATTATTATCCTTTTAAGAAACCTTCATAGCTGTTCTAAACAAACAATTTCAACAATACCATTTAAGCCTATGAGAATTAAAGACCTCATAGGCTATTAACTTTTTACTTTCTATTCAAATACAAATAACCTGATTTCTCAACCGTATTAGAACTGTTGTCTTTATATTTTAGTATATAAAAATAAGTTCCTACTGGTAACTCCTGGGACTTATCAACTGTCACACGACCTTCTGAAGTTCCTCTAAAAGCCCTGTCCTCATTATTATAATGCTCTCTCTCAAATACCAATACACCCCAGCGGTTGTAGACCTCTACCGAATTGTCTGGATAACATTCTAGTCCTTGTATATAGAGTCTGTTATTTTCACCGCTTTCGTCTGGAGATACAGCATTGAATACTTTTATCACACATGTCTCTTCTGGATCTACAATTGGTTCATCTTCTATCAAACTCAAAACGTCCGATTTATCTTCTACCACTTTACCATTTGGACTCGTGCCATAAACCGTAGCTTGATTTGAGATAGACCCTAAATTAATATCCGCTTGTGTAATCGCATATACTCCTTTAAAATTCGTAGTATTCGATTCTCCTACTACCAATGTTATCGCTCCTCCTGTCATTACAACTCCCGGTAATGGATCGGATACAGTGATGTTGGTTAGCGGCACATTTCCTGTATTAGTTACTTCAAAACTATAGGTAATGGTTTCTCCTACTTGTCCATAACCATCTCCGTTCTCATCGTTTAAATGAGCCGTTTTAACCAAAGCAATACTTGGTTGCTCTACAGGCAAATTAGCATCAAGAACCGTGATGGCTTGGCTTACGGTTACAGAGGCATTTCCGCATGCATCAGTCGCTGTCCATGTTCTTGTTATTGTCGCCCCTCCACTTACCGCTACTGTTGCATCGGTAAACGTGATTACTGGAGCACTGTCACAAGCATCGGCAGCCGTTGGTGCCGTGAATACTGGCACTGCTGGACCGGTAATTGTCGCCGCTCCTCCTTGTCCTGATAATATAGGAGCGATAATGTCGTTTACGGTGATCGTTTGAACAAAGGTCGATGCGTTACCGCATACGTCGGTTGCTCTATAGGTTCTCGCTACACTGAATTTATTGGCGCAACTTCCCGCTGTGGTTACGTCCCCAACATGGCTGATGGTTACCGCTCCAGTACAGTTGTCCGTAGCTGCAATTGCTGTTAAGCTTACCGCCGGAACATCCGAAGCGCAAGAAACTGTCGTATCTAATGATCCCGCTACTGTACTAATTGCAGGAGCGATAATGTCGTTTACGGTGATCGTTTGAACAAATGTTGATGCGTTACCGCATACGTCGGTTGCTCTATAAGTTCTCGCTACGCTGAATTTATTGGCGCAACTTCCCGCTGTGGTTACGTCCCCAACATGGCTGATGGTTACCGCTCCAGTACAGTTGTCCGTAGCTGCAATTGCTGTTAAGCTTACCGCCGGAACATCCGAAGCGCAAGAAACTGTCGTATCTAATGATCCCGCTACCGTACTAATTGCAGGAGCGA
>NZ_QCZH01000005.1 GCF_003097655.1 Flavobacterium laiguense
AAGTGGTGGTCAATTTACTCCGAAACTGGTGGTCAATTTACACTGGAATGGGGTGGTCAATTTGACCGGTTTTTCCACTAATTGGAAGAAATTTATAAAATAAGAAATTATGAAAACATCAATCTTTACATGGATTTTGCGGTTAACTGCAGCCATAATTTTATTGCAAACCTTGTATTTTAAATTCACTGGAGCAGAGGAAAGTGTCTATATTTTCTCGACTTTAGGAATAGAACCTTATGGTAGAATTGGATCTGGAATAGCCGAATTAATCGCTGCTATTTTAATCCTGATACCTAGAACAACTTTGTTAGGTGCTTTGATGGGAGCAGGAGTAATGCTCGGCGCTATTTTTTCCCATCTTTTTGTATTGGGAATCGAAGTGAAAAATGATGCAGGAGAACTGTTTACTTTGGCAATAATTACCTTTCTTTGTTGTATTGCATTAATTTATTTGAATAAAAGTAAAATCCCAAATCTGTTAAAATTAAAACTATAATATGCTGATTCTATCTATAAATAATAGTTTAAACGAATTGATTGGTTTACTTAATCAATTATCGGATAAAGAATATTCAAAGCCTTGTTTTGAATTGAGTGGTTCTAGCATTGGAGAACATACCCGACATATTGTTGAAATGTTTCAATGTTTGGATCGAAATTATGATTCTGGAATTGTAAATTATGACAAAAGGGATCGTAATACTTTGATTCAAACCGACACGAATTATGCAATTCAAATGATTTTGGAAATAATAAATAGTATTCAAAAAGAGAATAAAGAACTCGAATTGCAACAAATAATTGATAGCGAAGGGATTAAAATTCAAAGCAATTATTTCAGAGAATTGCTATATAATTTTGAACATTGTATTCATCATCAAGCCTTGATAAAAGTGGCTATTCTAAAATGTGATAGCGTATCTGTCGATGACAATTTTGGTGTGGCTCGTTCAACAATTGAATACAGAAATCAATGTGCACAGTAAGTTTTGTTTGTGCCAATGATAAGGTTATTATTACTTCAAATCGCGATGAACAAGTAATTCGACCTAGTGCTATTCCACCCAAAAATTATACCTTAAACGGAAAGAATATTATCTATCCAAAAGACCCCAAAGCAGGTGGGACATGGTATGTAGTCGATGAAAACGGAACGGTTTTGGTTTTACTAAACGGTGCCGACGAAAAGCATCAGGTTCAATTACCGTATCGAAAGAGTCGAGGTTTAATTGTACTTGAAATGATCTGCAGTGTTTCGCCAAAGAGGTTTTGGGACGAAATTGATTTGCATAATATTGAACCTTTTACTTTGGTTTTGTTTCAGGAAAAGCAGCTTTTTCAATTGCGTTGGAATGGAGTCGAAAAATCAACGGCTGCTTTAGAGATTGATAAAAATTATGTTTGGTCTTCTTCTACTTTATATTCAAAAGAAATTCGTGAGCAACGTTCCAATTGGTTTTATTCTTTTTTAGATTTAAATCCCGAAATAAACCAAGAAAAACTACTCCATTTTCATCAATACACCGAAAGTGATAATGCCGAACACGGTTTGGTCATTAATAGAAACAATCAATTGAAAACATTGAGCATCACGCAAGCTGTAATAGAGAAAAATAAAGTGTGCATAGCGCATTATGATTTGATCGCGCAACAAGATTTTTCGACAACATTTATAACGATTTAAGCCATTCCAACTTGAAACCTGAAACTTTAAACTTTAAACTTTTTTTGCACAAATTCACGCACTGGGAATACTGGCCTTTTCAAATTGTTTATATCCCCATCTGTTTTCTATGGGTCTATTATTCGATTAAGGCAAAATCTATTTTCTTTTTTAATGCTTCCAATCCAACGATCAAAAATGGTGGTTTTATGATGGAAAGCAAAAAAAAGATTTACGATTTAATTCCACAAAAATATTATCCAGTAACAGAACTAATTAAAGAAAAAACTTCTTTTGATGCCGTTCAAAAAGTAATAGAAAAAGCAGGGATTACCTATCCCTTTATCGCCAAACCCGACATTGGTTTGCGAGGTTCTGGGGTTAAAAAAATAGAAAATGCAACCGATTTAAAACAATATGCCGAGAAGGCCAATTTTGATTATGTAGTACAAAATTTAATTCCGTTTCAAAATGAAGTAGGGGTGTTTTATGTTCGCTACCCTCATGAAAAAGTGGGTAGAATTACTGGAATTGTATCCAAAGAATTTTTGATTGTTACAGGAAATGGAATAGCAACATTGGAGGAATTAATCAAAGAGAATCCTAGATACGAGTTACAGTTGAAAGTACTCAAACAAGAATACGGTTCTAAGTTAGACGAAATTTTGCCTTTCAGCGAAAAAATAAATCTCGTCCCCTATGGGAATCACGCTCGAGGTGCCAAGTTTATAGATGGTAGTCAATGGATAACTCCCGAACTTACAGCAACTTTTAACGAACTGTGTTTGCAAATTCCAGGTTTCTATTTTGGAAGGTTGGATATAATGTACAACACACTGGAAGAATTAGAACAAGGAAAAAACTTTTCGGTGGTTGAATTAAATGGAGCCGCAAGTGAGCCAACACATATTTATGACCCCAAAAATTCTTTGCTTTTTGCCTGGAAAGAACTCGCACGCCACATCACTTATATGTACGAAATAAGCGTAGCTAACAATAAAAAAGGACACCCGTATTTGCCTCACAAAGTCGGAATGAAAGAATACCGTTTGCACCAAAAACAAAACCAAAAGATCATCAATTTCTAATAAATGAAAGCCTTCAAAAACATAATTGTTGGATTTGTTGTAAGCTTCGTAGGCTCGCTCCCACTTGGCTATTTGAACATTATTGGGGTCGAAATTTTGTCTAAATTAGGTATGAATCCGCTACTTTCGTATTTGTGGGGCGTGATTCTAATCGAAGCGATTGTCATCTATTTCACAGTTATTTTTTCGACTCAATTGGCCGAAAATAAAAAATTGATGAAAAGCATCGATTTTTTTGCTGTATTTTTCCTTTTATTGATTGCCTATTTGTTTTTTGCTTATTCCAACCAAACACAACAAGAACATAATTATTTAGAAGACTATATTCAATATTCACCTTTTTTAATCGGAATGGTTTTGTGTGGATTGAATTTTCTGCAAATTCCTTTTTGGATGGGTTGGAATCTGTATTTAATGAATGCCAAATACATAACCTTATCCAAGAAACTTAAATTTCATTATATATTAGGCACGTTGATTGGTACTTTTTTCGGAATGCTGGCAGTAATCATTTTATTAGATTCACTATCTCAAAAAATATTGGATTATTCCAAATTTATTATACCAATTGTAGTTCCGCTCTTTTTTATTGGTTTGGCATGTTTTCAGGCTCTAAAAGTTTATAAAAAGTATTTGAAGAAAACTATCCGATAGCCGGCTGACTCATGTCATACCCCAAAATGAAATAGTTGTTATTGTTGAATTGAAAATCGCCAATAACCGACCATTTTAATTTTTCAATATGCGCTTTTTGAGAAGGAATGTTGGTTTTGTTGATGAAAGTAATGCTTACCGGAAACCTTTTCAAAAGATGCACTCGCATAAATTCAAAGAAGGGGTTGATTAATCCTTTTTCTCGGTATTTTTTGTCAATGCAAATAGGTCCGTACTGAAAAGTATTGGTATCAGTAAGCTTAAAATCCTTGAATGAAAGCTCAGGAAGCATCGGGGTCATGTGATTAAAAATAGCCCACTGACTGAAATAATCCCAGTTTGCCGCAAAAATATAAGCGATAATTTTGTTGTCGTCTTTGGCAATAAATAAACCTTCTTGGTTGATTACTTCTTGAAGTTGCTCAACAGAAAAAGGAGTCGTTACAAATCCAGAAGCTTTTTCTTCTTCAGTCATATTAGATACCAAATAAAGATCTTGTAATGTCAATACGCCTTCGATGTCTGTGTTTTTTGCTACTTCAAATTGGATGTTTTCAATCATTTTTATGGATTCTAGTGGAATTATTTTTTGCAAAAATAAGCAAAAGTCTAGTGTCGTTTTTTAAACATTTCAGGATTATTTCACTTCAATTGGACCTTTTATAATTTGGATTTCTTCTTTCGGGTTTTTAATTCGGATGTTGATCGTTTTGTATTCCCATTCTGCTCCATTCTTTTCAGCCGAAATGTCCATTTTTCCTTTTCCTTTATTTCCTTTTATTCGTATTGATAATGCTACAGAATTATTGTTGTTGGAATAAATTGCGTTTCCTTCAAAAATGGCTAATTTGTCAATAGGTTCTATTTCTCCAAGAACCTCCAAAACTCTTTTATTAGTTTTTGCTTTCTCAATTGCTTTTTCATAAAGCGAATTGTCCGAATACACTAGAGCAATATCTGTTATATTCCCATCTATAGTTGAAGATAAAAGAAATCCAAATAAAAGTAAAAACAGCAATGTTGGTAAAGACCATTTCCAATTGCTGCTCCACCAATTTTTCTTAACTATTAATTCATTGTCCATATTTACTATTTTTGATTTAAAATATACTTCAGTTAATTTGTACTTAGATTACTTATAGGGTTTCACTTTTTCTAGATATTTATAAAAGTTCGCGAATGTATTTTTAATATTTTAAAATTACTGTTTTTTAACTGTTTTGACTATTTTTGCTACATGAAAAACATAATTATCACAGGAACGAGTAGAGGGATAGGTTTTGAGTTGGCTTTGCAATTTGCCAATGCAGGACATCAGGTACTTGCTGTGTCAAGAAAAATAAACCAAGAGTTACTTTCTCATAAAAACATAAGGTGTCTTTCAGTTGACTTGTCCAACGAAGTAGAGTTGCAGCAAGTAACGAATTTTTTATCTTCATCTTGGGATAAAATCGATGCTGTTGTTCATAATGCGGGGAGTCTATTATTAAGGCCTTTTTCGGAAACGACGCAGCATGATTTCGAAAATATATATAAAGTCAATGTTTTTGGAGTGGCGAATCTGACCCGTATCTGTTTACCATATTTGCAAAAAGGGAGTCATGTAGTAACGATTAGCTCTATGGGAGGCGTACAGGGAAGTCTTAAGTTTGCAGGATTGGCGGCTTACAGTTCCAGTAAAGGTGCCGTAATTACATTGTCAGAATTATTGGCTGAAGAATACAAAGAGCAAGGGATTTCTTTTAATGTTTTGGCTTTGGGCTCCGTTCAAACCGAAATGTTGCAAGAGGCATTCCCTGGTTATCAAGCGCCACTTTCTGCTAGTGAAATGGCTAATTATATTTATGATTTTACGCTTACAGGGAATAAGTATTTTAACGGTAAAGTGCTACCGGTTTCTTCTACTAATCCGTAATCCCCCTAGCCCCCTAAAGGGGGAATTGATATGCCTGAAACTCTTTTGAAATATTTGCCGGAACATGCCGTAAAGCCAGTTTTTGAACTGATTGTTACGCATCAAGTGCATCTTAAAATTGTCAATGAGAGACAAACCCGTCACGGTGATTATCGAAAGGGAATGAATGGAAAACATGAAATTACGGTTAATTCCAGTCTCAATAGATACAAGTTTTTGATTACGTTGATTCACGAAATATCGCATTTGGTAGCGTTTGAAAAATTTGGTCGAAACATAAAACCACATGGAGGAGAATGGAAACATTCTTTTCAAAGGATGATGGTTCCGTTTATTCGGCCAGAGATTTTTCCCAATCAATTATTGCCTTTGTTGGCAAGACATTTCAAAAACCCCACGGCAAGCAGTGATACGGATGCCACATTGGCATTGGCGCTAAAGCAGTATGATAAACAGAATGATAAAAACTATATCTTTGAGATTCCTTATGGTAGTGTTTTTAGAATTTCTAACGGAAAGATTTTCAAGAAAATAGCGATACGAACAAAACGATACGAATGCTTAGAAGTAAGTTCCGGGAGATTGTATTTATTTAACCCAAATGCTGAAGTAGAGCTATTACCAGGTTAGTTAAACCTAAATTAAGATTTGCTTTAAAAGCAAACTAAAAATATAAAAATGAACAAAAATTATTACGCAATATTAATGGCGGGCGGAATCGGTTCTCGATTTTGGCCAGTGAGTACGAGAGAATTCCCGAAGCAGTTTCACGATATGCTGGGTTCCGGAGAGACGTTGATTCAAAAAACGTTCAGTCGATTATCACAAATCATTCCGAAAGAGAATATTTTGATTCTAACACATGAGAGTTACAATGAATTGATTTTAGAGCAATTGCCAATGGTGAAACAAGATCAGATTGTCTTGGAGCCAGCCATGCGAAATACGGCAGCTTGTATTCTGTATGCCTCATTAAAGATTAAAAAATTAAACCCAAACGCAGTAATGGTTGTCGCGCCAAGTGACCACTGGATTGAAGATGAAATGCAGTTTGTGGCCAATTTACAACGTTCTTTCGACTTATGCGAAAGAGAAGGAACCTTGATGACTTTAGGGATTTTACCGACGGCTCCTAACACGGGTTATGGCTACATTGAGTTTGATAAATTGGATAGCCGTTCTATAAAAAAAGTGGTTCAATTTAGAGAAAAGCCAGATTTTAAAACTGCCAGACGATTTATTCAAAGTAGAAATTATTTATGGAATGCCGGTATTTTTATTTGGAGTGTGCAATCTATTTTGAAAGCTTTTGAAGAATTTCAACCCGAAATGTTTGCTCTTTTTATGGAAGGGTATGAGGTGTATAATTCAGATAAAGAAAGTGCTTTTATCCAAGAGAATTATCCCAAAGCGGACAATATTTCTATAGATTACGCCATAATGGAAAACGCCAAAAATGTTTATGTTCTTCCTGCAACTTTTGATTGGAATGACTTAGGTACTTGGGGGTCATTACATGAAAAATTGCCAAAAGACGACAATAACAATGCAGTTGTTAATGCAGCAGTATTGTTGCAAAATGCTTCAAATAATATCATTAGTACTGCCGTAGGAAAACAAGTAATTGTTGATGGTCTGGATGATTATATCATTGTGGATAAAGATTCTGTTTTATTGATTTATCCAAAAAGTAAGGAGCAAGAGATAAAGGGAATTGTTTCACAGTTGAAATCCTAATAAATATTTTTACTCCTATTAAATCAAAAAAGTGAATTCTTAAGAATCTTGGGCAACCTCAATTTTCAGAAAGGAATCACTTTTTTATTTTATAAAATAACCCAAAATAATATGTCTAAAAACGAAAATCAATTCCTCATTTATCTCGCTTTTGCAGCTATCTTTATTATTTGGGGAAGCACTTATTTCTTTATTTTCTTGGGACTCGAAACCATTCCTCCATTTATGTTGATGGGATTGCGATTTGTAATTGCGGGTTTGCTTTTACTGATTTTGATAAAAGTACAAGGGAATTTTAAAATGCCAACTAAGGATGCAGTACTCAAAAATTCAATTTATGGAACTCTTTTGCTTGTAGGCGGAACAGGATCAGTGATGTGGGCAGAGCAATTTGTTCCTTCTGGGATTGCTTCAATAGTGGTTTGTAGTTTGCCTTTTTGGTTCTTGATTTTAGATTATCCAAAATGGAAGGAAAATTTTTCAAATATTAGTTCACTTCTAGGATTGGTTATAGGTTTTATAATTCTTTTTGATGTCAATGAATCTGCTTTTTCAGATCATTTTGTTTTAGGGGTGATCGTAATTATCGCTGGTGGAATATCTTGGGCATTAGGCTCTTTGTTTTCTAGATACTATCCTACTGATTTGCCTACCCTGATGAATGTCGCTTTGCAAATGATAAGTGCAGGATTGCTTTGTTTGATGCTATCTTATTTTGCGAAAGAGACCGAAGGTTTTGTTTTCAGCAAAATATCTTTAACTTCTTGGTTGAGTTTGGGGTATCTTATTGTTTTTGGGATACTTGCTTATATTGCTTATTTATGGTTGATAACCAAGCGTTCATTGATACAAGTAGGAACCTACGTATATGTAAACCCTGTTATTGCTGTTTTTTTAGGTTGGTTGTTTGCTAAAGAAACTATAAGTCCAAAACAAATACTTGCCTTAATTGTGATTCTAATTGGAGTGGTTTTAATCAACTGGGTTGGCTATCGAAAGACTTTGTTTGAAAAAAACAAAGCCTAATTTACCCTTTCAAATAAGCTTCTCTAACTTTCTTAAACAAGTTAGATGAATAAACAAATTCTACGATAGCTTCGTTGTCAGTTAAGAAAATATCTTCATTGGTTCCTTCCCAAGCTTTAAGGCCGTTTTTTAGAAATGTAATTTTATCTCCAATTTCCATTACCGAGTTCATATCATGGGTGTTTACCACCGTAGTGATGTTGTATTCTTCGGTGATTTCTTTGATAAGGTTGTCAATCAATATGGCTGTATTGGGGTCTAATCCGGAATTAGGTTCGTCACAAAATAAATATTTTGGGTTGTTTACAATGGCACGGGCAATAGCAACCCTTTTTTGCATACCACCAGAAATCTCCGAAGGTAATTTTTTATGAGCACCAATTAAGTTAACTCTTTTTAAAACAAAATCTACTCGCTTTTGAATTTTTTCGTTGCTATCGTTAGTGAACATTTTCAATGGAAAACCTACGTTTTCGGCAACGGTCATACTGTCAAAAAGGGCGCTGCCTTGAAAAAGCATGCCAATTTCGGTGCGTATTTCTCGTTTTTCATCAGTGTTCAATTCGGAATAGATTCGCCCGTCAAAAGAAATGGTTCCTACTTCTGGGGTATGAATTCCTAATAGTGATTTTAATAAAACCGTTTTTCCCGATCCACTTTGGCCAATAATCAAATTGGTCTTCCCTGCTTCAAAAACACAGGAAACCCCTTTTAGAATTTTGACGCCACCAAATGATTTTTCTATATTTTTTATTTCGATCATTGCGTTAAAAGTAATTGCGTTAATATGTAATTCATCAAGATAATGGTTACCGATGTCCAAACAAATGAAACAGTACTTGCTTTACCAACCTCTAGAGCTCCGCCTTTCATGTAAAAACCATGAAAAGAGGGTATTGTGGCTAGGAACATTCCGAAGATAAACGTTTTTAGAAAAGCATAAAATACATGGAAAGTGTTAAAATCTCTCTGCAGACCTTCGATGAAATCTGTACTTGCTCCAAAACCACCATATACAGTGGCAACATATCCGCCAAAAATCCCCAAAAACATACTGATACCTACCAAAAATGGATACAACATTAAAGCGATTATTTTTGGAAAAACCAGATAATTCAAGGAGTTTACTCCCATTACTTCGAGTGCGTCAATTTGTTCGGTAACACGCATGGATCCTATACTGGAAGTGATAAATGATCCCATTTTTCCTGCCATAACGATGGACATAAAGGTAGGGGCAAATTCTAAAATCATGGATTGTCTTGTTGCAAATCCGATGAGGTATTTTGGGATGAATGAATTGGTTAGGTTTAAAGCGGTTTGAATGGCAACAACTCCACCAACAAAGAAAGAAATGAAGGCGACAATTCCTAATGAGTCAATAATTAGGTCGTCTACTTCTTTGAAAATAAGACCTTTCATTACGGACCATTTTGTTGGTTTTTTGAAAATTTCTTTCCACATCAAAAAATATTTCCCGATTTGGGAGGTATAGCGAATGAGCATCATAGTTTTATAGTATATGGGCTAAATTACAAACTTGTTGTGAGTTATGGGTTTTACCTTAGAAAAGTTTTTGTTTCATTTTTTGTAAACGATAGTTTCTGATGAAACGAGCTTGATCATTTGTAACCAATAACGGGGTTTTTGCTTTTTTGGCTTTCCAGAAGCCTTTAATGTAATCAAAGAAAAGAAGCGGTTTCTTTTTCATCATGGCTAATTTAGCTGATGAAATTGTGGTTATGAAAAAACCGTAACCCAAAGTGTAAAAAGACTCTCCTTGTTTGTAACGCGCTGCTTTGTTGTAATTGGCACCGGTAGGTTTTAGATGTTTGATAATTAAAGAAGCATCGGTAACTACTTTCCAATTATAAAATTTGGAAAGCAATTCATCAACAGTATCCCATCCCATCGCGGGTTTTAAATTGCCTATTTGTAAAAAACATTCTTTTCGATAGGCTTTAAAAGCACCTCGAATATGATCTTTATCGGTTAAGTTTTCCAGTATCCATTCTCCATTTTTTTCTACATAAGCAAAACCTCCTGCCATACCAACCGTTGGGTCGTTTTTGAAAATATTTAGTATGGTTTCAAAATAATTATTTGGAATGATTAAATCGCCGTCTAGTTTTACAATAATATCGTAATTATCATCTAAAGTTTCAAACCCTTTATGAAATGCCTGAATCACCTTGCTTCCCGGTAAATGTATCGCCTCTGACGTTTTGTTGACTAAAGTAATAAACGGATTGTCTTTGGCAAAAGCCAAAACAATTTCGGCAGTTTTATCCGTAGAATTGTCATTGACAACCACCACTTTTTTGGGCAAAACAGTTTGTGAAATGAGAGATTGTAATGTTAAAGCGATAAAAGCTTCTTCGTTATAGGCGGGGATAACTATGTAGTAGTTCATTTAAAAAATTTTAAATTTTTTGATTTTTGATTTTAGATTAACGATTTGTTGTAAAGCGTTAATTAAAAATAAAAAAATCAGAAATCGTTAATCTACAATCTTAAATCTTGATTTTCTCTGCGTAAACAATATAATATCTCGGAGTGAAAAATCGCAATAATGGGCGAAATCCAATTTTTTTAACGGGATGCGTAAATTTTTCTCTATCGATTATTTTCCAACCAGTTTTTTCTAACAACCAGTCCAATTGCCAATCTTCAAACTCATGGTAATGTCTGTCCCACATGTCGGTTTTGCTGCGATATGCAGAAGAAAACCAAAGACGCAAAGGAATTGATATTACTAATTTACCTGATTTTATTTCTTTTAAAATAGTGTAGGGGTTGAGTAAATGTTCGAAAATTTCAAAAGCAGTTACTATATCTTGTTTACCCTCCGAAAAAACATTTTGATTCTCGTCTAAATCTTCTCCAGTAGTGTTTTTTACAGTAAAACCTTCTTCTTTCATGATTTTAGAAAAAGGATTTTCTACACCCAAATCTAATATGGTTTCGGATGTTGAGATGTGTTTTCTTAAAAATTCTAAAGTATGTTTGAATCTTTTATTGGGAAATGTTTTTTCGTACATGTTTTTTTATTTTAACTATCGCTTTCGCTTTAGAGTTTGCAAATATAAAGATTCTGTTTCTTATACCGTTTGTAATAGGGTTTGTAATTTGAAATTTGTCCAAACTTGCTTCAATGACGTTTCTTTAAGGGCGGTTTTGTCATTCCGACGAAGGAGGAATCACACTAGTGTCTCGCCTAATGTGATTTCTCCCTTTGGTCAAAATAACAAACTATGCGGTTTTGGCAGGGCGAATTCTTAAGGAAAGGAGATTGAATATTTTTTAAAAAAAGAAAGCCCACTGCACTAAATAAAAGTGAGTGGGCTTGGAATAAATAAGCGTACAGCTTATTAGTTTAATGTCTATATACAAAGGCATTGATATTCATTCCAGCTCCAACAGAAGCAAAAATGACTACATCTCCTTTATTGATTTCCTGATCTTGAATTTCTCCTCGAATAAGAAGGTCGTAAAGAGTAGGTACTGTTGCAACACTGCTGTTTCCTAGTTCATGTATGCTCATCGGCATAATGTTTTTGGGAGGGGTTTGTCCGTATAATTTATAAAAACGATGAATAATAGCTTCGTCCATTTTTTCGTTGGCTTGATGAATAAGGATTTTTTTAACATCCCCAATTGCAATGCCACTTTGGTCTAAACAGCTTTTCATGGCTGCAGGAACTTGGCTTAAGGCAAATTCATAAATTTTACGACCGTACATTTTGATGTACTTGGTGTCTGGATTTAACTCAGGGTTGTATGATTTTCCGAAGTAAAGGAAGTTGGCTTCCTCTGCTGCATAAGTTGCGCTTTCATAGGATAACATTCCAGTTTCATCATCTGAGGCTTCTATAACTGAAGCGCCAGCTCCATCAGAGTAGATCATAGAGTCTCTGTCGTGGTCATCGACTACGCGAGACAATGTTTCTCCTCCTATGACAAGGCATTTTTTTGCCATGCCAGATTTTATGAATGCATTGGCTTGCAATACGCCTTCAATCCAACCCGGGCAACCAAAAAGAATGTCGTAAGCGACGCATTTTGGGTTCTTTATTTGTAATTTATGTTTGACTCTTGTGGCTAAGCTTGGAATAATATCCGATTGTGTTGTGCCAAATTTCACATCGCCAAAATTATGGGCAAAAATAATATAGTCTAAGGTTTCTGGATCTATTCCAGCATTTTCTATTGCTTTTTGAGAGGCAAAAAAAGCCAAGTCTGAAGCGGTATAATGATCCTCGGCATATCTTCTTTTTTCGATACCGGTAATGCCTTTGAATTTATTAATTATGATTTCGTTTGGGTGTGCCAATGGAGAACCATCTTCATTTAAAAAAACATGTTCGCTAAAGTCGGTATTGCTTATTTTTTTCTCAGGAATATAACTTCCTATTCCACTTATTTTTATTTTCATTTTGATAAATTCCAGATATATATCGGCTAAATTAATTATAAAAAATGTATAAAAGGCAAAATATTTACTATGCGTGCATATAAATGCAGAATATCAAATATATTGCAAAAATATTGAATATTTTTTATTGAATATTATCAAATGATGCGTTTTGTTTTTAGAAGTGTTAAAAATAACAAAGTGTGTGTTTTTTGTTAAAAGATTTTTTTTGTTAAATAAAGATTGTATTTGTTAAATCAGAAAGTGATTAAATTTTTCACCCCGTCATATTTTGACGGACTAATGTCCTAATTTAGCAATAAATAAAGAAAAGATGGCAAAAGTTGATTTTTACAAAAGGTATTTATACATCATCGACAGATTAAAATCGGTTCCTTGCAATTTTGTGGACTTGCAGGAATATGTAATTTCAAAATTTGAAAATAGCGATAAATATATTGATTATTCCCCACGCACTTTCGACCGTGACAGAGAAGATATTGAAAGTTTGTTCGGGATTAGTATTGAATACGACCGAAAAGACAGAGTCTACAGGATAAAAGACGAAATCGAAGACCCATCGGTTTCTAGAATGATTGAGGCTTTCTCGATTCATCAGGCACTAAAGGAAGGAGGCAAAATAGCACCGAGCATTCACCTAGAAAGCCGAAAAGCTTCTGGAACTCATTTGATAAATGGCTTGTTGTACGCCATTCAAAATCATTTACAAATTAACTTTACACATACCAAAT
Source organism: Flavobacterium laiguense (assembly GCF_003097655.1). Lineage (GTDB taxonomy): Bacteria > Bacteroidota > Bacteroidia > Flavobacteriales > Flavobacteriaceae > Flavobacterium > Flavobacterium laiguense. The sequence continues at coordinate 13,253 of NZ_QCZH01000005.1, forward strand.
TTTGGGATATGAAAATTACCCAACGTACCGTCAAGCCCATCGCAATTAAGGAAGCCCAACACCGCTGGTATCTGATTGCGCAAGATACTAAAAATGGAGAAATCAGGAATTTTGGTCTTGACCGAATTAGTGAATTGAAGATTTCGGATATTCAATTGAAACGCATTCCTTTTGATGTGGAGAAACATTATCAACACGCTTTTGGAATTGAAACGTATGAGCTGGCACAAAAAGTGGTTTTAGAATTTACTTGGCAACAGGGAAATTACATCAAATCGTTTCCGTTACACGCTTCGCAAAAGATTATTTCGGATACGGAAGATGCTTTGGTAGTTGAATTATACATTCATCCAACAAATGATTTCACCATGGAATTACTCAAATATGGAGATCAGGTAGAAGTATTGGAACCCAAACAACTTAGAGATGCGGTAAAAGAAAGAATATCTGAAATGATTACAATATACAACTAATGGCAAATCAACGGTAAAAACTAATAGAATTCAATCAAAATAGAACTAAGTGGCAACCAATAAACTTAAAATAAATCTTTTCGGAGAAGTCTGGAAACTAAAACAGTTATTGCTTCCCCTAGAGCTTTTAAAAACATTTGAGGAAACAGCCAGTAGAATGAAACAGCCTTTAATAGAAGTTATAATAGATCCTTTCTTTTACCATTACCTCAAAAGTAAGACAATCCAATCCGTAGAAGATTTACAAGGAAAGAGCATAGAAAGACTTATCAATTCAACAAAAAATCAAATCGAGATATGGTATAAAAACAAAAAGGTTCAAAAATTAAAAATCAATGATTTAAAAGAAGAATTATTACTGTTCCCATTGTACAACACAACAATTCATAATAAAAATTCTAGTTTAGAGGATGGAATTTATATTGAGCAAAAAGAAATAGGTCTAGTGGGAAGCTTCGAAATTAATACAGATGATTTTAATATTAATAACCTAGAATTCCAATTGGTTCAAACAAAAGAGGATATATTTTTAATAAACTTGATGTATAAAAATCAAGCTTTAGTTTGCAAAAAGAAAGACACATTAATCACGTTCCAAAATTGTTTCGAAATAAATAGTACTGCTAAATAACATTGGCAAATATCTGATAAAGTCTCATTTCCCAAGATCGCTCCGTTTATAGTAAACCAAAACGTAATTGCTCACAGTGACTTTGGCTTTGACTTTCCGGTTTTGGACAAAACACTTAACTATGATGGTTTACCAACTCTAGATTACAATAAATTTGCGCTTACAGGATTTACAAATCAAATTTGGCTAACTTGTGCCGAGAACATCAAATTCCCCTTAATCATCATGATGCTGTATGTGCCCCAGGGCTTGTGCGGAATTGTATTTAAGGAGTTTATAAGAAATAGTTAGATCAAAAAAAACAAAAAATATGACAGAAAATACAGTTGAAGAAATTGTTGTTGAAGAAAAAACAAATATGGAAGGAGTCAAAAACCTGCTTGAAAAGGTAGGTTTAATTCAAAAGAAATATGACGACATCGCCGAAATTACTGGAGAGAAATTTAATATTTTTTCATTACTTAACTTAACAAGTAATGAAGTGCGAACACATTCAGCATTTATTGGAGAACTTTTGAATATAAAAGGTTCGCACGGATTGAAAGATATTCCGTTGAGACTTTTTATTCAAATGTTGGAAAATAAATTCATACACATCGAGAATAGAGATGAAGAATCTGAAAAGATGATTGATTCGGAGAGATTCAAAATCGATACCAATGCGGCAAAAACGACTATTGAAAAACATATTGGTAAATTGAACGATGAAAAAACTGAAGGAGGGCGCATTGACATTATTGTAGAAGACAGTGGAAAAAAAGCTCTTATTATTGAAAATAAAATTTATGCAGGAGAGCAAGAAAATCAACTGATTAGATACTATAATTACGACAAGAAATCGCCTATTTTGTTTTTAACTTTAAGAGGGAGTGAGCCTAAATCAGCAAAAAGATTGGTTAAAAACGAAGATTATTTCAACATTTCCTACAAGGAGGATATTACAAAATGGTTGGGGGATTGCATAAAAGAAGCGACAGACAAACCGATGCTTAGAGAGGTATTGAAACAATATGTTTATTTGATTAAAAAATTAACAGGACAAACAATTAATAAAGTTATGAGTAGCGAGATACAAGATACCATTTTTAAAAATTTTTCAGCAGCTGAACAAATAGTAAAAGATTTTGAAAATGCAAAAAATAAAATACGTAATAATGTAAGGGAAAGTGTTATCCGAAAATTAAAATCCAAATTAGGGTTAACGTTTGATATTAATATTCATAATAAGGTACAAGAAAAAAATTCTGGTATATGGTTAAGATTTAAAACTCCTAAAACAGATAGTATTATTTTTGGGATAGAGCCTTTCAGTGGTAACGGGAATGAAAGAAATAGACTTTTTTATGGAGTTTTAGATTTGCAAGGTAAGAATAAGGATGTTTTTATTGAAAACGGATTTTCTAATACTGAAAAGGGTTGGTGGAGAGAAAGAAAAAGTTTTGAAAGTTTAGAAAATTTATATGTTGATTTTGATAATATTCAGTTTCTTGAATTTTTAGGGAAAAACAAAGAAAACCAAGAAAAAATAGCAGAAAGTATTTCTAGTCAATTAATTAAATATATAAATAGCAAAAGCGAGCTCATTGTTAAAATTTGTAATGAAATAGAAAAAAAAGAATAATAAGTTTTCTTATTTATCAAAAACCTTTGTCAACTTCCATTGGCAAAGGTTTTTTTTTATGTCTTTTCGCAAGCAGAACACTAAAAATTTTTCCGCTCCGCCGCCTTTTGGCAGGCTCTGCATTTAGATTTGTATCGAATAATCAAAACAAGGTACTATGAGAATTTTATTTTTTGGCAGAGCCAATACAAGACTTGGGAAAATTATTAGAAGATGGAAACCGATTTTAGCGTTACTCTTTATTTTTATAATTAGTTGTGGAAATAGAACATCGAGCCAAACGGTTCAAATTCAATTTGCTAAACCGATAAATGGTTTTACGGCTACGATTTACTGGACATCAAAATCCTTAAAAATCCATAGATATTTTGAAAGGGAAATGGTGGTTGGCAAAGCAATTTTGGAACTGGAAAGAACTACAGACAAAGTGAAGTATAAAGTAGATTATAATCTTTTGATAGACACTCTTCTAGTCGATTCTGATTTTGAAAAATCGATGTATGAATGTTTTGTAAATAATAATCTTCCGGAAGTTATAGCGATCAACAATGAAGAGAAAAAAGAAATCCTAGATAAAGAGGATCCTCTTTCTCAGGAAAGAAATGAACCTTTCTTTTTCTTTAAAGATGTGAATTTTGATGGCAATGACGAATTATTGCTTGTTGAAGAAGATTTAAAAGTAATTGGTACACATAAGACTTGGCGTGTTTTTGAATTTAAAGATGACAAATTAGTAGAGTTCCTATATTTTCCTCCGGATGTTTTTGCTTGTGATAGAGATCGTGTCGGAAGTATCGATTATGTGAAAAAAGAAATTAGAATTAATCGATTTCGCTCTTGTTGCGATTATGAAACCGATTTTTATCGACTCGGCAAAAATTCCAAGAACAAGTTTATACTTTACAAAACCGAAACTATAAAACAGGATAAACCTATAATTACAAAATATTATAAGGAGTAATTATGCAAATAGTAATCTGAGTTTTAAAAAGTGCTTCGTGATTGAAGACCTTTGTCAAAGTCAAACATCAGAATTAGTTTTATTGAAATTATAATAAGTATAGTATGGATGATTTATTTTATGAGAGAAAGGAACATCAAACCTTGTTTTGGTTGTTGGGAAATGCCGAGTTCACGGAAGCTTTGGTCTATTTGGTTTGTAATAGGGAACATCAGAATCTGACGGTAATAGCCAGTCGTTATTCGATTGAGATTTGGAATGAACAAGTGACAGTAGTCATTCTTCTATCTACGGGTTTACAAAATAGCGAATATCAGAGAATCAAAATTAAACCGAATTTGCATTTAGTTACATTTTCACCTGTATTTTATGATGAATTTGATTTTAATGTTCTAGATATTTCTATTATTGACCCAAAAAAATGGCTTAACGAAATGATGAAACGTCCAAAAAAAGAAGATGTTGAAAGGTTGAAAGAACTTAGCAGACTGAAAGTCTGGGTTGTTTATGAAAATATCCTGCCTAGATAAAATTTTGAAATATCTTAATTGAAAATGAACACAGTTCCCTGAAGCCTTCTGACTTCGGGAGATTACAAAACAAACCCTTTATAAAACTTCAACCTTCTATAAAGGTTTTTTTATGCCTTTGTGAAAAAACTTTAAGCTTTTAAACCACAAATTTTAAACAAAAAAAACACTCTGCCGTACTCTGGCTGGCCCCCCGTTTAGATTTGCAGCTGTAAACGAAACAGAGTAGGCAAATTTTTAAACAGTTATAAAATGGCACAAATGATTATCAAAGAGAAAGAAATGATTCGCATCAACCCTTCAAACAAACAAAAATTGGAGTATTCTACCAATGATGGTAGAACTTGGATGTCAAGACATAACGGTTCTTCGTATGGTGATTTCAGTGATTTAGTTGATAACGGGAAAGAGCTTTTGGCAACCACTTCAAAAGGGTTGTATTATTCGAAAAACGATGGGAGAACATGGATGAAAAGAGGATAGAATAAACTGAAAAACAAAATAGGTAGAGTAGCCCTGATGGGAGCGGCATCTCCCGATTTAGAAAAACAAGGCTTTTTTGCCGTAGTTTTTGTTAATCGGGAATACAGCGGACAGCAGGAGGAAAGGTGATGAAAAACCGAAAACGGCTGCTCCTTAATTTTCTGTAGTATTATTATAAAATGAAAAACCCTTTCAGCTAAAAAACTGAAAGGGTTTCTGGAATCTATGTTCTATGCTTTTTTAAATCTGGATTCTAAAATCGTTAATCTACTCCCGATAATTATCGGGACTTAAATCCCTAACTCTCCATGTAAGCTTCGATTGGTGCACAGCTACATACTAGGTTTCTGTCTCCGTAAGCGTCATCGGCTCTACGAACGGTAGGCCAGAATTTGTTTTCGGCGATATAATCCAGTGGGAAAGCGGCTTGTTCTCTGCTGTATGGGAAATCCCAAGTTTCAGTAGTCAGCATCGCTAATGTATGAGGAGAATTCTTTAAGACATTGTTGCTGTCATCAATAGATGCTGCTTCAATTTCTTTACGAATGGCAATCATAGCGTCACAAAAACGATCCAACTCTTCTAAGTTTTCACTTTCGGTTGGTTCGATCATCAAGGTTCCGGCCACTGGGAAAGAAACGGTTGGTGCGTGGAAACCATAATCCATTAAACGTTTAGCGATATCAGTAACTTCGATTCCTTTTTGTTTGAAAGGACGACATTCCAAAATCATTTCGTGTGCTGCACGACCCATTTCACCAGAATATAACGTATCGTAGTGACCGTTTAATTTTTCTTTGATGTAATTGGCGTTTAATATGGCGTGTTCTGTAGATTCTTTCAAACCGTCAGCCCCTAGCATCGTGATATAACCGTAAGAGATTAAGCATACTAATGCAGATCCCCAAGGTGCTGCAGAAATACCTGTAATGGCGTTTTCTCCACCTGTTGGAATAACTGGGTTGGATGGTAAGAATGGTACTAAGTGTTTGGCTACGCAAATAGGTCCTACACCTGGTCCGCCACCACCGTGAGGGATAGCGAATGTTTTGTGAAGGTTCAAGTGACAAACGTCAGCTCCAATGGTTGCTGGGTTGGTCAAACCAACTTGTGCATTCATATTGGCTCCATCCATATAAACTTGACCGCCGTTTTCGTGGATTAATTGTGTGATTTCGATAATGGCGCTTTCAAAAACTCCGTGAGTCGATGGGTAAGTAACCATCAAACACGATAAGTTGTCTTTGTGAAGAATCGCTTTTTCACGCAAATCATCTACGTCTATATTTCCGTTTTCTAATGTTTTGGTAACGATTACTTTCATACCCGCCATAGCTGCAGAAGCCGGATTGGTTCCGTGAGCCGATGATGGAATCAAAGCAATGTTTCTGTGGTGATCGCCACGAGATTGGTGGTACGCGCGAATTACCATTAATCCTGCATACTCTCCTTGTGCACCTGAGTTAGGCTGCAAAGTTGTTCCTGCAAAACCAGTAATTACGTTTAATTGTTGTTCTAGTTTAGACAACATTTCTTGGTATCCTTGTGCTTGATCTAATGGTGCAAAAGGGTGAATGTTGTTCCAAAGTGCATTACTTAATGGCAACATTTCAGATGCAGCATTCAGTTTCATGGTACAAGAACCCAAAGAAATCATAGAGTGGTTCAATGATAAATCTTTACGCTCCAACATTTTGATGTAACGCATCATTGCAGTCTCAGAATGGAATTTGTTGAAAACATCATGTTGTAAGAAAGATGATGTTCTGTTTAAATCTTCTGGGAAATGATTTGCTTCTGATAAAGTTTCGATTGTTGTTGCTTGCTTTTCATTTGCAGCAGCGAAAATACCAGCTATTTTATTAATGTCGGCAATACTTGTAGTTTCATTCAAAGAGATTGAAACCGTATTTTCGTCAACATAATAGAAGTTAACTTCGTTTTGCTCTGCAATTTCTTTTACTTTTTTAGCATCGGCTTTGATTACGATAGTGTCAAAGAAAGCAGTATTGGTTTGTTGCAAACCTAGTTTTTCTAATTCGTTTGCCAAAGTAGCGGCCAAAGCGTGTACTTTATTAGCGATATACTGTAAGCCTTGTGGGCCATGGTATACAGCGTACATTCCAGCCATAACAGATAACAAAACTTGAGCAGTACAGATATTTGAAGTCGCTTTGTCACGTTTGATATGTTGCTCACGAGTTTGAAGAGCCATACGCAATGCACGATTTCCGTTAGTGTCAACCGTTACTCCGATGATTCTTCCTGGCATAGATCTTTTGTACTCGTCTTTCGTAGCAAAGTAAGCAGCGTGTGGACCACCGTAACCTAACGGAATTCCGAAACGTTGTGTAGTTCCCACTACTACTGCAGCTCCCATTTCTCCTGGAGGCGTTAGTTTTGTTAAACTCAAAATATCGGCAGCTACGGCTACTTTTATTTCATTTGCGGCAGCTCTTGCAATAAATGCGGTATAGTCATTTACTTGACCATATTTCCCTGGGTATTGAAGGATTGCTCCAAAAAAGTCTGATGAGAAATCAAAGTTTTCGTGGTTACCAACAACCAATTCTATTCCGATTGGAGTAGAACGAGTTTCTAAAACAGATAATGTTTGTGGTAATATTTCTTCTGAAACGAAGAATTTATTGATGTTGTTTTTCTTTTGATCACGTGATCTTACGTCGAATAACAATGCCATTGCCTCGGCAGCAGCAGTAGCTTCATCGAGTAAAGAAGCATTGGCGATTTCCATTCCGGTAAGTTCAACTACCATAGTTTGGAAATTCAAGATAGCTTCTAGACGACCTTGAGCAATTTCGGCTTGGTAAGGAGTGTAAGCGGTGTACCATCCTGGGTTTTCAAAAATATTTCTTTGAATAACCGCTGGAACGATAGCTTGATTGTATCCTAAACCTATGTAAGATTGGAACATTTTGTTTTTGCTTCCCAACTCGGCAATATGATTTGAATATTCATATTCGGTCATTGCAGGGTCTAAAGCAAGAGGTGCTTTTAGACGAATATCGTCCGGAAGTGTTTCATAAACCAGTCGCTCGATGGAGTCAACTCCTATGGTTTTCAACATGTGTTGCAAGTCGGTTTCTCTCGGGCCAATGTGTCTTAAAGCAAAAGAATCTGTTTTCATGTGTAGTTAATGTTATTTTTTAAGTCTAAAGAAAAAGCCTAACTGATTAAAGATTCATTTATATTTGATTCCAATCAGTACTATTTAATATAGAAATAAAAGCGTTGTGTTTTTTTTGTGGTGCAAAAATAAATATTAATCTCTTAATAAAGCCCTTTTTTAACTTGATTTTATAGGGATTTTTCAACTAATGGGCTGATTTGTTAACAATTGATTAAGTTTGTTTGATGAAGGTTTTAAAAAGCATTGTCCGATTTTATATAAACAGCAGTTTACATGTTGCTTTGTCTTGTTTTGCATTGGTACAAATTACCCAAATAGTGTTCCATATTTCAGAACAAAATGCAGTGGGTTATTTTGCTTTTTTGGGTACGATTGTAGGTTACAATTTTGTAAAGTATGAAGAGTTGGCAAGGGCTAAGAGACTACAGATGCGCAAACAATTGCGCTGGATTGCTCTGTTTACTTTTGGGGCCTTTATGATGACTGGCTATTATTTTTTTCTGTTGGAACGTCTCACTCAAATAATAGCAGTAGTTTTTTTAGGATTGACCTTGCTTTATACCCTTCCGTTTTTTCCCAATAGAAAAAATGCCCGAAATTGGGCAGGAGTAAAGATTTATATAGTGTCGTTTTGTTGGGTTGGAGCAACGGTGTTTTTGCCTTTATTGAATGCCAATGTTGCTTTTACAATAAATATAGGAATACTCTCCATACAGCGATTTATCCTGATTTTTGTTTTGATTCTCATCTTTGAAATTATTGATTTGCGACATGACAACCCTAATTTAAGAACTGTACCGCAACAAATAGGAGTGAAGAACACCAAAATACTGGGTTTTGTTTTATTGATTCTTTTTTGTGGATTGGAAGGAGTCAATGTCAATGGCAATTTCAATTTTCAATATTTGCCATTGATTTTTGTTATTGTCATTGCCTTAGCTTTCGCCAATGAAAAACGGTCTAAATATTATACTTCGTTTTGGGTAGAAAGTATTCCTATTGTTTGGTGGTTGTTATTGTTTTTTGTTAAATGAAAAAACCGAAGCATTGCTACTTCGGTTTATAATATTTCTAATAATCTATAATAACCCCGCTCTTTTTAACAAAGCATCTGGTTTTGGCTCCTGTCCTCTAAAACGTTTGTATAAAATCATAGGATGTTCTGTTCCTCCTTTTGAAAGCACATTTTCTTTGAACTTTTCGGCTACTTCAGTATTAAATATCCCTTCTTCTAAGAAATAATCAAATGCATCTGCATCAAGAACTTCTGCCCATTTGTAACTGTAATATCCTGAAGAATATCCGCCCTGGAAAATATGAGAAAAGGCCGTACTCATGGCATTTTCTTTTACATCAGAATACAATTGTGTCGAAGCAAATTGTTCGGTTTCAAACGCTTTGATGTCAGTAATATTTGTAGGATCCTGTCCGTGCCAACCCATATCCAGTAGTCCAAAACTCAATTGACGCATGGTTGCCATTCCTTCTTGAAAACTTGCACTTTCTTTGATTTTTTGCACATATTCCTGCGGAATAACTTCCCCTGTTTCATAATGGTGTGCAAACAAAGCTAAAGCCTCTGGTTCGTAGCACCAATTTTCCATAATCTGACTTGGCAATTCCACAAAATCCCAATAAACAGAAGTTCCTGAAAGATTTGGGTAGGTGGTATTGGCCAGCATTCCATGCAAACCGTGACCAAATTCATGAAACAAGGTTGTCACTTCGTTAAAGGTCAAAAGTGATGGTTTGGTTTCGGTAGGTTTTGTAAAGTTGCAAACATTCGAAATGTGCGGTCTTTCGTTCTTGCCGTCTTTGATGTATTGTGATTTGAAAGAAGTCATCCAAGCACCGTTTCGTTTTCCTTTTCTAGGAAAGAAATCAGCGTAGAAAACAGCAACCAATTCGTTGCTTTTGTCTGTTACTTCATAGGTGGTAACTTCTTCGTGGTATTTGTCAATATCGAAAATCTCAGTAAAAGTTAGTCCATATAGTTTTTCGGCAATGGTAAAAGCACCGTTCAGTACTTTCTCTAATTGAAAATAAGGTTTCAGTTTCTCGTCATCCAAATTGAATAATTGTTGCTTCAATTTTTCCGAATAATAAGCACCGTCCCATTTTTCAAGTTGTTCAATGCCGTCCAAATCTTTGGCGAAAGCCGATAATTGTTCAAATTCTTTTTGAGCTGCTGGTTTTGCTTTGGCCAATAAATCATTGGAAAACGACAATACTTTCTCTGGACTTTCGGCCATACGCTCTTCAAGAACAAAATGGGCATGGGTTTTATATCCCAAAAGATTGGCTCTTTCGAAACGCAGTTTGGCAATTTTCAAAACAATTTCCTGATTGTCGAATTCGTTATTCTGAAAACATCTGGCGCCAAAAGCAATAGCCATTTTTTTGCGCAGTTCGCGGTTGTCTGCATACGTCACAAACGGAATGTAACTTGGATGATCCAAGGTAAAAATCCAGCCTTCCTTTTCTTGGGCTTTCGCCAAAGAACGAGCCGCTTCAATAGTGCCTTCGGGTAAACCTGCTAAATCTTTTTCATTGGTTAGATGCATTTCGAAAGCATTGGTTTCGGCCAAAACATTTTCTCCAAATTGTAAACTCAATTTCGATAATTCTTTGTCGATTTCTCGTAACTGGTTTTTCTTGTCTTCCGGCAAATTAGCTCCATTTCTGGAAAAGCTTTTGTATTGTTTGTCCAGAAGTGTGGTTTGTTCCGGATTTAGGTTCAAAGATTCTCTTTGGTCATAAACGGTTTTTACTTTGGCAAATAAAGCGGCATTCAGACGAACGTCATTTCCAAATTCCGATAATAAAGGAGAAACGTCTTGAGCTATTTTTTGCATTTCGTCACTCGTTTCAGCAGAATTCAAATTGAAAAAAATGCTTGAAATTCGATCCAAAGTATCCCCACTGTATGATAAGGCTTCAATAGTATTTTCGAAATTGGGTTTTTCCGGATTATTTACAATGACGTCAATTTCGGCTTTAGCCAAAACAATTGCTTCTTGGAATGCAGGAAGGTAATCTTCGTTTTTTATTTTAGAAAATGGCGCCGTGTCTAGCTTGGTGTCAAATTTTTGAAGTAGGATGTTCATGATTTAAGGATCAGTTTTGTTTCAAATAATTGAATGTTAATCGTTTGTTGTTTTATAATTTGAAGATAAAAAACAAGATGTATTTGTTAAAATTTTCAAACATAGTGTGTTTTATCGATTATTTATATACTTTTGTCGAAGAATTAGAAATTAGTTCTGTCGACATTATAAGCTCTTTTTGTCCCAATCGAAAGAAATTTATATTAAAATACCACTATTGATAATACTAAATTTCCCCGAGTTTAGAGTTTACAATATCAAAAAAGCTCCTTATTTTAGGAGCTTTTTTTATTTATTCAGGTTTTCCGAAGATTTATAAACTGCTTCTTTTAGTCCTTCTTTGTATGCAATGATTTTGTTAAGAATGATTTTGTCCGCACTACCAATAATTTGAGCGGCAAGGATTCCGGCATTTTTTGCCCCGTTTAAGGCTACAGTTGCAACGGGAACTCCTCCGGGCATTTGTAAAATAGACAAAACGCTATCCCAACCATCAATAGAATTACTTGATTTTACGGGAACCCCAATCACAGGTAATGGAGACATTGAAGCTACCATTCCAGGTAAATGTGCAGCGCCTCCAGCTCCAGCAATAATTACCGAAATACCACGAGTATGGGCGTTTTTACTAAAATCAAATAACTTTTCAGGAGTTCTGTGTGCCGATACAATATCGACTTCTACGGCTATATCAAATCCTTTTAAAATGTCTATGGCATCTTGCATTACAGGCATGTCCGAAATGCTTCCCATGATTATGGCTACTTTGCTCATTGTTTTTATTTTTTTTATTACCACAGATTGCACAAATTTTATCTGTGGTAATTTGTGAAACTTGAGTTTGTTTGTTATTTGATTACTCTTGTCGTATTTTTACATCCTTGTCAATATCAATTCAAAAAGAAAACGTATGATCTACGGTTCTAAAAATCTAAAACTATTTGGATGTTTTCTTTGAGTTTTATTTTCATGTCATTGGATACAAACCCGATTTTTTTGATAAATCTTGAGTTATCAATGGCTCGAATTTGGTCAATCATAATATCGCTATTTTCGTTTAAACCACAACTTCCTTTAGTTATCCGGATTCTTAATATATCGGATTCGTTGTTTAGTTTGGTTGTAATTGGGCAAACTATGGTTGATGGGTGTGTTATTTCATTAAGAAAATTAGTTTGAACAATTACCACGGGGCGTACTTTTCCTGCTTCTGTGCCTATTTGAGGGTTTAAATCGGCTAGCCAAATTTCAAATTGATTCATGTAATGTGTCTATTTGCTCAAATTCTCTCAAGACTTCCAAGGAACTTTCTGAAACTAATTTGGATTCAAAGTGTAATTTTTTTTGTAAAATAATTCTACTTTGCATCTTATTATAGTAGTCAAGCGCATCGTTTATGTACCTGTTTCTAGGTTTTTTTATTGATTTAACAATGTTTTCGGTCTCACCATAAATTGAATCGTCTATTTTTAGAGATATTGTTTTCATGATTTGTTTATTTTGTATAGTACAAATGTATATCTTTTTTGTGTATACTTTTATAAAAATTTAAGAAATCACTCTTATTGTATTTTTCACATCCTCAGCAATTCTTCTTGCTTCGTTTATGTCTTCGTTTACAATGGTTACATGTCCCATTTTTCTAAAAGGGCGTGTTTGTTTTTTACCGTAAATATGAGGTGTTACTCCATTCCAACCTAATATTTTTTCTATGTTTTCATAAATCACATCTCCAGAAAAACCTTCAGCTCCCGAAAGATTGACCATAATTCCGGCTACTTTGCTCTCGGTGTTTCCTAGAGGCAAATCCAGAATCGCACGCAAATGGTTTTCAAATTGTGAAGTGTAACTGGCTTCAATCGAATAATGACCTGAATTATGCGGACGAGGAGCAACTTCGTTTACCAAGATTTCATCATCTTCGGTTTGAAACATTTCGACAGCCAATAGTCCAACGTGATTGAATTGTTGTGAAACATTCAATGCAATGGCTCTTGCTTTTTCGGCTACCTTATCGTCAATTCGAGCAGGACAAATTACATATTCCACTTGGTTGGCTTCGGGATGAAATTCCATTTCAACTACTGGATATGTTTTTATTTCTCCCTGCGGATTGCGACAAACAATTACAGCCAATTCATTTTTGAAAGGTACCATCGTTTCAGCAATGCACTCAACATTTGGTAGATTTTCTAAATCAGTAGTTTGACGAATGACTTTTACGCCGTTTCCGTCATATCCAAATTCGGTACATTTCCAAACAAAGGGAAGCTGAATGTTAGAATCTACTAAATCAACCACTAAATCTTTTAATGTAGCATAACGTTTAAAAGGAGCTGTTGGGATATTGTTTTTTATATAAAATTCTTTCTGAATACCTTTGTTTTGAATCAGTTTTAGTGTTTTTGGAGAAGGATATACTTTTGTCCCTTCGTTTTCCAATTTTTCTAGTGCATCAAGATTCACCAATTCAATTTCAAAAGTCAAAACATCTACTTGTTTACCAAAATTGTAAACCGTTTCAAAATCCATCAAGTCGCCCTGAAAAAAATGATTGCACGCTATCTTACATGGTGCTTCGTCACTAGGATCGAGTACATAGGTTTGAATGTCAAATTTTCGGGTATCAAACAATAGCATTTTGCCTAATTGTCCGCCACCGAGTATACCTAATTTGAAATGGGATGAAAAATAGTTCATTGTGATTGTGTTTACTTTGTCTATTCGGCAAATTGCCTTGAGTATGCAAAGATACTTTTTCCTAATCGAATAGGAAAATGCTATTTTATTTTCTTCAAAACTTCTCTGGCAACTGCTTTATAGGCAGAGCTATGATTAGGATAATCTTTGGTAATTATAGTTTTTAATTCGGGATGTATCCAATCGTAATGAGTTCCTAAAAGGTACAAAGTACGCATCGCATAAGCCTTAGAAGCCACTTTGGTGTCGTTAATCAACCAGTCAAAATTGGATTCTATGATTTCGTCTAAATGTTTTGGAGAAAGCTGTATTTCCTTTTTCTTATAATGAGAAAGTATCAAAAGCTGACAAACTTTGGCCACAGGTCGAATAGCGCTTTCGTCTTTTAGGTTTTTAATATGGGAGCAAAAAAAATCCAAATGATCTTCTAGCCATTCCAATTTCTGGTAACAGACAAATTCCAGAATCCAACAGGCTTTAGATGCATTTTTGTCTAAAGTTTGAAAACACAGTCGAATCAACTCAGGGAAAAGTTCGGGATTGTCAAGAACTTCGTCAGCATATTTTTGTCTGTTGACTCTATATCCCGTTACATATTCTAATTTTTTTTGGAATTCGATAACCATCATCAGTATTTTTGCTTTAAAAGTACAAATCAATTATCAATAGTCAAAAGTGAAATCCCTATCTTTGCAGAATATTTTAAAACGATATACTGTGATACAACTACACGATAAACAATTTGTTCCGTTTATTTCTGCTACTGAAATTGATTTTGCCATCAAAAAAATGGTTGCACAAATAGAAGACGATTTTTTTGACGAAACACCAATTTTTATTGGAGTGTTAAATGGGTCTTTTATGGTCGTTTCCGATTTTTTAAAATTATACAAGAAACCTTGTGAAGTTTCTTTTATAAAATTGGCGTCTTATGAGGGGACATCTTCCACAGAATCGGTCAAACAATTAATAGGTTTAAACCAAGATTTGACAGGACGTTCCGTAATTGTTATCGAGGATATTATCGATACAGGAAACACTTTGGAGGAATTGAAAAATTTGTTTAAACAACAAAATGTGAAACATTTTAAAATTGCAACACTTTTTTTCAAACCAGAAGCGTACAAAAAAGACATAAAAATTGATTATGTTGGAATTAGAATTCCAAATAAATTCATAGTAGGTTTTGGATTAGACTACGATGGCTTAGGCAGAAACTTACCCGAAGTATTCCAATTAAAGGAATAAGGAAATAAAGAATAAAAATAGTAAAAACCACATATAAAAAAGGAATGATCAATATAGTTTTGTTTGGAAAACCAGGAGCAGGAAAAGGAACTCAAGCTGAGTTTTTAAAAGAAAAATACAAATTAACACACATTTCAACAGGGGATGTTTTTCGTTATAATTTAAAAAACGACACTCCATTAGGTAAAGAAGCAAGAGTATATATGGATGCTGGAGATTTAGTGCCAGATGAGTTGACTACCAAAATGCTTATAGATGAGGTGAACAAACATCCTGAAACAAACGGAATTTTGTTTGATGGCTATCCAAGAACTATTTCTCAAGCCGAAGCATTAGATGCGTTTTTGCCAACAATTGGTTCAAAAGTTGCCGCAACGATTGCTCTTGAAGCAGATGATGAGATCCTAGTGACAAGATTGCTTGAAAGAGGAAAAACCAGCGGAAGAATTGACGATCAAGACGAAGACAAAATTAGAAATCGTTACCAAGAATACAACGAAAAAACAGCTCCATTGATGGGGTATTATAAAGAACAAGGTAAGTTTTATGCTGTAAACGGAATAGGATCTATTCAAGAAATTACAGAAAGATTGACAGCAGTTATTGATAATTTATAAAAGAAGTAAAATTGTTTTGAAGTTTAAAGTTTAAAGTTAATGTGATTTAATATCCTACTAACCTTAAACTTTAAACTTTTTTAAACAAAAAACAAAAAACAAAAAACAAAAAACAAAAAATTGGAAATACTCATAATATTTTTTCTAATACTCTTAAATGGGGTTTTCTCTATGTCGGAAATCGCATTGATATCGGCAAGGAAAAATAGATTGGAAACCGCAGCAAAAAAAGGAAATAAAAGTGCGCAAATCGCTTTAGATTTGGCCAATGCGCCAAACAAATTCCTTTCGACGGTACAAATAGGAATAACCCTTATTGGGATACTTACCGGTATTTACAGTGGAGATAAAATTACAGCTGATGTTGAAGCTTTCGTAAGAGAATTTCAAGTATTCATTCCGTTCGCACATTCAATTGCAGTTGGTATTGTAGTAGTGATATTAACGTTTTTTTCTTTGGTATTGGGAGAGTTATTACCCAAAAGAATTGGGTTAAACCATCCTGAAGCTATTGCAAAAGCCGTGGCGTTACCGATGAAGATTGTTTCGATAATTACGGCTCCTTTTATATGGATGTTGACCCATTCGACCGATTTTTTATTGGATGTTCTGCAAATAAAACCTACCGCAGACGGTAAAGTTACTGAGGAGGAAATAAAAGCAATCATCAAAGAAGGTACCGAAGGAGGAGAAGTACAAGAAATAGAACAAGATATAGTAGAGCGAGTTTTTCATATCGGAGATCGAAAAATCAATTCGTTGATGACTCATAGAAAATCGGTTGTGTTTTTGCCTTTGCATGCAAATAAAAATCAAGTAAAGGAATTTATGCTCAAAGAATTACATTCTATTTATCCGGTTTATGGAGAAAATTACGATGATATTCTTGGGGTGGTAAACTTGAAAAATATATTTGCCCATTTTGAAAACGACAGTTTCAATTTGGCCGAGATTATGACCGAAGCTCCTTTTATGATGGAACAAACCACTGCCTATAAAGCGTTGGAAGAGTTCAAGAAAACAGGAATTCATTATGCTTTTGTTTCAGATGAATACGGGGTTTTTCAAGGAGTGATCACTTTAAATGATATTCTTGAAGCACTCGTAGGGAATGCATCTGATTTTTATAAAGACGATTTTCAATTAATCGAAAGAGAAGACGGAACCTGGTTGGTAGACGGGCATTATTCGCTACACGATTTCTTGACCTATTTCGAGTTGGATGAATTAATAAATGATTATGAAGTAACTACAGTAAGCGGATTAATCATGACCGAATTATCTCGTATTCCAAAACAAGGGGAGAAGTTAATTTGGCAAAAATTTGAGTTAGAGGTCATCGATATGGATGGCGTGAAGATTGATAAAGTAATGGTGAAGGCCTTAAAAGGTTAGAATTTGGTTTAGAAGTTTAGAAGTTTATGAGTTTAGTTGATTTTCTAAACTCATAAACTTCTAAACTCATAACCTTAAATTGAAAATTATGACAGAAGGGAATTTTGTAGATTACGTAAAAATTTATGTTTCTTCAGGAAAAGGAGGAAAGGGATCTACGCATTTGCATAGAGAAAAATTTATTGAAAAAGGTGGGCCAGACGGTGGTGATGGTGGTCGTGGTGGACACGTTTATTTAGTGGGAAACAAAGGGCTTTGGACTTTATTTCACCTTAAATTTGCGCGTCACATCAAAGCTGGTAATGGTGGAGATGGAAGTGGTGATCGTAGTACTGGTGCCGATGGAGATGATAAATTCATTGAAGTTCCATTAGGGACTGTGGTTAAAGATAAAGAAACAGGAGAAGTTCTTTTTGAAATTACCGAAGACGGTGAGAAGCAAATTCTTTCCCGTGGTGGAAAAGGAGGGTTAGGAAACTGGCACTTTAGAAGCTCAACCAACCAAACACCAAGATATTCACAACCAGGTTTGCCAGGTGTGGAAATGGATGTGATTTTGGAACTTAAAGTATTGGCCGACGTAGGTTTGGTAGGTTTTCCTAATGCAGGAAAATCAACGCTATTGTCTGTATTGACTTCTGCAAAACCAAAAATCGCCGATTATCCTTTTACGACTTTAAAACCAAAT
Organism: Flavobacterium laiguense; assembly: GCF_003097655.1. Lineage (GTDB taxonomy): Bacteria > Bacteroidota > Bacteroidia > Flavobacteriales > Flavobacteriaceae > Flavobacterium > Flavobacterium laiguense. Next base: position 30,858 of record NZ_QCZH01000005.1, read on the forward strand.
CTTGGAATTGTAGCGTACAGAGATTTTCAATCTTTTGTAATTGCCGATATTCCTGGGATTATAGAAGGTGCAGCCGAAGGAAAAGGATTAGGTCACTATTTCTTGCGTCATATTGAGCGTAATTCGACTTTATTATTCTTGGTACCTGTAGATACTCCAGATATCAAAGCGGAGTATGATATTTTGGTGAATGAGTTGACCAAATACAATCCAGAAATGCTAGATAAAGAACGTTTATTGGTGATTTCAAAATGTGATATGCTGGATGATGAATTGAAAGCAGAATTGAAAACAGAATTAGACGTTGCGTTCAAAGACATTCCTTATATGTTTATCTCTTCAGTTGCCCAGCAAGGTTTGACTGAATTGAAAGACAAATTATGGAAAATGTTGAATGACTAAAAAAATATAGTTTATAACAAAAAGGTGTTCTAGTAATAGGACACCTTTTTTTGTTTAAATTGTACAATTCCTAAAATTAAGTTAATAATAAATGGTTTGATTTTGTTTTTAGTTGCAGAAGAGGGATTAGATTGTGAAAATGATTTATATTCGCATCATCAAAAAAATATTCAAAAATATGAAAAAAGTAATTTTATTCTTAACCATGTGTCTAATGGCTTTTCCTGTGAGAGCCGATGAAGGAATGTGGTTTTTAATGTTTATCGAAAGATTGAACCATAGAGATATGGAAAAAATGGGCTTGCAATTGACAGCCGAAGAGATTTACAGTATCAATCATCATAGTTTGAAGGATGCGGTAGTACAATTCAACGGAGGTTGTACAGCTGAAATCGTTTCAAAAGAAGGTTTGGTATTGACCAATCACCACTGTGGATATGACGCTATTGCGGAGCTTTCTACAGAAGAGCAAAACTATTTGAAAAACGGGTTTTGGGCCAAAGACAGAAGTGCTGAATTGAAACCAAAATCATTGTACGTGCGTTTCTTCGTTCGTATGGATGATGTTTCTAAAAGAATTTTATCAAAAGTAAATGATAAAATGACCGAGGCAGAACGCAATAAAGCGATTCAACAAGAAATGGCTTTGATCGAAAAAGAGAACAATGAAGGTGGAAAATACACTGTATCGGTTCGTCCTTTCTTTCAAGGAAATGAATATTACTATTTTGTATACCAAGATTATAAAGACGTTCGTTTGGTAGGAACACCTACAGAAAGTCTAGGGAAATTTGGTGGAGATACTGATAACTGGGAATGGCCTCGTCATACTGCAGATTTCTCTATGTTTAGAGTGTATGCGGATAAAGACGGAAATCCAGCTGAATATTCTAAAGACAATGTGCCTTTACAGCCGAAACACCATTTGCCAATTAGCATAAAAGGGGTAAAAGAAAATGATTTTGCGATGATTCTGGGATATCCAGGAAGAACCAATCGTTGGATGCCATCTAGTGGAATAGCACAAAATGTTGGGTATGCTTATCCAGCACATGTTGAAGGAGCCAAAACCGGAATGGACAACATGAAGAAGTACATGAGCAAAGATGAAAGCGTAAATTTGAAATATGCTTCTAAATATGCTTCTACTGCGAATTACTGGAAAAACCGTCAAGGGATGATCGATGCATTGACTAAAGCGCAAACCGCTAGTGCAAAAGCAAAAGAAGAAGCTAAATTTAATACTTGGGCTAATAAAGCAGAGAACGCAGCAAAATACGGAAATGTTGTTGCTACAATAAACGACTATTATGCTAAAACAAATTTAAAATCGCGTCATGATAATTACCTTTCTCAATTAGTGAGAACTACTTCTTATGGAGCTGGTCCTTCGGTGTTAGGAAATGCTTTGATTGGGTATTACAAGGAGAATGAGGCGAAAAGAGCCGAAATGCTTCCTAAATTAAATGCTTTAGTCGAAAATTATTATGGTGAGTTTTATGCTCCTTTAGAAAAAGACGTTTTGACATCGCAACTTAATTTGTACGCTGCCAAAGCTTCAGAATATGGTCTTGCTCCAGTTATTGTTACAATGAAAGCAGCCAATAGTGGTAATTTTGCAGCCGATGTTGATAAAGCAGTTGCTACCAGTGTTTTTGCAACAAAAGAATCTGTTGAAGCTTTTATGAAAGATCCAAAAGCAGAATTAATTGCAACGGATCCATTGTATGTGATCTCAAATGATTTGATGACTAAAATAAGAGCTAAATCGCCTGAACAATTAAAATCGGATGATGATTTTGCTATTGCTTACCGCAAATTGGTGGAAGGTTTAAGAGAATCAAAATTGAATACGATTCAGTATCCAGATGCCAATTCTACTTTGCGTTTAACCTATGGAAAAGTTCGCGCTTTGCCAGCAGACAAACGCAATGATGCCAAAATTAATAATTATACAACTATGACTGGAATGGTCAAAAAGTATAAAGCCGGAGATGCCGAGTTTGATTTGCCAACTCGTTTGTTGGAATTAAACAAAGCGCAAGATTTTGGAGAATATGCAGATAAAGCAGGGTATATGCCTGTGAATTTCTTAACCGACAATGATATTACTGGTGGGAATTCAGGTTCTCCAGTATTGAATGGAAAAGGAGAATTGATCGGTGTGGCTTTTGATGGTAATATCGAAGCTATGGCAGGGGACGTTATTTTTGACAAAAAACTGCAACGTACCATCAATCTAGATATTCGCTATGTGCTTTGGATCATCGATAAATATGCAGGTGCAAAACACATTGTTGATGAAATGACAATTGTGAGAGATGTTCAACCATAAAAAAAGAACGTATAGTTATTAAAAACTAAAACCCCGCCTCGTTATTAAATGAGGCGGGGTTTCTTTTTGTATAGGCTATATAATATTTTAATCATAATAGGTATCAAACAAAAACTGTAGGGTTTCAGGGATATTATTGGCTTGTATAATTGGATACTTTGTGGGTGATTGCAACCAGTTTTCTATGATTAGATCAAAATCATCGGCAACGTCATAAACAATAGGAACGCCCATTTTCTTGAGAGCCGCCGCATTACATTCTTGCTCATAATGCTTCCGAATGGGAATGGAGAGTATTTTTTTTCTTAAATATAATGCTTCTGCAGGCGTTTCAAACCCTCCTCCAGTGATAATACCTTCACAGTTTATGAGACTTTTATTGAAGTATTCTTGATTGACAGGGTAATAAGTGATATTTTTTATGGTGTGTTTGGTTTGTATGCCATTCAAAAACCAATGGAAAGATAAATTAGGTAATCTGTTGAAGGCTCTCTCTAAACAATCTTGTTGAAAAGAGGGTAAATAAACCGTGATATGACCTTTGTTTTTTGGGTCGGCATTTGCGATTTCATCCTTGATGATCGGAGGATAAATAAAATCATCATATTTGTCAAAATGCAAGCCAATGTTCTTTGGAGAGGGAGCATAATGTTTGAGAATCATTTCGCCCATGAGATTCTTTTTTTCGGGTCTGGGAGTCAAAGGAGATATAAAACTGGCCTGATGTCCAAATTGTATCGAATGTACTTTTTGTAATTTGCAGGCCAAAGACGTAATCGAGTCAAAATCATTGATGACAACATCATAGCTTTTCAGTGGTAAGGAATTGGCATCTTTATAGATTTGTTTGGGTTTAATGTTTTTGGCAATATCCCAATAATTCAAACCACCACATTTACTGTAATGCAAGCTACAGCCTTCGCTTTTAAATTTTATGGGCAAATTGACATCCAGACTGGCATTGTTGCCACTCATAAAAAAATCAACTTCACCAAATTTTTGCAGATAAGGATATAGTTGAATGGCCCTGCTGATGTGTCCGTTACCCGTTGCCTGTATGGCGTAAAATATTTTCATTGCTGTATATTTTTATTTTGAAGAATGCGTTTCTAATGTTCTTTTTGAAGACGGCTTTTAGGAAAGGATTTTGTTGACAATATCGTTCACTATTTTTTCCTCATGGGAGTCAGCGTCTTTATAGTGCTCTGTTTTATAGTGATAAAGATTCCATTTTTGTTTTTTATATTCTAATGCCGTAAGATTTTCGATCCAATCACCACTGTTCAAGTACGTCACTTTTCCGTGTTCATTTCCTATATCCTTCATTTGGGGTTTGTGAATGTGCCCGCAAACCACGTAACTGTATTTTTTTTGGATAGCGATTTCGGCAGCGGTAGTTTCAAAATTAGAGATAAAGGAAACCGCTTTCTTGACACTGTCTTTAATCATTTTGGAGTAGCTTCTTTTTTCTTTGCCCAAAATCCCCAAAAACCAATTGATCAAACTGTTAATCAAAATCAATAAATCATAGCCTTTTCCGCCTAGTTTGGCAAGGATTTTGGCATACCCTTGAGTCGAAGAGTCGAATACATCACCGTGAAAAATCCATGTTTTTTTGCCGTCTAAATCCAGAATAAGTTTATCGACCAATTCGAAATTACCTAAAATAAAATCAGAATATTTTCGTAATGCTTCATCGTGATTTCCGGTAATGTAAATGACGCGAGTCCCTAGATTTGACATTTTTATAATATGCCGCAGGACATTCATGTGAGAGGCAGGAAAGTAACTTTTGGTGAAACTCCACATATCAATGATGTCTCCGTTTAAAACCAATGTTTGTGGGTTTATTGATTTTAGATATTGTAACAATTCTTTGGCGTGGCATCCGTATGTGCCAAGGTGGACATCACTTATAACCACAAGTGGAATTTTTCTTTTCCTTTTCATAATTAGTTTTTACGAAAGTAAGACCGCTATGTTATGTCAATGTGTTTTTAGTATTATTTGTATATGAAAAAAACCGTCAAGTTGCTGGAACAAGACGGTTGTTAAATTTGTTTTTTTATTAATCACTCTATTGCCTTTACTCTTATCCCTTTGGTGTGACTGGCAAACTCTGGAGCATACATACTTTCAATTGTTGAAATTCCATTAGAAAAATTACCAGTGTTATTTACTCGAATGTCATATTCCAGTACATAAGTTCCTTTGTTTATTCGGTCAAAAAAGAAATGGGTTGCAGCGTCTTTGGTGCTTTTATAAAATCCCAAACCGTCTTTGTATTGATAGGCAGATAAAACCTCTATTGGCTCAAAACAAGAAGCTCGCATATCTTTCAAATGAATGAATTCTACATCTTCCTTGGATGTGATAATTAATCGAACGGTAACCAAATCGCCAACTTTCAATACATTTCTAGCTGTTATTTTTTGTAATTCGGAGCCTTTGGAAGTGTTTTTCTTGATGTATAATTCTTTTGCAATCGACAAATTAGTTCCCGAATTGTTTTTTATTTTATCCAAGTCTTCAAAATACTGCCAATAAAAGCCTCCGTAACCGGGTACTTTCGATTTGTTAGTAATGGTAATTGCCGCCATTTCTTTTTTTATTTCATCCGCTTTCCAGTTGAGTTTGATGTAGCCTGTTTCGGCTTCTTTTTCATTTTCAGATAGTTTTTTACTCATTATTTTCTGCTCCCCAATTTGGAATGTTGTATTGTCTTTTACACTCAGCCAATCAGAGCCTTGCAGGAGTAACGCATATACGGCTTCGGTAGTAGCTTTTGTGGTGAGCCAATTTTTGGTTTGTTTTTGATTAGCCAAACTTTCATCGCATCTACAGCTTTGGTGTCATTGTCCACTTCTGCGAAAGCTTCAATCAGCAAAGCTTGGGTTTCTATTGGGGCTTGATACCAATACCAGCCCGATTTGTTGGCGATCCAATACATTCCCCATTCTTCATTATTAGAAGACGTTTCTCTAAGGTTTTCAAGAATTGTTTTGGCTGTGGCTTTTTCGTCAAAACGATTCAGTACCAAAGCCGCCATTCCTTTTTCATACAATGAATAAGTAAGCCAATTTTCTTTTATGTTTTCTGCATATTTTTTTGTGGCTACTTTCAAAGTATCCGATAGCAAATAATCTTCCAAATAAAGACTTCGGGTGTAGAGATAATGCATGTCTGAATTCGGGTTAATCCAAATTAATTTACCATCTTTTTCTTGATTTTGTAGTTTATAGTTTTCTAAAAATTTATTGTCGATGAATGTAATTCCAGGATTGGCAATTTCGACTGTATTTCTAGCTACGGTTACACTTTTGTCTAGTTTTCTCAAGTGACCTAAACCTGCCAAAATGTGTCTGGTGATGTATTCATTTTCCCCGCTTCCGTCAAACCAAGCAAAGCCTCCAGAAGGTTTTTGTTTTTGTTTTAATTTGGCAAAAGTAGCTTCTTGCGTATTTTTCATTTTTTCTAAATCAAAAAGCAATGCCAGATTCTTTTTCTTTTCGTCTTCGCTTTGTGCATCGTTTAACCAAGGTGTTTCGGCAAGAATAACCGATTTTAATTCCTCATTTGCTTCTAGTTTGGAATTCAATTTTCCGTTTTTTCTCCAAGTTTCAAAAACAGTTGCGATTTTTGGATTACTATTGATAATTTCTGTAGCCAAAGCATTCGCATAATAACGCGAAAAAGTTTGCTCGGAACATTCGTGTTCGTATTCCATCAAATAAGGTAAGGATTGAATGGCAAACCACGATGGATTTGAGGTGTATTCTAAAGTAAATTGATGATTTTTTAAAGTGGTCGAAGTGTTGTTTTTGAGATTCTCAAAAGTGTATTCTTTCTTCGAATTTTCTCGCACCCAAATTGGAATGCTTTCGGTAACGAGTGTGTTATTGGTTAATACCGGTAAAATGTTCTCTTCTCCATCTGAGAAGTTACCTGATTTTGCCAATACTTTATACTGAACGCCTTGTAAACCTTCAGGAATATAGATTTTCCAACTTACACTAGTGTTGCCATAAGCGGGAATAGCGAAGTTTTTAATGGTGTTTGTATTGTTTGTTTTTACATCAATATCTTGCATAGTTGTTGCATCAAAAAGTTGCAATACCGCAATACCTGTTTTGGCTTCTTTTGTGATATTGGCAATTTTTGTAGTTATCACAATAGTGTCTTTTTCTCTAAAGAATCGAGGGAAATTAGGGATTACCATTAGATCTTTTTGAGTAACAACACTTTTTTCGAGATAGCCCGTAACCGCATTTTTATTGTGCGCCATTAATCGAAGTTTCCATGCGGTTAATGCTTCTGGAGTAGTGAAATTGAAACTCACTTTTCCTTTCGAGTCTGTTTTTAGATTCGGGAAAAAGAAAGCGGTTTCAGATAAGTTGGTTCTTGCCTTTACTTGAGTGAGTGCTTCCAGGGATTTTTTGGTGGTAATGATGATGACACCGTTTTTACCTTTTTCTCCGTATAAAGCGGTTGCTTTTTCTCCTTTTAGAACATCTATCGAAATGATGTCTGATGGGGTGATTGAATTTGCTTGTTCAGCTGTCATTGGTTCTCCATCTACCACGTATAGAGGATTAACCTTATTTCCATCAATACTGGTTAATCCTCTTATTTTAATTCCTGCTGATTTAGTTTGAAGTTCCACATCTATACCTGCTAGACTATGAACAGAAGTGTCTTCTTCGAGGACTTCAACTACTAAATCTGCATCTCCTTTAATGTTTTTATAACCATTTTTTATACTTCTTATTTTTGTAACAGACATTAAAGCATCTCCATAAAGGGAGTTGTTAAAATCAAATCCAAACCAAATCAATTTTGTGGTTTCATTATTAAGTTCGACACTTTTTACAAACGGTTTGGGATTACGAATAGATGAATTGGTTTTATCAAATCCTAAACTGGATTTATAATTAACACTATTGTAATCGTATCCATTAGGAGCTAAAATTCCCCAATTTTGTTTCGCAAATTGATCTAAGGAACTGTCATACATTGACGCAAGTATTTCGCATTCTTTTTCTGTATTGCTAGCTTTCAATTTAAAAGACCAATTTTCGGTACTTCCAGAGCGTATCTTATTCCTGAATGATTCTACTTCCCAATCTAATCTGGGTTCTTCGGTTTTTAAAGACACTTCCATCTGATCGTAATAGGGTTGGTTTTCAAATATACTTTCAAAACTTATATTTATTCTCTTTTCAAATTCCTTTTTTAGAGGGATTTTGACAACAGTTTCATTGTTTTGTAAATAAAAAGTATTTTCGAAATAAATTTTGCTTTTGTAATTTCCGCTTGCATTAATGTAAAGTTTAGGAATAATAGAAGTTAATTTTACTAAAACAAAACCATCTTTGTTAGGGTTACTATTGATTTGTTGTGCCGTAAATAATTTATTGGGATTGAATTTGTCTTTGCTTTGTGTCAATTGAAAAATGGTACTTGTTTCTATTGGGTTTTCAAAAGAGTCTTTGGCTGAAAATACTACTTTGTAATTCCCCGACTTGTAATTGGAAATGAAATCCAAAACCAAATTTTTATCATTTTCAGTGTCAAATTTTTTAGAAAACAGTAAAGTTTCTGCTGATTTTGAACTATTCAGTTTCTGGTTGTTTTCATAAGGGAATAATCTTTCGAAATCTTGTGCCGAAATGCTTTCTATATCGGGTTTTTCCCAAATTCTTGGTTTGAATTTATCCGAAAAAGAACTAACATAATAGAGCTTTATTTCACCTTTGGTTGGCAAAAATTCCCCGTTTAGATTTGTGCTTGTAAATGTAATTTCGTTTTTATTTCTTGTTTCAATTTTACTCGGAATGGTTGTGGTAAACATCAAAGAATGATAGCCAATTCTAGCATTTGTATGGGTTTTGTGTGTTTCGCCATTTATGTCTGTAATCGAAGCTGTTATGGTATAATCAAAAACGGGGAAATGTTCTTTTGTTGCATTTTCAAAAGGTCTTGCAATAAAATTTATTTCGAATTTTCCGGAAGCATCCGTTTTGGTTTCTCCAACTAATATGCTTTCAGATTTGCCATTTTGGTTGTAATAGTAACCGTTATTTAATGTGTAAGGAGTAAGTCTAACTTCATATTGCACTTTTGCATCCGAAATGTTGCTGCCAGCAAATGCTTTTGCGAATCCTGTTATGCTAACATTTTGATTAACGTGATACGATTTTTTTATTGGGTCAAAAGTAACTTCAAATTTAGGGCGTTTGTATTCTTCGACGTTAAAACCTTGTCTTGAGTATTCAAAATTTGCGTTAGCCCAAAAAGAATTTTCTTCTTCAATTGTATTGTACAGCAAAATATTTCCAACAGGAGTGGGTTTCGTAGCTTCAATACTAAAGGTTCCTGTCAAACCCGTTTTTGGTAAAACAAATTCTCCCGAAAAGGAACCAAAGTCATTCGTTGTAACTTCAAAAGTCTTGATTTCTTTATGGTTAGCGTCTTTAATGCTAATTTTAAAAGTGGTTTTGGGAACGATATTGCTAACGTTTTGTTTTTTCTGAAAGGCGATTCCTTTGTAATAAACCGTTTGGCCAGGACGATAAATGGCTCGATCCAAATAGAACTCGACTTTTGCTTGAAATTTGTCGCTCTCGTTATTTGAGTATTCAGTATTGTATCTAAAATAGTTTTTATTAACTTGTATAGTATCGTTTGATGATGCAACTTTAATGGTTTTATATCTAGAATTGTAGCTGTTTATGTCTGTTCTTTCAAAAGTGGCGACTCCTTTTTCATTGGTTTTTATTGAAAAAGTAGGTGACTCAAGTGTAACATTCTCCAGTGGCTTTCCTGTTTTTCGATCCAAAACCTGATAATATTCGGTTTTGTTTTTCGAATCGAGCAAAACACATAAATTGGAAACCGTAATGGTTTCATAAGTAAATGCTTTTTTAGAATCAGAGTCAGTTTCACTTTCAAAATAAACCAAATAACTTCCTGTTTCTAGTTGGGGTAGGAGTACTTCAGTGCTGTATTCTAGGTAGTCTTTTTTATTAATTAAGGAGTGTTCAATTGTTTGGGAAGATTTGTTTTGTTCTGTAATTATCAATGCTAAATCGTCACTTTTTATATCCCTATTATTAAAGTGTGAAAAAATGTTTTGATTTATCTTGTAAAATGAAATTTTCAGATTGTCTGCATTCTTATAACGAACAAAAGCTCTGGAATTTTCGTTGTTGTAAATGTATTTTTGGAGTTGTATTTCTAGTGTTTTGGTATTGATTTCTTGTTTTTTTTGTTGAGCTAATTTGTATGCATTTGAATGATTTGAAACAGATAAAACACTGTCAATTATAGCAACGGCTTTAATGTTGTAATCAGGATGTTTTTCCTTTGAGGCTTCTTTTGTATAAATAGTAGCTTTCGCCAATTGAATTTTTTGCAATAGTATTTCTTCTTTGGTGTTTTTCTGTAAAGCATTCAAAGCCTGTAAAAAATCTACATTTGATTTTAAAAGATAATCATTGCAAAAGTTAATTCGATCCAGTTGATTATCTGCAGAAGGGTGGTTGGTTTCTTGTTTTTGACATAAATAAAGAACAGTTTTTAGAATAGTATCCTTTACAAAATCTAATTTTAATCCAGTAAATTCATTAGAATCCCCTAAGAGAGATTTTTTATATTCTTTAAAATCTTTAGGTTGATAACTCCATTGGTTAATTTTTTTAGAATGAAAAGAAATGTTTTCCCTCATTAAATAATCAAAAATGTTTTCTTTTTTTAATTTGTCTAAAGTTATAAAATCAAATATAGGTTCGTAATTGGTTAATGGAGTGTTTTTTAAAATGGTTTCGTTTTGAAGTGTTTTTTGAAAAGCTAAATCAATTTGGTTTTTAAAATCAGTCGCACTCCAAGTCAAGAAATCATCGTCAAGAATGGTTGTGTTGGTCCTATTTTGAATAGTGTAGCTGTTTTTGTAAAAATAATCGTCTAAACATTTGCCATAAACTAAATTCAAAATAGCTTGTGAAGGAATTGAAACTTGTTTGATTTGGTTTTTTAAATTGTTTAAAATTTTGGTTTGCGCATTTTCATCTACTACCTGTAAATACTTAGATGAATAGAAAAAACATTTAATGATTTGCACTTCTTCTTTTTTTGCAGCAGCTTTTTTGTAGATTTTGGAAACGATTTGATTGGCTGTTTTTATTTTGCCGACATTTTCATTTTTAATGACTTTATTCCAATCGGTTTCGTATTGTTGGGCAAATAATGAGGTTGATATAAAAAGAAGAGCTAAATAAATATTTTTCATAAATTGGTTTTAATTCCGGTTGTTTCATTTCTTCCGAAAAAGTCCTTAAAATTCAGTTGTTATTTCGATAATTTTCGGGCATTTTTTTATTTACAGGAAAAAAAATACGTTGATGGGGGGGTTAATCAAAGTGTAAGTTATATCAAAAATAATTTTCGTACAAATTACTAAATTTTACTTAAAAGCAAATTATACTTGTCACATTTTCTTATTTTTGGGCAATGAAAGAGACCTTGATAATATTTTTATTATTTCCTTTACTTATTTTAGGTCAAACCAATTATGAAAAAGGGGAGAAATTATTCATTGAAAGGAAATTTAATCAGGCGCAACCTTTGTTAGAAAGTTTCTTAAAAAACAATCCAAACCATCTTGAAACAATAGAATATTTAGGGGATATTGCGGGCTATGATAAATTATGGGATAAGTGCATAAGCTATTATAAAAAACTGAAAACATTAAAACCTAAAGAAGCCAATTATTACTATAAATATGGAGGAGCTTTGGGAATGAAATCTTTGGAAGTCAATAAATTCAAGGCGTTGGGGATGATTAGTGAAATAAGGTCTTCGTTTGAAAAAGCTATCGCATTAAATCCAAAGCACATCGAAGCGCGTTGGGCATTGATAGAATTGAATTTACAATTGCCAGGGATTGTGGGAGGAAGTGAAGCCAAAGCCATCAAATATTCGACAGAGTTGCGGGAATTATCTCCGGTAGACGGGTATTTATCCCGAGGGCATATTGAGGAATATTTTAAGAGATACTCGGATGCTGAGGAGCAGTACAAAAGAGCTATTTTAATAGGTGGATCCAAGATTTGTTATCAGAAATTGGCCGATTTGTATAAAAATAAAATGAAACAACCCGATAAAGCCAATACCGTTTTAGAAGAATATAAGAGTAAGAAACAATAGATCGATTATTAGATAAAAGCAATATAAAGTACACTAAATGAAAACACATTTCATTGCCATAGGCGGAAGCGCAATGCACAATTTAGCATTGGCATTACACAATAAAGGATATCAAGTTACCGGGAGTGACGACGCAATTTTTGAACCTTCAAAATCAAGATTGGATAAAAAAGGAATTTTACCGGCAGAGTTGGGTTGGTTTCCAGAGAAAATCACTGCCGATGTCGAAGCCGTAATTCTGGGAATGCACGCCAAAGTCGATAATCCTGAACTTTTGAAAGCACAAGAATTAGGACTTAAAATTTATTCGTATCCAGAGTTTTTATATGAGCAATCCAAAAATAAAACACGTGTTGTCATTGGTGGTTCTCACGGAAAAACGACGATTACTTCAATGATTCTGCACGTGATGCATTACCATAATATTGAAGTTGATTATATGGTAGGTGCGCAACTGGAAGGTTTTGATACCATGGTGCATCTTACCGAAGAAAACGATTTTATCGTTCTGGAAGGAGATGAATATTTGTCTTCCCCAATAGACAGAAGACCTAAATTTCATTTGTACCAACCGAATATTGCCTTGATTTCCGGAATTGCTTGGGATCACATCAATGTTTTTCCAACCTATGATTTTTATGTAGAGCAGTTTGAAATTTTTATTGGTAAAATTACTAATGGTGGAATTTTGGTTTACAATGACGATGATTCCGAAGTAAAACGTGTTGCTGAGGCGGCCACAAATCCAATTCGTAAATTAGCCTATCATACTCCAAAATACACTGTAAGTGATGGAGTAACATTACTGGAAACTCCAGAAGGTGCCATGCCAATTGAAGTGTTTGGTGCCCATAACTTGAATAATTTGGCTGGAGCCAAATGGATTTGCCAAAATATGGGAGTCGATGAAGCTGATTTCTATGAAGCGATTGCCAGTTTCAAAGGTGCATCCAAACGTTTGGAAAAAATTGCCGAAAGCAAAACCAAAGTAGCTTACAAAGATTTTGCCCATTCGCCTAGTAAAGTGGCTGCGACTACCAAAGCGGTTAAAGAGCAATACCCAAATCGTACAGTCGTAGCTTGTTTGGAATTACACACCTACAGCAGTTTGAATGCTGAGTTTCTGAAAGAATACGAAGGTGCATTAGAATATGCCGATGTTGCGGTGGTTTTCTATTCGCCAGACGCAGTTAAAATCAAACAATTGGAAGAAGTGACGTATGAGCAAATTTCCAAAGCTTTCAATAGAGAAGATTTGGTTATTTATACGAACCCAAGAGATTTTAAAAATTACCTGTTTAACCTAAATCTAGAGAATTCAGCTTTATTATTGATGAGCTCCGGAAATTATGGAGGATTGAATTTTGATGAGGTGAAAGGATTGATAGAATAAGAAAACATTATTTAGAATGTATAATGTGCCAATTGCAATTTAGTAATTGGCACATTATTATTTTACATATTTACTTCAGAATCGAAATCAAAATAAGAAGTGAATTTTATTGTATGATTTTTCTTTTTTTTAATACTTTAGCTAAACTAAGATTATAGATATATGAACTCAAAAATGAAAGTTGTAAAAACAACCAGCGAAAACCCCGATTTTATCGCATTAATAACCGCATTAGACAAGAGTTTATGGGAAAGTTACCCAGAATTGAAATCTAATTATTGGGGAAACAATATCATAGAATTAAATCCTAATGTTGTTGTTATTTATCTAGACGAAAAACCAGTTGCTTGTGGTTGTTTCAAGAAATATGACAAAAATACGATGGAGATAAAACGGATGTTTGTTTCGCCTGAAGCTCGTGGATTGGGTCTGGCCAAAAAAATATTGCAGGAATTAGAACTTTGGGCTCAGGAATTAGGCTTTTCATTTTCGGTATTAGAAACCTTGTACAATCAAAAAGAAGCGATTAGCTTGTATCAAAAAGTAGGCTACGCTATTGTTGATAACTACGAACCTTATGTGGGACAGGAGAATAGTATTTGCATGAAAAAAGAAATAGGCAGAATGAATAATTAAGAAAGGTTGTTTAAAATGGTGTAAATTTAAAGCTTTATGAAATTATGATTTTAGACGATTCTAATTCCCCTTTTAGGGGGCAGGGGGCTTTTCCTATTACCAATTGGTCTGAAGACGACAAGCCACGCGAAAAACTAATGCTCAAAGGCAAAAGCGTTTTGAGCGATACCGAATTGATTGCGATACTCATTGGTTCGGGAAGCCGAAACGAATCGGCTGTGGATTTGAGTAAACGGATTTTGGCCAGTGTTAATCACAATTTGAATGCTTTAGGTAAATTGTCTATTGCACAATTAACGAACTTTAAAGGAATTGGTGAAGCCAAAGCGATTTCGATAATTGCCGCAATGGAGCTGGGAAGGAGAAGACGAAATGAAGATGCAGTTGAGTTAACAAAAATAACCTCTAGCAAAGCTGTTTTCGAAGTGATGCAGCCCATAATAGGGGAGTTGCCCCATGAAGAATTTTGGGTTTTGTTTTTGAATAATTCCAACAAAATACTTTTCAAAACACAGTTAAGTAAAGGCGGAATGACAGGAACAATGGTGGATGTCCGAATTGTTTTTAAAATAGCTTTTGAACAAAACGCAACGGCGATAATTCTCGTGCATAATCATCCTTCTGGAAAATTGCAAGCCAGTGATGCTGATATTCAAATAACCAAAAAGATTAAAACTGCAGGACAACAATTGGACATTCCGGTTTTAGATCATATAATCATCACGGAATCGGGTTATTATAGTTTTGTTGATGAAGGGATATTTTAAAAAATTTGTTTAAATAAGACATTTGTCTTATATTTATAGACAAATGTATTTTTTATGGAAGCGATAAAATTAAAACCAAGAGGAGCTATTGATAAAGCCGTTAGAGTTTTGGTCAATAGAGTGGAGCAAAAGCGAGGATATAAACTTTTGAATAAGAATATCACTTATGATGAGTTTTTAAAAAATAGAATGCTAATCGTTCATGCTATTCGCGAAGGAATTCCATATGAGCTTTTTAATTTGATTAAGGAAATAACTCCTTTTAACGAAGAGGATTGGGCTTCTTTTTTAGGAATTTCCACAAAATCACTTCAAAGAAATAAGATCAAAGAAGATTTTATTTTTAAACCTTTACAATCCGAAAAAATATTAGAATTGGCCGAAGTAACTTCTTTGGGAAATACTGTTTTTGATAGCGAAGCGCAGTTTTATTTGTGGCTAAAAACACCTTCATTTGCATTTGAAAATTTGGAACCTATTGAATTACTCAAAGATTCTTATGGAAAAGAAATGGTGGTCAATGAGTTGAATAAAATAGATCAAGGGATTTTTGTTTAATGGAGGCCTTTCGATTAGCACGCAAAAAATATCCCATTGAGTTATCGGGAAAAGGAGCTTCGATTTCGGGAGCACGTTGGAATTCAAAAGGAACCGAGATTATTTATTGTGCCCAAAATAGAGCTTTGGCAATGGCCGAAGTTTTAGTTCATCTCTCTTTGGCGACATTACCAAGTGATTTTGTGATGTTAACAATTGAGATCCCGGAGGATGTTTTCATTGAGGTATTAAATCCCGAGAAACTAAATATAGATTGGAATGTTTTTCCTTGTACCTTTGAAACACCTTTTTTAGGGGATGATTTTATAAAAAGAAACGAGGCTTGTATTTTAAAAGTGCCTTCTGCGGTAGTGAAAGGAGATTTTAATTTTTTGATTAATCCGTATCATGTTGAATTTTATAAAATTAAAATTACGGAACAAACTGATTTTCCTTTCGATAAACGAATTTTTAAATAATACCATTCATGTTTTCTACTAAAATAACCGATATATTCTTCGACTTAGATCATACCCTTTGGGATTTTGATGTTAATTCGGAATTGGCTTTTGAGATTATTCTAAAGAAAGATCATCCAACAATCGAAATTTCCGATTTTATAGAAAAGTATGCACCCATCAATCAAGCCTGTTGGAAATTATACCAATATGATAAAATTACTCATGCCGAATTAAGATATAATCGTTTGAAACATACTTTTGATGCGTTGGAATATTTTGTTTCGGACGGGCAAATAGAAAGTATAGCCCATGATTATATTCAGCTATTGCCAGAAAATAATCGTTTGTTTGACGGAACAATAGAAGTACTGGAGTATCTGGAAAAAAAGTATACATTGCATATTATTACCAATGGTTTTGCTGAGGTGCAATGCAGAAAAATAAATAATTCGAATATTGGAGGGTTTTTCAAAACGATTACTAATTCGGAGATGGCAGGAGTTAAGAAGCCGAATCCTATTATTTTTGAGTATGCCCTTAATCAGGCTCAAGCCAATAGAGAAAACAGTGTCATGATTGGAGATTGTCTCGAAGCCGATGTGCAAGGAGCACTGGATGCGGGATTGGATGCCATTTTTTTTAATGACAAGAAAATTAAAGTAGAGCAGAATATCAAGCAAGTAACACATTTATTAGAATTAAAAAAATATTTATAAATCATGAAATGAGCATAACCGAAAATTGGTTGCACAAACCAATATAGATATGCGAATTCCATATTCCATTAAAAATCAAATATTATCTACTTATGAAGTCAAAATTTCTATTCCTATTATTATTCGTTTCAAGTTTTTGCTTTTCTCAATCGGTAAATGATTATGTGGCCGTATTAGTTCCTGTAAAGTATGAGTTTCTTAAAAGTGAAAATCAGTACCGACTTAACACTCTGACGAAATTTAATTTAAAAAAAGCAGGTTTTGAAGCTTTTTATACCAACGAAGCCATCCCGAAAGAATATGACAGATGCAGCATGTTAAATGTGGATGTATCTACAGAAAGCGGATTTATGGTAACTAAGCTTTTTATTACTTTCAAAGATTGTTATGATAAAGTGATTTTTAAATCTGAAATTGGGAAAAGCAGAGAAAAAGAATTCGATGTGGCTTATGCCGAAGCATTGAATTTGGCTTTTGAGTCTGTCTATGCCTTGCATTATAAATTCAGTGGAGCAACTGTTGCAAATAATCAAAAAGCTGCAATTGCCTCTCCAGCAATTGTGCCAGTCGCTACAACTGCTGTTGCGGTAAATGTGTCTGGCAATACGGATTCAGATGGGGCTAATGTATTATTTGCACAGCCCATCAAAAATGGTTTTCAATTAGTGGACAATACGCCAAAAGTGGTTATGAAAGTATATAAAACTACAAACCCTTCCATTTATTTAGCTACAAAAGAAACTTTACAGGGAGTGTTAATCTCTAAAGATAATCAATGGTTCTTTGAATATTATGAAAAAGAAACATTGATGTCAGAGAAAATAGCAGTTAAGTTTTAAGCAATGTCAATAAGATAAAAATCTAAAATCTTAATTCTACAACCTTAAATCTCAATACCCGTATTTATCTTTCCAGCGGTTTTTCAAGAATTCACGAGTAGTGTTTTCTCGGGAATTAGTGCCGGGAACGTAAATAGGGGTATTGCTTAGAGCTTCGGGCAAGAATTCTTGCTCCGCAAAATTGTTGGCATAGTCATGTGAGTATTTGTATTCATCACCATATCCTAATTCCTTCATTAATTTGGTTGGAGCATTGCGCAAATGAATGGGTACGGGTAAATCTCCAGTTTGTTTGACTAATTGTTGAGCGGTACCAATTGCCAAATAGGAGGCATTGCTTTTTGGGGAAGTGGCAAGATAAATGGCGCACTGACTCAAGATAATTCGACTTTCGGGATATCCAATGGTTGATACCGCTTGAAATACATTATTCGCCATAATAAAAGCAGTAGGATTGGCATTTCCAATGTCTTCACTGGATAAAATCAACATCCTTCGGGCAATAAATTTTACATCCTCACCGCCTTCAATCATTCGAGCCAACCAATATACAGCACCATTGGGATCACTTCCTCGAATTGACTTTATAAAAGCCGAAACAATGTCATAATGTTGTTCGCCGCTTTTGTCATACAAAACCGTGTTTTGTTGCACCAATTCAAAAACTCGATCATTGGTGATCAAAATTTCGTCTTCAGCGGAAGCGTTTACGACCAGTTCAAAAATATTTAATAGTTTGCGTCCATCACCTCCAGAAAGACGCAATAGTGCCTCTGTTTCATATAGTTGTATTTTTTTGGAAGCCAAAACTAGGTCTGTTTTCATGGCCCGATGCAATAAATGTTCCAAATCCGCCTTGGTAAACGCATTCAAAATATAGACCTGACAACGAGACAACAAAGCGGGAATAACTTCAAAACTCGGATTTTCGGTGGTTGCACCTATAAGTGTAATCCATCCTTTTTCGACTGCAGCCAATAAAGAGTCTTGCTGCGATTTGCTAAAACGATGAATCTCATCAATAAACAAAATAGGATTTTTGGTAGTAAATAAACCGCCACTCTGTTTCGCTTTTTCAATTACATCCCGAATATCCTTCACACCCGAGTTGATCGCGCTTAATATATAAAATGGGCGTTTCGACTCCTGAGCAATAATTTGTGCCAAGGTCGTTTTACCCGTTCCAGGAGGTCCCCATAAAATTAATGACGGAATAATTCCTTTTGCAATTTGTTGCGTCAACGAACCGTTAGGGCCTACCAAATGAGATTGGCTGATGTAGTCTTCGAGTTTTTGTGGGCGTATGCGTTCTGCTAGTGGTGCTTCCATGGGGTAAAATTACACATTTTTCAGTTTTTAGAACTATATTTTTAGGAGCTATTTCCAGCTGTGCATTACAAGTCCTCGCCTTGTCGACAAAATTTTTAAATGTTTGCAAGTGCTTCTTTCAGTCGCTTTGTAAACACAAAAAATTTAAGCCAACAAGGTTGCGGGCTTTTCATTTCCATCTGGGCTAGAGTAACTGTTTTATAAGAGAATTTATTTTATATGACAAAATAGCACTAAATTGCTTTTGGATACATTTTTGATTTGTATTATGTATCTGTAATAATCTAACAATTTTGAGTTGTCTAAAAAAGATGGAAGAAAATCATTTTAAATTCACCAATGCAGTAGTAGGAGTACCACTTTTTTTTGTGTTATTCTTGTGGTTTGTGTATTGGCTAGAGATTCGTTTTGGCTTCGATTTTATTGAAAACGGAATTATGCCAAGAACTTTTTCGGGATTACAAGGTGTTGTTTTTAGCCCTTTTATTCATTCTAGTTTGGAGCATCTCTATAATAATTCAATTCCATTGCTGGTGCTTTTAGCTGCATTGTTTTTTTTTTATAGCAAAGAAGCTTTGGGGATAATAGTCTATGGAATTCTGCTTTCCGGAATTATAACATGGATTATCGGAAGAGCAAGTTATCATATCGGAGCCAGCGGTTTGATCTATGTATTGGTTTCTTTTATTTTTTTTAAAGGAATTCAAACTCAATATTATCGATTAGTGGCTTTGTCTCTAACTGTAGTAGTGCTCTATGGTGGAATGGTTTGGTATGTTTTTCCAAAAGTAGATGAAACTATTTCTTGGGAAGGCCATTTGTCAGGATTGATTATAGGCCTGGTACTTACTTTTTTCTATAAAAAAACAGAATTCAAAAAAGTAATAAAATACGACTGGGAACGCCCCGATTACAATCCGCTGGATGATAAATTCATGCAGCGTTTTGATGAAAATGGCAATTTCGTCAATTTGCCAAAGCCTGAAATTATTGAGGAAGAAAAAATAGAAATCAATCCTTTTTTTCTGTCGAACATAAATGTTGTTTATGATTTTGTCGAAAATCAAGTGGCTATAAACGAAAAAAATGAATCAAAACCGGAGTCTTGATTCATTTGTGTTTTTCACGCCCCCATTTGGGGGCTGGGGGGCTAGCTTCTCTGTCTTACCGCTTCGTATAAAAAAGCACCGCAAGCTACAGAAACATTTAATGATCCGATTGATCCAAACATAGGAAGTTTTGCTTTTTCGTCTACAATTTTAAGTACCGATGGATTTACTCCTCTGTCTTCTGATCCCATGATAATAGCCACGGGTTCATTTAATGAAATGTCATAAATGTTTTGATCTGTTTTTTCGGTTGCCGCAACAGTTTTGATACCACTGGCTTGCAAAAGGAAAATAGCATCTTTAATGTGTTCTACTTTACAAATCGGAATGTTAAATACTGCACCTGCCGAAGTTTTTACGGTGTCTCCATTTACAGGAGCCGAACCTGCTTTTTGAACAATAATACCATTAACACCCGTACATTCCGCTGTTCTGATGATAGCGCCAAAATTACGTGCATCCGAGATTTGATCTAATATCAAAAACAAAGGTTTCTTACCGTTTTCAACAACTGTTTCTATCAAGGTTTCTAAATCATAAAACGAAATAGGGGAGACGGTAGCTACAGCACCTTGGTGATTATTAGGAGTCAATCGGTTTAGTTTCTCTACAGGAACATAGGAGAAATTGATATTGCCGCGCTTCATTACTTTCATTAAGTCCTTCATCAGTTCGCTGCTTGCTTCCTTCTGAATATAGACTTTATCAACTGTTGCGCCCGCTTGTATGGCTTCAATTATTGCTCTGATTCCAAATATTTGATGTTCTTTTTCCATGCGGCAAAGTTAGGTAAAAGGTTTGTATAAAAAAAACCACCAGCAGGGGCTGGTGGTTTGATTGGTGTATAAAATTTTTATTTCAGTAAGATTGTGGCGTATAGTCCCATCATCATTAAAACAATAGTTATAAACATTCCGATGAACCATTTAAAAGAGTCCTTGATCTCGTTTTTCAATTCTGATTTATTTTGTTCCATTTTTAATTCTAATTTCAAAAAATCTTCTCGAATGGCACTTTTAAAATCTGAATTTTCATATTTTATGTCATTTCGAACTTCTTCCTTAATGGCATCCATAAAATCTTTAGCATCGGCTTCGGATAATTTTAATTTATGGGTAAATAGAGTGTATAAAGTTAGGTTTACGCTGCTCATTTTCTTTGGTGGTTTTGATGTAAAATATTTTTTGTGGTAATTGAGTTATGCTTTTAAAGTTGTAACAAAGATAAATAAAAAGGAATATAAAAGTGGAATGATTTATTTTTCCATAGAGCAAAGTTAGGCAAAAGGTTTGTATAAAAAAAAAACAGTAGTAAACGTTTGTTTACTACTGTTTAAAAATTGTGTTTTTAGTGCTACTAATCCTGTGCAATTATTTCAGGACTAAGTAAAATCCTAATTAATTGTGAACTGGTGTTTTTGTTACAATTGTAGGGATAGGACTTGGTGTGTTTGGATTTGCATTTATTTCTTCTTGAGCATACAATAAACGTTGAGGAGTTCCAGCTTTTCCAGCTTTTAATTGAATTTTTGCTGCATTGTTAGATCTTGCAAAGTCATTTAAAGTTTCATAAGTACCCATAAAATAGATATATCTTTCTTCGAATATTTCTCTTAATAAGGCTTGTTGATCTGTTTCGGTGGTAGTTGCGTTTTCCATCCCTCCTTGTGCAAAATCACCAGCAGCATATGCATCATAGTTGAATGTTTCTGCATCATATCCATTATTGTTAATTCCAATAGAATAACCACCATCTAATACTGCTCTGTAAGCGTTGTAAGACGTTAGTCCTGCAGCAAAACTAGTTCTTGCATCTACTTCGGCAATAATCAATAACATTTCTCCATAAGTCACTAAAGGCATAGATGAGTCACTACCAAATTTACCATTAGTTCCACCGTAATCTCCTCCGTATATGTTTAATCCATAAGGAGAAAAATATTCAGTATTATAAGTAAATGCATAACGAGCAGATTCGTCAGTTTTAGCATTACCTCTGTAGGTAGTTGTTGACGGATCAAGCAATGTTCCTGCATATCCATTTCCAGACATATAATCATCTCTCTCATCAACTAAGAAGTCATAATACGGATTGAAACTTTGTCCATTTGAGTTTCCAAAAACAGCTTTCATATCTTCACTTGCACTAGATATCCCTAGTAAAGCTTCTGCTTTAGCATTAGCATATTGTTTAGTGTGTAGGAAATATTTAGCTTTTAATGAGTGTGCAAGTTTTATCCATTTAGCAGTGCTTCCGGCATAAAATAAATCTTTATCAGCTGGTAATTTTCCAGGTTTGTTAAGGTCTACAATTGCTTTGTCAAGTAATGCTTGAAGGCTTATATAAACATCAGACTGTTTGTCAAACTTAGGGTTTTTATTTTTCCCAGTGTAATCGAAGTCACTATAAGGTACATCACCCCACATAGAAGTAACAGTTCCCATAGTGTGTGCTTCTATTACAGCAGCAGCACCAGCTAGTTTGTAATTAAGTTCTTTCTCAGCATTAACTCTTGTAAATCTTGCATTTGTTAAGCAGTTTACATATGCCAAACTCCAAGCAGAATCAAATGATGAAGCTGTTGAAAGATTCCAATCGTTTAATGATACATATTGTCTGTTTTCACCATTAGCTTGATTCATCCATATCATTACATCTCTTACGTTTGCGCTTGTATGAAAGAATTGATCCGCTAATAAAACACCTTGAAATAAATTTCTTGCGTCTGAACCTGAAATTTCATCAGGATCTACATTGCTGTCAGATACATAATCTGTACAACTAAATAATGTTGTAAGTGCAATGCATAGACTTATTGATTTGATATAAATATTTTTCATGTTTTAAAATTTTAAGTTAACGCTAAATATTATTGATTTAGTGTTTGGAGCATTGAAATATTGCAATCCTCTTCCGTTAGATCCACCTGTAAGGTTACTCTCAGGGTCTTGTCCTAAATCATCTTCAGTCCACAACCATAGATTTCTTCCAGTTCCAGTAAAAGTTATACTTTCTACCCCTATATTTTTTCTTTTTAAGTCTAAATTATAGGATAAAGAAAGTTCTCTCCATTTCGCCCAAGTAGCAGATTTTACGAATTGTTCTCCAACTGGACCAAATCCACCACCTAAACTTTGATACCATGATTGATCTAGTAATACATTACCAGCTCCAAAATCTCTTACATTACCCCTTACTGTTCCAGCAGGAATAGTAGCTCCAGCATAATTTTTAATAGGAGCTGTTAAAGTAACTTCATTTGCAGTTTCTAATGTTTTACCAAATACATTCAATGCTCCACTTGTACCATCCCAAAGATCACCTCCAATAGAAGCATCAAACATAGTACTGATTTTAAAGTTTTTGTAGCTAAAAGATGTTCCGATAGCTCCTCTCCAATCTGCATTTGGATCACCTATGATGCCTTCTGATTCAGCAGCAGTTGGGAAACCATTGGCATCAAGAATCATTTTGCCTGCGGCATCTCTATCAAATTTACCACCCCATAAAGCAGCCATTGGCTGTCCTAGAATTGCTCTTGATGAAGATCCTTCAAATCCATTCAAGAATAATGATTCTGTACCTGTTAACTCAGTTACTTCATTTGTATTGGTGCTCCAGTTACCAAAAACAGTCCATTTAAAAGGAGATGATGAAGATAATAGATTTGCATCAAATTCTATTTCAAAACCTTGGTTTTCTATAGAAGCAAAATTTCCGTATAACGAAGTAAATGAAGAACTTGGGTTTAATGGAACGTTAACTAATAAATCCGTAGTTTCATTTGTGTAATAGGTAGCATTTATATTTAATCTTTTGAAAAATTGTAAATCAATACCTGCTTCGTATTCTGTTTTTATCTCTGGTTTTAATTTATCATTTCCACCTGCTCCAGCTTGAGAAAAAGAACCAGCATAAGCACCAGCATCGTATGCAGGTCCATAACCTTCTACACCAGCTGATCCCTCGTAATAAGTTGTTCCAGCATAAGGTTGAGGTATAGATGCTATTTGACCGTAAGTTAATCTTAATTTACCGTCTGTTAACACTTCGCTTTCAAAATGTTTTTTAAATGCATAAGCAAATTCTACAGAAGGGTAAAAATAACTCTTCAAATTTGGATCATAAGTAGAAGATGTTTCTAAACGTCCTCCTAAAGTTAAGTATAACAAACTTTTGTAATCAAATGCTGCAGAAGCATACCCACCATTTAATTCAGAATAGGTTCTGTCTAAAAAGGTTGTTTTGTCTGCCACTAACGCATTGTCATATGAAAAATTAGGAATATCTAATAAGAAATTTTGATATTGCCCACCTCTTTGATCGTATTTTTGTTGAGCGGTATTATAACCAGCTAAGTAGCTTAAATTTAGATCTTCAGTTATTTTGACATTTCCTAATGCCATAATATCTACATTATATTGTTGAAAATCAGTAACGCTTTCAGTTGCTTTACCTTTTCCGCTATTTTCTACTGAGTTTACATTCCATATAGACATACGTTTGTCGCTATAAGAATCAAATCCAACACGTGCCAAAAGTGTTAACCATGGTTTTACTTCATGTTTCATTTCAAATCCTGCAATGTATCTATCTACTGTATTTGGATTTTTTTGAACATCAGTTGTCCAATAAGGGTTGTTGTAACTAGGTGTTTGATCTGTTGCAAAGGTACCAACATCTTGTCTGTAAGCTCTGTGACTATTTGTATAGGCTACACCTGAAGCATTGAAATTAGTTCCTATGAATTCTGTGTTATCAAAATCCGAAGGGCTTCTATAAAGTCCTAAATATAAACCAGAAGTATTAGATCCAGTTTGGATTCTTTGGGAGCTAACTCCTGAATAGGCAAATCTACTTTTAAAAGTAGTTTTTTCTCCAATTTTAGATTCTGATGTAAAATCTACACTGGTTCTTTTGTAATCAGAATTTCTAATTATTCCTTCTTGAGTTGTGTTCCCAATACCTAGATAAAAATTAGTATTCTCTGCACCACCACTTATTCCAATATGATTGTCCAGTACAGAACCGTCTCCAATTATACCATCTATGTTTTTTTGTTGGAAGTTTTCTTTGCTATTTTTCCCTCCAGCAGCAATTGGATATATTTTTTCACCACTGTTGGTCAAAAAGTACTGTCCAGTTGTATTATACACATCCGCTGCACCTGATCTTGAAGAAATTTTATCTCCAAATGAATTTGCATTGTTTCTTGTCCAAACTCCACCAGTACCTTGTCCAAATTTATCTTGAAGTTTAAATTCAACATTCACTGTGTCAAAAGATACGGATGAATTTACATCTACAGATATTTTACCTTTTTTACCTTTTTTAGTAGTAATCAAAATAACACCATTTGCGGCTCTGTATCCCCACAAAGCAGCAGCAGAGGCCCCTTTAAGAACTTGCACAGAAGCAATGTCATTTGGGTTAATATCATTTGCTCTACTTTGTTGTGCTACTCCATCTGTTTGATTTGAAGAAGTACCTATTTCGTCTGTAGACATTGGTATACCATCAATAACATATAATGGTTGAGTAGAACCTGTAATAGAGTTTTGCCCTCTAATTTGAATATAAGCTCCAGATCCTGGATCACCAGAATTTGAAACGATATTCACATTTGAAGCTTTACCAGATAAAGCTTTTAGAAAAGAAGTTTCTCCCGAGCTGGTAAGAGCTTCTCCTTTCACTCTTGAGGATGATCCGGTTTTGGTACCTTTCTTAACCTCAACACCTAAAGTGTTAACTATAACACTTTCCAATTCAGTTGCATCGCTAGAAAGTTTTACATTGACAGAAGTAGAACCAGCAGATTTCTCTGAAGTTTTCATTCCAACATAGCTAAATACCAATACTGCAGTTGGCTCTGCCTTGATAGAATACTTTCCATCAAAATCTGATTGAGTTCCAGTTTTTGTTCCTTTAACTAATACACTCACGCCTGGTAAAGGCATTCCTGCATT
Source organism: Flavobacterium laiguense (assembly GCF_003097655.1). Lineage (GTDB taxonomy): Bacteria > Bacteroidota > Bacteroidia > Flavobacteriales > Flavobacteriaceae > Flavobacterium > Flavobacterium laiguense. Next base: position 56,552 of record NZ_QCZH01000005.1, read on the forward strand.
GTCGGAAACAATTCCTGAAACAGATCTCTCTTGCGCAAAAGTTAGTTGCGCCACTAGTACTACTAAGAGTACTAAGAATCCATTGAACTTTAGTTTCATTTTTAATTATTTTGAATTAGTTGAGCAAAAATCATAATAATATGTTAACTTTCCTAATAATAAAATCTATTTTTTTGGCTTGTGCTAAAATTTAACATTATAACTAATAATTACGAAAGTATTATGAAATTTGATTTCTTGATTTCTTGAACCGCCATTTGTAATTATTATTTTTAATATTCCGCCTTTAGTGCCAATAGGTATTTCTATTTACCTAGACTGATTAGTTTGTTGGCTTCGTTTTTTATGGAATAGTGGTTGACCTTTGTAATAGCAGTAATCTAGAATTGAGTTTAGCTGTAAATTAGGAGGAATTAAATGCCTATATTCTGTAATTATAGAAGTCATAAAATTGGCCAGTAAACTATTTTCTGAGAATCTTCTAATTGAATTTACGCTTCCGAATCTAAAAAAAATCATAGGTTAAATAAGTATTGCTTTTTAAAAAATAATTTGACTTTAGATGTTTGTACTGTTTTTCTTATCAAAACTAAAATTATGCATTATGTTAAAATTTGCTAAATAGTGTTTTTTCGGTTTTTGTAGTAGTGTTACAGTTTATAGTTCTTTTTTCGGTCCCTAAATTTAACGTTAGATAGGATTCTATTGGTGATGTTTGATTGTTGTAATCACTTTAGGTAAATTCAAAATTAAAGAATCTATAATTTATTAAGCAGTCCAATGTCAAGTGGTATAATGTGATATAGTATGAACCTAGATTGCGCAATAGCCCACAGATTTTACTGATCAAACGGATTTACACGGATTTTTTAGCGTCGATTCAAAATTCTATACAGAGAATAAGGATCTACGAGAATCATTAGAATCCGTGACCTCAGTGGGTAATTCCCCCATTCAAAATAAACCGCTATGATTCTAATGCGGATTCTGGGATGAATATTGTCCAATTTTTATTGAACTATATTGAATACATAATTGGTATAGCTAGCGTAAATATTCCTCATAAAAATTTGTGGTCTTTTTTTTAAAATTCTAGACAAAAAAAATCCCGATTACATAATGTAATCGGGAAATTAAATGAAATAGTTTGTACTATTTCTATTTGTGAAATTTTACCAACCTGGGTTTTGAGTCAATGACTTGTTTGTGTTCATTTCAAGCTGTGGTATAGGCCATAAGAACTTAAAGTTATCAGCTGGAATTGCAAAAACGGTACGGGGACCGCTATATTCAGTTCCTAATGTGTAGTCTGCAACTGCAGGAATTGCATTAGCCATTTTTGCAGGAATTCCAGCAGTAGGAGCAAGATCATCTTTTTCAAGACGTTGAATGTCAGACCATCTTCTTCCTTCCATTAAGAATTCAATTCTTCTCTCAGTAAGAATAGCATCTACCATTAGAGCTATTGTACTTAAACCTAAAGCAGTATAGGCTTGTGTAGCTGGAGTAGCAAGGGATCTGTTTCTAACTTTGTTTAAGTTTATCAAAGCATTTGTTAGATCTCCTGTACGTGCTTGTGCCTCTGCCATATTCAATAATACTTCTGCGTATCTGATAACAGGTGTAGCATCTGTAAAAGTAACTTGGTCTTTGTATTTATTAGTATAGATGCGACCTCCAGAATTTTGAATCATTGCAGTTGGTGAAACTGCTGGAAGTACCACAGCGTTTCTTCTTTTGTCATCCGTTAACCATTTAGTGTTTCTCCAAATGATTGGACTAACAGCTACAAGTCTTCTTCCTCCATACATAGAAGCTAAAGCTCCATTTGAAGTAGGGTTAATAGTGTTTGAATGTTGAATAGAAAATATAGACTCGGTATTGCTTAAATTGTTAGCCAAAACAAATACATCACCAGGATTAGCTGTTAATGTTTGTTTTCCGTTTAGTTTAGTTCCTTCAACAATTACATTAGCCCAATCTCTTTTTTGAAGAAATACTCTTGTTTTGAATGCAACAGCTGCATTTTTAGAAGCTTTCGCAATTCCTGTAGTTGTGATAAGGCTTTCAGCTTCATTCAAATCTGCCAAAATCTTGGTATAACATTCTGCAACTGTATTTCTAGGTTTTACACTTTCGGCATCAATATCCGCTTGAGTGTTTATTCCAACTTCTCTGTAAGGAATACCCAAATGATCTCCTGCTGCAGTAAAGTTATAACATCTAGCAAAATAGTTCAAAAGTTCGAAATGTGTAATGGCACGCATGAATTTAGCTTGACCGATATAATCATTACCAACAGCTGCTGTAATAGTACCTTTGGCTACGGCACCAGTTACACCCTCAATCATCAAATTACAACGATTGATTAATCTATAGGCGTCCACCCAGTAATAAACATTATTAGCTGTAGTGGCATCATAAGTTGCGGTATAGGTAAGTTGGTAGAAGGTAGCTGTATTAATTACATCTTCTCCTCTACAGTCTCCTTGCTCTACGAAAGCAGCTCCCCAAATATATCCTCTACCTCCATTGGAATTGGTACTGGTGTATTGTCCTACGGCAGCTGCATTATAAACACCATTCATTGACGAAGCAATTAGTGATGGACTCGAAAAGGCATCTTTGTCTGAGATATTGTTTATTGGTGTTGTGTCCAATATTTTTTCTTCTGTGCAGGAATTCAATCCCAAAACAGCGACAGAAAGAAGTATTATTTTAAATATATTTTTCATCTTGAATTTGTATTAAAAATTAACATTAACACCTACTGAAATTGTTTTTACTCTAGGTGTACCATTTAAATCAACACCTGAAAATTGAGCAACCTCAGTATTTTGCATTTCTGGATTAATTCCTTTGTATTTAGTAAACATAGCCATTCCTTGACCTATAGCATAAATACGGAAACTATCAATTTTAATTTGTTGTGTAAATAACTTAGGTAGAGTGTATCCTAAAGTAATATTGTCCAAAGAGATAAAATCACCATCCTCAATGAAACGAGTAGTTGCATGACCTGTTAAATTGGTAAAAGTATCAGAACCACCTACGATTCTAGGAGTCCAACCATCACCAGGATTTGTAGCACTTTGCCATCTTCCTAAAATTTCGGTACCATTATTTGAGAAATTTTGAACTAACAAGTCTCTACGAGTCGCATTGAAAACTTTGTTTCCTCCACTGAATCTAAACATGAATCCAAAATCTACTCCTTTGTACGTGAAATTATTGTTGATCCCACCATAGAAAGTTGGTAAACTACTACCTAAGACAGCTTTGTCTTTTGCAGCATCTAGACTACTTGCAGCGCCTGCTACAGCTGGGTTAGCTGGGTCAAAAACAGTATATGATGCAGTGTTGATGTTTCCTTGTACCAAAGTGTTATTTGCTTTATAATAAACAGGATTTCCGTTTGCAGGGTTTACTCCGTAATATCTGTATCCATAAAGCGCTTTTAAAGATTCTCCTTCTCTTATTACGTTATAATCGTAAAGGATATCTTGTCCAGAGTACAATTTAGTAACTTCATTGTCTATAAGAGTTAAGTTAGCAGAAATGTCCCAAGTAAAATCTTTTTTAGTCATTTTGTAACTAGCAGAGAACTCTAAACCTTGATTGTACATTGCTCCAACATTCTTGTTGATTGTATTGGTTGGGATTCCTAATGAAGGAGCCGTAGGGGCAGCCAAAATCAATTGATCTACATCATTACGGAAATAATCAAAAGTCAATTTGAATTTATTGTCAAACAAACCTAATTCAACACCATAATCTGTTTTTGCACTTGCTTCCCATTTTAATTGGTCATTACCAAATTGAGAGTAACCAATACCGTTTAATGGGCCATAAGGTGAACTAGTAGTAAGTCCTAAGTAAGGATAGTTTCCTATTTCAGTATTACCAACTTCGGAGTAAGAGGCTCTTACTTTCAATTCAGAAACTACAGAGCTAATAGACTCCATAAAATTTTCTTTAGAAATAGTCCATCCAGCAGAAACTCCTGGGAAGTTATTCCATCTTGTAGCTTCACTCAATTTTGAAATTCCATCTCTACGGATTGTAGCTTGAATGAAATATTTTTTTGCAAAGTCATAGTTAAAACGACCAACATAGGAAATCATTCCATTTTCTGACTGAGACCCACCTGAATCTTTAGTTGCATAAGAGTTTGTAATTAACCCTTTATTGTAAAATTCATCCAATAATGTAGTTCCTGAACCCCAAAAATTCTCGAATTTTTGTTTTTGATATTCCGTTACAGCTGTTACACCAACAGTGTGGTTTTCAGCAAACGTTTTGTTATAAGTCAAGATGTTTTGCCAGTTCCAACGTAGGAATTCGCTACTGTCATTATAGACATATCCTTTACTTGAAAATCCATCCCCGTTTATTGGATTTAGATATTGAAAACCTTTATTGATTGAATTGTCAATACTTCCTTGTATTCTAAAGTTTAAATCGGATGTGATTTTTGCATTCGCAAAAGTACTCATCAAAATTCTGTTTATTTTAGAAGAGTATTTGTTTTTATCAAGTACATAAACAATATTTGGTAGGTTATTTGCGATAGGTACTAGATTGTTCCATTGTCCAACTCTGTTGTTTGCTAAATCGATATTGTATCCTGTTGGATTAGCAGCATCGTAAATAGGAGTGTTAGGCAACATTTTTGTAGCAGCATAAATATTACCAGAAAGTGCATTACCTGTACTACCTCCAGTATTCAAACCGTTATAATCCGTTTTGGTAACACCTAAATTAGTTCCAATATTCAACCATTTAGTTACATTAGCATCAATATTTGTTCTAACGGTATAACGTTTCATATCATTGGCTATTGCAATACCTTTCATGTCTGTAGAACCTAATGATAAATAAAATTTACCTTTATCAGAACCACCACTAACAGCTAAAGTATTGTTTACTTGCATTGCATTGTCTCTCAATGTAGCTTTCTGCCAATCAGTATTGTAAGTTGTACCAGCAGCCCAAGGAGTGAATGGGGCTTGAGTAGCTCCTTTTTCATTTGAAATAGTTATGAAATCAGGAGTTTCTAACAAATCGTACAATTTTGTTGCACTAGAAAAACCAATTGAATTATTGAAATTAGTTTTGATAGAACCTTTTTTACCGCTTTTTGTAGTAATTAAGATAACACCGTTAGCAGCACGAGAACCGTAGATTGCAGTAGAAGCACCGTCTTTTAAAATCTCATATGATTCGATGTCATTTGGATTGATATCCCCCAAACTATTAGTAGCAGCAACACCACCAGTATCGCCTGTAATGATTGGCATGCCATCAACTACAACCAAAGGGTAAGTACCACCAGAGATAGAAGCAACACCTCTAATTCTGAAAATAGGAGCGGCACCTATTATTCCTGAAGGAGTTGTAATTTGAACACCGGCAGCTCTACCTGCTAGTTGAGATTCAAAACTTGGAGTAACCAAATTCTCTAAATCTTTCCCCTTTATAGAGGTAATAGCTCCAGTAACTTCTTTTCTTTTTTGAACACCGTAACCAACAACGACTACTTCTCCAAGTGCAAATTCTTCACTTGCTAATTTTACATTAACAGATATTGAACTTGCGGATTTTTCTGTAGATTTCATTCCTACAAAGCTAAATACCAATTTAGCAGTTGGGTCTGCTTTAATGGTGTATTTACCATCAAAACCTGATTGAGTTCCATTTTTTGTCCCTTTTACTAACACACTAACACCTGGTAAAGGCATTCCTGCATTGTCGGTTACAATTCCTGAAACAGATCTCTCTTGCGCAAAAGTAAGTTGCGCCACAAGTACTACTAGGAGTACTAAGAATCCATTGAACTTTAGTTTCATTTTAAATTATTTTGAATTAGTTGGGCAAAAATCATAATAAATTGTTTACTTTCCTAATGTTAAAATCTATTTTTTCTGCTTATGCTAAAATTTAACATTATAACTAATGCAGGCAAATGTGTTGTAAAATTTCATCTCTTGCTTTGCTGGGTTCCCATTTGTGATGGCTAGTTTTAATATGCCGTTGTTTGTAGCTACGGTTATTCCTAAGCCTATACTGACAAGTTTGTTAGTTTTATTTTTTTCTTCAATCGTCGTTGGGTCTTTGTAGTAACAGTAATCTAGGATTGAATTTAGTTGTAAGTTGGGTGAGATTAAATATCGATATTCTGTAATTACCGAAGTCATAAAATTGGCTTGCAAACTGTTTTCTGAGAATCCTCTAATTGAATTGATACCCCCGAATCGAAATAATTCATTTGTCAAGTAAGTGTTGCTTTTTAAAAAATAATTTTGACTTTTGATGTTTATGCAGTTTTTCTTATCAAAATAAAAATTATTCATTATGTTAAAATTTGCTAAATATTGTTTTTCGGTTTTTGAAGTGGCGATTTCTGTTGTGGTTCTTTTTCCTGTTCCGAAGTTTAGTGTTATGTAGGATTTTATTGGTGCTATTTGATTGGTGTAGTCGCTTTTGGTGAATTCAAAATTTGTAGTTAGAAATGAATTGGTGTAATCGCTCAATTGTGAATTAATTGAGTTCTGTATGTTGCTGGATTCGGTAGATTGGTATCCAATGTAAAATCGCTTATTAATTGTAATTAAGTAGCCAAGATTAATTTCTGTTTTTGTGTTTTGATAAGTGCTGTCTTGTTTGAAAATATTTATAAGTGCTTTGAATCCTATTGGCTTGTTGAATAAATAAGGCAAGTCTATTTTTGCATTGAAAACTTTTTGATCATTCCCGTCATTTTTCCAATAAATAGATAGCTGCTCTCCACTTCGTAATGCGTTTTGTAGTGTAATGTCTAAAAAACCATTTAACGTTGTTTTTTTGTTTTCGGTATTGTTGAAGCCTAAATAGCCATCAAATGTGTTTGTTTTTCTTTTTGCTAAATAGACGTACACTTTTGTAGTGTCTTTTGTGAATAATACCTCTGGAAATTTTACTTGGTTGACGAAACTGAATTTTTCGAATTCATTGTATATTTCATTTACGGTTTCTTGGTTGAATTTTTTTTTTGCGTATTTTTTGTTGATTTGTTTCAGGGCGCCTTTTGGAAAAATATTTTTTTGCTGCTCATTGATGTATTTTAAGACTATTTCATTCAATTGTCTTTTGTTTCCGATTGTAAGTTCTAAATCGGCATATAGTGTTTGTTTTTTTGTTTGAATATTGATGAGTTTTAGTTTTGCGAAAGCATAGCCATTTTGCTCTAATTTCTGGAGGGTTTGTTTTAAGAATGGTTCTACTTGTGTGTAGGGAAGAATGAGTGTGTCTTTTTTTTCGTTGAAGAGATTCAATGAATTGATGTTGTTTTTTACACCTATATATATATGTATGTTTTTTGTCTTGTTTCCGAGAGTGATTTTGGTTAAATAGCTGGAGTCGTTTGTTTTAATGGTCTCTAGAATTTGTTTTTCAATAAAACCATTAGCGGTTAATTTTTCGGACAGTTGGTTTATTTCTTCAATTATAAATTTTGTATTTTGGTGTTTTGATATATAGTCTATAGAGTCTATTATTTTGGTTTCTGCAGTAGTGCTTCCGATTATTTTCAAATGAAAATCTTGAGCTCTTGAAGCTAGGCTGAAAAGGAAAATGGCAACAAGCAAAATTTTAGTTTTCACGAAATTTTTATTTTTAATATATGTGATGCAAATATCAATTGTTTGTGGTAAAAATCATAATATTAGGCGATATTAATGGAGAAGAGTTGTGTGGGACGTTTTTTGATTCTTAAATTATTAATGTCAATTCTCTATTCAGTTTAAAAACAAATGTTTACTTAATGTAAAAATTAATAGATTATGGTTTGTAGAGTAAAAAATAATTTATACATTTGCAACCCCGTAAAAAGCGGGAATTTAATATAATAAGAAATTTTTAGTATTAATTATGCCAACAATTCAACAATTAGTAAGAACAGGAAGAACTCAGATAACTAAGAAGAGTAAATCGGTTGCTTTAGATTCTTGTCCTCAAAGAAGAGGGGTTTGTACGCGTGTTTACACTACAACACCAAAAAAACCAAACTCTGCAATGCGTAAAGTAGCGCGTGTACGTTTGACAAATGGTAATGAAGTGAATGCCTACATCCCTGGAGAAGGACACAATTTACAAGAGCACTCGATAGTATTAGTTAGGGGTGGAAGGGTAAAAGATTTGCCAGGAGTAAGATATCACATCGTTCGTGGTGCGCTTGATACGTCAGGAGTAGCAGGAAGAACGCAAAGAAGATCTAAATACGGAGCAAAACGCCCAAAAGAAGCAAAAAAGTAATTTAAAACGTTATGCTTGTACAAACACGATTTTTCGTGACGGTATGGGTATGAAATTTTATTAAAAAAAAGACATGAGAAAAAGAGCGGCAAAGAAAAGACCACTTTTACCAGATCCAAGATTTAATGATCAACTGGTAACACGTTTTGTGAACAACTTAATGTGGGATGGAAAAAAATCGACAGCGTTTAAAGTATTTTATGATGCTATTGACATCATTGAGTCTAAAAAACAAGATGCTGAGAAACCTTCATTAGAAATTTGGAAGGATGCTTTAACAAACGTTATGCCTCACGTAGAAGTACGTAGTCGTAGAGTAGGTGGAGCTACATTTCAAATTCCAATGCAGATTAGACCAGACAGAAAAATTTCGATGGCTATGAAATGGTTGATTCTTTATTCAAGAAGAAGAAACGAAAAATCAATGGCTCAAAGATTGGCTTCAGAATGTTTAGCTGCGGCTAAAGAAGAAGGAGCTGCTGTTAAGAAAAGAATGGATACTCACAAAATGGCAGAAGCTAATAAAGCATTCTCTCACTTTAGATTTTAATTCTTAAGAAATGGCTAGAGAACTTAAATATACAAGAAATATAGGAATTGCTGCTCACATTGATGCTGGTAAAACAACAACAACAGAGCGTATATTATTCTATACTGGAAAATCACACAAAATTGGTGAAGTACACGATGGTGCTGCAACAATGGACTGGATGGCACAAGAGCAAGAAAGAGGTATTACAATTACTTCTGCAGCTACTACTTGTGAATGGAATTTCCCTACTGAACAAGGTAAAGTTTTACCTGAAACATTGCCTTATCACTTTAATATTATTGATACCCCGGGACACGTTGACTTTACAGTTGAAGTAAACCGTTCTTTGCGTGTACTTGATGGTTTGGTTTTCTTATTTAGTGCTGTTGATGGTGTTGAGCCACAATCAGAAACTAACTGGAGATTAGCAGATCAGTACAGAGTGCCACGTATTGGTTTCGTTAATAAAATGGACAGACAAGGTTCTAACTTTTTGATGGTATGTCAGCAAGTAAGAGATATGTTGAAGTCAAATGCAGTTGCAATCACTTTGCCAATTGGTGAAGAAAATGATTTCAGAGGTGTTGTGGATTTAGTGAGAAACCAAGCTATTGTTTGGCATGAAGAAGGTTTAGGGGCTACTTATGATATTGTGCCTATTCCTGAAGATATGCTAGATGAAGTGAAAGAATACAGGTCGATACTTATTGAAGCAGTAGCTGATTATGATGAGACTTTGCTTGAAAAATTCATGGAAGATGAAAGCTCTATCACAGAGGAAGAAATCAACATTGCATTAAGAGCAGCTGTAATGGATATGGCTATCATTCCTATGATTGCTGGTTCTTCTTTCAAAAACAAAGGAGTTCAATTCATGTTAGATGCAGTATGTAAATATTTGCCATCTCCAATGGATAAAGAAGGTATCGAAGGAATTCACCCTGATGATGCTGAATTATTAGAAGAAGATCAAGTTAAAATATTGCGTAAGCCAGATGTTAAAGAGCCATTCGCTGCTTTAGCTTTTAAAATTGCTACTGACCCATTCGTAGGTCGTTTAGCTTTCTTCCGTGCTTATTCAGGACGTTTAGATGCAGGTTCTTATGTTTTGAACACTCGTTCAGGAAACAAAGAAAGAATTTCTCGTATCTACCAAATGCATGCTAACAAGCAAAACCCAATCGATTATATCGAAGCAGGTGATATTGGAGCAGCAGTTGGATTTAAAGATATTAAAACTGGAGATACTTTGTGTGATGAAAAACACCCAATTATCTTAGAAAGTATGAAATTCCCAGCACCAGTAATTGGTATTGCTATTGAGCCTAAAACTAAGGCTGACGTAGATAAAATGGGTATGGCTTTGGCTAAATTAGCTGAAGAAGATCCTACGTTTACGGTTAGAACAGATGAGGCTTCGGGTCAAACTATTATCTCAGGTATGGGTGAGCTTCACTTAGATATCTTAGTTGATAGAATGAGACGTGAATTCAAAGTTGAAGTAAACCAAGGTGAGCCTCAAGTAGAATACAAAGAAGCGTTTACAAAATCTGCTCAACACAGAGAAACTTACAAAAAACAATCTGGAGGTCGTGGTAAATTCGGTGATATCGTATTTAGACTAGAGCCTGCTGATGAAGTTGATGGTAAAGCTGCTGTAGGTTTACAGTTTATTAATGCAGTAAAAGGTGGTAACGTTCCTAAAGAATATATTCCATCTGTAGAAAAAGGTTTCAGAGAAGCTATGAAAACTGGTCCTTTAGCAGGATACCAGGTAGATAGTTTGAAAGTAACTTTATTAGACGGATCTTTCCACCCTGTGGATTCTGATGCACTTTCTTTTGAGCTTGCAGCAAGAATGGGGTATAGAGAGGTTGCTAAAGCTGCTGGTGCAGTTATATTAGAGCCAATCATGAAAATGGAAGTGATTACACCGGAAGAAAACATGGGAGATATCGTAGGTGATATCAACCGTCGTAGAGGTCAGGTGAATGACATGGGTGATAGAGCTGGTGCAAAAACCATTAAAGCAGATGTGCCATTATCTGAAATGTTTGGATACGTAACTACGTTAAGAACACTTTCATCTGGTAGAGCAACATCTACAATGGAATTTTCACACTACGCAGAAACGCCTTCTAATATTTCAGAAGCAGTTATCAAAAAAGCAAAAGGAAACGCATAATCTTTAAGAAAATGAGTCAAAAAATCAGAATAAAATTAAAATCTTACGATCACATGTTGGTAGACAAGTCTGCTGAGAAGATTGTAAAAACGGTAAAAAGTACCGGTGCAGTTGTTACGGGACCAATTCCATTGCCAACACACAAAAAACTTTTTACAGTTCTACGTTCTCCACACGTTAACAAAAAAGCGAGAGAACAATTTGAAGTAATGTCATACAAGAGATTAATTGACATTTATTCATCTTCATCTAAAACTATTGACGCTTTAATGAAACTTGAATTGCCAAGTGGAGTTGAAGTAGAAATCAAAGTTTAGTTACTTTAAGAGTAAAAAGGAACGCTGTTTTTAGGCAAAAAATATTTTTTTGGTTTGTATGTAAATAAGTTATACATTTGCACCCACTAAAAAAATAGGATTTGCCTAAAAGCTGCGTTCTATATTTATATTTAATAATTAATAATTAATATTTATGTCTGGGTTAATTGGTAGAAAAATCGGCATGACTAGTATTTTCGACGAAAACGGGAAGAATATTCCTTGTACAGTAATTGAAGCTGGTCCATGCGTTGTTACCCAAGTCAGAACCAAAGGTGTTGACGGGTACGAAGCGTTGCAACTTGGTTTCGATGACAAAAACGAGAAACATTCCACAAAAGCGGCTTTAGGTCACTTTAAAAAAGCGGGAACTGTAGCTAAGAAAAAAGTCGTTGAATTCCAAGATTTCGCAACTGAACAAAAATTAGGAGATCTTATTGATGTTTCTATTTTTGCTGAAGGAGAATTTGTAGATGTACAAGGTGTATCTAAAGGTAAAGGTTTTCAAGGGGTTGTAAAACGTCACGGTTTTGGTGGTGTTGGTCAAGCAACTCACGGTCAACACAACCGTTTAAGAGCGCCAGGTTCTGTAGGAGCTTCTTCTTATCCATCTAGAGTATTCAAAGGAATGCGTATGGCTGGGCGTATGGGAGGAGATAATGTAAAAGTTCAAAACCTTAGAGTTTTAAAAGTAGTTGCTGAAAAGAACCTACTTGTTATTAAAGGATGTGTTCCTGGATGTAACAACTCTTATGTAATCATTCAGAAGTAATGGAAGTAAAAGTATTAGATTTCAACGGAAAAGATACTGGAAGAAAAGTTCAACTTTCTGATTCAGTATATGCAATTGAGCCAAACAATCACGCAGTATACCTTGATGTTAAGCAATATCTTGCTAATCAAAGACAAGGAACGCACAAAGCTAAAGAAAGAGCTGAAGTAGCGGGAAGTACACGTAAGATTAAAAAACAAAAAGGAACAGGTACTGCTCGTGCGGGTAGTGCAAAAAACCCTTTGTTTAAAGGTGGTGGAACAGTTTTCGGACCAAGACCAAGAAGTTATTCATTCAAATTGAATAAAAGCTTAAAACGTCTTGCTAGAAAATCTGCTTTCTCTATTAAAGCAAAAGAGTCAAATATAATTGTACTTGAAGACTTTAATTTTGAAACGCCAAACACTAAAAATTTCATTAACGTTTTGAAAGCTTTAGAGTTAGAAAACAAAAAATCACTGTTCGTGTTGGGTGATACAAATAAAAATGTATATTTGTCCTCACGTAATTTAAAGGCGGCTAATGTCGTAAGTAGCTATGAATTAAGTACTTACGCTATTTTAAATGCTAATAATTTAGTGCTTTTGGAGAGTTCTTTGGAAGTAATTGAAGAAAATTTAAGTAAATAATAGGATATGAGCATCATAATTAAACCTATAGTAACGGAAAAAGTAACCAAAGAAAGTGAAGTTTTAAACCGTTTTGGATTCTACGTTAACAAAAAAGCAAACAAAGTGCAAATTAAGAAAGCTGTTGAAGCTGCTTATGGAGTAACTATTTTGAGTGTTAACACGATGAATGTAAGACCAGACAGAACTACAAAATACACTAAAAGTGGTTTAATCAGTGGAAAGACTAATGCTGCTAAAAAAGCATTCGTTCAAGTACAAGAAGGAGAAACAATTGATTTTTACAACAATATCTAAGATAAAATGTCAGTAAGAAAATTAAAACCTATTACCCCAGGTCAGCGATTTAGAGTTGTGAATGGTTATGACGCCATTACAACTGATAAGCCGGAACGCTCTTTGATAGCGCCGATAAAAAACTCTGGTGGTAGAAATAGTCAAGGAAAGATGACCATGCGTTATACGGGTGGTGGTCACAAGCAGAGATATCGTATTATTGATTTCAAACGTACAAAAGAAGGAATTCCGGCTACAGTGAAATCAATCGAATATGATCCAAATCGTACTGCGTTTATCGCTTTGTTAGCTTATGCTGATGGAGAGAAAACTTATGTTATTGCTCAAAACGGATTGAAAGTTGGTCAGAAATTAGTTTCTGGTCCAGAATCTCAACCAGAAATTGGAAATACATTACCATTAAGCAGAATTCCTTTAGGAACTGTTATTTCTTGTATCGAATTGAGACCGGGTCAAGGAGCTGTAATCGCTCGTTCAGCTGGAACATTTGCTCAATTAATGGCAAGAGATGGGAAATATGCAACAATTAAAATGCCTTCTGGAGAAACAAGATTGATCTTGTTGACTTGTTCGGCTACAATTGGAGCGGTTTCTAATTCAGACCACCAATTAGTTGTATCAGGAAAAGCTGGTAGAACAAGATGGTTAGGTAGAAGACCTAGAACAAGACCTGTTGCAATGAACCCTGTCGATCACCCAATGGGTGGTGGTGAAGGACGTTCTTCTGGTGGACATCCACGTTCAAGAAATGGAATACCAGCTAAAGGTTATAGAACTCGTTCTAAGAAAAACCCGAGTAACAAGTATATCGTAGAACGTAGAAAGAAATAATAAGATATGGCACGTTCATTAAAAAAAGGACCTTTCGTTCATTATAAGTTAGACAAGAAAGTTCAAGAAAACATAGCAGGTGGGAATAAAGGAGTGGTTAAGACATGGTCTAGAGCTTCTATGATTACTCCAGACTTTGTTGGGCAAACTATCGCAGTTCATAACGGTCGTCAATTTGTACCAGTTTACGTAACAGAAAACATGGTAGGTCACAAATTAGGAGAATTTTCACCAACTAGATCTTTTAGAGGTCATGCTGGAGCAAAAAATAAAGGTAAAAAATAAGAAGCAATGGGAGTTCGTAAAAGAGAAACAGCAGACGCAAGAAAAGAGGCTAACAAGTCTTTGGCCTTCGCAAAGTTAAATAACTGCCCTACTTCACCTAGAAAAATGCGCTTAGTAGCAGATCTAGTAAGAGGTCAGAAGGTAGAAAGAGCATTAAACATCTTAAGATTTAGTTCTAAAGAAGCTTCAAGAAAATTAGAAAAATTGGTTTTATCTGTAATTGCCAACTGGCAAGCAAAAAACCCTGAAGCTAATATGGAAGAAGCGGGTTTATTTGTTAAAGAGATCAGAGTAGATGGTGGAATGATGTTGAAAAGACTTCGTCCAGCTCCACAAGGTCGCGCACACAGAATTAGAAAACGTTCTAACCACGTAACAATCGTGCTTGGAGCTATCAATAACACACAAAGCAATTCTTAAGCAGCATGGGACAAAAGACAAATCCAATTGGAAATAGACTTGGTATCATCAGAGGATGGGACTCAAACTGGTATGGTGGAAATGATTACGGTGATAAACTTGCCGAAGATCACAAAATCAGAAAGTACATCCATGCTCGTTTATCAAAAGCTAGTGTATCGAAAGTAATCATTGAGAGAACTTTGAAACTTGTAACCGTTACTATCACTACTGCTAGACCTGGTATCATTATCGGAAAAGGTGGACAAGAGGTAGACAAGTTGAAAGAGGAACTTAAGAAAATTACTGACAAAGAGGTTCAAATCAACATCTTTGAAATTAAAAGACCTGAACTTGACGCGTATCTAGTTGCTACAAGCATCTGTCGTCAAATCGAAAGCAGAATTTCTTACAGACGTGCAATCAAAATGGCTATTGCTGCTTCTATGCGTATGAACGCAGAGGGTATCAAAGTTTTGATTTCTGGTCGTTTGAATGGTGCAGAGATGGCTCGTTCAGAAGGTTTCAAAGAAGGTAGAATTCCTCTATCAACTTTCAGAGCTGATATTGATTATGCACTTGCAGAAGCTCATACTACTTATGGTAGAATGGGAATCAAAGTGTGGATCATGAAAGGTGAAGTTTATGGGAAGAGAGATCTTTCTCCACTTGCAGGAATGGACAAAAAACAACCTGGTGGTGGTAAAGGTGGAGATTCTCCTAGAGGAGACAGAAAGCCTTTTAATAAAGGTGGTAAACCAGACGCTCGTAAACGAAAGTAAATTTTTAAACTAAAGAAAAATGTTACAGCCTAAAAGAACAAAATACCGTAAGGTACAAAAAGGTAAAATGAAAGGAAATTCTCAAAGAGGACATGAACTTTCTAATGGAATGTTTGGTATTAAATCTGTACATGAAGATGGAATGTTCTTAACCTCTCGTCAAATCGAAGCTGCGCGTATTGCTGCAACTCGTTTTATGAAAAGAGAAGGACAATTATGGATCAAAATATTTCCAGACAAACCTATCACTAAGAAACCTCTTGAGGTACGTATGGGTAAAGGTAAAGGTGCAGTTGAGTATTGGGCTGCCGTTGTTAAACCCGGAAGAATTATGTTTGAAGTTGGAGGAGTTCCTTTATCAGTTGCAAAAGAGGCATTACGTCTTGCAGCTCAAAAGCTTCCAGTAAAAACCAAATTCGTAGTTGCTAGAGATTTCGAAGCATAATCTATATTATATTATGAAACAATCAGAAATAAAAGATCTTTCTGCAGCGGAGTTGCAAGAAAAACTTAGCCAGACTAAGAAGGCATATGCCGACCTGAAAATGGCTCACGCTATTTCACCAATTGAGAACCCACTTCAAATTAGAGGTGTAAGAAGAACAGTTGCAAGATTAGCTACGGAACTTACTAAAAGAGAATTACAATAATTCTGCTGAAAGATGGAAGAAAAAAGAAATTTAAGAAAAGAAAGAGTTGGGGTTGTTACTTCAAACAAAATGGATAAATCCATTGTAGTTGCTCAAGTAACAAAAGTTAAACACCCATTATACGGTAAGTTCGTGTTGAAAACAAAGAAATTTGTGGCACATGACGAAACAAACGACTGTAACATAGGAGATACTGTAAGAATTAGCGAAACGCGTCCTTTAAGTAAATCAAAATGTTGGAGATTAGTTGAAATCCTAGAAAGAGCTAAATAATTATGGTACAACAAGAATCAAGACTAAAAGTAGCAGATAACACGGGAGCAAAAGAAGTTTTAACTATCCGTGTTTTAGGAGGTACCAAAAGAAGGTATGCCTCTGTTGGAGACAAGATTGTAGTTTCTATCAAAGATACAGCACCTAACGGAAGCGTTAAAAAAGGAGCTGTTTCAACTGCAGTTGTTGTACGTACCAAAAAAGAAGTGAGAAGAGCTGATGGTTCTTATATCCGTTTCGATGATAATGCATGTGTTCTTTTGAATGCTGCAGGGGAAATGAGAGGAACTCGTGTTTTTGGTCCGGTAGCAAGAGAACTTCGTGAAAAACAATTCATGAAAATTGTATCATTAGCACCAGAAGTGCTTTAATTCGTTTTAAGATGATAAAGCTAAAAATAAAATCAGGAGACATTGTAAGAGTAATTGCTGGAGACCACAAAGGTGCTGAAGGTAAAGTATTACGTGTGTACCGTGAGAAAAACAAAGCAATTGTTGAAGGTGTAAACATGGTTTCTAAACATACGAAACCTAGTGCAAAAAGCCCTCAAGGTGGTATTGTAAAGAAAGAAGCTCAGATTCAAATTTCGAACATCTCTCTAATTGATCCTAAAACTAAGGAAGCAACAAGAGTGGGTATCAGAGTTGAAGGAGATAAGAAAGTAAGATTTTCAAAAAAATCTAATCAAGTACTATAGTAATGGCATATATACCTAGACTAAAAGAAGAATATAAGAGTAGAGTTATCTCTGCTCTTAAAGAAGAATTCGGTTACACAAACGTAATGCAAGTTCCTAAATTGGAAAAAATCGTTTTGAGTAAAGGAGTTGGTGCAGCAGTATCTGATAAAAAATTGATTGACTATGCAGTTGATGAATTAACAAAGATTACTGGACAAAAAGCAGTATCTACAATTTCAAAGAAAGACGTTGCGTCTTTCAAATTGAGAAAAGGGATGCCTATTGGAGCAAAAGTTACTTTGCGTGGAGAAAGAATGTATGAGTTTTTAGATAGACTTATTACTTCAGCTTTACCACGTGTTAGAGACTTCAGTGGTATTAAAGCTACTGGTTTTGACGGTAGAGGAAACTATAATCTTGGTGTTTTAGAACAAATCATTTTCCCTGAAATTGATATTGATAAAGTAAATAAAATATCTGGAATGGACATTTCTTTTGTTACTACTGCTAAAACAGATAAAGAAGCAAAGTCATTGTTGGCTGAATTAGGTTTACCTTTTAAAAAGAATTAAGATATGGCTAAAGAATCAATGAAAGCCCGTGAGGTTAAGAGAGAAAAAACGGTAGTAAAGTATGCTGAGAAAAGAAAAGCTTTGTTAGAAGCTGGAGATTTCGTAGGTTTGCAAAAATTACCGAAAAATGCTTCGCCAGTTCGTTTGCACAATCGTTGTAAATTAACAGGTAGACCAAGAGGGTATATGCGTCAATTCGGTATTTCACGTGTAACATTCCGTGAGATGGCTAACAATGGATTGATACCAGGTGTTAAAAAAGCATCTTGGTAGAAAAATATTCAGACGCGAGTAATCGCGTCTGTTTTTCACATTTATAAACTGGTTTCAGGTTCGATTACGTTTAATCGAAAACCGTTACCGCAAATCAATACTTATGTATACAGATCCTATTGCAGATTATTTGACGAGAGTTAGAAACGCTGTGGCTGCAAACCACAAAGTTGTCGAAATTCCAGCATCTAATCTAAAAAAAGAAATAACAAAGATCTTATTTGATCAAGGTTATATCTTAAGTTACAAATTTGAAGACAACGCTGTTCAGGGTTCAATCAAAATCGCTTTGAAGTATGATAAAGATACTAAAGAGTCAGTAATTAAAGATATCCAAAGAATTAGT
Source organism: Flavobacterium laiguense (assembly GCF_003097655.1). Classification (GTDB taxonomy): domain Bacteria; phylum Bacteroidota; class Bacteroidia; order Flavobacteriales; family Flavobacteriaceae; genus Flavobacterium; species Flavobacterium laiguense. Next base: position 74,666 of record NZ_QCZH01000005.1, read on the forward strand.
AAACCAGGTTTACGTAAATATTCAGGTTCTTCAAACATTCCTAGAATCCTTAACGGATTAGGAATTGCTATTGTTTCTACTTCTAAAGGTTTAATGACTGGAAAGAAAGCTAGACAATTGAATGTTGGTGGCGAAGTAATTTGTTACGTATACTAATTTTAAAGACTATATAAGATGTCAAGAATAGGTAAAAGCCCAGTAACAATACCAGCTGGAGTAACTGTTTCGGTTGCTGATGGTATTATTACGGTAAAAGGAAAAAATGGTCAACTAACACAGGAGTTTTCGGACGTAACTGTAACAGTTGAAGGAGATCTAGTTCAAGTGAATAGATCATCTGATCACAAAGACCAAAGAGCAAAACACGGATTGTACAGATCTTTAATCAATAACATGATTATCGGTGTAACAGAAGGTTTTACAAAATCTTTAGAATTGGTAGGAGTTGGTTATAGAGCTTCAAATCAAGGACAAAAATTAGATTTAGCACTTGGTTATTCTCACAATATTGTTTTAGAAGTAGCTCCTGAGGTAACTCTTGAAACTATATCTGAAAAAGGTAAAAACCCAATTGTGAAATTAACATCATTAGATAAACAACTTTTAGGTCAAGTAGCGGCAAAAATTAGAGGTTTCCGTAAGCCTGAGCCGTACAAAGGAAAAGGTGTTAAATTTGTAGGTGAAGTATTAAGAAGAAAAGCAGGTAAATCAGCTTAAAAAATAACATTATGTCATTAACAAAACCTGAAAGAAGACAAAGAATTAGATTCAGAATTAGAAAAACGATCAGTGGTACTGCTACTAATCCAAGACTATCTGTTTTTAGAAGTAATAAAGAAATTTACGCTCAACTTATTGATGATGTAAATGGAGTTACTTTATTGGCTGCTTCTTCAAGAGAAAAAGAAATAGGAAAAGGTACGAACATTGAAGTGGCAACTGCAGTTGGGAAACTAGTAGCAGAAAAAGCTTTGAAAGCTGGTATAGATGTTGTAACATTCGATAGAGGAGGTTATTTATATCACGGTCGTATTAAATCATTAGCAGAAGGCGCGAGAGCGGCTGGACTTAAATTCTAATATAGTATGTCTAATAGTAAATACAAGAATGTAGAGCTAGTAAAACCAAGTGGTCTTGAATTAAAAGATCGTTTGGTAAGTGTAAATCGTGTTACTAAAGTTACAAAGGGTGGTAGAGCTTTTGGTTTTTCTGCTATTGTAGTTGTAGGTGATGAGAATGGAGTAGTTGGACACGGATTAGGAAAATCTAAAGACGTTTCTGAAGCAATTGCGAAAGCAGTAGAAGATGCAAAGAAAAATCTAGTAAAAATTCCTTTGAATGGTCAATCTGTTCCTCACGAACAAAAAGGTAAATTTGGTGGTGCACGTGTATTTTTAATTCCTGCCTCTCATGGTACAGGAGTTATTGCTGGTGGAGCTGTTCGTTCAGTTCTTGAATCAGTAGGAATTCATGATGTATTATCTAAATCACAAGGATCTTCAAATCCTCACAACGTAGTAAAAGCAACTTTTGATGCTTTATTACAAATGAGAAGTGCTTATACTGTTGCAAAACAAAGAGGCGTTTCTTTAGAAAAAGTTTTTAAAGGTTAATTCAAGGAAATTATGGCTAAATTATTAGTAAAACAAGTTAGAAGCAAAATCAACTGTCCTCTTACACAAAAAAGAGGTTTGGAAGCTTTAGGTCTACGTAAAATGGGACAAGTTGTAGAGCATGATTCAAATCCTACAATCCTTGGGATGATAAATAAAGTTAAACACTTAGTTTCTGTTGAAGAAGCTAAATAACAAATACTGTTATGAATTTAAGTAACTTACAACCTGCTGAGGGTTCTACACACAATCAAAATAAAAGATTAGGTAGAGGAGAAGGTTCTGGAAAAGGTGGTACTTCTGCAAGAGGTCACAAAGGAGCAAAATCTCGTTCTGGTTATTCTAAAAAGATTGGTTTTGAAGGTGGGCAAATGCCGCTTCAAAGACGTGTGCCTAAGTTTGGTTTCACGAACATCAATCGTAAAGAATACGAAGGTGTTAATCTTGATACTCTTCAATTATTAGTTGATAATGGAGTAATTACAGATGCTGTTGATATGACAGTTTATGTAGCTAATCGTCTTGCTACCAAAAATGAAATCGTTAAGATTTTAGGTAGAGGAGAATTGACAGCAAAATTAAAAGTAACTGCTCACAAATTTACTGCTACTGCAAAAGCCGCTATTGAAGCTGCTGGTGGAGAGGCTGTAATCATGTAATTTTTCAATTAAGATGAAGAAATTTATTGAATCAATAAGTAATGTTTGGAAAATAGAAGAACTAAAAAATAGAATTCTTATTACTTTAGGTCTACTTCTTGTTTATCGTTTTGGTGCTCAAGTTACGCTTCCTGGAATTGACGCAACTCAATTGACTGGATTAGCGGGACAAACCAAAGATGGATTAGGATCTATTCTAGACATGTTTACCGGAGGTGCATTTTCTAAAGCTTCAGTTTTTGCTTTAGGAATAATGCCTTATATTTCTGCATCTATTGTTGTTCAACTTATGGGAATTGCGATTCCTTACTTGCAAAAACTACAAAGTGATGGGGAAAGTGGTAGAAAAAAAATCAATCAAATTACCCGTTGGTTAACTATCGTTATAACTTTAGTACAAGGACCAACTTATATCTACAATCTTTACAGAACTTTACCTAGTTCAGCTTTTATTTTAGGGTTTAACTCTTTCGAATTCTTGTTTTCTTCAGTGGTTATCTTGGTTACTGGTACAATTTTTGCCATGTGGTTAGGAGAAAAAATTACTGATAAAGGAATTGGAAACGGAATTTCCCTTTTGATAATGGTTGGTATTTTGGCTAGGTTGCCACAAGCTTTCATTCAAGAATTTACGACAAGAGTTACTAATAACAATGGTGGACCAATGTTATTGGTTATTGAAATCATTATTTGGTTGCTTGTTATTATTTCTTGTGTTTTGTTAGTTATGGCTATTAGAAAAATTCCAGTGCAGTATGCTCGTCGTACTACTTCTGGTGATTTCGAACAAGATATGATGGGTGGTAACAGACAATGGATTCCATTAAAGCTTAATGCATCTGGTGTAATGCCAATTATATTTGCACAAGCAATTATGTTTATTCCTGCTGCTGTTGCTGGTTTGTCTAAATCAGATGCATCTCAATCTATTGTCGGAGCTTTTAGTAACATGTTTGGATTTTGGTATAATTTAGTTTTTGCAACTTTGATAGTTGTATTTACTTTCTTTTATACTGCAATTACAGTGCCTACTAACAAGATGTCTGATGATTTAAAGAGAAGTGGTGGTTTCATACCAGGTGTAAGACCAGGTGTTGAGACTTCAGATTATCTTGATAAAGTGATGTCTTTAATAACTTTTCCAGGATCTTTATTTCTTGCTTTGATAGCTGTGTTCCCAGCAATTGTTGTAAGTCTTATGGATGTTCAACAATCTTGGGCTATGTTTTTTGGAGGGACTTCATTGATAATTATGGTTGGAGTTGCAATAGATACGATTCAACAAATTAATTCATACTTGTTAAACAAACATTATGACGGTTTGATGAAGAGTGGTAAAAATAGAAAAGCAGTAGCTTAACTTATGGCAAAACAATCAGCAATAGAACAAGACGGATCTATCATCGAAGCATTATCAAATGCGATGTTCCGTGTAGAGTTAGAAAATGGACATATCGTAATTGCTCATATTTCTGGAAAGATGCGTATGCATTACATCAAATTATTACCTGGTGATAAAGTGAAACTAGAAATGAGTCCTTATGACTTGTCAAAAGCAAGAATTACTTATAGATATTAAAGGATATTCACTATGAAAGTTAGAGCATCAGTAAAAAAGAGAAGTCCCGAGTGCAAAATTGTGCGTAGAAAAGGGAGATTGTACGTAATAAACAAAAAGAATCCTAGATTTAAACAAAGACAAGGATAATTATGGCAAGAATAGCAGGGGTAGATATCCCGAAAAATAAGAGAGGTGTTATAGCACTTACCTACATCTTCGGATTAGGAAATAGTAGAGCAATTGAGATTTTAGAAAAAGCTCAAGTTAGCCAAGATAAAAAAGTTCAAGATTGGAATGATGACGAGATCGGAGCAATTCGTGAGGCGGTATCAGCTTTCAAAATTGAAGGAGAATTACGTTCTGAGGTTTCTTTGAACATCAAACGTTTAATGGATATTGGTTGTTATAGAGGTATCCGTCATAGAACTGGTCTTCCATTAAGAGGACAAAGAACTAAAAACAACTCTAGAACAAGAAAAGGTAAAAGAAAAACTGTTGCTAACAAGAAAAAAGCAACTAAATAATAAGTAATATGGCTAAAGCAACTGCAAAAAAACGTAAAGTTATCGTTGAATCAACGGGAGAAGCTCATATTTCTGCTACCTTCAATAACATCATCATTTCTTTGACTAACAAAAAAGGTGAAGTTATTTCTTGGTCTTCAGCTGGTAAAATGGGTTTTAGAGGTTCTAAAAAGAACACTCCATACGCGGCTCAAATGGCAGCAGAAGATTGTAGTAAAGTAGCTCTTGAGGCTGGACTTAAAAAAGTAAAAGTGTATGTAAAAGGACCAGGAAACGGACGTGAGTCTGCTATCCGTTCTTTGCATAACGGTGGAATTGAAGTTACAGAGATTATCGATGTTACTCCAATGCCTCACAATGGATGTCGTCCTCCAAAAAGACGTAGAGTTTAATACTCAAAAATTATTATAGTATAAACCTAGATTGAAAAAAGATTATCGAAGGATAAGACCTGAATTCATAATCTCAATCTTAAACAATTTAAAATGGCAAGATATACTGGTCCTAGTACAAGAATCGCTCGTAAATTTGGCGAGGCAATTTTCGGAGACGATAAAGCTTTCGAAAAAAGAAATTACCCACCTGGTCAACACGGGATGGCTAAAAAAAGAGGTAAAAAATCTGAATTTGCTGTCCAGTTAATGGAAAAGCAAAAAGCTAAATATTCTTATGGAATTTTAGAAAAACAATTCAGAGGTTTATTCAAAAAAGCATCAGCTACTAAAGGTGTTACTGGTGAAGTATTGTTACAATTGTGTGAAGCAAGATTAGATAACGTTGTTTTTAGAATGGGTATTGCTCCATCTAGAAGAGGTGCTCGTCAAATCGTTTCTCACCGTCACATTACTGTAAATGGAGAAAATGTAAATATTCCTTCTTACCACTTGAAACCAGGTGATGTAGTAGGTGTTCGTGAAAAATCTAAATCTTTAGAGGCTATCGAACGTTCTTTATCAAATTCAAGTCATGTTTATGAGTGGATTACTTGGAATAATGAAACTAAATCAGGTACTTTTGTTACTGTTCCTGCTAGACTTCAAATTCCAGAAAACATCAAAGAACAATTAATCGTAGAGTTGTACAACAAATAATAATTGACTTAGTCGAAATTTATGGCAATATTTAATTTTCAGAAGCCCGATAAAGTTATCATGATCGATTCAACCGATTTTGAAGGTAAATTTGAATTTAGACCTTTAGAACCAGGTTACGGATTGACCGTTGGTAATGCACTTAGAAGAGTTTTGCTTTCAGCATTAGAAGGTTATGCAATTACATCTGTTCGTATAGAAGGTGTAGATCATGAGTTTTCTACTATTTCAGGAGTTGTTGAGGACGTTACCGAAATTATCCTTAATCTTAAACAAGTGCGTTTCAAACGTCAAATTGAAGATATCGATAATGAATCAGTTACTATTTCTGTTTCAGGTAAAGATCAATTAACAGCTGGTGATTTTCAAAAATTCATCTCAGGTTTTCAAGTTTTGAATCCAGAACTAGTTATCTGTAATTTAGATAGTAAAATCAAACTGAATTTCGATTTAACTATCGAAAAAGGTAGAGGATATGTTCCTGCTGAAGAGAACAAAAAACAGAATGCTGCAATAGGAACTATTTTTACTGACTCAATTTTTACTCCGGTAAAAAATGTGAAGTATGGAATTGAAAACTTCCGTGTAGAGCAAAAAACAGATTACGAAAAATTGGTTTTTGAAATAAAAACTGATGGTTCTATAAATCCTAAAGATGCTCTTACTGAAGCTGCAAAAGTTTTAATTCACCATTTCATGTTGTTTTCTGATGAAAGAATTACACTAGAGGCTGACGAAATTGCACAAACAGAATCTTATGACGAAGAGTCATTGCATATGAGACAATTGCTTAAAACTAAGCTTGTTGATATGGATTTATCTGTAAGAGCATTAAATTGCTTGAAAGCGGCTGAAGTTGATACACTTGGTGATTTAGTATCGTTCAACAAAAATGACCTAATGAAATTCCGTAATTTCGGTAAAAAATCTTTAACAGAACTAGATGAACTAGTAGCTATTAAGAATTTGAACTTCGGGATGGATTTGGCAAAATACAAACTAGATAAAGAATAATTAAGTCCCCACTAAAAGTGGGGGTTAAATTTACATAGCAATGAGACACGGAAAAAAATTCAATCACTTAAGCAGACAGACTGCGCATAGAAAATCTATGTTAGCTAATATGGCTTGTTCTCTTATCGAGCACAAACGTATTAACACTACTGTTGCTAAGGCTAAAGCGCTTAAACAATTCGTTGAGCCGCTTATAACAAAATCAAAAGAAGATACAACTCACAATCGTCGTATCGTTTTTGCTTACTTACGTAGCAAATATGCAGTAACTGACTTGTTCAGGGATGTAGCTGCTAAAGTAGGTGACCGTCCAGGTGGATACACTCGTATCATTAAAGTTGGAAATCGTTTAGGAGATAATGCTGATATGGCAATGATCGAATTGGTAGATTTCAATGAACTTTACAACGGAGGTAAAAAAGAAGTTAAAAAAGCAAAAAGCCGTCGTGGTGGAAAAGCTAAAAAAGCGGATGAAGCTACTGAAGCTCCAGCTGCTGATGCTGAAACTACAACTGAAGCTGCTGAATAATTATGAAAATAATCATTCAATAATATTAAAGGATAAACTATTTATAGTTTATCCTTTTTTTTTGATGTAAATAATATATTTTCTTATGTAGTACTTTAAAAAACGATTATTTTTCTTATTTTTATTGTTCAATATAAAAAACAACATCAATATGAGAAGTCTATTTTTTTTACCCCTTTGCTTTTTTATTTTTTTGAATGCCAACAGTCAAAATTCTGCTAATAATGATACATCGCCTAAGTTTGATATAGCGATTGATGGGCATTTAAGAACGTCTGGTTTTTATTATCATAATCCACCTAATGAAAGCACAACTAAAGGAAATGTTTATTTGTTTTCGAATTTTAATGGTATATATAACGTTTTGACAAAAAATGGAGAGATAAAGCAACTCTTTAACTTGAATTATAATTTGTTGACTCAAACGTTAGAATCTTTTATTTCAAAAGATACTGTTTTTCAATATGACCTGAACCAAATTGAATATGTAATAAGTGAGAATAACAAATATAGAGTTAATAGTGACGGTAAATGGAAAGGCTTGTCTCTTGAGATGTATAATTCTGAAAAACTTAAATTGTTTAAATATTTTTCAATTATTACAAAAAAAGCAATACATGATCCGTTGACACTAGAGAATATAGCTGCAGCTGAATACGGTCAAAATGTTACCTATTACTTATCAGTAAAAGGTGAAGAAATTAAAATAAGACTTAGTAAAAATGACATTCTCCATGAATTAAATGATAAAAAAGAAGCTGTAAAGGAATATGTTAATGTAAATAAACTTTCCTTTAGTAGTGAAGAGGATGTATGTAAAATTTTAAAGTATTATGATTCTATATGATTCATTTAAGACTAATTTAGTTAAACGATATTTATTTGTTTAAAACAATGCATAACTTCTATGTTTGTAAGGTAGGAGATATTTTTTACAAACTAAACCTTTAGCTTTTGTTTAAATTAAACTTTTTCTGCATTATAAATTAAATTAAATTTGTAGCCAAATACGAAACACAACACAATAATAATAAAAATGAAATACTCAAACAAGAAGGCTGCCATACTTCTACTAAGTGATGGAACAATTTTTCACGGAAAATCTATTGGAATTAGCGGGAAGACTTTTGGAGAAGTTTGTTTTAATACCGGAATGACAGGGTATCAAGAGATTTTTACTGATCCTTCTTATTTTGGTCAATTGATGGTTGCGACAAATGCTCACATCGGGAATTATGGGGTTAATGACAAAGAAGTAGAATCGAACAGCATTAAAATTGCTGGGCTGGTATGTAAAAATTTCAGTTTTAATTACTCTCGTGAAGATTCATCAGGAAGTTTAGAAGATTATTTTACCAAACAAAATTTAATTTGTATTTCCGATGTAGATACACGTGCTTTGGTAAGCTATATTCGTGACAATGGAGCTATGAATGCCGTTATTTGTACGGATGATACATCTGTAGAAGATTTGAAAGCGTTGTTGTCTGAAGTGCCCGATATGAAAGGATTGGAATTGGCTTCTAAAGTTTCTACTGCCGAGCCGTATTTTTATGGAGATGAAAATGCAACCTACAAAATAGCTGCTCTAGATTTAGGAATTAAAGAAAATATACTTCGTAATCTTGCCAAAAGAGATTGTTACATAAAAGTTTTTCCTTTTGATTCTACTTATCAAGATTTGGCTGCTTTCAATCCAGATGGTTATTTCTTGTCAAATGGTCCTGGAGATCCAGATCCATTAGAGAGTGCCATTCAAGTAGCTAAAGATATTCTGGCTAATAATAATCCTTTATTTGGAATCTGTTTAGGACATCAAGTAATTGCGTTGGCAAATGGAGTTTCTACCTATAAAATGTTTAATGGACATAGAGGAATTAATCATCCTGTAAAAAATATAATTACTGGAAAAGGTGAGATTACTTCTCAAAATCATGGTTTTGCTGTGAATAAAGAAGAATTAGATAATCATCCAGATCTAGAAATTACGCATCTTCATCTTAACGATGGAACTGTAGCAGGTATGCGCATGAAGAATAAAAACTGTTTTTCAGTACAGTATCATCCAGAAGCGAGTCCTGGTCCACACGACTCTTCTTATCTTTTTGATCAATTTATTGAGAATATAAAAAATAAATAGCTTTTAGAAAACCGATTCGATCTTTTGTTGAATCGGTTTTTTTATGATTTTGACACAGAAATCCGAATTCAAATAATTGAAAATTAAGGTTCTTTTATGTTTATTTTTAAATCTTTTGCTTAACGACATTGGTGTAGATGATATAAATTTAATTATAGTATCGTTGGTTTTTTAATTGTTCTATTGAACAAATTTATGGTAATCTGTGAAATTCGTGTCAAAAAAATATTTTTGGGGATTATTACTTACATGTATGTTGTGATTAAAACAGGTTCTAATCTAATTTACAACGTTATCGTTAATAAGATTCATTTAATTTTATAAAATCATTTGTTTAGATATAATATATTTGTATTTCAAAATTAATAACAACTATAAAAGTTAAACTAATGAGCATTATTATAAAAATTCACGCAAGACAAATTTTTGATTCAAGAGGAAATCCTACTATTGAGGTTGATGTAATTACGGATAATGGAATTTTAGGTAGGGCAGCAGTTCCGTCTGGAGCTTCAACTGGAGAACATGAAGCCGTTGAATTGCGTGATGGTGGTAAAGCATTTTTAGGAAAAGGAGTTTTGAAAGCTGTTGAAAATGTTAATTTTAAAATTGCTGAAGAATTAATTGGAACATCAATTTTCGAACAAAATTTGATCGATCAAATGATGATTGATTTAGATGGTACGCCAAATAAATCAAATTTAGGGGCCAATGCTATTCTTGGTGTTTCTCTTGCTGTTGCAAAAGCAGCTGCAAATGAGTTAGGTCTTCCTCTGTACAGATATGTTGGTGGTGTTTCAGCGAATACTTTGCCAGTTCCTATGATGAATATCATCAATGGCGGGTCACATTCTGATGCTCCGATTGCTTTTCAAGAATTTATGATTTTCCCTGTAAAAGCGACTTCATTTTCTCATTCAATGCAAATGGGAACTGAGATCTTTCACAGTTTGAAAAAAGTATTGCACGATAGAGGTTTAAGTACTGCTGTAGGTGATGAAGGTGGTTTTGCGCCTAATTTAGCTGGTGGAACTGAAGATGCTTTAGATACTATCAAATTAGCGGTAGAAACTGCTGGATATACTTTTGGTGACGAAATTATGATTGCTTTAGATTGTGCTTCGGCAGAATTTTATGTAAACGGAAAATACGATTATTCTAAATTCGAAGGAGAAACAGGAAAAGTGAGAACTTCTGCTGAGCAAGTTGATTATTTAGCTGAATTAGTAGCTAAATATCCAATTATTTCTATCGAAGATGGAATGGACGAAAATGACTGGGATGGATGGAAATTATTGACAGAAAAAATTGGAGATAAAGTTCAGTTGGTTGGAGATGATTTGTTCGTTACTAATGTAGAGCGTTTGTCTACTGGTATTCAAAAAGGAATTGCTAATTCAATCCTTATTAAAGTAAACCAAATTGGAACTTTGACAGAAACAATTGCAGCGGTAAACATGGCGAAAAACGCTGGATATACTTCGGTAATGTCTCATCGTTCAGGCGAAACAGAAGACAACACGATTGCAGACTTAGCAGTAGCCTTGAACTGTGGTCAAATCAAGACTGGTTCTGCTTCTAGATCAGATCGTATGGCAAAATACAATCAATTGTTGAGAATAGAAGAAGAGTTGGGAAGTTCTGCTTATTTTCCAGGTAAAAATGCTTTCAAAATAAAATAATTAGAATCGAATAAATTTTAAGAAGCCATTCATCCCAAGTGAATGGCTTTTTTATTGAATTTTTAACAAATTCATTGCCGTTTTAATTTTTAAATTGATACGGAATTCCTTAGATTTGGAAATTATAATTTAAAAGTATATTCCAAAACATATTATGTCAAAAATAGCCACATTAGAAATTGACGGTAAAACATTTGAATTCCCTGTAATACAAGGAAGTGAAAACGAAATAGCCATAGATATTAGTAAATTAAGAGATGTATCAGGAGTAATTACCCTTGATCCAGGTTATAAAAATTCTGGTGCTTGTAAAAGTGAAATCACTTTTTTGGATGGTGAACTAGGTATTTTAAGATATAGAGGGTATTCAATTGAAGAATTAGCAGATAAATCACATTTTTTAGAAGTATCTTATTTGATAATATTTGGAGAGTTACCTTCTGCTGAACGATTGACTCAATTTGAAAATGATATTAGAAAATTCACATTGGTAAATGAGGAGATGAAAAACATCATTGATGGTTTTCCTAAAACTGCTCATCCAATGGGAGTATTGTCTGCTTTGACAAGTGCATTGACTGCGTTTAATCCAAAGTCGGTTAATGCCGAGAACGAGAGAGAAATGTACGATGCAGTTTGTAAAACTATGGGTAAATTTTTAGTGATTGCAACTTGGACCTATAGAAAAAGCATGGGGTATCCTTTGAATTATTACGATAATACAATTGGTTATGTAGAGAACTTTATGAATTTGATGTTTAAGTTGCCTACAGGTCCTTATGCAGCAAACCCTATTGTTATAGATGCCTTAGATAAATTATTTATTCTTCATGCTGATCATGAGCAAAACTGCTCTACATCTACTGTTAGAATGGTAGGTTCGTCGCATGCGGGGCTTTTTGCTTCCATATCGGCTGGAGTGTCTGCCTTATGGGGGCCATTACACGGTGGTGCTAATCAAGCGGTTCTTGAAATGCTTGAGGAAATACATAAAAGTGGTGGTGATGCTGATAAATACATGGCCAAAGCTAAAGACAAAAACGATCCTTTTAGATTGATGGGTTTTGGACATAGAGTGTATAAAAATTTTGATCCTAGAGCAAGAATAATTAAAAAAGCAGCAGATGAAGTTTTAAATACATTGGGTGTTGATGATCCAATTTTGGCTATAGCCAAAAAGCTTGAAGAAGCGGCTCTTGTTGATGAATATTTTGTTTCTAGAAAGTTGTACCCAAATGTTGATTTCTATTCGGGTATTATTTACAGAGCATTAGGGATTCCTACTGATATGTTTACAGTTATGTTTGCAATAGGTAGATTACCGGGTTGGATTGCACAATGGAAAGAAATGAGAGAGAATAAAGAGCCAATAGGACGACCAAGACAAATATATGTAGGTCATCCTTTGCGCGAATATCCTAAGTCATAAAACTTTTTTTAGATTAATAAAGCTTCACTATTTGGTGAAGCTTTTTTTTTATCTTTGACGAAAGTTGAAAAAATGCTGGAATTAAATATAAAAAATGAAACTTCAAGATTGCGAGTTGTCGTGTTGGGTTCTGCCGTTAGCAACGGGCCAACACCAAAAGCAGAAGAAGCCTATGATCCTAAATCATTAGAGCATATTTTAGCCAATACCTACCCAATCGAATCTGATATGGTTGCCGAAATGGAAGGTTTCAATTCGATATTTGAAAAATATGGAGTAACCGTTTTGCGTCCGCAAATGATAGAAAATTACAATCAGATTTTCACAAGAGATATCGGTTTTGTAATAGATGATGTTTTTGTTAAATCTAATATTTTGCCGGATAGAGAACGGGAATTAGATGCTATTCAATATATAATTGATCAGATTGATCCCTTAAAAGTAATTCGTCCGCCCGAAGAAGTGCATATAGAAGGAGGCGATGTGATGCTTTGGAATGATTATGTTTTTATAGGTACCTATAAGGGAAGTGATTACAAAGATTATATAACGGCCAGAACCAATTGGCAAGGTGTTCAATTTATAAAAGAACTGTTCCCTAATAAAATTGTGAAAGAATTTGATTTGGTTAAATCAAAAATCGATGCACGTGACAATGCCTTGCATCTGGACTGTTGTTTTCAGCCAGTAGGAAATGATAAAGGGATTATTTACAAGAGCGGATTTAGAGAGGAAGCGGACTATATGTTTCTGGTGAATTTATTTGGCAAAGAAAATTTGTTTCATATTACCAGAGACGAAATGTACAATATGAATTCGAATGTGTTTTCTATAGATTCGAATGTGGTGGTTTCTGAAAAGAATTTTACGCGATTAAACAACTGGTTGAGAACGAATGGCTTTATTGTGGAAGAAATCCCCTATGCGGAGATTGCCAAACAAGAGGGTTTGTTACGTTGTTCTACTTTGCCATTAATAAGAGAATAATAAATTTTGTTTCAGGTTTAAAGTTTCCTAACTTGAAACCTGAAGCGTTAAACTTTAAACTAAAAAAAATATGAAACAAACAACAAACTCCATATTGATGATTCGACCAGTTGCGTTTCGAATGAATGAGCAAACAGCGGTCAATAATTATTATCAAAAAGTTTTAGACGGACTTTTGCCTGCAACTGTAAATGCAAAAGCACAACAGGAATTTGATGTTTTTGTAGAAAAGCTTCGTGCGGTTGGGGTTGATGTGACTATAGTCGATGACAAGGAAAATTCAGATACGCCAGACAGTATTTTTCCTAACAATTGGATTTCTTTTCATGGAAATGGGGATGTTGCATTATATCCCATGTTTGCAGAGAATCGCCGTCTGGAACGTCGTGAAGATATTTTGGATACGCTAGAGGAGAAGGGATTTGTAATTCATAATATCATGGATTATACCTCGGCAGAAGAAGATGGTTTTTTCTTGGAAGGAACAGGAAGTTTGGTTTTAGACAGAGAAAATGGAAAAGCATATTGTGCCCTTTCCCCTAGAGCCGATGAAGAGTTGTTTATTGAGTTTTGCGAGGATTTTGAATTTACACCTGTAATTTTCGAAGCTTTTCAAACGGTCAATAAAGAACGAAAGTTGATTTATCATACCAATGTAATGATGTGCTTGGGAGAGACTTTTGCCGTTATTTGTGCCGATTGTATTGATGATAAAAAAGAACGAAAAATGGTTCTTGACAGTTTAAAGGGAGATGATAAACAAGTGATTCTGATTACAGAGGAGCAAGTGAATAATTTTGCCGGAAACATGCTAGAGCTAAAAGGAACTGACGATAGAAGGTATTTAGTAATGAGTGACTCGGCTTATCAAAGTTTGACTAAAAAGCAAATAGCACAACTGGAAGAGCATGTTACGATATTAAGTTCAAGTTTGGATACGATTGAAGCCTGTGGTGGCGGAAGTGCCCGATGCATGATGGCGGAGATTTTTTTGCCCAGAGAATAAAAAATCTAATTTTATAAAAAAATCCAAATTCCAATTAATACAAGCAATTGGAATTTGGATTTTTTTATTGAAGATTTCTGGACTTATGCCAAATTCGCTTTAATTATATTGGTAATTGCACTGATGATGTATTGAATTCCTATGGCGATAACGATAAATCCAACAATTCTAGAAATGGCTACTATTCCAGAAGCTCCAAGGATTCTGGCAAGATAATGGGCGCTTCTAAGGATTATAAAGATAACTGCGGCAATGGCAAAAATGGCCAACGATGCTATAATGAGTTCATTTGTGGAATTGTGTTCTTGATAGAAGGCAATAAGCAAAGAAATAGAACCGGGACCAGCCAACATTGGAATTGCTAGAGGGGTTAGCGCAATGTCATTTCTTTTTTGGGCATCGGTTTCAATCTTTTTATTAATCCCTCTTTTTTTGTTGAATTTACCGGAAAGTAAGGAGAATCCTGAGCTTACAATAATTAAACCTCCGGCAATTCGTAAAGAATCAATACTAATGCCAAAAAAACTTAAAACATATTGTCCCGCAAAAAAGGAAATGATTAGAATGGCAAATACATTTATGGCGGTCCATAAAGAGATTCTGGAGCATTCTTGTTTAGAGTCGCCATGTGTCAAACCAACAAATATCGGGACTGTTCCAATAGGATTTAATACGGAGAATAATGCGGCAAATAAGTAGATAAATAAATCCATGCAGTTTTTGTTTTTATTGTAAAAATACACATTTTTGAATTAATGATTTTAAACTATTGTTAGGTTTTTGTTTTATCTGTTATAAATTTAATGCAAAAATAGATCCTTTTGTTTGGGAGAGATGTTGGCTAAGGCCTATTCGTCGTAAAAGGATATTGGTGTAGGTAAATCAAAATAACACAGGGTATCAGCTAATATATAGCAAGTGCTTGATCCTTTTTGATTACTTTTGCATTATATATTGATATAAAATGACAAAAAATAAAAAAACCTTAGTTCTTGGAGCGACTACAAAACCAGAAAAAGCAGCTTTTAAAGCTATTGAGATGTTGGTAGATAAAGGACATTCTGTTCTTGCTTTAGGACAAAATATGGGGGAAGTAGCAGGAGTAAAAATTAAAACTAAGGCGATTCCAATAAAAAACATAGATACGGTAAGCTTATATATAAATCAATCACGTCAAAGGGATTATTATAATTATATTGTAGAAGCAAAACCCAAGCGTGTGATCTTTAACCCTGGGACTGAGAATCCAGAGTTTTATCAATTGTTGCAATTAAATAATATAAAGGTTGAAGAGGCATGTACAGTGACTTTGTTGACTTTGAATAAGTATTGATTTAGTAAAAGTTTTTTGATTTAAGATTAACGATTTTTGATTTAAGATGTAGTGGAACGTAATTTAAAATCGCCTGTTTTTTGCTAATTTACTTTTTATTTACCACTTTTGAGATGCTTCGCCAGTTCACTTCGTTCGGGTCAAAAATCGTTAATCAAAAATTTTAAATCCTTTAGCCTTTGGAATTTTCTTCAAAATTAATAGAGAAAGCAGTTAATGAAATGTCTCAATTGCCAGGGATTGGTAAAAGAACCGCTTTGAGATTGGTTTTGCATATTTTAAAACAACCCAAAGAACAAGCTGCTTTTCTTGCTCAAGCATTGGTAACGATGCGGGAGGAAATCAAATATTGTAACAGTTGCCATAATATATCCGACAGTGAAGTTTGTGAAATTTGTGCCAATGAAAAAAGAAACCACCAAATTATTTGTGTAGTCGAAGATATTCGGGATGTAATGGCTATCGAAAATACAGGTCAATTTAGAGGGATTTACCATGTTTTGGGTGGTAAAATTTCACCTATTGATGGGGTTGGGCCTAGCCAGCTTACTATTAATTCATTGGTGGAGAAAGTCAAGTTGGGTCAGGTCAGTGAAATAATATTTGCGCTAAGCTCAACAATGGAAGGAGATACAACCAACTTTTATATCTACAAGCAAATCGCGGATTTATCCATTATTGTTTCAACAATTGCCAGAGGAATAGCAGTTGGAGATGAATTAGAATACGCAGATGAAGTAACTCTAGGCAGAAGTATATTGCAAAGAGTGCCGTTTGAAAAATCTTTAAAATCCAATTAAGCAGTTTATTAAGTATAATGTTTTCTAAATAGTAATTGAAAGCTTATATTTGTTATTAAATAATTGCAAATGAACAAGCGTTTAATCTACATATTATTGCTTATCAGTGTATTGTTTACTTCCTGTATTCCGGTAAAGGATTTGGTGTACCTTCAAAAAAAAGGCGATCCTTTAAGTGAACATACGATTGCTATAGTAGAGTCTAAGCCCTATCGTTTGCAAACCCATGATGTTTTGAGTATTACCATTAAAGCATTAGATCCCAAACTAGTGGCTATTTTTAACCCTAGTGCCACTAATGAGCTGTCAACAGAACAATCGGAGTCCAGTTTGTATTTTGATGGTTTTACGGTTGATGATCATGGGAATATTCGAATTCCAGTTTTGGGTGAGATGAATGTAATGGGATTTACTCTGGAGGAAGTACGGATTAACATAGAAAAGCAATTATTGGCAGACTATTTCAAAGAAAATGCCAGTATTTTTGTGGTAGTTAAATTAGCTGGATTTCGATATACCATAAATGGGGAAGTGGGTAGTACGGGTACCAAAACATTATTTCAGGAGAAAGTAAATGTGATGGAAGCTATCGCAAATGCTGGAGATATCACCACTACAGGAGATAGAAAAGCGGTAACCATAATTAGACAGACCCCGAATGGAACCGAGATGAAAGATCTGGACCTGACAAATATCAACGTGATGAATTCTCCGTATTACTTTTTGCAGCCCAACGATTATATATATGTAAAACCGCTCAAACAAAAAACATGGGGAACCGGTAGTACCGGAATACAATCTTTGACAACCTTAATTACACTATTGTCTTTATTTACAACTACTTATTTATTGCTTAAAAATTAAATCAATTTCAAAAGATGTTAGATATTAAAGATTTTACTGTTTTTGAAAATAACTCCAGTTTTGATTTTAAGGGGTTTTTGATAAAGATATTAAGTTATTGGAAATGGTTTTTGGGATCCGTATTTATAACACTAATGATTGCGTATCAGGTTAATATACGCAAAGAAAAGATTTACGGAATTGAAACCCTAATTTCGGTAAAAGAAGAAACCAATCCGCTTTTTACTTCAAATACAAGCTTGGTTTTTAATTGGGGTGGTGCTTCAGATCAAATTCAGACTATTTCGACCACTTTGCAATCTCGTTCCCATAATGAGTTGGTTGTTGATAAATTGCAGTTTTATATTGATTATTTGGTACAGGGGAAATACAATCTTACAGATGCATACGGAGCCGTTCCATTTTATGTGGATATTGATAAAAAGCAAGGGCAGGTAATCGGAAACGGTATCGGAATTAAATTTATAAGTGAAAATATATACGAATTGCGAATCCCTTTTGAGGGAACTTCAGCGTCATTGATTCATTATTCTGATAATAGTTACAGTAATACTGCCGTTGTTGAGGGCGAATATGTAAAAAAATATAAGGTAGGAGAGCTTGTTTCTTTGCCTTTTTTGAATTGGAAATTGCAAATTAAAGACAATCCCGGTTTGTATAAGGGAAATGAATACTTTGTTCGATTTAATGATTTTGACGGTACTGTTTCCAATTATAGAAATATAAATGTTAGATCAGATGACAAAGGCGGGTCTATAATTACTTTGGGATTGCAAGGTACCAATAAGGCCCGAATGGTCGAATATCTTAATTCGACTGTAAAGATGTTGATCAAAAGACAATTAGACAGTAAAAATCAATTTGCCACGAATACCATTAATTTTATTGACAGTACGCTTGTGGCAATGGAATTTCAGCTAAAAGAAACAGGTGATGAGCTAAAATCGTTTAGAAAAGACAAAAATATCTATGATGTTGAAGAAGGGGGAGGAGCCAAGTTTTCGGATAAGATTCTTGATTTTGATATAGAGAAAGATGCTGTAAACAGAAAAATAAACTATTGTAATTCTTTAAAATCCTATTTAAGAAACAGTGTAGATTATTCAAAATTACCTGCGCCATCTGTGGCAGGAATTGAGGATCCTAATATTGTTGTCAATGTGTCTAAATTAATAGCACTTTCTACCCAAAGATCGGAAATGGCTTATGCCGTAAAAAGCGAAAAAATATTTAGGGATTTTGACAATCAAATGGAAGCGGTGAAGAATGTTTTATTAGAAAATATAACTACCGCAAAAGCTGCTTTGCAATATGATTTGGCTACAGTAGAAAGTAAAATTAATCAAACGGAAAGCAAGATTAAGCGTCTGCCGGATGATCAACAGGAATTGATAAAAATCAAAAGAAAATACGACCTAAATGACAATATTTACAGTACGTTTCTTCAAAAAAGAAGTGAAGCCGATATTGTAAAAGCGGCCAATTTATCGGATATCCATTTTATAGATCCGGCAAAAGACATCGGGGGAGGACTTATTGGTCCGAAGACGGGAGTGAATTATGTATTGGCCTTATTTCTTGGATTGCTTCTTCCTTTGCTTGTAATAGTCGGTACTTTATTTGTCAATACTTCTATTCAGAATCCAGAGGATATCGATAGTCATAGCGGTATTCCTTTGATTGGAATTGTTGGCATAAATACGGATCATAATGATTTAGCTGTTTTTGAAAAACCTAAATCGGCATTGTCGGAATCCTTTAGATCAATTCGTTCTTCGCTTCAATTTTTATATAAAAAAAATAATGTAGCTGGAGCAAAAACATTGATGATAACCTCTTCTGTGAGTGGGGAGGGGAAAACATTTTGTTCTATTAATATCGCTACAGTTTTTGCTTTAAGCGAGAAAAAGACTGTTGTTGTTGGTTTGGACTTAAGAAAACCTAAATTGTTTAAAGAGTTTGACTTGTCAAATGATTTAGGAGTTGTGAATTATCTTATCAAACAAAAAAGGTTAGATGAGATCATTAATCCTACGGCTGTCCCTTTTCTGGATGTTATTCTTTCGGGGCCAATACCGCCTAATCCGTCGGAGTTGATCTTGGGCGAAACAATGAAAGAGTTAATGGATGAACTAAAAGAAAAGTACGATTATATTATTTTGGATACACCTCCGGTAGGTTTGGTGGCAGATTCTCTGGAATTGGCCCAATATTGTGACGTTACTTTGTATATTGTGCGACAAAATTTTACTAAAAAGGGAATGATAACTTTGTTGAATAATAGAGTGGATCGGGGAGAACTTCAGAACGCCAGTATTATTTTGAATGGTTTTGAAAATAAAGCCAAGTATGGAGGAGGTTATGGTTACGGTTATGGTTACGGTAGCGGGAATTATTCAAGTGGTTACCATGAAGGTGAAAAGAAAAAGAGTATTATTGAAAAAATCTTTAGAAAATAATAGCTGCATAGGCTGTTTTAAATGAATTGGGAATGATAGAAAATAATAAAAAGGCAATATTAATTACCGGAGGTGCAGGATTTATAGGATCTAATCTGTGTGAGTATTTTTTATCCAAAAATTATAAAGTAGTTTGTTTGGATAATTTTGCTACGGGTCATCGTCATAATTTGAAGGATTTCATGAACAATGAAAATTTCAGTTTGATTGAAGGTGATATACGAAACGCAGAAGCTTGTAAGCAAGCGGTACAAGGAATAGATTACGTGTTGCATCAAGCGGCATTGGGTTCTGTACCGAGATCGATTAACGATCCAGTTACCACAAACGATGTCAATGTTTCTGGTTTTTTGAATATGTTGGTAGCTGCAAGAGACGCCAATGTAAAGCGATTTGTGTATGCGGCCAGTTCTTCAACTTATGGAGATTCTGTGGGATTGCCCAAAGTAGAAGACGTTATAGGAAAGCCTCTTTCGCCTTATGCGATTACAAAATACGTAAACGAGTTGTATGCGGAAATTTTCAGTAGAACTTATGGATTAGAGACTATCGGGTTGCGTTATTTTAATGTATTTGGACGCAAACAAGATCCAAACGGGGCTTATGCGGCAGTTATTCCGAAGTTTGTGATGCAATTGATGCAACAGGAGAGCCCAAGAATAAATGGTGATGGGAATTATTCGCGTGATTTTACGTATATCGATAACGTAATTCAGATGAATGAGTTGGCGATGACTACTGAAAATCCAGAAGCGGTAAATACGGTTTACAATACTGCTTATGGAGATCGCAATACCTTAAATGATTTAATCGGTTATTTAAAAACATTTTTAGCGGAATATGATCCAAAGATTGCAGAAGTAGCAATTGAATACGGGCCTAACAGAGCGGGTGATATTCCTCATTCGTTGGCCAGTATTGATAAAGCCAAAACGATGTTGGGATACAATCCTAAGTACTCCTTGCAAGAGGGATTGAAAGAAGCGGTAGGTTGGTATTGGGAGAATTTAAGGAGATAGTAGATTTTAGATTTTAGAAAAAAGATTTCAGAATAGAATAGAGAGAATAGAATAGAGAGAAAAGAGAAAATAGAATAGCGATATGAAAATTACAAAAATTTGTTGCATTGGAGCAGGATATGTTGGAGGGCCAACGATGGCCGTTATTGCACAAAAATGCCCTCACATTCAAGTTACGGTTGTCGATTTGAATGCAGAAAGAATTTTAGCATGGAATGATGAAAACACGGATAATATTCCAATTTATGAACCGGGTTTAGATGCTATTGTAGCGGAAGCGAGAGGGAGAAACCTGTTTTTTTCCACCGAAGTGGATAAGGCAATAGATGAAGCTCAAATCATTTTTATATCGGTAAATACGCCCACTAAAACCTACGGAAAAGGAAAAGGAATGGCAGCCGATTTGAAGTATATTGAATTATGTGCCAGGCAAATTGCCAAAGTATCCAAAGCGAATAAAATTGTTGTTGAGAAATCCACCTTGCCAGTGCGTACCGCTGAGGCTATAAAAAGCATTCTTGATACTACCGGGAATGGAGTTCAATTTCAGATATTGTCGAATCCGGAGTTTTTGGCCGAAGGTACTGCAGTTCAGGATTTATTGAGTCCAGATCGAATATTGATAGGGGGAGATCCTTCTGTAGAGGGGCAAAAAGCGATTCAAGCCTTGGTAGATGTGTATTCGAATTGGGTGAGTCCAGAGAAAATACTCACCACCAATGTATGGTCATCGGAATTGTCCAAATTGACGGCCAATGCATTTTTAGCCCAAAGAATTTCGTCTATAAACGCCATGTCTGAGCTTTGTGAAAAAACAGGTGCCGATGTCAATGAAGTGGCCAAAGCCATAGGAATGGACAGCCGAATTGGGTCTAAATTCCTTAAGGCTTCAGTAGGATTTGGAGGCTCTTGTTTTCAAAAAGACATTTTGAATTTGGTTTATATCGCAAAATCATACGGGTTGAATGAAGTAGCCGATTATTGGGAACAGGTCATTATTATGAACGACCACCAAAAGCGACGTTTCTCCAATACTATAGTGCAAACACTTTACAATACGGTTGCCGATAAAAAGATTGCATTTTTGGGTTGGGCTTTCAAGAAAGACACCAATGACACGAGAGAGTCGGCTGCGATATATGTAGCCAATGATTTGGTTAATGAACAGGCAAAAATTGCAGTATATGACCCTAAAGTGTCCAGAAAAAAAATCCTTGCCGATTTGGATTACTTAGAAACCAGAACTGCAGAAGAGAATGCCAATAGTATACTTACTTTTGACGATCCTTATTTGTCTTGTGAGAAAGCTCATGCCGTTGCAGTACTTACCGAATGGGATGAATTTGTAAACTATGATTGGCAAAAGATTTACGATGGCATGCAAAAACCAGCTTTTGTTTTTGATGGGAGAAATATACTTGATAAAACAAAGCTCGAAAAAATTGGTTTCGTTTACCAAGCTATTGGGTCTTGATGGTTTAAAAATATAATAAAAAGGCGTTTAAAATAAAACATCACTAATCGACTATAATCTTCAAAAGAGAAAGGGCTAATTTTTTAGCCCTTTTTTTATGCAGTTTGTTATTTAAACTCAGAATCTGCATTAGAAATCTACTGCATCTGACTTCTTCTGCAAAATCAAGCACTTACTTTTATTGAATAATTCAGCTTCGTTACGAAGTCTAATGCGGATTCTGGGTTGAATTCTAATTTCAAGAAAGTGTATTTGAGGACTTTAACAAAGAGTTGCTAACCGAGAAGAGCATTGTCAAAATGGTACGCAGATGAAACGGATTCGCTAAAGCGATACGCAGATAAAAACAGATTTTGAAAGGAGTTAGGTAGGATTCGCATTAGAAGTCCATTACAGCTATATCCGTTTTAGAAATCAGGTACTTACTTTGATTACAAGAGTGGAATTTACTCTCGTTGACATTTTAGCTTTAGTTGTTTTTTAAGTAAATAAGTCGTTAGGTTTATTATAGGGATAGTATAGTTTTAATCTAAAATATTTGTTGATTTTTGGTTATCAATTAGTTGCGATTTATGTATGAACTGCTTATTGAACCAGTGTTATTACATTATGAAAGTGTGTGAGACTTTTTAATTGTCCTTTATGCTATCCGATAATACAACGTAAAACATGTTCTAACTGAAGGCCTGAATAACTACAAAATTCCTCTATGGAAATTAATTGATGTGGTTCTTTATTCAAGTTGTCTTTAATTTTATTCAAATACAACCTTGCCTGTCTGTTTTACCGGTAATACGTTGTACATCTTTTGGATAAATACATACCCTGATGTTTGCTGATATCACACTACTAATTTTAATACATTATCCATACTTAGGGTACGGCTTTGACTACCTCTCTCATATATAGCAAAAATACTAAAATGTAATTAGTTTTTCATTATAAATTTTTGTGTGTTATGGTATTTTAAATCCAGATTTCAAGAAAGTGTATTTGGGACTTGGAGAAAGAGTTGCTTACCAAGAAAAGCATTGTCAATAGTACGCGGATGAAACGGGTTCGCTAAGGCGAAACGCGGATAAAAACGGATTTTTGAAAGGCGTTAGGTAAAGATTTGCTAACTTAAGTAAGCGACTGTTTGAAAAGATTCATATCTGTTTTGGACACGAATTTCACGAATTTTCACGAATTCCGTTGTCTTGAAAAATTTCACGAATTCCGCCTAAAGTCGTTATCATTGCAATCTGGGTTAAAAAAGACGTATCGAGAATTAGAAAATTCAGTGCAAAAAACTAGTTCTCGATACATTTTTTGTTCCATTTCATTACACAAAAAACACTCGAACTGACGTTTTTTAGTGACTAAAAAGTGTTGTTATAGGCTTTTTACTACCGTTTTTGACCATGCCCCTTTGAAATTTGATTTAAATGATGAAATCTTTGCTCAGATCATTCCCGATTTAGTTGCAACGAATATTCAGGATGAAAGAGTAGATCAATCATTTTTAAACTTAAATTTTAAATTATTATGGCAAAGCAGAAAGGCATAATTAAATTGAAAGGTACTATCGGAGATATTACTTTTTATAAATCAAAGGATGGGTATATTGCCCGTGAGAAAGGTGGCATTGATGCCAACAGAATAGCTAACGACCCTGCGTTTCAGCGAACGCGTGAGAATGGTTCTGAATTTGGTAGGGCAGGTAAGGCAGGTAAAACGTTGCGTTTGGCTTTGCGCAGTTTACTATTGAATGCTTCTGACAATAGAATGGTGAGTCGACTTACCCAGTCGATGATTAAAGTTATCCAAGCGGATTTGACCAATGATCGTGGATTGCGAAATGTAATCGATGGCGAAGCGGAATTGCTTACGGGTTTTGATTTTAACATTACCGGAAAATTGGGAACGACATTATTTGCTCCATTTGTGGGAGGCATTGATCGTGTTAGTGGTGAAATCACAGTTGCTTTGGAATCTTTCATACCCATAAATATGATTGCGGCTCCGGGAGGGACTACCCATTTTAAAATTATTTCAGGAGGTGCTGAAATTGATTTTGAAGCAGAAACTTTTGTTTTCTCGGGTTCTGAAACCGCCGTACTGCCGTGGGATTCCGCACCGACTGTTGCCATTCAACATTTGAATAAGGTAAGCCCAGGAAGCACAAAGCCTTTGTTTTTGGCTTTGGGCGTTGAGTTTTATCAAGGTGTAAATGGTAAAATGTATCCTTTGAAAAATGGTTCTTACAATCCATTGGCATTGGTACAAGTTAGCGGATTGTAGGATGGATTTAATATTATCCAGAACTTATTTTCCTGATGGAACTAACGGAAAACTCGAATGTGAGGGCAAACTGATTTGTTGTACCATTGAATTACCATGGTTCGATAATGAGAAAAGAGTTTCCTGTATTCCTACGGGGAAGTATTTGTTGAGGAAGCGATACAGTAAGAAGTTTCGATGGCATATTGAGGTAGTGGATGTGGAAAACAGAAGTTTTATTTTGTTTCATCCTGCTAATAATGCTAAGAAAGAATTGAATGGCTGTATTGCTCCCGTGACGCAACTCTCCGGACCTGGTTTAGGTCTTGAATCGCGACAAGCTTTTATCAAATTGAAAAGTTTAGTTTATAAAGCTTTGGAGCGCGAGGATTTGGTTTCATTAATTGTTCAATCTTAAAATATTATTTATGAATGTAATACAAAGAGCGAAAGCTCCCACTCCAAAATTTTTCAAAGTGCTTCGGAATATTGGATTGACATTGGCCGCGGTTGGCGGAACTGTTTTGGCTGCGCCAGTTGCTTTGCCTATAGTAGTTGTCTCCATTGGAGGGTATTTGGCTTTGGCTGGTGGTGTACTATCGGCAGTAAGTCAGATTACAACCCTTAACGAAGGGAGCCTTCAGAAAGTTGAGGATGACGAGCAGTAACCCAATATTAATTGGTACTGCCGGCGGTACTTTTTTGAGTGTATTACCGAATTTGAATTCGGAGGATATTTTAAAAACTGTTTTTTTGGCTGCGATTGGAGCCCTAGTCAGTTTTGTATTATCGATGGTACTCAAATTTATCGTCAAGAAGCACAAGAAGAAGTTTTAGTTGGGTTGTAATGACTCAGTGTTGAACTAAATTAAGCCCAAACCGAAAGGATTGGGCTTTTTTTGTTTAGAGATTGTATTTTAGATTAAGATAATTTCTATTGTTGCTACTGATTTTGACAAGGATTGTCGAGTTACTTGAGGAGATCCCTCGTTCCTCGGGAAGACAATATTGTGGGGGATTTTTTCTTTTAGTTCACGTAATTTTTATTATAATGGTGTTCGCTGAATCTTCGATTTGCCTTGATGCAAAAGAAACAAAAGATCAAGCCTGAATATTTTTACACCAAAAATCATCGGACAGATTTTCCTATCGCGACCCCAGCCGCTCGTGTTTCACACTCGACTCCGGGGTCACTCCCAATGTCATTAAGTTAAAGAAAAACTGCTGATTTTACTTGGATTATCGAGTTACTTGTGTGTTCTCTCCTGCGTCGAGATGACAAACTTTGTGCATAATACATTCCTACTTCGTTCCGTTTTGTCATTCCGACGGAGGAGGAATCACATAATACGAGAACGCTCGAGGCTCCCAAGTACTGAAAAAGCTCATAAAAAAGCTTAACTTAATGACATTGGTTCACTCCCTGCGGCCAACGCGCAAATCCTTATTGTGGTTTTAGGTGTGGCAACTATAAGGGTGAGAGGAGGACGGTTATCCGATTATACAACGCAAAACATGTTCTAACTGGAGGCCTGAATATGAACAAAATTCCTCGATTGAAATTAATTGATGTGGTTCTTTATTCAAGTTGTCTTTAATTTTATTTAAATACAATCTTGCCTGTCTGTATGTTTTACCAGTAATACGTTGTACATCTTTTGGATAAATACATGCTCTAATGTTTCCTGCTATCATACTCTTGTTTTTAATACACTATCTGAAGCAAACACCAGATCTTCTGTACTGATAATTTTGGCTGCCATTTGAAAGTAGTTTAAGTTTGTATCTATTGTATTTTTTTACTGAGACAAATTTGATTGCTTTTATTTTCTTTCTTTCCCTATGCGCGTCACAGTACCGAAGAAATTTAACATTTCAACAATTATTTAAAACCTGTTTTGGAGGTATTGGTGTTTTTTATCTTGTATTTTTTGTTGTTGCTAAAGTTTGTTATTTCCTGAGATTCTTTATTTAATGAAAAATGCCCCTAGATAAGAGGCATTGAAAATATAGATTAGTATTTCGATTGTGCTTGGACTTCGCTCAGTATGGGCTTCTAGGATTAACGGTTTTATTAAAATACCGATAAAAACCACCCCGCCCTGCGGGCACCTCCCGTTTTGAGAACGGGACAGGCTCTCCAAAGGAGGGGAATTATTGACCTGCTTCTCAAAAAGGTTATTTTATATTGTTTTTTGTAATACGATTCTTGGTAGGTACCGATTGACTACCGATTTCTAGTTATTCGTCTTCTTTGTGGATTTTTGCTGTAGATTGAGCATTAGCTCTTCCAAGAATTTTGTTTTACTGCTCTTACGTTCTTTAATTTCGGTATAGGTTTTGTAAATATTGTCGATCTTGATGTTGAAGAAATCTTCAAATGAGGAAGCTATTGTATTTATGTCTGCTGCGCCATGGTTTAACGCTCCATTGGAGTATAGGGCATAAATTAATTCGGCTAGCGCTGTTTTGGGAGCTGTCCAGAGTAGTACTTTGTGTTTTTTTTCTTCAAATAGTGTAGTATTTCCAGCATTGAGTTTTTGCATTGCTTCTCTGATATAATGTATGAAACGATGCATTGCTTTTATTTTTGCCCACAGCATATCGTGTGAGGAGGAGAACTCAGGGTATTGGTAATAATCTGTCATTGGTGTGAAAGGAAAACTATTTCCGTGGTTTCTTGTGAAAAACTGATGATCAATATAGGTGTATCCCTGCTCCATATAATTGACGAAATCTAAATTGCGTGAAAAGAATTTATTGATTTTTCGCATTTCCTTCTCCAGAAACTCTATCTGGTAGGATGTTCCCGCTTTAGGTTTGCGCAATTCACAAGAATGCAGTTCTGTAAAATAGATGAGATAACTCATTGGAAGTGTTTTGGTGTTTTTGAAAAAATCAATCTCATCGGGTGTTGCTTCAAAATCGTTTTGTTCGACCTTCTCTTTGAGGGAAGCCAAGGTCTTATTGCATAAATTAATACCATCAGTTGCTTTTTTGAGATGGTTTTCTTCGGAATTAATGATTGCGTTTATTTTAATATTAAAATCTTCAATAGTGTTTTCGAACATAGGTTTTTGGTTTAACCTCACCCCCCAACCCCCTCTCCAAAAGGAGAGGGGGAGTTAAGAGTGGATTGATTCATAAATTGGTTGGGATTAATTTTACTTGGCCGGGGATGTTTTTTCTTCATTTTGAAGTGTACCCATTAATTCCATTGAGAAATTATCTCTTGCCTGAATGTAGGCTACTTTTGGAATTATGGTAGCACCCAGTTTTTTCTTTTCGAAAGTTGCAGAAAAACCAAAATCAATTTTAGTAAGATTTAATTGTTTAGCTCGTTTGATGGCTTGAAATAGGAGTTGACGGTAGAGTTGGAATTCTTTTGCCCAAGTATAATCCATTCCGATTAGGGATGGAACATAGGTGTGATTCGTATTTTTATAACAAAACATAATTCCAACCAATGGGTTTGAGATTTCTTCTTTTAAATATAGAAGTATGAATTCCCAATCGGAATGTTCTTCCATTTTTTGAAAAACATCTATTGGATAGGTAAATGTATTTATCGCATGATTGTTATTTTTTACATTCTGATACAGTTTATATGTCTGCTCTAATTCTACGGTAGTCAGTTTACCTTTAATTACAATATTAAAAGCCTGTTCAAAAGGCAGTATCTCTTTCATAAAATGTTTTCTAGAACGTGGGGAAAGGGTGGTTGCAAATTCTTCTACACTATTCCATCCTGTATTTTGTATGATGCAGGTTTCCGGCATGTTTATTTTTAAGAAACCTTGATTGTGAAAAATACGATTCAATTGTTCATCTTCCTCGAAATCTCTTAACACAAGCATATTGGCGTTTAATTGATGATAAAGTGTTTCAACTTGTTCTAGTAAAAGCACTATGGCTTCTTCAGCTAATGGATGTGCTTTATTGATGTAACAATGATTGCCTTCTGTGAATAAGGAACCCATTCCCAAAACTTTTGATGTTAGGTATAATGGATTTTGTTTTCTTTTTTCTTCCAGTTGTAATGAAATCGATTCTGGTGCCAACATATCATCTTTCCAAAGTCCGTATGTGAAAAAAGTTGCCAGTACAGGAATTCCGTTTTTGTCTTTGATTACATAATAATGAAAGTCCCAATTGTTTTCAGGATAGTTCGGATTTGTAAAAGCATTTTCTAAAAAAGATAATCCTTCCCAGTCAAATGTGCTTTGTTTACCTAAAAGCACGTTCCAGTTCTTTTTGTTTATTCTTTCTATGGATGTTTCGTATTGTAATACTAAGCCTGTTTTTATCCCTACATTTTTTATTTGCTGAATCGTCTCCACTATACCAAAAGCTTCTTTCACTTTGTTTGGATTGTTACCCGATTCTTCCAAGGCTTTTGGAAAATGGTATTCCATTGCTTCCACTAATGTTTTTATTTCTTCTTTTTGGTTGTGTCGGGAAAGTGTGATTCGAATACCCGTGTTTTTGATTGGGACTGCTGGATAAATAGCTGGATTTACATAAAAACCTTCGTTAAATAGCCGTTGTGCCATTTTATAAGCGGTCAAAGGCATGGCCGTACCCAAGAAAAATACAGGGGAATTGTTTAAGGCTATCATTGGAAGCGTGGTATTTTCCAATAATGATTTGAAATATTCTATTTTATCGGACAAATCATATTGTAAGCTTGTGATTTCGGGAGAAAGATGAATGTCAGCTGAAGCGATTGCAGCTGCTACGGAAGCTGGTTCCAGTTGTGCGGAAAAAGTAAGCGGTCCACCAAAGTTCTTAATTTTTTCACGCAGTCGGCTATCAGTACAAAGTAATGTCGCTCCACTAGCCCCGAATGTCTTGCTTAAAGTGCCAAATAATAACACATTCTCGGGCAGTTCTTTTAAAATGTGTAATACATATCCCGTTCCGTTTTTTCCCTTCCAACTCATTCCGTGCACGTCATCAAAATAGAGGTGTAACTGCGGAAATTTTTTGCACAATTCCATCAAATCCTGAATAGGTGCATAATCACCAAACATTGAATATACACCGTCTGCCATATACCATATTTTATTACATCGTGTTGAGAGGTATTTAATTTTATCCTCCAGCATATTCAAATTGCTGTGTCGAATCATTTCTACCGGAATGCCTCTTATTTTGAGTAATTGGCAGGCATTTTGAACAGACCAATGTACCTGATGGTCAAGAATTACTCCATCTTCATCCCTTACCACTGTTGGAATTACTGCCAGATGACCAAGCGTACTGTTTTTTGTTATAATGGGAGGTATTCCATACATTGTCTCGATTTTTGATTCCAGCTCATTATATAACGGATTTGAAATATAGGTTTTGGAAAGGGGGAATTGTGTTCCATAATGTTGGATGGCAGCTATTGCGGCCTCTTTTAATCTGACATCTTGTTCGAGCCCGAGATATCCTGTTGTGCCAAAATGGAACATGTTTTTACCTTTTATTTGTAGCGTTCGGCCATTCAATATTTGATCTTCAGCATACAGATGAAGTACTCCTTCTTTTTTTGCTCCTGAAATTACTTCATCGACTGTATCAATGAAATTGTTGTGTTTGATTTTTGCCATTTGTTTGGTTATTTGATTTGATACTAATTTTTAGGAGTAGCATTTTTTTAGGTAAAACTCTGAATAAAAAACAAAACGGATATATTCTAATTATACAATAATCCTTATATGACAACTTATAATCCCGATTAGATAATTTTTTGTCTATTTATGGCTAATTGTATTGTTTTCCAATTTTTTTGTATGATTTTTAATATTTTTTTTGCTAAATTGTGACGTTTTATTTTTAAATCTATATAAAAATGATAGTTAATTATCATGAGAATGAGTTTGCTCAATTCTGGATTCAGAATGATATTCTTTATTTTGAGTATAAGCCTAATGTGGTCATTAATTTGAAAGCTGCACAACTTGTAGTTGCCGATCGAATACTAGTGCAAAATGAAATAGCTTATCCAGTCTTATGTGATATTCGCGGGATAGTGGATTCCGACAAAGCTGCCAGAGATTATTTGGCCCAATCTGGTTCTGTGCTAACCAAAGCCGTTAGTTTATTAGGAAATGATACTGTCTTATTGAGTATTATGTCTTTTTATATTGGAATCAACAAACCACGGGTTCCAACAAAAATTTTCACAGAAGAATTGGCTGCCTTAGCTTTTCTTGAAACATATACTTAAGGCCCGTCCTGAACTATTATATTGCCATTCTATCACTAATTAAAATTTGTTATGCATCAAGAAATTAATCAGAGGCGTATTCATAATATGTCACAAATGCTACTTGAAATGGCGAGGGGTAATTTTTCAATTCGGGTTCCAAGAAGTGGGCAAAATGATGAATTGGAGGGATTGGCGGTGCTTATGAATATGGCAGCTGAAGAAATGAAGGAATCCGTTTTTCATACGGGGTTTGTTAATCCTCATTATAACTACAAATACATGGTACAATCCTCTTTTTTATTGGATGCCGATTTTATAATTAAAAGTTACAATGCTGACTCCTCAGCTGTTTTAGGGTTCTCTTCTGATTTTTTGCTCGATAAAGCTTTTAGCAGTTTGCTTTCGGAGGAATCATTATCCTTATGGAAAACAATAGAGCAAAAAATAGTGCTAGATCCTGATTATCATACTACAGTTGAGCTTGTATATATTACAGAAAATGAATTATTGACACCTGCTTTATGCACTGTCTATGGACTTTCCCATAGGTCTGAAATTTTAATTACTACCGTGACAACCATTGTTGAAGAAAACGTCTTAAAAGATGTATTGGCAACTTCGAAACATATTCCACAACGTGTAGGATTCAGTCGTTCTTCAGATGTACAAATGATTCAAGACGTGTATGATTATATTTTAGATCATTTGGATACGCCATTGCCTTCGATGCAAGAACTCGCTCGTATTTTTGGGACTAATGATTATAAACTAAAATTTGGATTTAAGCTTTTGTTTAAAACAAGCATTTATCAATTTTACAATTCGGAACGATTGAAAAAAGCCCATTTTTTGATTCAACAGACCACAATTCCTTTGAAAACGATTGCTTTTATGAGTGCATTTGCAACCTATCCCAATTTTTCAAAGAATTTTAAAAAAGAGTTCGGTTATACACCGATGGATATAAAGAGGGGTTTAAGGGTTTAAGGGTTTTGAAGTTTAAGAGTTTAAAAGTTTAGGATGGGGGAGGAAGTTAGAGACTGATTGGTCTATTATAAAAAAATCCTTTTTAGATAATTTAAGATCCTGATTTGGCAATACTTATGATTTTATATTTCGGAATTTTATATCGTAATACATTAATAGTTTATCGATATGAAATTAAGTGTCCAAAATAGCCGTATTGTTCTAAATAGTATTTGTCAGCTCTATATTCTATTGTTTGTTTATGCAGCAGTCAGTAAACTATTGGATTTTGAGAACTTCCAAGTACAGTTAGGGCAATCTCCTCTGCTAAGCACTTTTGCCAGTTGGGTTTCTTGGTTAGTTCCCATTGTGGAGTTGGTTATTGCTCTATTACTTATTTTTCCTAAGTGGCGTATAACAGGTCTTTTTGCGGCTTTTAGTTTGATGATTATGTTTACGACATACATCTTTATTATTTTGAATTACAGTTCATTTGTTCCCTGTTCTTGCGGTGGCATATTAGAAAAAATGAGTTGGAATACGCATCTCGTTTTTAATGTCATATTTGTAGTTTTGGGAGCTTTGGCATTGCAAAATCAAGTTACTAGTGAAAATACCCGATATCATATAAAATTGTCTCTTATTAAAAGTATTCCTATTTCTATAGTGTTCAGTATAGGCATTGTGATCGTTTTGTTTCTATCCTCTGAGGATATTATGCAGCATCAAAACCCTTTCATTAGACGTTATATCAGACGTTCGATAGCATTAGTCCATTCTACGGATTTAAAATTTAATTCCTATTATTTTTCGGGATACAACGAGGGTCGTATTTATCTTGGTAATTACACGGATCCTTTGCATGTTCTCTCTATAAATACCACTTTTAAGTCGCAAAAAGTAACCAAAATTGATTTTAGAAATAAGAATCTTCCTTTTCGTTTGGTTACCATTTTGGTCAAAGGAAAATACTTTTTTTTAATTGATGGTAGTGTACCCTGTGTCTTTAGGGGAAAGATTCAGGATTGGAAAATAACTGAAGAACTAAAAGGTATTCCCAATTTTACAATTGCAGAACCGATCGACAGTACTACCGTTGTTTTTCGAAATAATAGTGGGGAAAATGCAGCGAATGTACTTGGGGTTTTTAACTCGAAAACCTCTCCTAAAGTGCATTATGCACCTTCACTTTTGCAAAAACAAATTGATGGGATTTTTGATACTGATGGTATGCTACACTTTAATAGTGAATTGGGTAAGATAGTATATGTTTATTTTTACCGCAACGAGATTATCCTTGCGGATAAATATGCGACTTTAGATCGTAGGGAACATACCATAGACACGGTATCACATGCTAAAATTAAAGTGGGCTATCTCAAAGCGGGAACCCAGCGAAAAATGGCTGCCCCACCATCGATTGTCAATGCTGTCACTGCGACAAAAAACAACCTTTTATTTGTTCAATCTAAGGTACCCGGATTGTATGAGAATGATGTCATGTGGAAACATGCGGCTATTATTGATGTCTATAATCTAAAAAAGAACGCTTATGTTTTGAGTTTTCCAATCTTTGGAATCGAAAATACTAAGCTGCAATCCATGTTTATTACCACTACCCATTTATACGCTATTATAGGCACGCAACTTATGATATACGAATTGAAAGGAAGCTTAAGAAAAGAAATGATAAATGGAACGCCGATTAGTTCTAATTTATAAAAATATACCGGCCAGTGTCAGGAAAAAGATCGAAAACCTGTAGAAAAAAGTAGATCAAGTTTAAATTTTAATTTTAATACTTTTTATTATGAAAACCACATTTTTAAAATCGACTATGCCCTTTGCAGTTGTAGCAATAATGGGAATTTCAGGAGCTTTTTTAACCACTTCGATGCAAAGTGCTTCTAATGCAGCGGCTCCTAAAACAGGTTATATTGATGGTCCGCAAGGCCCCTGTAGCGTTCCTGTAAGTTGTAATACCGCGTCAGGTCAAATTTGCCAAGCAAACGGGGTACAGGCTTTTGGTAAAGCGAACAACTGTAGTGAGGTTTTATTTCGTCCATAAAGTAATTATTTGACGATATTAAAAGGCAATGCAGTTCCATTTCGGAACTGCATTGTTTTTTGCTTTTACAGCCTAAATAATTACTTTACACCCTCACTAATCCATAAAGCCGGAGCTTCTTTTTTAAGATAATAGTCAAACCATTCTTGCACCCTACGACCGAGATCTATCTGATTGTTTGGCTTCAGCAAGACATGTTTTTCATCGGGATAGAGCAACATAACATGCTTTTTTCCAAGCCTGCGTAAAGCCAAATATAATTCCACACTTTGATGCCAATCCACATGCCTGTCTTCTTTTCCTTCCCATAAAAGCAGCGGAGTTTTAATATGGGCTGCGTTGGCTACAGGTGAATTGCTTGCGTATAGTAAAGGATCTTCAAAAGGTGTTTTTCCTATTTTCCATTGATCACTTTGAAAGCGGTACATGTCTGGCTTTCCTGTATCCCATCCAATAGTCAAATAAAAACTGTTAAGATCTGTTATTGCCGCACCGGCAACCGCTGCAGAAAAGAGGTTGGTTTGTGTAATCATAAAGGCACTTTCGTATCCTCCAAAGGAATGGCCTATTAAACCAATTTTTAGGGGATCCACTAAGCCACGTGAGACAATTTCGTTAGTTGCTGAGACCGTACAATCCACCGTATTGCTTCCTACGGTTCCTTGTTCGTGTACAATATCAGGACATAGGACGAAATAGCCTTTTGCAGTAAAAACGGTGGGATTGTATCCGTCTTGCATAAATGAACTTGGGTTGTTATACCAATGAACTTTATGAGATTGTTTTTCATAAATATGTACAATCATCGGATATTTTTTGGCAGGATCATAATTAGCAGGGTAATATAAAGCGGCTTTTAGTTCCTTTCCTTTGGAATTACGAAAGGGTATTAGCTTTGCAGTTCCCCACTGGTATTTTGCTTGATGCGGATTGCTCTCGAAAAATGGTTTTGGTGCGGTGGAATTTTTTTGAAACATCAGGCGTGGGGAGAGGTCAAATTTCTGTTCCTGATAGATGTAAGACTGTTGCTTTTGGATATAATGCATTTGGTCAATGTAACGATCACCATAGACAATAGGTAACTCACCAGTATCATTTTTCCATTTGAAATAACCTGTTTTTTCATCGAATCCTTCCCCATGTAAAATCAGGTCTCCATCCAGATTAATGGTCTTACTTTTAAACCCATCAAAATTTATTGTATAAAGTTCGAAATCAGATCGTGTGGCGATTTTAAATGCGATTTTTTTTTCACGGCCATGAGTAAGCCTTCTAAAAGTAGATCCATCGGCTTTTATGGCCCACAAATCATATTGGTCGTAAAGAATTATTTCGTCGTCATTTTTGCTCCAGCCCACATTTCCATAACTGCTGTCTCCGTCAAGTAGATAGACTTTTCCAAAGAAAGGAACGTTTATTTGCTTGGTTACGTTCGTATGTGTTTTATGTGCAATATCATAAACATACCAATTATTATCACTAAAATAGGCAATGAATTTTCCGGAAGGAGAGGGCAATAAATAGATAAAAAAGGCACTCTGTTTGCGAAGCAAAATTTCTTTTTCTCCCGTGTTCACATCCATAATATAAAAATCCCTTGGGCCATCATACTCAAATTGAGGTTCATATTCTTTAGGGTTGGATAAAATGGCATACTCTTGATTGCCGGTTAGCATGACTTTGGGTAACTCTGGAGATGAAATTGAAGTAACGCGTTTGAGCATAGGATGCCAAACGGCTAAAGTGACCCGGTCGTTGTACATGCTGTTTAGTTTTTCAAAAGGATAAATCCATTTTGCATTTCCATTCCAGATTTCCACATCCCCTTCGGGGTCTTTTTTGTTTTCTATAGAGACAGGGCTGAGACCAAAAAAGACGGAGCGCATATCCGCCGATATAGTCAATGGATAAACCATTTCTTTATCGAACACTTTGTCTATTGGGAAATCACTTTGGGTTTTGGGATTCAGTTCAAATAAGGCCTTGTTGTCTAAAGTATAATAGTAAAGCCTAGCGTCCTTTGAATCTGAATTGGCGAAACTATAAAAAGCGACTGCTTTTCCCATTTCCTGCCAAGTAAAATGAGTGAAAGGATTAGCGCTATTTTCAATAATCCAAGTTATTGATTGTTTATTTCCCAGACGTAGCAAGCCTATCGAATGCTTTTGATGGGCCGTAGTGGTAAAAAGGACTTCCTTATTGCTTGGGCTAATTGCAAATTGTTGCACATCATGAAGGATATCCGTGACTTTGTTTTTCAGGTTTATGATTTTTAAAACTTTTTCTGCTTTAGACAGGAATAGAAGTTGGTTGGTTGCTGGGGAATAATCACACTGGCTAACCGGAGCATACAATTCCTGTTTTCCTGTTGCTAGATTTAAAAGGTGTAAACCCTTGCTGTCCTGACAAACAAAATGCTCCTTTCCTGCGAATAGTGAGTTATTGCCAGAGGGGAAGTTATATGTTTTTTTGGTAGTGGTATTACACACAAACAAAGTATCTATTCCTTTTTCGTACTCCATCTTATAACTGGTCCATTTCCCATTTGAGGCGACTTTATCTTGGCGTAATTCACCCCATAGGTGATAATCGGATTCCGTTAGCTGTTTTTTTTGCACCACCTGCCCCCAAAGGGAACAGGTTACTAATGGCAAAATAAAAAATGAAAATAAAACGAGTTTTAGATTCACATGGGAAAGCTCCCATTTTGTGCTTCTCTTTCGAGAATTATTTTGAAGTATCATGGTCTGTGTTTTTAGTAACCACTATTTTGTGGACGCAGGTTAGGATTTATGCTTAATTCATTCTGGGGTAGCGGAAATAGCCTATCGGTTGTATTCCACCCTGTTTTTGTGAGTGATAAAACAGCATCGATTTGTCCAAAGCGTTTTAGATCAAAAAAGCGATGTCCGTATTCCGTAAATAATTCCCATCTTCTTTCCTGTAGTATGGCCTCCATAATTTCTTGTTGCGAGCTTGCGGTGGTTTCATCCAATCCTGCCCGTTCCCTTATTTTGTTAAGATCTTCCTTGGCTCCGATGAGGTCGCCTTGTTGTGCTCTTGCTTCGGCTCTTATCAGATACTGCTCCGCTAAACGAAAGACTATCGAGTACTCTACAGAAGTAGCGGTATAATCAAATTCTTTGTATTTAAAGGGATGGTACCATGTACTGCTGCCGTCTGTGATTGCGGCTGTCCAGTTACTCTTGCGTAAGTCAGCTGTAGAAAAAGAGTCCATCAGGTTATCCGTAAGTGCCACCAATGGCGGAGGCCCCGAAAAGAAGATAAAAGAGTTGGCTTCATCCGTGTTTTTACCTGATGTAGCAGGCTGTAGTTGCCAAATGGTTTCTTTCGAATCTTTAAGAAACACCCCATCAATGTTGTCTTCCAGACCATATAAATCTGTAGCATTTAGAACTGCCGAAGCAGCGTTGGATGCCTCAGCCCAAGCTCCATTGTAGAGATAAACCCGTGCCAAAAGCGCTTTGGCCACAAATCGATTTGGACGGATTCTTTCGGGATTGTCATAGTCCTGAGCAAGCAAGTTTATGGCTGAATCTAAATCGGAAATCACATTAGTATAGACTTCAGAGACCGTGATTTTCTTTGCCACATTATTCTTTTGGTAATCGGTAGCGGTTATATAAGGCAAATCTCCATAAAGATTTGTGAGATAAAAGTGGATTAATGCTCTTATGAAAAGGGCTTCTCCTTTGAGTTGGTCTTTTTCTTCGACAGTCAATTTATCACTTTCCTCGACTCCTTCAATCACTGCATTGGCAGCATAAATTTGGTTGTAACTAATGTTCCAATAGTCCGTAATTGAGGTATTGGCGGGTAGGAGTGTATTCAAATAAAAAGGTAAGGCAGGATCTCCTGGACTTCCGTAACAAATCAATTCATCGGTATAGTTGGCCAATTGGTTGGAGAGCCCCGAAGTCATACCTGTCAATAGGCCTTGATCCCTGATCTTTGCGTAAATATCGGTTAAGGCAGCGTCTGCAGTCGCATAGTTGTCAAAAACGGCAACATTGGTCAGTTGTGATTTTGGAAGATCGACTTCCACAAAAGAATCACAAGAAGTCATGCAAAGGAA
Organism: Flavobacterium laiguense; assembly: GCF_003097655.1. GTDB lineage: Bacteria > Bacteroidota > Bacteroidia > Flavobacteriales > Flavobacteriaceae > Flavobacterium > Flavobacterium laiguense. Next base: position 112,441 of record NZ_QCZH01000005.1, read on the forward strand.
AGTGGATGCAAATAAAAACATTTGCAAAAAATAATGCATATAAAAAGTTGTATTGTGTATAGTTTTCATGGTGTACAATTAAAAAGTGAGTTGCATTCCGGCAGTGATAATCTTTAGTGGTGGCAAATATCCGGAGCTTATAAACTCAGGATCTCCATCTTTGTATTTACTAAAAGTCAATAGGTTTTGACTCTGTAAAATAAGCTGACACCGTACGTTTTTGGTATTCAGCGGAACATCGTAGGACAACGCTATATTTTTAAGACGAATAAAAGAGGCGTCAGTGATTCCACCCGTACTGTCGGTGTATAGGTAGTTGGCTGTAACCGCTGCGTCATTGTATCCTGTAGTATAGATTTGCTGTGTGGCATTGTCCCCTGCCTGTTGCCAGCTATCGATCATTCTTATGGGTTGATTGGACATTTGACCGGGAATTCCTACGGAATAATTATAATTTTCCTGTTTTACAAATTGGAAAAGAAAGTCTAGTTTCCAGTGCTGGTAGGTCAGTTGATTTTGTAACCCTCCAAAGTATTGCGGATTCAGGTCAGCAACGGTTTGTTTGTCTTCCGGAAAGGAAATGGTACCGTCGTTATTGGTATCTGCAAATTGACACACTCCTGTTTGAGGATCAATACCTGTATATTGGTACAGCAGTTTGATGTTTAGGGGTTCCCCAATGCGATATTGTTGATTGTATGATGAAGCTTCCAGACCAGGAAAACGTAAGAGTTTATTTTGGGCAAGAGTCAGATTCAGATTGGTTGTCCAGTTAAAATTTTGGCTACTGAAATTAACCGTACGCAAAGTTAATTCCCAACCTGTATTTTCTACCGTGGCGTCGAGGTTGGCCTGTAAGGTTTGAAACCCTGTTGTGCCGGACAAAGGCACTCCTACGAGTTGATTGGAAGAATGATTCTGGTACCAAGCCGCTGTTAGAAATATTCGATCTTGCAGGAAACCCGTTTCTAAAGCCGCTTCCAGTTTTTTATTGACTTCCCATCCAAAGTCTGGATTAAAGAGTCTGGAAGGCTGTAGTCCCACATTGGAGTCATAAAGAACGCCAGAAGAAGCATAAGTGTTTAAGAATTGATAATCGCCAATCTGATCATTACCGGTGGTTCCATAGCTGGCGCGAAGTTTTCCAAAACTAAGCCAGGTATTTTCTTTTAGGAAATTTTCTTTGGAAAACAACCAAGCCATTCCAATGGCACCGAAATTGGCAAACTGCTTGTCTGGGCCAAATCGACTGGAACCATCCCGTCTTCCGGTGAGGTTCAAAATGTATTTTTGATTCCAGTTATAATTGATTCTGCCAAAAAAGGCCTGATATTTATACAATGTATTGTCGCTATACAATACGCGAACGGTACTGGCAGAGGCTAAATCATAAATAAGACTGTTGGATGTAAAACCGTTTGCAAATTGATACAACCGTGTGGTGTTCTGATTTTGAAAAGTGCCACCAAAAAGTGCTCCAATTTTTCCTCTTCCCAATTCTTTTTCCCAATTGATCTGTGGTTCTACAATCCACGACTGACGCTCGGTATTATTGACGTATACGCTAGAATAGGCACTGGTGAGATGATAGGCAGGATTATAGACTGTAGAGGGAGCAGTGCGAGTTTCCGTATGTCTTAAATCTGTAAATCCAAAATTGCTTTTCAAAACCACATTTGGGAATAATTCATAGGACAGTACGGCACTAGACGCCAAATCATTGGTCTTTGATTGGAATGTAGCGGCCAAATAGCGTAAAGGATTTTGCCAGGTGCCATTTTCCCAATTCAGATTGCCTGCGTCATCATATACCGCAGGGGCATTGGGGGCGAGATAACGGGCACTTGGGGTTAGATCAAAAGCAGGTTGGTCATTATCTTGGATATTATATCCTGTGGAAAAATTGAATTTGAATTTATTGTCTTCTGAGCGGTGGTTCATGTTAAATTGAGCCCCTCCTTTTTTGTATATAAAATCTCCGGGGAAAACAGTGGATTCCGTATGATAGGTGCTGCTTAACAGAAACTGTGTTTTGTCCGAACCTCCCGAAAGTGTGCCTTGGAAATCATTAATTTGTGCCGTTCCTCCAAGGAATTCCTCCTGCCAGTCTGTATATCGGTTTTGATCCCAAGTACCGTTTACATCATAGGCATAAGATGGATAGGAAGTGATGCCATCATTGATAAAAGCTTGACGGCGCATGGCAAGATACTGTTCCGTATTCATCAGTTTCATGAATTTTGTGACAGTACCTACGCCAGTCGTGGCTTTTATATTGACAGCTGTTTTACCCGCTTTTCCTTTTTTAGTGGTTATGAGTACGACGCCATTGGCTCCCCTTGAACCATAAATGGAGGTGGCATCGGCATCTTTTAACACCTCAATACTTTCAATAGTCGCTGGATTGATACTGTTTAAGGGACTTGTTACTGTTGGAAAAGTGGTCGAAGTTTGATTGTAACCTATGGGGTCGGAAGAATAGGGAACGCCATCAATCACATACAAAGGCGCATTGGCATCAGGGCGGATGCTGTTCTGTCCCCGAATTTTTATCTCAAAGCCACCGCCTGGAACACCCGTAGTTTGGGTGATGCTTACTCCCGCCATACGCCCTTGCATAGTAGCCAGTATATTGGTTACGGGTTGGGTTTCTATACTTTTGGAAGTGATTTTGGAGATACTTCCGGTACTGTGGCTGTTCTTTACGGAATAATAGCCCGCATTGATCTTGACTTCCTGCAGGGAGGTCGCATTTTCCTGCATCACGACATTGATCACTGAGCGACCCGCAACGGGAATGGTCAGGGTTCTAAAACCCAAATAAGTAAATATAAGAATGTCATCTGGTGCTGCAGATATGGTGTATTTGCCGTCGAAATCTGAAAAGGCAGTTTTTGGCTGTCCTTTTACGGAGATGCTGACACCCGATAATGGGGTTGTACCGTCAGTGATTTTACCGCTTATCTGGATTTGTTGTTGTATGGACAGCTTGTGCCTATAGGTGTTATTGGAATAGGTTGGTGTAACGCTAAAGTAAAGGCTTAAAATAAGCGGATACCAAAGTGCTCCCAACCCTTTGTTTAATGAAAAAGTTTTCATAATATTGGGTTAGTTAAATGAAATGTGAATTTTATTGGCTATGGTCCTCTATTCTAGTTTGTCGACGGGAGTTAGAGGGCCTTTTTTGATTATACATCAAGTCGAAACGCTAGATGTTTAAAAAGTGGTGTTTTTTGATTTCGTTTTTTTATTGCATAGGCAGAAGGGTTTTAAAGGGTTAAACCATTGCGAGACTATGAAAAATGAAGAAGCGGTGCTAAGAATGTAAGTTGAGTATTGCCTAAAAATTGAACAAAAAAAATGGCGCAGAACTCAGCTTATTGCACTAGAGGTACTGGAATACCGAGCAACAATAAGTGAGCCCACGCCATGGGACGTGAGCATCGTACTTATCTTCTCGTTGCAAAAATTTCCAGTTTTCTAGTGCGAGATTCTAAGCGAATGCTTCAAATATTTTAAATGAAGAAACGCAAATATATGTAATCAGAAGCAAATATAATAAAATATTTCGTAACGCGCCTCTTCGGCCGCATTTATTTTTTACTAATCATTTTACTTTGTTTAAATGGAGGATATAGACGACATAATCTGCGATTACATTTATACGAATTGGGTTAAACCACATAAATCGCAACGCTCTTTTGGTTTGGATCATAATATTGATGAAAGTACAGTAAGAAAAATAAAAGAAAAGAATTATAACATTCCCGTTAAAACTCTGCATAAAATTTGCGAGGCTAGAAATATAAAGCTTTCGGAGTTTTTTAAGTTGATAGATAAATAAAGATGAATGACCAAAAATAAAGTTTGATCTTAATCAAATACCACTATAAAAAAGATGCTGTTGAGGCATCTTTTTTTATTTATGGTAATCTAGGAATACTTATCCATTCGGGATTAAAAGTTGTCAATTCGGGAGTAACTGACTTTGTGATAAAAAAGTAACTTTCTAGTCGTTCTATATTTGAGGTATGGGATGGTATGAAATAATAATAGTGATTGTGGCTATAATAGTCGGCGCATACATCCGGGGTAAAATTTATAAGCATAAAAAGAATATGTTTTACAATGACAGTTGGAAGAGTAGAAATAGAAAATAAATTAAACCCAGAATTCGCATTAGAAATCTACTGCATATAAAATCATTTGTTTTTCTACTTTTTTATTGGTCAAAAGTTACCGCCTATATTTGCAAAATAACGAAACGTAAAAAGTCATGTCTAGAGGTTTTTAGACAGGTTGCGGTTAACTGCAATACTATTTTGACGTCCGGAGAAAAAAAACTACTTTTAATACTATCAAATGATAGTATTAATGAAATCGCCTTATACAGACTTTCAGTCTGCCAACCAAATCTATGGACTTTCAGTCTATAAGTGGTTTAGTTCTATTAGCCCAAAGTCTTTTCCCAAAAAAGAATATTATTGTAGTTTAAATCATCTATTTTTACAAAATAATGAATCTTAAAAATGGTGTCTGTAGTTTTTTTAGACTGACTGACGTTTAGTAAAATATTCTCGAAACTAAAAAAAAAACATAATGGAAAAATACTTACGACAATTAATTTCAATAGAATTTGACGACAAAAAAGAAATCTTTAGCGGTTTTCTCATTGATTGGACAGAAGATTGGATTTTACTGAAAAATAATCCTTTTGATTTTATAATTGATGGCTATACGATATTAAAAAACGTAAATGTAAAGTCAATTATTCAAGATAAGGATCATGAATTCACAGAGAGAGTAATTAAACTTAAAGGTTTGAAAACAAGTGCGGAGGAAATAATTCCGCTTAAGGATTTGTCTTCAATTATAAATTTTCTAGCGGATAAATATGAGATTTTTCAGATTACAAAAAAATCAGATAAAGCTGTTTATTTGGGTAAACTTATAGAATTAAATGAGAAAGAATTGGTAATAGATTTTTTGGGAACCGAAGGGAGATTTGAGGGTGAAATGAGTTTTAAGCAAAACAAAATAAGAGTTATAGAATTTGATACTGATTATATCAATTCTTTGAAACTAATTGTTGATGAAGATAAGAAAAAGTAAGTGGCTGATTTGATGCTGAATTTTTGGATTTGTGATGAATTGTGGACATGTAAATCGCATCTTAAGTTAAGATACCTTTTTGTGATTAATGCGAATCAAGGGTTGAAATAAAAGACTGTTATACCGTTTGAATATTGAATTAGTGGGGTGGTTTTTTGTCATTCTGAGGAAAGAAGAATCACATAACGTGAGTGCCTGATGAGATTTCTCCTTCGTCGAAATGACAAATCACGTGTTTTTATTCCAGTAAAATCAAATTCAAAAGGGTATTATTCTTCTGATTAGACCTAACAGGTTTTGAAAACCTGTTAGGTCTTCGCTGAAAATAAAATAAGTGGTACTCTAAAAGCAGTCGGAATCTATCTAATAGAACTTGAAAAGAATGGTTTTTAAAAAGGGAACAATAGTAGGTGAAGAAAAACTTTATTTACATTTTAAACTTCTTGAAATCTTAACAGGAAAATTTAATAGTTAGAAAATGGTATACTATCACGATTCAATAGAATGTATTAGAGGTATGGACATGCTAATACCGATTATGTATTCAATATAATCCAATAATCCCGAAGCTTCGGGAGGACTATTTTCATACTATATCGGCATTATACCACATACTATTGGGCTATTTAGAAAATATAGATGGTATAACTTGGCTTTCATATAAATTTTATAAATAGTAAGGATGCGAAGAGGAAGTGCACTTGTTATTGTTTTTAAATTGTAACAAAAATTAGCGTAAAACAACTATTTTTCATTTAATTAAGCATCACTAAAAACAGTGATTTTTTACTTATAAAGTAAATTTCAGGAAGAAGATTTTTATTGACTGTTAGTTGTTTACAATTACGGTTTTTAGAAATCTTTTTTTTGCGTTGCAGAAGTTTTTTTTTTGAATAAAAGGAATTCTTATTTTTTGTACCTTCGTCGGCTAAATTCAAAGCGGAAATTGACTTTATTTATTGGAGTGCTATTCTGATAATTTGATTTTATAAATAGAGACTTTTAAATCCAACAATAGTTAAAAAATTGAATACAGACATAAAAATTGCGGTTATAGGGTTGGGTTATGTAGGTTTGCCTTTGGCGCGATTGTTTGCTACCCAATTTTCGGTTGTGGGATTTGATATTAATGTAGCAAGGGTTGAGGCGCTACAATCAGGTACAGACAGTACTCTTGAAGTTGATGATGTGACTTTGCAAAAAGTATTGCTCCAAAAACCAAGCAATGAAATAGGGTTGTATTGCACTTCACTAATAGCTGATATAGCCGACTGTAATTATTTTATTGTTACGGTGCCCACTCCAGTAGATAAGAACAATCGTCCCGATTTAACTCCACTATACAAATCAAGTGAAACCGTTGGTTCTGTTTTGAAAAAAGGAGATATTGTTATTTACGAATCTACCGTTTATCCAGGTGTTACCGAAGAGGAATGTGTACCCGTTTTAGAAAAAATTTCAGGATTGCAATTTAATGTTGATTTTTTTGCGGGCTATTCACCGGAACGAATTAATCCAGGGGATAAAGAACATACCGTAGAGAAAATTTTAAAAATAACGTCAGGATCCACTCCTGAAATTGGCCGAAAAGTAAACGAATTGTACCAATCGGTTATTATTGCGGGAACGCATCTTGCTCCTTCCATAAAAGTGGCCGAAGCTGCCAAAGTAATCGAAAATTCACAACGTGATATTAATATTGCTTTTGTCAATGAATTGGCAAAAATCTTCAATCTTTTAGATATTGATACTACTGCCGTGCTTAAAGCAGCAGGAACCAAATGGAATTTTTTACCTTTCAAACCCGGCTTGGTAGGCGGACATTGTATAGGGGTTGATCCTTATTATTTGGCTCAAAAAGCCCAAGAAAAAGGCTATCATCCCGAAATTATATTGGCGGGTCGCCGTTTGAATGACAGTATGGGAGAATATGTGGCTTCGCAAGTAGTAAAGCTCATGATCAAAAGGGGAGTGACCATCAATGGTGCTCGTTTGTTGATGTTGGGTATTACTTTTAAGGAAAATTGCCCAGATGTTCGGAATACCAAAATCGTGGATGTGATAAAAGCTTTGGAGGATTATGGAATTCAAGTGATTGTTTTTGATCCTTGGGCGAATCCTGCCGAGGTGCATCATGAGTACGGTTTGACAACGGTAAATCAAAAACCAGAAGTCGTTTTTGATGCCGTAGTTCTAGGTGTGGCTCATGCCGAATTTTTGGATTTAGACATTAATTCTCTAAGGAAATCTTGTAGTGTACTATATGATGTGAAAGGGGTTTTGGTGGATGGAGTGGATGGAAAACTTTGATAATGGGAATGTCAATATCAATGTCAATATCAATGTCAATGGCAATTTCAACTTAAAAGAAAAAATAAAAATAGAATAAAGAGGATAGGATAAAGAGGATAGGATAAAGAGGATAGGATAAAGAGGATAGAATAGAGAAAAGAATAAAGTGAATAAAAAACAGAAATAACTGAAAACAGAAAGTCAACATATCGAATTAAAATCCAGCTTCAATGATGAGGTGATTATTACTTTGGTGGCTTTTGCCAATGCAGAAGGAGGAACCGTTTATGTGGGTGTGGATGATAATGGTCTTGCGATTTCTAATTTTAAAATAGGTAAAGAAAGTGTTCAGCAATGGACTAACGAAATAAAAAATAAAACAATTCCTGCGATCATACCAGATGTGACAGTGGAGGAAATTAATGGTGTTCAGGTGTTGGTTTTTGCTATTCAAGAATTCCCCATTAAACCCGTGGCGTTTAAAGGACGTTATTACAAAAGAGTCAAAAATGCCAATTATCAAATGAATTTGCAAGAGATTTCAGATTTGCATTTGAAGACTTTCAATAGTAGTTGGGATTATTATCCTTCTCCCCATTATGGATTAGGGTCTATTGATTTAGATAAAGTAAATCGTTTCATCGAGTCGTCTAATGAAAATCGGGAAACTCAAATTCAAGATGATCCGCTTACGGTACTTCGAAAGTTTGAAATGTTGAAAGAAAATGGGCAAATTGCCAATGCGTGTCATTTGTTGTTTTCTAAAAATGAAGTTTTTGATGCAACGATTTCAATAGGTCGTTTTTCTACAGAGACGAGTATCAAGGATAGTGTTGTATTGCGAACGGATCTGTTTACTGAGGTAGAAGAAACGCTTGCATTTGTTAGGAAACACATCAGTAAAAATTATATCATAACAGGAGATCCCAAACGTGAAGAACGTTGGGAATACCCGTTAGAGGCTTTACGTGAAATTGTGGTAAACATGATTGTGCATCGCGATTATCAAAACGCAGGAGATTCGATCATTAAAATATTTGATCATAAAATTGAATTTTATAATCCTGGTGGATTGGGAAATGGCATTACTTTTGATGAATTGCGTGCCGGTACCTATACGTCATACGCCAGGAATAGAAAAATAGCGGATCTGTTTAGGGAAGTGGGAATTATTGAAAAATACGGTTCGGGTATCAAGCGAATCACCAATGCTTTTGTGAATTACGGTTTGACAGCGCCAACTTTTGAAGCTTTTCAAAATGGTTTTCGAGTAACTGTTTATACTAATGGGACTGATATAAACGATGGCGGTGTAAGTGTCGGTGTAAGTGTCGGTGTAAATGTCGGTGTAAATGTCGGTGTAAATGAACTTTTTATTCTTATTGAAAAAAATCCTGGAATCAATGTTTTAGAAATGAAAGATCATTTCGATGTTACACAGCGAACTATAGAGCGTTGGGTCAAGCAATTGAAGGATAATCATAAAATTGAATTCAAAGGAGCTCCGAAAACCGGGGGGTATTGGATTGTTTAAATAGCAATGGCAATTTCAATTTCAATGTCAATTTGAAAGGGAATAGAAAATAGAATAGAGAAATAGAATTTAGTCAAATAGACAACATAAAACTAAAAAAATGAAAAAGATACTTATTACAGGAGGAGCGGGATTTATTGGATCACATGTCGTAAGACGATTTGTGAATAACTATCCGGAGTACCAAATTTTTAATTTGGATGCCTTGACGTATGCGGGGAATTTGGAAAATATCAAGGATATCGAAAAGGAACCGAATTATACTTTTGTAAAAGGAGATATTACCGATGAAAGTTTTATTGAGACTTTGTTTCAAAACCAACAGTTTGACGGAGTGATTCATCTGGCTGCCGAATCCCATGTTGATCGTTCTATTGAAGATCCTTTGGCTTTTGTGAAAACCAATGTGATCGGAACGATGAATTTGTTGAATGCGGCCAAAAAACAATGGTTGGGGAATTTTGATGGAAAACGTTTTTATCACGTGAGTACTGATGAGGTTTATGGGTCTTTGGGCGCCGAAGGCTTGTTTACGGAAACTACGGCTTATGATCCTAATTCACCGTATTCGGCCTCCAAAGCGAGTTCGGATCACTTTGTTCGTGCTTATGGAGAAACGTATGGTTTGCCGTATGTGATTACCAATTGTTCCAATAATTACGGACCTTATCATTTTCCGGAGAAATTGATTCCATTGTTTATCAATAATATCATCAATAATAAGCCATTGCCGGTTTATGGGGATGGAAATTATACCAGAGACTGGCTGTTTGTAAAAGACCATGCGGTGGCTATCGACTTGGTTTTTCATGATGGAAAGAATCATGAAACCTATAATATTGGTGGATTTAATGAATGGAAAAACATTGATTTGGTTACAGTATTGTGTCAAATCATGGATCAAAAACTGGGTAGAACAACAGGAGAGTCGGCTCAATTAATCACTTACGTGAAAGACAGGCCAGGACACGATTTGCGTTATGCTATTGATGCTTCCAAAATAAACACCCAATTGGGATGGAAGCCATCTGTAACTTTCGAACAAGGACTCGAAATAACCATCGATTGGTATTTGAATAATCAAGATTGGCTGAATAATGTGACTTCCGGGGCGTATGCTTCGTATTATGAGAAACAGTATTCATAAGTTTTGTTTAAAGTTTAAAGTTTCAGGTTTCAAAATCTGAAATCAACAATATTAAATCTGAAATCATCAATCCAATGAACTGGTACGTAGTTTACACCAAACCCAAGTGGGAAAAGAAAGTTGCGGAGCGGTTGAATGAAATAGGAATTACAGCCTATTGTCCTTTGATAACGAAAGTGAGCCAATGGTCTGATCGTAAAAAAACGGTTGAGGTGCCGTTGTTTAATTCCTATATTTTTGTTCAGGTTAATGAAAAGGAGCGCAATGCCATATTTGAAGTTACAGGTGCCATTCGGTATTTGTTTTGGCTAGGGAAACCTGCCATAGTAAAAGAGGCCGAGATTCAAACGATCCAGGAGTGGTTGTGTGTGCAGGATACTTATGAAGTCAGTGTGGACACTTGGCAAAAAGGAGATAAAATCGTGTTAGAATCGGGGCCATTTGTAGCGCAATCAGCTATTGTGCAAGAGGTGAATCAGAATCATTATGTATTGGTTTTAGAGTCGTTAGGATGTATTCTTAAAGTAGAAAAAAAGGTGGTTTGATTTTTTTTTGTTAAATAAAAGTAAAAAAATAGTTATTTATTTTATAAGTTGCTGACTTTAAGTGCTTTGAATTAATGTTTGGTGTACGAAAACTTAGTTCGAAAAGCGCCAAATCAGGGGGTAAAAAGAAGGTGAAATCCTTTTTTTTAATGTAGTTTTGCAAACTCTTAACAAAAACGGTGACCCAATCTGGGACTCACTGCGGCGAAGCCGTGTAAAAGGGGCTCTTTTTTATAAGATAAATATGTAAAATACGGAATATTGCTTTCAAGAGGTGAGTTGTGAGTTGTGAGTTGTGGGTTATGAGTTATGGGTTTTGCCACTCGGCAGTATTTCAACTCGACTCAGTTTAAATTACGCTACTTCAAAAAACTACTTGAAAAAACTACTTTCGAAACAATATTAGATAATAATAATCCATCGGGTTTCATTGTTTTTTACTAGATATAAGCATAGATTTTTATTACTATGCGGTAAAAAATGTTTTAATAGTCAAAAAAAATAATATAATATGAGAAAACTAATTACAGCAATTGTCCTTTTTATAGCTCTTTTTCAGACGTCGACTTTAATGGCTCAAGATATTTTAAAAGGTAATGATCTAAGCACGGTAAGAGTGGATTATTTATCGGATGGAGATATCGCAAAGATAAAAACGCAATTGCAAAGTAATAATGTAACGATAGATCAAGCCGAGTCCATGGTGTTATCCAAAGGGATGAGCGCCACGGAATTTGCGAAATTGAAAAAACGATTGGCTCTGCCTACCGCATCAAAAGCTACTGCAGATAAAACGGCAACAAAAAAGAAAAATGCCGATTCGGAAAATGAAGAAGGTGATGATGATTCAGGGCGAAAGCAAGAAAAAATTGTAAATAAGAAAGTTAAGGACAGCTTGAATTCTCTTGTTTTTGGTTCCGAATTGTTTGATAATCCTACGTTGAATTTTGAACCGAATTTAAAATTGGCAACCCCAGTGAATTATGTTTTAGGGCCTGGAGATGAATTACAAATCAGTGTCAATGGGGTGCAGGAATTTAGCGATAACGTGCCCGTATCTGTTGAAGGAAAAGTAACTATTCAGTATGTAGGTCAAATTTCGGTATCGGGTTTGACGATAGAAGCGGCTACCCAAAAAATAAAAGGAGCTATTTCTAGAGTATATAGTACAGTTCGTTCCGGACAATCACAGGTAGGAGTTAGTTTAAGTCGCATTAGAACGATTAAAGTAACCATTATAGGAAGCAGACAACCTGGAAATTATTCTATCTCTTCTTTGGCAACGGTGTACAATGCCTTGTTTTTGGGTGGAGGTCCAGGAAAGAATGGTAGTTATAGAAACATAGAGTTAATTAGAAACAATAAAGTATATAGAAATATCGATATTTATCGTTTTTTGGTGAGCGGTAATCAATCGGATAATGTGGGTTTAAAGGATAATGATGTTATTCGTATTCCGGCGTACACCAATAGAGTAACGGTAGAAGGAGAGGTAAAACGTCCCGGAATTTTTGAGATGAAAAAGGGAGAGCATTTTTCTGATTTATTGAATTTTGCTTCAGGATTCAATGAGTTTGCCTATACTGCATCGGTAAATGTTTTGCAGAAAACAGGAAAAGAATTCAAAGTGGCTGATATACAAGCAGCTAAATACGGTAGTTACACTCCTTTGAATGGGGATGTGTACCGTATTTCTAAAATACTCAACCGTTTTGAAAACCGAATTGTCATAAAAGGAGCGGTATTCAGACCGGATACTTATTCTTTTTATCAAGGGATGCGTGTTTCTGATTTGATTCGACAAGCCGAAGGTTTAAAAGAAGATGCCTATCTGAAAAGAGCGAGAATCGTACGATTAAAAGCGGATTTGACCACTGAGATGGTAAATGTGGATTTGTCAAAAGTAATGGCCGGTGATTTTAATGCGGATCTAGGCCTAAAGAAAGAAGACGTAGTAACGGTGTACTCTATTTTGGATTTCAAGGAAGAATATACAATTACCATAGACGGGGAAATCAAAAGACCGGATGTGTATGATTACCAAGACAACCTTACTCTAAATGATATTATCGTTGCAGCAGGTGGTTTAACCGGTTCTGCTTCCAAGCGTGTTGAAATAGCCAGGATGATTAAAACCGAAAATATCGATGATGCGAATCCCAATAGAGTGGAATTGTTTAACATTGAAATCACCCCGGATTCTAATGAACAAGCGACCAATTTTGAGTTAAAGCCTTTTGATGTTATCAATATAAGAAGGATGGCGGTGGTCGAAAAGCCGGAGATGGTTACTATATACGGTGCTGTGGCTTATCCTGGTAAGTATGTTTTGGCCAATAAAAAAGAAAAAATTTATGATGTCATCAAACGAGCAGGAGGATTAATTTCTACGGCTAGTTTAAACGGTGTGAAAATAAAAAGACCGATCAAGGCGTCACAAATTGAAGCTTTAGAAAATGTAAATCTGAATTTGGGTAAAAAAGACAGTATCCAAAAGAAATTAGAAAAGAAATTAAAAGAGGATTTGAAATATGCTACCATACCGGTAGATTGGAGTAAAGTATCCAAAAAACAAAACAGTAATGCCAATGTCACTTTATTGCCGGGGGATGAAATTGAAGTTTCGACTTTTAATGAAACGGTAAAAGTGGCTGGTAACGTGTTGCTGACATCCGAAATTCCGTATGTTAGCGGTAAAGGTTTTAATTATTATCTGGATGCCGTTGGGGGAGTGGATGCCAAAGGGTGGAGAAAGAAAGCCTATATCATTTATCCAAACGGACAAGCTGCGGTATCGCACCCTGTTTTATTGTTTTTCAGATCCAATCCAACAGTGGAGCCAGGTTCTCAAATAATAGTTCCCGAAAAACCAGAAACCAAAAAGATGGGTGCTGGAGAATGGGTGAGTATTGCCAGTGTGTTGGTGAGTATGGGGGTTTTGTTGGTTACTGCTCTTAAACCTTAGTTTCGGTTGTGGGTTATGGGTTATCTGTTAAGAGGTGTCAATAACAGAAAGCGGATAACACAAAATCGACAACGAATAACATAGAACTCACAACCGCATTTTAATGAATAGCAACGAAATTATTTTATACCAATCGGATACACTTTCCAACCATATAGAAGTTAGGATAGAAGATGATACAGTGTGGTTAACACAGTTGCAGATGGTAGATCTGTTTCAATCGACAAAACAAAATATTAGTTTGCATATTACTAATATTTTAAAAGAAGGAGAACTTGACGAATATTCAACTGTCAAGGAATACTTGACAGTTCAACAAGAAGGAATCAGAAGTATAAAAAGAAAAGTTAAAATATACAATCTCGACGTGATTATTTCGGTTGGATATAGAGTCAAATCACAAAGAGGAACTCAATTTCGTATTTGGGCAAACAAAATTTTAAAAGAGTATCTACTGAAAGGGTATGCTATAAATAGCCGAATAGAATTGCTTGAGAAAAAGGTAAACTCGATTGAGATTAAGAATGACGAATTCGATTTAATCTTAAAAACCAATTTGCCTCCCAATCAAGGTGTTTTTTATGATGGACAAATATTCGATGCTTATGAACTCGTAGCAAGAATTATTAAATCGGCTAAAAAATCGATTATCCTAATAGATAATTATTGCGACGAAAGTGTATTGTTGCTATTGTCGAAAAGGGAAGCGAATGTTAACGTCACGATATATACCAATAAAATAGAACCTACTTTACAATTGGATTTGGATAAACACAACCAACAATATAATCCTATAAGCATTCAAGTTTTCAAAAAAGCACATGATCGTTTTTTGATCATCGATAATGAGGAGTTGTATCACATAGGTGCTTCCTTAAAAGACTTAGGAAAAAAATGGTTTGCCTTCTCAAAGTTGAATGTAAATGTTGCCGATTTGTTGAGTAATTTATTGTAGATAGCATTAAATAGAAAACCAGCTTCTCGATACAATTTTATAAAAAAAGTTGTCGCTATTTTATAAAACCACTACCATTGACGTTTTTTTTAAACTGATGAAAAACGTCATTTCATATTGCTTTTTTTAGAATAAAAATTCCACCTCGAAGTGACGAAATAAACAGAAAACCGATAACAGACAACCGATAACGGAAATATGAACGAACAAATACCCAACGACGAAATATCGTTAAAAGAGTTACTGGAAAAAGCCAAGGAATGGTATGCCTATTTGCTGTCACAATGGAAAATCATTGTGCTGGCAGGAATTGTAGGAGCCGCTTTGGGATTGACCTATTCCTTTATAAAAAAACCGGTTTACACCGCGACTTTGTCTTTTGCTTTAGAAGATGAGAAATCGGGTGGTGGATTAGGAGGTGCTTTAGGCTTGGCAAGCTCCTTTGGGATTGACCTTGGCGGCGGCGGTGGTAGTATCTTTACCGGTTCTAATTTGACAGAGCTGTTTAAGTCCCGCTCTATGGTAGAACAAACGTTAATGACTCCGGTTACCGTAAATGGGAAAGTAATTTCTTTGGCCGAAATGTACATTCAAAATAACGAATGGCGAGACAAATGGAACGACAATCCAAAATTCAAAAACATACAGTTTTTACCCGATACTAAACGAAAATATTTCACTAGAGTGCATGATAGTATTCTGGGGGAAATGTATAAGAATTTATCAAAAGAAGGACTTTCTGTTGCTCAAAAAGACAAAAAAGTTGCCATTATCAATATGGACGTTTCTTCTACCAACGAATTATTTTCGAAGTATTTTTGCGAAGCTTTAGCCGGACAGGTAGGGAAATTTTACGTAGAGACCAAAAGCAAAAAAGCCAGGATGAATATGGCTATTTTACAAAAGCAAACCGATTCTATTCGTGCGGAACTCAACGGGGCGATTACCGGTGTGGCTGCGGCCAGTGATGCAACCTTTATGTTGAATCCTGCGATGAATGTTAGACGTGCCCCTTCGGCTCGTAGACAGGTTGATGTTCAAGCGAATACAGCTATATTAACAGAATTGGTTAAACAATCCGAATTAGCTAAAGTTACAGTACGTAAGGAGACACCCTTAATACAAGTAATAGATCGACCTATTTTGCCTTTGCCTAAAGAACGTTTCGGTAAAGCCAAAGGGTTACTGATGGGAGGTGTTTTAGCAGGGTTTTTGATGGTGATGGGATTGATTGTAAGACGATTGTTGAAGCAGTTGGAGTTGTAAATGATTTTGTTTATCTATTAATTCAGCCTGAAAGCCGAAACTTGAAACAAAACAACTAAAATTCAGATAAATCACAATAGAAAACAAACAACAGATAACCAAAAGTAGACAACCGATAGCTGAAAAATGGAAACAGGAATTACTTTTAGTGCCTTCGATCTTTTCCACGCAGGGCATGTAAAAATGCTTGAAGAGGCCAAAAGGCATTGTGATTATTTAATGTAGGTTTGCAAACGAATCCAACGCTCGATCATACAGACGAAAATCAACTTGTACAAACGGTTGTACTGTAATAGATTCATTGGAGGGTTGCAAGTTTGTGATGAGATTGGGTCTAAATACAGAACAAGATTTTATAGCTATTTTGCGTTCCTTTAAAATTGATATACGTATTGTAGGCGAGAGAAAAAGAGAGTAATGCATTGATATAGGGGTGTGTTGCGGTTAAGTAGAGTTGAAATTTAAGATGCTTGATCATCGTTTCTAGTAGTAGTTTTCGAAAAAAAGTAGTAGGGAAACTAGAGGAGAATAAAGTATAGTATTAATAGTGTCTTTAAAGAAGTGGTTTAAAGGTTGATAATTTTGATGTATGAATAAAAAAACGGGAATTACCCATGTGATTCTCACGGGTGGGGTGGGTAGCAGGTTATGGCCTTTATCGCGAAAAAGCCAACCCAAACAATATCTTGATTTATTTGACGGTAAGTCCTTGTTTGAGATGACGGTTAACCGTAATAGTAACTTAGCGGATAAAGTAATGGTTGTAGGTAATGTTGACAATTGCCATTTGAGTCGGAAAGTGATGGAAAAATCGAATATACCGTATATAGATATAATTGAATCAACTCCAAGAAACACTGCCGCTGCAATAGCTTTTGCAGCTTTTGCCTCTCATCCGGAAGATATTTTGGTTGTAACACCTTCAGATCATATCATTGATGAAATGAAAAATTATGAGGCTGCTATTAATGAAGCTGTCGAGAAAGCTTTTGAAGGGTATATAGTTACTTTTGGAATTGTTCCTACAAAACCTGAAACAGGTTACGGTTACATTGAACGCAAGGGAGATGATGTACTTTCTTTTCGGGAAAAGCCCAACCAAGTTACCGCTAAAGATTTCATTGCTAAGGGAAATTTTTTGTGGAATAGTGGTATGTTTTGTTTTAAAGCAGGAGTGTTTTTGGAAGAATTAAAATCATTTAATCCTGAAGTATATGAAAAATCAAAAATGGCTTGGGACAATAATGCCAATGGTATTTTAGATTTAGAGATGTCTCTGGATATACCTTCCATCAGCATTGATTATGCGGTTATGGAAAGAAGTAAAAAAATTAAGGTGGTTCCATCAACATTCATCTGGTCTGATTTAGGTTCTTTTGAGTCGGTTTATGATTTTCTTGTTTCTACGGGTCATTCAGTTGATAAAAATGGCAATATGGTAATTGGCAGCAATAACTATACTGCTTTTGTAGGGCTAAAAAACACAATTTTTGTTTATACGGATACCGCGAATCTAATTCTGCAAAAAGAAAGTTCTCAAGATGTTAAGAATGTATATAACGAATTGGAGAGAGCAAACTCGGATTTGTTGAATTAAAAACAAGGTACTAAGATTTTATATTGTGGAACACAATGGTATGATGGATAAACCATTCGGTGAATATTATCAACTAAAGAAAATAACAACTTAATTGATGTTTCTAGTGTAGTTTTAGACCTAGGAAACCAACAAGGGATTTAAAATATTTTTTTTGCTAAGGAAAACCCAGTAGATATTATTGCTGCTGTAAGAATAGAAGGGAATTGGACAAGAATAATTATCTGCGTCAATTTTTATGGGAAATATGCAAATTTGAATAATCTATTCGATAGATATTGCAATCTAGTGTTGAAAAATTTATTTCTTTGGGTAGTTCCTGTTTCATAAAGCAAATTGTTTGACTATTTGTATAACGTAGGAACAGGAGAGGATTTGATTATAAAACATTTGGTAGGAACGATTCAAAAAAACACTTTTTTAACATGTTTCTGTGAGTTGAAATACTAGACTTTATAGTATAAAAAATAAAATAATATAATTTTATAAATTAATTATGATTAAAAATTTAATTGTATTTGGAACTCGCCCTGAAGCCATAAAAATGGCTCCATTAGTAAAAGAGTTTAATAGAAATAATGAATTTTTTGAAACTCGAGTTTGTGTTACTGCACAACATCGTGAAATGTTAGATCAAGTATTGGATTTTTTTCAAATTACTCCGGATTTTGATTTGGATTTAATGAAACCCAATCAGAATTTGTATTCCTTAACCTCGGATATTATTTTGGGTATGAAATCTGTTTTAGAGAAATTTCAACCGGATTATGTGTATGTTCATGGAGACACCACCACTACTATGGCAACCAGTATAGCTGCGTTTTATTCAGGTGCTAAAGTATGTCATGTAGAGGCGGGTTTAAGAACACATAATAAACTTTCTCCTTTTCCCGAAGAAATGAATAGACAAGTAACGGGACGTATTGCAGATTTACATTTTGCGCCTACACTTACTTCAAAAGAAAATTTATTAAAAGAAAATGTAACTAAAGAAACAATATTGATTACCGGAAATACAGTAATCGATGCTCTTTTAGATAGTTCAGAACGAGTAAATTCACTTCAAAATGATGAAATTGATTTGTTGAAAAGAGAATTGGACTTTACTAAGCGTATTATTTTAGTAACGGGACACCGTAGAGAAAACCATGGGGATGGGTTTATTAATATTTGCGCTGCTTTAAAAGAAATTGCTTTAGGAAATCCAGACGTGCAGATTGTATATCCAGTACATTTAAATCCTAATGTGAAAGGGCCTGTATATGAAATTCTTGGTGAAATCTCCAGTATTAAATTAATTAATCCCTTGGCCTATCCTGCTTTTGTTTGGTTAATGAATCAATCCTACTTAATCATTACGGATTCAGGTGGAGTGCAAGAAGAAGCACCTAGTTTAGGTAAACCAGTATTAGTAATGAGGGATACCACGGAAAGACCGGAAGCGGTTGAAGCGGGAACGGTGATTCTGGTTGGTACAGATAAAAATAGAATTGTATCAGAATGCAATAGTTTATTAAATGACAAAGTGCGTTACGAACAGATGAGTGCATTACATAACCCCTACGGCGATGGTAAAGCATGCAAGCGAATCGTAAACCATATTTTAGAATTATCAAAAGACAAGAATTTAATATTAAATTAAATATATTTATAATGATTCAACCAAAAGTTGTAACTATCGGTTTAGGTTATATTGGACTACCAACTTCAGCATTAATCGCCAATAATAATATTCCTGTTTATGGAGTTGATATCAATCAA
Organism: Flavobacterium laiguense; assembly: GCF_003097655.1. GTDB lineage: Bacteria > Bacteroidota > Bacteroidia > Flavobacteriales > Flavobacteriaceae > Flavobacterium > Flavobacterium laiguense. The sequence goes on from NZ_QCZH01000005.1 coordinate 131,615, forward strand.
AAAGTGGTTGACATTATCAATGCAGGTAAAATCCATATTGTAGAACCTTCTTTGGATGAAGCAGTTGCTAAGGCAGTTAAGGAAGGTTTTTTGAAAGCCGGCACAAAACCAGTAATGGCTGATACTTATTTAATTGTCGTTCCTACACCTTTTAAGGCTAAAAATGAACCAGACATTTCTTTTGTTCAAGCAGCAACTAAATCCATTCTTCCTTTATTAAAAGAAGGGGATTTATATATTATTGAATCGACGTCTCCTATAGGGACTACAGAAAAAATGTTAGAATATATCTATACCGAACGTCCTGAGTTGAAAGATAAATTATATATTGCCTATTGCCCAGAGCGTGTGTTGCCTGGTAATGTAATGTTTGAGCTAGTACATAACGACCGTGTAATAGGTGGGGTAAATGAGTCTTCTACTCTAAAAGCGGTTGCTTTTTACAGTCAATTTGTAAAAGGAGAATTACATAAAACCAATGCTCGAACCGCAGAAATGTGTAAATTAACCGAGAACTCCTCCAGAGATGTGCAAATAGCTTTTGCTAACGAATTGTCTTTGATTTGTGCAAAAGCAGATATTAATGTTTGGGAACTGATAGAATTGGCCAACAAGCACCCGCGAGTAAATATTTTGCAGCCTGGTTGTGGCGTAGGTGGGCATTGTATAGCTGTTGATCCTTATTTTATTGTAGCCGATTATCCTATGGAATCTCAAATTATTGGAAAAGCAAGGGAAGTCAATAACTATAAATCTTTTTGGTGTGCCGAACAGGTAAAAACAGCTAAGCTAGAATTTCAACTTAAAGAAGGTAGGAAAGCAAGAGTAGCTATTATGGGGTTGGCATTTAAACCTAATATTGATGACTTAAGAGAATCTCCAGCAAAATATATAGCGCAAAAGGTAATGCAAGATGCATCTAATGAGGAATATTATTTTGTTGAGCCAAATATTAATGACCATCATGTATTTAAAATTTCAAATTATAAAGAAGCTGTTGAAAAAGCAGATATTATAGTTTTTCTTGTAGCACACAAGGAGTTTAAAAACTTGGAAATTGCTCAAGACAAAGTGGTGTTGGATTTTTGTGGAGTTTTTTTAAACAAACAATAAAGAATTTATATTATCAGAATTTTACAACTTTTAAAATGATTTAAAATAAATATGGAAAATAAAAAAATAGCATTAATTACAGGTGTAACAGGACAAGATGGGGCCTATTTGGCAGAATTTTTATTAAATAAAAATTACATTGTGCATGGTGTAAAAAGAAGAAGTTCTTTAATGAAAACGGACAGAATTGAGCATTTGTTTAAAGATCCACACAAAGATAATGTGAATTTCTTTTTGCACTATGGAGATATGACAGATTCAATGAATTTGACTCGAATAATTCAAGAAGTTAAGCCGGATGAAATTTATAATTTGGCAGCTATGAGTCATGTTCGTGTGAGTTTTGATACGCCAGAATATACAGTCAATGCTGACGGTATAGGTACGCTAAGAATATTAGAAGCTGTACGTTTATTGGGGCTAGTAAAAACTACTAAAATTTATCAGGCTTCAACATCTGAACTTTATGGTTTAGTTCAAGAAACTCCACAGAAAGAAACAACACCTTTCTATCCAAGATCTCCTTATGCTGCTGCTAAAATTTATGCATATTGGATTACTGTTAATTATAGAGAGGCATATAATATGTTTGCTTGTAACGGAATTCTTTTTAATCATGAGTCTCCAACTAGAGGTGAAACTTTTGTTACAAGAAAAATAACAATGAATGCTGCTAGTATAGCTTTTGGAATTGAATCCAAATTGTTTTTAGGAAATTTAGATTCAAAAAGAGATTGGGGGCATGCAAAAGATTATATAGAGGCTATGTGGTTAATTTTACAACAAGACAAACCTGAAGATTTTGTTGTTGCAACTGGGAAAACAACTAAAGTAAGAGATTTTTTAACACTCTCTTTTCAAGAGGTGGGGATTTATATTACTTTTAAAGGAGAAGGTGTAGATGAGATTGGAACAATATCAGAAATTGATTCGGAAAAATATAAGTTTAAAACAGGTTTAAGCGAGCTTAAAGTAAATGTAGGGCAAGATATTATTTTTATTGACCCCTATTATTTTAGACCTACTGAAGTGGATTTATTGATTGGTGATCCATCTAAAATTAAAAAAGTTACAGGATGGGAACCAAAACATGATTTGTTGTCGATCGTTAAAGATATGATGGATAATGATTTGAACATTGTAAAGAATAAATTTAATAATGTATGTGTGTAGATTTAATAATCGATGGAGTGCTTATTGCTCAAGTTTATAATATGAATAAGATTGAAGGTGTTGCATTTCCTACACCTTCTGATGCTACTTTTCAATTTGGATTTGGCGAAATTGAAAATGATAAGGTTTTAATTCCACATATTCATAAAAGAGTGAAAAGAGAAATTGAAACAACTTCGGAATTTTTGTACGTTATATCTGGTGAAATGATAGTTGATGTATTAGGTGAGGATGAAAAATTCATAGAGCGAGTTGTATTAACCGATAATATGGGGCTTTTGCAATTCATCGGCGGGCACAGGATTGAATTAAAATCTAAAACTAAATATTTCGAAATTAAGCAAGGACCATATTACGGAAGAGACTTTGATAAATACAATGTAAAATTTGATAATATCTAATAAAATGAGTAAAAATAATTTTATTCCTGTTAACACGCCTTTATTGGATGGAAACGAATTGAAATACGTTACTGAGTGTATAACTACTGGATGGATTTCTTCGGAAGGACCATTTGTAGATAAATTTGAGTCAGCACTTGCACAATATACAGATAGGAGACATGGGATAGCAGTAGCTAACGGAACCGCAGCTCTAGATATTGCTTTTTCGGCAATTGGTTTAAAAAAAGGGGACGAGGTTATTTTACCTTCACATACAATTATTTCCTGTATTTTGCAGATTATTAGAATTGGTGCCATTCCTATATTGGTAGATTCTGAGTTGAAGACGTGGAATATGGATGTTGATGAAATTGAATCAAAAATCACAAGTAAGACTAAAGCTATTTTAGCCGTTCATTTGTATGGGCTTCCTTGTAGGATTGATAAAATTATTGAAATTGCCGATAAACATAATTTGTATGTCATTGAAGATGCTGCACAGATGATAGGACAAACTTTTAATGGTAAACCATGTGGGAGTTTCGGACATATTAGTACCACAAGTTTTTATCCAAACAAGCAGGTAACCACTGGTGAAGGGGGAATGTGTTTAACCAATGACGATGATTTAGCCAATAAATGTAGGAGCTTTAGAAATTTGTGTTTTCAGACCGAATCTCGTTTTGTACATAAGGAATTGGGATGGAATTATAGAATGACCAACATTCAAGCTGCTTTGGGATTGGCACAAGTTGAAAAACTAGATGAACATGTTGTATTAAAAAGAAAAATAGGGAATAAATATTCAGAATTGCTTAAAGATATTAGCGGTTTTAATCTTCCTTTGATGGAAACGGAATATGCCAAAAACATCTATTGGGTTTATGGAATTTTTCTTAATGAAAATTCTAAATATAACGCAAAAGAAGCCATGTTGTTGTTGCAAGAAGCTGGTATAGCTACAAGACCATTTTATTATCCAATGCATTTACAGCCGGTATTTCAAGAAGATAAGTTGTTTGAAGGTCAAGAATATCCTAATGCTGAAATACTTTATAATAGAGCTTTTTATATACCTAGTGGAGTTGGCTTTACCGAAAATGATGTTGAAGCAGTTTCTAAAGTATTGATTGACCTTTTTAAAGTATGATTTCTAGAGACATTATATATTATGGACTGATAAAAGGAATTACCGTTTTATATTGGCTCATCATTATTAAACTTTCTTCGATTTATCTTGATCCGGAAAGTTTTGGAAATTTTTCGATTGCATTCAGTATTTCAACTTATATAGCGATCGTTTTATCAGGTTGGCAATCATCAGCGGCCTTACGGTTTTATCATGAGGTAGATTCTAAATTAATTTATTATAACGTATTACTAAAAACGCTATTTAAACCCTTTTTATTATTTCTTTCTATAGGTGTATTAGCAAGTTTGTTATCTTATTTTTACATGTCGGATGATTTTTTTTGGATTGTTATAGCAATTATTCCCTTAAGTATTCTGTATGGACTATTTTTGCTTATCGTTCCAATTGTTAGGATAAAACGGGATCTAAAATTTTATTTAAGATTGCTTCTTATTCAAAGCGTGACTTTAATAGGTACAGTCATTCCTTTGTTAAGAATTTTCGGTTGGGTCGGAGTAATACTAGCCTTTGTAGTTTCATATTTTGTAGTTTTGCTGTATTTTGTAATTATAAAAATAAATCAGTTTCATTCTATTTGGTATGTAAAAACGAATACTAAGTTGGTTTCTCAAATGATGTCATATGGTTGGCCTGTGGTATTAATTGGTGCTTTTTCACAATTGCTCTCAAGCATTGATCAAATTGTTCTCAAATACAATGGTTATAATAATGAGGTTGGGATATATGCAGCTAATTATAATATTGCGGAAAAAAGTGTATTTGCTTTTTTAGCAATATTTGTTTCTGCTTTTACACCGATACTCTATAAGAATATTAATTCCAAAAATTTTGATCTGTTATTACAAATACGCAAGGGGGTTTCACAGTTTTTACTTTTTGCCCTGCCAATAGTAGTCCTGTTGGCAATTTTCTCAAGAACAATAAGTGCAGTTTTTTTAGATAAAAAGTATGTAGAAGGACATTGGATAATACCTATTATAGCCTTTTCAGGTATATTTGTAGGTATAGCAAGTTTTTATTCTGAGGTATTAACTGTAGCTAAGAAAACTAAGTTATTGGCAGCATTATATGGGGTTGCAATGATGGTTAATATAGTATTAAATATTATTTTCATACCAAGATTCGGTATTCTGGCAGCTGTTAGTGCAACTTTTTCAGCATACTTTGTTTTACTCGTTTTGGTTTGTGTGTTTGCAAGTAGGAATAATAATGTAAATTTATCGACTTAATGGGAGTTAGAATTAATTATATTGCTACAGTGCTATTTTTTTTACAATTTTTTTTTGTCAGGATATTTATAGGTGGTTTGGGCGGTAGTTATGAGTCTTATACACAATTTAATTTAAGTTGGATTTGCTATTTATGTGAACTATTAATTATTTTATTTTTTATACATTATGTATTACGGGTTAGATTAGTCCATGATCTAAAAAAATTGCTCAATTCTTTTTTGCTGTTACTTTTAATTGAGGTTTTTCAAATTCTTTTTATTTTACTTCTTTCAGATATTAATAATATAGGTATGTTGTTACTATATTATTTTCGTTTTATTTTAGTGTTATTTACTAATGTGGTCTTTTTTTTGTATTTTTATGAAAGAAAAACCTTTATTAATATTTTTTTTAAATTCTCAGCAGTTAGCATTGTATTTAGTTTGTTTTTTTTATCAATGCATTTATTATTCGGTTCAAATATACAAATACACATTGCTGATGGGTTTCCGAGGGTTCAAGGCTTCTTCTCTGAACCATCAGGTTTTTCAGGAACATTGGCAGCTTTTATTGGGATTTGTATTTTAGAAAGGAGACGGGTTTGGTTCTTTTTGGCTCTTATTTGCGCCATAAACACTCAATCAGTTATCGTTTATATTACTATTCTCTTCAGTTTACTCTTTTTATTTTCATCTAAAATTTCTTTGAGAAAAATATCTATAATTTTAAGCTTGTTGATAATAAGTATAGGAATAGGTCTTAAATCTTTTTCATCAATTGAATTTAGTGGTACTTTTCTCCGAATATCCGATTTAATAAAGAATTTGGGTGAAATTAAAGAAATGGATTCTTCAGTTTTAAAGAATCTTGATATGGATAGGGTTTATGGTTTAATGGTAACACTTGAGGATATCATTAAGGACAATTTGATGTTTTCTGGATATGGAGTTAATGGGTCATCTTACATATTTGTTCAAAGATATGAAGACGTTATGGATTATGGTTTATTAGCCTTTTTTATATCTAGTTTTGGTGTGATTTTTGGAGTTTTACTTGTTTTTTATATTGGTAAAAATCTACTCAGAGTATATAGAGAAGATAGAATTATAGGATTAATAGGTGTTTGTTTTTTTATAGCCGTTCTGGGAAATTCTGCAGAGGGTATATTAATGTATAGTGTTAGTTTATCTATTGCTTATTACGAAGCAGTTTTTAAAGGGTTTAGTAGGTTAAAATTAAAAATTAGTTAGGTATGTCAAAGAAAATTTTGTGGGTTGTTGGGTCTCTAGAGCAAATAGGAGGCGGAGAAAGGCTTTTACTTGAAGGCGTCAAATATTATGATTCTATTGGTGTACAAACAAAAGTTGTAACATGGCGTTATAATGAAAAAGCACTATTCGGTAAAGGGTATCAATTAAAAGATGTAGTTGTCCTCGAAAATAATAAAGAAGTTAAAAGGAGTAATATATTAAAATTTGGTTTTGATAGATTTAAGAGTATTATAAAATTGTTGAGTATAGCGCGTAAATTTAATCCTGATTTATTACTTTGCCAGAGTGAATACGATGCGATTATTGTTGGGATTATTGCAAGAATACTTAATAAAAAATTCACTGTACTCATCTTCGGGCAAACATATCAATTTCCATACGATAATATAAAGTACTCCATTCTGTTTAGAAAACATCTGACTGAAATTGTAAATTCATGTCAAGGGTACAAAGATTCAATTCCCCTAACTTCCCCTAAGCTTAGTGTTTCTAACGCATTAATTAATAATACTCTAGCTTATTTAAGATATTATTTTATTCGAAAAGCTTTTAAAACTTTTACTTTGTCAAAACAAGTTCAGTGGGAAGTTGAAAAAATATATAAAATTACTCCGGAAGTATTAAGAGCCGGTTTTAGCCGTAAAGAAATATCTTCTCGGAATCACCGTGAAGGTTTGAATGGTACATCAAATGAAACGATTAAGTTTTTAATGGTTAACAGATTGGTTAAAAAGAAGCGGGTAGATTTAGTTATTAATGCTTTTAAGGAACTAAATATAGATTATCAATTAACTATTATTGGAGGAGGAGAAGAATTTGATTCACTAAATCAAATTATTGTTGATAATAATTTACAAGATAAAATCAATCTGACAGGTAGAATAAGTGATGAAAAATTAAAGGAATATTTAGTTAATTCTGATGTCTTCATGAGTCTAGATGTGGGAGATTTTGACATTACTGTTGTTGAAGCTATGTCCTATGGATTAGAAATTATTGTAAGTAGTGATTTTGTAATTGATGATGATTTTAAAAAGTATAAAGCTATTCGTCCTGTAAGCCCTAATGTTGTTGATGTTAAGGAAATAATTAAAGATACAATAGAAAATTTTGGAAAAGTAAAACCTAATACCAAAGAATTAGACAATCTTACTTGGGAATATTATTTTTCTAAAATATTAGAGTCGTAGATTTAAGCTTTTTTTATATTATATTGGGACGTATAAAATTGTATTGGTTTAAAAATTGTATTTGAAGTAACTTGTTTATGGTTGTGTAATTACTTAAAAGGAATGTTTTATATTAGGTATGAGAGATAGTAATATTGATTTTTATAGAGGGCTTGCAGTTATTGGCGTTATAATTCTGCATGCTTGGATGACTATTCCTGGTATTGGTATTGAATTTCCCAATTTACATATTGTTATGTCTCGATTCTCTGTCTCGATGCAGTTGTTTTTTGTAATAAGCGGGTACCTTATTTATTCTAGTTTTAATTATAATAGAAACATAAAAGGATTTGTAGGCAATTTTTATATAAAGAGAATGAGTAAAATCATTCCTTTATATCTTATATTTCTAGGACTAAACTTGGCGGTTTTTTTACTTTTAAATTACATGTACAAAGATTTTGATAATTATAGTATGTATAAATTGAAATTAGAGCACATAACTAAAAGCAATTTTATTGCTCATTTATTTTTTTTACAGGGCTTTTCAGCTTATAGACTTCACTCTTTGCTTGACGGCTCATGGTCGATTGTTATTGAAGTATATTTTTATTTACTATTTCCGTTTTTTGTATACAATTTTGTGAATACAAAGAAAAAAAGCATTTTGTACTTTTTGTTGTCTTTGGGCTTGCTTGCTTTGTTTCCCAAGACAATTGGTCTTGTTTGGGATGATATTAATATAGGATCTTTTTATTATTATTATTTCACAAATCAATTTCCATGTTTTATTTTAGGAATTGTCTTGTTTCATTATAAAGATTGTTTTTTTGACACAAAAGTTAAACTCCCTTTTTTGATATTGTCAGCCACGATTTTTATGGGAATGCTACACGGAAGTATAAAGCCGATTGACTACCATATTTTTTATTCAATAGGTATCATTTTTTTTATAATTAGTTCTTATGAGACTTTAAGTGGATTTAAAGAATACTCCATTTATAAGTATATTGCTAATATAGGAACTCAGTCTTATGCTATCTTTTTTTTACATCTAATTATTATGAATGTAAGTGTGTTTTTCTTAAACAGGAATTTAATTGGTGTAAATCCATTAATAGTATTTGTAATTAATTTATTAGTTATTTTTTTAACTAGTTATATTCTTTCAAATTTTATTTTCAATAAGATTGATGTGTATTTCTGTAAATTGGGAAAAAAACTAGTCGTGAAAACAATTACCCCTTAAATATCTATAATATGAAGTAAATAATATTAAACCTAAAGAGCCGTAATACAATATTTTAAATGGACTCCAACTTAAATTAAAAGGAGTCTAATACTAGATAAACTAAAACGAAAACATTTTTTGCAAAATTATAATAAAAAAATAAATTTAATTGAAACAAATTATACAATCCTTTAAAACAGGAGCCACAATATTAGAAGAAGTCCCTGCACCACAAGTAAAAAGAGGAGCAGTTTTAATACAAACCACACGTTCATTAGTGTCTTTAGGTACTGAACGGATGTTAGTAGAGTTTGGAAAATCAAATCTAATCTCTAAAGCCCGCCAACAGCCTGATAAAGTTAAACAAGTTTTAGATAAAATTAAAACGGAAGGCTTGGTACCAACTCTCGAAGCTGTTTTTAATAAGTTAGGAGAGCCACTTCCTCTGGGATATTGTAATGTAGGACGTGTTATTGCCGTAGGTGAAGGCGTAAGTGAATTTAAAGTTGGTGATCGTGTGGCGTCCAATGGACAGCATGCTGAATTTGTTTGTATTCCGAAAAATTTAGTGGCACACATTCCTGATGGCGTATCCGATGACGAAGCTGTTTTTACCGTTATAGGTTCTATAGGATTGCAAGGTATTCGTTTGTTAAATCCAACTTTAGGAGAGACAATAGTCGTTGTAGGTCTAGGATTAATTGGGTTGCTAACGGCTCAGTTATTAGTTGCCAATGGTTGCAGAGTAGTAGGTGTAGATATCGACGAGAGTAAGTTGGAATTGTCAAAACAATGGGGTGTTATTCCTTTTAATCCAAAATCTGGAGATGTTGTTAAGTTTGTTGAAGGAATTACCGGAGGTATTGGCGCAGATGGTGTGCTAATTACAGCTTCGGCCAAAACAGATGAAATTGTTTCACAAGCCGCAAGGATGTCCCGTAAGAGAGGACGTATCGTATTGGTTGGTGTAATTGGATTGAATCTAAGCAGAGCAGAATTTTATGAAAAAGAATTGTCTTTTCAGGTTTCCTGCTCTTATGGTCCTGGTCGCTACGACGAAGATTATGAAAACAGAGGAAATGACTATCCTTTAGCATTTGTGCGTTGGACAGAAAAACGAAATTTTGAAGCCATACTACAAGCTATATCTTCAAAAAAGCTTGTGGTCAATAAAATGATTACAGAAATTGTTCCGCTAGAATCGTATCAAACAATTTATGGAGAAATTGGTTCAAGCAAATCAATAGCATCAATATTGAGTTACAAGGAGCAGCATATAGAAAATCCTTCAAATACAATTCAATTAAAGGAAGCTAGTTTCAAGGAAGCTAAAGGTGTTATAGGTATTGTGGGAGCAGGGAATTTTACTAAAATGACCATGTTGCCTGCCTTAAAAGGAAGTGGAGCACACTATAAATATATTGCAAGCCAAGGAGGTGTCAGTGGTACAGCCATGGCACAGAAATATGGTTTTTCTCATTCTACCACAAATTACAAAGAAATTTTAGCAGATCAAGAGGTCGACTTGTTGTTGATAACTACCCGTCATAATCTACATGCGAGTATGTCTGTAGAATCATTACGAGCAGGAAAACACGTTTTTGTAGAGAAACCATTAGCGCTAAATACTGATGAACTTGAATGTGTTATCGAGGCGCAACAGGCTTCAGGAAAAACGATTACCGTAGGGTTTAATCGCCGTTTTTCACCTCATGCTGAAAAAATGAAAAGTTTACTTGGTTCGGCACCTATGAATGTAATTGCCACTATGAACGCGGGTTTTATTCCGGCTAATGTATGGATACACGATTTAAAAGTCGGTGGTGGTCGTATCGTTGGTGAGGCTTGTCATTTTATTGATTTAATTACTTTCTTGACAGGGAGTAAAGTAAAAGCCGTTTGCATGAACGCCATGGGAATTAATCCTGAAGAAAACACCGATAATGCTACCATATTATTACAATATGAAAATGGTTCTACTGGAGTAATCAATTATTTTTCAAATGGATCTAAAGCGTATGCCAAAGAACGTGTGGAAGTTTATTCGCAAGAACGAACTTTGGTAATGGATAATTTTAGAAAAACGGAAGGTTTTGGCTTCAAAGGCTTTTCTAAATTAAAAACAAGTTTAGATAAAGGACATAAAAATCAATTTCATTCCCTAATCAATAGAATTCAAAATGGAGGAGCTCCATTAATTTCAATGGAGGATTTGATAAACACTTCCAAAGCCTCATTTGCAGCTATTGAAAGTTTAAAAACAGGAAGCTGGGTGAAGATTTAAAATTGGTACAAACCAATTTACTGCAAAAGAAAACAAAAGAATAATGAAAATATCTTTGGCCTTACAACTTTTACAAAACATGGGCATCCGATATGTATCATATCGGGTGCAACATGAATTTGAAAAACGATTTGGAATCCTTAAAAAAAAGCACCCTATAAATCCACCGTTAAAATCGTTTATCACCTTGGATGCTTGGAGAAAAAACACATCTTCATTTGTCATTGCTGAACGGGAATTATTAACTTTTCCAAAAGAAAAAAAGACACCCTTAAAAGATAAATTCAAAAGAATATCCAATGGCGAAATTTGTTTTTTTAGTCATGAATGGAAAAATATAGGGTTGGATTATGATTGGATTACAAATCCAGATAGCGGTTATCGTTATGATGTTTCAAAACATTGGTCAGAAATTAGCGATTTAAATCCATCCAATGGAGATATAAAATATGTTTGGGAAAAATCTCGTTTTTCTTATTTATTAACAGTTATTAGATACGATTATCATTTTGAGGAAGACCATGCAGAATTTGTTTTCTCAGAAATAGAAAGTTGGATAGCTGCCAATCCAATCAATCAAGGACCAAATTGGCGATGCAGTCAGGAAATTTCATTGCGTATTTTTAATTGGTGCTATGCTTTGACATTTTATAAAAATTCAGAAGCATTAACGGAAGAACGATGGTTAAAAATACAGCATGTCATTTATTGGTCGTTGCATCATGTGTACCATCATATCAATTTTTCAAGAATTGCTGTTAGAAACAACCATGCAATAACAGAGACTTTAGTTTTGACACTAAGTGAACTGTTATTTCCTTTTATACCTGAGACAAAAAAATGGGCTAATAAAGGAAGAGCTTGGTTTGAAAAAGAAATTGCCTACCAGATATATGAAGACGGTACTTTTTTGCAGTTTAGTATGAACTATCATAGGGTGGTCATTCAGTTATTATCATTAGGAATTTCATTGACTGAAAAACATCATGTGCCATTTTCAAATACGGTGTATGACCGTGCTTATAAAAGTTTAGATTTCCTTTACCAATGCTTGCAGGAAGAAAATGGTTTTTTGCCCAATTATGGAGCAAATGATGGAGCATTGTTTTTTCCTTTGTCCGAAACCCTTTATCGGGATTATAGACCGCAATTAAACACCTTACATTTCATATTGACCAAAAAAAAGCTGTATGAAACTGCCGATTTAGTAGAAGATGCTTTATGGTTATTTTCTGAAGACAAAATAAGCAATAAGGTGAACAGAGCTGTTTTGACAAAAAAATACGGTGCCACTAGTTACAATATTGGAGGGTATTTCATTTTGAGAGTCAAAGATTCATTTAGTTTCATTCGTTGTGGGAAATACAAAGACCGCCCTTCTCATGCTGATAATCTTCATTTGGATATATGGATTAAAGGAGAAAATGTGTTGCGTGATTCAGGGACTTATAAATACAACACTGATAAAAAATATTTAGACTATTTTACAGGATCTACCGGACATAATACTGTTACCGTAGAGGACCATTCACAGATGTTAAAAGGGAGTCGTTTTATATGGTTTTATTGGTCTCAAGCACTTTTTGGGAAATGGGAAGAAACAGAGAACAGCTTTGTTTTTACGGGGAAAATTAGTGCTTTTCGTTTTATTAATCCAAAGATAGCTCATTCAAGAAAAGTCACTGTAAGCAAAATTCAAAAAGAATGGGTTATTGATGATATAGTGGAACATGCGAATGGATTGCTGAAAAAACAAATTTGGCATTTCGATGACTTTGAATGGGAATTCAAGAGCCTAGCAGATCAGAATATTGCAGTTGAAGGGGAAATAATTACTTCTTTCAACTCTTCCTTTTACGGACAAAAAGTAAATGGAAAAGCTTTAGCATTTTCATTTGATAACAAAATAAGTACTACTTTAAAATATAAATAATATTAGGAATGAAAATTTTACTGCTACATCAATATTTTTTAGAAGACAATGATCACGGTGGTTCCCGTTGGAATGAAATCACCAAACAATGGACAGAGGAAGGGAATGATATTACTGTTATTGCAGGAATGATGCATTATAGCTCAAGTTGTAAAAGGCCAGAATATAAAGGAAAATGGTTTAAGAAAAAACAACAAGGTGCTGTAAATATTATTCGTTGTCATGTTTCAGAGAGTTATAATTCTAGTTTTGTAGGTAGGTTATGGGCTTATTTTTCTTTTGTTTTTTCTAGTTTATGGGCGGGTTTATTTATCACAAAAGGAAAGTACGATGTTATTATTGTAACATCACCACCTTTATTTGTAGGGATAAGCGGGTATTTGATTTCGCTGTTTAAAAGAACTCCTTTTGTTTTTGAAATTCGAGATTTATGGCCGGAATCCGCTATAGATACAGGGGTGGTGACTAATGGTCTAATTATAAAGCTAGCCTATGTATTGGAGGCTTTCATCTACAAAAAAGCAACACTTATTAATGTGTTAACACCAGCTTTTAGACAAACTTTAATTGAAAAGAAAAAAGTAAATCCGGATAAAATTATTTTCATACCCAATGCCGCCGATTTTACTTTGTCAGATAAAATCGTTGAAAATTTTGATACTGCTATTTTTAGAAAAGAACATGATCTTGAAGGAAAGTTTGTAATTACATATGTTGGAGCACATGGTGTTGCGAATCATTTAGAGCAAATCATTGAAACAGGTTTATTATTGTCTGATACAAATGTGTTGTTTCTTCTAATAGGTGATGGTATGGAAAAGAAAAGACTCATTGCATTGGCAACAGAAAAGAAAGCTGTCAATGTTCGTTTCTTGGATCCTGTTCCCAAAGCAGAAGTTTTTAAATATATTTTAGCATCTGACATGGGAGCTTCAGTACTTAAAAATGTAGATACTTTCAAAACTGTTTATTCTAATAAAACGTTTGACTATATGTCTTGTAAACGCCCTATTTTGATGGCTATTGATGGGGTCTCAAAAGAATTGGTTGAAGATGCTAAGGCTGGGGTGTTTGTTGAGCCAGAAAATCCGGAAGATTTTGCTAAGAAAATTAGAATGTATTTAAATGATCCTAAACAAGTTATAGTACAAGGTGAAAATGGATATAAATTTGCAAAAGCCAATTTTGATAGAACTATTTTAGCCAAAAAATATATAGAATCTATGAGAAAACTTATGAGTATTAGATAATGTATAAAATTTTCTTAAAAAGAATAATAGACTTTAGTTGCGCAGTAGTAGGATTAATACTACTAAGTCCTTTATTCGTTATTGTAATTATCGGTTTGTATTTTGCTAATCAAGGCAAACCTTTTTTCTTTCAATTACGTCCAGGTAAAAACGGGAAAATTTTCAAAATTGTTAAGTTCAAAACTATGAACGACAAAAAGGATATAGTTGGGAATTTACTTTCTGACGATCAACGTTTGACAAAAATTGGGAAATTCGTACGAAAAACCTCTTTGGATGAAATTCCACAGTTGCTAAATGTAGTAAAAGGCGATATGAGTTTAATAGGACCACGTCCTTTATTACCGGAATATTTGCCGTTGTATGATGACATGCAAAAAAGGCGTCATGATGTAAAGCCCGGTATAACGGGTTGGGCACAAGTAAATGGGAGGAATGCCATTTCTTGGCAAAAAAAGTTTGAGTATGATGTTTGGTATGTAGAAAACTTAAACTTTTTTTTAGATATTAAGATATTATTTTTGACTGTAAAAAAAGTATTTAAGTCGGAGGGTATAAATGCAAATGGTTCAGTGACAACAGAAGTTTTTAAAGGGAATTAGTATGTATTTATTTGGAGGAAATGGTCATTGTAAAGTCGTTGTTGATATTATTAAAAAATCAAATGAGTATCCAATTGAAGGGATATTTGATGATAATCCTAAATTTAATGCAATTTTTGATATACCGGTTTTTAAAACTAAAACTTTAGACTTCTTTATAGACAAGCAATTAATTATATCAATTGGGAATAATGAGATAAGAAAGAAAATTTCTAAAAAAATTCCTGCACTATATGTAAAAGCAATACATCCTAATGCAATAGTCTCTTATGATGTGAAAATTAATGAAGGTACTGTAATAATGGCTGGAGCAATTCTAAATGCTTCAGTATATATAGGAAAACACTGTATTGTAAATACGGGTGCTGTAATTGATCATGATTGTAGTATAAATGATTTTGTTCATATTTCTCCCAATGCATCTCTAGCTGGGAATGTAGTTGTCGGGGAAGGGACTCAAATAGGAATAGGAGCTTCTGTCATTCAAGGAATTAAAATAGGGAAATGGGTTACAGTAGGAGCAGGAACTGTTATCATAGATGATGTTCCTGATTTTGCAGTTATAGTGGGGAATCCGGGAAAAATAATAAAATATAATTCAATAGAAAATGAATAACTCAAAAATATGGCTTTCTTCACCACATATTGGAGGAAACGAGCAACAATTTGTAAAAGAGAATTTATCGCATACCGCAAAATGAAATACAGCTTTATCGGATTGTAATCCAAAAAAGTTGTGTTTTTTTCGGAATCAAATCCAAAAAAGTTTAATTTTGTACCGTAAAATAGACGTTTATGGTAATCCGTAGTTTAGAAGAGAGTATTTTGTCGAGGCTTTTTCAGAAAAAAGCAATACTTATAATGGGGCCTAGGCAGGTGGGGAAAACTACACTGTTGAAAAAAATTTTTCAAGACAACCACAATGTCCTTTGGTTAAATGGGGACGAATTAGATGTTCAAAAACTTTTTTTGAACATATCGGCCGATAGATTTAAAGCTATTATAGGTGATAAAAAAGTAATTGTTATTGACGAAGCTCAGCGTATTGAAGAAATTGGACTGAGATTGAAATTGATTATTGACTCTATGCCAGAGGTGCAATTGATTGCTACCGGTAGTTCATCATTTGATTTAGCAAATAAAGTTAATGAACCCCTAACGGGTAGAAAATGGGAGTACAAGATGTACCCTCTCTCTTTCTCAGAAATGGTTAGCCATCATGGTTTACTTGAAGAAAAGCGAATGTTGCCCCATCGCTTGTTATATGGTTATTATCCTGATGTGGTAAATAATCAAGGAAATGAAAAAGATATTTTGAGACAACTTTCGGATAGTTATTTGTATAAGGATGTCTTGATGCTGGAACAAATAAAAAAACCTGAAAAGTTAATTAAGCTTTTGCAGGCTCTAGCTTTACAAGTTGGTTCTCAAGTTTCTTATAACGAAATCGGTACTCTGTGTGGGTTAGATTCGAAAACGGTAGAGAAATATATAACTTTATTAGAGCAGACTTTTGTTGTTTTTAAATTAAGTTCATTCAGTAGAAACATTCGGAATGAGTTGAAAAATAGTAAAAAAATCTACTTTTATGACAATGGTATTCGTAATGCACTGATTTCAAATTTTAATCAGATTGAAAACAGAACGGATATAGGCGCATTGTGGGAGAATTTCTTGATTTCTGAAAGAATGAAACATTTGAATTACAGCGGCAAGTGGGCTAATTATTGGTTTTGGAGAACAAAAGAACAAAAAGAATTAGATTATATAGAGGATTCAGATGGTCAAATCACAGCTTTTGAATTCAAATGGAATCCTGAGGCAAAGGTTAAGTTTCCTAAACAGTTTATAGCGAATTATCCAGAGTCTAATTTTGATATTATTCATAGAGATAATTTTGAGTTTTTTTTGCTATAAGCGAAATAATCTAGACGTTTTGTTTTAAAAGCAGCTTAGATTTTAAAAAAAAAATAAATAGCCAATCTTTAGACTTAAGAAGGGGAGGTGTAAAATATAATATTCAGAATGGAAAATCAAAAAATATGGCTTTCTTCTCCACATATGGGAGGAAGTGAACAACAATTTGTTCAAGAGGCTTTTGATGCCAATTGGGTAGCTCCGTTAGGCCCCAATGTAAATGGTTTAGAGCAAGATTTAGAGAAGTATTTGGGCAATCAATCCCATGTTGGTGCTTTAAGTTCTGGAACCGCCGCAATTCATCTGGGTTTGATTTTGTTAGGGGTTCAAGCGGGAGATGAGGTGCTTTGTCAGTCCATGACTTTTTCGGCATCGGCCAATCCTATTTTGTACCTTGGAGCGATTCCTGTATTCATTGATAGTGAAACTGAAACCTGGAATCTTTGCCCAGTGGCATTGGAAGAAGCCATTATCGACCGAATAGCCAATGGAAAAAAACCAAAAGCTATCATAGCGGTTCATTTATACGGTGTACCCTATCAAATTGAAGCAATTAGAGCTGTAGCCGATAAATATGGCATCCCAATTTTGGAAGACAGCGCGGAGGCATTAGGTAGCAGTTACAAAGGACAAAAGTGTGGTACTTTTGGTGATATTGGTGTATTGTCGTTCAACGGAAATAAAATTATTACCACTTCGGGTGGAGGCGCCATTGTTACTCCTACCAAAGCTTTGAAAGACAAAGCTGTTTTTTTCGCTACTCAATCCAGAGATGATGCACCACATTATCAGCACAGTGCAATTGGGTATAATTATAGAATGAGTAATATTTGTGCGGGCATTGGTCGCGGGCAAATGGAAGTGTTAGACGATCATGTGGACTTGCGTAGAAAAATGAATGCTTTTTATGTTGATTTATTCAAAGATATAAATGGAGTTACCGTTTTTACTGTTCCCAACGAAGACTATTTTGCGAATTATTGGTTGAGTGCCATTGTCGTTAATCCTGAATTATCAAAAGGCATCAATCGTGAATCGTTACGACTCGCATTTGAAGCCGAAAATATAGAGTGTCGTCCTTTGTGGAAACCAATGCACTTGCAACCGATATTTGAGCAATATCCTTATTATGGAAACAAGGTTAGCGAAACTTTATTTGAAAATGGATTGTGTTTGCCTTCGGGGTCTAATCTTACTGATGAAGAAAGAGAACGAATTGCGAAAGTGGTGAGAAGGGTTTTAGGGTAGTTTCTGTTGTTATGATGTTTATACTGACTATAATCACAAATGGATTGATATGAATTTGATTGCATATGCGTATCGTCGTTTTGGTAATGTAGGGGTTCAAGCTAAGTTGAATACCGCTTGGATGCGCAATTATCAGTGGCAACTTGATAATAATAAATTGAATATGCAATTTCAGGTTACTTTAGAATATCATTTTTAATTTTTATTTTAGTTCCACAAAATTTCTTCTGTTAAATAGCTACTTGTGGTCATTGTCAAGACATTATGGGGTAAGTTGTTTTTTTGTCAGCAATGTAAAGGTTACTTAATTATGTGACAAAACTAACTTTAAGTAATAAGATGTAAATATTGGAGAGGGCTAAAATGGCGGTGATTTATGGAGAGGAGTATCTTTAAGCGAGTAACGGTTCTCAAGTAGATTTGAAAAGCTATCGCATTTTAAATCTACTCGAACTGATGGGTTATAAAAAATAAAACAATGAAAGACGTATTTTTTGAGAATATAAAACAAAAATTGGTTGCAAGCCAATTTAGAATTGATAGTTATGATGCTAACCGCCCTTGGGGTGGTTTTTTTGTGTTAGACGAAAGTCAGGCACAAGAATTTGCAGACACCTATTTTGATGGATTGGATGTTTCGCAATTAAAAATCTCGGGTAAGTTAAGCCCTAAAATATTAGTGGTAGCTCCTCACCAAAGACTATCTTGGCAATACCACCACCGAAGAGCAGAGATCTGGAAAGTAATTGAAGGAGAAGCTGGAGTAGTTCGCAGCTCAGATGATACGGAAGGAAAACTGGAAGTGTTAGGTAAAGGGGATTTGATTACTTTGCAACAAGGCGAACGTCACCGTTTGATTGGGTTGGAGGATTGGGCTGTTATTGCCGAAATATGGCAGCATACGGATGTAAATAATCCCTCTGATGAAGATGATATCGTCCGTGTTCAGGATGATTTTGGGAGGTAAAGAATTGTAGGAGTCGGATTTGTCGGAAATGAGATGAGCTTTGTTTCTGCAAGAGAGGGATTTTTGAGGACGCTTGAGTCGTTTAGGAGATAGTTGTCGGTTTTTAGTTCTCTGTTTAAAGATGTTTAAGCTCAGGTATGTGATTGGATTAACGTGATATTGGGGTTTATTTTTATTAAAATGTTGAATTGCTGAATGTTAATATTGGAGTGGAGTTCCTTATGAAGATGCTTTCTTCGTCAGTAGGACAAGTTTGTGGGATAGCTGCGTTTTATTAAATGAAAAAACATATCAAAAGAAAATAAATATCCCCAATTAATCAAGGAATGAATCCATACCAATCAGAGGGGGGGACAGATTTCCTTTGTAAATGACATGAAATTTAATGCCATTGAACGATTTTATATCATTAGCAATTCAGCCGAAAATCCTTTGAGGGCTAGGCAGGGACACAAAATAGACAACAAATATTTTTATTGCATACAAGGTACTATAAAAGTGCATTATGTAAAAATTGACAATTGGGAATCGCCTTCGAAAGACCTAAAAGTAGAAAGAGTGGTGCTTACTGCTACAGAAAGTAACATTCTCCACATTCCTGAAGGCTATGCCAATGCAATTGAATCGTTGGAAATAGGATCTAAATTGATATCCTTTTCGACTTTGCCGCTCGATCGAACTTCGGAAGATGATGTTCGGTTTGAGAGTGGGATGTGGTCAGTTGGCAGTTAGCGGTTATCAGTTTTCTGTTATCAGTTTTCGGTTGTGAGTTTTCGGTTACGGGTTGTGAGTTGTCAGTTAAGCTTGGAAAATAAAAAATAAAATACGAGAAAGTTTCTAAATATAGAAACATTTTGTAATTTTATAAAAAAAAGGAAGAATTGAAATATTTTGAAACAAGATTTCTGGAAGAAGCAGATGATTTTATATCAAACTTTGATGAAAAAACCATTACAAAGATTTTATATAATATTGATGTTGCTGAACAAACTAACGACCCAAAATTATTTAAAAAATTACAGAATGATATTTGGGAATTTCGAACGAAATTTAGTGGGCTTCAAATTAGATTGTTAGCTTTTTGGGATAAAACGGACAAAACGGAAACTTTGGTTTTCGCTACTCACGGATTTGTGAAAAAAGTGGATAAAGTTCCAGTAAAAGAAATTGAAAGAGCAAGTAATATAAGAGCTAAATATTTTGAAAGTAAAACTAAAAAATAATAGTATGGCAACCTCAGAAATGAAATCATATTCACTTTCAGAAATGAAAGATAAATTTATCGGAGAAAAAGGAACTGAAAAGAGAGAAAACTACGAATACGAACTTCGTATGGATGTCTTGGGAAGAATGATAAAAACGGCAAGGCAAGAACGTAATTTAACTCAAGAGCAATTAGGCGAACTTGTTGGCGTAAAAAAATCACAAATTTCTAAACTTGAAAGCAGTACAAATAGCGCCACTATCGATACCATTATTAAAGTTTTCAAAGCATTGAAAGCCGAAATAAATTTCAATGTAACTTTAGAAAACCAAATTTTGAAATTATCATAAGTAAAAAGCGTGGTGCTCACTGCAACAGAAAGCAACATTCTTCATAAGCCGGAAGGTTATGCCAATGCGATTGAGTCGTTGGAAGAAGAATCTAAATTGATTTCTTTTTCGACTTTACCACTAGACCGGACTTCAGAAGATGATGTGCGGTTTGATAGTGAGATGTGGTCGGTTGGCAGTTAGCGGTTATCAGTTTTCGGTTATCAGTTTTCTGTTGTGAGTTTTCTGTTGTGAGTTATGGGTTATGAGTTATGGGGTTTAAGATTGTTTATAAGTTTAAGGTTTCAAGTTTTTAAAAAGAGTATTTTTGATTAGTATTAAGTATCAAAAAAACAGTTAAATTTAATTGAATTATGGAGGAAGATATTCGATGGAAACAACGTTTTGAAAATTATCTTAAAGCACTGGGACAGTTGCAAAAATTTATAACGAAAGGTAATTTGAACGAGCTAGAAGAGCAGGGACTTATACAAGTTTTTGAATTCACACACGAGTTGGCTTGGAATGTAATGAAGGATTATTTTGAATATCAGGGGGATTCTTCAATAACAGGGTCCAGAGATGCTACAAGAGAAGCTTTTCAAAAGGGATTGATTCAAGACGGAGCACAATGGATGGAAATGATAAAAAGCAGAAACCAATCCACTCATACTTATAATGAAAGTACAGCAAACGATATTAGAGATAGAATATTAAATTATTATTTCGATTTGTTTGTTTCTTTTAAAGAGAAAATGAAAGAATTTTAGAATGATACTATTTGGTTTAAAGAAAGAAGATATAGACAGGATAAATAATGTCTTTGCTATGTATGAAGGCATTGAGAGCGTGTTTATTTATGGCTCTAGAGCTAAAGGAAATTTTAAAGTGGGTTCTGATATTGATTTAACTATTATTGAGAATTTATTAACTTTTCCAATGTTTTTGGAGATAGAGAACAAATTAGATGATTTACTATTGCCTTATAAAATAGATTTATCCCAAAAACGAAAAATAACAAATATTGATTTGCTTTCGCATATTGACCGAGTTGGAAAATTGTTTTACGAAAGAGAAAATAGTCAAGAGGGGTGATCGGATTTCGGTTATAGGGTTTAAGATTGTTTATAAGTTTAAACACGAATGACGCAAAGAAAGTACCAAGTTCATGGAGGGTTTAAGGGTTTAAACTCAAGGGAAACGAACTAAAGAAACAGTTCAAGTTTGGTTCTCTGTTCTGTTCTCTAAATTCTGTGTCCTGTATTCTGAAATCTATTATGATGTATTTTAACAGTTTTAACTCAGCATATATAAAATAATTTTAACTTTGTAATAAATTAGGTAACATTAAAAATGAAATTACTATGAGTACTACCGAAATAAAGCTTTATGACATCTTTAGAAACGATTTGAAATTGTCGGATGAAAAGGCAAAACTATTTGCTGAGGTAGTGCAGGAAACGATACAAAACGAGGTAAAGCATGAACAAACCGAGTTTAAAAGTGTTCTCAAAGAAGATTTTTACAAGGTCGATATAAAAATCGAACAAATGAATGCAAAGTTCGAACAAATGAATACGAAAATAGAAGGGGTTAGAGGAGAAATAAAAGACAGTAAAGCCGATATGATAAAATGGATGTTTGCCTTTTGGGTGACAATTATTTTAATGTTGTTAGCTAATTTTTTTCTAAAAAAATAAATTCTAAGCTGTTTTTATATAGAAAACCGTTCCGATTGGTACGGTTTTATTTTTGTGATTCATTTTCAAACTTGAGAGTTTACGGTTGTTTAAAGATTTAAAATTGAAAAAAAAACTAAAGACAAAGTTTGATTTTTTTTCAATTTTAGTATTGACTATCTTTCTGTATTCTATACTCTATTTTCTAAAATCTTTCTTCTCAATACTTCTTTTTAAAAATATAAAATTACAATATGAACATAGAACAAACTTTTATTAAAGATTTAGTTATACTGACTCCAGATGTTTTTGAAGACGAAAGGGGTTATTTTTTTGAAGCCTATAATAAAAACAAATTCAGTGCGCTGGGAATCAATATTGATTTTGTGCAGGACAACCAGTCTTTTTCACAAAAAGGAACTTTGAGGGGTTTGCATTACCAAAATCCACCTTTTGCACAAACGAAACTGGTTCGGGTGCTGCAAGGGGAAATTATGGATGTGGCAGTCGATTTAAGAAAAGACTCGCCTACTTATGGAAAACATTTTGGAATTAGATTAACTGCTGAAAACAAAAAACAATTGTTGGTGCCACAAGGTTTTGCCCATGGTTTCTCCGTATTGAGTGAAACGGCTGTGGTGCTATACAAATGCGATCAGTTTTATAACAAAGCCAGTGAAGGTGGAATTCGCTATGATG
The DNA here is from genome assembly GCF_003097655.1 of Flavobacterium laiguense. Classification (GTDB taxonomy): domain Bacteria; phylum Bacteroidota; class Bacteroidia; order Flavobacteriales; family Flavobacteriaceae; genus Flavobacterium; species Flavobacterium laiguense. Next base: position 154,431 of record NZ_QCZH01000005.1, read on the forward strand.
ATGAAACTTTGAATATCGATTGGGGAATGGATTTGAAGGATGCTATTGTGTCTGAAAAGGATTTGGTTTTACCTGATTTCGGGAATTGTAATAGTGAGTTTTAAGGAAGAGTTGTGAGTTTTGGGTTTTGAGTTGTGGGGTTTAAGATTGTTTAAAAGTTTCAAGTTTAAAGTTTCAAGTTTAAAGTTTCAAGTTAGTTCTACAAATTACAGCATTTTAGACTTATATTACTTTTCAAGTAATTAATTAGAAAACAACTACCAAGAAAAGGCTAACCATATAAGTAATATAAGAGCATATAAGCCTATGCTGTTTTATTCTAGCTTACATGTACTTATATGACTCTTATATGGTTCAAACTTGATACTGTTTGTTTTAGAATATAGCCGAATTTGTATACTAGACGGTACAAAATGAGCTCTATTTTGTATAGCCGAATATACAGTTTTTGTTGTTTTTTGTTTATTACAGTATTTAAAAACACTATTTTGTTAGATCTAACGAACAATAATTTATTATTTTGTATTGTCTGCCGAACAAAAATAAGTATTTTTGTATTGTAAATACAACAATATGGAAGAGTTAGTTGAGAAATTTCGTTTTAAATTAAGTCATACTTCAACGGATTTTGTTAGGAGTTTGGGAAATGATATTAATTGGAACGCAAGATTAATAGGGGTTAAAGGGGCAAGAGGTGTTGGGAAAACAACAATGCTCTTGCAGCATATTAAAATGAATCTGACGGAAGTGTTAGATAAGACATTGTATGTGTCTTTGGATTCAATATGGTTTAGCAATAACACACTGGTCGATTTAGCGGATGATTTTGTAAAAAAAGGGGGTGAGTATCTTTTCTTAGATGAGGTACATAGATATGACAACTGGTCACAGGAGTTGAAAAATATCTATGATGATTACCCGATGCTAAAAGTCGTGTTTACAGGGTCTTCATTGTTGCAAATATTGAACGCTAGAGCTGATTTGAGTCGCAGGGCTATTACGTATACCATGCAAGGGCTTTCCTTTCGGGAGTATCTTAGTATTGAAACTGGACAACATTTTGATAAATTGACTTTAGAGTCTATTTTGAGTAATCACTCAACAGAATCAGCTTTGATTACTGCCAAGGTAAAGCCATTGCAATATTTCGATAGGTATCTCAGGCAGGGATACTACCCTTTTTATAAAGAAGAATTAGATTTGTACATACCTCGTTTGGAAGAGGTTATTAATATGATGCTTGAAATTGAGTTGCCTTTGTTGCGAGGGTTGGATTTGGCTTATGTTCATAAAATAAAGCAATTGTTGCTTATTATTTCGGAATCAGTTCCTTTTGTGCCCAATGTTAGTAAATTGAGTGACAAAATTGGTATCGCTAGGAGTACTTTGCTTTTGTATTTTCATTATTTGGCTGAAATTGGCCTTACTGTCAATTTGTTTAAAGAGTCGGGTGGTATTAGTAAATTGCAGAAACCGCTTAAAGTATATTTAGAAAATTCAAATTTGATGTATGCTTTAACATCGAGTGCTGCTAATACTGGAAATATAAGAGAAACTTTTTTCGCAAATCAACTCGGTTATACCCATAAAATTATGTATTCCGACAGGGGTGATTTTTTTGTGGATGAGAAGTATGTTTTTGAAATTGGAGGAAAGGATAAAAGCAAAAAACAAATTGAAGGTGTTGAAAATTCTTTTATAGCCTCAGACGATATCGAATATGGTTTTCAGAATAAAATACCATTATGGTTGTTTGGCTTTTTGTATTAACGGTATAACTGCCACAAATCATTTCGACTTATTTACTTAAAAACAACTAAAGCTTAAATGTTAGCAGTTGCGAATTCCCCTCTTGAGAGGGGTTAGGGGTGTGTTTTTTTTTGAAATGCAAATATTCCGTTTTGTAATGCTACTCTAAAATATTTGCAGTAATTAAAAACAACTGTAAAGCATGAGTTTATTAGTCTCAGTATTTAAGTAAGTAACTCGAAAATCACTAATTAAAATAGAATGAATAAAATACTAGTAACAGGTGCCAAAGGGCAATTGGGTTCGGAATTGAACGTTTTGTCGAAAAACTATAGCCAGTTCGAATGGGTTTTTACCGACAGAACCGTGTTGGATTTGTGCGATTTAGATAGTTTAGATGCTAAATTATCGAGTATCCATCCGCAATTTATTGTCAATTGTGCGGCGCATACTGCCGTGGATCGAGCAGAATCTGAGCCTGAATTAGCCGATGTTTTGAATCATCAAGCTGTTGCCGTAATGGCGAAATGGAGCGAGGCGAATGACTGTAAATTGATACATATTTCTACAGATTATGTGTTTGACGGTACTGCAGCTACGGGACTCGATGAATGGGCACCAACGAATCCGATTAATGTATATGGGGTAACTAAATTGGCTGGCGAAAAATCTTGTATGGAAGCAAATCCATCAGCTATTATCATCAGGACTTCATGGGTGTATTCTAGCTTTGGGGCTAATTTTGTAAAAACCATGTCCAGATTGATGCAGGAAAGAGACAGCTTGAATGTTGTCAATGATCAAATAGGGAGTCCAACCTATGCCGCCGATTTGGCTCAAGCCATAATGACGATTATCAATCATCCTAAGTGGCAAGCTGGAATTTATAATTTTTCTAACGAAGGAGAAATTAGTTGGTACGAATTTGCTTTGGCTATCCAAAAAATTGGTGGTTTTGATTGTTCTATTAGTGGAATTCCATCTTCGGCTTATCCGACACCTGCTCAACGTCCTCAATATTCTTTATTGGATAAAACCAAAATTGCAGCTACTTTTGGGGTTGTTGTTCCGAAATATAAAGAGAGTTTGGTGAAGTGTATGGGGTTGTTGGGGTAGTTATCGGTTATGAGTTGTGGGATTTTCGTTTTGCTCCAGCCCTAAAGGGAGCCGAAAATAGACGAGTGAATTTATACGAAAATCTTATTTTTGTACTAAAAAATGAAAAAAAATCCATTCAGTACTGATGATATGTGGAAAGGGGCTTCAGCAAGAATCTTTTCGAATGCACAAAAATTAAGGATGAATGCAACTGAGGCGGAAGAGTTTCTTTGGTTAGCGTTGAGAGAAAATCAATTGGATGGTCTTAAATTTAGAAGACAACACCCATTAAGTGTTTACATAGCCGATTTTTATTGTCATAAACTCAAATTGGTTATAGAGATTGATGGAGGTTATCATCAAACCAAAGAGCAGATGCTTTTGGACGAAGAACGAACAACTACTATTGAATTTCAAGGTTTAAAAGTGATTCGATTTACAAATGAGGAAGTATTGCTGAAATTGCCAGAGGTCTTAGACAAGATCAAAGAGTTTGCAAAATTAAATTCGTAGATTTCCGTTTTGCCCCGCCCCTAAAGGGAGTCGAAAATAGACAGATGAGTTTAAATAATAAATGTTCTGATTCATTTTTCCACCCTTTAGGGTAGGGGAATGAAAAATGAATTTAACGATAATTATAAATAACACGAAAGTATAATGAAAGGAATAATACTAGCTGGAGGATCCGGTACTCGATTACATCCGTTAACGCTTGCGATGAGTAAGCAAATGATGCCGGTTTATGACAAACCGATGATTTATTATCCGTTATCGACTTTGATGATGGCAGGGATCAATGAGATATTAATTATTTCGACTCCGCATGATTTGCCTAATTTCAAGAAATTATTGGGAGATGGATCAGCTATAGGTTGTCAATTCAGTTATGCCGAGCAGGCGATTCCAAATGGTTTGGCGCAAGCTTTTGTTATAGGGGAAGAGTTTATAGGGTCAGATAGTGTAGCTCTGGTTTTAGGGGATAATATTTTCTTTGGAGCCAATATGCATGAACTCTTACAATCGAATACGAAACCGGAAGGTGGCGTCGTATTTGCTTATCACGTTTCGGATCCGGAACGCTATGGAGTGGTAGAGTTTGATAAAAACCTAAAGGCGCTTTCTATCGAGGAGAAACCAGTAGAACCTAAATCAAATTATGCGGTTCCAGGATTGTATTTTTATGACAATTCGGTGGTAGAGATTGCCAAGAATATCAAACCAAGTGCCAGAGGTGAATATGAAATTACCGATGTGAATAAAGTGTACCTAGAAAAAGGTGCTCTTAAAGTTGGGATTTTGAGCCGAGGTACGGCATGGTTGGATACGGGTACTTTTAACAGTTTGATGCAAGCGGGACAATTTGTTCAGGTTTTGGAAGAACGTCAAGGATTAAAAGTAGGTTGTATTGAAGAAATTGCGTGGAGACAAGGTTTTATAACCGAACAACAATTAAGGGATTTGGCAGAACCTTTGAAAAAATCAGGGTATGGAGAATATCTTTTGGGGCTTTTGAAACACAAACTGTAGTTTTTTTGGTTGTGAGTTATAAGTCAGTCAATAACAGGAAACAGACAACCGACAACAGAAAACAAAAAAAAGACGACAGAAATTTGAAGCCAACTCTAAAAAGATTTTTTGATGTTGTATTTTCTCTACTAATGCTAGTTTTGTTCTTCTGGATCATACTCATCGTTTGGTTTATGGCTGTTATTGACACCCGTACCAATGGGATTTTTACCCAGGAACGCATTGGACAATATGAGAAACGATTCAGGATTTATAAATTACGGACCATTCAAAGGATTCATGACTCAGGTGAATTCGAAATATCAAGAATAGGGCGAACCCTTCGGAACCTTAAATTAGACGAGTTGCCTCAGTTGTTTAATGTTTTGAAAGGAGAGATGAGCATTGTAGGGGCAAGACCTGATATTGCAGGATATTATGATTTGTTGGAGGGAGAGAATCGAAAAGTTCTGGAGTTAAAACCTGGGATAACCAGTTTGGCGTCTTTAAAATATTATAATGAAGACAAATTGTTAAAAAGGCAAGACTCGCCTTTAGTATACAATGATCGTGTGATTTTCCCGGATAAGGTGCAACTGAATTTAGAGTATTATTACCATCAAAGTTTCTGCGGAGATTTAAAGATTATTTTTAAAACTATTGGTTTTCTATTTTTTAAAAGACCTGTTTGATGAGTAATTTTTTTTGTTTAAAATTAGGTAATCCGACATCAACTGTAGTCTTAAAGCGGGAGAAAAAATTTAGCCACAAATTTAAAGAAAGTGGTTTGGACTTTGACACCCGAGTGAAACGAACGGATGAAGTAAAGAATTGCTAACTGGGACAATCCTTCTCAATGGAACGCGGATGATACGGATTGGCTAAAGCCAAGACGCAGAAAAAAACGGATTTTGAAATGAGTTAGACAGAATTATGCAAATTATTTTTAATTCAAAAGGATAATTCTTGGCGATAAAAATAAAGCCCATACAATTCCTGATAGAACAATTAGTATAATAACTTTGAAAGAAAAAGGATGGTTTGTTGCATTATAAAATGGGAATTTATTTTAAAACCGTTTTTCACTACTTTTTATTAAAATAATTTGCCTGTAAATTTTAATTCTACTTTGTTAATTGAATTCTACATAGATTTTAATTTGTATTTTTGCCGTTTCGACTTAATTTTATTGAAAAAGTAAACCTTATAAAACATGGATAACGACTCCTTTATTTCTGGATTTTTTTCAAGAGCCAATTTGAAATTAAGCATTCATAATTTAAGCTATCTTCCGAGATGGATTATTGTTATGATTGATTTTTCGGTCTTGATAGTCTCCTTTTTTTTTACGCTTCTTATCTTTAGGGGAACAGGTTTAAAATACATCATTACCCCTCACGATGTGTTATTCGTATTTTCTTTTTTTAGTGTAAATATTTTCTTTTTTTGGTTGTTTAGAACGTATTCGGGAATTATAAGGCATTCTTCTTATATCGATGCAGTCAAACTTTTGTTTTCCCAAATGTCGGTTTTGATTGTATTTCTCTTTTTTAATTTTGCGTACGAGCTATTGTATGATGAAAGAGCTTTTTTGACCACAGCCCTTTTTATAAATGTTGTGCTTTCTTTCTGTGGATTGTTTTTGTATCGCGTAGTAGTGAAGCAAACATTCGAGCTTTATTTCTCTGAAAAGAGCTCCACTAAATTGATACGAGCCATAATTTACGGGACGGATGCCAATGCGATATCGGTAGCCAATGCCTTAAAATTTGAGACACCCAGTCGGTTTAAAATTGTTGGATTTGTTGACAGGAACAATCAAAATGCGTCCAAAAGGATGTTGGATTTACCCATACTGGTTCAAAAGAAAAAATTGCCTTCCCTAATGCGTACTGTAGGTGCCGAGGCCGTCATTATAGCGGATAAGAGTTTAGGAAAAGAAGAACAATTGATCATTGTGGATCAATGTTTGGAGTTTAACTACAGAGTCTATACGGTTCCTTTGATTACCGACTGGGAAAACCAGAAGGAGATTTCCCAAAAGGTAAAGAACATTCAAATTGAAGATTTACTGGAAAGGAAACCGATTGTTTTAGACAACAAATCGATTTCTAAACAATTAAAGGATAGAACGGTTCTAATATCGGGTGCAGCAGGGTCTATAGGAAGCGAGATTGTGAGGCAGGTATTGAGTTTTAATCCAAAAAAAGTGATCATTCTGGATCAAGCCGAAACGCCTTTGCATCATTTGAGCCTTGAACTGGAAAAAAACAACTATACTGCCAAAATTCACAATGTCATTGCCGATGTTAGGAATTTTGAGGCCATGTCTAAAGTGTTTAAATTGTACAAACCTCAGGTTGTTTTTCATGCAGCGGCTTATAAACATGTCCCCTTGATGGAGGAAAATCCATCGCAGGCCATTTTGACCAATATTGAAGGAACAAAAAATCTAGCCGATTTAGCCTGTGAATACAATGTGAAGAAATTTGTGATGGTCTCTACAGACAAAGCGGTAAATCCGAGCAATGTAATGGGAGCCAGCAAAAGAATAGCCGAGAAATATGTGCAGTCTTTGCAAATTAAAAACTCAAAGGAGGACAAAGCAAATGCCACAAAATTTATCACTACCCGTTTTGGAAATGTTTTAGGATCTAATGGATCGGTGGTGCCTTTGTTTACCAAGCAAATTGCCGCAGGTGGGCCTGTTACCATTACCCATCCTGATATTATTCGCTATTTCATGACCATTCCAGAAGCCTGTCAGTTGGTTCTAGAAGCTGGTGCTATGGGGAATGGAGGAGAGATTTATATTTTTGATATGGGTAAACCGGTTAAGATTATTGATTTGGCCAAAAAGATGATTAAATTGGCTGGCTTTATTCCGGATAAAGATATTAAGATTGAAATTGTTGGTTTGCGTCCTGGAGAAAAGTTGTATGAAGAGTTACTGAATGATACTTCAAAAACGATTCCAACGCATCATGAAAAAATAATGATTGCAGAAGAAATTCAAGATGAATATGAAAAATTACATAGCGAAATAAATGAATTGATAGGAATTGCCAATTTCTTTAGCAATGATGATATAGTCGCAAAAATGAAAACAATTGTTCCGGAGTTTATAAGTATGAATTCTACTTTTGAAGTTTTGGATAAATAACAATAATCGAAATAATTTATTAAAAGGTTTACAATTTTTTTTGTAAACCTTTTTTTTTGTTCAAGACTTTTTTTTGAAATTGTTAAACCCAGAATCCGCATTAGAATAATAGCGCTTTGCTTTGGAATCTATAAATTGCCCACAGAAGTCACGGATTCTGCTGATTCTCACAGATCTTCATTTTTTATAAGCACATTTAAATCGGCTATAAAAAATCCGTGTAGATCCGTTTGATCGGTAAAATCGGTGGGCTATTGCGGGAATCTAGATTAAAATGAAATATTTGCGTTTAGAACAAAAAAACACACCCCCCGCCCCCTCTCAAGAGGGGAATTCGATCCTGCCAGCATTTAACTTTAGTTGTTTTTTAAGTAAATAACTCGATTAATTTATTTGAATTTTAAAGAATAAGTGCAATTGCTTCTCCAGATCGCTGTCGCCCAAGTAGTGGCCAACTTTTTTCGTATAATTTATCGGCATCCAAACAGTTGAGGGTAGCCCACCGTTATTTTATTAAACTCCCCGAACTGACGAGCAATCTTTTTAATTATTTTAAAGTCATAAAATAAATATGTTGTATATTTAAGGAATTAAAAGTTTCCTTTACTATCTTAATTTCAGCCTTTAGACTAAAATTATGAATACAACGAATACTTCAAATACTCCTTGGTTGTTTGAGATAACACCGAAAAATAAATTTTTGTCACTTCATCTAAAAGAAGTATGGCAATATCGTGATTTACTCTTTCTTTTTGTAAAAAGAGACATTGTTACGGTTTATAAACAAACGGTACTGGGGCCATTGTGGTATCTGATTCAGCCGTTGTTTACGGCTGTTACTTTTACCATCATTTTTAATAATCTGGCAGGAATAGCTACAGGGACGGTACCTCCGTTTTTATTCAATCTGGCAGGAATTACCGTTTGGAATTATTTTACGGCCTGTCTCAATGGAACCTCGGATACGTTTAGGAACAATGCGAGTATTTTCGGGAAGGTCTATTTTCCCAGAGTCATAGTGCCCATTTCGATAGTGATCTCCAATTTATTGAAGTTTGGAATTCAATGTGGCATATTTATCGTTTTTTATCTTTTTTATTATTTTCAGGGGGCGGCAATTGGTTTGAATCCTTCGATAGTATTTTTTCCTTTACTTATCTTATTTATGGGTATCTTAGGGTTAGGATTTGGAATGCTGATCTCCTCATTGGTTACAAAATATAGGGATTTTAATCATTTGATAGGCTTTGGTGTGCAGTTGCTGATGTATCTCTCGGCGGTGATGTATCCGATGGCTTTGCTTAAAGAAAAACTCCCGTCTTATGGTTGGTTGGTGCAATACAACCCGCTGGCGTATGTTATAGAAACCACCCGATATATGTTGCTTAGTGTTGGGCAAATATCTCTTTTGGGACTTGGATACACTTTTTTGGTAACGGTACTAGTTTTTTTTGTGGGGCTCTTAATTTTTAATAAGACGGAGAAGAGTTTTATTGATACGGTTTAGTCAGTTATGAGTTATGGGTTATGGGTTATGGGATTTGTGATGTGAGTTATAGGTTTTGAGTTTTAGTTATAAAATAATAAAAGTTGAAATTGTTATGAGTGATTTTAAAAGTTATAAAGATTTAGATATTTACACAATAAGTATGGATTTGTTTTTAGCATTGCATCCAAAAACTTTAAAACTCCCTAAATATGAATTGTATGAGTTGGGAAGTCAGCTTAGGCGTTCTTCGGATAGTGTTGTTTCTAATATTGTAGAAGGATATGGACGAAGAAAATATAAAGCAGATTTTATTCGGTTTTTGGTTTTTTCTCATTCTAGTTGTTTAGAAACCATTAGCCATATTTATAAATTAACCGTATTATACCCAGATTTTAAAGCCGATTTTGAGCCTTTTATTCAGGCTCATGAGAATTTAGGAGGTAAGATTTTTAATTTTATGAGTTATGTAGAAAAGAATTGGAAATAGATATAGTTTTGAGATTTGGGTTATGGGTTATGGGTTTGAATGATAGGTGTTAAACCGTAACTCACACACCTCAGAACCCAAACCCCACAACTCACAATAAAAAATGAAAGACATTATATTAAAAGTCGAAAACATCTCGAAACAATACCGCTTAGGTCAAGTAGGTACCGGGACATTGAGTCATGACTTGAACCGCTGGTGGCATCAAATTTGGGGGAAGGAAGATCCGTATTTGAGAATAGGCGAAACAAATGATCGCAGTACCAAAGGGACAAGTGATTATGTGTGGGCGTTACAAGACATAAATTTTGAAGTGGAACGTGGTGAGGTTTTGGGAATTATTGGTAAGAACGGAGCAGGAAAATCGACTTTGTTGAAAATATTGTCCAAGGTTACGGCCCCCACTACCGGAAGCATAAAATCACGGGGACGAATTGCTTCCCTGCTTGAAGTGGGAACCGGATTCAACCCAGAGCTGACCGGTAAAGAAAATATTTTCTTGAATGGGGCGATTCTAGGAATGACCAAAAAAGAAATTACTGCCAAGCTCGACGAGATTATAGATTTCTCAGGATGTGAACGTTATATAGACACACCCGTAAAACGATACAGTAGCGGTATGACGGTGCGTTTGGCCTTTGCTGTTGCAGCCTTTCTTGAGCCAGAGATATTGGTTATTGATGAGGTGCTGGCCGTGGGCGATGCCGAGTTTCAGAAAAAAGCCATTGGCAAAATGCAGGATATTTCTAAAGGTGAAGGGCGGACGGTGTTGTTTGTGAGTCATAATATGGCGGCGGTGAAGAGTTTATGTACTAGGGGGATTGTTTTGGAGAATGGGAAGGTGGCATTGAATTCTGATATAAGTGAAGTAATAAGTTTTTATCAAAATATGAATTCTAGCATAAATTTTTATAAAACTGAATTCGTACAAAAAGATATTTATATTGAAAAGGTAGAGTTTGAAAGAGGAATTTCAGCATTCTACTCAGAAGAGGATATTCAGGTTAATTTTGTTTTGAGATATAATGTGGAATTTGAAAAAAATAAATTTTTGATGGTGAGAATTTTTGATGATTTAGATCAGGCATTATTTAGTTCGGAAATTGAATTGAAAAGAGACAAAAGTCTGTATAATTTGGTAATACCTAAATTTACTTTAGTAAAGGGGTTTTATAAATTGAATTGTATAGTTTATCATCCAGCAATAACACAGTATGATGTCATTGATTCATGTTGTAATTTTTCTATAATTAATAATAGACCTGATTTTTCTCATCTAGAGACATTTGATATTGGGAAGGTATATAGTCAAACAAAATGGATATGATTAAAAAAATAGTTAAAAAGTTAAAAGTGAAATTTTTTTCAAAACCACAAAAGATTATAACCTATTTTTTTACAAAAGATTTTTTTTTGGGTAAAAAATATTTAATAGGAGATTTTACTTACGGTTGTCCGAATGTGATTTTTGAAAATAATGATGCTAATTTATGTATTGGGAAGTTTTGCTCAATAGCGGAACATGTCACTATTTTTTTGGGAGGAAATCATCGAACAGATTGGGTTAGTACATACCCATTTAATGTTCTAAATGATTATTTTCCAGACGCTTCTAGTATAAAAGGACATCCCGCAACTAAAGGTGATGTAGTTATAGGTAACGATGTTTGGATAGGAAGAGGAGCGGTAATCATGTCCGGGGTGAAAATTGGTAATGGTGCTGTAGTAGCAGCTTATGCATTAGTGACAAATGATATTGGTGATTATGAAATTTGGGGAGGGAATCCTGCAAAACTACTTAAAAAAAGATTTGATGAAGAAACAATTTCAAAGCTTCAAAAGTTAAAATGGTGGGATTGGGAAATTAAAGAAATAATTGAAAATGTTGAACATTTATGTTCAAATAATATTGATAATCTTAAGTCATTTGAAATATGAGAAGTCTGTATGAAAAAATTAAATTCAGATATGATTTGGGAAACAGCTTGTTGAATGATCCTTTTTATAAAGATGGAGTTCAAAAAAGTTTTTTAGAAATTAATAAGTTTCCATTAAGATTTGAGGTTATTAATTATATTTTAAAATTTCTTGATAAAGAAACAAACTATTTAGAAATAGGAGTTCGTTATCCTGAGGCAAATTTTGATAAGATTATTTCTGAAAATAAATATAGTGTTGATCCAGGGAGTGAAAATGTTCTGAATCCTGTAGATTTTAAAGTCACAAGTGATGATTTTTTTAACCAATTAAGAACGGGAATTATATTGAAAGAAGGAATTAAATTTGATGTCATTTTTATAGATGGATTGCACTTAGCAGATCAAGTCGAAAGGGATGTAATTAATTCATTAGAGTTTTTAAATGAGGACGGTTTTATAGTGCTTCATGATTGTAATCCACCAACAGCTTTTCATGCCAGTGAAAATTATTTTTATCGGATGTCTCCTTCAGGAGGTAACTGGAATGGAACCACTTGGAAGGCATTCTTTAAATTTAGACAGTTAAATGGTTTGTTTTCTTGTTGTGTAGATTCAGATTGGGGGATTGGAATTATTTCAAAAAGACTAAATTTAGGAACACCTTCACAAGTCAAAAATCCTTATTTTGAATATAATTTGTTCGATGAAAATAGAAAGGAAAGTTTAAACTTGATTTCGTATGAAGAATTTAAGACAAAATTGAATACATTCAAAAATTAAAACTAAAATGCTAGCCATCATAATCCCATATTATAAGCTTACTTTTTTTGATGCTACTTTACAGTCGTTGGCGAATCAAACCAATCAAAAATTCAAAGTATATATAGGCGATGATGCAAGTCCAGAGAATCCAACCGATTTATTAGAAAAGTATAAAGGGAAGTTTGATTTTTTACACCACAGATTTGATAAAAATTTAGGTAGGACTTCATTAATAAAGCAATGGGAACGATGTATTGCTCTTTCAGGAAATGAGGAATGGATTATGATTTTGGGTGATGATGATGTTTTGGATGATAATGTGGTTGAGTCTTTTTATAGTCATTTTAGAGAATTCAATGGGCTAAGTAATGTTGTGCGATTCGCAACTGTTGAATTAAATGAGAAAGATCATTCTATTTCAAACATATATGTGCATCCCAGATTAGAAAAGGGCTTAAATTTTTTTATCAGAAAATTGAAATGGGAGACAAGAAGTTCTTTGTCTGAATATGTTTTTAAAAGACAGGCCTACTTGAAACATCATTTCAAAGAGTATTTTTCTGGCTTTTATAGCGATGATATGGCTTGGATTGACTTTTCTGAAGATAAACCTATTTATACTATAAATGAGTCTGTTGTTACCATACGAATCTCGGATATTAGTCTATCTGGAATTGCGGATAGAGATATTGTAAAACAAGCGGAATATTTGTATTTGAATTTTTTTTATGACAATAAGTTGTCTTGTTTGTCAAAGACTAACAGATTGTTTGTCTTAAAAAAAATCGAGTTTTATCATTATTTTAGTCATACTGCCAATTTTAAGGCTTGGTTTCATTTATATATAAAGTATTGGAGTAATTTTGATATTAAAGAATTGTATAGATTTCACAAAAGGATATTAATAGAACTGTTAAAGAGTTAATTAGAAAAAGATAAACCATGAAAAAAATACTTTTTATTATTCATGAAGCATCAGCAACAGGTGCTCCCATTATGATTAATAATTTATTAGAAAGCTCTTATTCAAAAAAATATAAGTGTTTTGTTTTATGTATTTATGGAGGTAAGATTGAGAATAATTTAAAAGCAAATTCAGAGCTGGCAATATTATATGATAAGAGAATAAAGCATTCTGTTTGCGATAAATTGATTAATAAGTTTATAAAACCCAAGCATGATTTTTTGAAAAAATTAAATCAAGGTTTTTTTGATTTAGTATATCTTAACAGTTTGGCGACATTAACTAGATTACCATCGCTGGATTTTTTAAATAAGAATAAAGCTTTATTGCATATACATGAAGGACCAGTTCTTATCGAAAACCTGAATGTAGAGAAATTATTAAGTTCTACTATTAAAAAATTTTCAAAAATAATTTTTGTTTCCGATTTTGTTAAAAAGGCAATTGTTTCAAAATACGAAATCATTATAGAAAAATCACAAGTTATTCCACCTGTAAATCGTGATTTGCAGAATTTTAAGTCAGACATTACTCTTTTGGATATACCTGAAAATTCTTTTGTAGTATGTTCTTCAGGCTCAATAAACTATACGAAAGGAGTTGATGTTTTTTTGCAAATAGCCAAAAACGTTGTCAATCAAGCTAAATTGGATAGGCCTATTTATTTTGTTTGGGTGGGTAGAGATGGTGATGCTGAAATAAGGAATCATTTATTTCACGACATTATAAAAATGCGATTAGATTGTAATGTAATGATTATACCAAATACGGATAATGTTATTCATTATTTTAGTGAATCGGATGTGTTTTTGTTATCCTCGAGAGAAGAATCTTTTTCGATGGTTGCAATGGAAAATGCGATGTTAGGAAATCCCGTAGTTTGTTTTGATGATGGCAACGGAACTAATGAATTTATAAATGATGAAAATGGATATGTAGTTCCTTATTTAGACATTCAAGCTGCCAGTAATGCTATTTTGGAGCTGTATAATGACGTTGAGTTATTAAAGAAAAAATCAGTTGCAATAAAAAAAATGTCACTTGAATATTCAGGAGATGGTATGGCAAAACGTATTTTTAATCTAATTGATCAGGTTATATATGGATAAGAATAACTTGAGAATTTTAACCATCATAGCGACTTATAACGGGAGTAGATGGATTCGAAAATGTATTGATTCTATTCAATCTTCAAATAAAGTAACGGATGTTTTTGTAATTGATAACGCAAGTAATGATGATACTGTTTTTGTTCTAAAAAGTTATCCTAACATTATTCTCCATGAGAATAAAGATAATTTAGGTTTTGGTCAAGCCAATAATATTGGAATGCGATACGCCTTGGAAAACAACTATGATTATGTTTTTTTATTGAACCAAGATGCTTGGGTCGAGAATGATACTTTAAGTACATTGATAAGCATTTCTATTTCAAACAAAGAATATGGGATTCTTTCGCCTTTACATTATTATTCAGATCAGAAATCTTTGGAATACAATTTTAGTGTTCAATTATCTCCGTGGTTTTGTAAAGATATTATGTCTGATTATGTGACTAAAAATCAGAAAGAGATGAAAGATATTTATCCATTAAATTTTGTTAATGCTGCAGCTTGGCTAATTCCTAAAAAAACACTTGAAATTGTTGGTGGTTTTGACCCTTTATTTTTTCAGTATGGTGAAGATAATAATTACTGTCATCGTGTTAAATATCATGGTTTTAAAATAGGTGTTGTGCCGTCTACTAAAATTTATCATGATTGTTTGGATGCAAATAATAATAAAGAACAAAACGTTGAAGAACAATTAAGGAAATTTGAGTTGGACACTAAAACGAATTTTGCCAATATCAATACAGATGTAAATAAAATAAAAATAGTAGAATTTGCATTTAATAAATTTATTCTCTGTTTGTTTTTTGTTTTTCGTTTAAAAATAGCAGATGCCAGGTTTCATTTTTTAGCCTTCAGAGTTGTGTTTGAAAATTGTAGCAGAATAATTGAAAGCAGGAATAAGAATTTTATTTCAAGGCCCAATTATTTGTCAAATTAGAATTTGGTACTGAGTCCTATAAAAAAACTGACGAAATAGATGATAACTATTCTGTATCCATACCGTAATCGAGAATTAAGTCGCATAAAGCGTTCACTTGATTCTTTGGCACAACAAAAACAACAAAATTTTAGTGTTGTATTTGTAGATTATGGTTCTGAAGAAAATTTAGCTTATGAAATAAAAAAACTTATAGATCAATATAGTTTTGCTTCTTATGAATATCTTTTTACAAGACAGCAGCCTTGGAGTAAGAGTAAGGCATTAAATTATGGTATTAAAAATCTTAGTTCTGAATACTGTTTTACAGCAGATGTTGATATAATTTTTCATCCACAATTCACGGAAATATTAGAAAAACACCTGAACACCAGTAAGGTCATCTATTTTAAAGTTGGT
The DNA here is from genome assembly GCF_003097655.1 of Flavobacterium laiguense. GTDB lineage: Bacteria > Bacteroidota > Bacteroidia > Flavobacteriales > Flavobacteriaceae > Flavobacterium > Flavobacterium laiguense. The sequence continues at coordinate 170,019 of NZ_QCZH01000005.1, forward strand.
TTTTTAACAGAAGAAGAGAGCATGAAATTAATTGACTTTGAGGAATATAAGATAAGTTTTCTAACTAATGAAGAAGCAACAGGAATGACTCTTTTTCCAGTGGAAAAACTTAAATTAATTAATGGATTTGATGAGTTTTTTCATTTTTGGGGAGCCGAGGATACAGATATTCACAATCGTTTGAGAAATTTGGGGTGTAAGGTTCAATTTTATGATCAAAATACATTATTGCTTCATCAATGGCATCCCAATTACAGAAAGAGAGAAACAATACGATTAAACAAGGAGCTTCAATTAAAAGGAGCTGTTGAACTCAATCATAAGCATATTAAATACAATTTCGAAAAAGGAATTACGAAAGTAAATTCGAAAGCGTGGGGATGTATCATGAATAAGACGGATTATGAAACGTTGTTAAATTTGCATTTAAGGGAAATGTCAAACGAAGTCAGTGTCATTAATCACTTTCTATTCGTAGCCTTAAGTGATGGAAATACATCTGTAATAAGTGTAAGAATAATTAAAAACCCCGTTGAAAAGACACTAAAGTATAAAATTAAAAAATTACTGGGGAAAAAGGTCCCTGAATTTTATTCCATAAAGGAAATTAATGATAAATTGTTGCTTCATATTGTTGCTTACCAACATCACTTACCTTATGTATATTCAATAAGCGAGGACTTTTCAAGTATAGATTTTAAGATGATAAGAAAATAATTTTCGATGGATATCAATACTAAAACCAAAGTAATTCTGCTCTCTCAAGTTTCATTGCCTTTCTCTGGAATTGGCAGTTGGACTACGTTATATAAAAACTATTTACAAGGAGACCATCAAATAGATTTTATAGTTTGTGAAATTCCTGATCAGCGGTTTAATGGAGTTGGTTACAGTATAGTGTCTAGTAATTGGTCAACTAAGATTAGAAAAAAGTGGAATAAGAATCCGTACTTAGGGTATTTGGAAGCTCTGGGTAAAATCTTAAAACCAGATGAAAAATACATCATTCAAATCGTGGATAATTTTGGAATAGTAAACCCGCTTTTAGTTTTTTTGGAGTCCAAAGGGTTGCGTTCCAATTGCTATTTACAGTTTTTTTATCATGGATTTCCTCCCTTTTATGAAAATTTCCATGGACGTTGGTTTTTTGAAGCCATAGACGAAATGGTTGTATTGACATATGATTCTTATTTGGCACATAAAAATTATTATACAGTTTTGCCCACTCGTTTTTCGGTATTGCATAATGGTATTGACACTGCGACATTTTTTTTGCTTTCGCCAAAAGAAAAAGAGACACTAAAACAAAGCAAAAATGTTTTGGATAAAAAAGTTTTTATATGGTGCTCCCAAGATCGTCCGAAAAAGGGACTCCATCTTTTGCTGAATGCCTGGAAAAGTGTCTTTGAAGCAAGACAGGATATAGTATTGTGGGTAATTGGTTGTGAATCTAAATTTCCTCAGGATGGAGTCGAGTATTTAGGACGAATTCCCAATAAAGAATTGGCTACTTATTTTCAAGCTGCCGATTGCTATTTGTTTCCCACTCTTTGCCATGAGGGATTTGGTATGAGTTTGATAGAGGCTTTACATTGTGGTAATTACTGCATTGCTTCTGCCATAGGAGGCGTTCCAGATGTGTTGCAATATGGGAAATTAGGAAAATTGATTGAAAATCCTCATTTTGTTTCAGCTTGGGAAGAGGCTATTTTGGAATTTTTGGACACTCCATTAGTGTTTGAACCAATTTCACCAAATTTATACTCTACTGAAAGTTGGAATAAGGGAATGAATAACCTAATAGAAAATGCCAAGTTTAAAGTTTTGCAATGATTTAATAACCAACAGAAAAGTTTGATGTCAAGAATATGAATTTTAAAAAAGAGATAAAGAATAGAATTCAAAGGGAGATGCTTAAGAAAGGATTTAAAATAAATAATGTATTTTATTTTAATTATCTAGAGAGCATTCTTTATCAGTATGTTCTGAAATATAAAAACATTAATTTTATACAAATAGGCGCAAATGATGGAAAGCGATTTGATCCGATTCATGAATTCATAAAATATAATAAAGCTAATATTACAGGATATGTTGTCGAACCGGTAAGGGATTATTTTATGGAGTTATGTAATACCTATAAAGATTATCCCAATATTAAACCGTTAAATTTTGCAATTCATAATAATTTATCTGAAGCTGTAATTTATAAAGTAGCAAAAGAGTTTGAATCAATAGTTCCAGAATTTGCTTTGGGAATAGCTTCATTTGATCAAGATCATCATAGGAGGACAAATATTCCATCAGAATTTTTGTTTGAAGAAAAGGTGCAGTGTATGTCTCTTAGTGGTTTAGTTAGTGGTTATAATATTTTGAATGTTAGTCTTTTAGTTTTGGATACAGAGGGTTATGATTATAACATTTTAACTAATATTGACTTTGATGTAATCTCACCTTCAATTATTCATTTTGAGCATGGTATAAAGTCAGGGACAATTAGTATAAATCAGTTTAATGAATTAAAGAAGTTGTTTCATGATAATGATTATCAATTATTTGTTGACAAAACAGATGTAACAGCGGTAAAAACTTTACTGTTCTATGAATAAATATAAAAACATAGCTATAATTCCTGCCCGTGGTGGATCCAAACGTATCCCAGAGAAAAACATTCAGTTATTTGGAGGATTACCCTTATTGGTACATTCGATACAATATGCAGCAGCGAATAGTGAAATCATAGATGCCATCTATGTTTCTACAGATGATCCAACTATCAAAGCAACGGCATTGGCTTATGGAGCCAAAGTAATTGATAGACCAGCATCTCTTTCGGGAGATTTGGAACCTACGATTACGGCATTAAAACACGTTTTAGAATCTATTGAAGTTGTTGTGGAAAATGTAATTTTACTGCAACCCACGAATCCATTACGTCCTCAAAATTTGTTGAAAGAAGCTTTTGAAATGTATCAAAAAGAGAATTATGATAGTTTGTTTACAGTCACGAGAAATCATCAGAAATTTGGAAAAATAGACGATAATAAATTCATTCCGTACAATTATGCAATTGGGCAACGCAGCCAAGATTTAGAGCCTCTATATTCTGAAAATGGATTATTGTATATTACAAAAGCATCGTTGATTTTGCAGAATGTCATTATCTCAGAAAATGCCTTTCCTCTCGAAGTAAATCATGTTTTTTCCAATGTTGACATTGATACAAAAGATGATATGGAATACGCAGAATATCTTTATCAAAAACTCATAACTCATAACTCGTAACTCATTTTATGAACCCATATATAGAAATAGCAGGGCGAAAAATTGGGCTCGATTATCCCCCCTTAGTCATTGCCGAAATTGGGATTAATCATGAAGGCTCTTTACAAGTGGCCAAAGAAATGATAGACGCAGCCCATAGAGCAGGAGTTGAGGTAATTAAACACCAAACCCATATTGTCGAAGATGAAATGTCTGGAGCTGCCAAAAAAGTTATTCCAGGGAATTCCGATGTTTCCATATATGAAATCATGGAACGATGTTCGTTGAATGAAGTAGATGAATTGGAATTAAAAAAGTATGTGGAAAGTAAAGGGATGATTTTTATTTCGACTCCGTTCTCTCGCGCCGCAGCCGAGCGATTGAAAAATTTTGATATTCCGGCTTATAAAATTGGTTCGGGCGAATGTAATAATTATCCGCTGTTAGAACATATTGCTTCGTTTGGGAAACCTGTTATTTTGAGTACGGGAATGAATACCATTGAAAGTATTCGCAAAGCAGTAGCTATTTTTGATAGTCATAAAGTCCCTGTAGTTTTATTGCATACGACTAATTTATATCCAACACCAACTCATTTGGTTCGTTTGGGGGCCATGACTCAAATGCATGAAGCTTTTCCGGATAAAGTGTTTGGTTTGAGCGATCATACTTTGAATAATAATGCTTGTTTGGGAGCAGTGGCTTTGGGAGCCAGTATTTTGGAACGTCATTTTACAGACCGCATGCAGCGTACAGGGCCAGATATCGTATGTAGTATGGATGAACAAACCACCAAAGAATTGATTACAAGTTCTAATGAGATTTGGCAAATGCGAGGAGGAGTCAAAGCGCCAACCCAAGAAGAACAAGTGACTATTGATTTTGCTTTTGCCACGGTTTGTGCTATCGCCGATATAAAAAAAGGGGAGGTATTTACTAAAGAAAATATTTGGGTGAAACGCCCGGGAACGGGAAAGATTCTGGCGGAACATTTTGATGTCGTATTAGGAAAAAGAGCCACTAGGGATATTGTAAATGATGAGCAGATTAGTTGGGAGGATGTTGATTAATTCTTGCTGATTAACCCTTTCAGTCCCGATAGTTATCGGGATAAACTCTGAAAGGGTTGGTTGACTAAAAAGAAAAAATAAATGAAAAAAATAGTATTCCTAACGGGTACACGTGCCGATTTTGGTAAAATAAAATCATTGATTTCGATTTTGGAGCTACAACCCGAATTTGAAGTTTTTGTGGCGGTAACCGGTATGCATTTACAGGAAGAATATGGCTACACGGTATTAGAAATACAACGTTGTGGGTATAAAAATATCCATACTTTTCATAATCATACCCATGAAACCACCATGGATCTGACATTGGCCAAAACCATCGAAGGGCTCTCCAGTTATGTAAAAAAAGTAGAACCGGATTTGATTCTCGTGCATGGAGATCGGGTAGAAACTTTGGCGGGAGCCATTGTGGGTTCTTTGAATAATATTTTGGTGGCCCACATCGAGGGTGGCGAAATATCGGGAACTGTAGATGAATTGATTCGCCATAGTGTCAGTAAATTGAGCCATATTCATTTTGTTTCGAATGCCAAAGCTGCCAAGCGATTGGAACAGATGGGTGAGATAAATGAATCTGTTTTTACCATTGGTTCACCTGATATTGACGTTATGTTTTCGGATAAACTTCCAGATTTAGCTGATGCTAAAGAATATTATCAATTGTTTTTTGAAACCTACGCTATAGTCATGTTTCATCCTGTTACCACAGAAATAAACGAAATGGAGCAGTACGCTACCCACTTTGTCAATGCATTGCTGGCAGATACACATAATTACATTGTTGTATTTCCCAATAATGATTTGGGAAGTAAAACGATTTTGAAAACCTACGAACGATTAGTAGGTAATCCCCGATTCCGGATTTTTCCATCATTGCGATTTGAATATTTTTTGGTATTATTGAAAAATTGCCAATTCATAATTGGGAATAGCAGTGCAGGAATACGGGAAGCTCCTTATTACGGGATTCCCATTATCAATATCGGTTCCCGACAGCAAAATAGAGCAGTGCATGCTGATATTATACATGTAGATTATAATGAAAAGAATATCACAGAAGCCTTGACAACTATCGATTCGCGCCAAGTGAATCAAACTGTTGTCGATTTTGGGCAAGGCAATAGCGCTGAATTATTTTTGGAATGCCTTCAAAAAGGGGAGTTTTGGAAAATGAATCATCAGAAACAGTTTAGAGACAGATAATGCAAAATAATAAAATACTCATCCTTCTACCCGACGGAATCGGTCTACGTAATTTTGCGTATTCTGATTTTCAGGCTATTGGGGCCCAAGAAAATTTTGATGTTGTTTTTTGGAACAATACTCCATTTGATTTAACCGAATTGGGGTTTAAAGAAATAAAGATTCAAAACTCCAAATCGCATCCGCTTACGGAAACCTATAAGAATGTCCGTAAACAAATAGAATTAAATCTCTTTATTCGAAGAACCAAAGACCGAGTTTATGACACCTATCGGTTTCCTTTTTTATATGCAACGACTCCAAGAGCGATAAAGAGTTTTGTTACACAACTACTATCATTTACCCATTCTTCAAAGTATGGATTAAAACGCATTCGGGAAAAAATTAAACAAGAGGAACGCAAAACGTTGTATTACCATCAATGTTTAGAAACACTGCAAAAAGAAAATCCTGCGATGGTTTTTTGCACCAATCAACGCCCGATGACTGCAATTGCACCATTGTTGGCTGCACAAGAGTTAGGAATTCCTACCGCAACCTTCATTTTTTCTTGGGATAATTTGGCTAAGGCTACCATGGTGATAGAAACGGACCATTATTTTGTGTGGAGTGATTTAATGAAAAAGGAATTACTTTTTTACTATCCGTATATTAAAGAATCACAGGTTTTTGTGACTGGGACTCCACAATTCGAATCCCATTTTGATAAAAACAAGTTGCTTTCACGAGCGGATTTTTTTGAGCAAAATGCTTTAGATGTGAATAAAAAATACATTTGCTATTCGGGAGACGATGTAACGACTTGTCCCGATGATCCAAAATACCTTGAGGATGTTGCTATTGCCATTCGAGAATTAAACAAAAATGGACATTCATTGGGAATTGTTTTTCGGCGTTGTCCCGTTGATTTTTCGAATCGATATGACAAAGTGCTCAATGATTATCAGGATGTAATCACTCCAATTGCCCCGCTTTGGAAAAAAATAGGGGAAGGTTGGAATACTGTTTTGCCCACTCAAGCCGATGTTGATTTGCAAATGAATACGATAGCGCATACGGAACTAGTGGTCAATCTAGGGTCATCCATGGTTTTTGATTATGTGGCCCATCATAAAGCCTGTGCTTTTATCAATTATGATGTTGTCCATAAAAAAAATACAGATTGGTCCGTAAAAAAAATATACAATTACGTTCATTTTCGCTCCATGCCGAATACCGAAACCGTTTTTTGGATCAATAGTCCAGATGCAATTGCAACAATGATTAAGGAAGGAATAGCAACTAAACCTTCGGTTATAAAAGCTGCACAGCAATGGTTTGAAATCATTAATCAGCATCCTGCACAAGAAGCTTCAAGACGTATTTGGGAAGGAATTAAAATCATCATTTCTAAGGAATAATCCTTTTCTTTGCATCTTACAATTACAATACAATTTTTTAAAATAAATTATGTTTTTCAATTCCCTGGCTTTTGCCGTGTTTTTACCGATAGTGTTTTTCTTGTATTGGTTTGTTTTTAATAAAACAAAGAATACTCAAAATGCACTCCTCATTATTGCGAGTTATTATTTCTATTCCTGTTGGGATTGGCGTTTTTTGTTTCTGTTGGTTTTCTCTACATTTTTAGACTATTATACCGGAATTAGAATTGAAAAAAGCAGTACCGAGAAAGGACGGAAGTTTTGGTTTTGGTTGAGTGTTGGCGTCAATTTGGGATTCTTGGGGATTTTTAAATACTATAATTTTTTCTCCACTTCGTTTGCACAAATGCTTACTGCTGTAGGGGTTAAAGCGAGTCCTATTTTATTGGATGTCATCTTACCCGTTGGAATTTCTTTTTATACGTTTCATGGTTTGTCCTACGTGATTGATATTTACTATAAGAGAATCAAGGCCGAGTATAATTTTGTCGATTACTCTTTGTTTGTGAGTTATTTTCCGCTTTTGGTGGCGGGCCCTATTGAGAGAGCCACTCATTTATTGCCTGAAATAAAAGTTAAACGTGAATTTGATTTAGAAAAAGCCAAAGAAGGAGTCTGTCAAATCATTTGGGGATTGGTCAAGAAAGTGGTTATTGCCGATACGTGCGCTACTTATGCCAATGCCATTTTTGATAATTATGCAACCATGAATTCTTGGTCTCTGATTTTGGGCGCCATCTATTTTGCGTTCCAAATTTATGGTGATTTCTCTGGATATTCTGATATGGCGTTGGGGATATCAAAATTGTTTGGACTGGATTTATTGCGCAATTTTAATTACCCCTATTTTTCAAGAGATATAGCCGAGTTTTGGCGTCGTTGGCACATTTCTCTCACCACTTGGTTTAGGGATTATTTGTACATTCCGTTGGGTGGAAGCAAAGGTTCTAAAGCCATGCAAATCAGAAACGTTTTTATTATTTTTCTGGTAAGCGGTTTTTGGCATGGCGCCAATTGGACGTATGTGACTTGGGGATTTATCAATGCATTGTATTTTTTGCCACTGCTATTGTTAAGTAGAAACCGGAATAATCTTGAAGCAGAGACTCTAAAATGGAATTTTGATTCGGTTGGAATAATTGGGCGCATGTTATACACTTTTTCGTTAACCTGTATAGCCTGGGTATTTTTTAGAGCCAAAACCATATCCGACGCCTTTTTGTATTTGAAGCGAATTGTAGTGAATAGAGAATTTAGCTCGCAATACCTTTTGAATGAGCGTTACAATTATGAATTGCTCTTGATGGTGGGCGTATTTGTTTTGGTAGAATGGAATAATAGAACCAAAGAAGAGCCTATTTCTGGGAAATACAATACCGTTAAAATGGCTCTGGCTATAGTTGCCATTCTCGCTTTTGGAACCTATTCGGATTATAAAGAATTTATATATTTTCAATTCTAATGAAAAAGTTTATACTATTCACTTTAAAAATGTTAGCTTTAACGATAGTTATCGCTGTTGTTCTAGACTTTTTATATACTGCTGTTTATTTGCAATCGAGCAATCGAGGTAAAATAGATCATATCTATAACTCTAAAAATAGAAATTTTGATGTGGTTATTTTAGGATCATCCAGAGCCAACAATCATTTTGTTTCACAAATGTTTGAAGACAAAGGGCTGAAAACATTTAATTACGGCATGAGTGGCGGACATTTATTCGAAGCTTCTTTGCTTTTAAAGTTAATGATGGAGCGGCATTATAAAATTGCAACTGTAATTCTCGAAGCTGATTTGAATTTGTCGAATGACCATCAAGCGGAGGGAATTTCGGCCAAGTTCTTGCCTTACTTGCATCAGTCGGAAACCATTAAAAGGCATTTTGAACAAGAGGACGATTTTAAGGAGTTGTATTATATTCCTTTTTACCGATATATTAAATTTGATGCTCGTATTGGTTTTCGAGAAATGTTTTTTAGTGTGATTCATAAAAAAACAACACATTTAAATAATTTAGGGTATTATCCATTAGGCAAAAAACCGAATGCTAATTTGAAAAATAATATTGTCAATTTAAAACCTTTACAACACAACCGATACTACGAAGAAATCAAGCAAATTTGTAAGGCCAATAAAATCAATTTCATAGCCGTAATGACCCCAATGTGTGAAAACACTGAGGGAATTAATTATTTTGATAAAGTGCAAAAACTCTATCCCGAAATTCATAATTATGAAAATGTAGTGGTTGAGGATAAATATTTTTCGTCTTGTGGGCACCTGAATAATACAGGCGCAAGATTATTTACCGCTCAAATTTTGAAGGACTTTTTTAATAAATAGGGATATGTTTTAAAATAAACCGCATTCAATTTTAAACATATAAGTAGTGTAAGTTAAAGAAAGTTATTTTTTCAAATTAATGGTTAAAAGTGAACATAAGTTAAAAACGTTCGTTGTAAGACTTTGTGGCTTTGCTTAAATGAACTATTGGTTTTACTTGATTTTATTCAAATTGAAAACTTATATGACTTATATGTTTTACAAATGTATTTTACAAAATGCTGTTATTTATGGGATTAAGCAATAAATAGAAAATCATGCACATAGCTTTTTTGACCTCTGAATATCCTCATGAACGCGTAAAATATGCGGCAGGAATTGGTACGAGTATCAAGAACTTGGTGATAGCTTTGGCTAAAAGTGGAGTTAAAGTTTCCGTTTTTGTTTATGGACAGGAAGAAGAGACTTTTTTTCAGGAAGAAGGCGTTAAAATTCATTTGATAAAAGCACAAAAAAATAAAGTGCTAGGTTGGTATTTACATCGAAAATACATTCAAAATTATCTTAATACATACATTGTTTCAGAAGCAATAGATTTGGTTGAGGCCCCCGATTGGACAGGAATTACCGCTTTCATGAATCTGAAAGTGCCGGTTGTAATTCGCTTTCACGGAAGTGATACTTATTTTTGTCATTTGGAACAACGAAAACAAAAACTCAAGAATTTTTGGTTCGAAAAATTAGCGGTAAGTAATGCTCAGGCTTTTATTACCCCTACTCATTTTGCAGGAGAATTGTCGAAAAAACTTTTTGATATCAAGAATAAAACAATCCAAACCATTCACCACGGATTGAAACTGGATCAATTTGAAAATGCAAATCCCTTGGTTTATGAGAAAGGGTTTATTTTGTATATTGGTACGATAATCCGAAAAAAAGGGGTGTTGGAATTACCCGTTATATTCAATAAAGTAAGAGAAAAATATCCCAATGCACGGTTGGTTTTAATTGGAAGTGATTCGTTTGATATTCAGACAAAATCGGAATCCACATGGGGATTATTGCAAAAAGAGTTTAAAGGAGAGGATTTAAACAACCTTACTTATTTAGGAAAGATTCCGTATCACGAGGTACAACAATACATCAAAAAAGCCCACGTTTGCGTTTTTCCTACTTTTGCAGAGACTTTAGGGATGGTAACTATTGAATCCATGGCTTTGCAAAAGCCTGTGGTAAATAGTAATATAGGTTGGGCGCAAGAATTGCTGGTTGATGGAGAAAATGGGTATTTGGTTTACCCCAAAGATCACGATTTGTTTGCCGATAAAATAATTGGTTTGTTACAAGATGATAATTTATGTTGTACCATTGGGAGTGCAGCAAGGATAAGAATAGAAACTATCTTTGATATAGAAAGAATAGCAAAACAAAATGTAGCTTTTTATAAAACGTTAATCTGTTAATTTTGATTGTAATCTACCATAATAGCAGTTGTATTACCAGAGTTGAATCCGAAGAGGATAAGACTATAGTCTTTGATAGAAAAAAGACTATTGCATTTGGATTAATGCAAGTAGCCATTCAGTTTCCGGAATCAACGTTAGTTTGGTGTCATCAAGAATGCCAAGAGCAAATTGATATAGCAGTCGTGCCAGAAATACTGCATCATCAAAAAATGATGCTATCTTATAATCCGACTGATTGTAATTATCTAGGAAGTAAAATTGGTTATGTCGAAGAATCCCCTTTTATCAATGTAAATAAAAAAGTAACCTATCCTACTTGGCAAATGAGTAGTTTAGTAGGTGTTATTCACGCCACTGTTTTAATTGCTTTTAAAGATAAAATCAAGCTAGATTCGGATTTTGATTATTATCTCAATTCTATCGCCAAAATTGGTATGTCTTTAGGGTTGTTGTGTTATTCTGAACCTAAATTGTTAGTTAAAGCTCAAATTAAAGTAACCTCAAGTGCCTCTGTATTTACTCTTTTTAAATTTGTAAAGCAACATTATAAAACACGTTGGATATTCTTATTACTGCTGAATATACTGCTGTATGAGCGTCGATTTCTTTTTTTTGCTTTCATTTTTGCTCTTTTTTTTAAAAATAGAAATAGGTGTTCAATTTCTTTAGCGAGTATTCCTGTTCAATCCAATAGGCATATAGTTGAAAGGGCAACAATCGATGTCATTATCCCTACTATTGGGAGAAAGCAATATTTGTACGATGTATTGAAAGATTTAGCCAAGCAAACCCATTTGCCTATTAATGTGATTATTGTAGAACAAAATCCACAAGAGGGTAGTGTTTCAGAATTGGATTATCTGCATACCGAAAAATGGCCATTTGAGATTAAGCATACTTTTACCCATCAAGCAGGGGCATGTAATGCAAGAAATTTGGCTTTGAACCAAGTTGAAAGCGAATGGGTTTTCTTGAATGATGATGACAATCGATTTGAATCGGATTTAATAGAAAAAGTGTTTGAGAATATTAAAAAATATGGAGTTAAAAGTGTTACTACATCCTATTTGCAGCCCAATGAATTACTTCAAAATTCAATTATTTCTCAATCTGGTATTTTTGGTTCAGGTAATAGTTTCTTAAAAACGGAATTATTAAAGCAAGTTTCTTTTAATGAATCTTTAGAGTTTGGCTATGGAGAGGATACTGATTTTGGTTTGCAGTTGAGAAATTTGGGGATTGATATAATCTATTTTCCAAATCTCAATATTTTACATTTAAAAGCGCCAATGGGAGGATTTAGAATAAAGCCTACTTTTGTTTGGTCTAATGAAAAGATACAACCCAAACCTTCTCCAACTATTATGTATGTGAAGCAGAAATACAATGTTAGAGAGCAAGTAATGGGATATAAAACCACGCTATTTTTTAAATTTTTTAAATTTCAAACTATTAAAAACCCTTTTAGGTATTTAATTTATTATAAAAAACAGTGGAAAAAAAGCGTATATTGGGTAAATATATTGAAAAATAAGTCATGAAATCGCCATTAACAATCAGTTTGTTGCAAACAATTGAAAATCATCGAATACCGACGATAATAGAATATTGTGAGATAAACACCGATAAATAAAAAGCGATACCATATGTGACCTCTGATAAATAAATTTTACACATATGAAATTTTCATTAATCATTTGCACGTATATGCGTCCAAAACCGTTGCTTCAATTGTTGCAATCGGTTCGGGAACAATCGGTATATCCAGATGAAATTCTTATTGTCGATGGTTCTACTGATAGGGAAACCGAACAAATAGTAACGGATAACCCTTTTCAAAATCTAAAATATTCTCTAGTTCCAAAAGAACATAGAGGTTTGACTAAGCAACGAAATTTTGGAATTGTTCGAGTTGATTCGAATGCGGAAGTGGTTTGTTTTTTGGATGATGATACAGTTTTAGAAAAAGGCTATTTTGAGCAATTACTAAATACGTACCAAGTATATCCGGATGCATTAGGAGTGGGTGGGTACATTCATAATGAAACAAAGTGGGAATGTGTTGGGGTTAATTATCAGCCTAAAATAAACGAGTTTTTTTTTGATGGATGGAAAAGAAAAGATGGAAGCCGATTTATTTTAAGAAAAAAACTAGGTATAGACAGTGATTGTGCACCAGGATTTTCTTCTTTATTTTCGCATGGAAGAAGTGTTGGTTTTCTACCTCCAAGTGACAAAACGTATGAAGTGGAGCAATTGATGGGAGGGGTTTCTTCATTTAGAAAAATTGTATTTGAAACTTTTCAGTTTTCTACTTATTTTGAAGGCTATGGTTTGTATGAAGATGCCGATTTTAGTTTGAGAGTAGCCAAAAGAGGTAAGTTGTATCTCAATACTGCAGCACAGTTAAATCATTATCATGGAGATTCAGGACGACCCAACCAATACCAATACGGGAAAATGGTAGTTATAAACGGCTGGTATGTGTGGCGTGTAAAAAATCCAAAACCAGTATGGAAGGATCAACTCAAATGGCATTCTATCACAATACTTTTGATAATCATACGATTTAGTAATATCTTTAACACTATAAAACGAAATGAAGCCTTTACCGAAGCATTGGGAAGAACTGTAGGTTGGTGGAGTTTGATGATTAGTAAACCAAAATAATTAATCAGTTTTTTTTGATATTGGAATATAATAAATACTAAAAGTAAATTTTTATGAGATTGGAAATTTCTTCTTGGACACATCATTTGAATCAATTAATATATTCTTATTTTTATTATTGTGAAAAAGAAGATTTAGAACTGAAAATAATTTTCAATAATAAGGTTGCTTTTAACGGAGCAGTATTGTTTTTAGAGGGAAAAGAAATTTTTTTTGATTATTCCGATGACAGCAGGTTTATTGACTTTCCAGAGAATTTTGATTATTATTTTAAAAGATCTTTGCTTGTTACCAATATAATTAAAAACGTTTACCCTCTTAATTTTAATGTTCCAATGGCATATAAGTCAGTTTCATTAACATTAAAATTAAGTAGAGATTTGTTGCTTTATAAACCAAACAGGACGGAAGTTATTCGAGCTTTAGATAGATTTTCAATATTTACTAATTCATCTCATAGCGTTTTAGACATTAGACATTATCCGAAAAAAAATGAGGACACAGGCGGTAATGTGATTTTTCATACAAGATTATGGGATCCAAATAATCATCCTGATGCTGATGAAAAAGAACGTAGAAGACTTCAAAATGATTTTAGAATTAATGCGTGTAGAATAATTAAGAAAAATTTCACAAACTCATCAGTTGGTTTGTTTTCGGACGATCTTTCAAGAAATATGGCTCCAGATATTCTATTAAGTTGTAAGGATTCTAATAAAAAAATATATTTTGACAAATTGAAAAACTATAATATTGGCATAGCTGATGATGGTTTAAAAGATACTCCTGGTTGGAAAATTGGAGAATATTTATTATTTGGAAAATCAGTTATTACTACTCCATTAAGTATTAGTTTAGAGAATTTCAAAGAGAATATTAATTACGGGAAATTATCAACTCGATCTGCTTTTAGTGAGTTACCTGATAAAATTGAATATTTATTAAAAGATAAAAAGTATCTTGAAGTTGGGAATAATAATCTTGAATGGAGTAATGAATATTTGCATCCAAAAAATTATATTAAAAGAGTACTATCAATTATTGGAGATAATAATTAATTTGTTTTTTAAATGAAATTTGCTGTCATCACCCATGTGCCTCACATTCAATTAAAAAATCTGTATTTTGCGTATGGACCTTATGTAAATGAGATGAATATTTGGTCAAAATATAGTGATGAATTAATTGTTTTGGCTCCTATGCAAAAAGCTGATAAAACAGCTATGGATTGCTCTTACCATAATAGTAACATACAATTTGTGCCAATTGGCCAAATTAGTTTGAGGGGATTACAGGCGGTTTTGAATGCGATTTTGAAGACGCCCAAGATTTGCCGGCAAATTTTTAAAGCCATGCGCCAAGCCGATCACATCCATTTGCGTTGCCCTGGCAATATTGGTTTATTGGGTTGTTTGGTTCAGATTTTATTTCCCAATAAATCCAAAACGGCAAAATATGCGGGTAATTGGGATCCGAAAGCAAAACAACCTTGGAGTTACCGTTTGCAAAAATGGATTTTGAACAATACGTTTTTGACTAGAAACATGCAAGTTTTGGTCTATGGGGAATGGGAGGGAAGCACTAAAAATATAAAGCCCTTTTTTACGGCTACCTATTCCGAAGCGGATAAAGTACCGATGAAACCATTGAATTTAAAGGGGGATATACATTTTATTTTTGTAGGGGCATTAGTGTCAGGAAAGAATCCATTGTATGCGGTACAGTTAGTGGAAGGTTTATATAAAAGAGGATACGACGTATGTCTAGATTTATATGGAGAAGGAATAGAACGTAACGCTTTAGAGTATTACATTATTTCAAATAATATAGACAACATTATAAAGTTAAGAGGGAACCAAAATCAAGATACGGTTACCAATGCCTATCAAAACAGCCATTTTGTACTTTTGCCTTCCAAAAGTGAAGGTTGGCCAAAAGCTCTCGCCGAGGGGATGTTTTGGGGTTGTGTTCCAATTGCTGTACCAATTTCCTGTGTGCCTTTTATGCTTGGTTATGGAGAAAGAGGTGCATTGTTGCAAATGACCCGAGAGCATAGCTCGAACTGGCGCAGCAATTTAGAACAAGATGCTCAACAACTGGAAACGATCATAAATGATGAAATAGGTTTTGATGCTAAAAGGAAAAAGGCTTTAGATTGGTCACGAAAATATACACTTGATGTTTTTGATTCAGCAATAAAAAAAATGATAAATCATGAAACATATTATAAAAACTAGAATTTTTAAAATGCTTTCATTGCTTCCTAATCGTTTGGGATATTCATTATATCATTTTTTACAAGATAAAAGCAGTAAGCTAACAGTGGAGAGTAAAATTCAATCTACATATAGCACTTACATGAGTGTAGTAAGAATATTGCAGAAAAACAATATAAACCTTGAAGGGACCAGAATAGCTGAGTTAGGTTCTGGCTGGACACCTATTTTTCCATATCAATTAATTCTAGAAGGAAATGCTAAGCGTGTCGATACTTATGATATAAACGAGCATTATAATCTAAAACAAATTAAAAAACTAAACGATTATTATAGTAACAGTTATAATGGTACTGTTGAAATTGAGAATAAAGGTAAATACCCTTTATTAAATGCAGTTACCTATTTTCCTAAAACAAATATTTGTAATGGAAAATTTGAAGATATCGATATGGTATTATCTAGATTTGTACTAGAACATGTATCACCCAATGAAATCATAGAGATTCATGATTTTTTGTTTTCTAATTTGAAATCAGGTAGTTATGTGTTACATTTAATTTCACCAAGTGATCATAGAGCATATGGTGATGATTCACTTTCATTGCAAGATTTTTTAAAATACAGTGAAAAAGAGTGGAATCAGATCCAAACTAAATTTGATTATCATAATAGATTAAGGCTTCCTCAATATTTAGCACTTTTTAAAAATAAATTTGAGATACTATTTTTTGAACATGATAAAATAAATATTGACTCAAAAGGGTATGAAAAATTTAAAGAATTAACAATTCATGAAGACTTTAGAAAGTATAGTGATGAAGAGTTAATAGCAGGAAGTGTAAATATATTATTGAAAAAAAAATAAATCTATGAGAATCATTCAAATCATAGATTCCCTTGAAGCTGGTGGAGCCGAGCGCATGGCGGTAAATTATGCCAATACTTTGGCTGATGAAATTGAATTTTCGGGTTTGGTTGCTACTCGAAAGGAAGGTACCTTGTTCAATCAAATCAATCCTAAAGTTTCGTATTTGTTTTTGAATAAAAAGGAACAACTTGATTTAGCGGCAATTTTAAGATTACGGTCTTTTGTTCTAAAAAACAAAGTGACTCATATTCATGCACACAGTACTTCTTTTTTCTTAGCGTTTTTATTAAAATTGATTTGTCCTTACTTGAAAATCATTAGGCACGATCATTATGGGAACAATGAATTTTTAGAGACTAGACCTAATTTTGTATTGAAACAAACAGCTTCCTTTTTTAACGGGGTTATTGCTGTAAACCAAAAGCTTAAAAATTGGTCAGAAGTACAATTAAAAGCTAATAATGTTATTTATTTGCCTAACTTTCCAGTAAAAGAACTAGGTGATGATGACCATACAATCCTAAAAGGGTTAGATGGAAAACGGATTGTCTCTTTGGCTAATTTAAGGGAACAAAAAAATCATTTTTTACTCTTGAAAGTAGCTAAGAAACTAAAGCAATCGCATGCAGATTGGACTTTCCATTTGGTGGGAAAAGATTTTAAAGATAAGTATGCTGCGCAAATTAAGGAATTAATAATTGATTACGATTTAGAAAATAATGTATTTCTATATGGTTCCAAACAAGATGTAGAAAACATACTCAATCAATCATCAATTGCTGTTTTGACTTCACAATCCGAAGGTTTACCAGTTGCACTTTTAGAATATGGATTGTGTAAAAAAGCGGTTGTTGTTACTAAGGTTGGAGAAATGCCCATGGTAGTTCAGCATAAAATCAACGGTTTTATTGTAGATTCAGATGAAGCCGATTTATTTTACGAATTTCTGGTCAATTTGATATCCAATATGGAGTTGCGATCTGATTTTGGAAAAGCACTTTATAATACCATTCAAGCCGATTATACTGCTGAAAGTGTAATAAAAAAATATTTAAATTGGTTACAGAGTAATTTATAATAAGAATCCTGAATCTAGTTCCCTGAATCAGATTCTATGATTAAAACAGAGCATGAATAGAACCGAATTAAATTCTCAGAAATTGGAACGTTTAAAAATGTCTTTTAGGATTAGTTTGTTGCTGATCTTAAAAGAAAGAATGTTATTGTATGTGGTTTCGGGAATGATAATTTCATTTTTTTATAATTTGCCGGTAATAAAATACAGTGTTACAGGAGAAAACGAATTTAGGTTGTATGATGTTTTAGGGGTATTTGTATTTTATTATTATTTTAAATTTTACAAAACGATATCCATTCTAATTAAAGGGATAAATTACTTAAAATTATTGCATAGATTCATTATTTGGGCGGGATTTGGAATAATACTGACACTTCTATTCAGCATTGCTAATGATAGAATCTCGTTTTTTTTTCAAGTATTATTATACTTGTATCATTTTTGGGTGTTTTATTTGAGCTCTATTTTTATTTATGTATTTTGTTTAAATCCTATCAACAGAAAGTGGTTTGTTTATGTTATTGTCGTTGGGTCAATGATTGTTGGTGTGATTGTAATTCTTCAAAATTTTAGAATTGTGCCTTTTCTTTGGAGCGATCTTTATAGGTCAGCTTATAGTGGGTTTAATTCGGGAACTTTAGGGCCAAATAAAATTGTACTGGGAATGACCTCATTTATTGTCTTTGTGCTATCAATTGGTGTTTATCTTGAAAAATCAATTCGCATTAATAAAACGGTAATAATTGTATCGATTGCTTTAAATTTATACATTGTTATGTTGTCAGGTTCTAGAACAGCATATCTTGCACTGCTGATTTTCTTGATTTATTTTGCAGTTTTCAGCACATTGAAATTCAGCTACGTTACTATATTGGTTTTAGGACTCTTCTTTCTAACAATCAATATTAATGGTGATTTGTTTAAAAAAATTGATGAAGTTATCAGTAATAGAGTAACAGATAAAATTAAAAACAAAGAATCTATAGAAGAAGGAAAAGTAGGTGAGCTTTATTCAGATTTGGGCTCTGGTCGCGATCGGCTTTCTACGGGTAATTTGTATTATTTGCTAGAGAATCCACAAATCATTCCTTTTGGGATGGGATTTGTAAATAGATTTTCGAATGCGCCGGGATTATCAGCCCATAATATGTATATTCAGGTCGTCAGAGAATTAGGAATTGTTGGATTTGTATTGTATTTTGGTTGGCTTTTAAGTTATTTGTTTATTGATTTCAAACAGTTTAAGGGATTTTCATTAGCTTTGAAAGGCTTAATATTTTCAATGTTAGTAACATTATTTTTTGGGGAACATCTCTATATATACAGGCCGTTGTTTGGTTTTTTGGGTTTATTTTTAGTAATATCAAATATTTTTGTATCAATACTGCATAAAAATGAATAAAAAAAATAAAAGGATAGCTGTCGCAATACCGTATTATAACGCTGCGAATCATATTGTAAAAGTAATAACCGATTTGCCCGATTTTATCGATGCTGTTATCATTGTTAATGACAATAGTGCTGAACCGCTACCTTATGAAAGAATCAAAAAAATAGGTAATGTCAAAACACAGTTGGTTATCCTAGAGAATGAAATTAATTTAGGAGTTGGAGGAGCAACCAAAAAAGGATTTCAATATGCAATTGATCACGGTTTTGATATCGTTGTTAAAGTTGACGCAGACAATCAGATGGATACGTCTTATCTAGAGAAAATGCTCAAACCCATAATTAATGGGAAAGTGAAAATGTCTAAAGGGAATAGGTTTAGGGATTTAAAATCAATTGAGAATATGCCAATTGTGAGACGAATTGGAAACTTGACTCTTTCTTTTTTAACTAAGGCGGCAACAGGCTATTGGAATAATTTTGACACTACAAATGGGTTTATAGCCATTAAAGTCAGTCTTCTTAAAAAAATTGATTTTTCTAATTTATCCGACAACTATTTTTTCGAAACCTCTTTAATTGCGGAACTCTATTTTACGGGAGCTCCAATCAAAGATATTGCAATGCCAGCAATTTACGGTGACGAAAAATCCAATATGAAAATTTGGAAAATGCCAGTAATTTTTCTAATTAACCTGATTAGAGTTTTTTTTACAAGAATAATTAAAAAGTATTTTCTCTTTGATTTTAATATCGGTTCGCTTTACATTCTTTTTGGAATACCCTTATTCCTTTTTGGAGTGTTTTTTGGATTATATGAGTGGTGGTTTTATGCTTCTCAAAATATTTTTGCACCTACGGGAACAATAATGATTGTTTCTCTATCGATAATTATTGGATTTGAGTTATGGCTCCAAGCCATGCAATACGACATTTTTAATGCTCCAAAATCAAAGTGAAAATGAATAGCAAACTACTGGGATTTGTTTTTTTCTTAAACTTAGCCATAGCCTTAGGTTTCTATTACGACGACCGAAATGCAAATGCAACTGATATTTCTTCGGATTTAGGAAATATAATTCCGGTATGTATGAAGCTTGACAATCCAAGCTCTTTTAAAAATGATTTGTATCTAAATGATAGTAAAGATGTAGCGTATTATACTCCATTCTACGTTCAATCGTTGCGTTATCTTTCAAAAATAACGAAGGGAGACTATATTGAAGCGCTTAATATATTGGGTTTTATTACTCATTTAAGCTATGGAGTATTGTGGTTTTTATTGTTTTATGCTTTAAAAAACGAGTATTGGCTTGCCATTATTTCTTCGTTACTTATTAGAGGAGTTGTATGGCCTCCAGGTGGGGAATTATTAGGAATTTCAGAGCTTTGGACCATAATGCCAAGAACCGTTTTTTTGGCCTTGGTACCATTGCCTTTCATATCTTATGTTTATTTAAAAAAATATAAGATTATGATTTCCGGTTTTTTGCTTGGCTTTATACTTAATTTTCATCCACTAAGTGGTATTGGTATAATTGTAGTTTACTTTTCAATGTTTATGCTGTATAACTATTATCAGAAAACAGTACAAAACAATTTGTTTGTGAAAAATTTGATAGTGCTAATGTTGTCCTGCTTTGTTGGATTATTACCTTTTTTGTTTACTTATTTCGCAGCAGTTAAAACGGATTTACATATAGACTCTACTATTTATGAGTTAGCTCTTAGAAGCAGAATAGGTTCTATGTTTACGGATCCTCTAGAATTTATAACTAGATGGAACAGACCGCCATTGATTTTTTTTGGAACAGTTTTTTTTATTTATTACTTTTTTGACACTAGTTTTAAAAAGATAAATTTTAAAATACTTTTTTTTACGGTATTAATTGTCTTTGTTTCCGCTAATTCATTTGCCTATTTTGAGAGCTTAATCAACGAATTGTTTGATTCCAATATTAGAATGTCCTTTCAGCTGATCAGGTATCAAAAGTTTATTTTAATATTATTTGAAACCGGTTTTTATTTATTGTTAGTAGAATTGTTTAACAAATATCTTGTTGGGTCATTATTTAAAATGATAAGTTTTGTTGGCTACACAATAGTTCTAATCATATCAACATTACCCATTTTTAAAAACATTCCATTTGTTGGTGATGATATCAGTACAAAAGTATTGCCACGATCATTCAAAATTTATAATGAGAAAGAAGATAAGAGGAAAACGGATTTAGGGTTAATGCTTGAATATGTAAAAAAGAATACTGAAAAGGATGCGGTTTTTTATGGACCATCTCTTGTACGTACTGCTGCGAATAGAGCAGTTGTACTAGATGCGAAAGGGGCTTCAATGCTTATTGAGGGAAATCCACATAAGTTTGTTCAGTGGTATATAGATTTAAATGAATTCAATTCATTTAAAAACAGTTTTGACAAAATTAACTTTTTAAAAAAGAAAAAAGTTAATTATATCTTAGGCAATACTGTTTGGAAAGATGCAATATTAATTAAAAAATTTGGAGAAATGCAATTGTATAAAATTTAAAAATCACAAAGCAGAAATTGAAAAACCTACTGTACATAGGGAATAAATTATCCAAGCATGGGGTTACTCCAACTACCATTGAAATTCTTGGGCCACTTTTGGAACAAGAGGGTTTCGTCGTGATCTATACTTCTTCATATAAGAATATTTGCCTTAGGATGATTGATATGCTATGGTCTGTTTTTCAAAACAGAAAAGCAGATTATGTACTGATTGACACCTATAGCACTACTAATTTTTGGTATGCATTTGCTACTTCTCAGTTGTGTCGATTGTTGCAACTAAAATACATTCCAATTTTGCACGGAGGAAATTTATCTTTCCGATTGCAAAAAAATAAAAGGATTTGTAGCTTGATTTTTAATTATTCCTATAAAAATATAGCTCCTTCCAATTATTTATTGGAAAAATTCAAGGAGCAGGGTTTTAATAATTTAATTTGCATTCCTAATAGTATTGAAATAAAAAACTATCCTTTTCAAGAACGAAAAAAAGCTTCTCCAAATTTTTTGTGGGTGCGTTCTTTTACCAAAATGTACAATCCTTTAATGGCAGTTGAGGTGTTTTCTATGATAAAAAAGAAATATCCCGAAGCGACACTCTGTATGGTTGGACCAGAAAAAGATGGAAGTTTATTAGAAGCTAAACAAAAAAACAAAGATTTAAAATTGGATATTCTTTTTACGGGAAAATTATCGAAACAAGATTGGATAAGTAAGTCTAAAGAGTATGCTGTTTTTATGAATACAACTTGTTTCGATAATATGCCCGTAAGTGTAATAGAAGCCATGAGTTTAGGATTAGCGATAGTTTCTACGAATGTTGGAGGTATTCCTTATTTATTGGAAAATAAAAAAGAAGGGCTATTAGTGCAAGACAATGATGTTGATGAAATGGTTTTGGAGATTGAAAAATTGTTAGAAGATGATAATTTATTTGTAAATTTAGCAAAGAATGCAAGACAGAAAGCTGAGTGTTTTGATTGGGAATGTGTTAAGCATAAATGGTTTACCGTATTTCAATGAAAAACAAATGCTATCTTTATACGAAATGAGCATGACCCTAAAATTGGTGGCAAAAAAACAATAAAGATATGTGACTCGAGCGAATGCGTACTGGCGAAGCAATTACATATGACCGATACAATGCAATAAAGATCTACATATGAAATCGCCATGACAAAATTTGTCACAAACACCAATGAAGATCCGGCGATACCATATTCCAACAAAAACAATATTATCTACATATGAATAACCAAAAAAACATACACTTCGAGATTTCAGAGAGAAAGCTCTTATTGCGCCTCTTCGATGTGGTTTTTGTTTTGGGCGCTATGTATCTTGTTGGGTTTTTATTTAATTTTGAGTATTTTATATTTTCTGTCACCAACTATTATTGGGCAATACTTTTGGCTATTTATATAAATGTATTTGGGGCTGTTTTTGAAATGTACAATCTACAAGTGGCCAGTAATCATTTTCAGGTGCTAAAAAGTACTGTTCTTACGACTACTGCAACGGTGGTTTTTTATTTACTAACCCCTATTTTATCTCCCCAATTACCAAAGAACAGGCTTCAGTTGCTGGTTTTTTATCTGGCTTTTTTTATTGCATTGTACACTTGGAGAATGATTTATGTTCGGTTTTTGGCCTCCAATCGGTTTGTTCAAAAAGTGGTGTTACTATGTGATAAAGAGCAGGTCGAAGAACTAATTTTGGGGCTTGAAAGTGCAGATCCCCATTATAAAATAATAGGATACATAAATTCAGATACATCTATTGACGATAATTTTGAATGTCATCACGTTCGTTGTATAAAAAGAGAAGAATTAAGTTCATTTGTAACAGAAAATGGAATTTCTGAACTTGTGGTGGCATCCCAAAAAACAGATGGAATAACGGTAGATTTGTATCATCAGTTGATTCAGTTGTTAGAATCAGGGGTAACTATTCGGGAATATGCCCAGGTTTTTGAGAGCAAAACACTCCGTATCGCAGTGCAATATATTGCCAGAGATTTTCACCGTTTTTTTCCTTTTAGCCGCAGTAACCAAAATCATTTGTATTTGTCTATTGTCAGACTATTTGAAATTGGCTTGTCGTTAGTTGGCATAACTATCGGTCTTGTTTTGATTCCCATAATTTTCATTGGAAATTTTTTTTGGAACAAAGGAGAATTGTTTTATACCCAAGAACGGGTGGGAAAAGATGGTGTTGCATTTGAAATTATAAAATTCAGAACCATGATTGAAAATGCGGAAACCAAAGGGGCCGTCTTTACTACAACCAATGATTCTCGTGTCACTAAGTTTGGAAAATTTCTAAGAAAAACAAGAATAGATGAGTTCCCCCAGTTCATTAATATTCTAAAAGGAGACATGGCAGTGATTGGTCCTCGTCCGGAACGTCCTTATTTTGTAAATAAAATCGCTAAAGTAATGCCTTTCTATGAGACTCGCCATATCATCAAGCCAGGTCTAACAGGTTGGGCCCAAGTGAATTATTCTTATGGAGAAAAAATGGAAGACAGTTTGATTAAACTCCAGTATGATTTGTATTATATTAAACATCGAAGTGTCTATTTGGATCTGGGCATTGCTTTCAAAACAATTTCTACCGTTCTGTTTTATAGAGGGCAATAATAGTATAGGTCAATCGCAAAATATACCAAGTGTTTTTTTTGCCACAGATAAAAAAGATTAACACGGATTTTATCAAACAGACATAAAATCCGTGTTAATCTTTTAAAGCTATTTAACCCTTTTTTAGGTTGTTAGAAATCAGTTTTTTTCGGCGTCTTGGCTTTAGCCAATCCGTGTCATCTGCGTTCCATTGTCAAGGC
This sequence comes from Flavobacterium laiguense, assembly GCF_003097655.1. Classification (GTDB taxonomy): domain Bacteria; phylum Bacteroidota; class Bacteroidia; order Flavobacteriales; family Flavobacteriaceae; genus Flavobacterium; species Flavobacterium laiguense. The sequence goes on from NZ_QCZH01000005.1 coordinate 194,339, forward strand.
TTTTCTCAGTTAGCAATTCTTTGTCAAAGTCCCAAACCCACTTTCTTTAAATCTGTGACTAGTTTTATTGGTTTGATATGAGTAATGAATAGCCATATTATATAATTATCGGAATACGTTTTTTGTTTCTAACGGCGAGTCTTACTAAAACAAACATATTGGTTACTAAAATAGGTGTAACTAGTAGCAAATGAGCTTTGTTAAGTATCAAAAAGAAATACAAAACCATCATCAGGATATTGAAACCCGCTAGTTTATAGATCCATTTTGTGTTTTTTGTACGCCAAAAATAGAACAGGATCAGTAGCGTAGGGTTGAATAATAAGGTGTTGTAATTGTATCCTAATTCATGATGGGAGGAATAAAAACCTAAAAAAACAAATAACAATCCAAATAAGGTTATCGTCGACAGATAAATGAAATCAATTGCTTTTTTATTTATTAGGATTACAAAGCCTAAAAGTAAAAGGTAAGAGTAATAATTATTCCACCAAGAAGTTGGAATTTCCTTTTCAAAGACTAGTATCGCTTTAGTTTCTCCGCACAAAGGGTGATTTTGGTATTGAATGAGTTTTAAGCTTTTAAGAAGCTCAAAAGGCAAAAATATTTTAGTGCCCATTTGATCCACTTTTCTTCCAAATAGGATACTCGTCCCTAGCTTTTCATAAAAATGATTGTCAAAATAAGGATATAAAATAGTTCTATAGGTTAGATCAGTATCTGCTTTTTTGGTGATTATTTTTGCTTGTAATGTTTTGTTGATGACATCTACAACTTTTGAAGTACAATTGTTATCTATAAATTTATAGTTGTACAAGCGTTCATCAGACAACATTGATTGGGCTAAGTTGTTAAATAATTCTTGTTTAAGCGCTAGTGGAATATTTAATTCTTGTTCGTAGACATCTCTTTTTTCATAAGTGTATTGATTGATAAAATCTGCATATCGATTGTTTACTATGAAATAATTCAAATCCCCTTTTACAAACTGCATCACAAAATTTGGGGTGTCAAAATCAAAAGCTCCATAGTTATAAACCACATCCAGATTGTTGTCTATGTCGCTTACCCTTATTGCGGTATGGCCAAATAAAGAATACGATTCATTTCCGGTACCGCAAGTAAGTATGCTGATATGGGCATTTTTTGACAATGCAACATCTTGACCAAATGAGTTGTAAATTGAACTCAGTAAAAGAATACAAACGAATATTTTTTTTAATAGGGGAGTTTTCATTTTTAAAATATAATTAAGATGTAATTTTTTGAATAGTCTAAAGTTAATTTCTAAAAAGCGATAAATCAATTTTTAATGAAAACACATTTGAGTACAAAGCCGTACTTTGGTTTCCTAAAGCGGTCAATGCATAATCAATGGCGATGCCTCTGTATTTAAATCCCAAGCCAATATTAGGTTGAAATCCTATTTTTTCAGAATTATCCAATTGGGTTACCTGTTGAAAATTCCCAACACCTGCTCTCAAAAAAGCAAGATTTGTATAGCCAAATTCTAAACCAATAGCTGGATCGATACTCACAAAAGAGGTTGAAATTAAATCATTGGTTTCGGTAAATTGCATATTCATATTGGCAGCAGCCAAAAGGCTGTAATCCTCATGAAAAATAAATTTTTTGGCGACACCCAGCTGGGCTTTGGGAGGTGTAATCTCAGAACTCTCGGGCATTTCCTGATTTTGACCCGGAATAGCATCGGCTATTTTTTGATAGGCTTCTTCATTGATGTTCCAGATATTGTACGTGGTGGTAATATCTCGAAGCATTAATCCGAACTGCCAGTCGTTTTTTTCGAATTGCAAACCAAAATCAAAACCAAATCCCCAAGAACTGGCAAAATCTCCTATTACTCTTCGGATAATTTTAGCATTGACCCCATATTGAAATCCAGGTACGGGTAATTTTATGGCATAAGAAAAAGTAAACCCGTAGTCTGCAGTAGAAAAAAGTTTAATTCTGTTGTAGTCAATGTTGCCTTCATTGTCAATCAAATCGGTGGTGTTTAAAATGTCATCCACGCCAAAACGAATTAATGAAATTCCCCAGGCACTTCTGTCATCAATTGGACTTGCATAAGCTGCATAATCGTATTTGGCAATATTAGCGAAGTAATTGGCGTGCATCAGAGCAATTTGGTTTTCTTCCAGATTAATAAGCCCTGCTGGATTCCAGTAACAGGAATTTACATCAGCAGTTGAAGCAACAACAGCGTTTGACATCCCCAATGCGGCTGCATCTACACCAATATTCATGAACTCATTCGAGTATTTACGAACGGTTTGGCTGTAGCAAAAGTTAGCAATAAAAAGCAATAAAAAGAACTGTATTTTTTTCAAAAGTTACTATTTGTGGCAGAAAGCGTTTTTAATTTTCACCAAAAATAAAGTTTTTTGATGATGTAGTTACTTCAATTCAATTAATTAATAAGTTTTGCGGGTAAGAATCTAAAATCTCTTAAGAAAACGGGTATCACTTTCACTTATTGTATTAAATTTGTCGAGCTTATCATTCAATTTAAAAACTATGAACATCAAAAAACACATCCCGAATACAATTACTTTATTAAACCTTTTATGTGGTTGTATCGCCTTGGTATTTGTTAGTCATGATCGTTTTGAAATGGCATTCTTTTTTGTTTGTCTGGGTATATTTCTAGATTTTTTTGATGGTTTTTTTGCCCGTTTGTTTAAAGTGTCAGGCCCTTTGGGATTGCAATTGGATTCACTGGCAGATATGGTAACCAGTGGCGTAGTGCCTGGATTTGTAATGTTTAAAATGATGCAAAGTAGCTCGGTTTACATGAGTGAAGGATATCTTCAATTTTTTCCTTATTTAGGTTTTATAATCACTTTGGGATCGTGTTTTCGTTTGGCAAAGTTCAATATAGACACTCGTCAAACGGACTCGTTTATAGGTTTGCCAACACCGGCTAACGCTCTTTTTATATTGAGTCTTCCTCTAGTTTTAGAGTATTATTCTGCTGAGTCATTGATGGTTCTTGAAATTTTGACAGAGAAATGGGTTTTACTATTGGTGTCATTGTTCAGTGCTTATATCTTAAATGCCGAGATTCCTTTGTTCTCTTTAAAAATCAAAAAATTTAATTTCAAGGATAATGCACTTCAGATTATTTTCTTAGCCATCTCAGTTTTATTGTTGTTTTTTCTTCAATATTTGGGAGTTACATTGGTAATCCTATTTTATGTATTGCTTTCGGTAATTAATAATAAATTTCTAAAAAAGTAGTTTTTTGGATGAAAAGAAAGAATACAAGAACAACGTATAGTCGTAAACCCAAAAAGAAAAGTTCCGTTTTCTCTGCTATAATAGTTCGTAATCTATTTATAGGTTTCCTAATCGTCGTTGTTTTATCGGTTGGTTATCACTACCGATCGGGTTTTGCGTATTATTTAGGTTTTAAATCACATTTCCCCCGTAATACTGATGTTTTTTCCGAAGCTAGAAATTTAAAAGTTTTAGAAAAAAACGAGGGAAAAGTAGTAGGTATAGATGTTTCCGAATATCAGGGAAAAATTCGTTGGTCTTATGTAGATACTTTAGAAAAAAAATATCCGCTGCGTTATGTTCTTATTCGGTCAACTGTAGGAAACGACAGGGTGGATCATCAATTTAAGCGAAATTGGCTTGGCGCCAAAGAAAATAAAATGATTCGCGGTGCCTATCATTATTATCGTCCAAACGAAAATTCTCTCGAACAAGCCGAACTTTTTATAAAAACAGTTAAATTGAAAAAAGGGGATTTACCTCCCGTTTTGGATATCGAAAAACTACCTAAAGAACAGTCTATAGAACGATTGAAAATTGGTTTAAGACGTTGGCTGAAAACGGTAGAATTGCATTATGGGGTACGGCCTATAATTTATACAGGAGAGAAATACTACGATGATTTCTTGAAAGAGGAGTTCAGCGATTATCTTTTTTGGATCGCCAATTATAATTTTTACCGCGAAGAAATTCAAGACAACTGGCTTTTTTGGCAATTTACGGAAAAAGGTACCGTTCCGGGAATCGATTATAATGTAGATGTCAATATTTACAATGGCGACTTACAGCAGTTGCAGTTTATTACTGTGGAGTAGAGGACAAGTGTTCAGTGTTCAGTTTTTTAGTATTCAGTTATCGGTTTATATAAAAAAAACCATTCGTTTTAGGAATGGTTAATAATGATATTAAATCTTCTATTGATAAGGACTGATTGTTAAAATTCAAGCTTCTTCTTTCTCAATTCAAAATTCTGACCTAGATACACACGACGCACCATTTCGTCTTCTACCAATTCTTCTGGGATACCTGCTTTTAGGATACCACCTTCAAACATTAGATAGGTTTTATCCGTGATGGCCAGCGTTTCCTGTACGTTGTGGTCGGTGATTAGAATTCCGATATTTTTATTTTTTAATTGGGCTACAATTCTTTGAATGTCTTCTACAGCAACTGGATCGACACCAGCAAAAGGCTCATCTAGTAAGATGAACTTTGGGTCGGTTGCCAAACAACGGGCAATTTCGGTACGACGGCGTTCTCCACCCGAAAGCAAATCCCCGCGGTTGGTACGAATGTGTTCCAAACTAAATTCGGCAATCAAACTTTCCATTTTGGCTTCTTGTTCTTCCTTAGAAAGTTTGGTCAATTGCAATACGCTCAAAATGTTATCTTCGATGCTTAATTTTCTAAAAACAGAGGCTTCTTGTGCCAGATACCCAATTCCTTGTTGTGCTCTTTTGTACATTGGATAATCCGTAATATTCAAATCGTCTAAATAAATGTTTCCTGAATTTGGCTTGACCAATCCTACAATCATGTAAAATGAAGTGGTTTTTCCAGCACCATTTGGACCCAAAAGCCCTACGATTTCGCCTTGATTCACTTCGACCGAAATGCCTTTTACAACACTGCGACCTTTGTAGGTTTTTATTAAATTTTCTGCTCTTAATTTCATGTTTTTAAAGTTGCTAAGTAGCATAGTTACTGAGTAACTAAGTTTTTATTGTTGCAAAGAAACGAATTTCGTCTATTTGGTTTTAGGTTTTAACTTCAATTTTGGTTTTTAATCTTGCCAACTAGAATCCGAAAAATGACGAACTGCCATCTGATTTCTGAAACCTGCTGCCTATTTTTGCTCTTCCAAAGCTTCCCAAAATTCATAAGCTCTACGCAAATGGGGCACTACGATTGTACCGCCAACAAGAGTAGCGATTCCCATGGCTTCCATCATTTCTTCTTTGGTAACGCCTTCTTTATGGCTGGTTTCCAAATGGTATTTTACGCAATCATCACAACGCAAAACGGCTGAAGCTACTAATCCTAATAGCTCTTTGGTTTTTACGTCAAGTGCTCCTGCGGCATACGCATTGGTGTCCAAATTGAAAATGCGTTTCACTATTTTGTTATTGTCTGCCAATAATTTTTCGTTCATTTTAGAACGGTAGTCGTTGAATTCTTGAATGATATCAGACATTTTCTTTCTTTTTATTTAGTACTACAAGTTTTGAAATCAATATGCTTACTTCATAAATAATCAACATTGGAATGGCAACAATAGTTTGGCTCACAACATCAGGAGGAGTAACAATTGCAGCTACAATTAGGATGATTACCACGGCATATTTCCAATATTTCCTTAAAAATTCAGGGGTTACCAAACCTAATTTTGTTAGAAAATAAATAAGTATAGGGAGTTCAAAAAACAATCCACTCGCCAGAATACTGGTTTTTACCATTCCGATATAAGAGTCTAATGTAAACTGATTTTTTACCACGTCACTTACTGTGAAGGTAGCGACAAAATTAACGGACATCGGTATAACCACAAAATAACCAAACAGCACTCCCAAAAAGAAAAGTAAAGAAGAAGTGAATATGAAAAACTTAGCATTTTTCTTTTCTTTCTCATACAAAGCGGGACCGATGAATTTCCAAACTTCCCATAAAATATAAGGAAAACTTAGGATGAAACCTGCCAAGACACACATCCAGACAAAAATATTAACCTGCCCTTCCATTTCAGTGTTTTGAATGATAAAAGGCATTTCGGTGATGCAAATGCTTTCGGCAAAACCCAATTGATGTGATAGGTCACAAAAAAAAGTATACGTAAAAAAGGATGGTCTTGTTGGTCCAAAAATAATGACATCGAATAAGTAATCACTAATGAAATAAGTCACAAAAGCCATAATTAAAACTGCCGATGTACTTCTGACCAATAGCCATCTTAGTTCTTCAAGATGGTCTAAAAAAGACATTTCGCCTAAAGTTTTATTTGCCATTATACGATTCCTTCTTTTAATATATCATGCAAATGCAGCACTCCTTTGTACTCACCGTTGTCAACAACCATTAATTGTGTGATGGAGAAATCTTCCATAATATTAAAAGCATCAATAACCATGCTCTCTGAATTGGTTGTTTTTGGGCTTTTGGTCATAATGTCTTTTGCGGTCAAATCGACAAAAGTATCTCTATCGTTGAGCATTCTACGAATATCGCCATCGGTAATTATGCCAACTACTTTGTTGTTTTCCACAACAGCAGTAACGCCAAGGCGTTTTTCCGAAATTTCAAAAATGACTTTTTTAATAGAGGCATCCGGGGCAACTTCTGGTTTCAAAGTATGTTCCAGCATGTCTTTTACCCGAAGCAATAATTTTTTTCCTAAAGCACCACCTGGATGGAATTTAGCAAAATCCTCTGCTTTAAAATCACGCATTTCCATTAGGCAAACGATTAGGGCATCTCCCATGACCAATTGTGCGGTTGTACTATTGGTTGGTGCCAGATTTAAAGGGCAAGATTCGGTATCCACAGTAGTGTTTAAAACAAAATCAGAACCTTTGGCAAGAAATGACGTCATATTACCGGTTATTCCGATCAATTTATTGCCAAAACGGGTCAAAAGTGGAACCAAAGCTTTAATTTCTGGGCTATTGCCACTTTTTGAAATGCAAATGATAACATCGTCATTTTGAATCATCCCTAAATCTCCATGAATGGCTTCCGAAGCATGTAAAAATAAAGAAGGTGTACCGGTAGAATTGAAAGATGCTACCATTTTTTGGGCAATAATGGCGCTTTTTCCTATTCCGGTTACGACTAATCTTCCTTTAGAATTATAGATGCATTGTACCGCTTCCGCAAATGTATCGTCGATAAAATCAATTAGTTTGGTAATTGATTTGCTTTCGGATTCGATTGTTTTTTTGGCTATCGCCAATATGTTTTCTCTTGTTATCAAAACAGATAATTTAAAATTTGTTAGTATAAAAGAAAGTAGTATCTTTATGTGCCGCAAATTTAGATAAAATACCACATAATAAAGAATGAATTCAAACGAAATTGACATACACAAAGAATTAAAGAAATATTTTGGCTTTAGCCAATTTAAAGGGCTGCAAGAACAGGTCATAAAAAGTCTGCTCAATAAGCAAAATACGTTTGTTATTATGCCTACGGGTGGCGGAAAATCGCTCTGTTATCAATTGCCTGCATTAATTCAAGAAGGGACCGCAATAGTGGTGTCTCCCTTAATTGCATTGATGAAAAATCAAGTAGATGCCATTCGAAGCCTATCTTCAGAAAATGGTGTTGCGCATGTTTTAAATTCCTCACTTACCAAAACAGAAATTACCCAAGTTAAAGCTGACATTACATCAGGAATTACGAAGTTGTTATATGTAGCTCCAGAATCCTTAACCAAAGAGGAGTATGTGGCTTTTCTTCAAACGGTGCCTATTTCTTTTGTGGCTATAGATGAGGCGCACTGTATCTCAGAATGGGGACATGACTTTAGACCTGAATATAGGAATCTTAAAAATATTATTAAGCAACTCGGGGATGTACCTATTATAGGTCTTACTGCTACTGCAACGCCAAAAGTGCAAGAGGATATCTTGAAAAATCTGGATATGGTTAATGCAACTACTTTTAAGGCTTCGTTTAACAGACCTAATTTATATTACGAAATACGTACTAAAACAAAAAATATCGAATCCGATATTATTCGTTTTATAAAACAACATAAAGGAAAATCGGGAATTATTTACTGTTTAAGCCGCAAGAAGGTAGAGGCAATTGCCGAGGTTTTGCAAGTAAATGGAATTAGTGCCGTGCCTTATCATGCTGGTTTGGATGCGAAAACACGTGCCAAACACCAAGACATGTTCTTGATGGAAGATGTAGAGGTTGTTGTGGCGACCATTGCCTTTGGTATGGGAATAGATAAACCCGATGTGCGTTTTGTAATTCATCATGATATACCTAAATCATTAGAGAGTTATTATCAAGAAACAGGTCGTGCTGGTCGGGATGGTGGCGAAGGTCACTGTCTAGCGTATTACTCCTATAAGGATGTAGAGAAATTAGAAAAGTTTCTCTCTGGAAAACCTGTAGCCGAGCAGGAAATAGGTTTTGCCTTATTGCAGGAAGTGGTGGCTTATGCCGAAACTTCTATGTCCAGACGAAAATTTTTACTCCATTACTTTGGTGAAGAATTCGATAGCGAGACTGGTGAGGGAGCTGATATGGATGATAATGTTCGAAATCCAAAGACAAAAGTAGAAGCACAAAATGAAGTAGTTCAATTATTGGAAGTGGTAAGGGATACTAAATATATTTACAAATCTAAAGAAATTGTATTCACTTTAATTGGTCGTGTGAATGCGATGATAAAAGCGCATAGAACAGATTCTCAATCGTTTTTTGGTTCAGGATCCAAACATGACGAGAAATACTGGATGGCCCTATTAAGACAAGTCCTTGTAGACGGCTTATTGTCTAAAGATATTGAAACTTATGGGATCGTTAAACTAACTAAAAAAGGATCGGCTTTTATTAAAAAACCAGTGTCGTTTATGATGTCTGAGGATCATGAGTATAATGAAATCGAGGACGAAGCTATCGTTACAGCCGCAAAATCTTCGGGTACTGCAGATGAATTATTGATGACCATGTTGCGTGAACTGCGTAAAAAAGTGGCTAAGAAACTTGGCGTTCCTCCTTTCGTGGTTTTTCAAGATCCATCTCTTGAAGACATGGCTCTAAAATACCCGATTTCACAAGAAGAATTAGTTAATATTCACGGAGTTGGTGAAGGAAAAGCAAAAAAATACGGAAAAGAATTCGTTACCCTAATCAGTCGTTATGTAGAAGACAATGATATTGTTCGTCCAGACGATTTGGTTGTAAAATCAACGGGTGTCAATTCAATTAACAAATTGTACATTATTCAGAATATTGACAGACAGTTGGCCTTAACGGATATCGCTTCCGCAAAAGGGTTAAAGATGGATGATTTGATCAAAGAAATGGAGCAAATCGTATATTCTGGTACCAAACTGAACATCAAATATTGGATTGATGAAATGCTTGACGATGATCAGCAAGAAGAAATCCATGATTATTTTATGGAATCCGATTCCGATAACATAGAAAATGCCCTCAAAGAATTTGATGGAGATTATGATCTTATTGAATTGCGTTTAATGCGAATAAAATTTATTAGCGAAGTAGCGAATTAGGAAGAAGTGTTCAGTGTTCAGTTTTTTAGTGTTCAGTTATCCCTGTTTTCATGGTGCTGGTTACTAATTATTGGCCATTGAACATTTTTTAGTGTTTAGTTTTTTTCTGTTTGAATTGGATATTTAAACGTTCACCACTACTGGCCACTAAAATTAGGCATTAATTGGACTGACCACTAAAAAACTGACCACTGAATACTAATAGACCTCTCCTCGATGCGGTTTCAAGGCATCACGTACCTGAATCATGTTTTCTTCCAAAACCACCATAAAGGCAATCGCATACATTTCATCCAAGATTTGAAATCCGGTAATGTTTATTGGTAATTTTTCAATAGTAATGTATTCTTTCAAATGAATTTCGTGGTGTTCTGCCGTTTTTGCGGATGCAGGGCCACGGAAATCCCATATTAGTTTTATTTTTCTGGACATTATAGATGTTTAACGTTTAGGGTGTAAAGTTACGAAGTTTATTTTGTTGTTGTATATATCGTATATATCGTATATATTTGTGTAAAATTTATTTCCCCATGAGAAAATTAATTGATATAGACGAAACTACTTTGACAAAATTGAAAGTGATTTCAATATTTGAAAAAACAAGTGTTAAGGGATTGATAGAAAATGCTGTGCAAATGTACGTGAAAAATAAGCAATCCGGTCAATTCAAAAATTTATCTGATGAAGAGAAAGAGGATATAGGCATGCTTATGTTGATGCAAGAAGCTGATAGAAATGAGAAAGTTAGTGAAGAAGAAATCTTCAGAATATTAGGTAAATGAAAGTTGAATATTTAAAGCAATTTTCTAAAGATTTGTCTAAAATTAATGATGAAACTTTGAAGGATAATTTATTTGATGTTATTATCATTTTAAAAAATGCAGAAAATCTAAATCTACTATCCAATATAAAAAAGATGAAAGGTCATTCCGAAGCTTATAGAATAAGAATTGGAAAATACCGATTGGGATTTTATTTTGATGGAGAAATTATAGAACTTGCTAGATTTGCCAAACGGGAAGATATTTATAAATTATTCCCATAAAATTACAGAATATAAAAAAATGCCACAAGAACTCCTATTACAAGTTTCACCAGAGATAGCCTCTAATGAATCATTGCTTAAAGATTATTTGTCCAAACAGCTAAAAGTTTCGGCAAATGAGATTCAGCATGTTTCTATTTTGAAACGTTCCATTGATGCCCGTCAGAAAGCAATCAAAATCAATTTGAAAGTTTCGATTTATTTACAAGGAGAGCCTTTTCAAGAGCAAAAAATAGAGCTGCCTGATTATAAGGATGTGTCAACTGCCCAAGAAGTTATAGTTGTTGGGGCAGGACCTGCTGGGCTTTTTGCAGCTTTGCAGCTGATAGAATTAGGATTAAAGCCAGTAGTAATCGAACGCGGGAAAGATGTGCGAGGTCGTCGTCGCGATTTGAAAGCCATCAATGTCGATCATATTGTCAACGAGGATTCCAATTATTGTTTTGGAGAAGGCGGTGCCGGAACCTATTCGGATGGGAAATTATATACGCGTTCCAAAAAACGTGGTGATGTCACTAGAATATTAGAGTTATTGGTTGCCTTTGGTGCTACTGGGGATATTTTAGTAGATGCCCATCCGCATATTGGAACCAATAAATTACCTCAGATCATACAAGATATTCGAGAGAAAGTCATCGAATGTGGCGGACAAGTTTTATTCGAAACTCGAGTGACTGATATTCTTGTAAAAAATAATGAAGTACATGGAATTGTAACCCAAAAAGGAGAAACAATTTCCGCAAATAAATTAATTTTGGCAACGGGACATTCTGCTCGAGATATATTTGAATTACTTGACAGAAAGAAAATTTTTATAGAAGCCAAACCTTTTGCCTTGGGCGTAAGAGCAGAGCACCCACAATCTTTAATTGATAGCATTCAGTACAGTTGTGATTATCGAGGGGAACATTTGCCGCCAGCTCCTTATTCGATTGTGAAGCAAGTTAATGGTCGCGGGATGTATTCGTTTTGTATGTGTCCAGGAGGTGTAATTGCGCCTTGTGCTACCAGCCCTGGTGAAGTAGTGACTAATGGTTGGTCTCCATCTAAACGAGATCAAGCAACGGCCAATTCAGGAATTGTAATCGAATTAAAACTGGAAGATTTCAAACCTTTTGAAAAATTTGGTGCTTTGGCCGGAATGCAATTCCAAAAAAGTATCGAACAAAAAGCATGGCATTTGGCGGGGGAGACCCAAAAAGTACCCGCACAACGCATGGTCGATTTTACTCAAAATAAAGTTTCATCGGATATTCCTAAAACTTCTTATGTGCCTGGAACTACTTCGGTAGAAATGGGGCAGGTTTTTCCGGGATTTTTAACCCAAATTTTAAGAGAAGGTTTCTCCGAATTTGGAAAGTCAATGAAAGGTTATTTGACAAACGAAGCTATTTTGCATGCGCCAGAATCTAGAACTTCTTCACCCGTTCGTATTCCTAGAGATGCGGTTTCCTATGAGCACTTGCAAATCAAAGGATTGTATCCTTGTGGAGAAGGAGCGGGTTATGCCGGTGGAATTATTTCTGCAGCTATTGACGGGGAAAAATGTGCTTTGAAAATTAAAGAGAGTTTATAGAGTGCAACCCATTTTATTGGTATTCAAAAATATCAATTCCAGTATTTATTAAAAAAAGCAAACCTCATTTAAAATATTAAATGAGGTTTGCTTTTTTAGAAATATTTCGAATATGGATTTAAAAGGAGTTTGCCATTTAAATCCATATTATACCAATCTTTATTAGAAATTATTTTTTTAATTTTTTCAATACTTCTTCTGCATTCTTATTCTTAGGATTCAGCTTAAGGGAATATTCATAATTTTCGATAGCCAACACCTTTTCGTCCATAAACGCATACATCTCTCCAAGACTGTCGTAGGTATTGGCGCTATTCGGATAGAGAGAGACATTTAACTTGAATATTTCTATTGCATCCTTGATTCTCTTTTCTTTTAAAAGCATATATCCCCAATTGTTTATTTCATTTTCTTCAAAAGTAGTTTTTGCTTTTTTGGCTTCTTCAATGGCCTGTTTATATCCTGATTTCTCCAATACATTTCTTAAATTGCCAACAGAAGGTGAAAAACCGATGCCAGCTAATTTTTTCATGTCAGGGATATAAAATGCGGCAAGTTCATCTATAAAAGTTTCGGGAGATGCTCCGTTTAAATTGGTAAGCACAACAATGGAAAGATTGTCTTTTGGATAAACAAATAAAGCGGAACGCCCTCCACCAACAGGAGCAACGGCAGGATGTTGTTCCCTTGTTATAGTTGGCCAACCGGCAGCGTATCCATTAAGCAAATTGTCAAAACCACCAGTTTTTCCATTGTTTAGAAGTGCCGGAGTCCAAAGTGTAGTGAGGCTCTTTTGTTCTTTTAGTAACTGTTTGTTTTGTAATGCGATAATCCAGTCAGCCATTTCTTTGGCGGTTGCACCCATGCCTCCTGCCGCTTGTAATGAAGGTGGTAACCAGAAAAACATATTGGTATATTTCCCTTTTTTGAAGCGATATTCACGTGCGGAATGTGCTATGACATCTTTAGAACCTCCAAAGCCTGCTCTTGTCGTATTGATCATTCCTGTTTTTTGAAGCTGTTCTTTTACTATAAATTCAGTGAATGACATGTTGCTTAGTTTGTCAATGATACGTCCCAGTAATAAATAATTGGTTTGATTGTATCTGAATTTTTCTCCTGGTTTGAAATCAATTGGCAGGGTTTGTACTTTCGCCCAAGAAGCTTCTTCTCCCTCGGGGGCTATTATATTGGTTTCCTCATCTACTATGTCGGGAATTCCGGAAGTATGGGACAACAATTGCTGTATGGTTACGGTTTTCCAAGCGTCCGGTAAGTCATAGAGGTAAGTAGAAACGGGCAAGGATAGGTTTAGTTTTCCCGCTTCGACCAATTGCATTATGGCAACTCCTGTAAAAGCTTTGGTGATGGAGTTAATGATAAAAACAGTGTTTTTTGTCACGGGAATTGAATCTTGAAGATTAGACAATCCAAAATTTCCAAGTTTCACGATTTTACCATTTTGAACAACGGCCAATTGCAAGCCAGGAATATGTCGCTTTTGCATTTCATTTTTCAGAAAGACATCAATGCTATCAGTTTGAGCGTGGATAGTATAATTGCTTATAATTACAGTTACAAAGAATAGTAGTTTTTTAAATAATTTCATATTGATTTATTGGGTTGTTATAGTATTTAGAATCATAATTTATACTACAGACGAATGTATAATAAAATTGCTACATTTTTGTTTAAATTATTTATAGATTCAAGTGAACAATAGTATTGTTGATACTTTTGGTAAAAAAAAGACAGTGTTCTTCCGGAAGTTTACTAAATGAAGATTAAAGGATTATGTTCTTGTAGTAAAGGGGGTAGTTGCGTAGGAGGAATGATCTCGGCCGTGATTGACAGGGAGAAATATTTTGAAGATTTGGTAGGTTTTGAATAAATAAAAACCTCGAAAAAATTAATATTTCGAGGTTTGTTTTGTTAAACTGTAGTTCTGTTTCCAGCTAAGGAATCAAGATAATCTTTCCTGTACTTTTTCGGCTTTCCAGATAGTCATGGGCCAGTTTTCCTTCTGAAAGTTTAAAGATGGTTGGGGTTGCAATGGTAATGTCACCATTAGAAATCCAATTGAATAATTGATGCGCTCTTTTGATGCGTTCTTCTTTTGAAATCAAATAACTCCACAAGTCGCCACCTGTCAAAGTTTTCGAGGTATCCATTAGCATTCTTGGGTTTACCAATTCGGGATCGCCACCTGCCATTCCGAAAAACACTACTTGTCCACACATTTTGGTTACTTCAAAACTATCATTCAAAGTGCTGCCAACACTGTCGTAAACAACATCCACGCCATTGGGACAAAAATCGAATACTTGTTTTTTCCAATTTTCGGAATATAAAAATGCTTTATCAGCTCCGTTTTGCTTAGAAACGGTCGCTTTTTCAGAAGACGATGTTAGTCCAATTACTCTAGCGCCCAAAAGTTTACTGATTTGTGTCAGGAATTGCCCGACTCCTCCAGCCGAAGCATGAACCAATACGGTTTCTCCTTTTTGGGTTTTATGGCTGTCGGTTGCCAAATAATGAGCGGTTAATCCTTGTAGTAAAATAGTAGCTGCGATTTCGAAAGATATATTTTCTGGTAACGGAATTACATGGTCAAGAGGAACTGCGACCAACTCGGCATTCGCAAAAGGAACATCGGCAAAAGCTACACGATCTCCAACTTTAAAATCGGAATTTCCATTAGTTTCGACTACAATTCCGGCACCTTCATAACCAGCAATGAATGGGGGATTTCCTTTAAGGTGGTAGTTTCCTTTGCGTCTGTAAACATCGGCAAAGTTGAGACCGATTGCTTTCATTTCGACTAATATTTCACCTGATTTTAATGTTGGTGAAGGGATTTCTATATATTCAAGTACATCAGAATTTCCGAATACTGAGAAGGTAAGTGCTTTCATATGGGATAATATTTTTATGTAATTCGCATATCTTCATTGGTGTTTTCGACCGATTAAAGGTTATGCTCATTTCATTTTTCATTTTTTTGAAAATACAAAGAAAGCTAAATTTCAGAAGTTAATGAAAGTTTGGAATGCTAAAAGTGGAATCAATGATCGTAGCTTATCATTCTTGAAATTTTCCATTGATTGTCTATTTTTTTCCAAATTGCAACAAATTTAAAGGTGCCTATTTCTTCTTTTCCGTTTTCCATGTGCCGGAATTGATGAATGGCTATTTCGATAGCTCCAAAATCTTTTAAGGGATGTACTTCAAGACTTCCTTTTACCAACTGGCGAGTGAGTTTATTTTCGTTTTTGAACATATTCTCAAAATTAGTAAAAACAGTTTGATAGGAAAGCAATCCTCCATTGTCTTGATACCATTCTAAATCTTCGGCAAACAGCGGTTTAAATTTGACCATATCTTTTGCGTTGAAGGCATCGAAAAGGATGGTGTCCATTGCTGCAATTTCGTTGTATAATTCTTGCGAGGTTGGGGCCACTTTCTTTTCTTGGGCTTGAGTTAAATTGAGGCCTAGTAATAACAGAAAAAATAGGGAATAGGTTAGGTTTATAAATGCTTTTGTCATGTTTTGAAGAATTTAAAACTTGTAATTAGTTTGTTTTTAGTTTAATAGTGGTAATGAAGATAGGGAAAGAAAATTTTATTTTTGTGATTACAAGTCTTTTTTGTCTTCTAAAAGGAAGAGTAATTTTACACGGTTTGAATCCATTGTTTGGTTTTGAGGTATTTCCAGAAAATAATCCAATTGCCATTGTTGTGTCTTTTGTGCTTGCTTGCTGGATGTTTCATCCCAAGGTGGATAAACGCGGATAGCACGTTTGCCCTCTTTTTTATCAGAAACTATTTCTTTGGTTATCAAAATTGATTTAGGAAAAATAAACAACCCAAAGTGATCGTTTTTTCTAACACTAATAATGAACAAATCAATAGGGTCGGTACTGTCAAAAGGCTGAATAGGGCCTTTGTTTATTCTTTTCCAAAGCGTAACAAATTGACCTGTTTTGGTAGGAGTGATTTTGGCGGTTCGGTATCGAATGTTTAAATTATTCAGAACGAAAGTACAGGCTCCGTATTCAGAACTTTCGGGTTCAAGAATGGGTTGGCTGATTACGAAGGTGCTATTGTCGGATAATAAATTTTTTATGTAAATGAAGTCTTTGGGTAATTTTTCAATTGTCATTCTTGGATTTTGAAGGCTCATTTGCTGAAAATTTCGCTAGTTGTTTTTTTTGTTTTAAATAAAAAAGCCGAAAATGAATTCCGGCTTGAACAAAGTTATGACTACTTTTTAGTTTTCAGTTTATCTTTAAACACTTTTTCAAATTTTTCTAGTTTTGGCTGAATGACCATTTGACAATAAGGTTGACTTTTATTATTCGCATAATAGTTTTGATGATAGTCTTCTGCTTTGTAAAATTTAGTCAAAGGTTCGAGTGTAGTAACGATTGGGTTTTCATACACCTTTGCTTTTTTTAATTCAGCTATAAGAGACTGAGCTTCTTGTTTTTGTTCTTCATTATTATAAAATATCACAGAACGGTATTGGGTTCCTCTATCGGCACCTTGTCTATTCAGTGTTGTTGGGTCGTGTACGGTGAAGAATACTTTGAAGATTTCATCAAGATTGGTTACGTTTTTGTCAAAAGTAATTTGAACTACTTCAGCATGACCTGTAGTACCAGAACAAACTTCTTCGTAAGTTGGATTCAGAACTTTACCTCCCGAAAACCCTGAAACTACAGATTTCACGCCTTTCAGGTTTTCGTAAACAGCTTCTACACACCAGTAGCATCCACCGCCTAGGGTTATGGTTTCAAAATTCGATTGTGTCATTTTTTTAGTTGTATTATTGTTTTGAGAAAATAGTGTTCCGGTAATTAGCAAACAGGCTAAAATAATTGTTTTCGTTTTCATAATAATCGATTTGATTTTTTATTTAGCATCAGGGATAAAATCAAGCACTATGGAATTCATGCAATATCTTTTGCCGGTAGGAGCAGGGCCATCATCGAATAAGTGTCCTAAATGACCGTCGCATCTACCACAAAGGGCTTCGATTCTTTCCATTCCTAGAGAATTATCGTTTTTAAACACGATGCTTTTTTTATTCTCTTGTTCAAAAAAACTAGGCCAACCACAACTACTCGCGAATTTGGCTCCCGAACGAAAAAGGGTATTGCCGCAAGCGGCACAATAATAGGTGCCTTTTTGGTCGGTATTCCAATATTTTCCTGTAAATGCTCTTTCAGTATCGGCTTTACGAGAAACCAAATAAACGTCTTCCGGCAGTATTTTTTTCCATTCGGCATCAGTCAAATTCAGTTTTGTAGTGTCAGTATGGGAGTAATATGGATTTTCAGGTTTACTTTGGTTAGTTTCAGGAGTTATAGTACTACTCTTTGTTTCTTTACTCTGTCCACAAGCTTGAAATACAAATAGGGGAAGCAGTAGTATAATGCAAAAAAAGGATGTTCTTGTTTTCATGATGTTTATTTTTTATACCCCAAAAGTAATGGACAAGTTACAATTGAAATGTCGGGTATTTTACAATTCAAGTTCTATTTATACAATTTTTAACTATTGTTAGTTACGTTAAAAATGACTTTTTGGTTTTAAAAAGTAGTAAATAGAACAGTTTTTTATAAACCAATACGCATGTTTATTAAATGTTTTTTGAACCCCACTTTTTCGTATGCTTTTATAGCAGATGGATTGTCATTGTAAACATCCAATCGCATTTCAAAAACATCTTGCGAACGTACCCAAGTGGTTAGTGATTCAATGATTTGAGCATTCACACCTTTTCCCCTGTGGTCTGGATGCGTAAACATAAAACCCATATATGCGTATAATTTGTGATTTAAATAAGGTTTTGCATCTTCAATTCGGGCATATCCAGAGCCAATAATCTGTTCATTCAGGACTGCAACAACGACTTCCACATCAGCGGCTGAAATCATTTTTTCTATGTTGTAATAACTTATTTTTCCTTCTTTCAATGTTGGGTCAAAGGAGCGTTCGGCTGTGATAATCCCTTGTTCGAATTCCAGAAGTTTTTCTAGATCCTTTAGAGTTACTTTTCGGATACTTATTGTATTCATTGATTATGATTTTTACTTCCAAATATACAAAAAAGGGGATGTAGAATTGCTATGGTTGGGTTTTCAAGGTTGCTCAAGAGAAATAACTTCTACAAAATCCAAAAGAATGTTAAAGCCTTTATAAAGCATATCTTTTTTGTACTTTTGTTCCATCAATACAATTTATGGAAGAAGAACAAGTAATATTAGTGAATGAATTAGATCAGCAAATTGGTTTAATGCCTAAATTGGAAGCACATGAAAAAGCCATTTTGCATCGTGCTTTTTCTGTTTTTGTTTTGAATGATAAAAACGAAATTATGCTCCAACAAAGAGCACATCAAAAATACCATTCTCCTTTACTATGGACGAATACCTGTTGCAGTCATCAACGAGATGGTGAAACCAATATTCAAGCCGGTAATCGCAGACTGTTTGAAGAAATGGGTTTTAATACAGAGTTGAAAGAATTGTTTCATTTTATTTATAAGGCGCCTTTTGATAACGGTTTGACAGAGCATGAACTCGATCACGTAATGATTGGCTATTATAATGGTGAACCTTTGATTAATAGAGAAGAAGTTGAAGATTGGAAATGGATGAAAATTGAAGATATTAAAGAAGATATGCTTTTGAATCCAGAAATTTATACCGTTTGGTTCAAAATCATTTTTGATGAATTTTATCATTTTTTGGAAGAACATACAATATAGGATTGCAGATTTTAGAGTGTAGATTTCAGATTGCAGAAGGCAGATCGCAGAAGGCTGTGGATATAAAACCTAAAATTTGAACTCTAAAATTTAAAATCTATATACTAAATCTAAAATCTAAACTCAAAAATCTAAAATCACTTATGAGAGTAACTATATCCAGAAAAGCCCATTTTAATGCAGCCCATCGTTTGTATCGAAAAGATTGGACTTTCGAACAAAACGATGCCATTTTTGGTAAATGCAATAATCCTAATTTTCACGGACACAATTATGAATTAATAGTAAGTGTTACGGGAGAGATAGATCAGGAAACAGGTTTTGTTATGGATGTGAAATTTCTAGCCGATATTATCAAAGTTGAGGTTGAAGATCAATTTGACCATAAAAACTTGAATTTAGACGTTCCAGAATTTCAAGATTTGAACCCTACAGCTGAGAATATTGTGGTGGTAATTTGGAATAAAATCAGAAAAAAAATAAAAGAAGAATTGGATTTGGAAGTGGTTCTTTATGAAACACCTCGCAATTTTGTAACCTATAAAGGAGAATAATGAAATTGAGAGTAGGAGATAAAATTCCAAATTTTACCGCAAAAGATACCAATGGGAATGATTTTGATAGTCAGGATGTAATTGGTACAAAAACATTGGTTGTTTATTTTTATCCAAAAGACAATACGCCGGGTTGCACTGCGCAGGCCTGTAGTTTTAGGGATCAGTACGAGGATTTTAAAGATCTGGGTGCCGAGGTAATAGGAATAAGTAGCGATAGCGTGGCTTCGCATCAAAAATTCACCCAACAATTTCAATTGCCTTTTATCCTTTTGTCAGATCAGGATAAAAAAATAAGGAAACTTTTTGGAGTGGCTTCCGGTTTGTTTGGGATACTGCCTGGAAGAGTTACCTATGTTACTGATAAAACGGGAACGATTATTATGATATTCGACAGTATGATGGCAGCTCGCCATATTCCTAAAGCGCTTGAATCAATACGAAAAATACAGTAGTAAATTGATAAAACAGGTAGAGCTGTTTGATTATAAAAGTGTTGAAATTTGGAAATAAAAGACATGAACTTAAAAATATATCCATTGCAATTTGAAGCTATTCTCAAAGAAAGAATTTGGGGAGGGGAAAAATTGAAAACAATTCTGAACAAACCAATTTCTTCGAGTATTACAGGAGAAAGTTGGGAGTTGTCTACTGTTGAAGGAGACGTAAGCGTTATTGTAAATGGGGATTATAAAGGAAAAGCATTGACGGAGCTGATTAGTGATTATCCAAACGAAGTTTTGGGGACAGTTGTTTATAAAAGATTTGGGAATCAATTTCCGTTGCTTTTTAAATATTTGGATGCTCGCGAAGACCTGTCCATTCAAGTGCATCCCAATGATGAATTAGCCAAAAAGCGTCATAATTCTTTTGGTAAGACTGAAATGTGGTACGTTATGCAGGCCGATCAAGATGCTAGAATTATTGTTGGATTTAAAGAAGATTCAAGTCCAAAAGAGTATTTAGATCATCTTAAAAGCAGCACTTTGGTTTCTATTCTTGATGAAGTGAAAGTAAAACCAGGAGATGTTTTTTTCTTAGAAACAGGTACTGTTCATTCTATTGGAGCAGGATTAGTGGTTGCCGAAATACAGCAAACATCGGATATAACGTATCGTTTGTATGATTTTGATCGTAAAGATGCGCAAGGAAATACAAGGGAACTGCATGTTGATCTGGCTCTTGAAGCCATAAACTACAATAAAGTAGATACTTTTAAGGAGTATACTAAGGAAGTAAATAAGTCTAATACAATAGTTGATTGTCCTTATTTTACAACCAATTTTCTTCCGTTAGATGGAGAAATGGTAATATTTAAAACAGGGGAGACTTTCACCGTTTATATGTGTCTTGAAGGTTCTTTTGAAATAGAATACAATAAAGTAAAGTATAATTATAAAAAAGGAGACACGGTTTTAATACCAGCAGCTATGAATGGGTTTACTCTAAATGGAAAAGCTTCTATTTTAGAAATTTACATTTCATAGTAGGTAATAGAAAGATTATGTGTACTTTTGCAAACGCAAATTAAATAAAAATAAAATGGCAAACGTTAAGAATTTAAAGAAAGACATCAACTACGTTTTAGGAGATATTATTGAAGCAGTTTATTTGTTCGAAATTTCTACAACAGGAAAACCTACAACAGAAACTAATGCATTAATCGATGAAGCTATTGCTGCTTTTGACGTTTTGATCACTAAAGTGAACGAAAAGAAAGTTGAAAATAAAAAAGCACACTTCAAACAAATTAATGTTGAATTGGAACAAACTGCTAATCAATTGATTGCTAAAATCAACGATTTGTAGTAAAAAAAAGGGCAAAAAAAGTTTGAATTTATTTTGAAAAAACGAAATACAGGCTTATATTTGCACCCGTAATGAGTCGCCAGCGTAGCTCAGTTGGCTAGAGCAGCTGATTTGTAATCAGCAGGTCGTGGGTTCGAGTCCCTCCGCCGGCTCTTTAAAAAATCCATCTATTTATTTAGATGGATTTTTATTTAAGTTGGCTTATTACAAAATACATATTGAGTCGCCAGCGTAGCTCAGTTGGCTAGAGCAGCTGATTTGTAATCAGCAGGTCGTGGGTTCGAGTCCCTCCGCCGGCTCTTTAA
>NZ_QCZH01000006.1 GCF_003097655.1 Flavobacterium laiguense
TTAGGTGGTCATTTTGAATTGGAATCAGGTGCTCACTTTAAATTGGAATTGGGTGGTCAATATCACCGGAATTTGCAGTATGAGACTGATTTAGGAAAACTAAAAGCTTTTTTAATTAGTTATACTGAAGCGTCTAAATCAATTCCTGAAAAATCTGTATTTGAAACTAACCCTAAATTTGAAGCCTTCAAGAAAGATTTTGAAATCAAATACAATGCTTTCATTAAAATAGTTGACGACAATATAAAACTGATTGAGGATAAAATCAAATCCCCAAGCCTTTCAATAACTCTGAATAGTTCCGAGAAAGCACTTGAAGAAATTTTCGATATAATCAAAAATATTAATGATTTAATTGTAGAACACAATAAAAAGATTGACCATAAAGAAATTGCACTCGAAGAAATAAGAACTGACTTTTGGAATATTATACGATGGGAATATGACCAAACAATAAGTGCATTTATTGCAGACAAAGCCGAATCCGTAAAAAACATTGATTTAATCACAAAAGAGATCGAGGCTTTTTTAAAAGCAATTGAAAAAGAAAAAGCTATTATTGTCGAACAACAAAAACAAACAATAAATATTGAAGAAGCTATCATAAACATCAATAACGGCTTGGTTGATTTAGGAATCGACGATTTAAAGATTAAAAATCATTCCGAAAACCTTTACAAGATTGTTCGGGGCGAAAACGATGCTAGGATTTTTCATTCGCTTAGTGAAGGAGAAAAAATGATAATCAGCTTCTTGTATTTTATTGAACTATGTCGAGGAAAAAAAGATATTACAGAAGCTGGGAAAAACAAAATCATTGTTATTGACGACCCTATTTCAAGTTTGTCTCACATTTACGTTTTTAATGTCGGCAGATTAATACATAAAGAATTTCTAAGGAACAATAATTATGAGCAGATTTTCATTTTAACTCATAGCCTTTATTTTTTCTACGAATTAACGAATACTAAAAAGGAAGAGAGAGACAATACGCAAAATTTATTTAGGTTACGAAAAAACAGTTCAGGAAGTGAAATTCTTCCTATGAAATATGAAGAAATCCAAAATGATTACCATGCCTATTGGTTTGTAGTCAAAGACGAACAGCAATCCCCCGCACTTATTGCAAATTGTATGCGGAACATAATTGAATATTTTTTCAACTTTGTTGAGAAGAAAGATTTGAATAATGTTTTTCAAAAACCAGCAATGCAAGAAAATAGATTCCAAGCATTTATGAGATATATAAACCGTGAATCTCATTCGTTAGGGCAAAACATTTTTGATTTAAAGGAATTTGATTATACAGATTTTAAAGATGCATTTGCTTTAGTATTCAAAGAAAATGGATATGAAGAACATTATAAAAAGATGATTAGATAAGAATGCTATAATGGTAATTTAAAATTAAATGTTAATGTCGGTTGACAAAACTTAATTTATCCTTACATTTGTCAACCAAACAACATAAAAAATGGAAGCAATAATAGGACAAAGAATAAGAAATTCAAGAATCCATAAAGGATTATCATTGCAAGAAGTAGCCGATAGTATAGGCGTGTCTAAGCAGATGGTTAATAAATATGAACTTGGAAAATCAATGCCTACCAGTGATAAACTTATTGCTATTTCTAAATTATTTAATCAAAAAATAGATTACTTTTTTAGAAAATCCGAAGTTGTTATTGGTGAAATCAGTTTTAGAAAAAAAAGCAATTTTGGTGTTAAAAAAGTTAATTCATTAAAAGAAGAAATTAGAATTCAAATAGAAAACTATTTGTTTATCGAAAACATTTGTAATGTTTCTAATGCCTTTGAAAACCCGCTTCAAGACTACGCTATTCAGGAGGAACAAGATGTAAAAACTGCTGTCAATACCCTAAGAAACCATTGGAACATTGGACAAGATGCAATTCACAACATTATCGAATTACTGGAAGATAATCACATAAAAGTTATTGAGGTTGACGATGATAGTAAAAAATTCGATGGTTTAGCAACTGTTATTGATGGTAAATATCACATTATTGTAATAACCAAAGCGATGCCAATTGAACGCAAACGTTTTACTTTGTTACATGAATTAGGTCATTTATTGTTGCCTATAGCTACTTTAGAAGAAAAACAGCAAGAAAAACTATGCAATGTCTTTGCCTCTGAAATGTTATTATCAGAAAACAATCTTATCACTGAGTTAGGAAATCAAAGAAGCAGAATCACTTTTGAAGAATTGAAAAATGTTCAAGAAAAATATGGCATGAGTATTTCTGCCATTGTTTACAAATTGGGGGAAACCAAAATTATGTCGCAGGAACGTGTAAAGAAGTTTTACCAGAAACTAAATTTTGATGCAGCTTTAAAACAATCTGTTGAACTGTCGAGATATGACGGTCAGGAACATTCTATTAGATATGAGAACTTAGCATACAGAGCCGTTTCGGAAGAATTAATTTCAATGAGTAAGGCATCATCACTATTGCAAATTAGTTTGGATGAATTGAACAGTAAATTAACTTCCAATTTAAGATAGATGAAAATCCATATCAATGATGCCAATATATTGATTGACCTAGTTCATCTGGATTTGGTTGAGCCTTTTTTGTCTTTGAAGTTTGAACTTTACACGACAGACTTTGTTTTCGCAGAATTAGAACTATTACAACAACAAGTATTTGACTCAGACCAATTAACAAAATTGTCCGCTTCTGTAGAAGATATGCTAGCAATTTTTAATTTAAGTCAAGAACACGTAGGATTAAGTTTTGAAGACTGTTCTGTTTGGTATTTTGCAAAAAACATGAATGGTATTTTGATAACTGGAGATGGTAAATTAAGGACAAAAGCCAAAGCCTCAGGTATTGGTGTCAAAGGAATTATCTATATCATCGAACAAATCAAAGAACAAAATCTATTAACTGTTTCAGTTTGCATAGAAAAATTACAAACACTGCTACAGATTAACAATCGACTTCCTGTAAATGAAATTGAAAAGAGAATTCAATTATGGAAGAATGAAATCAACCATTAGACAATGAACGAAGCAGAAACAAGAGCGGAATTAATTGACCCAAAACTAAAGGCGTGTGGGTGGGGTGTTGTCGAAGGTTCAAAAATCCTTCGAGAATATAACATTACCGCAGGTAAAATACAAACAGGAGGTATCAGAGGCAAAAAAACAATTGCCGACTATGTCTTGGTTTACAAGGGAATTAAACTCGCTGTTGTTGAAGCAAAAAGTGATAATTTAGGCGTTGGCGAAGGAGTAGCACAAGCCAAACAATATGCCGAGAAACTAAAATTAGAAACCACATATTCCAGTAATGGAAAAGAAATTTACAGCATCTGTATGAAAACAGGTGTCGAAGGTTTAGTCGATAATTATCTTTCTCCTGATGAATTGTGGAACAAAACATTTGCAGTTCAAAATGAATGGAGGGAGAAATTTGCTTCCGTTCCATTTGAAGACAAAGGGGGTTCTTGGCAGTTGCGTTACTATCAGGAGTTGGCAGTTTTAAAAACCTTGGAAGTCTTAGCCAATAAGAAAGACAGGATTTTACTAACCCTTGCCACAGGAACAGGAAAAACGGCAATCGCTTTTCAAATAGCGTGGAAGTTATTTCAAACCCGATGGAACTTGTCTTCGATAAACTCAGACACCGAATATATTGCACGCAGACCAAGAATCTTATTTTTAGCAGACAGAAACATATTAGCAGACCAAGCATTCAATTCCTTTTCGGCATTTCCCGAAGATGCACTGGTTAGAATTAGCCCAAAAGAAATCAGCAAGAAAGGAAGCGTTCCGACAAACGGGAGCATCTTCTTTACTATTTTCCAAACCTTTATGTCTGGAACCGACAAAGAGGGTAATCCACAAACCCATTTCGGGCAATACCCTCCCGATTATTTCGATTTCATCATTATTGATGAGTGTCACCGTGGTGGAGCTAACAATGAAGGGAATTGGAGAGGTATTTTAGATTATTTCGCTCCTGCCGTTCAGTTGGGGTTAACCGCCACTCCTAAGCGAAAAGACAACGTTGACACCTATAAATATTTTGGAGAACCCGTTTATGTATATTCCCTAAAAGATGGGATTAACGATGGTTTCCTGACTCCTTTCAAAGTAAAAAGAATCAAGACCACCCTTGACGATTATATTTTCACAAGTGATGACCAAGTCGTTGAAGGAGAAATTGAAGAAGGTAAACGCTATGAAGAAAAAGATTTCAATAGAATTATAGAAATCAAGGCAAGGGAGGCAAATCGTGTCAAAATCTATATGGACGAAGCCAACCAAAAGGAAAAGGCAATCATCTTCTGTGCCAATCAGGAGCACGCCTCAGCGGTTCGTGATTTGGTCAATCAATATAAGACTTCTAAAGACCCAAATTATTGCGTTCGTGTTACCGCCAATGATGGAGAAATTGGAGAACAATTTTTAAGGGAGTTTCAAGACAATGAAAAAACAATCCCAACCATTCTAACAACTTCACAAAAACTTTCCACTGGCGTTGATGCACGGAACATAAGGAATGTAGTTTTGATGCGCCCTGTAAATTCAATGATTGAATTCAAACAAATCGTAGGTAGAGGAACCCGTATGTTTGACGGTAAAGAGTTCTTTACCATTTATGATTTTGTAGATGCCTACAAACATTTTTCTGACCCCGAGTGGGATGGAGAGGCAGAACCTTGTGAAATTTGTGGACAGTTGGTGTGTGAATGCCAAAGCAAACCAAAGCCAGAGCCAAAACCGTGTAAAGAATGCGGTCAATTGTCTTGTATTTGCGTTAACGAACCTCCGCCTCCTTGTTTAAAATGTGGAGAATCACCCTGCGTTTGCAACAAAAGAATAAAAGTAAAAATAAAATTGAGAGACGGAAAAGAACGTGAAATACAAAAGATGATTTCCACTTCGTTTTGGAGCTCAGAAGGCAAACCCATTTCGGCAGAAGAGTTTTTAAACAATCTTTTTGGCGAATTGCCCAACCTTTTCAAAAGTGAATCCGAGTTGCGGACATTGTGGAGCAATCCACTCACGAGAAGAATCTTGTTAGAAAAATTAGAAGAAGCAGGTTTTCCTAAAAGCGATTTACAAATTGTGCAACAATTAGTAAATATGGAAAAGAGTGACTTGTTTGATGTTCTTGAATATGTTTTTAATGGAAATTATCAGTCAATGACTAGAGAGCAACGTGTAGCAGCCTCACAAGCCACCATCTTTGCCCTACTTAACGACAAACAAAAAGAATTTATCGAATTTGTTTTAAGCAAGTACATCGAGACAGGAGTCGAAGAACTTGACCAAGAGAAATTGCCTGTATTGCTGACAAACAAATATCATTCGCTGGAAGATGCCAAGAATATTTTGGGTGACGTTGGAAATATCAGCAAACTTTTTATAGAATTTCAACAACATTTGTACAATCAAAAGGTTGCATAATATTTTGCAACAACCAAAAATCAGACAGAAAGTCATTTAAAAAAAAGGATAACAACAAATAGAGAACCTTTTGAATAGTTTTTGTAATTTTGTAACGATTCGTTCTTTTACATCAACAATAGTGGATTTTTACAACAATTCAAGAATACTAAAACGCATACGATTTACATTATTTCGCACAAAAATAGCTTTGCAAAGCACCGTAAACACTAGGGGTTTAAAATAGGGTTCAAATTCATAACCCTGAGGTCACGGGTTCAACTCCCGTCTTCGCTACACAAAACCCGAAAACCCTTGTAAACAAAGGAGCTTTCGGGTTTTTCATTAAAATCGGTTGTCAAATTAGTGTCAAACTCTTTTATCGTTCAAAAAGCAATTTTTTGAACAATAAAAAAAATGCCTAAAATTCAAAAAAACACCGCTCACGAGAAAGCAGTCGCTTTTTTAGACTACAAACCCGCTGAATTACGTCTAAATAAACAATGGTTGATTGTTTATTACGCCAAAAATCCACTTACTAAAGAATTAGAAAGGTTTAGACTTTCTGTACCTGTAATCGCTTCAAAGAGCGAAAGAATCAAGTACGCAAAAAAAATTGTGCTAGAAATCAACAAAAAGTTAGATAGCGGCTGGCTTCCGTATTATAGCAACTCAGGGACAAATGAATTTAAAACCTACGAATATTGCTTTAAGAAGTTTTTAGAGCATACCGCTGCGGAAGTTGAAAACAAGACTAAAAGACCCGACACCTTAAGAAGTTACACCTCATACTTCAATATGATTAATAAATATGTTGTCGACAAAAAAATGAAATTGGATCTAATTTTAGAACTAAACAAACCATTTGTCGTCAATTATTTGGATTGGATTTATTTTGAACGGAAAAATTCGCCTGCCACCTATAATAATCATCTAATTTTTATAGGAAACTTTATAAATTATTGCATAGGACGTGGATATATGAAAGAGAACTTCACGGCTTCAATACTCAGAAAGAAAGAAGACCCTAAAAAAAGACAAGTTCTAACCGTTCAGGTTAAAGAAAAACTAAAAAATTTGCAGAATGATGAGTATAATTATTTTGCGCTCTGTATGGCTACCTATTTCTGTTTTATAAGGAGAACTGAACTCACAAAACTAAAAGTAGAAAATGTCAATCTTAACAAAAGCTATATAAATATTCCTAAGGAAATATCAAAAAACGGCAAGGATGAAAATGTAACTATCCCAAACGCTTTTGCTGCAATTTTAGCGAAACATTTAGTCAAGGCGAAAAATGATGACTATCTTTTTAGTGACGATAATTTTAAAACGGGCAAAAAACAATTAAAACCCAAAAAAATATCGGATAACTGGGTCAAGTTTCAAAAGAAATATAAAGTCGGTAAAGAGTTTCAGTTTTATTCATTGAAAGATACTGGAATTACGGATTTACTCATCAGCGGAATTCCTGCCATAAAAGTAAGAGACCAAGCAAGACATTACGATTTAAAAATAACAGAGAAATATACGGCACGAAATAAAGCTTGTGACGAAACCGTTCGGAACTCTAACTTTGATTTTTGATAAATTAAAAACAAAGTTTTAAACCGCTTTCACTTACACCAGTTCACTTTAAACCCTAAATAATTGGAAACATTGGAAACAGAAACAGAAAATACCGCTTTTATTGGGTTTAAAGCGGTTTTTGTCGTTTCTAAATAAAGAAACAGGATGTTTTTTTCGGAAACAAACAATTTTTTTGATGCATTTTTTGGAAACAAATAGTAGAGAAAAAATATTTAATTGTTAAAGCTTGCTTTTTAATTGCAAATGTCGTTTTTTTGTTGAGTTATGCGTTTTTACGCTCAAAAACTACTATATAAAGAAAATTATTTCCCTATGATTATTCCAATCGCATGAAATAAAAAAACCGTATCACATTACTGCAACACGGTTTTCCTCCCTATTGTTTTTACTTAGGTTCCCATTGATCACCTTTAAGCCCATAAATAGGATCTGTTCCTAAATTATACAGTAGTCCCATTTGAAGTAGATGATCATCCAATTCAGATCCGGTTAACTCGCTTGGAAAATAGCTTAAAAGAATTTCTTTTTGCTCGTCAAATTCGGCATAGGTTTTAGTGTATATTTTCTCTTGAACTTGTCCCGATCTATTAAAATAAGACATGGTAGACTCATTCTCCGTGCCTTTATTCAGTACAATACTGTCTACTGTCTTTATCGTATAAGTTTTACTTACGGAATCTTTCCTTTCAACCGTGATTTCGATTTGGATGTGCTCTTCTAAAAGTCCTTGACGGTCGTTCACTAATGTTATTTTTTGTTTGGATATTACTTTCATAGTTTTATATTTAATTATTAAACTCCTCCATCTGTTATTGCCCAATTGTTAGGTGCTCCAGTTAGTATTGCTCTACCAGCACTCCCTGCTGCGGTATATTTAATTGTTCCAAAATTTATTGTTATTGGTGTTTTAACCGGCCTAGAACTCCATCCATTATAGATTGCATCTAAATTTGCAGCAGAGAACGTAGACGAAGATCTACCTAACATGAAATCAGAAAAATTAGTTACATTTGAAACGTCCCATCCTCCTATATTTTGGTTAAAAGCCATTGTTGACTGGAGCATCTTTTGCATATCAGTAACTTTAGCTACATTCCATCCACCAATATTTTGATTAAAAGATATAGCTGAGTTAAACATCTGAGCCATAGTCGTTACATTAGACGTGTTCCAACTTCCAATATTTTGGTTGAAGTTATTATTTGCGTAAAACATATACGACATATTTGTAACTGCCGAAGTGTCCCAACTACCAATAGGTTGCATAAATGCGTATGCTTGATGAAATGTTCCTGACATATTAGTAACGGCCGATGTTATCCAATTATTTATCGTTGAACTTCCTCCATTATTAAATGCTGATGCTAATTGAAACATATTAAACATGTCAACAACAGAACTTGTATTCCATGATCCAATATTTTGATTAAAGACCGTGGCGTTCGTGAACATTTGACGAAACGTTGTAACGCTTGAGACATTCCATCCGCCAATGTTTTGATTAAAAGATATAGCTGAGTTAAACATACTTTGCATATTGACAGCTACGTTTGTTCTAATCTGCCAGTTATTTATTGTAGAGCTTCCTCCATTATTGAATGATATCGCTGAAAAAAACATTTGTTGAAATGTTGAAACGCTAAATACATTCCAATTTCCAATATTTTGATTGAAAGTATTTGCTTGCTGAAACATGCCTAGCATGCTTGTTACTTCTGAAACATTCCAATTTCCTACGTTTTGGTTGAATGTAGAAGCAGATTGAAACATACCCTGCATTGTAGTGACTGCACCTGTGTTCCAAGACCCTATATTTTGATTAAAGCTAGAGGCAGATCTAAACATATTCGCCATATTCGTAACCACTGATGTGTTCCAACTTCCAACAGGTTGATTAAAATTAATAGCTGACAAGAACATACTATTCAAAGAAACTGTCCCTGTAGTTTTTAATATCCATGAATTGATAGTTGAATTACCCCCATTGTTAAAAGTAGATGCATTGGCAAAACATGAAGAAAAATCACTAACATTCGATACATTCCAACTGCCTATATTTTGGTTGAAATTTACACATGTATCAAATGTACTAGACATATTCGTAACTGCTGAAACATTCCAATTTCCAATTGTTGAACTACCGCCATTATTAAATGCCGATACTAATGCAAACATTCCAGCCATAGTTGTAACATTCCCAACATTCCATGACCCAATGTTTTGATTGAAATTAGTAGCTTGAAAAAACAAATTAGATGTGTCTGTAACAGCAGAAACATCCCACTCATTTATTCTCCCTATAGTAGCTATAGCAGAACACCCTCTGAAACAATTAAACAATGAAACAGTTCCATTTAAATCCAATCTATCTGTCACTCCCGATAGATTTAAATTAGAACAACCATAAAAATAGCTTCCTTGGTTAGTTCCTAATTTTAGCTTACCCCATGTAGTTACTGACAAAAACTTTAATCTATCGCCTGTATTATTAAATTGCCATCCTGTACATACTCCTTTTATGGTAATAACATAAGTCCCAGCCGATGCATAAGTATGCGTTATAGCCGCTTGATTCCATGAAGTAATACTACTGGTAGAGTTATCTCCCCAGTCCACTACAAAGTTATAAGTTCCTGTTGAGATAAGCGGTAGTTTCACTTGTGTAGAAGTACTTGACCCAGTTGATATATTATCAGTCTTCCAAGTGGAAACAAATGGCTTAGTCTTCTGTCTCCCCCAAATTGCATTTTGAATTAAACTTCCCATATTACACCCCTAATAATAAAATATCGTTTGTACTACCTCTTTTTGTCAGCGTGAAAATCTGTTTTTCTGTTGTAGTTACAGGAGCACCAAATAACCAAGTGTGCGGTGATGCAATAGCCCATGTAATATTTACTCCAGCTAATGTTACTCCATTAAATATGTAGCTATTTACCAATGAAGAAGGAATGGTAATAGTACAACTTGTTACAAATACTACCGTTTTACCATGCCAAGAAGCTTGTGCGTTTTGGCTTGATCCAACTTCTACTTGATTGGCAATGTCCTGTTTTCCTGAAACAACATCAACCAAAGCATCAATCAACCCCTTCAACGTTTTCCCCATCTCAGCAGTCAATGCCTTAGTGGTTCCACCAGTAGTCAGATCATTCACCAAGATAGTACTCAACGAAGTTTGCACCGTTTCAATAGCGTCAACGATTTCCTGTACGTTGTCCAGGTTAATGTTGTCCGAAGTCAAAAGAGCATATATCGCTTCGGCTCTTGAAGCGAGTATCGCCCCTTGTTTTGCCGAAAGTAATCCAGTACTTCCGCCCGTGGTTAAATCGTCAACGATGTTCAGGTATTGGCTGGCTATTTTTTTAAACTCATCCAAGGGTGCATACCCATTGGCGATACCTTTTTCTGACTTGTTCTCTTTTTCAACTAAAAAAAAAAAGTCCCTCGAAAGTGCTATTAAAAATTCATTGACGTTGGCTTGAACGATAACAGGAAAACACAAAGCGTAATCAATAGAGCGGTAATCAATCAAAAAACCGTCCTCATCTGTTGAGGATGCGATACGGAAACGGTTATCATCCCCTCTCTCACGGCACAAACTCATTGACGGCTCGAACGAAGCCACAAGCGAATTGTCCAGCGTACCTTGAAGCAGGACAGTTCCTTTGTCTGTTTTTGTGAATTTAAGCGTTTTTGCGACTGCCATTATTTTTTGGTTTTAGCGATTGATTTCTTTGCAACTGGGTTTTTCTTTGCAACGTTTTTTTTCGTTGCAGGCTTCTTTGCAACTGTTTTTTTTGCACACACTTTCTTAGTCTTGCTAGGGGTTGGGGTTGTTTTTACTACTTTCCCGCCTTTGATGTATTTGAAGCCTTTTTTTAGAGTACCGTCCACTTTTAGCCCTGTGGCTTTTACAACATGGCTACATAATGTTTTCAATCCTCTTACACTTGGTTTTTTTAGTCCTTGGTTTTTCATTTCTCCGTATTGGTTATAGTTAGTATTAAATTCTTTCAAAGCATTTCGTAACGCTAATAGTTCAAATTTGAATTGTCTTTTATAGGTTGCAGGCAATGTGTTATAAATACCTTTACCTGTTGAGGCATTTTGTAAAGTAATTTCATGGTCTTTTTTAAATGCATTAGCCGCCGCCCAACTGGACGCTTTGAAGAATTTCTGATAAAACTCAAACATTGTTTGATAATGACTTTTATGTGTTTTTCCCTTTTGAGATACTTCTACTTTCATATTCTTAATTTACTATAAATGATAATTTTCTTTTTGTCGTTGGTTCTGCCGTTGCTTCGGGTTCGTTCCCTTGCAGCTTTTTACTAAAAATGTTGAATTTCAAGCCATCCAGGGGTTTGTTTTGGTAACGGTTTTTGTCCGCATAAATGTAATTTTCTCGGTAATCGTCTTTTTTCTCGGTAAACAAAACTATGTCAACATCAAACTGGCTTTTGCTTCCCCCACGCATTTTACCGTCTGTTGTTTGTTGAAAAATGACAATGAATAATTTACCGTCATACTTTTTACGTAAATCCTTATCGACTTCAAAGCCCTTTTCCATTTCCTGCATTTTGGTAAAACTATCGATCACAATCACATCGTTTTTCTTGATTAGGCTTTCCAGTTCAGCAATGGTTTTTATTTCCGGAGCTTCTATGTTGTTCAAAGCTTTTGCGTTCAAATATTGCTCGGCTTTATCGTAGTAAACTCCACTCTCGGGGTGTTCCTCAATGCTGGCGTGTCCTACCTTGTAGTTTTGTGCCAACGCATTCATAAACTGGAAGCACATACGGGTTTTCATTGAACCCTGACCACCTGTAAGCGAGACAACAACACTTTCTTTGTTTTTGCGTTCTACATTCCCCAAAAACTCGGCTATATCCTTGTCTTCAATTTTGAATGTCGGCACGTCCTTTGGCTTGTTTGCCATTTTGTAGGCAAGGGAATTCTTGTCTATGTTTTCCTTTGCAATGGGTTTTGCAACAACACTTGGAGCATTCAAACCTTTTTTTGTCTGACCTCTTTTGTCTATTTTCCACCCAAAAGAAACAATAATGCTAATTACTTCTTTAGTATCTTTTGACGATATATATCTACCTTGGTAAAAAAAGGTATAATCGTCTAAAATGGATTCTAAATCAGCTATATGGATAATCTTTTCTTTTAAAGTTCTTTCAAACCCTTCCTCTTTTATTGCAAATTCAATTTCTTTTAATAGATTTTGATTTGAAATAGTATCGTCATAATTAGATTCGATTTTAACTACCTCTTTTTTAATTGGTTTTGCCTTTACAACTGGCTTTGGCGCATTCAATCCTTTTTTGCTCTTTGCCTTTCCTGCAAGTCCTTCAAATAAATCCAATTGTTTAGATTTTTCCTTTTTCGTAGGCTTAACCGTTTCGGGTTTAGCGGTTTTTGGCTTTGCAATTGGTTTTGCAATGGTTTTCTTTACCACTTTCTCGGGCGTTACTGGGGTTTCTTCGTTTGCCACTTCACGCCCTAAAATATGGTTTGCACCTTTTTGCGCCTGTGCGCTTGCCTTTAGAAAAAAACGATTGTCGTTTGTCAATTCATCAACCAATTTCCTATTCCAACCTTGTAAATACTTTGCGGAATTTTCTTTGGTGTGAAATAAAATACCCGATTCTCCACTAAGGAAAACCGCCCCCAATTCTGCAATCAATTCCTCGAATGCATAATCTGAGTTTCCTTTTTTGCTTCCAAACTTCCTGTCTAATCTCTTTACCGCTCCTGTACTGTGTATCGCTTCGTGAAAGAAAGTAGAATAATAAAACTCTTCACTCGAAAACGCTTCAATACTAGGCATATTCAGTATATCGCCTGATGGTTGGTAAAAAGCCTTATCTCCTTTGAATGTGTAGGTCGGTGGATTCTTGTAACCGTCAATAATAGCTTGTGCGCTCTCTATTGGGTTAACGTTCTTGGTTTCGGTGCTTTCTCCCTTAAATTTCAACCCTGTGCAATCATCGGCACGGAAAACGTTGTAATATTTCAGTACAGGCACTCCAAAACCATTTTCGCCCAATTCTTTTTTGTCGATATTGTTTGCTTTCACAAACTCATTCCACTTGGTTCGGTCTGTAGTTTTGATGTTTAACCCGTTGTGGTTATCATAATTGAAAATAAACGTGTAATAAATCACACGTCTTGCCTTAGCTCCTTTGTTTAGGGTTGCTTTGGCATCCTTTATTTGATTGAATGTCAAATAATACGGTTGCTCAAAATTGATAGGTACTAAATACGGCAATCCCTCATCATCAAATTTAATGTCGAAATTAAGTAAGTAATTTGCCCCTGTGTATTCTTTTCCAGAAGCATAGTTTTTTGCACTCCCACCAACTCCGGAACCTTTCCATTCTTTTTGCCATGGCAAATGCCCCACCTTGTCAATGGTGTTGATAATCATTTCGGTAATGTAAGAGTAAATGTCGTCAGCAGATACGGCTTTATTTAGTCCGTTGGTGTCGTCTTCAGAAATGTATTCGAGTGTAGGCAAAAACATATCGGCTTCAACTCCATTCAGTCCATAAGGCTCAACCAAGTTTTTAATTTCAATCAAAAAAATATCATCCGCAAAGCCTTCCAAGACTTTGATTACCCTTTTTGAAATAACGGTATGACGTTCTCTTTCGGCTTTTTCTAATAGCTTTTCAAGATCTTTTCTATGGACGATCATCCCGTTTAGGGCGTTGAATTCTTTAGCGATACTCATTTACTTTGCTTTATATTCCATTCCCAAAATGCTTATTATAACTTCTGTCTTGATTTTGCTTAAGTCAAACCCACCACTATTGACAATTGTAATCGCATTCATCAAAGTAGTTTGCAAATCCAATGAAATAGGCACATTTCTAACCGCAGTACTTGACTTTGCAGCAATGCTAAGCGAACTCATATTTAGATTAGTTTCTCCTATATAAATGCCGTTTTGGTCATAGAACACTAATTTTTTAAGTGTCAAAACAACGCCATCTACACTAAAAGCCGTAGGGGTGGGGTTGATAAAATTTAAATCGATGTTGAATGAAACATTTGGCTTACC
Organism: Flavobacterium laiguense; assembly: GCF_003097655.1. Lineage (GTDB taxonomy): Bacteria > Bacteroidota > Bacteroidia > Flavobacteriales > Flavobacteriaceae > Flavobacterium > Flavobacterium laiguense. The sequence continues at coordinate 14,091 of NZ_QCZH01000006.1, forward strand.
GTTATTCCATTTTCCATTGAAGTTTTTTACGCCAATAGGAATTATTGCAATTTCGCTAAACTGGCTAACAACTTGTTGCGCCTTATTTTTGAATAAACTTATAGCAACGACCACAAGACCTAAACCAATTCCTATTTTTGCTATTGTACTGCTCATTTTGCTTTTTTTAATGTTAAATCCAAATTCTCGAAATCCTGTAAGCCCCGTACAAAAGAGTTGCCGTGCCTAAATAAGCCAAATACTTAACCCACCACGGAATATATTTTACTGGGATTTTGATAATTTCTTTGTCGCCTTTTATGTATATCTTTTCCTTGTTTGTCGCCAGTTTTTCCTTGTATGTTTCTGCTATTTTTTGCCAAGCGATTATTTGACCTTTCAATTCATCGTAATAAATACCCGCCTCATTATCGCCTGATTTTTTACGGCTGTTTAGCTGCTTCAAAACTTGGTCTAAAGTTGCCTGTGTAATACTGTCACATTCGGGTTTTGCGGTTTTTACTTTTGCAACCTGAATAATTAAACTGTCCTGTATTGCTTTGCTTATTTCCGTATGCTTTACAGTATCAGTTCTATGTTTGATAATGCCCTCAATGGTATGGGTGCTCTCAATGGGTTTTGAAGCGCAACCAAACAAAAGCATTGCAATAGCAAAGCAAGCGATAAAAGTTACAAAGACTTTTAAAAATATTTTGAATAGATCTCCGTGTGGTAAATTTGTTGTCATAATTAAATTCGTTTTGATTTTATTGAAATTCTTAAACTTTCGAAAATAGTAGAGATTAATTCCTCTAATTTATCATGAAATAGTGTACTCTTGAAGCCACCCCAAGCGCAAACCATGTAGGTAAACATTCGGTTACAATGCAAGAACTGGTCGAAAAGGGCATAAACCGAAATTGCAACAAAAAAACTTATAATACCTTCGGCAAGAATAAAGCTAAGAGTTGGTTTTTTCCCTTTTAGCACGGCATTGTATATTTTTATAAAAATCCCTGCCAGTACGACTAATAGGAACAAAATATAGTCCTGATAATATTTGATGTTATTTATTAATGTTTCCTTCATTTTTTGTAAAATATATTGTTGTTACCGTTATTAAACCAACTCCAAACAGTAGGCTTAACTCTTTGTAGTGTTGGATTGACTTTTTTTTTTAATTCCTCTAGCGTGATTTTTTGGGTTTTGAAATAGGCTGTTTTTAACTTTCTTTCCGCTAATCCATTGGTTCCACCGTTTACTCCTTTGGTAACTGATAAAACGCTGTCTTTATCTGCGTATTTATTTAAATTACCCCAAGCACTCCCATAAACCCAGTACCAACAAGCTATGTCAATAGAATTTATTAATTCCGATGCTAATTCGGGACTATTTACTACATCAATACCCGAATAATTTTTGTATCTCTGGTAATTTCCTCTTCCTGTCAACTGGATTAATCCACGCCCTCTGAATCGGTATCCGTCGCCTAGTTTAGTATTACCTAAGTATTTATGGTTCTGATACTTTTTTTGTGCATTAGCATAGGATATATCTTCAACGGTTGCTGTAAAATTTGCGCTTTCGTGTGCCAATTGTCCTAAAAAATGAGCGATTCGTAAAGGGGTGGTAATACCGTATTTTTTGAACGAATTAAAAAAAGACCCACTGTTTACACTTATAAAATTTACCATTATAGAATTACTTTTTTAGGTTCGGATTTCGGTAATAGCAACACTAATGCTAGTATTGCTATTCCTCCAATCATTAATGTTGATTCTGTTGTTTGTGTCATTTTAATACGGTTTTACGTGTTTACCATTTATAAAATAGTAATTGCCATCTTTTTGAACTAGATAACTCCCGTTTGCGGTTGCTGTCTTAAAAGTTCCTGCTGATTCCCCATAACTGAATTTCCCCCAAACTGCTTCTCCAGTATTGGTATAAGAACCGTTGGCTATTTTTTTGGAATTGTAAAGTGTAGCGGTAGGGACTGAAATCATAAGTTTTGCTCCCACTTTTGGCAATGCAACTGGTTTTGCAACAGGCTTTGCAGCTGTATTTGTAGCTGTCTTCGTAGCAGTCTTTGCAACTGGTGCTGCAGCTGGTGTTGCAATTGTATTTATCGTTTGGAACCGATTAAGGCTTATTTCCGAAACTCCTTTTGCTTTTTGTAAAGCATTTAGAGTAATTTTTCCAAAATCTCCGTCATCTTTTACATTAAGTAAACTTTGCAACTCCTTCACTTCTTTGCCTTTACTTCCTTTGCCTAATAACTTGTTTCTGTCAAGTTCTGTTTTTGGCGTTTCTTCGGGCAGGTAGTTTGGCGTTTCTTCTACTTGGTTTTCGTTCTGTTTTTTCTTCCAGTACAAATAACCAAGCCCTAGAACTCCAACCACTCCAACACCTATTAAAACTTTATCTTCATTACTCACTTTCATTTTCATTTTCTTTTATAGGTAAAGAGGAAACTTTTTCCTCAATAAAATGTAATATTCATCGTTTAACTCTTCTCGAAGCCACCTTTTTAGCGGTAGTTTTGACCCTCCTACGGTATTGTAACCCAACAGCGTGTTATAGTTCTTTAATCCCCACAATTTGTTTATCGCTCCAAATTGCGCCTGTGTTACTCCTGTTAGAGTTTCCACGATAAGGGTTTCATCTGTTCCGCTATAACGGTTCATTGCTTCGTAGAGTAATGATACTTTTTGCTTTGCCGAAAAAACAGGGGCGGTGTTGATGTCGCCTTCGTCTATGTATTTCTTTTTTCCTCCTAATATGGATTTTCCGTCTTTGTTAGTCTTGGTAAGGAAGTATGCCCCAACGCCCAAAACCAATACGGAAAAGCCGATTATTATTGCTTTTTTCTTTTCCATTTTAAAAGAATCCTTGTATTAAAAATCTAAGTTTAGAAATATCCTCCTCTTTAAACTGATCCTGTAGCCATTCTACTAAATCCATTTTAGAGAGGGTTGAACTTCGCCTTTCTCCAAAGGCGTTGTACAATCGTATAAAACCGTTGTAGTTCAGTCCTGTTAAGTTTTTTTCGACTGTGGCATAATTGGCTCCAAATCCCATCATTGCGGTATAGATTGCTTCGGCTCTTGCTTTGGCTTCTAATGTGCTAATCTTACTTGGCTTGTAGCGGTTGTCCTCTTCTCTTTTTTTGAAACCCATAAAAATTTTATAGTAAGCAAAAAAGCATAACCCTCCTATAAGCCCAATTTTTAAAAGTAAAAACGCCAAATCCGTACTTTTTGCAATGGTCTTTTGTCCGTGTTCGCTACTGGCATAGGCAACGAGTGCTGGGTTTTTTAATCCTTCTTCCATTTTTTAAGGTTTTTTATCCCAAAAACCCCTTAATCATTCCGAAATTGTTTTTCAACTGGGAAATAGCCTTTGGGCTTTTAGATAGTTCTGATAACTTTTGTAACACGTCCAAATCTAATTTTGCCAAAGCTGTCAAAGCTTCTGTTTTTGGTTTGATTTCAAAAGGCGTGTTGGTTGTGATTTCTATTTCTATTTTGCTTATGACTGCCATAGGTTATGTTTTTTTAAGAGTTCCGCTAGTTCTACCGAAAACTCATTATTCGTATTTAGTCCTGTGTTGATGTTGTACAATACGCTCACAACGGTATCGTCAAGTTGTTGCAATGTAGTTGCAAAGGCTTTTTTGGCTGGTGTTGTGAATTGTTCTACCGCACCTGCAAGTCCCGCCGTTGCGCCACCGTTAAATATACCCGCCAATGCTGGCAAATGTTGTAATGCTCCCATTATCATACCTTGGTTTGCGCTGCTTTTCTCGCTGTTGTATTTAGTAGCAAGCCTTTCCTCTTTAAGTTCCTCAATAAGCTTCTTTTGCTCCTTGTTTTCGGATTTCAAGATTTCACATTCTGTATAAAGCCTTGTAGCATCGCCTTTTGATACCATAAGATTCACAATGTCCAATGTTCCCAATCCGAAAGAGTTTTGCATTGGTTCAGCAAAAATTGGTTGTTGTACTTGTGGTATTTGCATTTGTGAAAGGCTTTGCGGTTGTACCGTTTGTGTGTCAGGCGAAAAATTAACTTTGAAACTCGCTCCCAAAACTTTATAGGAAGAACCATTTTTGCGCTTTTGAGTCAACTCCAATGTTTTATGTCCCTTTGCAAAAAGGGATTCAAAAAAGTTTTCAGCACTTTGATGTTCCTGCATTATTTCAGCATGGGTTTTGTTGCGAAATAGAAACGCATTCGTATCTAAATCGAAAACGGAAACGCCTGCGTACTGGTCGCTGTTGAGTTTTTCCATTAATAAATCTAATTCACGCATGGGGGTATAATTTTTTTGTAGATTATTTCTATTTTCTTTTCGTAACCCGTCAAAGCCTTGGTTGAGAAAACCACGTCAATGTCAACGTCCGAATATGTGCCGTCTGCAACGACTAGCGTTTTGTTTTTGCCAGCTTTGAGGATTGTATTATTGAAAGTACAATCAACATCTCCAACGTTAAAAACTTCCATTGTGGTAACGTTTTCAACTTTTACGCTTACGTCTTCCTTGGTTATTAAGACTACTGGATTGGACTTGAGCATTTGATTTCGGTTACGCTGTAAATAAGAACCGCATTAAAATACGTGTCCTTTGCAACGGCTGTTTTTGTTTTTGCAATGAAATTGAACGTCTTGGCATTTGTTTCAAACTGCAACGGTTTGTACGAGTCGTGAAAACCCGCTCCCTCTCTACGTTTCCAGTGGTTAATATGAGATGATTTAGCAATAGCTATTCCGCTATCATCATTTATTGCAAATTCAGCCATATTTTCAATGTCTGTGTGGTTCGTGTGAACCTCTGCTCCCAATATGTAACCGTATTCTAATGCGGTTAATAGGGTTGCTTCTTTCGAGCCATTTGGAATGATTAGGTTGATTACTTTTTCTTTGGTTTTCATTTCTTTTGTGAATAAAAAAAAGCCGTAAGCCTTATGCTTTACGGCTTTTTTGATTTAATGATTCCGTGCTTTTTTTAGATTTTAGCTTGGTGCGCTCTGAATTCGAAACGGATATTCAAGTCTGCCCCAGCAGGAACCGAAACACCTTTTGGATATTCGATTTCAAACTCAAATTCCATGTTTGACTGAATTAACGGAGATGTTGATATGTTTCTAAACACTTCGTTTGTACTACTTGGATTTGAGATGTCACTCATTGGCATGTCAAGCAAAATGTTTCCGTTTTGTTTGATTCTGATTTCTGCATTTTGCAACGCTTCATCCAATACTACCGTTTGAGAATATTTCTCGCTTCTCACGTTTGCCGAAGCTGTTGTTCCTTTAAGAACTCTCACACCGTCAATGATATAATCACGTCCTGCATTCAAACGGTTTCCGTCAAGATTGGTTACCCCAACCTCACGCTTTGTATTCACGTCTATTAATGCGATTGTTCCGCCTTGACCTTTCACGTTTACGTTTAAGTAAAGTGTTTTATCGGTTAATGCTACTCTTCCTACGTGTGGTACTCCGCCTTGATCTTTGGCTTTCAATGTAGCTACTGCCGACAATAATTGTGTTTTTCTGTTGTTCATTTTCTTGATTTTTACGGGATAATTCCCAGTTTGGTTGTTTTTTTATTTTTTAGTACTCTCCGTCGTATTCGCCTTGCAGTCCGTACAATTCGTCTTCCGCACCTTGCAATCCGTAGATTTCTTCTTCTGCTCCGTGCAATCCATCTGCCTGTTCAAAAACGTTTCCGTTTTCATCCATAAAAGTTCCGTGCAATCCGCTTTCGTCATACTCGTAAACGTTTCCGTCCGCTCCCATTAATCCACCGTGCAATCCGCCTTCATCAGGACAACCCAAGCCTAAAACACCTTTTGTAAAAAGATCGGCTTTGGACGTTGCTTCGGGTTTTTGAGCATAATATTTCGTCCCTGCTTTTTTGAGTATAATAGAAACCTGAGCCAATGCACTACCCATCAACGCACCTCTCAAAAGATTCTCTTTCGTGCCTGTGCCACTTACTTTTGTCGCTCCAAATACCGATACTCCCGCAATGACAGCATTAATAAATCCACTATTAGGATTTTGGGGCAATAACGTACTTACTCCATTTGATACCATACCGCCTAGTACCGCCCCTCCAATTGTTACTACTTCTTTATTCATTATCTACTTTTTATTAATTACTTACTTTTTTCTTGTCGCTAAATATGCTATCCCAGCCAAAGCAACCGCACCACCTACATATAATATGGTGTTGTTTTTTGGTGCTCCCTGAGCAGCTGCCGTTGTTGGACTTGCTGCCTGTGTTTCTAGCGATTCTTCATAAGGCTTTATTGGTGTCAGTTCGCCCTGTGGTTCCGCCTCGTCCATTGGCTGCGTTTGGATCGCTCTAGTGCTAATTTTTCTTTGCCCTGTGGCTTGTTCCAAGGCTTGTTGAGTTTTTACCCCAAAAATGCCGTCGGGCTTTATTCCCAATTGTTCCTGCAACTCTTTCACGCCTTCGCCTTGGCTTCCTATGGCTAGTGTTTGCGCAGGAGCTTGAACGTCTTCGGTGCTGATTGACGTTTGCCCTGTGGCTTGCTCCAAAGCTTGCTGTGTTTTTGGTCCAAAATCGCCATCGGGTTTTATTCCCAGTTGTTCCTGTAGCGCCTTCACGTCTTCGCCCTTGCTTCCTATGGCTAGTTTTTTGCTTTTCTTTTTAAACTTCAAAGGAGATTTTCCTTTGGGTTTTGGACTTGCCGCAACACTTTTTTGTGGTGTTGCAATGGGTTTTTTCTTTTGTAAAATCTTTGCGCCTCTTTTTTTCTTTTTTACTGGAATTAGGGGCGCAGTTTTATTGCCGTCTTTATCTGTTACCGAAACTACCTCTGTTTTTGGTTTTGAATCGGGAAGGTTAATTCCTGCTTGACTCAAAACGACACTTCCTACTTTTGACTTCCCTAATTTCATGGCTGTTTTTCCAATCTTTGAATCAAGCACTTTAGAAACCGTGCCACCTGCTATAGGTATAAATCCCGCTGCTATCGGCGCTGCAAATTTTGCTACCTTACCAACCTGTTTTACAACAGTTTTAAGCTTTACTTTTTTTAGTACCTTTTTAAACTTCGCTTTCCCAAGCCCAATTTCTCCACTATCTACGTTCTCAACAGTTTCAACATCGGCGGTGTAAACGTTGTTTGCAGGTGCTGCAACGGCTATTGGTTTTCGGTTTCGTTTCTTCTGTAATAATGTGTGTGGTGCAACGGCTATTTTTGCAACTTTCAAGAATTTTTTAAATCCTCTTCTCGGTTTTCCTAACCCATCTCCTCCTACGTCATTTAAATATATCATGGTTCCTTTTTTATTTTTTTCCTAAAAGAAACACCCCGGCCAAAAATGCTCCTATTCCTAGAACTACTTTCCCGTTGCTGTTTTTCGTTGCAACGGTTTTGCCTTTTGTTGCAATGGTTTTTGATTTCTTTGCAACGGTTTTTGATTTTGGAGCATTTAGTCCGTAATGAGGTAAATTAATTTCTGTGTCGTGGTTCATTGTGTATATTGGTTCTCGGTTATTACTCGTTGTGCCGTCAATAATTAAATACCCTTCTTTTATGTTTCCAGTTTCTTGATTTAAAGGCACAATTACATAAACGTGCGTGTATAGATCAGGTCTAAAACTGGGTTGCTTAATTTGACGGATATAGTGCCTAACTCCCATATTTGCTAGCAAACAACTAGCGAAAATTGAATAGGTTTTGCAATCCACGCCCTCAACTCTTTGCTTGAACGCACACGCAGGGCTTCTCAGCATTTGTTCAGCACCGTCAGCTTTATACTGAATATGATGGTACAAAAACCAATATATTTTATCGCAGGTTTCCTTTAGCGTTTCCCTTTGCAAAAGCGTTGCAACTTTCTTTGTTTGATACTGGTATTTAATTACCATATCCTTTATCATTCGCACGGTATCAAAAGTATTGCCGTTGCCTAGGTTAGTCTTATCACAGCTAACTTTCGGGAACAACGGCTCGTACTCTTGACCGCCTAACAAATTTCTTCTTAACAAGTTATCAATGTTCATTTTCGTTTCGTTCTCATCAATAGAGTATTAGGCTTTCGTTTATTTCTTATGTTGGGTGTAAAGATTAGACGACTATTTTTGTGGCTTTAGAGGTTTGCGGACTTTTGCGGGCTTTCCGTGCGTTTGGATTTCTTTGCAACACTTTTGCAATAGCTTCGCAAAGAAAAACCGCTTCGAAGTGAAGCGGTTGGGAGAGGGCATAAAAAAACCACGCTGACTGGCGTGGTTTAGTTTGATTATTTTTTGTAGAGGCTATTTTTGATTTCCGTGGTCGTAATGCAAATGTTGTATCCTTTTTTCTCCAGTCCTTTTATGAGAACTTTGTCTGAAGTCCAAAGTCTATGTTTTTTGAATCGGCTTAACGCTACAAAGAATACATCGTCTGGGTCAATATCCGCAACAATATCAAAAGCTTCCAAAATATATTTTTTAGGTATGTTTGAAATGTCAATAAACTTAATTCTTTTGAAATAAAAATTAAGTTCACCCTGCACTTCTTTCTTGGTCAAATCTGATAATTGAACAATTTTAGAAAAATGATTTTCTATTTCGTCTTTCAGAAAGCTTGGAGCATAAAACTGAATTTGGCTTTTACTTTTAAAAACCTTTGCAACGGTTCCGTTTGGTTTTATTAATGCGCTAACAATTATGTTACTGTCTGTTATGACTATCATTTTAAGTAAATTTCCAAATACTTTCGGGTCATACTTTTGTTTATCATTTTAGATAATTCCTGTATGGCTTTTTCTTTGTTTACTCTTTTTTTAGGAGCATTCAAGTCTGTTTTTTTTACTTTAGTTGCCATCGTTTTTATATTTTAGATATACAAAGGTATGCAAAAAGGGATGATTATTTGCAAAAGTTTTTGGGGTAAAGGGAAACCGCCTGTTTTGGGGCGATTTGTTATTTTGAGTGAAAATTAATTTTAAGCCGCTTTCTTTTCCGAAACACTCGTTTGTGTGGTTTGAAAAGAAAACGGCTTAAAGGGCTTTATTTTGGTTCGTTTTACCGTAAAAAGTTATTTTGAGCAAAAATCTATTTTAAGCCTACTTCGTATTAGAAAGGTGTATTTGTCTTTTGTACCCTCTAAAACTTTCTTAAAAAGCTTTATTTTCATTTCGTCGTCATTTAAATACTTAGAAAGCTTGTTTGCAGTGGTCAATTTTGTGTTTTTTACTTTATTTTCTTTCGGGTTTTCGAGAACTCGAATAATAAAGTTTTGATTTATTATTGCGTTGGTGGGGTTATACGATTTTAGTGCCGCCATGATTTTAATCGTTTTTTATGGATAGTATTACGTAATTTTTTTCCAGCCCGAAGCCTTCAAAAACATTTGTGATTTGTCTACTGTAAACAAAACCAAACTCTAAAACTGTAAACTGTACCCAATCGCCAGTTTTAAAATCTCGGTCATTAAGCCTAATTTCCCAGTCCTTTTTGCCTTGAAAATGAAGTTGGGCAAACTCGTATTTTATCTTTAGATCGTGTTGCATATTTTCGCTTTTTCAAATTTCCACTCTAGCTGCTTTTGATTCATCAAACTTTCCTCATATTCCTTTAGTTTAATTTTTAACTCCTCAGACAATAAGTAACCGTCGGGTGTTCCGTTTCTCTTAATGAATATTATCACTTCATGTGTTAGTAGATTCTTTGCAAAGTGTCGCATTCCCATCGAAACACTTGTTCTTGTTTCTCTCAGAATGTCGTTTATTTCATCGATCAAAACTCTTTCGGACATTTGGCTTAAATATAAATTTTGGAGTTCTTTTTTGGTTCTTATATAATTGAGTTGTTTTAAAATCATTGTAGGTTCTGCGGTTTTTGGTTCTTAATAGATTTTTGACTGATGATTGAAACTTTAGACTGAATTATTGATTAAAACGGTAAATCGTCTCCCGCTTCTTTTATTTCGGCTTCGGTCATTGGTCGCATCGCATCGGTTTGCTCCCAAATCCTCCCGTTGCCAATAAAAATTCGGTCTAGTTTTTCTCCGTTTTTCACTCTCTCAGCCTCTTCCTTATTTCTCGAAATTGAGATACTAAAATCATTATCAAATTTATCGGGAACATCGTAATCCCAAGTTTCAATCATTAGGTATTTTTTGCCGTTTCCGTGTACCAAAACCCTTGATTTATCCACGTCTGTTAAACAAATACTCATTGTTCTTTTTTTGCCTTGCTTTGCCATTTTTTTTTATTGTTTAGGTTAGTTTTTGAATTAATATTTTTTGTTTTGATATGTTGTTTTTAATGAAATAGTAGTCTTTGTTTTCGTCCCAAAATTCCCAACTATTTAATTGTCCATTGATCTTAAATAAATCGCCTTGGTTGAGTTTTTGTAATACGCTTTGCAACTGATATAAAGTATAGGTTTTCATAGTTTATTGATTTACGGTTGTGTTTGTTATTTCTTTTTCTGCTTCTAAAATTCCCACTTCATCAAAAATCCTAACAGGGACAAAAATTTGACTGGTAGAATACAATTGTCTAAAATTGTGTATTTCGGTATTCTCATTAAAATAGAATGGCTGCGTACACATTTCGCCATCGTGGTTTTGTTGAAAATACAGTACTCCTATTCTTTTATTACCGTAGAGGTCTGCAAAATCTTCTCTAGTGGCGACCCTTAATTGCATGATTACTTTTGTTGTCATAACCAGTCGGGTAAATCGGTTTCTACTGTTTCAAACATCATTTCGGGTTGCAATTGTTTTGCGGTTGGTTCCGCAGGTGCTTCATGTGTTTTAATTTCTCCAGTTGTATTTATAAAATAATGTTCTACTGCTTTGCGCCCTCCCGTTTCTTGACATTTTACAATCATTTTTTTACTTTCTAATACCCAACCGTTCATTTTGCAATAACAGTCTAACCCTTTTTTGTGTGAGGTTGGATTTTTTGCAAATTTTCCCGCTTCTATAGCATAATCGTGTTGTATTTCTTGTCTAGGAAACCAAGAATTAAGTTTTGTTGCATCGCTAAAAAAATCATTGCAATGGTGTAGTTGTACGTCCCCTACTTGTTGCTGTAAGTTTCTAATGATTAAGTTTTCTTCGGGCGCATCTATTTTATCGTCTTGGGATAAATAGAATTGCAAACATTGCAACATGAAATTAAAGTCCTTATTTTTGTCTTTTTCCGAATAATCTTTGCTAAACAAAGTTTCTCCGTTAAAACTGTCTTTAATTTTTCGAGTTTCGTGGTATTCCTCACTTTTTTCGTGATAATAGTCGCTACATTGATACGTCAATAGCCTACGTTTTAAGGCGGCTGTAATGTCATTGGGTACAAAATTGGTTGTTGCACAAAGTTTTGGGGAATCCTCAAAAGAGATATACACTTTTTTACCTCCTTTGTGGTTTGCCGTCAAATCCTCAGTAACGATACTGAAAATCTGATTGTAATCGTAATTTTGAGGTAAATCGTCCCAACATATAATATCCGTAGCATCCGTTACACCATCAAACATAAATTTAGGATCATCTTTTAGGATTGTTCTTCCCGAAATGGTCAATTTGTTTTTTAGAAATTGGTACAAGCCTTTTATCTGAAATGATTTTCCCGAGCCTCCGTTACTGTCTTTAATTGACAATCCCATTTTCTTGTCCATTCCTAACACAAAATAACTATTTGCTTCATCTTTGTACTTATGCAAAAGGTATCCTATGCAGTACATTTTATTGATAAGCTGCAATTGTTGTATTCCGTTTTCTTCTTCGCTTAGCTTATCGCCTGTAATGTTGAAATTATTAATATCTTGGTGTTTGTCGTTGGTTTCTTTTTGCCAAAACATCCTACTGGTATTTATCAATACTTTAAAGTATTTGCTTGAATTATCCAAAATGTCAATTTTCCAATTCCCCGATGTATCTTTTGCAATTGTGAAATAGGGGTTTTGCAAATCGAAATTGTGTTTAATAATATTCGATTTCCAAACCGTATTGTCAACTTCTTTGTATTCGTTGTCTACAATTTCTTTTGGGGTAATGCTTACCACTTTGTTGTTGAAAAAATAAACTTGACTCTTTTGTGTTGCCGTATTCGTGTTTAAATCAATTTGTGCTAGTGATGATAGTTTCTCGGGAGAAAAATAGATTGATTTCAGAATCATATTTTGAACTTTCAAATCAATGAATTTTTCCTCCATAAATTGCAGTACAAAATTTCTCACTTCTCGTGGAGAAACCATTTGTACTACGTTTTTTTTTAGTTGGACTATTCTTGTTTCCTCAACATCGTTTGTGCTGTCGGGGTTGTTATTGGTGGTTTTGTGAATAAAAAAGCCGTTTAAAACCAAAAAATGAATCAATTTTTTGTTGTGAGTAGTGTAGCCCCCTTTTTCGTTGCGTTCCCAAAATTTCAATTCCATTGCTTGTGATAGCAATTGTTTGAACATATTTCGAACCATTTCTAAATTATTGGCTTTGTATTTACAAACCCAGTCGCCTAAATCTTTTTTCTTTTCTAATTTTAAAGCTGTAGGCAACCAAACTATTTTTATATCCAAGTGTTGCAAACCCATTGCAAGGGCTTGTTTTACTCCTGTTGTGTCTAAATCGGGGACATAATAAACTACTTTTGCAATTTTGCGTAATTGGTGCATTTCAGTAGATGAAATTATTTCAGCTTCCGAGTTGAACCAAATTACATCATAGCCCAATGAAGCAAGGTTTAGCCCATCGCTTCCGCCAGTTGCAATAATTACGCTATCGAGTTGCAATTCTGCAAGTCTTTTTCTTAGGTTCTTTTTGTAAAATGCATCGTCAGTATCTTTTATTTGCTGTAAAATCGATTCTATTTCCGCAAAATCTTCTTTCCCTATAATATCAAAAAGGCGTTCCCATCCGTAAATATGACGAGGTGGTTTTGTGCCTAAAAAATGGTGTTTTAAGAGATACTTGTCTTTTTTCGGGGCTTTGGGTTCGTACATTTTTGTAAAGCCCTCGTTTTTGTACCCGAAAATTGGGTAATTCTCCGTAGCCTTAACCGTCAATAAAGTAGGCACTTGTGTTTTGCTGTTGATGAATGTTTTTGAATAGGAATTCACACTATAAAAGCCATATTCCGAGCAATCACCCTCTGTTAAAAACGGAGCAAAGTTTTTGTAATTAGCTACTTTGTCGGCATAATCAATTTTCCAAATTCCAGCGGGTTCGGTTGTGGTTTCATAAGTAGTTTCGGGTTTGAAAAATTGCAGGGTCGTTTTTGATAAACCGTATTTTTGAAACAAATATTCGCACGCTTCCACAAATAGAATGTTACGTTCCTGCATTACGTGGTCTATTGCATTCAGTCCTTTTTTATCCGAAAAATTAAAAATAGAATAAATCTCAGTAGCCGATTTTTTGTTGGAAAGAATAGTACTTGGTGTGTCTTCTTTGTGGGTAATGAAATGTTTGTTTTTATTTTCTTTGCCAACACTGTCGGGAAATACATCGTGAAAGTATTTCAGTCCATTATCGGAAGCATCCCAAAGTAATTGTAGGTTGTATGGTTGGTTAGTCATCTTTAGGAGGTGTGGTTTATAGGAATGGATTGTATTTTTCGGGGAAACTTTTAATTCTTCTGTCGCAAATTTCTATAAGGTCTCTATAGATAGTATAAATTGCTCCTTTGTCTTCCTCTGAAAAAATTAAACTCAAGGGTAATAATTCCATTTGATGTTCAATCCTTTCTTTATAGGCTTCCAGTTGTTTTTTTGTGGTGATGAATGCCATTACTTAAAAAGTTTGTTTTTAGTTTCTTGTGCTTTTTTCTTTTTGTTTTTAATCTTTGCAACGAGTTTTGCAATTTCCAGTTCAACGGTTTCGTTGGGTTGTTTTCCCGAAACTATCTTTTGGATGGAGGCGGGCGAAAATTCGTGACCGTTTGCATTAAAGATTTTCTTTTTCGTGAGATGTTGGATTATTAATCTCGAAAACTGTTTGCCCAAAACCTCTATTATCGTCTCTTTCTGTTTTTCCGTTATCATGTGATAGGTATTTCTAGTTGAATTTGGTAATCATAATTACGTTGCAATTCAAGTATGTATTTGTTTTGCAAATCTTCGTTGTAAGGCACAAAAATTGTTTTTGTACTGTATTGATAGCGATACATTTTCTTTATCTTTTGGTGCAATCTGTACTTTCTGTAAATACTTTTTTTGGTCGCTATCATATTTCTTACTTTTTCTCATCTATTGGCATAATATTTGCCTTACAAACAAATAGTTAAAACAGTTTTGCGATGGGATATTTTTTTGTTAAAATTTCCTTACTGTTTTTCTAAAAGTCGCTGCAAAATTTTATTACCTTGCAAGTTGCTTTTAATCTGTTTTAAAGTGGGTTTTTATCCGCTTTCAATTACAAATTAAGCAATATATTTCCGAATTAAAAAATATTTCGGCAAAATAAGTAATATTTTATTATAAATATTTTTTATGTTATTGAAAATCAAAGAGTTTAGAAAATTAAAAAAATTAAGTCAGCAAAATTTGGCGGATAAAATAGATGTTTCAGTAAGAATGTTTGGCGAATATGAAAAACAAACTACGGATATTGGATTGTTAAAACTGCAAAAAATTGCCGAAATTTTGGAAATTTCAATTTTCGAGTTGATTGAATTAAGCGATAATGAAAAGCAGAAAGTTGCAACACCTTTGCAAAGCAATTGCGACGAAAAAATAAAAGAACTAGAAGGACGTATCGAATTTTATAAAGAAAAAATAGAATTTGTAGAGCGAAAACTAGAAGATTGCGAAACCGAAAAAAAACGTATCAAAACTATTAGCTAAGTGGCTATGCAGTAACTAAATAATTAAGAATAATGAGGCAATTTTTTGTGCATAATGGTCAAAATGAAGAAGGACCTTTTGATTTTGAACATCTTCAAACAATTCAACTTAAAAAAGATACACCTATATGGTATGAAGGTTTAGATAATTGGACGACAGTTGATAAAGTAGAAGAATTAAAACCATTATTAAATTCTCATACTTATCCTCCAAAATTTGAAAGTTTAAATCAACAAAAAAGAGATTCCACACCACCAATTTTTGAAAACTTCCAAAAGCAATCTAGTAATGAAAAGAAAAAATCAAAAAATATACTGATTGGTGGGGCGTTAGTTGTTGGATTGATTATAATGTTTTTTTATTTCAATTCTTTTCAATCGAGTAATTCAATCTCAAACGATTCTGTTCGGGCAGATTCTGCATACGTTGAACCAACAGATTCACAATTACAAAATAGTAATGTTGATGTAATTTCTGAAGCAAATACCGCTCAAAGCGAAATTTCTGCTCTTACTGAAAAAAACATGACATATAGAAATAATTTTGAAAAATTCTTAACTGTAACAAGTAATCAATATCAAACTAGAGAAATAGGAGGGATTTTTAATCTTGAAGTTATTTTTGCAAATAATACGGATTACGTAATTGATGTTGCAGAAATTCAGGTTGGATACATTAAAGAGAATGGACAATATTATAAAACCGAGATTGTACAGTTTACAAATGTTCAACCAAACACAAGTGAAAGTATACAGGCACCAGATAGTGAAAGAGGCAAGTCTGTAGATTTTACTTATAATAGCCTATATTCCAAAAAAATGCACTTTTGCTATCCAAGTGATAGCGGCAATAGTGCCGACCAATATTTCTGTAAATAAATTAAAAGTATTATGAAAAAAATAATTTTACTAGTAATATTTTTATTTGCATCGTTAAATTCATTCTCTCAAAAAATAAACCCAAAATTGTTGCAAGGAAAATGGCAAAGTATTGACGATAAAAGAGTTTTTTTGATATTCACGAATAATTTGAGAAAAGAAATTACAACAGGAATGGATGACTGGGAGACAAAAAAATATACCCTTTCAAAAGGACTGGGTAATTCTACATGCATCAATCAGGTGATAGATAATAAAAACGTAAGCATTTGGGCTATTGAATCTTTGAATAGTGAAGAATTAACCTTGTATTATTTACGAAGTGTAAGAGGGAATTCTTTAAGGTATAGAAGAGTTAAATAGATTTGCATACATAAATTTTCAAGCCAAAATTTAGTTTTTGGCTTATTTTTTTATCTTTTTTCTTTTTGTTTCCATTTTTTTTGGAAACAAATAAATAAATAGAAACAAAAAGGAAACAAGGAAAACAGGAACATACCAATAAATCCAAGGGTTTACATTAATGTTTCCAATGTTTCCATTTTTTTTAAAGAAATTATAGAGAGGGTAAAGGGAGAGGGGAAAAGCTAGAGCTTAGAAATCGCCCCCTCCGTAAAAAAACTAAGCGGTGTTATTATTGGTTTGTTTGCCAGTACAAAAGCTATCGCATTTGTACTGGCAAACAAACCAATAATAACGGTTAAAATGCAACCGCTGCGCTATTGCCGTTGCGTGGAAAGGCGCACGGATAAAAAGAATTAACGGATTTGGCTAGTGTCAAATTCTTGTCAATGTATATGTAATTTATTGCTTTTACGAGAAATAAAAGTTTTGATAATCAATTGATTGGGTTTTAAGTGATAAGGGTAATGTGTCCCGTCTTCGCTACAAAAAACAAACCCTTAAACATCAATTGTTTAAGGGTTTTTTATTGGGATTATGTTTAGAAAATACCGACTTCAAATTTCTCAAGTGAGGACTCAAGTGAGGAACTCGAGTGAGGAATTTTATAAATTGAGACGCGAACATTAAGCGGAAAAGATATAAATGAAATCTAATTTTTCGTTTTTACTGTTTAAAATTCACTCAACTATTTTAATTTTCGAAGCAGATAGGGCCGTTTGGACTAAATAACACCTTTTAGAACCCAATCCGTTGAATTAGAAAAAAGAATTTAGTATCCTTAATATTTATCGAAGGATTTATATTTACATCAAATCAAAACACTATTTTTAGCAGGCAATATAATAGAGAACAGACGACGATTTACAATACAAAAAAATACAATAAAAACAGAACTCGCTAAGAGAATGTCGAATACCTAAAAAGAACAACGGAACAACATGGACATAGTCAAATTTAAAATCACGTCAAAAACGATAAAAGTAGAAGTTCGCAATTCGAATAATTATGTTTTTAATTTTAACACAGCCTTAGAAATTGAAAAAGAGGATAGAGACGTTTTATTAAGACTGTACAACGCGTTAGACCTACTTTTTAAGAAAGAAAATACCAGCGAAGTGAAAAACTATATTTCACCCAATCAAACGAACATACTTGACCAGATTGCAGCTGTTGATGATTTAGAACATGAGGATATTAAATAAAAGACTTCTGATTTGAACTGCTCCCAAAAAATTAGACATTATTTGGGAGCAGTCTATTTCGACAAACTGTAGTTTTCCTTAAATTAGGCAGCAACTATTATAAAAACTTAATTTGCGAACCCATATCAAAAACAATAGTAGCAAACGGACGCATATTCGACAAGACGTTACATATTACTTTAAACAACTCCACGTCCTAAAATAGGATAAAATTTAAAAACTTAGTTTTACTTATAATTATCCGCACAAAGCGATATCTAGGCATAAGACAAGAAGAGCTAGACGACATATATATGTCATTATAATCTTAAAATTAAAAATTCCACTTTCAAAAACTATTTATTAAATACTCGCCCAAAGTATTTAAAGGATAAAATGTACTGTACCCCAATAATAGGACAATAATTCAAGGCTCTTTTTTAGTAAAAAAAAGGATTGCCAAAATTATTTTTAGCAATCCCTTTTAATAATTCTCTTTAGCTTTTAATTACAAGCTTAATTTAGAAGTTGATTAAATCTTAATTATTTTTTTAGAAATATTCCCACCGGATGTATATATTTTCAAGAAATAATTACCCATAGCCAGGTTTTGGATTGAGATTGTGTTTTTAGCATACCGCGCAATAAATTGTCCTAAACTATTATACAGTTCTATTTTTTCTAAAATAAGCTCATCTAGTATGGTTACCGTTATAATATCATTTGTCGGATTTGGATATACTCTTACTGTAATTGTTTTTTCAAATGAATCGGTTGATAAACTTTTTGAAACAGTTATTGTTACCGTCTCTACATTACTATCAGCGTTTCCATCATTGGCTTTATAGGTAAAACTATCCGAAGTGGTTTCAGACCCATTATGAGTGTAGCTGAAAGTTCCGTTGCTATTCAATGTCAAAGTTCCATTGCTAACATCAGAAACCAAGATAGCGGTAAGGATATTATTCTCTAAATCGGTATCGTTTGATAAAACATTAGTTGCACCACCAACAAGAGTAGTTGCTGTGCCACCTTCTGCAACCGTGATTTGGTCGGCAACTGCTATTGGCGCATCATTGATGGTTATTTTTCCATCTTCTACAGCGACACTACTGATGTTTTGATTTGCAGTGTTACTTAAAATTACATTAGAATAAACAAAGGAATAATTTCCGGCGCTTAGATTGGAATTTAAAGAGACAGGAAAATTTATAATAGATTCAGCTCCTGTACTTATGGATGCGTTAGAGAAACTGTATAACAATATTCTATATTTATTTGTGCTTAACAGAGAAGCCGATACGCTAAAACCTGCAGACCTTGCTGTCGTTGTGAGATTAGTGGATTGTAAGTTAAAACCCGAAGGCAACTCAACATCAAACTGTATGGCTCTTACTGCATCAGTATTCTTTAGTAGGATTGAAAAATTATTTAATTGATTTTTAATACCCATTTGGTTTTTAATCATCACATAATTAGTTGATAATAATTTTGTAATCGTTATAACAACCGTAACCACATTACCATTAGAAGTCCCATCATTAACCTTGTAAGAAAAACCATCTGAAGTAGTTGCAGAACCACTGTGAATGTAAGAAAAAGTTCCATTACTGTTTAACGTTAAGGTTCCATTAGAAACCCCAGAAACCAAGACAGCAGTAAGTATATTATTTTCAGCATCAATATCATTGGCTAGAACATTAGTTGATCCACCAACAAGAGTTGTTGCGGCGCCCCCTTCGGTAACCGTGATTTGATCTGCAACCGCTGTTGGTGCATCATTCATCGGGCTAACCGTTATCGTCACTGTGATTACATTACTATCAGCGTTTCCGTCATTGGCTTTATAGGTAAAACTATCCGAAGTGGTTTCAGACCCATTATGAGTGTAGCTGAAAGTTCCGTTGCTATTCAATGTCAAAGTTCCATTGCTAACATCAGAAACCAAGATAGCGGTAAGGATATTATTCTCTAAATCGGTATCGTTTGATAAAACATTAGTTGCACCACCAACAAGAGTAGTTGCTGTGCCACCTTCTGCAACCGTGATTTGGTCGGCAACTGCTATTGGCGCATCATTGATGGTTATTTTTCCATCTTCTACAGCGACACTACTGATGTTTTGATTTGCAGTGTTACTTAAAATTACATTAGAATAAACAAAGGAATAATTTCCGGCGCTTAGATTGGAATTTAAAGAGACAGGAAAATTTATAATAGATTCAGCTCCTGTACTTATGGATGCGTTAGAGAAACTGTATAACAATATTCTATATTTATTTGTGCTTAACAGAGAAGCCGATACGCTAAAACCTGCAGACCTTGCTGTCGTTGTGAGATTAGTGGATTGTAAGTTAAAACCCGAAGGCAACTCAACATCAAACTGTATGGCTCTTACTGCATCAGTATTCTTTAGTAGGATTGAAAAATTATTTAATTGATTTTTAATACCCATTTGGTTTTTAATCATCACATAATTAGTTGATAATAATTTTGTAATCGTTATAACAACCGTAACCACATTACCATTAGAAGTCCCATCATTAACCTTGTAAGAAAAACCATCTGAAGTAGTTGCAGAACCACTGTGAATGTAAGAAAAAGTTCCATTACTGTTTAACGTTAAGGTTCCATTAGAAACCCCAGAAACCAAGACAGCAGTAAGTATATTATTTTCAGCATCAATATCATTGGCTAGAACATTAGTTGATCCACCAACAAGAGTTGTTGCGGTGCCCCCTTCGGTAACCGTGATTTGATCTGCAACCGCTGTTGGTGCATCATTAACCGGAGTAACGGTTATCGTCACTGTGATTACATTACTATCAGCATTTCCATCATTTGCTTTATAGGTAAAGCTATCGGAAGTGGTTTCAGAACCATTGTGTACATAACTGAATGTTCCGTTGATATTCAATGTTAAGGTTCCGTTGCTTACATCAGATACCAACACAGCGGTAAGGGTATTGCTTTCCGCATCGGTGTCGTTTGTTAACACACTGGCTGCGCCGCCAACAAGAGTTGTAGCGGTGCCACCTTCGGTAACCGTGATTTGGTCCGCCACTGCTATTGGTGCATCATTCACCAGAGTAACGGTTAGCATTACCGTAACTATATTGCTGTTTGAAGTCCCGTCATTTACTTTATAGGTAAAGCTATTTGAATTAGTTTCAGAACCATTGTGAGCATAAGAAAATGTTCCGTTGCTGTTCAATGTCAAAGTTCCGTTGCTAACACCAGAAACCAGAACTGCGGTAAGCGTATTATTTTCCGCATCGGTATCGTTTGTCAGGACGCTGGTTGCGCCGCCAGCAAGAGTTGTAGCGGTGCCACCTTCAGCAACCGTGATTTGGTCTGCCACTGCTATTGGTGCATCATTCACCGGAGTAACGCTTATCATTACCGTGACTACATTACCATTTGAAGTCCCGTCATTTGCTTTATAGGTAAAACCATCCGAAACAGTTTCGGAACCATTGTGCACATAACTAAACGTTCCGTTGCTATTCAATGTTAAAGTTCCGTTGCTTACATCAGATACCAACACAGCGGTAAGTGTATTGTTTTCCGCATCGGTGTCGTTTGATAAAACTGTAGCTGCGCCTCCGACAAGAGTTGTAGCTGCGCCTCCTTCGTCAACCGTGATTTGATCCGCAACTGCTATTGGCGCATCATTGAATGTTATTTTTCCGTCTTCTAAAGCTATACTACTGATGTTTTGATTTGCAGTGTTGCTTAAAATCACATTGGAATAAACAAAAGAATAATTCCCGGAATTGAGATTAGAATTTAAAGAGACCGGGAAATTTATAATAGATTCAGTTCCTGCACTTAGGGATGCGTTAGAGAAACTATATAACAATATTCTATATTTATTTGTACTTAGTAGTGAAGCCGATACATTAAAACCTGCAGACCTTGCCGTAGTTGTGAGATTAGACGATTGCAAGTTAAAACCCGAAGGCAACTCCACATCAAACTGAATGGCTCTTACGGCATCAGTATTCTTTAGTAGGATCGAAAAATTATTTAATTGATTTTTAATACCCGTTTGGTCTTTAACCATTACAAAGTTGGGAGAAAAAACAGTAGACTGAACGTTTACTATTTTTTGCAAATCAGGGCCGTTGTATCTAAAAGAAACCGTTTCCGAAAAAGAGCCGATATTAGTCGGCTTATAAATAAGCTTTGCCATTTTACTTGCTCCAGGTAAAATTTCAATAGGTAAAGATGCATCTATCATAATCTGACCGGATGATGTAACAATCGAATCTATTATCAGCAATGAAGAGCCGGTATTGTATAATGTTACATTGCTTATTCTGGATTCGGTAATAGGGACGTTTCCATAAGATATTGTAGTATTATCGATCGAGAGATTCGGCGAATTAATTTGGATAAAACCGTTGTAAGAATCGGATTCAATATTACCCAAAGTAGCATTTGAAAGAATTGGACTCGAAATGTTCAAATTATAAGTTCCTGAAGACACTGCCGGTTTTAATTTGAAACGGAACAACTCTCCACTGCTTCCATTAAAATTTTTGTTTGAACTTGAATAGGCAATAAATCGTAATGTGTTTCCATTTACAACAGAGACGCTAATGGCGTGTCCATTAAATCGCAATGATTGTAAGATAGAATTATTCACGTAGGAGATATCGGCAGGAAGCAAAACATCAAATTGAAATCCATTAAAAGCTTCCATATTATTGACATAAACAGGGATTTCAATTTCGGTATTAATGGTGCCACCGCCGTTTCCGATATGGATTTCATTTACTGCATAAACCGTTGCACTTAAGGCAATGGTCTGAATGTTTCTAATGGGATCCGGATCATTATTTTGAAAGCCTAGGTTTAATGTAGTATTTATTTTGGCAGCGGTATTTAACCCAATTGCTATATTCTTGGTTTCATTTGGACTGATGCTAACAGGGTACGAACCAACAATAGTAAAGGGCGCAATCGCAGTATTCCCATTAAGAATTAAAGGAAGATTTCCCGTATTTTGAACCGTAATTTGTTGCGTTGGGTTACTTCCGATTGGAACTCTACCAAAATTCACGCCAGTGGTCAAAAGGCTAAGTGTTGGCCCTTTTACCATAACATTTTGATTGATGCCTGAGATAGCTATCGCTGCACTAGCGGCAGATGACCCAACTACATTATTAAAGCCACAATTAAAAGTGTCAGCCACTGTTTTAGACTTCATTTTGAGGCGCACCAGCAAACCCGAGCCCGGATTTAAAACCGCATTGGATGTCGAGTAAATGATAACCCGAACTATTCCCGGCGAAGGGGTGCTTACCGAAAGGGAATGATTAGGAGCAGCACTGGTTAATTCATGCCCGCTGAGCAATGCAAAAGCAGTTGCGTTATAATTGATGTCAAATTGCAAAGCAGCAATATTATCCTGATTTTGCAATGCAACGTTTAAATCAAAATCTGTGTTGGTTCCCACTTCAACAGCTTGCATGGAAAGCGTATTTTGCGCAAAGAATTTTAACGGAGCTATTGTTAAAAAAGCAAGGAGGAAATATGTTTTTAATTTCATTGTTATTTTTTAACAATTATTTTTTTCACGATACGGTCTTTTAGCTCTCCATTTCTTTCCACATCCATGACTAAGATGTACATATTGTCACTAAGACCATTCAATTCTAAGTTTGCAGTGCTGTATCCCGAAGTGTTTTTAAAATGGTCTTGATTCCATACTCTTTTGCCTTGTAAGTCATAAACACTAAACGAAACGGCATCCATTTTTTCCGGCAGGTAATATTCTATATTTACTGTTCCGCTGGTTGGATTAGGGCTTAAACTGGTAATTTCAGAAAAATTAGTTTGCAAAGGAGCGACAATACCTGGAATTGCATTTTTATTGTATAATGCATTTAGTTTGCTGCCATTTGGCGTTCCCACTACCGCTTTACTAATGTCCAAAAGCCCTTCAACAGAAGCATTTTTGGTCAACAATTTTGTTTTTCCAGCTGGGATATCGGAACCACTAAAGCTATAGATCATAATGACTTTCTGATTGTCCTGCTGATAGGAGATGGATTCAAAACTGGATACGGCAGCTGATTTTGTATATTCAAAATCAGTGTTAAACGCCAGTTGAAGTCCGCCAATAGCATGTTTCGATTCTACAAATAAATCATTTCCTTCCCAATAGAATAAGGCATCGCCCACGGCTTCTTTGGAGTAATATGTGATTTTGTTTTTAGCAGATGCAATTCTTCCTGTTTTTGGACGTAAAATAATATCAACCGTTCCCACGATATCCAATACATTGATGGATTGGTCTGCATTGACATCTGCCGCTTTGAAAATAAAAGGGGTTGGGTTGTTACCCAAAATATAATCCACTGACTGAACCAAATCCATCACGTTCACGCTGAAATCACCATTTCCGTCTCCAAGTTTGGAAGTTAGTGGACTTGTAGCCACGGTTTTGGAGTAATCGGTTTCCTCAAAACTGGTCCTAAGGATTTTGTATTTGTAGTAGTACGTTTGCACTTCCGAGACATCAAAGTCAGTATAAGTTGGCGTGGTAATAAGGTTTTGGTTAATCTTTACGGGTTCCGTAAAAGTTTCGTCTGTATTGGCTTTGTAGCGATACATATTGTAACCCAATACGTCGTCAATAGCAGTACCGGATGGTGTTTCCCAATCCAATGAGATCTTTCCAAGTCCCGGAGTGGCTCCAAAACCAACGGAGGCAGAACCCGCACTTTGCACCAACATATTAAACCTATAATCCTCAACAGGTATATCAAAATAATCTAAATCTCTTGCTCCTTGCACACGTATCCTATTAATTCCATCGGCGGCTCCAATTTTTACCTCATGCATTACGCTATAAATTTTGCCATCTGGTGACCAGGTGCCTTTTTCGGAAATAATTTTTTGATTATATGGCTCACGAACTCCATAACTTATCTGGGGAGGATAATTGGTGTCCATAGCTCTATTGAAATAGATATCAAATTGATGAGTGCCTATTCCTATTGGATCCATTACATCGTACTCATCTTGGGTATCTTTTCCATTGACTAGCACCTTCCAAACTATACCGTGGTTTTCTTCATAGGGAATATTTGAGATACTTCCCATATTCATTAATCCAGAGTATGAGCTATTATTTAAAGCATCTTGAATTTCTCTTCTATATTTTGATGGGTTTGAAGTTCCTAAGTAAGCTTCTATTAGAGGTGTTGTTGAGTTCGTTTCAATTTTAAAGGAAATATCATTATCATAAATGTTAATTTTGCTCAAACGGTTGCTGTTTCCTTGAAATAAAATTCCTGAACTCCTGCTAAACGGGTATTCGCTTTTGTTACTAATGAAGTTTATATTTTTAGCAATGAAATCTTTACCATTATAATACAACTGTCTATTTCGATTGTAATAATAATTGCTTTTTGTTAATATAGAAGGACTATATAGACCAAAAGGATCGATACAGAAACTGTCAGATACTAGTACGTTAGATGCATTTATTTTATTACCATATAAAACTACATATGAAGTTACATTCTGTATTTTTACAAAATTTAAAATAGAATTGTCCATATTGTTATTCCATATCGAAAGTCCTGCCCAGCCATTACCTTCATTTGTGAAAATAATATTTGAATCTTTAGTTCCATCTGCAATCATTCTGGAATTATCTATCAAAGAAATCTTCTTTCCATCTGAAATTTTAATGGTGGTTCCGGGTTTTATTGTTATAATTGAATTTTCACTTATAATCACATTGTCTGAAACGAGATACTCTTTGTCGGGATACAGTGTCATATCTTGATTGATAACTCCAAATAAAAGAATGGAATTCTTTACATTAATCACATATTCCGTAGAAGTTAAATATTCTTTATTCGGTCCTGACCAAACCTTTAAATTAAACTTGATATTGACATTATTGGCTACATTGGGTGCAATTCGTATTTTTAATGATTTTGTTAAATCCTGAAGGCTCGCATAGGCTGCTATGGAACCAATGGCAATTTCGTTTTCTAAAATGGTGGCTTTGGTTTGGTCTTCAAATTCGGCAAATTCTATCCCCACTCTTACATCAGTTGTTGGTCCCCAATAGTTTTTCACCAAAGGTAAAATGTCAATAATCTCATTAGGTTCCAGAAAGCCATTGCCGTTTTGGCTAACGCTGTTGTCTTTGTTAATGGCTGACAATACCTTTAATTCCGGTTTAGGAGTAATCTCAATTGCGGCTTTGAAGTTCACAAGGGATGTCGATGTGTTTATCAAATTACCGAATAATAATTCTTTGCTGTCATTTGGCTTTTGTTGTAAGTATAATGCAATCCCTCCAGAAATCAGTGGGGCTGCCATAGAAGTACCGGTCAAAGCGCGATATCCTCCATTTGGTACCGTACTCATAATTCCTGAACCAGGCGCTTTTAATTCATAATTTAAAAGATTAGGATATCCGGAAAATGTTGGACCATCCTGATCATAGTTAGAGTATTTAGCGATGTCTTGTACTCCTAAAACAAAAGAATAAGCCCCCGGGTAAAATGGCATGCCCGGAAGGCCATCCTCGCATTTACCAGGACCGATGCACAGTGCATTATTCCCCGCTGCCGCGACCAATACGCTGGTCGCATAGGCATTTTCCAATGCATTACGCATCGTTATGGATTCCGCAGAAGAACCAAAACTCATGTTTATAATTTTTGCGCCATTAGTACTGGCGTATTGTATGGCTAATGCAATTGTGCTCGCATTTCCCTCGCCATTGCTTTGAAACACTTTTAGGGGCATCAGTTTTATATTCCAGGCGGCTCCGGCAATCCCAAGATTGTTACCGCCAACCGCACCAGCAATTCCCGCTACGTGGGTTCCGTGCATGTTATCATCCAGTGGAGCATTGTCATTATTAATAAAATCCCAACCTCTAATATCATCTATAAAACCATTGTTGTCATCATCAAATCCCTCAATGCCATTGAGTTCAGCGGTATTGGTCCAAATGTTGGCCTGTAAGTCAGGATGGTTGTAATCTACCCCCGTATCTAGAATGGCAATTGTTTGTGAGCCATTTCCGGTACCGTAAGTATCCCAAACCTCATTTATGCGGGTAGCCGTAATATTCGATTGTTGGCTGTACAAAGGGTCATTTGGAGTGACAGGGGTAGCGGTATTGTTTTTTAGTTTTTTTAGTTCGTCTTCGGTATATTCTTTAGAATCCACCGTAAAATCATTTACGTTAAAGGTATAATCTGGTTCGGCGTACTCTACACTAGGATTTTTTTTAAGATTTTCAGCAAGGGTCAAAACATCTTCTTGCTTGTCTTTTAAATCTAACACAAAGATGTTTTTTAAAGAGTGCACTTCTTTCAATCTAGTATCTTTAAAACCAGATTGTTTTCGCATCGTACTTTTTTCGACAGATTGTTGTGAAAACATCACTGTTGATGTAGAAACTTTGTTTTCAATCCCCAGAAGTTTGCCAATGTTTTCGGTAGTGGATCCAACGCCTTTGCTGGTATAGGAAACCTTGGCGTTTACATTGTCCTTTAATTTTACAATGATCTTTCCGGGAGTAAAGTTCATCATGTCCTGACGCGGATCGTGTTTCTGTGACCAAATAAACGGTGAAACCAATAAGAGCAGAAGTAAAGTTTTTTTCATAATTAACGATTATTTAAAAGTAGTGATAGGTCTTGGAAATTTATGGTTCGAATGAGAGCTATATTTTAAATGAATAAATTATATAAATTTCATATTAAAAATCGCACAGTTGTACAAACATAAACCATTTAGTTTACATTACTTTACTAGTTTCCGAATTTTCCGTATAAAAAATATAATTTTCCATGTGTAATTTGTTTTAATGGGTTCTGGTCCCGCTTTTATAATTTTTACAGCATATAGATGAATTTCATCCAAGATCACACCGATTCTAAAAACTCATTTTGAATTGAAAGAAGTGAGGAAAAAGAGTGAGAAAAAATTAAAAAATCTAACAAAACCGATTTGCCATAAAAAACAATCGACTCATTATTAGGTAATTACAAGATGAAAACATCAAATTTCAATTTTCATAACCCTGAGGTCACGGGTTCAACTCCCGTCTTCGCTACAAAAATCAAACCATTAAACATCAACCGTTTAAGGTTTTTTTATTAGAATTATATTTGAAAAATATCGAATTAAAATTTCTCAAGTGAGGAACTCGAGTGAGAAATTTTATAAATCGAGATATGAACATTAAGCAGAAAAGATATAAATGGAATCTAATTTTTCGTTTTTACTGTTTAAAATTCACTCAACTATTTTAATTTTCGAAGCAGATAGGGCCGTTTGGACTAAATAACACCTTTTAGAACCCAATCCGTTGAATTAGAAAAAAGAATTTAGTATCCTTAATATTTATCGAAGGATTTATATTTACATCAAATCAAAACACTATTTTTAGCAGGCAATATAATAGAGAACAGACGACGATTTACAATACAAAAAAATACAATAAAAACAGAACTCGCTAAGAGAATGTCGAATACCTAAAAAGAACAACGGAACAACATGGACATAGTCAAATTTAAAATCACGTCAAAAACGATAAAAGTAGAAGTTCGCAATTCGAATAATTATGTTTTTAATTTTAACACAGCCTTAGAAATTGAGGCAGCCGATCGAGAAGTTTTATTAAGACTGTACAATGCGTTAGACCTTCTTTTTAAGAAAGAAAATGTTAGCGAAGTGAAAAACTATATTTCACCCAATCAAACTAATATACTTGACCAGATTGCCGCCGTTGGCGATTTAGAACAGGAGAATGTTAAATAAAAAAATTTTCGATTAAGACCGTTTTTTATTGGAACGTTAAATTCTTGTAGATTTAAAATCAATTGGGAGATAATCAAAGAAGAATAAAAAAAAGCGTTTCGAAACTATCGAAACGCTTTTTTTTAAATCAAAATCCAATCTTATTTCTTGATCAACTCCTGTAATGGCTTTAATTGCTCTAAATCAATCTTTGACTCTTTTAACACCGAAATCATATTCATAATATTCGTTGGATTCATATCTTTTCCTAAAACTCTAATAACAGCAAAACCCGCATCATTTTTATTGGCAAAAAACACAAATTCATTAATATGGTCATCAGCCCCAACATAACTTACTGAAGCTCCTTGTTTGCCTGAACTAAATTTCATCAGCTGTTGGTACATCGTATCTTTCAGAATCAAATTGACTTTGGCACGTTCTTCTTCAAATTGCACTTTGTTTTTATCATTCAATTTGAAGGCCAAAACATTCATTTTTTCAAAAGAATGCAAAGCTTCCTTTTGGTCTATTGTCAATTTTGCTTGATCCACATTCAAAATGTTTGATGAAATATCCAAGGCAATAAAATCTTTGTTCTCTGTATTTTCAACAAAGTATTTTTGCAAAGTTGGTTCTGATTTACAGCTTCCAAAAACTAAACCGACTAGCAACGTGGTTATAAATAGTATGACTCTCATTTTACTTTTTACCTTTAGTTGCTTTTTTCAAATCATCTCCACCTGGGATTCTCATTTTATCTGTCAGTACTGAAATCTCATTCAAATCGAAATCTCCCGTCAACGACATTAAAACGGTATCATCTTCTTTTCCTCCTTCTATAAACATCAACAACTCTTTTATTTGAGAATCTTTGGCTCCAGATTTCACCATAATTTTGATGTTTCTTCCTTTGTCATTTACGCGCATTAGCTCTTCTAAACCGGCTGTTTTAATGTATTTCTCGGTAGCCGATTTCATTTCCCCTTCTACCCTCGTACTTTGAGTGGTAAACACTTTTAGATTATCTAATTTCTTAATCAAATTCATGTATTGTTGCGCCTCTTTATCGGAGGTGTCCACTTTTACTTTACTCATCAATTCGAACATTTTTTTATTGACTACAATCGATGTTACATCATCTTGCCCGTCAAATTTATCGAATGCTCCTTGTGCAAAAAACGGGCTTGATACTAATACTGCTACTAATGTGATTATTAACTTCTTCATTTTATTTTGATTTAATGATTATTTTTAAAATTCAATTCAACTATTGGGCTTGAATGCTCTAGAATCACTCTCGCTTTATTTTTATTCAACAAATGCTTTATTCTTGGTTATTTCATAAACTTGAAGGTATTGCACCCCTTCGATACCTACATTTACATTATCCGACAACATAGCCAACGCTTTCTGGGTTGCTTCTAAAGCTTCTTCGGGATCATCATAAGTTCCTAATTCTTGATTTTCCTTCACCGTATTCACATTAAAATAAGTGTACGTTCCAATTCCTATCATCATAACGATTGAAGCTGCTAACGATAACCATGCCACTTTTCGCTTTTTAGAAATCAGTGTTACATTATTCGTCAGCTTTTGTTCTTTTGCTTCTGCAAAATACCCAAATAAAGGTCGATACTGCTCTAAATGTTCCGCTACATTTGGAGAAGAAAAATAGTCTTTCAACTCGTTTTCTTCGGCAATACTCGTCTCTCCTTCAAAGTATTTTTCTAAAAGTGCTTCTATTTTACTGAACTCCATAACTGTGTGTTTTAAACATGTATTCTCTAATTGTTTTCCTTGCTCTAGAAAGTGCCACTCGAACAGCAGTTTCATTCATCTCCACTATTTTTGCGATTTCCGAAAATTCGCATTGTTCTATATCGCGTAACTGAATAATTAATCGTTGTTGTTCTGGCAATTGATTGATAATTTTTTCAACCCAATCTAAACTATCATTATCTTCTACTTTTTTATCTAAACTCGGTTCTCTATCCGTATAATTATTATGTACAATTTTCAGATTACTGGCTCTTTTCGATTTTAACTGATCCAAACAATAATTTTTAGTCATCGTCATTGCCATTGCTTCGACACTATTGTACGATTCTAAATTCTCATTTTTACTCCATAATTTTACCAAAATTTCCTGAGTAGCATCTTCTGCTTCCTCAGTACTTACGAGCAATCGCTTGGCCAATCGAAAGAGCTTGTCCTTGAATGGATTGATTAAAAGCACGAATTCATTTTGGTTCATAAATTGGTTTTATTACTTCGGTTATACAATCAAGACGATACACTATTATATTTGTTACAAAAAAAATTAAAATAAGACTAAAGTTACTACTTTTGCGTTCTATACCTACTATAAAACATTATATGAAGACATCTTTTAAAATTATACTTTTAGTATTTTTAGCCCTTTTTATTTTTCAGAGTTGTGAAGATATGGATGATGTTGCAGCTCCTCCAACTTTACAAATCAATGATTTTATTTGGAAAGGTCTTAATTTATATTATTTATGGCAAGCCGATGTGCCTAATTTAGACGATGATCGATTTGCAAATCAAAAAGAACTAAATGCTTTTTTGTCTGGATACTCAAAACCAGAAACATTATTCGAAAGTTTACTCTATAAACCCGAAAGTCTGTATCCTAAAAAAGGAGAATATGTTGACCGATTCAGTTGGATTGTCAGTGACTATCTCGAATTGGAAGGTATGCTTCAGGGGACTACTAAAAATAACGGGGTCGATTTTGGTTTGCGCTACAAATCAGTAAAATCTACAGAAATTTTCGGTTTTGTTCGATATATCCTTCCAAACTCAGATGCTTCTACCAAAGACATTAAACGTGGAGATATCTTTTATGCTGTTAACGGAACTAAACTTACCACCAGTAATTACCAAAAACTATTATATGGCACTGAAAGTTATACCCTTAATTTAGCCGATTATGACGGAGGAGCAATCACTCCCAACGGAAAATCAGTAACCTTGACAAAAACGGTTCTTGACGAAAATCCAATTTTAATGAATACTGTAATTGAATCTGGATCTCATAAAATAGGATACTTAATGTACAACGGTTTTTATCCCAACTATGACACCCAACTCAATGATGCTTTTGCAACATTAAAATCACAAGGTGTTACGGATTTAGTTTTAGATCTAAGATACAATTCCGGAGGCTCAGTGCAGTCTTCAACTCGTTTGGCCAGTATGATTACTGGACAATTTACTGATCAAGTGTTTTCTAAACAACAATGGAATGCCAAAATCAATGCCTATTTCGAATCTGAAGACCCGGATGCATTGAATAATTATTTTACAAACACTATTCAAGGCACACCTATAAACAGTTTAAACCTTACCAAAATTTACATCTTAACTACAATAAGCACCGCTTCGGCCAGCGAATTGGTGATTAACGGTTTGAAACCTTACATTGATGTGGTGCAAATTGGAGAAGTAACTACCGGGAAAAATGTGGGATCTATCACCATTTACGACTCCCCTACTTTCGGAAAAGAAAAGAGAAACCCAAATCACCGTTATGCCATGCAGCCTTTAGTTTTAAAAATTGTAAATGCAGCAAATTTTGGCGATTATCTTAATGGTTTAACGCCAACTTATGAATTAAAGGAAAATTATGGAGACATGGGTGTATTAGGTACAAGCTCTGAACCTTTATTGAGCACCGCTATTGGGAAAATTACAGGGACTGCCAAAATGATTAAAACCAACAAAGGAAAAGTATTCCCGTATTTTGAAGACTCAAAATCAATTTCTGGACAAAACCAAATGTATGTTGATAAAGTACCTGCTGGGCTATTGAAATCTTTGGAATAAAAACAATTATCAACACAATAATACTACAAATAAATACGTTGTTGTCTGACAAACCTTAAAAAACAAATTACAATGAAAAAGACATCACTCTTATTTCTAGCACTTATTGCGCTTATTTCATCTGCCTTTATTAAACCAATGGCAAACGAGCCCAAACCAATCACAGTAGTTATTGATGCAGGACACGGAGGATCTGATTTTGGCGCAACCTCGAATGGCACTTATGAAAAAGTGATTGTTTCTCAAATTGCAGAAAAAGTGAAGTCTTTGAATGTAAACAAAAACATTATCGTTAAACTCACCAGAACTTCTGATGAGTTAATGACATTGGACAAAAGAACGGAGTATATAAACGCTATTAAACCCGATTTAGTTTTATCCTTACATGTAAACTCCAGTACAAACCATGCAAAATCGGGGGTGGAATTTTATGTTAGTGATAAATCGCCTTTCTTTGAAAAGTCTAGTGAAATAGCCCGTAAATTAAATTTGGCTTTAGCCAAAAACAATTCATTAAAAGTATCAGATACCAAAACAGCTCCCTTTCATATTATTAAAAAATCTGAGGCGCCCGCAGTAATTGTTGAACTTGGTTATTTAACTAATGACTACGACAAAAAATACTTGACAGATGACAACGAACAAAATGAGATTGCCAAAAACATAGTTTTCTTCTTATCTGAATTAAAATAAAAAAAACCTAATCAAAAAAGGCTTTCATCACTGAGAGCCTTTTTCTTTTTTCATAAACAAAATCCAATACCGTTGTTATTTCAAATTAGTTCAACAATCCTAAACTATCGAGAGAACAAAATAAAACAGACAGCAGCATTATATCAAAACCATTAGACTAAGAACAGACTAATGGTCTAAAAATTAATCGTTAAAATAGAAACCATTTGGACCAACACCAACTGTAAATTCTTTTTCTAAAATCCCTGTAAGTGAATAAACAAACGCTTTACTATTTGCAGAAAAATCTCCACCATCAGCAATGAAAATATGGTTGTTTTTTACTGCAAAACCATACATTTTTCCATAAGCAGATGCAGATGTATAGCTAAAAATAGCAGTGTTTGAAGCTTCGGCAGCAGTGATAGCAATTCCGTAAACCGATGTTCCAACAGTATAATAAATTTTATTTTGATCGATATCAAGATTTTTAGCATTTTTAAAATCCGCAGGGAAAGTGATTTTACTCATACTTTTATCCGATAATTTTACTTTCACTATTTCACTAGCTACTCCGTTTGAACTTCTCAAAACATATAAAATACCATCTTTTGATTCCATAGTGTCTGCTTTAGAACCAACAGCTATAGGGGTTTCCAAAGTTTTTGTTGCAGGATTTACCACTAACAATTTATCATTATTATAAGGCTCAGAAATATATAATTTTCCGTTTTCTAACACTATCCTATTAGCTGTCGCATTCAATTCAATTTTTGATTCCACTAAATTAGTAGCCAAATTGATAACAGCAACATAATCATCCTTATATCCAGGAGCATCAGCTGGCGCCCCCCAATCAGCATAAGTATTAGCGTTCGTCACATAAGCTTTACCGTCTTTTACAACACCATATCTTGGTTTTACAAGTCCCGATTCAATTTTGGCAATAATCTTAAACGTGTTTCTATTTACAACCGTAATTTTATTTGAACCTCCTGATATTATATAAGCTTTGTCTCCATCAAAAAAGACAGATTGCACATATTTACCTAACAAATCATCACCATTTACCTTAGTGTAAGCATCTTGAGTGAAAGTTGCCAAATCATTACTGATATAAGAAACTGATCCCTGACCTGCACTACCTTCATTCAAAACCAAGATTCCTTCATTGTAATCACCAGAATCTACTTTATCATCATCATTATTCGTACATGAAACGAATGCCGAAACGCTCACAAGAGCAACAAAAAAAAACTTACTGAACTTCATAACTATTTAAAATTTAAGGATTATATACATATTAAAATTGCGTCCTGGCATAGGTCTATCCTCTAGACTTTGATATTTTTGATTAAAAACATTCAAAACTTGAAAACCTAGTTTTGAAGAATTTAACAACCCAAAATCATAATCAAACCCAACATTCGACACGGGATAGCCTTCTATAATTTCATTTGGATCATTATCAGATCGAGTATATACAAACCCATTGTATAAAAACTGACAATTAGCAGAGAACTTACTATAGGAATAAGCAAAAGAACCTGTTACTTTATGATACGGCACAAAAAACAATTGCTTATTTGTATCTACATTTTTTGAAACTGTGTAGGCATAAGTTGCGTTTACAGCAAAATTAGTTGCATCATACGTATTAGACCACCCAAAAATTGTTTCGGCTCCATACGTATTTACACGATCCGTATTTTCTGGTGACCAATTATCTCCCTTTCCTGGAACCCAACGAATCAAATCATCAATTTTTATAAAATAAACAGTTTCTGATAAAGTGAATTTTTTATATTTAAAAACATTACCAACCTCAGCCTGATAAGAACTCTCTGGTTTCAAATCTGGATTACCGCCTGATTCCCAATACAAATCATTAAACGTTGGAATTCTGAAGTTTCTGGATAGATTGACTTTTAAATTATAAAAGGAATTAAAAATATAGGATGAACCCAATGAAAACAAAAATGGACTGTCATAATCAGAACTTACTTCTTTCCTAAAGCCCAATTCGTTTTGCCATTTATCATTATACTGCTCTACTGCTTTGAATGCAATTGCTCCAATTTGCCTGGTATTATCACCAAAACTGCTACCGAAACCCTTGGTACGGTTGTAATCTAAAATTCCATTCAATTTAATGGATTCCAGTACTTGATACCCAAAATCCATTTTAGCGATTAGCGATTCTGATTTTCCAAAACTAAAAAAATTACTTTCGATATCTCCAAAATATTGGTATTGCTCTGTAAGATAGGCTACTTTATAATTGCTGCTAAAACGATCTTTGGTTTCAGTATATTCTAAAAGATTACGGCTAAAGGTGTTGATGTATTTTGTTTTTGAATCGGATTCAGAGACTAACGAAAGATGTCTGTCCGTGTTTGAAGATTGACTATAAAAGGTAAGGACAGCATTGGATTTAATTTTATATCCCACATTGGCAGACAAATTGGTTGTGGCATATTGTCCGTTTTCATTTTTGCGTTGGACTCCTTTCCAAGTATAAAGCCCTACATAATCATAATCGTTATCCGAGCTATTTCTGGAAAAACCAACTTGAGTACTCCATTTTTTATTAGAAAGAATCATTTTATAATTGACTCCTATAGTATTGAAACTACCATAATCTAATCGCAAATCATTTTCAAATTTATTTTTGAAAACCAAATTATTATTCAAATGAACGGTTCCTCCTATGGCTCCACTTCCATAACTCACACTTCCTCCACCGGCTTTTACACTAATGGTATTAAAATCTGGAGACGTGAAAGTATTAAAATCGGCACTACCGTTGAGTTGAGAATTGACATTTATACCGTTCCAAATTACGGCAGTTTGCGAAGCGGTAGTTCCTCTAAAAGAAACCGTAGACAACATTCCACGCCCGTATTCCTTGAAATACAACACACTGTTATAGTTTAATAAATTGGTAAGGGAAGATTGATTTTTGCTAATCACCGAATCATTAAGAACTTGAATCGATTGTGATTTATTGTTTGAATACAAAGTACGATCGGAAACTACAACCTCTTTTAAATTGGTTATAGAATCATTTTGCGCCAAAATCAATTGGCACATTAAAACAAAAAAGGGAAATATTAGTTTTCTTAAAGTCATAATTTCTGAACTTTTTTTCCCGAAAGTTCGATATTCGTTAAGAAAAAAGGCAGGTCTCCTGGCTTGCGTCTTGTTGTTCACCTTCCCATTCGTCTAGACGTACAGTGGTTTGTAGATAACAACAAGCTTGATAGCTTACAGTTGCGGGAACAGCTTAGGTTTTGAACCTAATTCCCTTTTAATGTGTTTTCGTAAAAAGTAAAACACAACCTTAATTCGGGTGCAAATATAGAAGAAATGAATTTACAAATCCTAAAGTTTTATTTTTTATCTTTGTAGTAAACAATTTTATTATGGAAACTTTTATCGTACATCCTAAAAACAATGAGGAGAAAAAAGTGATTAAAGCCTTTCTTGAAGCATTGAAAATAAAGTTTGAAAACTTAACTTCAAATTCAACCGAAAGCCCTTATGACGCTGATTTTGTTGATATGGTTGAAGAAAATAGAGAAGATTACAAAGCTGGAAAAGGAATTAAAATTGATTTAGATGATATATGGAAATAATATTCGTTCCAAAATCAAAATCCCATTTAGATTATTTCAAAAAAGACAAATAACCAAATCGTTTTAAAGAAAGTCAAACAAATTTTGGCATCCATCCAGGAGACTCCATATGAAGGAATTGGAAAACCTGAACCATTAAAACATAATTTATCGGGACTATGGAGTAGACGAATTAATCTAGAGCACAGATTGGTTTATGAAATACTTGAAGAAGACTCCGTTATTTTAATCCACTCTTTGAAAGGTCATTATTAAAAGTACTATTTCTTTATATTTCAATTTTAATCACATCTCCGTAATTAACTTTATTCTGAAAAGCATCTTTTAGTGGTAAATCATTTATTTTGCACAAAAAACTACGAATTACTCCAGCATGTGCTACGATAATCACAGGTTTTTTAATCTCTCTTGCTAGCTTGTTATCCAAAAAATCTAAAACTCGATCATTCAAATCAACAAAGGATTCGCCATTAGGAACACGTACATTCACAAAGTCTTCCATCCAAGGATTTAGAGCTTCTTGAGGAATGGCATCCCAACTTTTAAGTTCCCAATCTCCAAAATTCATTTCCTTCAATCTTGAGTCTTCAATAATGAAATCGATTTCGGTGTTTTCTAAAATATGCTTAGCCAAAACCGTACAGCGTTGCAATGGACTCGAATACAAAATAGCATCTTGTGGCAATTGGTTTAAAATACATTCAAAAACAGCATCATAAGGCTCTCGAATTCCTACATCACTCTGACCGTAGCAAATTCCTTTTTCACAAACCGTTTCGGTATGACGTACTAAATAAATTTCCATATCCCAATAATTGACATATAAAAAACCACTTCACATACTTGTTGCGTTGCTCCTAAGCAATCTCCCGTATAACCGTCAATCCATTTTTGAAAATAACGGGCAAGAAAAAACCTAGTAATAAAAACGGGCACTAAAGCCAACAACAGTTGCCATTGAAAAAAAGACAAAATTACAAGAGGCAGTAATCCAAAAAATAAAGCTCCTACAACTTCTTTCCATGTAAACTTTTGAGCAATGGGTTTGCTTTTACTCGATGCATCTTCTCTTGAATATTGATGTGTAAAAACTATAGAAACGGCAGCGAGTCGGCTAATCGAATGGGCTGAAACGAATAACAAAAGATATTTGATCGAAGATTGAAGATTAACGATTTCAGATGTGTTTACCAGTTCATAAAGAGCTTTAAATTTCAGCAAAAAAAGTAAAACCAAACCAATGGCTCCATAGGCTCCAATAGCGCTGTCTTTCATGATCAAAAGGATTTTTTCTTTGGTCCAACCGCCTCCAAAACCATCGCATACATCGGCAAATCCATCTTCATGAAAAGCTCCCGTAGTCAGAATTCCTGCAATCATCGATACTATTAAAGCAATTTCTGCAGAAAATAGGATTGTCCCCAGATAATAAATTCCAAAGCAAATCCCCCCAACTATCCAACCAATTAAAGGAAAATAACGGGATGCTTTGTTTAAATAATCTGGATTGTGGTCAATGTTTTTGGGACACGGAATTCGGGTATAAAACATCAAGGCCGTGAAAAATACATGTAATTCTTTTTTCATATTGAAATCTGTTTTCTGTTTTCTGTTTTCTGTTTTCTGTTTTCTGTTTTCTGTTTTCTGTTTTCTGTTTTCTGTTTTTCCAACAGCTAAAGCTGTCGGCTATTCACCCCTGCGGATTCAAAACTGGCCATTTCATTCAAAAAACAAACAGCCGATTGAATAATTGGAAATGCAACCGCACAACCTGTCCCTTCTCCCAATCGCAAATCGAGTTGCAACAACGCACGAACATTTAAATAATCCAATATTTTTTGATGTCCTTGCTCTGCAGAGGAATGACAGAATATCGCATTTTCTTTGATTGCGGGATTCATTTTATAAGCGATTAAAAAAGCCACCGTACAAATAAAACCATCAACCAAAATAAGCATATTGTTTTGTTTGGCTTGAAGTATTCCGCCAGCCATTTGCATAATTTCGAATCCGCCGAAATAAGCTAGTTTACTTTCTAGATCATTTGGGCCATCATAATTTTCAAGTGCTTTTTTGAGAACATTTTGCTTCTGAATCAATTTCTCATCAACAACGCCTGTTCCGTTTCCAACACAATCTTCGATGGGCAATTCTAACAGAATGCTCATCAAAACCGAAGCAGTGGAAGTATTTCCAATTCCCATTTCACCAAAACCGATGCAGTTACACCCCGTTTCAAAAACAGAATTGACTATTTCTTTTCCTTTAGCAAAGCACAAATCCAATTCGGTTTTTCTCATTGCTGAACCGTGTAAAAAAGACTGAGTTCCCTTCCCTATTTTGGCCGAAACCAAATTTACATTTGTTGGAAAATCATAGTTTACTCCAGCATCTACAATGGTTAACGCGATATTATTTTGTTTACAAAACACATTAATGGCAGCTCCACCTTCCAGAAAATTTGTCACCATTTGTCGTGTAACATCTTGTGGGTAGGCACTCACGCCGTGATTGGCAATTCCGTGATCGGCCGCAAAAACGACTATATTTGGGTTTGTTATTTTGGGCTCTAAAGTTTGAAAAACGGTTCCTATTTGTTTCGCCAAACTTTCCAAAACGCCAAGAGAACTCGTAGGTTTGGTTTTACTGTCGATTTTTTGTTGAAGTGCCTCGCTTATTATGGAATCACTGGAGTGTGATTGCTTCGTTCCTCGCAAAGACTCAAGAACGACTGGAGTTGAAACCAAAATCTCTTCAACAATTGGATTTTCTTGTTTTTGCTTCCAATTCAGTTGTTGCAACATCGGTTGATTGTCATAATTGGTAGCGGGTTTGCCTACGCAAAAATACCCCAAAGGCTCTATGTTGTCGGGCAAGCCCAAAAGTTGCTTGAACTGGTAATAATTTAAAATAGAAACCCACCCCATAGAATACCCTTGTTCTGTCAATGATAGCCAAATATTTTGGGCAGCGCATACCGCACTAAACTTTATCGCTTCATTACTGCCAACTGTTCCAATAGTGAAATTATTCAAAACCGAACGGTCGTAGCATATCACCAATCCGAGTGGCGCTTCCTCAAT
Source organism: Flavobacterium laiguense (assembly GCF_003097655.1). Classification (GTDB taxonomy): domain Bacteria; phylum Bacteroidota; class Bacteroidia; order Flavobacteriales; family Flavobacteriaceae; genus Flavobacterium; species Flavobacterium laiguense. Next base: position 53,380 of record NZ_QCZH01000006.1, read on the forward strand.
AGCTTCCAGTTTTAAAGATTTATATTGTAATTTTTGCAGTTCATCGTCGGTTAAGTTTGCCGCCTTTTGATCATAATCTAAAAACAATTCTTTTACAGCTTTTTTAATTTCATCCGACTTGATCAGATAATATTTTGTAGCATCGGTCAAACCTACAGAGGGAGCATGATGTCCTGCTTGGAGTGCTTTTTGAATCACTTCATCGGGTATTGCATCACTTGTAAAATGACGGGTATCACGACGGGATTTTATAATTTCATCTAAATTGGACATCCTATTTTTTTATAAAATTTTTCAATGGTAATGGTATTTTCAATGGCAATATCAATTACAATTTCAATGGCAATAGTAAAGTCTAAAAATTGAAATTGATTTTTGCTATTGCAATTGATATTGACCTTGTTTTTTAATCACAACCGGAATCCCAGAAACCATCAACACAACGTTTTCAGCTTTTTGGGCGATGTATTGGTTCATCCAACCTTGAAGTTCTGTGAATTTCCTGCCGATGTGAGTATCCGCATGAACTCCCATTCCTATTTCATTGGTTACAATAATAATCGTTGCATTTTCTTGTTGTGTAATCGCATCCAATTCGGCTTTGGCTTGTTCCAAACTTAAGGAAACGTCATTCTTCGTATCCACAAAAAAATTGGTTAACCAAAGCGTGACACAATCGACAATAGCCACTTTTCCTGAGAAATCAATTTCACTCAAATACTTTTCCTTTTCTATGTTAACCCAGCGTTCATCACGATCTTTTTGATGACGGTCAATGCGTTTCTGAAAATCATCATCCCACTTTCGAGCCGTTGCCACATACATTGGTTTTTCGGACAGCTCTTTGGCTAAATTCTCGGCGTAACTACTTTTTCCTGAACGTTCTCCTCCAGTAATTAGATATATCATTTTTTTATTTTAAACACGTACCGATAGATTGCGATACTAATTAACTATTTTTTCAAAAGTTGTCTAATGGACACCAAATGTCCGAACAAAACGATCGGAACGATAAAAGTAGGCAACCAACTAAATGGAAAATTCAAGACCGCGATATTTGGTTGGTCAAATCCAAACTTTTGTATCGGCGAAGGTATTGACAATACCGCACTTACAACAATGTTTATCAAAAGACCAAGGCAAATAAAATTCCAAACTAAAATAAATTTTCTATCTAACATTCCTTTCTTAAGTCCAAAATAGGCTATAAAAGGGGCAGTAACTCCTGCTAAGATATCAAAGTTCCTCCCTTCAAAAGTCATTAATTGCGGAACTGTTTTGTTGAGAAATAGCCAAAATAAAACCATCTCAACCGGAATTCTCACCATGTTCAGATATGTAATATTTATCAAAGGCAAGCTATCTATAAATTGACGTCCTTTTGCTGTGGCAAACAATAGTACAATAGTAAGAATTAAAGGCCAAACACCAAACAATGCAATTTTAGGAGGAAAGAAATCTACATCCGAATTGTAAAAATTATTAAACGTAAAAACCGCTTGAGCAAGCAACCAAATTATCAAACCCAATAAAATAAAACTAGCTTTTTTCCTTGTGTTTTCAACACTTGAACTTTTAATAGCCCAATAAAAAAGTGCCAAAGTAGCAACTGTAGTCAGTACAAAAGTTATTGAAATAAAGGACAGTAAATTTTCTATCATTGTCTGCATATTATATTGTTACTAAATTATGCGTTTATTTAATCAATAAGGACAATGTGCACAATCGCTTTTGCAACAATAGCCCCGTTTGAGATGAAACCACGCTTTAAAAACATAGTTACCATCCTCAAAATAATAATCAATTCCTTCAATTATGTTCGTGGTTTCGGGTAATAACGAAGCTTTATTCCCTATTGCAGTTTCGGGAGTTACGGTTGCTACAAATTCGTCTATTTTATTGGAACAAGCTTTCGAAAAACAACTGGAACAAAGACAATCTTCAATATCCAAGGGATTAAAAATAGGAGGAAAATTATTGCACCAACATTTCTCCCCTTCCAGTGTATCTCCACAATTAAAAGGCATTTCACAAGTAGAACAATGCTTTACTTTTATAGTATTCATTTTGTAAAGATAGTATTTGTCCCATTTTTTACTGCAAAAATTAAACAAGAAATTTATAAATTAATATACCTTTGCCCTTATTGTAAAAAATATATTATGCGATTTTCATTCTACAAAGTTCTTTTAGTCACCATTCTCTTTTCTTTTATTGGATGCCAAAAAAATGAAAAAAAAGACACTATAACTGATGCCTCTGCTTCAAATAGTATTCAATATGCCAAAAGTTTAGCCATCTATAAACATGAAGGATATACAATTGTTACGGTGTCAAATCCTTGGCCGGATGCGGTTAAAAATTTTACTTATATTCTAAAAGAAAAAAATGGAATTGTTCCAGACAGCTTAAAAAAACACACTCAAATTTCGGTTCCATTGCAATCTATTGTAGTGACTTCGACTACTAACATTCCTTTGCTGGAAATGTTGGATGTAGAAAAAAAACTTGTTGGATTCCCTCATACGGATTATGTTTCATCCGAAAAAACGAGAGCTTTAATTGACGCTGGTTTAGTTAAAAATGTTGGGCAAAACGAAAAACTCAACATCGAACAACTTATTGAACTGGCCCCAGAACTTATCGTGACTTTTGGCATTGACAACAACAATCCTTCCATTGAAAATTTACAAAAAAGTGGTTTAAAAGTATTAATTCAAGCCGATTGGATGGAGCAATCTCCTCTTGGAAAAGCGGAGTGGTTAAAATTGTATGGCGCTTTATTTGGCAAAGAAAAAGAAGCCGACAATTTGTTCTCAACTATTGTAAAAGAATACAATGACGCTCTAGCATTGGTGGCAACCAAAAAACCAACATCAACGGCATTGTACGGTTCTATGTACCAAGACCAATGGTTTGTAGCCAGAGGCAGTAGCTGGGTAGCTCAATTTATGAAAGATGCCAAAGCCAATTATCTTTGGGCGGCACTCGAAGGCACGGGAAGCCTTGGATTGTCTTTTGAAAACATATTAGACAAAGCAAAAACAGCTAATTTTTGGATTGCAACAGGTTCGTTCAAATCATTATCGGAACTGGAAAAAGCAAACCCTCATTACAGTCAGTTTGATGCTTTTGCAAATAAAACTATTTATACTTTTGAAGCAAAAATGGGAGCTACTGGAGGAACTGTTTTTTATGAATTATCCCCTGCCCGACCTGATTTGGTGTTGAAAGATTACATCAAAATTTTTCATCCTGAATTGCTTTCCAATTATACATTTACTTTTGCCCAAAAACTGAATTAATTACAAATTGAACAATCAAAAACGAAATACAGTCTTATTCTCATTGCTTTTTACAGGGCTAATTGTCCTCTTTTTTGTCAATATCAGTTTGGGGTCGATTACTATACCTTTCAAGGAAGTCTACACCAGTTTGACAGGCGGTCAATCCAGTAAATCAACTTGGGAATACATCATTATCAATTACCGTTTGCCCAAAGCGATTACAGCCGTTTTAGTTGGAATGGGATTGTCCATCAGCGGATTATTAATGCAAACCTTATTTCGAAATCCACTTGCTGGCCCTTATGTATTGGGACTCAGTTCGGGTGCGAGTTTGGGTGTTGCTTTTGTCATTTTGGGTGCGAGTATATTGCCTTCCTTTTTGAGTGGCTTTTTATTGTCTCCCTATGGAATCGTTTTGGCATCCACTCTAGGCAGTACCACCGTTTTATTATTGGTGTTATTGGTTTCGCAACGACTGAGAGACACTATGGCTATTTTGATAGTTGGACTCATGTTTGGCAGTTTTACCAGTGCCATTGTGGGTGTTCTTACCTATTTCAGTTCCGCGGAACAATTGCAGAAATTTACTTTTTGGTCTATGGGAAATCTTGGCAATTTGTCTTGGTCATCCATTATCATTTTATCAATTTGTGTATTACTGGGATTATTCCTCAGCTTGCTTAGCATCAAACCTTTGAATGCATTACTCCTTGGAGAAAATTACGCCAAAAGTATGGGATTAAATTTCAATAAAGCCCGGCTCATTATCATATTGGCAACGAGTATTTTGGCAGGAAGCATAACGGCTTATGCAGGGCCTATCGCCTTTATTGGATTGGCAGTTCCCCATATTGCCAAATTAGTGTTTCAAACGAGTAATCATACCGTTTTATTCTGGAGTACTTTGCTTTTTGGAGCCGCAATTATGTTGATTTGCGATGTGGTTTCTCAAATGCCAGGAATGGAAGTTACTTTACCAATTAATGCTATTACTTCGATATTGGGTGCGCCAGTAGTGATTTGGTTGTTGGTTCGAAAAAGGAGTTTTAAGTGATGTTGCAGGATTCAATTTTAACCACATAGAAACATAGAATTTATAATTGTTCGTTATAGTTAGATAGTCGTTTCACTTTTCACATAGATACATCCAAAAAAAGACTATCCTTTTTTATGATTTAGAATTTCATGGTCTAAGAGTTAGTAAAAATAATTTTGAATACAATCAATATGTATTATTAATAAAAACAGAATCAAATGATTACTCAAAAATATTTAGATGAATTGACATATGAAATCATTGGTTCAGCTATAGAAGTGCACAAAACAATGGGTATAGGATTATTAGAGAATATTTATCATCATTGTTTAATTGAAGAATTAACTGTTAGAAAAATAAATTTCTCAACAGAAATGAAAATTCCAGTGTTTTACAAAGAAAAAGAGCTTAAAATTGATTTTAAATGTGATTTATTTATCGAAAACTGTCTAGTCGTTGAATTAAAATCTGTGTCCGAAATCAATCCTGTTCACAAAGCACAGCTTTTGACTTATATGAAACTTTTAAAATCACCTAAAGGTATTTTAATTAATTTTAATTGTTATAATCTTTTTAAGGAAGGACAGTTAACTATTGTGAATGAATATTTTAATCAGCTACCTAAATTTTAAATAACATAGAAACATAGTTTTTTGATAAAAAAGAATAAATAGATATTTCACTTTTTTACATAGTATTTTCTATGTGTAAAAAAGGTCTTTTTCTTAGACTATCTTTGATTAAAAAAAAATCTATGTTTCTATTTGGTTAAAAAAAATAAAACTATAAATAAAAAAATTATGCCACATTTTGTAATTGATTGTTCTCAAAACATACTGAATCTAAAATCTCCCGAAGAAATTATGCAAGCCGTTTATGATACCGCAGAAGCCACCGCTCTTTTTGACGTTGGCGATATCAAAGTTCGCATCAATCCTTTTCAATATTATAACATTGGGAATACTAAGGATGATTTCATTCATATTTTTGCTAATATAATGGAAGGCCGAACAACGGCTCAAAAAAGTAATCTCTCCCACAAAATAATAGGTCAATTAAAAATACTATTTCCTGAGGTTCCAATTTTATCCATCAACATTAGGGATTTTGAAAAAGCAACGTATTGCAATAAATCCATGGTGTAATATTTCAACCTTACAGTCTTTAAATAAGAATTTTATACCCCCTCAAAATGAGTACTATCCTTACCACTTCTAATTTGAGTATTGGTTACACTTCCAAAAAAGAAACTATAACCATTGCCGAAAACCTCAACCTGAACTTACAGACAGGAAAACTGATTGCTTTGATTGGAGCAAATGGTATTGGAAAATCTACTTTATTACGCACCATTACCGGAATTCAAAAGCCTTTGCGGGGAACTGTTTTGTTGAACGACAAGAAAATAACCAGCTATGAACCTTTGGCACTGGCCCAAAATTTAAGTATGGTTTTGACCGAAAAATTGCCTCCCAGTAATTTAACCGTTTTTGAATTGGTGGCACTGGGTCGTCAGCCGTACACCAATTGGATTGGCTCTTTATCGGATGCGGACATTCAAATCGTTCAAGAGGCAATAGAACTTACACAAATTGGCCATTTGTCTCAAAAAAAACATTACGAAATAAGCGATGGACAGTTGCAAAAGGTTTTGATTGCAAGAGCATTGGCACAAGACACTCCTTTAATTATTCTAGACGAACCCACTACTCATTTGGATTTATTGCATAAAGTTTCTTTGCTCAAACTCTTAAAAAAACTGACACACAAAACTGGAAAATGCATTTTATTTTCGACTCACGACATCGATATGGCCATACAATTGAGTGACGAAATGATTATTATGACTCCAGAAAGTGTCGTGCAAGACGAACCTTGCCATTTGATTGCCAAAGGAAGTTTTAATACCTTATTCAAAGACGAACATATTGTTTTTGACAGTGAAAAAGGGAAGTTTGTGATTGTTTAATTGCTACATTTTTTGAGATCAAAGTTCTTTTATTTTACATTAATTCTAAAATTTTCAAAAACTAAATACCAAAAATTACAATCTTTATATAAAAAAATAATGTTGAATATCAATTTATTACGATTAATTATTGTGAATTCGCTCTCTATTTTTTTACTCCCCTGAATCTTTACTGATCTACATTATTAAAAACAATTTTAAACTTTTTAATTATGGAAAATTTGTTTAGAGTACCCCAAAAAATTATTGTTTTAGGTTTATTGTTTTTCTTTTTTTCTTGTAGTCAAGACGAAATGATTGATAATGATTCACTGAAAACCTCATCCGAATCTCTTTCCAATTCAGAGATAACGAGTAGAAAAGATCATATTGTATTTAAAGGCCCTGAAGTTGAAATTGGCAACGGTATTGTACGTTCCTGGTTTAAAGTGGGTAAAGACGAAATGCCGCTGGAAATTGGTATCGTAATGACTCCCGGGGCATTAACTGGACTTCCTGATACAGGAGGCTCTGGAGCAACAATCGTGCTTCCATTACACCTTAAAGCAACACAATTAACCCCTTTTAAGCACATAGGGCTTAACTGGAACCCTCATGGACACCCACCTCCAGGTATTTTTGACGCACAACATTTCGACATTCACTTTTACATGATTTCTAATGAAGAGCGACTAGCAATTCCAAATTATTCCCCAACCACTCATCCCCTATTTAACAATCTTCCTTCTACCGATTATAGGCCATTAGGCTATATATCTCCAAATGGACCTGGTGAAGGTCAAATGGGAAAACATTGGGTTCCGGTTTCTATTTTCCAACCTGGTTTTTTCTTTACAAAAATTATGATCTACGGTTCCTTCAATGGGAAATTTATTTTTGTTGAACCAATGGTAACGCTAGATTACTTATTATCAAATCCAGATTCTAGAGGCAATCCTTATTCCCAACCGCAATATTTCGAAAAAGCAGGGTATTATCCAACAGAATATAATGTTTATTATGACTCTAAGACTGGAAATACCAATATCACTTTAAGCAAATTTGCGCCTGGAGGACCACCAACTCAAGCATCCTTATAAATAGTAACTGTTAGAAATTAATATAAAATGAGGAGGTGGGTACTTCCTCATTTTAATTTCCTTACTTAATTATTATTGAACAGCATTCTCAATTCCCTTTCAACAAATTTATACTTACTGTAGCAATCTCTGAATCTGGAAATTTTTTAAAATAATTAAGGTCTAAAAATAATCCCGCTTCAGCGGCTATTTTATGTAGTACTTCAATCTCTACAATATATTGATCTGAAAAACCATGTGTAGCATCATAGGCCGTAGCGGCTGTTTTGCCCAAATTTGCTGCTGTTAAATGCGGTGCTATTGTGTGCAATTCAATAATAAGCAATCCAAATTTATGAACATAAGGCGACCATTTCTTAAAGTGTTCCAATAAATTATCTTCGACTAAATTATTGCTTATCCGGACACCTCTGTGCGCAAATGCAGCTGTTGAACTGCTTTTTCTGCCCTTGGTAATTTGTTTTGGCATTTCCCAAATGCGGTTGTGATCCAGAAAAGTTCTCACGTTCAGCAAATCTTTTAAATCGATATTATAATTTTCCAATAAATCTTCGGCCAGTAAATCGGGACGCCCAATATCTCCCCAAATCACTTTGGCCCAAATATCGGCTTTAATCAAATTGGCTCTTGTAACTTTAAGTGCTGCTTGATTATAATCAGCACCCACGAGAAATAAAGGTTGTTTGTCCAACATTTTTCCTCTCAAAGTTTGTCGTTCAATAACATCAAAAATGTGTTCTAGGAAAGCGCCGTTTCCGCAACCCATATCAAGTATACCTTTGGGCTGCTCTTCAATTGGCAAATTGAATAATTTGATGATAATTTCGTCTATTACTTTAAAATAAGTGTCGTGTGCGCCTCCACTTCCCCAAACATTCATTTCGCGATCGACATGAATTTCATCTTCACCATCACCAACTATCCTTAAAACAGAAGGATTCCCAAAAATCAAATCCTCCATTTTACTAAAAGTAGGCAAATACGAAACCGTAACGCCATAAGCAGAAGCTCTTTTGGCGAAAAACAAACCCATTTCAGTAAACTGATAATTACCTTTCTTTTGGGTAAACCAACCTAGATAAACCAAAAAATCAAGAATAATTTTGAAATGTTCGGGTGATTTATGAAACTCCTCCGGGCGAAAAGAGATCTCCATAAAATATTTATGAAACATCCCGCTCATACCGAGGCGCACTATTGTTGGACCAACCAAAAAACCTTCAATGTGCTTTAAGATTTGATGTTGAATGGTATTGGTCAAAGAATCCGCAGAGAATGCAATTCCGTAATTATCTTTGTACTTTTCAAAAATAAATTTTAAACGTTCAAAAGGCGCTTCTTCAAATAATCGGGGATGAAAATCCATCGAAAATTGCAATAAATCCACCACATCTTTATACAATGGAAACAGTGAAAAAGCAATTTCACTTTTCTCATTTATACTAATGGTAATTTCGTCAGTAACTGTATTAATGTGATAATCCAGAAAACCTTGGGAAGCCAATACCCGCAAACCTACATTGAGGTAGCCTTCATTTGCATTGAAGTGAGTAGTAAGTTCGGAAAGACTGATCTCTTTTTGATCTAAAATATAGGCTAGCACTCCCTTTTTATAAAGAGAAAAAGCTACAGGAGCAGTTACTAAACCGTCGAGATGTTTAAAAATGCTACTTCGTAAGGAAACGTTATCTATCATAAAATGAAATTTAAGACAAGATCATAATGTCTATCTCAAATATATGAAATTTCCTTTAAAAAACATATTGATTTAATAGCAAACAGACTTCAACAACCTCATTCTAAATCCCTAACCCAATTTGTCTCTTCGCCTCTCCAATAACAAAAGCAACCGAATTGGCAATATTAAAACTCCTGATTAATGGAGACATAGGAATGGTCAGGTGATTTTCGAATAATGCTAAAACTTCAGCACTCAACCCTACACTTTCTTTACCAAAAACCAACCAATCCTCATCTTGAAATTGATTCTCCAAATAGGACTTTTCGGCATGGGAACTCATCAGGAAAACTCTGGATTGATCTGGAATTTGAGACATCCATTCGGCAATATTTTGGTATTCGGTTACGTCAAGGTGTACCCAATAATCAAGTCCGGAGCGCTTTAGATTTTTATCGTTAATTACAAATCCAAAAGGATGAATTAAGTGCAAACGGCTTTCCGTGCCTACGCACAAACGGCCAATATTTCCGGTATTATTAGGTATTTCGGGTTCTACGAGAACAATGTTTAACATTTCTTAATAGTTAATCGGTTATTTGTTTATTCGTTTATTTGAAAATCTTCCACTTCCAAGACTTCTCCGGCTTGTAAATCCTTCAAATATACGTTTCCTATTCGGACTCTTACTAATCTCAGGGTAGGAAAACCAACAGCCGCAGTCATTTTACGAACTTGTCTAAACTTACCTTCATTGACCGTAATAGAAGCCCAAGAAGTAGGACCGTGACGCTCGTCCCGAATCTTTTTCCCTCTTGCTCCAAAATTAGGAATTTCATTTACGATAAAGGCTTCACAACGTTTGGTAACGTATTTTGTACCATTAAATCCAATTTCAACGCCGTTTTTCAATTCCTCTATAGCTTCTGGTGTTATAACCCCATCGACTTGTACGTAGTATTCTTTATCTACTTTTTTACTCCGAATGATTTCACTCATTTTACCATCGGTTGTCAATAAAAGCAAACCTTCAGAATCTTCATCAAGCCGACCAATGGCCATTGTCCCAGCAGGAAAATCATACAATTCTCCCAAGAGTTTTTTCTTGCGTTTCAATTCATATATAAATTGACTTAAGTAGCCGTAAGGTTTGTGAAGGATGAAGTGTTGGTGCATAAATATAAAAAAAACAATTATCGGGCTAAACTACAATTTTGAATTATCAATCATCGAACTCCAATAAAAAAACACAAAGAAAGTGAGATAAAACAATTTATAACAAATGATTTCCTCTTAAATATTATTTTTTTTATACTTAAAACAGCAGAAAACATTCCTTTAGAACTTAACTCTTTTATTTTTAAAAAACCAGAACCTATATACATAACACACTAAAAGAAATGATTAACCGCGAATACCACAAAAAACACACACTTTGTAACCACTTTATTGTCATATTTTCATAAAAACAACACAATAACTTTTTGATTTCATAATATTCACTTAATCTAAAAGCTAGTAGATTTGATTTCTAAAAACTCAATTATTTTTAACAAATGAAAAACGTTTACCCATCATGTCATTTAATGGCTTTTTTAACTCTGTTCTTTTGCTTTTCTTTTTCCCTTTTGGCACAAACACAGCCAACACCTCAAACTTTACCCTATACACAAGACTTTAGCGCACTAGCATCTACATATCCCGCAGGTATGCAAGGAGGAGTAATAGGCACAGCCCCGAGTAGCTCATATCCCACTACTGACAGTACTGCTGATAAGAGTTTCATTACTGGAACTTCTAACTCTGGCACCAGTGCTATTTATAATTATACCGAAAAAATCGGTTTTTTAAATGGAGGATCTTTTAATTTAGATATTTGCCTAGCTATCAATACTCAAGGGAAATATGGGATTGAAGTGAAATATGATGCTATGACTATTCGTAATCCCGGAACAAGATCAAATGAGATGGTTCTTCAATATAGGATTGGTACAACTACCGCGTTTACAACATTGCCAGAAACTGCTTATTTAAATAATCTCGTTGTTCAGACAACACCTGCAGTAATTACCCCGCAAAATTCAAAAAATATAAAAATAATATTACCTTCTGGTTGTAACGATCAAGCAGTTGTACAAATCAGATGGATTTCAAAAGATGTTTCAAGTAGTGGTTCCCGTCCTTCCTTTGCCATTGATAACATTAGTGTCCTAAATGACATTATCGCTCCTCTAAATGTATCGGGCTTTCCAAAAATAGATAATGTACTTTCTAATGGATTTGATTTTTCGACTCAAATAAACGAAATAGGAAAAACATATTATGTTCTTTTGGCAGGAGGAAGTGCCAAACCAAGTGTTGCGCAAATTAAAGCTGGTTTGGATGCTAACGGAAACTCCGCACTGCAAGCTGATGTGATTGCTATTACAGATGCATCTTTGGTTTATACAAAAAGCATTATTGGTCTTAACCTAAATACAAGTTATACTCTTTACTCCATTGCTGAAGACACTTATGGAAATAGTCAAGCAGATAGTAATCAACTTGATGTTACGACTGCCAATGTCCTTGTTCCATCAATAAACACAACAATCAGCTCGCTGGATTTAGGATTTTCTGAGCAAAATTTTGATTCAAACACCTTAAGTTATCAAGTTCAGGCATCCAATCTTACTGATGCTGTAACGCTAACTGCAACAGGAAATTTTACCATTTCGAAAGAAGCAAATGCTAATTTTCAAACTTCATTAACTTTTGCTTCAACAGATTTTGATGCTAATAATACTCCAACTGTTTATGTGCGATTTACACCTAATACTACTGGTGATTTTTCAGGTCAAATAACACATCAGACATCGGGAGCTTCAGACAAAACGGTTACGGTTACGGGCATTGGAATTAATCCTTACATTCAAAATTTTAATGATACAAATGTTCTGTCCAACAGTGGATGGACAGCTTATAGTGTAACTGGAAGCAATATAAAATGGGTAAGTACTACAAGCCGTTTTAATAGTTCACCAGCCGCCGTTCAAATAAATGGATATACAGAAGCAGGCGCTAGTAATGACTGGTTAATTTCTCCAAAATTACGTTTGGACAACTTTGCCAATTTCCCTATTGTGTCCTTTTATTCCCGTAATTTTTTTGCTGGTTCTACTTTAAAATTAATGGTTTCTGTAGATTACGATGGTGTAAGCAGCCCCGAAACCGCTACTTGGACAGCACTAGAAGGCGATTTTCCAACTACAACGGGTGTTTTCAAACAATCCAATTACATTAATCTGGAAGGGTATAAAACAAACCATACCTATTTGGCTTGGGTTTATCAAACGACTACAAATACAGGTAACAATGCAGCGGAATGGACCATTGACGACATAAGTATTGCCAATGAAACGACTTTTCTAGCTTCAAACCCAAATTTAAGTTTTGAAGATACTGATGTTAACACTGCATCTGTTAGTCAATCTTTTATATTTAAAGCTGGAGGATATGGCGATGTTACAATTACAGCTCCCACTGATTTTGAATTATCTGCAGACAATATTACTTTTCAATCTAATGTATTAGTTTCTGAAGCAGCCGCATTACTTGGCAAAACCATTTATGCTCGATTTGCTCCTTCGACAAAAGCCTTAAGCCTATCGGGTACTTTGACAGTTACTGCTACAGGGTTGAACCAACAAATAGGATCTTTTTCTGGTTCTTCTTGGCCAAAAGCAGAAACTTTTGACATAGTTAGTTATAATTTAGAGTTTTTTGGAAGTGATGTGAAAAACAAAAGTAATGTTGAATTTGGTCCAACAGACGATGTTTTACAAATTGAAAATGTTGCCAAAGTAATGAACAAATTAAATGCAGATGTTTACGTTGTTCAAGAAGTATCCGATGACCCTTCGATAGATCGATTAATCGAAAAATTGAATATCAATGGCAAGACTTTTGATAAAACCATTTCGCCTTCTTGGTCGTATTCATTCAATACACCAGACCCAAATTTTCCTCCACAAAAACTAGTGGTACTTTATAATACCCAAACAACTACGGTAAAAAAATCAAGAGTGATGTTTAAGGACTTATACGACAACATTCAATCTGGAAGTACAACTTTGGCCAATTACCCAGGTGGTAATAGTGCTAGTTTTTTCGCATCGGGTCGTTTGCCTTTTATGGTTGAAATTGAAACCAATATTGCGGGAGTTAAGAAAGACATTAAAATCATCGACATTCACGCCCGTGCCAACAGCGGAACCGACATCTCTAAATACAATATGCGAAAATATGATGCTGAATTCCTAAAAGACAGTTTGGATGCTCAGTATCCAAATGCCGATTTTATGATTTTGGGTGATTATAATGATGATGTTGACGTATCTGTTATTGCTGGCAATCCATCATCTTATCAAAAATTAGTCGAAGATACGGCTCGTTACAATGCATTAACATTAGATATTAGCAAAGCGGGGTCTTATAGTTTCTTAGGTTCTGGAGGTTTTCTAGATCATATTATTACTTCAAATGAACTAACGGATGAATACGTTCCCAATTCTATTGCCGTTTACGACCCTAGAACTGACATTTCAAATTATGTGAATACCACTTCGGATCACGGTCCCGTTATTGCCCGTTTTGAATTAAAGAAAACAGAACAAACTATTACATTTAATCCCATAGCTTCTAAAACTTATGGTAATGTTCCGTTTGATTTGACTTCAAATTCATCTTCCAATCTAGCTATTAGCTATAGCAGTTCAGACGAAAATATTGTTAAAATAATAGATGGAAAAATCAAAATCATTGGAGTAGGAACCGCTACAATAACAGCTTCCCAAGCTGGAAATGACTTTTATCTGGCGGCACAAAATGTAGCGCAGTCCATTACCGTAAACAAAGCCGAACTGACTATTAAGGCCGATGATAAAACAAAAAAATACAAAGAGGCAAATCCAGAATTGACAGCTGCGTATAGTGGTTTTGTATATGACGATACAGTTCAATCATTAACTACTTTACCAATAATAAGTACTTTGGCTGATGTAAATTCTATAGCAGGTGAATATGCAATAAGCGTTGCGAATGCAGTTGCAAAAAACTACACTATCAACTATGTTGATGGAAAAATGACTGTAGAAAAACTGGAACAAACTATTACGTTTAATCCCATAGCTTCTAAAACTTATGGAGATGTTCCGTTTGATTTGACTTCAAATTCATCTTCCAATCTAGCTATCAGCTATAGCAGTTCAGATGAAAATATTGCTAAAATAGTAGATGGGAAAATCAAAATCATAGGAGCTGGAACCGCTACAATAACAGCTTCCCAATCTGGAAATGACTTTTATCTGGCGGCACAAAATGTAGCGCAGTCCATTACCGTAAATAAAGCCGAACTGACTATTAAGGCCGATGATAAAACAAAAAAATATAAAGATGTAAATCCAGAGTTGACAGCTTCGTATAGTGGTTTTGTCTATGACGATACAGTTCAATCATTAACTACTTTACCAACAATAAGTACTTTGGCTGATGTAAATTCTATAGCAGGTGAATATGCAATAAGCGTTGCGAATGCAGTTGCAAAAAACTACACTATCAACTATGTTGATGGAAAAATGACTGTAGAGAAACTGGAACAAACTATTACATTTAATCCCATAGCTTCTAAAACTTATGGAGATGTTCCGTTTGATTTGACTTCAAATTCATCTTCCAATCTAGCTATCAGCTATAGCAGTTCAGATGAAAATATTGCTAAAATAGTAGATGGGAAAATTAAAATCATAGGAGCTGGAACCGCTACAATAACAACTTCCCAATCTGGAAATGACTTTTATCTGGCGGCACAAAATGTAGTGCAGTCCATTACCGTAAATAAAGCCGAACTGACTATTAAAGCCGATAATAAAACAAAAAAATATAAAGATGTAAATCCAGAGTTGACAGCTTTGTATAGTGGTTTTGTCTATGACGATACAGTTCAATCATTAACTACTTTACCAACAATAAGTACTTTGGCTGATGTAAATTCTATAGCAGGTGAATATGCAATAAGCGTTGCGAATGCAGTTGCAAAAAACTACACTATCAACTATGTTGATGGAAAAATGACTGTAGAGAAACTGGAACAAACTATTACGTTTAATCCCATAGCTTCTAAAACTTATGGTAATGTTCCGTTTGATTTGACTTCAAATTCATCTTCCAATCTAGCTATCAGCTATAGCAGTTCAGACGAAAACATCGTTAAAGTAATAGATGGCAAAATCAAAATCATCGGGGCAGGAACCGCTACAATAACAGCTTCCCAATCTGGAAATGACTTTTATCTGGCGGCACAAAATGTAGCGCAGTCCATTACCGTAAATAAAGCCGAACTGACTATTAAGGCCGATGATAAAACAAAAAAATATAAAGATGTAAATCCAGAGTTGACAGCTTCGTATAGTGGTTTTGTCTATGACGATACAGTTCAATCATTAACTACTTTACCAACAATAAGTACTTTGGCTGATGTAAATTCTATAGCAGGTGAATATGCAATAAGCGTTGC
The DNA here is from genome assembly GCF_003097655.1 of Flavobacterium laiguense. Taxonomy (GTDB): domain Bacteria; phylum Bacteroidota; class Bacteroidia; order Flavobacteriales; family Flavobacteriaceae; genus Flavobacterium; species Flavobacterium laiguense. Next base: position 68,982 of record NZ_QCZH01000006.1, read on the forward strand.
GAATGCAGTTGCAAAAAACTACACTATCAACTATGTTGATGGAAAAATGACTGTAGAAAAACTGGAACAAACAATTACATTTAGCCCTATAGCTTCTAAAACTTATGGTAATATTCCGTTTGATTTGACTTCAAATTCATCTTCCAATCTAGCTATCAGCTATAGCAGTTCAGACGAAAATATCGTTAAAGTAATAGATGGCAAAATCAAAATCATTGGAGTAGGAATCGCTACAATAACGGCTTCCCAATCTGGAAACGACTTTTATTTGGCAGCACAAAATGTAGCGCAGTCCATTACCGTAAACAAAGCCGAACTGACTATTAAAGCCGATAATAAAACAAAAAAATATAAAGATGTAAATCCAGAGTTGACAGCTTTGTATAGTGGTTTTGTCTATGACGATACAGTTCAATCATTAACTACTTTACCAATAATAAGTACTTTGGCTGATGTAAATTCTATAGCAGGTGAATATGCAATAAGCGTTGCGAATGCTTCTGCCAAAAATTACACCTTAACTTACGTTAATGGAAAAATGATCGTAGAAAAATTGAATAATTCCCCAATAGTTAAAAAAGAAGTTACAACACAATCGATTACCATTACTAATCAAAAAGACATTAATCTTCTGGATGTGTTTTCAGATGCTGATCTTAATGTATTGACCTATACGGCAGAAGTAGCAGATGGTACAATTGTAGAAGTCACCATTTCAGGATCAACCCTTACTCTTTTATCCAAAAAAGCAGGTACAACATTAATAACTATCACTGCCAATGATGGCTTAGGCGGAAAAATAAGCACTTCATTTACGGTAACTATTAGCTCCAATTTATCCACTATCGATTTTGGTTTATCGAAAAATTTATCGGCTAGGGCGTATCCAAATCCAGCCAAAGATGATGTTGTTACTATAGCTGTTCAATCAAACAATGAAAAGAACATTTTATTGAAACTTTATGACATAAATGGCCGATTAATTGGTTCTCCTATTGAAATAAAAGAAACTTCTGAGGAAAATACCGCTAAAATAGCGGTGGGGCATTTACAGTCTGGTTTTTATTTTTACACATTAAGTATTGATAATAATGTAGTCTTCAAAGACAAAATAATCATACAATAAATCTACCCTTTTTAAATACAAAATGCTAGATTCTCTCAGGAAAATCTAGCATTTTTTTTATGATTAAAGTTTTTAAAAAAATTAGAAAGAAACATTCAAACCAACATTAAACATCCACTGAAATTGATTGAAAGTTTGATTTTCTAATGGATTGATATAATAATTCATTCCTGGTTCTATGAAAAATTTGGTTTTTTTATAGAATTCATATTGCAACGTACTACTCAGTAAAGTTCCGTAAACATATTGATTTACATTCTTGTTTTCTCCTATCGAATTACCATTCAATAAAAGGTCATTCGAGATTAACATCCCTACAAAACCGCCCGTATTCATACTAATATTGGTTTTCTTTTTGTTCAATAGTGCATACGAAACCTCCAAAGGCATTTCGAAATATTTTAAATTTTGAGTTACATCACCTTTTTCAAAACCATTGTCAGCATTAGAATTTGATGCAAATAAATACCCTTCATTATTTGAAATAGACACTAAATCATAGTTTCCGCTTAACGTAATTAACTGATAATCATTACCAACAACTGGTAATTTATCCATTACAATTCCTGAATAACTTTGTTGTTCATAATAGGAAACCCCAGCTATTTCCTGTCCAAGTTCATTAATTTTCAAACCCGAACTAACACTCCATTTTTTGTTCAGTTTATAATTGGTCTTCACACCATAACCACTAGATTGCTTTGAAGCTACATCGTTTCCTAACGCTTTTTGATTATTATAATTTTGGGAACTCATAACCCCTGCAAACACCTGAATCGACCATTTGTCAATGTTTTCAGAATCTTTTTTCTTAACAGTCTTGTCTTTATCCAATTCTATCAAAACATTCTCCAATTGGGCAACCTCCATTTTTATTTTGTTTAGAGAATCTTTCGAACTTGTATTTGCGGCAATTCCTTTATTTTCATTCGATCCGAGAATTGCATTTTTATCCTTACTCCCAACTGATTTGCTGTTGGTATCAAAATTATTGACTTGAGTCTCTTTGACATTTATCAACTCCGATACGGAAATGTCAGAAGATGAATTTTGATTCGAAACTATCGCATTTGATTTGGATTCATCCTTAACCGTTTGATTTATCACATTATTTCTGTTTGATTTCAAATTCTTAAACCCTTTATAATCTTTGGTTTTAGAAGAAAGAGTTGGAAGAGCTCCTGTAGCTATTTGATTGCTGTTATTTAAATTAATACGATTGTCATTTAATTTGCCAGTATCATTGTTATCCCCTTTAGTATTGATATCGTTATAATCATTGCTATTGACATTGTTATTGACATTGCTATTGTTATTGTTTTCTAAATTCCTTTCAAAACCATTCTCCTGATTAGTGTTAAAATATAAAATAGTTGGAACAGATAGTCCAACTACTAAACTCGCAGCTATAGCCCACCAAATAATGGCGCGTTTCTTCTTTTTAGGTTGATCTAGTTGCGCTTCTATTTTATCCCATAACTCGGGAGGCGGAATACTGGAGAAGTTTTCCAATGAAGAAAAAATAGATTTTGCTTCTTTATTTTTCATGCGTTGTTATTATTTTCTTTTATGCTATTTTACAATTTAATACAACCAAAATTCTTTTTTTCAGAATACTCTTGGCTCTATTCAAATTAGATTTCGATGTGCCTTCTGTTATCTGAAGTAATTTTGCAATCTCTTTATGCTTCATTTTTTCGAAAATAAACAAATTAAAAACCATTCGATATTGATCAGGTAATTCCTGAATGTATTCTAATAATTTTTCATGTTCAATTGGAACCAATTCTAATTCTTCTTCCTCTATTACATCTGTATCAAAAACATCCAAAAACAAAACATCTTTTTTCTTTTTCTTTATCGTTTCCAATAACTTATTGATAAAAATTCGTTTGATCCAGCCTTCAAAACTTCCTTCAAATTTGTATTGCCCTATTTTTTGAAAAGCAATTACAAAAGCCTCCTGAAAAACATCTTTGGCATCATCTTCATTTCGCATGTATTTAAGACATAGCCCATATAAAACAGGAGAAAACAACTGATAAATTTTCAGTTGTGCTTCCCGGTCGTTTTCGACACACTCTTTAATATATAGTTCTATATTTTCTTTCAAGAAATAGGTTTAAACTCGTTATTTTTTTCTTTTAGTTAAATTAAAATTGGCATAAACAATTGGATTATTGAATACTTCTTTTTGATAATTTAAAAAGGAATCATCATTCCTATAAATTTCCAAAAAATCTTCAACAAAAATAGGATTTACTTTTGTAGTACTATCAAATTTATTTTTAGCTTTCTCAACTGGCGTGAATTCTCCTTCATCGGTAAAAATAAAAATTTTCCACGCCCAACTTTCCATTACTACTTTTTTCGAAATTTGCTTAAAACCTACCTCATCAGAAGCACATGAGTAAAATGTAAAAATTACAAAAAGAATAAAAATTAAATTTTTCATATGCTACTATTTATTTTTTTACAGGAATTAACGTTTTGGTTCCTGTTTATTATTTTAAAATTATGATAATAAAAAAAACTTACTAACTTCAACACTTTATGCTTTGGTTTTTAATTCCGCTATTTTATCTTGAATTACTTTCTTAAAGAGAATGATGTTTTGGGTTTGATCTGCTGAATTATCAATATCTAAATATACTTTAGTCATAACACCACCTTGACTCCATTCAAAATAAATACCACCCTGATCATGAGAATCAGGCGAACCAAATGTTTTTGTTTGCCCTTTTAAAGCTGCAATTTCAGTTGGAATTTTCGAGAGGAAAGCTGTAAAATCATCTTTAAAACCTAATGCTTTATAATTGTATTGATTAAAATCATAAGAACCGTAATTCACTTTTAGATAACGAAGTACTTTCTCTTTTTCTATTCTAAAAAATTGTTGACAGTCACTCCCTGAACACTCACCAACATAAGTCCCTATAGTTGCATAATTATTAATTTTATTAACTTTCTTAAAGAAAACAGGTTTGCTCGATTTTGGGAGTACCACATAATCTGTAGGGTAAGTAATCACCTGACTCAACGCACCATCACCACCAGTTGTTTCAAAATACTCCACTATGATTTGACAATCATCTTCAACCACCGATTGAATTTTTATAGAATATCCGCCTGTTGGTTTTGGTCCTGCCAAAAGTCCCAATATTCTTTTCTGAGTAAAATCAGGTAAGGCAACATCAAAAGTTGCGCATGCCGTAAACAACTTTTGCATTTCTTCATTTGAATTTACAATTATAAAAGAAGGCTGTTTTGGGTTTTCTTTCAAAACACCACAATAACTAAAACTCTCATAAACTACATTGGTAATACTACCGCAATTTTGCCCGTTATCATCAGTTATATCATTACACGAATAAAAGCTTAAAGCAACAAACAAGATTGAAATTAAATTCTTCATATCATATTTAAATTAGGTTATATAGTAAAGATGACTTTCTAATAAAAAGGTTGCGTTGAGATGTTAAAAAAAATAAAATTGTTCGTTTAGTATTAGATTTAGAATAATTCGCAAAATTTTATTTTTTAAAATTAAGCACTACGTATTAATCAGTACTTTTACTTTTAAAAAAAAGCAAAATTTATGTTAACTATTCTTCCTTTATTATTGGTCTTCATTATTGCTCTCACAATAGGTGTTTTTATTGGAAAACTCATATTTTCTGCCCGATTTCAGTCAGAAAAAGTAAGTCTCGAAGAAAAATTAATAGCATTGAATTCTCAATTCAATCAACAAAAAGAACAATTTTTACTGGATAAAAACACTTTCGAAAAGCAACTGGAAGTATCCAATTCTGAAAAAGAAAGCATCCGAAACGAAAAAGACAGTCTAGCCATTCAACTTTCTAAAAAAGAAGTCGATTTTGAAAATCTTTGGGAGCGCAACAAGGAACAAAAAGAGGAAGTCGAAAAACTTCAAGAAAAATTCACCAAAGAATTTGAGAACCTTGCCAATAAAATATTGGAAGAAAAATCGAATAAATTTACCGAGCAAAACAAGGAAAACATGAAAAACATCTTGTCTCCGCTGCAAGATAAAATTCAATTGTTCGAAAAGAAAGTCGAAGACACACACAAAGAAAGTATCGATTACCATGCTGCTTTACGTCAACAAATACTTGGTTTGAAAGAAATGAATATTCAAATGAGTAAGGAAACGATCAATCTCACCAAAGCATTAAAAGGCGATAGTAAAATGCAAGGAAACTGGGGCGAACTGGTTCTGGAACGCGTACTTGAAAAGTCGGGATTAGAGAAAGGTCGTGAATACGATGTGCAACAAAGCCATACTACCGAAGATGGTAATCGTGTTTTTCCTGACGTTGTCATCAACTTACCCGATGGCAAAAAGATGGTTGTCGATTCTAAAGTTTCTTTAACTGCTTATGAGAAATACATTAACGAAGACGATGATGTAATAAAAACAGGTTATTTAAAAGAACACGTCAATTCTATAAAACGCCACGTAGAACAATTGGGAGATAAAAACTATCAGGATTTATATCAAATAGAAAGTCCCGATTTTGTTTTACTTTTTATCCCAATGGAACCTGCATTTGCCATAGCGCTCAATGAAGACACTTCGTTATACAACAAAGCATTCGAAAAGAACATCGTTATTGTGACACCTTCTACTTTATTGGCAACTTTACGAACCATTGATAGTATGTGGGCTAATCAAAAACAACAGGAAAATGCATTTGAAATAGCACGTCAAGCGGGTGCATTGTATGATAAATTTGAAGGCTTTGTGGCCGATTTAATAAAAATTGGAAAAAAAATAGATGAGAGTAAAGTAGAGTACCAAGGTGCCATGAATAAACTGGTAGACGGAAAAGGAAATTTAATCATCAGCGTTGAAAAACTAAAAAAAATGGGAGCCAAAGCCAAAAAAGCACTTCCCGACAGCATTTTAAAAAGAGCCGAAACAGATGAAAATTTACTTTTAAAATAAAATTACCATTTTAACCCAAATTAAAACCAATGGATAAAACCTTCAAGACAGTTGCCTCATCACATATTAGCATATCCGAGTTAATGTTGCCTTCGCACACTAATTTTAGCGGAAAAATACATGGTGGCTATATCTTGTCACTTCTCGATCAAGTTGCTTTTGCCTGTGGTTCTAAATTTTCTGGCAATTATTGTGTAACGGCTTCGGTAGATACGGTCAATTTCTTAAAACCTATTGAAGTGGGCGAATTAGTAACGATGAAAGCCTCTGTAAACTATGTTGGAAAAAGTTCTATGATTATTGGTATTCGTGTAGAAGCCGAAAACATTCAAACTGGTACTATAAAACATTGTAATTCCTCCTATTTCACAATGGTTGCCAAGGATAATCAAGGCAAAAGCATGCCTGTTCCCGGTTTAATTCTTTCTAACCTTGATGACGTGCGACGATTTTGCAATTGCCTGAAACAAATAGCTTTAAAAAAAGAACGAGACCTACATGAAGAAATCTTTGATTACAGTTCTGAAGAAACGCTTTCGGCCCTCACAAAATACAATGTTCAACTTGAATTGGATTCCAATTAAATACTATTGACAAACCGGGAAAAGTTTTTCAATCCTTTCAACATTAAAAAAACAGCCTTTAATCAAGAATTATTTAACCCTTGATTAAAGGCAGTTTTTTGGCAGTTTTTTAAGATTAATGTTGCTAAAATTGTGTAACTTTAAGAGTGATTCTGATATATACCGAATATATAGCTCAATGCGTTGTGGAATTGTTTTGTTATATCAGGATTCTAACGGTCTCGAAACTTCGGGATTGTTAGACACAATAATAAATACAATTGGTATAACCCTTTAATAGAAAAATTATGAAAAAAATTACTCTATTATTTCTGCTATTGAACATCTATTTCATTGACGCCCAAGAAAAATTGACCTCTTCAAAATGTGTGATCCATTTTGAGGCTTCCGTTCCATTTTTTGAAGCAGTCGAGGCAAGAAATGATGCAGTTAGTTGTGTTCTAATCCCAGAAAAAAGTCAAATTACCTTTGTGGCCATTATCAAAAAATTTCAATTCAAAAGAGATTTAATGAGAGAGCATTTTAATGCCAACTATATGGAAAGTGATCGCTATTCTAAAGCTATTTTTAAAGGAATTATCGAGAAATTTGACATGAAAGATATTAATGAAATCGAAAAAGACTATCAAATAAAAGGCAGAATAGAAATTCATGGTGAATCAAAAGCAATTATGGTTTTGGCAAAAATAAAAAGGGTAAAAGATGGAATCCAAATCAATTCCCATTTTACACTGAATTCTGACGATTTTAAAATTGAAATCCCTTCTATTGTGATTGCTAAAGTTTCAAAATTGGTTAACACAGAAGTGGAATGTATATTACAATGAAGCATTTGATAAAAGTGATTAACTATACGTTCTAGCATGGCTAATCACTTTTCAATTATTTATTAAAAATCAATCACTTGACACAATCTACAAGTGCTCTTTTCAAGTTTTTAAACTTAAATCTAAAACCCAGACTTTTTATTTTATCCGATGAAACCCTCCTACCGGCCAATGCAATAGTGGCCATTTCTCCCATTAACAATCGCAATGCAAAAGCAGGCACATTGGGCAGCCAAATAAAATAGCCATACTCTTTTGCCAATAGTTTCGAAAAAGAAGAACTCGTAGTACTATCATTTACGGTTGCATTATACGCACCAGTCATGTTTTCGTTTTCAATTGCTTCCAGATAAATCGCACACAAATCAGATATGTGAATCCAGGGCATATATTGTTTACCAGATCCCAATGCCGATCCAAAACCAGCTTTAAAAATAGGTGCTAATTTTTTTAGAAACCCCTCGTTTTTCCCTAAAACCAAACCTGTTCGAATTTTAACCGTTCGAATGCCTAAATCGGCGAATAAATCGGCTGCTTTTTCCCATTTCTGGCAAGTAATTCCAACAAAATCATTCCCCGGAATCGTGTTTTCGGTACAAATTCCCTCTCCATTTAAAGCGCCATAAATCCCTATTCCTGAAGCAGACACAAAAGCCTCAATACTTTTATTATGCTTTTTCAAAACCGTATAAATCAGTTCAGCCGATTGTGTCCTGCTATCGATTATTTCAGCCTTCCTTTTGGCAGTCCATCTTTTTTCGGCAATATTCTCCCCTGCCAAATGAATAATATAATCCGCATGGAGTACCGCCGCTTCATCTATTTTTTGACTGGATACATCCCAAATATAATAGGAAATCGCGTCAGTATTTGGTTTGCTATTTCTAGATAAAATTGAAACTGAATAACCCCTTCCCAACAACATTTCGGTCAATTGCTTCCCAATAAAACCAGTCCCTCCCGTTATTAAAACATTCTTTTTCATCTTCAAATAAATTTGGGTGCTTCATTATAACATTACAAATATAAGTTACTATTAACCGTAGTTTTATTAATAATAAGTTAAACAACAATAATTTAAGACTCAAATCAAGAGATAATTATCAATAAAAATTATTTACTTCATCAGTTTCTCAAAGCTTATTTGGGCGCGTACACACTAACTTTAAGGAAAATGACATAATTCAGTTTTCATTAAAATGGTTTGCTATTAGTATTGAGTTTGTTTCTTCCCATGCAATATAATTGTATGTATAAATGATTGTGCCATAAATTGAAATCAACATTCGTTGCAAACAAAAACAACTGACATCAATTATAACTATACAAATATAAGTTAATATTTTGTTCAACATTATTAGTAATAAGTTAAACGTCATTATCTTTATACTCAACTTAATTTCACAAATAAATGGCAACTAAAAAACCCCCTTTATCCAAAGATCAAATTGTGTCTATGTATATGAACTATACTTTAGAACATAATGAAAAGCCTAAGTCTGTATTTCATTTTGCAAAAGTGAATGATTTTACAGAAGCCGAATTCTATACTTTTTTTGGTACTCTTGAAAGTATTGAAAAAGAAATATTCAATATCTTTTTTGACAAAACAATAGCGCTTTTGCAGAAAGACGTTAATTATGAAAGCTATGACATGAAAACTAAACTGTTAAGTTTCTATTTTACTTTCTTTGAATTAATTACTGCCAATAGAAGTTATGTAGTCATGACTTTGAAACAACATCAAAATCAACTGAAAAACCTAATGCTTTTAACTGAATTTAGAAATAAATTCAAAGATTACATATCTGAAATAATCACAGATGATTTCCGGATTAAAATTGAAAAATTACAACAATACCAAGAAAAGGTTTTAACGGAATCATTTTGGATTCAATTTTTATTAACGCTAAAATTTTGGATGGAAGATGCGTCCCCTTCGTTTGAGAAAACGGATATCTACATCGAAAAATCGGTAAAAGTTTCTTTCGAATTAATAGATATTACACCTCTTGAAAGCTTAATTGATTTTGGAAAATTCATTTTCAAAGAAAAAATAAACAACAAATAATGAAAACGATAGACTACATTCCAACTTCAAAAATCGAAAGAGCCTCAAAACTAGTGCAAACAGGTGCCAAAGTAGGTGTGAACTATTTGAAATATTATGGCGAAAAAATAGTCAATTCAGATTTAACGCGAGATAAACTCAACGAGGATAATGCAGAAGACATTTACGATGGTCTGAAAAAGTTAAAAGGAAGTGCTCTCAAAGTGGCTCAAATGTTGAGTATGGACAAGAGTTTCTTACCACAGGCCTATGTGGAGAAATTTTCGTTGTCACAGTTTTCCGTACCACCTCTTTCGGCTCCGTTAGTTTTAAAAACTTTTAAAACTAATTTAGGTAAAACACCTTATGAAATTTTTGACGAATTCAACGCCAATTCTGTAAATGCAGCGAGTATTGGCCAAGTACATATTGCTGTGAAAAACGGCAAAAAACTAGCTGTAAAAATTCAATATCCTGGCGTTGCCAATAGTATTTCATCAGATTTAGCTCTAGTAAAACCTATTGCTATACGAATGTTTAATCTGCAAGGAAAAGACTCCGATAAGTATTTTAAAGAAGTGGAGGACAAATTAATTGAAGAAACCAATTATATCCTGGAACTTCAACAAAGCCAGGAAGTCGTTGCTGCTTGCAAAAAAATAGAACATTTACTTTTCCCTGAATATTATCCCGAGTTCTCCTCCGAGAAAATCATCACTATGGACTGGATGACTGGAATCCATCTTTCTGAATTTACTGCCAAAAACGAAAACCATAAATTGGGAAACCAATTGGGGCAAGCGTTATGGAATTTTTATATGTATCAAATTCATATTTTAAGAAAAGTCCATGCCGATCCACATCCTGGTAATTTTTTGGTTAACGATAACCATCAATTGGTGGCTTTGGATTTTGGTTGTATGAAGAAAATCCCGAATAATTTTTATATTCCATATTTTGAATTGGTTGACCAAAAAATACTCAACAACCCACATTTGTTCAACGAAAAACTTTTTGAACTGGAAATCCTAAGAACAGACGATTCTGAAGAAGAGATTGTCTATTTCACCCAAATGTTTTATGATTTACTGTCCCTTTTTACCCAACCTTTTCAAGAAGAAACCTTTGATTTTTCGAATCCGGAATTTTTTGGAAATATTGCGCAACTCGGAGAACGCTTTTCTAAAGACACCAACTTAAAAAAAATGAATGGTAACAGAGGATCCAAACATTTTATCTACATGAACCGAACCTTTTTTGGACTGTACAATCTATTATTTGATTTGAAAGCCAAAATTGTGGTGAATCAGTATAAAAAATACGAATAATTGATTTGAGAGAAAACATGCGAAATATAGTAATCATTGGCGGAAGTAAAGGAATTGGGAATGCTATTCTATTGCAACAATTGAGAAACAATAACGTGTACAACATCAGTAGATCCACACCAGACATCACTCATCCTAACTTAATTCATTATCCCATTTCAATTCTTGAAGATGATTTACCCGAGATTGAAGCGGTAGATGTTCTTATCTATTGTCCTGGTTCGATTACACTAAAACCTATTCTGAGTTTGAATCTGGACGATTTTAGAAATGATTTTGAAATTAACGTAATTGGAGCTGTAAAAGCGATTCAGAAATATTTACCTGCCTTAAAAAAAGGAAGCAATCCGTCAATTGTATTGTTTAGCACCGTTGCAGCCAAACTGGGAATGCCTTTTCACGCCAGTATCGCTACCGCAAAAGCAGGAATCGAAGGATTGGTAAAATCACTCGGTGCCGAATTGGCTTCCGTGGTTCGCATAAATGCAATTGCTCCTACCATTACCGAGACTTCGCTTTCGGCTAATATCCTTCGAAACGACCGAATGAAAGAAAATATGGTAGAACGCCACCCTATGAAAAGTTATCTTAAACCCAATGAAGTGGCCGAAATGGCCAATTATTTAATTTCAGAAAATGCCAAATCCATTTCGGGACAAGTTTTTGAAATGGATTATGGCATCGTAAGTTTTAAAATGTAACGATATGAAAATTCTTTTAACAGGTGCAACAGGATATATCGGCAAACGGCTTTTACCAATTTTGGTAAACCAAGGTCATGAAGTTATTTGCTGTGTGAGAGACAAACAGCGTTTTTCTTGTCCTAAAGAATTTGAAAAAAACATAAAAGTCATTGAAGTTGATTTCTTAAAAAAAGAAACTTTAGAAAACATCCCTCAAGACATAGATGCCGCTTATTATTTAATGCACTCCATGTCGGGTTCGGCCAGTAATTATGATGAATTGGAAAGTATTTCGGCCCATAATTTTGTGGAACGAATCAATCAAACAAACGCAAAACAGGTTCTATATTTAAGTGGCATTGTAAACGACAAATCCCTTTCCAAACATTTATCTTCCCGAAAAGCAGTTGAAGAGGTTTTAAAAACCGGAACTTTTGCCACAACCACTTTAAGAGCCGGTATCATAGTAGGCTCCGGAAGTGCGTCCTTTGAAATTATTCGGGATTTAGTTCAAAAGTTGCCAATAATGATCACCCCAAAATGGCTCAATACTAAATGCCAACCTATAGCTATTGCTGATGTTTTGGCTTTCTTGACAAAATCACTTTTAAACCCATTAACTTATAATCAAAGTTTTGACATCGGTGGTCCAGATATTCTCACCTACAAAGAAATGCTTTTGGGCTTTGCCAAAGCGATTCACCTCAAAAGGTATATTTACACCATACCCGTAATGACACCCAAATTATCCTCCTATTGGTTGTATTTTGTAACCTCAACTTCCTATAAATTGGCATCGGCATTGGTGAGCAGTATGAAAGTCGAAGTCATTTGCCGGGACAACAGCATAAATTCGATTTTGAATATCAATCCTATGTCTTATGAAATGGCATTATCCAAAGCCTTGGTAAAAATCGATAATGATGATATCACTTCGAGTTGGAAAGATTCCATTATAAGCGGACAATTTAAAGGCAATGTGAAAGACTTCATCAAAGTACCCAAAAAAGACTGTTTTATCGACCGAAGAAAAATGGAAATCAAAGACCGAGCTTTTACCATCAACCAAATTTGGTCAATTGGCGGTGAAACAGGTTGGTATTATGGGGATTGGCTGTGGGGGCTACGCGGATTTATCGATAAACTCTTTGGTGGTGTGGGGACCAGAAGAGGCCGCACCAAAAAGCGCGAAATCCACGCCGGTGATGCATTAGACTTTTGGCGGGTTTTGTATGCCAATAAAAAAGAAGGTAAACTGGTTCTCTATGCCGAAATGAAACTACCCGGTCAAGCCTGGCTCGAATTCAAAATCATCAAGAACACATTATATCAATCTGCCACTTTTAGACCCAAAGGCATTTGGGGTAAATTATATTGGTATTCTGTCTTGCCTTTTCACGGATTTATTTTCAATGGAATGCTCAATAGGTTGATTCAGTAATTATCTTAAAATCCCTGCTTTATAAGTAGCAATCGCTCGGTCTCTGGCAAAGGCATGTTCTACCATAGGCTTGGCGTAACCCAAATCAAATTCAGGTATCCATTTGCGGATGTAGATTCCGTTTTTGTCAAACTTTTTGAGTTGGATATCAGGATTAAAAACCCTAAAATAAGGTGCTGCATCGCAACCTGTTCCTGCTGCCCATTGCCAGTTACCTACATTAGCAGACAAATCATAATCCAATAGTTTCTCGGCAAAATAGGCTTCGCCCCACTGCCAATTAATGAGTAAATGTTTGCATAAAAAACTCGCAACCACCATACGCACTCTATTGTGCATATAACCCGTCGCATTAAGCTGACGCATCCCCGCATCGACCATAGGATAGCCAGTAGTTCCTGCACACCATCGCTTAAAGTCTTCCTCATTGTTGCGCCACTGAATCCCATCATAGGCCGATTTGAAATTATGGCTGACAACTTTGGGGAAGCTAAACAGGATTTGCATAAAGAATTCTCTCCAGATCAATTCACTCAAAAAAACGTCATTTTTATGAACCGCCCAATTCACTAACTTTCGGATGCTTTCCGTTCCAAAACGCAAATGAGGTGACAAATAGGATGTGCTGTCTATTGCGGGAAAATCTCTAGTTTCATCGTAATTGGAAATCTGTGTGAGGTTATAAAGCTGTACTTTTATATTACTTTCCTCGAAACCTATTTGCTGTAAAGTGGGAAAATCAAAATTGCTTTTGTGAAAATTGGAGAAATAGCTTTCGGCATCGTATTCCAGAAGCGGCGCCATTGATTTGTATTTTTCCAACCATTTATTCTTGTAAGGCGTGTAAATAGTATAAGGCAATCCATCGGCTTTACTGATTTCTAACTCTTCAAAAATCACTTGGTCTTTGAAAGAAAAACATAGAGCGTTATTTTCTTTTGCCAATGCTGTAATGGCTAAATCTCTCTTAATAGCATAGGGTTCATAATCTTTATTGAAGAAAACTTCCGAAACGGCAAACTCTTCAAAAAGAGATTTCCAAACTTCAGTTGTTGTTCCTTTTTTAATTAAAATTGAACTCTCAATGGCATTCAATTTTGTGTTTAATTTACGGAGCGATTCATGTATAAAACCAACGCGTGCATCATTTTTTGGCAAACTATTCAAAATATCCGTGTCGAAAATAAACAAAGGAATCACAGGATATTTGGAATGCAAAGCATGATACAACGCTACATTATCGTCTAGACGCAAATCGCGTCGGAACCAAAAAATAGATACTTCCTGTTTTGTCATTTTTTTTAAAGTTTCTAAGAATCTAAGTAACTGAGATGCTAAGCTTCTGTAATCTTGTGATTAATTCTTGTTTCAAAATTATTATTTTCCTTTTCTAAAATCTTAGCAGCTCAGAATCTTAGTAACTTAGAACCTTCTTTATTAAAAATTTGATCGACTTTTACACAACGGTAATCAAAAATTTCTTTCAGTTGTTTTTTAACGATTAAAGCATTCACAATTCGCCCCAAAATCCCTAAAGGCAAAGCATAATGCACTATGTCAGTCATTTTCACACCGGTTGGAGTTGCTTCAAAAAAATGTTTGTGGTGCCAAAAACTATAAGGCCCAAAACGTTGTTCGTCTATAAAATAGGCTTTGTCTTTGACTTTGGTAATTTCGGTGACCCAATTCAATTTTAATCCCAAAAAAGGCGAAATTTTGTATTGAATGATTTGCCCCGCATACATCGATTGGTTGTCAAAATCGGTGATTTCGAAACCCATGGTTTTGGGTGTTATTTTCTGCAAATTTCCTGGACTGGAGAAAAAAGCCCAACATTCATCTAAAGTCGCATTGATGTGTTGAACTGTTTCTTTTTTATATACTTTCATTTTTTCTTTCCATTATTTTCATCAAAACTAAACTCATCAACAGCATTGTAAAAGCATAACCAACATCTTCGACAGGTATTGTTCCCAATCGAATGCCTAAATTCTCGTTATTATTATAAAAAACAACTGGCTCTTCTATAAAACTACCGGTGAGAATTCCATTTACGAGTAAAAACGGAATCAAAATGATTAAAAAAGTGAGGAAATAAGTTTTTAAAATCACAGGAAACTTAAAAACGGCTATCGTTAAAACTAAAATAAACATACTGAAATTGACAAAAGTGTACCATTTATCAAAATTCAATATAGTTACTGGAACAACGAGAATCATCAAAAACCAATAAATCCTTTTTACGACAGTACCACTCAAAGCCACATTCGGCAAGAAATACTGAAAAGAAAAATGAATAAATATACTGGCATAAGGGATGCAAATAAAGAAAAGCCACTCTTCTATTGGCAAACCAAAAAAATTTATTCCAGAATGATACCTTGGGTTAAAACTCCACACACCTATTTTTGTAAAAATAATATCCCAAACGATAAAAAATAGTGCCGTAATAATCAAAGAAGGAAAAACGATTTTCCAACGGTTACTAAATTTCATTCTTTTTTCGAAACTATACAAAAAAGGAATAATGAAAGAAGCAATGTTTAAAATAAGATATAGTGACATACTAAATTTTATAATATTTAAAAGGCACAAACAACATTCCGAAACACTCACCATGCTCTTTTCTCAAATGTTTATGATGCACTTTGTGGGCCTTACGCAAGCCAACTAAATATTTGTTTTTGGTGTTTTTGAACCATTTAAAACGTTGGTGAATCAATACGTCGTGAATCATAAAATAGCAAAAACCATAGGTTGTGATTCCTAGGGCGATGAAAAACAAATAATTCATTCCGTCTTGCACGCCAAAATAAAAAAGCACAATACTGGGTGTGGCAAAAATCAGAAAGAATATATCATTTCGTTCGAATGTATGCTCATATTTTGGCTGATGATGATCCGCATGAAAATACCACATGAGTCCATGCATAATGTATTTATGCGTAAGCCATGTGACACATTCCATGAATAAAAAAACACCTAAAAAAATCAAAAAGGAAACCATATTCTTTTTATTGAATTAAATTATTTGAGTGATTGGGAAGTAGCTTTTAGCCATTAGCCTTGAATCTCATTTATGTAGTAACTATTACAAAGTAAATTAAAGCGCATACCTAAAAAATAACATTGCACTAAACCAAGGTTTAGTTGTATTACTGAGTGCCTCTTTTACACCCAAACCGGGTATTGTATATGCCAGGTGTCCGTGCCAGTACCAATGTCTGGAGCGAAAATACTTTACGGTTATATTGAACTCACTACCATATTCCTTTTTAGGCAAATACCCCAAAGCAGGATTTCCTCCTATATTATTATTGGCAACTGCATACATATACATTGCCTGAGGAACTAATTCTATTCTTTGCCAAGGACGAATATTAGCTTGTAACTGATGAACATTCATATTACTATTTTGTACCACTTTGAAATGGTTGGCACCAATTACCCATTCTTCGCCATTGCCTCCCGTGAGTAATGGATCCCATCGTTCGTAGGTTTCAGTATCTGGGTCATCACCCGAGAAAAACGCATACCGATAGCGAAGAGCAGGAGCACCTTTGCTTTTGGCAAAACTCCAGCCTATTTCTGAGTAACCTGCAAAGGACTTCATATCAAAATTACTATTCCGTTCATAGGCAATTTCTCCTTTGTAGAATAGCCCTGGAACATCCGGGGGTTTATTGGTATAATATCGTAAATTAAAAAGTTGCAGCCCTTCTCGTCCCAATACCTCACCTGATGGAGTGTAATACTTGAAGGAGGATTGCGGAACGCCTAGCATCATAAAACCAATTTGATTGGAATAGCCATCACCCAATTCAGCGTTAAATCCGCGGATAACAGTTTTTGAATCTACAATGTCTAGCTCATCAGGATCAAGTTGAAAGACCTGCAACAGAAAGTTGTTATAACGTATTGATGCCAGTCCGAGATAATCCGCTGCCCATCGTGGATTGAGTTGTAAAGCTCCACGGTTGTCTCCATTTGCAGCAGTGTTTCTAATTATAAACCCTTTTCCCACCGAAAATTGTTGTCTGCCCATTGAAAGGTTGTAGGTAAACCTATTACCAGATGGATAACTGGTTGTTCCTACAAATCCAAGAAAGGCATCATCAAAAGCGCCGTATGCCCTTGATTCATCTGTAAAAAGTTCTCTTCCTGCTGAAGCACTCATAATGTAACTTGCACCACCATAGAGGTATACACTCCGTTTTGTCGAAAGGGTCGTGATTCCATAAAGTCCACCTGAAACCCAACCTTCTATCCAACCTGTGTAACCTTCTCCAGCGGGATTTTGTGCTAAAGGGTTGCCGTTAAGCATGGCATCTTCTCTTGCATACCATGAATTATTGTTGGAATACAACATTTGCGCCATGGCAAATTTAGTGGTGAGCAATGATTTATTGTCTTGATAAAGAATTGGAAAATCCTTTTCTCCTATTAACGCACCACTTTTCTCCTTTTTCCCTTTTGCCTTTTCACTTATAACTACCGTTAAAGTAATATTTATACCTCCCAATTGCGAAGGAAGCACTTCATATTGTGCCTCGGATACTTGCTCTAATTTGTATACTTTATTAGTATATCCATCAAGGAGTAGATTACGAACAGTCGTTTGTGGAAAAATGGGGAATGCTCGTTTCACTTCCTGTTCTAGATTTTTTTGTGCTATTGAGTCGGTTAATTTATTTTTAAAAACGTAAATTACATTGGTAATTCGTTCTCCTTCATAAAACGCACTGCTTACTTGAGCAAAAACGTTTTGGACAGTTAACATAAATAGCAAGAGAATAACTATTTTATTTATTTTCATCATCCTAGTTTTTGCTATTAATAAGCTGTCCATCCACCATCAGTAGGGTAAAGTGCTCCCGTCAAATTAGATGCTTCGTCAGAAAGAAGAAATAGTATTACTGATGCTTGTTCCCAGACCGTTGCCATACGATGCTTGGTATCATTCATCATCAGTAAGCTCTCCGTTTTAGCTCCACCCATACCTTTAATTCCTCGTTTTTTTACCTCTTTTACAAATTCGAATGCTTTATCCGTCATTGGCGTGGCTGTAGCTGCCATGTTCACTGAGTTTACGCGAATTCCGTAAGGAGCATAATCAATAGCTGCGCTTCGCGTTAATCCATTTACTGCGTGTTTACTTGCCACATAAGCAGGATTACCTGCTAATCCAGTTAGTCCTGCAATAGATCCTACTGTTACTATTGCACCTCCATTTCCTTGCTTAAGGAATTGTTTGGTTACTGCACGCATGGTCTTAAAGGTTCCTGTAGCGTTTACATCCATTACATAATCCCAATACTCATCAGAAGCTGCATCAACTGCTGTAGGAAGCAAATCTTTTTGCTTGTCGTAGTCGAAAGAATCACCAGAGAAAGTACCATCCATTACCCCTGCATTTAATAAAGCAATATCTATTTTTCCGTATTTGTTAATAGCTTGGATAATAAGATTATTACAATCCTCCGTACTTCGAATATCTGTTTTTACAAAAAGTGCTTTGCCACCTTCTTTACGAATATACTGAGCCGTTGCTTCACCTTGTGGTGCCAGCCAATCACCAATAACCACTATTGCTCCTTCACGAGAAGCTCGAATAGCGGCGGCTCTTCCTATTCCTCTTGCGCCTCCAGTTACTACGAAAACTCGCCCCTTGAGTCGGTCTTTTGAATAATAAGTTGAGTCGATAGGTGTAATGTCATTTTTTTTTAATTCCCTATTCTCTTGAGCAATAACTTTTTCGCTAATTTGAATCATAGCAACTAATAAAACAGCTATTAAGACTTTTTTTTTGGTCAATCGTGTTTTCATACGCTTTGTTATTTACATTAATTTTTTATTGTAACTCTTTTATACATAAAGTTATCAAAAAAACAATCTTAATCATTTTTTTACTGCTTTAAGCTATTGAATTCTTTGATTATCAAATACTTACTAATAACTTTTAATTAATCACTGTGTGTTATACCAATTTCAGCTTGTAAGATACGAACGATTGAGCCAATAATCCTGCTTTGGAATAATTGGAAACCCGAATTCTTGTATTTCCAATTTCGTTAGATGGTGTGTGCGCCAGTTTTTTGAGCAATTTTTTGTAATAAACATAAGCTGTGTAAACGCCAAATTTTGCTTCCAAAGGCAATCTTACGATTCCTTGATAGGCAATTCTAAAATCTTCCTCGATTTCCTCGATTATTGCTTTTTTTGATTTTTCATCAAAAGATTTTAAATCGACTCCTGGAAAATAATTACGGTTCAACAGTAAATTATCATCCTTTAAATCACGCAGAAAATTTACTTTTTGGAAAGCCGAACCCAATCGCATCGCTTGGTCTTTTAGTAAATAGAATTTTTCATCATCACCTTTTACAAATACTTTAAGACACATCAATCCAACTACATCGGCAGAACCGTAAATGTACTCGTTGTATTCCTCTTTGCTGTGATAATCGGACTTGATTAAATCGAGTTTCATACTTTTGAGAAACGACTGAATCATCTCATCGGTTATGTTGTATTCTTTAACCGTTTGTTGGAAGGAATTCAAAATTGGGTTCAAACTGATTCCCGATTTCATGGCTTTGTAATACTCGGATTCAAAGTCATTGATTAGATTTTCTTTGTCATAACCATGAAAAGAATCTACAATTTCATCGGCAAAACGCACAAATCCGTAGATGCTGTAAATGGCATCACGAATGCTGGGCGCCAACATGTAAACCGCCATAGAAAACGAAGTACTGTAATTCTTGGTGACCAATTTACTGCACTTAAAGGACACATCATCAAACAATTGCTTCATGACTATTGATTTAAAAGTTGTTTATCTATTAATTCCGAGACCAATTTTCCTGAAATTAATGCGGGAGGAACTCCTGGACCAGGAACGGTTAATTGTCCCGTAAAATATAAATTCTCCACCTTTTTACTTTTTAATTTTGGTCTCAAAAAGGCAGTCTGCAATAGTGTATTTGCCATTCCATAAGCATTCCCTTTGTATGAATTGTACTCAGAAACAAAATCGTTTTTACAAAAAGACTGTTTAAAAACAATACTGCTTTTAACTTCTTGCTGAGTTAAATTCTCAAAACGCTCTATTATTTTATCAAAATATTCATTCCTTACTTCCTCTGTGTCATTAATTCCAGGAGCCAATGGAACAAGGAAAAAACCAGATTCCATGCCATCAGGAGCGGCAGTTTTATCAGTCAACGATGGAAAATTAGCATAAAACAAAGGATCCTTTGGCCATTGTGGTTCGTCATAAATAGCTTTGGTATGCTGCTCAAAATCAACGTCAAAAAACAAAGCATGATGTGAAATGTTTTTTATTTTTTTATTGAAACCAATGTAAAACAATAAAGAGGAAGGAGCAAAAACTCTACTTTCCCAATATTTTTCAGAATAGGCTCGGTATGTTGTGTCTAATAATGTTTCTGTATGTTGATAATCGGCACCACTTAAAATGATATCGGATGGGATTGATTTCCCATTGACCATAATTGATCGGGCTGTTTTATTTTCAACATTAATTTTTTCAATATTGGCATTGGTTACAAAAGTTACACCTAGTTCTCTTGCCAAACTTTCTATAGCTCGTATCACATCAAACATTCCCGTTTTAGGATGCCAAGTACCTAGACCAAAATCAGCATAATTCATAAAACTATAAAAAGAAGGGGTATCAGATGGTTTTGCACCTAGAAACAAAACAGGGAATTCAAGTATATGAATTAACCGTTCGTTTTTGAATTTCTTTCTTATGTCTTTACTAATGTTGCTAAAAAACTGCTCTATTTTTTTTGCAGTATGTAAAGTTACCAATTCTAATGGAGAAACGCCCGGACGATAGACCAATTCTTTGATTGCTATGTCATAATTGGTTTTGGCTTCATACATAAATTCATTTAAGATTTTACCGCTTCCTTTCTCGATAGTTTCAAAATCAGCCACGATTTGCGGCAAATTATCTGCTATTGCAATAAAATCATCGACTCCATAATAGACTCTATAAGCAGGAGAAAGTTTTATAAGCTCGTAATAATCGGTTGTTTTTTTACCGAAATCAGCAAAAAAACGTTCAAAAACATCAGGCATCCAATACCAACTAGGCCCCATGTCAAAAGTAAAACCTTCGGCTTTCAATTGCCTAGCCCTTCCTCCTATTGATGCATTTTTTTCATAGATTGTTACTTCATGACCGTTTTTTGCCAAATAGCATGCTGCGGCCATTGCCGAAAATCCAGAACCTATTATTGAAATTGTTTTTTTCATTTGTTTAGCAAATATACAAAAAGATTGAACAAAAAATTAAATGTTTCCAACCAAATCTGAAATAGAACTAAAAACTTTAACATCACTCACAATTGCACCTTGATCAATATACTCAGTCATTCTACCAATAAGCCAGACTTCGGAACCATCCCCTGACAATTCAGAGCTCATAATCTGAACATATTCATTGATGCTATTCCTTTCGGGTTGTATAGTAAAATAAGACAAAAATACAATTGAATTAAAATGCTTTTTTAAATCTTTTAAATTTTCAACTGGCATGTTCTCGCCTAAATAAATGACTTTATACCCTTTTAATACAATTTCATAATGCAAATACATTAATCCTAATTCATGGATTTCATTAAGAGGCAAAGAAAGAACAAATACTTTATCCGTGTTTATAGGCTTTTCATTTGCAACTTCTTCAGTATTAAATAGTATCTTTTTTATTATCAAACAGCTAATAAAATGTTCATGAGCAGGAGATATCGTGTCGGTTTGCCACAACAAACCAATTTCCTCCATCAATGGGATAAACACTTGATGAAACACCTCCTTAAAAGTTCTATCTTCAAGCAACCAATTGTATGTATTGGTGAAAAGTTCTTGGTCAAAATTCATCATAGCCATCTTAAACGCATTCACAGCGTGATTTTTGGCATTTTTCTTTGAAATAATATCTCGAATCATTTCAACTAATTTTTCTTCAGAAAAGGTTGAAATTTTTGAAATTTTATATCCGTAATCATGTAATAAAGCAATATTCAAAAGCTTTTGAAGGCTTGACAACGAATACAAACGTATGTTCGTATCTGTACGCATAGGTTGTAAAACATTATATCTTTTTTCCCAAATTCTAATAGTATGTGCTTTTATCCCAGAAAGATTTTCAAGATCTTTAATGCTGAAAATATTTTTTACACTGTTCATATATATTGTAAATTTATTAAACAAATATACTTATATTTTAAATTGGTTCAAAAGAAATCGTCTCCTGTGTTTTCAAATCACTGAAAATCAATTATTCTTTTGTTTTATTCAATTTCTCCAATTACATTGAATAACCACCTTTTATATCACTAATTTCTTCGTCAAACCATATATTTCTGACCCTTAATCCCTAAATTCTCTTTATATTTGTGCCTTTCGAAAAAACAACAAAAAAATGACTACTTTAAACGAATTGAATGCTATATCTCCAATTGACGGACGATATAGAAATAAGACAATGTCTCTGGCTCCTTTTTTCTCTGAAGAAGCTTTAATCAAATACCGTGTATTAGTTGAAATTGAATATTTTATTGCTTTGTGCGAAGTTCCTTTGCCGCAATTAAAAAACGTCAACTCCGATTTATTTGAAAGTTTACGTGCGATTTATAAAAACTTCACTACCGAAGACGCCCTTTGGATCAAAGAAACCGAGAAAGTGACCAACCACGATGTAAAAGCGGTTGAGTACTTTATCAAGGATGCTTTTGAAAAATTGGGATTATCTGAATACAAAGAGTTCATTCACTTTGGTTTAACTTCTCAAGACATCAACAATACTGCGATTCCACTTTCTACAAAAGAAGCTTTCGAGAAAGTATACATGCCTTCCTTAATTACTTTGACCTCCAAATTAAAAGATTTGAGTCAAGAATGGAGGGACATTCCAATGCTTGCGCGTACACACGGACAACCAGCTTCTCCAACTCGTTTGGGCAAGGAAATAGGAGTTTTTGTAGAACGTCTAGAAGAACAAATGCGCTTGTTGTTTAACATTCCGTTTGCTGCAAAATTTGGTGGCGCTACCGGAAACTACAACGCACACCATGTAGCCTATCCTCAAATTGATTGGAAACAATTTGGAAGTAAATTTGTAGAAGACAACTTGGGATTGCACCACTCCTTCCCTACTACTCAAATAGAGCATTACGATCATTTTGCTGCATTCTTTGATGCTTTAAAAAGAATCAACACTATCATTATTGATTTGGACCGTGACATTTGGACGTATGTTTCAATGGAATATTTCAAACAAAAAATAAAAGCGGGAGAAATTGGTTCATCGGCTATGCCACACAAAGTAAACCCTATTGATTTTGAAAACTCTGAAGGAAACTTAGGAATAGCCAACGCTATTTTTGAACACCTTTCGGCTAAATTACCGTTATCAAGATTACAACGTGATTTGACGGACAGTACCGTTTTAAGGAATATTGGAGTTCCAATGGGACACACTTTAATTGCTTTTGAAGCTACATTGAAAGGATTGAACAAACTGTTATTGAACGAACCTAAATTTCACGAAGATTTAGAGAAAAACTGGGCGGTTGTAGCCGAGGCGATTCAAACGATTTTAAGACGTGAAGCGTATCCAAATCCTTATGAAGCCTTGAAAGGTTTAACCAGAACCAACGAAGCCATTGATAAAAATGCGATTCACGGTTTTATAGCAACCCTTGATGTTTCGGATGAAATCAAAGCCGAATTAATGCAGATTACTCCAAGTAATTTCTTGGGAATTTAAAAAGCGAAGTATTTCTTTAATGCCTTAAAATTAAATGTCAGAAATATTATTTTTTGACATTTAATTTTAAGGCTCTTTTTTACACAAAAATTAAATAATTAAATTTCGTAGTGTATATTTACAGTCATATTTAAAATTTATGGAAAATTCTAAACTTTTTTTAAAAGAAGTAACTCTTTCTGGTTATAAATCGATAAACAATATTACTATTCAATTCCAAAAAGGGCTGAATATAATTATTGGTAAGAATGCTGCTGGAAAAACTAATTTTTTGGAATTTCTCAACAAAACGTTGTCACTAGAATATAAAGGACTTAATAACTTTTCTTCTACTCTAAAATTTAAAAACGGAGCAGACATTACTATTGAATCTAATAATTTTATAAACATCAATAAATTGTTAGACCCCGCAAATTTTGGAAATGAGGTTGAATCCGTTTTAAAAATATCACATAAAACTATCAATATATCAAATGAAACCTCTTTTTTCGAAAAACTTAAAGAAAATAAAATAATATTTGACACTACTTTTTTATGTCACGGCATACCAAAAGAGTATTCGATTGTTGACAAGCCATTTTCATTCAAACTTAGTATTGACGGTGGGTTTTCTAATGAATTGATGAATGGTGTTATGGATATATCCAATCCCTATTTCACTAGATGTTTTTTATTCGACATCCTTTTTTCAGATTTTGCTTCCAGCTCCATAAACCCCTCCGGTTTATTTGATATTGATTTTATCAAAAAATCTTTTAATCCAATCCTAAAAAAAACAGAAGCAATAAAATACATTCTAAACAAATATTCTCCAATTGAAGATATTAGATTTAGTGATAATTACAATATTTTTATAACAGAAGACAAAGAAAATTATACAATAAATAATTTTTTCTTAGAATTTAAAGTAGATGGAAGTTGGCTACCATTTTCTAATCTTTCTGACGGAACAAAGAGATTGTTTTATATAATCTCCGAGGTATTTGAAAATAAAGAAAACACAAATAAAAGACCTGCTAACAAAGGATGGGCAAATGAATCCGAAATAAGTAGAATTATTCTAATAGAAGAACCTGAATTAGGTATTCATCCTCATCAATTTCATAAATTAATGGAGTTTTTAAAAGAAGAATCAGAACATAAACAAATAATAATAACTACCCATTCACCACAAGCCTTAGATTCAATTAATGAAAATGAACTTAATCGAATAATAATTGCGTATGCTACTAATTCAAAGGATGGCACAAAATTAAAACATTTAGATGAAACAGAAATCATTAAAGCAAAGGCATATATAAAAGAAGATTTCTTAAGTGACTATTGGCTTTATTCCGATTTAGAAAAATAATCTTTATGAAAATAGGTTTAGTAGGAGAAGCCCCAAACGATACACAATCGATAAAAAATTTATTAGAAAAAAGATATTCAAGAAACAAATATGAATTCGTATTTATGCTTGACAGAATTAATGGGTCCCAATTAGACAGCGGTAAAACCAAAAGGCTTTTAGAACTCGAGTACAAAGACAAAAAACCTAATCTTGTAATATTCATCAGAGATTTAGACTCCTCGGCTAAAAAAGACGAGAGAAAAAAATACTTTAAAGACTCAAATAATATCGTTGACAACAAAGGAATTCCTTTGTTGCATATATACGAAATCGAAGCATTAATATTAACCGATATAACAACTTTCAATACAAAATATGGTTCGAAATTAGAAGAAGTTGAAAACGTTATGAAAATTGAAAACCCAAAAGAATATTTAAAAAAAGCATCCAAAAAATACAGTGAATCTCATAATGCAGATATTTTTAAATTAATCGATTTTGAAAAAACCTTAAATTGTGAATATTTCAAGCGATTTATCAAAACTTTAGATAAAGCTTTAACATCATAAATCCTTCTAAAAGCTGTCTTAATCGACAGCTTTTTTTTTGTGGAATTTATTTCCGAACCTGTCATTCCTACCTAAAACCCAAATCATTTTCGTAAATTAGCCCAAACTGTCTCAAAGCTTCGGGAGAAAGCTTCTAGAAAAAAAAACTGACACGAGCGAAGCGAACTGACGAAGTAAATAGCTCCTAAAAATGAAAATATTATGAGTGCAATAACTGAAACAACACAACATCTAGAACCTTTAATAACCGATTTAGGATTAATTCTAATGACGGCTGGAATTGCGGTTTTGATTTTCAAAAAGTTAAAGCAACCATTAGTTTTAGGCTATTTAATCGCAGGATTTTTGGCTGGAAACCATTTTAATTTTTTTCCGTCTGTAACGGATATGAAAAGCGTTGAAGTTTGGGCTGAAATTGGGATTATCATTTTATTGTTTAGCCTTGGACTCGAATTCAGTTTCAAAAAATTAATGAAAGTGGGCGGAACAGCATCTGTCACCGCGATTACTCAAATTACAACTATGACCATTTTGGGATATATGGTGGGGCAATGGATGGAATGGTCTACTATGGACAGTATCTTTTTGGGAGTTATGCTCTCTATTTCATCGACCACCATTATACTCAAAACATTTGATGAGCTTGGGGTAAAAGCCCAAAAATTTGCCGGAAACGTTATTGGGTCCCTCATCGTACAGGATATTATTGCCATATTGATGATGGTTTTATTATCGACTATAGCCGTTAGCGATCAGTTTTCGGGTAGTGTCTTATTACAATCGATTTTTAAATTGTTTTTTTTTCTGGTGCTTTGGTTTTTGGCGGGAATATTTATTATCCCTACTGTTCTGAAAAAAACAAAACATTTACTCTCTGATGAGATGCTGCTTATCATCTCACTTGCTTTGTGTTTGATGATGGTAATGCTAGCATCAAATGTTGGGTTTTCGCCTGCGCTGGGTGCTTTTATCATGGGATCTATCATTGCCGAAACTACCCAAGCAGAACACATCGAACATTTAATAAAACCGGTCAAAGATTTATTTGGGGCCGTCTTCTTTGTATCGGTAGGGATGTTAATCGATCCAGACGCATTGTTTGAACATGCTATTCCGGTCTTAATTTTATCTTTTGTTACTATTTTTGGACAATCCATAAGTTCTACTACCGGCGCATTACTTTCTGGACAACCCCTAAAAGAATCCATACGAACCGGGATGAGTTTGTCTCAAATTGGGGAATTCTCTTTTATTATTGCCACATTAGGTATGACGCTAAATGTCACTAGTTCTTTTCTTTACCCAATTGTCGTGGCGGTTTCGGCGGTAACCACATTTACCACTCCTTTTATGATTACCCTTTCGGGGCCTTTTTCAGAGTATTTATCTAAAAAATTACCCCGAAAATGGACCAAACGAATCGAACGCTATAGTGCCAATACGCAAGCCATAAAAACCGTTAGCAATTGGCAAACTGTTCTTCACGCCTATTTAATACAAGTAACCGTACTATGCGTAATTATTATAGCCGTTATTCTACTGTCTTCAACTTATATTTTGCCTTTGGTAAAACAATATCATTTTGGGAATGCCATGGGAGCTTTGATCACAGTAGCCATTTTATCACCCTTTTTATGGGCACTCTCTCTGCGAAGAGTAGCGGTAAATGAAGTAACTATTTTACTAGAAGAACGAAAATCCCGTGGTCCGATGGCCATGTTGTTTTTGTTCCGAATTCTGCTCTCTGCTTTCTTTATTGGTTTTTTACTGAATATCTTTTTTTCTCCACGTATTGCATTTATCGCTTTCATAATTGCAACGGTTCTTTATTTTGTTTTTCAAAAGAAACTCAATGCGCAATACCATAAAATCGAGAATCATTTCTTGTCCAATTTAAACGAAAGAGAAATTACTAAAGCCCGAAGAAGCAGAAGTGATTTATCTCCTTGGGACGGGCACATGGCTTACTTTGATGTTGCAGCTGAATCGAACATTGCTGGAAAAACATTGCAAAAACTACAAATTAGAGAACAAATGGGTATCAATATCGCTTCGATCAAAAGAGGCGACATTACGATTCATATTCCAACTGCCAGGGAGCGTCTTTTTCCAGGAGACGAGATCTGCGTTATTGGTACAGATGCCCAAGTGCAAGAATTCAAAAAATATTTAGACCAACATGAAACGGATATTTCCCCAGAAATTATAGAACCTGATATTGTTTTACGTCAAATCGAATTAAAAAATCACACCTTTTTAGGAAAAAGCATTAAAGAATCTAAATTAAGGGAAAGAACAAAAGGATTGATTGTCGGTATCGAAAAAAGAGGAAACCGTATCTTAAATCCAGAGTCATATGTTATTTTAGAAAAAGATGATATCTTATGGATTGTAGGTGACCGAAAATTATTAGGAGAATTGGTTCATGATTAAACAAACCTCACCCCCCAGCCCCTCTCCAAAGGAGAGGGGAGCTAAGAGCGAGTAATTTTGAATGATTTACTACAAAAAAAGGTGTAAGAAATGAATCTTACACCTTTTTTATTTTTTATTTTCTATTTTCTTTTTTCTGTTTTCTAAAATCTATTTTCTAAATTCTAATTTTTTATCTCGAATAATTCGGAGCTTCTTTTGTGATGGTCACATTATGAGGATGACTTTCGTTGATACCACTTGCAGTAATACGAACAAAACGTCCTGTTTCTTGCAAAGTAGCAATGTCTTTAGAACCACAGTATCCCATACCTGCACGAAGACCACCTATGAATTGTTGCATACTTTCGTTCAACTCTCCTTTATACGGTACACGACCCACAATTCCTTCTGGAACTAGTTTCTTAACATCGTCTTCCACATCTTGGAAGTAACGGTCTTTCGACCCTTCTTGCATGGCTTCAACAGAACCCATTCCTCTGTATGATTTGAATTTTCTTCCTTCAAAAATAATAGTTTCTCCTGGAGATTCCATTGTTCCGGCTAATAATGAACCTAACATCACACAATCAGCACCTGCAGCGATAGCTTTAGGAATATCTCCTGTGTAACGAATTCCACCATCGGCAATTACAGGAACTCCTGATCCTTTTAATGCAGCAGCTACTTCTAATACCGCAGAAAATTGTGGAAAACCAACACCCGCTACTACACGAGTGGTACAAATAGAACCAGGTCCTATTCCTACTTTTACACCATCAGCACCGTTTTCAACCAAATACAAAGCAGCTTCTGGAGTGGCGATATTACCAACGATTACATCTAATTCCGGGAATTTAGCTTTCACAGCTTTCAACACATCAACCACACCTTTTGTATGTCCGTGAGCGGTATCAATAATTACAGCATCTACTCCTGCTTTTACTAATGCAGTTGCTCTTTCAACAGCATCGGCAGTAACACCCAAAGCGGCTGCTACTCTCAAACGACCAAATTTATCTTTATTGGCATTTGGTTTTTGAGTTAATTTGGTAATATCTCTAAAAGTGATCAAACCAACTAACTCTTTTTTATCATTTACTACAGGTAATTTTTCAATTTTATGTCCTTGTAATACTACCTCAGCTTGTTCCAATGAAGTTCCTTCGGCAACGGTTACTAGATTCTCACTTGTCATTACCTCAACAATAGGTCTTGCTCCATTTTTTTCAAAACGTAAATCTCTATTGGTAACAATTCCTTTTAAAATTTTATTCTCATCCACAATTGGGATACCTCCAATACCATATTCTCTCATGGCATTTTTAGCATCGGCAACAGTAGCGGTCATTAATAAAGTAACAGGATCGATAATCATACCAGACTCAGCACGTTTTACTTTACGCACTTTGGCTGCTTGTTGCTCGATCGTCATATTTTTATGCAAAACACCTATCCCTCCTTCTTGTGCCATAGCTATTGCCATTGCACTTTCGGTTACAGTATCCATAGCTGCGGATACAATAGGAACATTTAATGTAATATTTCTTGAAAATTTGGATTGGATACTCACTTCGCGAGGAAGAACATTTGAGTAATTGGGAACTAATAATACATCATCGTAGGTTAAACCTTCACCGATAATCTTAGAGTTATGTGCTTTCATGTTGCAATTTGTAGTTGAATTGCGTGCAAATATAGACAATCTTAAGCAAAAAAGTATCTTACTCCCCGAATTTATTTTTAAATTGCAGTACAAACCAAACTCTTTTTCAATAGTTTCCCTTGCTTTTCATTAAAACTAAAGAAAAAAATCCGCTATTTATTATGACTTCAAAAAACCACTCCATAATAGGCCTAACGAATATTGAAGTTGAACAGTCCCGAATCCAAAACGGAGTTAATTCAATCGAACATCAAGACAGAAACAATCTACTTTCTTCCATCATTGAAATGGTAAAAGAACCTATGTTTCTGCTACTATTAACCGCTACCGCTATCTACTTTATAACTGCTGATTATGGCAACGGAATATTTATGGGAGTGGCTATAGTATTGGTCTCCACTATTTCACTCTATCAAGAATCCAAAAGCCGAAATGCTATTGAAGCCCTACATAAATTAACGCAACCCAAGAGCAAAGTCATTCGAGAGGACGAACTTATAGAAATACCGTCTGAGGAAATTGTTTTGGGTGATTGCATACAATGCGAAGAAGGAACTTTTGTTCCTGCCGACGGCATCATCATTCAGTCGAACGATTTTTCGGTAAACGAATCTATAATCACAGGGGAATCCTTAGCTGTTTTTAAAAGTGAAAAAAGCAAAAACAATCAAATATTCCAAGGTACAATTGTCGCTTCTGGCTTGGCCATTTGCAAAGTAAACGCAATAGGAAATCAAACACAATTGGGAAAAATTGGAAAAAGTCTGGATGATATCGTGGAAGAAAAAACACCTCTACAAATTCAGATTAGAAATTTTGTAACCAAAATGTCTCTTATTGGTTTAGTCGTATTTATTCTGGTTTGGGGAATCAATTTTTATAATTCCAGAATTCTTTTGGATAGTCTATTAAAAGCATTAACCTTGGCAATGAGTATTATCCCAGAAGAAATCCCGGTAGCTTTTGCTACATTCATGGCATTGGGGGCATGGCGATTAATGAAAACAGGAATCATTGTCAAACAAACCAAAACGGTAGAAACATTGGGAAGCGCTACTGTAATTTGTACCGACAAAACAGGAACCATTACCGAAAACAGAATGAGTTTGGCTCAATGGTATCTTTTAACAACAGATTCTTTCAATGACAATGACAATGGCAACTTATCTTTAAACGAAGAAGAATTATTAAGTCTTTCTATGTGGTCCAGTGAACCCATTCCTTTTGATGCTATGGAGATTGCTTTGCACGATGCTTACGCAAAAATAGGAATCAAAGACGAACGTCCCAATTACAAGATGATTCATGAATATCCTTTAAGCGGAAAACCACCCATGATGACCCATATTTTTGAAAACAAAAAAGGGGATCGCATTATTGCTGCCAAAGGAGCTCCCGAAGCCTTAATTGCCTGTTCCACTTTATCCGAAAAACAAACCAATCAAATCCTAAGCGCCATACAATCGATGTCCGAAAAAGGATATCGCGTTTTAGGAGTTGGAGTTGCTCATTTCTCAGGTAACGATTACCCAAAAACACAGCAAGAATTCATATTCGATTTTAAAGGGCTCATTGCCTTTTATGATCCACCAAAAGCAAATATCAAAGAAGTATTTGAAACTTTTTACAAGGCTGGAATTCAAGTGAAAATTGTTACTGGAGATAATGCTTTAACAACAGCAACTATTGCCAATCAAATTGGTTTTAGAAACTCTGGAAAAATCTTAAATGGAGACGAGCTTATGGCTATGGATGATGCAGCTTTGAGAGAAAAAGTTATGGAAACTAATATTTTCACAAGAATGTTTCCCGAAGCCAAACTTAAAATAATAAAAGCTTTAAAAGAAAACAACCAAATTGTAGCCATGACTGGCGACGGAGTAAATGATGGCCCAGCCCTAAAATCGGCTCATATTGGAATCGCTATGGGCAAAAAAGGAACCGAAATTGCCAAACAAGCTGCCAACCTAATTCTGATAGACGATGATTTTTCCAAAATGACCGAAGCCATTGCAATGGGTCGAAAAATTTACATCAATCTAAAAAAAGCAATTCAGTACATCATATCCATTCATATCCCAATTATACTTATTGTTTTTATACCGTTAGTTTTGGGATGGATCTACCCTAATATATTCTCCCCGGTGCATATCATTTTTCTGGAGATTATCATGGGACCGACTTGCTCCATAATTTACGAAAACGAACCCATGGAGAGTCATCTAATGTCGCAAAAACCGCGTCCTTTTACCAATACCTTTTTCAGCCTAAAAGAAATCACGATTAGCATTATTCAAGGAATTGTAATTACTGTTGGGCTTTTGTTTATATACCAATATGGGGTACAAAACACTCTTTCTGAAAATAGCACCCGAACCATGGTTTTCCTAACACTGATAGCCTCCAATATCTTTCTGACACTTGCCAATCGTTCTTTTTACTATTCGATATTTACCACTTTAAAGTACAAAAATAATTTGGTGTTATTTATTATTGGAATAACTATAGCGGTCACAAGTTCTATACTGTTTGTCCCTGTTTTCAGAACGTTCTTTATGTTTGACAACATCACTTTCCAAAAAACAGGTTTAAGTATTGTCGTTGGTTTTGTTTCGGTATTTTGGATAGAATTTTTTAAATTTTTCAGAAGAAAAAAGGAAAGCGAACTAACAAAGTCACTAGAGATTCAAGCGGATTGAACGATTGAAAGTTTATTATGTAAATTAAGACATGGTCTTATTCGCATTTCTACTACAACTCACTCCCGATAATTATCTGGATCAACCGTGGGTAACGTATCGCCGAACATGTTTTTAGACATTGGCTGCCCTCATATTGTCTCCAACGGCTGAAACCGTTGGCTATGATGTAATCAAAACAAGCTTATCGATTACTCCCTCCCGAAATTATATTAAATCCAATTTGAAAGGAGAGTGCATTTGCCTTGGCGAGATCCGTATACCCTAAAAGATTATCGGCGAGAACATAAAAATTCGCAATTCCAATTTTAGTGTACAATCCTAAACCAATATTTTTATAGGAATATGAATCTAATGTATATGTTGCTTTCATTTGCAACCCTTTAAAAAACCTTCTTCTATAATAAGCTGTCAAAGCAACCATAGGCGCTCTTGGTGTAGACATGGCAAAAAACTGGGCTCCAACGGCGCTTCTATACCAAGAATCTTCATCTGTATCACAATTGCATTCTGTCTGTCTTTCTTCCTCGAATGAATATTGAAAAGAAGAATAAAACTTCAATGGTCGTTGAGTTGTATAAGGGGTATATAATGTGTCTAACTGAATGGCATCTTTAAAATCTTGATAGGCGTTGTCTGGCGTACCATCTGCATTAAAATCAGTAATAACCCCTTTAAAATTATAACTCCCTTTCAAAGTATAACTTTCAACTTCCTGCGTGTGTTTTATATATCCAATATCCACTAAACTAGCAGTAATCTGAATGTCTTTTTGAGGATAATAGGTTAAACCGACATCAAAACCCAATCCTAAATTTCCACCTAAAAGTGCTTTCTGTTTTGTATCCTCAATAAGGTCACTTCCAAGATCACCATCATAATTTTCATCTAAATACTTGGCAGCACCCGATGTATTGAGTGTTAAATTGGATCGTATCGATTGATCATAGATCAAGTCTTTCCCTTGTACCGTGTAAAAAGACCCGGAATTGTGAGTGGATGTAGCATTAAAAAAACTGGAATAAATTTTCCCCCGTACTCCAATAGTGAATTTTTCGTTGATTGGTTTATTGAATCCAACATGAAAAACAGACAACAATTCGGCTTTTACACTTAAATCGCCCAAATTAAATGATTTCCCAATATAATCTTTGTTTCCATAGACACTCAATATAGCAAGATCGGTTGGAATGTAAATAAAAGTATCTAATTCTTGATACATCCCAAAAGAGACATACGATTTATTCTCTGGCTCTCCGATTCCAAAACCTGCGCTAAACAATTCCAATTGTTGGTTTGCCGTGACATAATCCTTTCTATTCGTTGTTGCAATAACCTCTTTGATCTTAGTATTGAAATCTACTCCATTATTGGCAAATAAATCATAGGCATTAATCCCTGTTGAACCAACATTAGCCGAAATACCGGATAATAATGGCACACCAAAAAACCATTTGTATTTTACATCTGCTCCTGGATTTGTTAATAATGATTGAGGTAATGGGGTAAAATTATATAAAATTTCTTTGTTTTGAGAAAAACAGACAACCGTTGCCAATAGGCATATAAAGACCTTTAATTTTATCATTTCACATCAAAATAAGCAGTTATACTTGAGCTTAACTCTATTCTACCCGGACTCGCAGCGGTTAAGGGTGGTCCTGGAAACATTAAGATGGAAAATATTATTTGATTGGTATTATTTAATATATCGATATTTGAACTATCAAATATTTCGGTTTTTTCTACTACTATTTCGGTTCCATTATAGGCAGGTATGTTCATATTTATATTGTAAATGGGAGCCTTATTTACATCCAGAAAAGTAATATTATAGGTATAGACCCTATTGATCGTATTTTTTACCCTGAAATACAATTCAGCTTTAACTAAATCCTCCTTAACAATCCCCTTGTCAAAAAAATTAACGTTTGCAATGTATGAAAATGCACTTTGTTCCACTCCATTAACCACAAATTGATTTGCCTCTAATGGGAAATACGCCAAATTTGTTGTAAAAACAGGCTTTACATTTAATTGATTCGCTTGCTCAAAGTCTAAATCACTACTACACGAAAAAGAGAGCATTAGCAACAGAATGCCTATTATTTTTTTAAAAAAAGAGTAATTCATAATCCTTGGTATTTGGTATAAAATAGAATTTTATACAGTCTTGAAAATAAAAAAACGACAAATATTCTATTTTATTTAATTTTAGCCTATTTTTTTAGAACAATTTGCACGCTTTTTTTCTTAATGAAACTCTCCAAATAATTTAGAAGCTTCATTATAAGCACTTTCAAAACTCATTGGACTACAATTTGTATTTCCCTTTTGTACAGTAAAATAGGACAGTAATTTTTCGGTAGGCATATTACCCGTCAAATTATCCGTAGCCATAGGACAGCCTCCGAAACCTTGAATAGCCCCATCAAAACGATGACACCCTCCTTTATAGGCAGCATCAATTTTTTCAAACCACTTATCGGGTGTGGTATGCAAATGGGCTCCAAACTCAATTTGAGGATATTGTGGAATCAGATTGGAGAATAAATATTGAATAACATCTGGTGTTGAACTACCGACCGTATCCGAAAGCGATAAAATTTTGACACCCATCGCGGCTAATTTTTCCGTCCATTGTGCTACAATCTCAACATTCCAAGGATCTCCATACGGATTTCCAAAACCCATAGAAAGATAGGCTACCACCTCTTTATTGGTCTTATCGGCAATATTTAATATTTCCTGTAAAGTTACCAAAGACTCTGCAATGGTTTTATGCGTATTTCGCATTTGAAAATTCTCTGAAATCGAAAAAGGGAATCCTAAATACTGAATTGCATTATGTTGAGAAGCCAAAGTAGCTCCTTGTGTATTGGCTATAATGGCTAATAATTTACTTTTAGTTTG
The DNA here is from genome assembly GCF_003097655.1 of Flavobacterium laiguense. Taxonomy (GTDB): domain Bacteria; phylum Bacteroidota; class Bacteroidia; order Flavobacteriales; family Flavobacteriaceae; genus Flavobacterium; species Flavobacterium laiguense. The sequence goes on from NZ_QCZH01000006.1 coordinate 104,386, forward strand.
GGACAAATCAAGTTGCCCTAATACCTCAGCGGTATCTTGCATTTGAGGAATGGCTTTTGCCGAAACAAAACTGCCAAAATCAATTGAATCAAAACCTACACGCAATAAAGACTGAATATAGGCAACCTTTCTTTCGGTAGGAATAAATGATTTTATGCCTTGCATGGCATCACGTGGACATTCGATAATTTTTATTGCCTTCATAGCGTCCAAATATAAGAAAGAATTATAGTATACGAAATCGTTTTCGTCTAATAATTCAAATAGCAAAACAAAAAAAAATAGTTCGCAATTTTTGAATACTATAAAATATTGCAGATCATAGTATTCAAAATTCACAATCTAATTTCTAATTTCTTAAATCTAAAATCTTTTTGTTAATCGCCTTTACTAGAGCTGGGCCTTCATAAATAAAACCGGTATACAACTGTATTAAACTGGCTCCTGCTTCTAGTTTTTCTAAGGCATCCTCGGCAGAATGTATTCCTCCCACTCCAATAATAGGGAATGATTTATTGCTCTTTTGAGAAAGAAAACGAATTACCTCGGTAGAACGTTTCGTCAATGGTTTTCCGGACAATCCCCCTGTTTCTATTTTTGCTTCCGATTGCAATCCTTCACGAGAAATAGTCGTATTGGTTGCTATTACACCCGCAATTTTAGTTTCATTTACAATATCGATAATATCCAACAATTGGTCATCGGTAAGATCCGGAGCAATTTTCAGTAACACTGGTTTTTGTTTTGGCCTAGCCATATTCTTATTTTGCAGTGTTTGCAATAATTGGGTAAGTGGTTCTTTGTCCTGCAATGCTCTCAAATTTGGAGTATTGGGAGAACTCACGTTTACCACAAAATAGTCTACATAATCGTATAAAGCATCAAAGCAAATCTCATAGTCTGAGGTTGCCTCTTCATTTGGCGTCAATTTATTTTTACCAATATTCCCTCCAATAAGAACACCTTTGTTTTTCTTTAATCGTTCTACCGCTTCTTGAACACCTCCATTATTGAATCCCATTCTATTAATGATAGCCGAATCCGCTTTAAGTCGAAACAAACGTTTTTTGGGATTTCCTTCCTGTCCTTTTGGTGTAAGCGTTCCTATTTCTATAAATCCAAAACCAAAATTAGAAAGCTCTTGATACAAAGACGCATCTTTATCAAACCCAGCTGCTAATCCAACCGGATTTTTAAATTTCAAACCAAAAACCTCAGTTTCCAATCTTTTGTCATTGACTTCATATAGTGATTTAAAAAGAGTTGGGAATCCCGGTATTTTAGATACCATTCTTATCAAAGAGAAAGTAAAATAGTGTACTTTTTCAGGATCAAAACAAAAAAGTATAGGACGAATAAAAAGCTTGTACATGGTTCTAATATTGATTTGCACAAAAGTAAAGAATAGTTTTTAGTTTTTAGGTATGGATCGAACTTAAAGCTTTTCAATTTTAAGAAATAGCATTATTAATTCAGTCAATCCAACAATATAGTTTCAGAAAGGAGATCTGTAAAAATAAAAAAACGACACCCAAAAGCATCGTTTTTCACTAACTAACAATTCAATACTTAAACTCTACTTCGGGAGTGCAGCTTGTATAGCCGCTTTATCGACATATTGAATTACCCTATCGATTTTATCATTGTTGTCAAAATGATAATCCGTATGTATCCATTGGGTCATTTCTTTTCCTTTTTTATATTTGGCAGTTGTTTTGTACCAAGCAAGTAGCCAAACCCCTTTAGCTTCTACACTCTGTGGTTTATTGACCATAATTGGCAACCATATTGCATCTTTGAAAGTAATGGACTCAATAACATTCATTCTTCTATTTTTCCAATACGATGCAATAGCGGCTTTTCCTACCAAACTATCGCCACTATTCCAAACATAAACGGCGCTATCAGCATACATATTCATCCAACCGTCTATATCGCCTTTTTCTAAATCAGCCAAACCTTTTTTTCCTATTTCACTATATTTAGGATCGGCAAACTCGGCAGGCTTAGTTACTGTATCTACCAAAGCAGATTCTGCTCTCTTTTCGGCAATTTCTTTTTTCTTACAACTTACAAATACCGAAGCACACAAAACAAATAAAAAAATCTTTCTCATAGTTTTAAATATTTAATTATTAATAGTGAAAATTTGTTTACTTTTTGACTAAGTTTTATTCTGAAAAGGAGTATAAATTTAACAAAAAAACAAATACGTTTCCTGAAAAAAGAAACAAAAACAAACTGACTATCAGTATTTTAAAATATAATTCTCAAAGCCATCAGAAAACAGAACACTTTCAACAGCTCCATGGAATAAAAAAAATACTTTTTAAAGCTTTTTAATTCTACAAATTAACATTAATGGCAGACCCAAATACACCATTAACTGCTTTATATTCCGATTGCACTTTTAAATTAAAAAAAATGACCCACATACTAAAATCTGACACCAAAAAATAATCTTAATAAACTATATATCAGTAACTTTATACTTTAATTTCATTGCATTTTAAATTATCTAGAAATGTATCATGGCAGACTTATAAACAGAAAAGAAGCAGGTATTTTACTTTCGGAAAAATTAAAAAAATACCAAGATAGTAACACAATAGTTCTCGCTGTCCCTAGAGGTGGAGTTCCTGTAGCTTATGAAATTGCCCAAAAACTACATCTTCCTTTAGACATTATTCTTTCAAAAAAAATAGGCCATCCTATGAATAAAGAATTTGCCATAGGAGCCATGACCATGGATGCAACAATAATAGATGAGCATCCAGAAGTTCCTAAGCAGTATATAACGGATGAAACTATTCGGCTAAAAAAATTATTACAAGAAAAATACAAACTTTACATGGGCTATCGAGAGCCACTAGAAGTAAAAGGAAAAAATGTGATTCTGGTCGATGACGGTATTGCTACAGGCAATACCTTATTGGCAAGTATAAGCATGTTGAGAAAAAGAAAACCCGCAAAACTAATTATTGCAGTACCCGTTTTGCCCTTAGATGTCCTAGAAATTTTCGAAGAACAAACGGATGAATTTGTCTACCTCATTACCTCAAGCAATTTCAGATCTGTTGGAGCATTCTACGACCAATTTCATCAAGTTGAAGATGACGAAGTGATTCAAATGTTACGAATCACAAATTCAAATACTTAAAACCTTTATTACAACATCGATTCTTTTAAAACTTATGAATCATGAAGAAATTAGACATAGACATCCCTTTATCAGCCGTGACACTGAAGGGAGATTTGGTTCTTCCGGAAAATGCATTTGGAATAGTTGTGTTCTCCCATGGAAGCGGCAGCAGTAGATTTAGTCCTAGAAACAAAATGGTTGCAGAATTGATTCAACAACAAAACATAGGGACTTTTCTCTTTGACCTGTTAACCGAAGAAGAAGATCAGATTTACGAAAACCGATTTAATATCGATTTATTGACAAACCGATTGATCGAAACAACGGAATGGCTAATGGCTAATGAAATCTCAAAAGACATGCCAATAGGGTACTTCGGGGCAAGTACAGGAGCAGCATCTGCCCTGAAGGCAGCAGCTTATTTTAAAAATTCAATTAAAGCCGTTGTTTCTCGAGGTGGTCGTCCAGATATGGTCATGGATGAATTATCCTTGGTAACAGCTCCTACCTTACTCATAGTGGGAGGGCTTGACATCGCAGTCATTAGGATGAACAAAATGGCATTTGCACAATTAGAGTCCGTAAAAGAAATGAAAATAATACCAGATGCTACACACCTCTTCGAAGAACCTGAAAAATTATCCGAAGTAGCCGATTTAGCCATTACATGGTATAAAACTTTTTTAAGAACTCCAGAAAGGTAAAACATTATAAATAGATTCAGTTTGAAAGAATAAAAAATTCCGAGCTTTAAATAATTTAAACCTAAATCTTTAGCATCACATTTTTAGCAACTAAAACCTAAATAGTAATTAACCCCTTTTCATCTCTATTTACCAATACCAAAACAGGAAAGCCGAAAACTGTATTTTGAAAGAGTAGGCGTTAAAATTTGATCCTATGAAAAAAACTTTTATTTTTCTAATCCTTCTACTTTTTATAATTAAAGGATTTAGTCAGACAACTCCAAGCACACCATTTTCTAAAGAAGATTACTTGGAAAAAAGTAAAACCCAAAAAACTACTGGCTGGATATTTCTTTCGGCTGGGTTAGCCATAACTACGGTCGGAATCATTGGCTTTGCCAATACTGACGACATTTATGACAACTCTACAGACACTTATGGTGCTTTAATTCTTACTGGCCCTCTCATTGCTTTGGGAAGCATTCCTTTTTTTATAAGTTCCGGAAGTAATGCCCGAAAAGCAGCAACCCTCTCTTTAAACTACCAACCTATTCATATTCCCAATCAAGGCTCTTTAGTTCAAAGTTCGCAACCTTCATTATCCGTAACAATCACTTTTTAATTTAATAAGTGTAGATTTATTTCAAGAGAAAGCAACAAAAAAGCCCCAAACGGGGCTTTTAAATATTCTAAATCTAAGTTTTTTATTTGCTTAAATACATTTTTCTTCTAGAGTACAACTCATAGAACTGATCGTCTTTTAAGTCATCAATAAACAAGATGCTTTCTCCTGTCGATTTCATTTCTGGTCCTAACGCTTTATTTACATTATGGAATTTACTGAAAGAGAAAACTGGCTGCTTGATGGCAAATCCTTTTAACTGTGGGTTAAAATCAAAATCAGTTACTTTATTATGACCCAACATTACTTTTGTGGCATAATTTACATACGGCTCGCCATACGCTTTTGCAATAAATGGCACTGTTCTAGAAGCCCTAGGATTAGCCTCAATGATATAAACAGTATCGTCTTTTATCGCAAACTGAATATTGATTAAACCAACTGTTTTTAAAGCTCTAGCAATATTATGAGTATGATCTTTTATTTGTTGCATCACAAACTCTCCTAAGTTAAAGGGTGGCAAAGTCGCATTACTATCACCAGAATGCACTCCGCAAGGTTCGATGTGCTCCATAATCCCTATGATATAAACATTACCATCAGCATCACAAATCGCATCAGCTTCCGCCTCTATCGCTCCGTCAAGGTAATGATCCAAAAGTAATTTGTTCCCTGGAATAGTTTTCAACAAATTGACCACATGCTCCTCTAATTCCTGCTTGTTGATTACGATTTTCATTCCTTGACCACCCAATACATAAGAAGGACGAATCAATAATGGAAAGTCTAAAGTATCAGCAAGTGCAGATGCTTCGTCAGCTGTTTCTGCGATTCCAAATTGTGGAAAAGGAATTTTTAATTCGGTCAACAAATCAGAGAAACGTCCTCTATCTTCGGCTAAATCTAATGCATCAAAACTTGTTCCTATAATTTTAATACCGTATTTAGATAATTTCTCAGCTAATTTAAGAGCTGTCTGACCTCCTAATTGTACAATTACCCCTTCTGGTTTTTCATGTTGAATGATGTCATAAATATGTTCCCAGAAAACCGGTTCAAAATACAATTTATCGGCTGTGTCAAAATCAGTCGAAACCGTTTCTGGATTACAGTTGATCATGATGGTTTCATAACCGCACTCTTTGGCGGCAAGCACTCCATGCACACAAGAATAATCAAACTCGATTCCTTGTCCAATTCTGTTTGGTCCCGAACCAAGAACTATTATTTTCTTTTTATCAGTTACAATACTTTCGTTGTCTACATAACGTTCTCCGTTTGCTTTCTCAATTTCGGCTTCAAAAGTAGAGTAGTAATAAGGTGTTTTAGCTTTAAACTCCGCGGCACACGTATCAACCAATTTAAACACACGGTTGATATTCATTGTCGAACGCAAAGTATGCACTTGACTTTCAAGACAACCCACCATGTGAGCAATTTGTCTGTCAGCAAATCCTTTTTGTTTAGCTTCAAGCAATAATTCTCTTGGCAAAGTTTCTACTTTATAATTCGAAATTTCTTTTTCTAAAGTATAAAGTTCCTCGTATTGTTTTAAGAACCACATATCAATTTTTGTGATTTCATGAATGCGACTCAACGGGATTCCCATTGCAATGGCATCATAAATTACAAAAACACGATCCCAACTCGCAAAAGTTAGTTTCTCGATAATTTGCTCATAATTTGTATATCCTTTTCCATCGGCACCAAGACCGTTTCTTTTTATTTCTAATGATTGAGTCGCTTTGTGTAATGCTTCTTGGAACGAACGTCCAATTCCCATCACTTCCCCTACCGATTTCATTTGAAGTCCCAAAGTTCTGTCGGCACCTTCAAATTTATCAAAGTTCCAACGTGGAATTTTCACAATCACATAATCCAAAGTTGGTTCAAAAAGAGCCGAAGTAGATTTGGTAATTTGGTTTTGCAATTCATCCAAATTGTATCCAAGAGCTAGTTTAGAAGCAATTTTCGCAATAGGATACCCTGTTGCTTTAGATGCCAATGCTGACGAACGTGACACACGAGGATTGATTTCGATAGCTACGATATCTTCTTTTTCGTCTGGAGAAACGGCAAACTGTACATTACATCCTCCAGCAAAGTTTCCGATACTTCGCATCATTAATATAGCATAATCACGTAATTTTTGGAAAGTTTTATCAGACAGCGTCATTGCTGGCGCAACAGTGATTGAATCTCCGGTATGAATTCCCATTGGGTCCATGTTTTCGATAGAACAGATAATAACCACATTATCGTTCTTGTCTCTCAACAATTCCAATTCGTATTCTTTCCAACCCATTAAAGCTTTATCAATTAAAACTTCGTGAATTGGCGACGCTTCTAAACCTCTAGTTAAAAGCTCATCAAAATCTTCTTTTTTATAAACAATTGCAGCTCCAGTTCCACCCAAGGTAAAAGAAGGACGGATAACCAGTGGAAAACCAAATTCTTGTGCAATTTCTTTTCCCCTTAAATAAGAGTTGCAAATTTCAGCAGGTGCAGTAGGTACATTAATTTTCTTTAAAAGTTGTTTGAATTGCTCCCTATCTTCAGTAATATTGATTGCATTAACATCAACCCCAATCAATTTCACTCCAAAATCTTGCCAAATTCCTTTTTCTTCAGCTTCCAGACACAAATTCAGCGCCGTTTGCCCCCCCATGGTTGGAAGTACAGCATCAATTTGTGGATGCTCTTTTAGGATTTGGATGATTGATTTAGTAGTTAAAGGCAACAAATAAACATGATCCGCCATAGAAGGGTCTGTCATAATTGTGGCAGGATTCGAATTGATTAAGATCACTTCGATTCCCTCTTCACGAATAGAACGTGCAGATTGTGAACCCGCATAATCAAATTCACACGCTTGACCAATTACAATTGGACCAGAACCTATTATTAAAACCGATTTTATAGATGTATCTTTTGGCATTTTATTTTATATTGTAGTTATTATTTTTATCACTTAAAGTTTGAAGTTTGTTACATCCTTCAAATCTTAACTTTAAAACTTCATTACCGCTTGGGTATAAAAAAAGGCGATACTAAAAAAAAGTAACGCCTTATTTATGTTTATACAAACATTATTTTTTGTGTCTTGGTTCACAAGAAACAGTCAATTTATGTCTTCCTTTAGCTCTTCTACGCGCAAGAACTTTTCTTCCATTAGCAGAAGCCATTCTGTCCATAAATCCGTGCTTATTTCTTCTTTTTCTTTTCGATGGTTGAAATGTTCTTTTACTCATTGCTTTGTATGTTTAAAAATCTTAATTAAGTGTCTATTTATTTTTGAATAACCATTATTCTAAAACCGAGTGCAAATATACAAAGACTTTTTTTTCTGGCAAGTAGTTTTTAAAAAATATTTTTAATTCCTTTTACTATCTTTGCAACCTTAAAACTTTATACATTATGTTTCATAAAAATATTAAACTTATTATTGCCGGACTTATTATAGTTACTGGCATTTGGCAATTTACTGAAAGTAATATTGGTAACGGAATATTCCTTATTTTATTATCTGGAATACCGGTTTTTTTATATTTCAAAAACGAGTTTATCTTACTTGCGTTCCTAAAATTGAGAAAACAAGACTTTGAGGGAGCCAAAAAATGGTTGGCTTACATTAAAAACCCGGAAACAGCTTTAGTAAGAAAACAACAAGGATATTTCAATTACTTACACGGAATAATGCTTTCGCAAACCAATATCAATCAAGCCGAGAAATATTTCAAAAAAGCGATCGAATTAGGTTTATCTATGGATATGGATTTGGCTGTAGCCAAATTAAACCTAGCTGGAGTTGCCATGACACGCAGAAGAAAACTAGAAGCAACATCATTATTGAATGAAGCTAAAAAATTAGACAAGCAAAACATGCTAAAAGATCAAATTGTGATGATGAAAGAACAAATGAAGAAAATATAACGATCACAACATTAAAATTTACTTTTTTAAACACTTCATAAACAAGCCATTCACTTTAGAATGGCTTTTTTTATGAATTTAACTCACTTAATCGGATTTATAAGTATTGTGTCGACAATTTAGCATACTTAAACACAAAGCGGATATTTTTGCTAAACGTTTTATAATTAGCCCATTATGCGCAGATTTTTACTCACAATGCTGTTTACTTTATCGATTTCATTTTCTTACAGCCAAGATACGATTAACTATTTTTCTGACGCTATACGAAAAAACACTAAGTCATACACTAAAGCATCCAATAAAGCATACGAAAGAAACAACATAAAGGAAGGTAAAGATCTTTTTGATTCCTTAGTAAAAAACAAACTTGTAGGAACCAAATTTGACGATTTTAATCTTAAAGTTTACAAGGAAAAAAATGTAAAAATAAATCGAATCAACAAACCTATTTTTATAATTACTTATGCTTCTTGGTGTGTAATTACAAAAGGAGAGATTCCCGCTTTAAATATATTGGCTAAAGAACACCGTAATGACATGCAAATTATCGTAATTTTTTGGGATAAGAAAAGTGACATTAAAAATATAGCCTATAAATTCAGTGATGATATTAAAGTTTGTTATGCAAATGAAAATTATACAAAAGACGCTCACCTTGTAGCAACCATTAAACACACATTAGGTTTTCCAACTTCTATATTTATAGATGAAAATAAAAATGTAGTTAACATCAAACATTTTGAAAACACCATTAAATTAAAAACCCCGATCAAACAAGCCATCATTACTAGTTATAACTACTTTAGCAAAGACATTAATGAAAACCTTGTACATGCCGTATCCAACAACAAAGGATTTACCACTAACTAAGTATTTTATATTTTCGCAATACTTAGCAAAAACGCTTCTTCATCGCTAATTCATCTAAATTAGGAGTACCCATAATTATTGAAGGCAAGTTGGCATTTAGCCATTTATACTTATTAAGAATCATAATATGAGTTCCTCCCGTTACGATGATACATTTTTTAATATATCGAATTGGAAAAATATCGTCTAAATCCCCGTGTATATGAATCACATTTTGATCAGCGATGGTTCGATCCCACAAGATAACCTGTTCAATCGCCCAATCCAGATAACGCTTATCCCGAACTGAAAGAAATTTTTCGTACAATTTAAGTCTTTGATTTATTTTATTACCAAAAGAAAACTTGGCCAAACTTTCTATATTTTGAACCAAACTTAATGGAATCAACTTGTAAGCCTTCGTTGTTTTTGCAACAATCATTCTCCTTGGAAATTCAAGATTGGTTTTTACACTAGAAATAATAATTACTTTCCTAGCAGCTATAAAACCTGCCATTTCCTGAACCAGAATCCCTCCAAAAGAGACACCAATTAACACTGGGTTTTCGTGCTTTATTTTTGTTGTCATCCGTTTGGCATACTCGGTCAAAGTTTCTTTTTCAAGAGGAATCTCCCACTCCAAAAAAAACATCTCAAATTGATCCTCAGGAAGTTTAATCCTCTCAAAAATAGCAACACTTGCCGCCAAACCCGGCATAAAATACACTGGAATTTTACTCATAATAATTTAAATCATTTATTGCTTTTTCTATGCGTAAATTACTGCAATTTATCAAAAAGAGCTCCGAAATACTAATCAAAGATTTTATTTTAACCCAGAATCCGCATTAGACTTCGTAGCGAAGCTGAATTATTCAATAAAAGCAAGTGCTCACGGACTATTTTTAAATGAGGAATACTTTTGTATTTTGATTTTAAAAATGGGAGTAAGTGCTTGATTTTGCAGAAGAATTCAGATGCAGTAGATTTCTAATGCGGATTCTAGGTTTAAACTCCATAAAAAAAGGCTGCTCAAATTTAGGCAGCCTTTCGTGTTATTTTAAGATTTCTTTCAGTTCCTCTAAGCTTACTTTTTTCTGTTCTCCAGAAACTAAATCTTTCAAACTATACTGATTATCTTTTATTTCTTCCTCGCCAACGATTACCGCAAAAGGAATGAAGCGTTTATCGGCATGTTGAAATTGTTTGGCTACTTTGGTATTATCCGGATACAGTTCTACTTTTATTCCGTCAGCACGCAATTCCTTAATCGCTTTCATCGAATAAAAAGCTTCTTTATCTCCGTAGTTAATGAACAACGCTTTTGAGGTAGACGTTACCGTTTCTGGAAACAAACCTAACTCTTCGATAACCAAACAGATTCGGTCTAGCCCAAAAGAGATTCCTACTCCACTCATATTTTTTAATCCAAAAATCCCAGTAAGATCGTCGTAACGACCTCCTCCGCCAATGGATCCCATGGCAACAGTTTTGGGCGCAGCCACTTCAAAAATAGCGCCTGTATAATAATTCAATCCTCTGGCCAATGTCACATCCAAATCTAAACTTGCCGTTGACAATCCCAAATTGATAACATTATCGCAAATAAAACGAAGTTCTTCCACTCCTTTCATTCCTTCGGCTGACGAAGACAATAAAACAGAAAGCTTCTCGATTTTCTCCGATATCGTTCCAGTGAAATTGAATAACGGCTGTACTTTTGTGATCGCTTCTTCAGAAATTCCTTTTTCAATCATTTCCTTTTTCACACCGTCCTCGCCTATTTTATCGAGTTTGTCTAAAGCTACCGTAAAGTCAATCAACTTATCTGATGCACCAATAACTTCGGCAATTCCAGAAAGTATTTTTCTATTGTTGATTTTTATCGTAACCCCTTCTAGACCCAAAGTGGTAAAAACAGAATCATACAATTGTACCAACTCTACTTCTTGCCAAAGGGATTTTGACCCTACCACATCGGCATCACATTGGGAAAATTCTCTGAAACGCCCTTTTTGTGGACGGTCGGCACGCCAAACGGGTTGGATTTGGTATCTTTTAAAAGGGAATTCAATTTCGTTTTGGTGTTGAACCACGTAACGTGCAAACGGAACAGTCAAATCATAACGAAGTGCTTTTTCCGAAATGCTGGAAATCAATTTCGTACTGTCTTTGGCTTCTAAATGAGTAGCATTGGCTTTTGCCAAAAAATCTCCCGAATTCAATATTTTAAATATCAATCGGTCGCCTTCTTCTCCGTATTTCCCCATTAGGGTTTCGGAGTTTTCGAATGAAGGAGTTTCTATAGGTTGGAATCCAAATTTCTCGAAATTGCTTTTTATAATTTGGATAATGTATTGTCTTTTTGCCACCTCAGCAGGTGAAAAATCTCTGGTTCCTTTTGGAATACTTGGTTTTGATGCCATTGTTAATTGTAGATTTTAGATTGCAGATTTTAGATTTTAGATTCAAGCAAAGATTACTTAATCCAAAAACATTCTTTTTAAATCATTTTGCAAATATCTTACTTTTAAAATAATTAAGTTTGAAAATTTTGTGATTTAATTTCATGGTTCTTTAGTAACGGAATGCCCTAGCCCAGATAGAAGCGGTATCCTTTTCTAGTTCCCTCTCGTCTTTTTTGACGAGACGGAACTAGAAAAGATACGAGCGGATAGCTGGAAATAGCTCCTGAAAAACATTTAAAGGAATTTCTAAAATCATAATTGTAACAAAATTTGTACTTTCGAGTCAAACAACTATGATGATAAAACTTTTTAAAGAAAATATCCGAATTGCGTTTGGTTCTATCCGAACTCAATTACTACGAACGATACTTACAGTAATGATTATCGCTATTGGCATAACGGCTTTGGTTGGAATTTTAACCGTTGTATCTGCACTAGAAAACACGTTATCTTCTGATTTTGCTTCTATGGGAGCCAATACTTTTAATATCAATCAATACGAAAACAACTCTCGAAGACGTGGTGGTGGGGAACGCGAAATTATAAATCCTGTTATTTCCTACCCCGAAGCGGTCGCTTTCAAGAACAAATACAATTATCCGCTGACCGAAACATCGCTTTCATTTACTGCAACCACTACTGCCGAAGTAAAATATGAAGCCGAAAAAACAGATCCCCAAATAAGTGTTTTGGGTGTAGATGAACATTTTTTGGTCAATTCGGGTCTTGAAACCAGTTCAGGTAGAAATTTCACCAATTTTGACATTAGCAACAATACATTCTCCTGTATTGTAGGTTCCGATTTTGAAAAAGGAATCCTAAAAGACGTAAATCCTATTGGAAAAACCATTTCGATTCGTGGTGCCAAGTTTAAAGTCATAGGTGTCCTAAAAGAAAAAGGGTCTACTTTTGGAAAAAGCCAAGATTTAAGGGTTTTTATTCCGATACAAGTAGCTCGTTCCTTGTTTACAACTCCCAACATTAACTACACCTTGAGCATCATGGTCGCAAAAAAAGAATTGCTGGATCAAGCCATTGACAATGCCAATAGCGTCATGCGCAGAGTTCGAAAATTAAGTCCGGTAAAAGACAATAATTTTGCCATAGTGAGAAGCGATGATTTGATTAATCGAATCCTTGGTATCACAAAATATTTAGGATTCGCCTCTTGGCTTATTGGCATTATCACTATTTTGGGTTCTTCTATTGCCTTGATGAATATCATGATTGTTTCGGTAACCGAACGCACTCGAGAAATTGGGGTTCGCAAAGCGTTGGGAGCCAAAAAAAGGACTATCGCTTTTCAGTTTTTTATAGAAACACTATTAATTGGACAACTAGGAGGTTTAGTCGGGATTATTTTCGGAATCTTAATTGGCTACGGAATATCAACTGCTATGGATTTTGTTTTTGTCATTCCGTGGCAAGCCATTATGGCGGCTTTTGTAACCAGTTTTATCGTAGCTCTTGTTTCTGGCTTGTATCCTGCCGTAAAATCCGCAAATCTGGATCCTATTGAAGCTTTGCGCTACGAGTAGATTTCAGTTTTCAACGTCATTGCGAGGAACAAAGCAATCACACTAAGTATTTACCAAAACAATTTGGGCGTGACCACATTAAGAAAATGGGCTACTAACCACACGTGCTAGTTGCCCATTTCCTTAATGCGGTCGGGTCATCCGCGTTACAAGGTAACTTGCTTCTACCCCTCACGCGCATTACGTAAAACGAAAACTGAATATTACAAATGAAGACCTTTCATCATCCTATCATTCCCATAAATATCTTTCCTAAGTTCTATATTCTTAAAATCCATTTTTTGAAGTAATTCAACCATTTCTTTTCCTAAATACTGATTGATTTCAAAATACAATTGTCCTGAATTAGAAAGGTTTTTTTGAGCCAATTCGGCTATTTTTCTATAAAAAATCAAGGCATCATGATCCTCCACAAAAAGAGCCAAATGAGGCTCATTATCCAGAACATTTTTCTTGATTTCCTCTTTTTCGAGATTCCGAACATAGGGCGGATTTGAAACAATAATATCGAAATCTTTTCCTAAATCTAGAGTTTCAAGAATATTTTGTTCAATAAACGTAACGGTTACTTCATTGTGAACCGCATTTTTTTTGGCGGTTGCCAAAGCTTTTTCAGAAACATCAATCGCAAAAACATGCGTATTCGGAAGGTTCTTTGCCAACGAAATAGCGATGCATCCACTTCCTGTCCCGATGTCTAAAATTTTTAAATTTTTAGAAGGTTCGCTTTTTTGATTGTTAGATATAATCCAATCTACCAACTCCTCAGTTTCGGGTCTTGGAATCAAAACATTTTCATTGACCTCAAAATCCAGTCCATAAAAACTCGTTTTCCCTAACAAATACTGAATCGGAATTTCCAATTTTAATTGTTCCAAAATCGAATTCCAAACCTTGATTGCTGATGCCGACAAAACCAAATCAGGCTGCAAAGCCAAATCAATTCTTTTCAATTGCTGCTTTTCTTCCAATATCAAATAGAAAAAACTCTCCGCTTCGCCTTCGCCATACATCGAAGTAAGTTCTTGAATGAATTGAGTTCTGTATTCTTTTATTTTCATGTTTTATTCTAAATTGGAGTAGTTTTTATTTTTTTTAGCTTTCGTTCATAAATCTGAAATCAAATATCGTTAATCAAAAATCTAAAATCATAGCACTTTAAGCATCCAAACTGGACAACTCGTATGCCCTGTACTTCCCATTGGAGCACAAATGTATTCGAAACCTACTTTTTTATACAGCTTTTGAGCATCGAGCATAAAAGGCATCGTTTCAAGATAACATTTTTCGAAACCAAAATCCCTCGCACTTTGCAAACATTGCTCCATCATTTGACTTCCAATTCCCTTTCCACGGGTTTCTGGAAGAAAATACATTTTTTGCAATTCGCAATACATTTCGGCTTCGTTTGCCAGTGGCGCCACTCCTGCCCCGCCAATAATACGACCTTCACTTTCCACTACAAAATAAGCCGATCGTGGTTTATTGTATTCCTCAAACATCAAATCAAGATAAGGATCTTCATAAGCCGTTCCAACTTTCGGAATATTCAATTCATCAAAAACGGATCGTATCAATTGAGCAACCGACTGATTGTCTTCTTCCTGTATTTTTCTAATAATCCAATTATCCATGACGTATTTTATTATTAATTCTGAAAACAAAAATAGAGATTGTAAATGGTAAAACATCCTAAGTTTCAAAACTAATCCCGAAGCTTCGGGACTAAATTCAAAATTACTACTTTTGCATAGTGAAAATACATGAAAAATACATGAGCCGTTGCATAGCCTTAGCCAAAAACGGACTAGGAACCACCTACCCCAATCCCATGGTTGGGAGCGTTATTGTTTATGATGGCAAAATCATAGGTGAAGGTTGGCATAAAAAAGCGGGAGAACCCCATGCCGAGGTCAATGCTGTAAATTCGGTACAAGATAAATCGTTACTGAAAAAAGCGACTATTTATGTGAGCCTGGAACCGTGTAGCCATTTTGGAAAAACACCTCCTTGCTGCGATTTGATTATAAAAAATAAAATTCCGAATGTCGTTATTGGCACTGTTGATCCCAACGTAAAAGTGGCGGGAAATGGCATTAAAAAACTAATCGAAGCAGGAATTCATGTTACTATTGGTGTTCTTGAAGACGAATGCAACGAACTCAACAGACGTTTTTTTATTTTTCATCAAAAGAAAAGACCTTATATTATATTAAAATGGGCTCAAAGCCCAGACGGATTTATTGCCCCTCTTGAAAAATCTGAAAAAAAACCCGTTTGGATTACCAATGCCTATTCCAGACAATTGGTTCACAAATGGCGAACCGAGGAACAAGCCATTCTCGTGGGAACGCAAACTGTTATTGAAGACAACCCAAAACTGAATGCGAGAGATTGGCACGGTAACAACCCCGTCCGATTAGTATTAGATCAAAACAATCGCATCCCGGAAGAAAATGCTGTTTTTGATAATCAAATTAAAACTATTGTATTTACCAAATCAACAAATGCAGTCAACAAAGAAAACACTATCTTTGAAGTAATTGATTTTAAACAAAATATAGCGACCCAAATCGCACAAGTCTTATTCCAACATCAAATTCAATCGGTTATTATTGAAGGTGGCCTTCAAACGCTGCAGACCTTTATCGATGCCAATCTTTGGGATGAAGCTCGCATATTTATTGGGAAATTGACGTTTGGCAATGGAACAAAAGCCCCTCAAATTTCAAAATCAATCTACGAAAAAAACGCAATCGGCGACGATGAACTTATAATAGCTAGAAACCATGATTAACACTATTATTTTTGACTTTGGAGATGTATTCATCAACTTAGACAAGCAAGCCACTATGGATGGCTTAAAAAATCTTGGGATATCCCATTGGAATGAAGACTTAGACCAACTGAATTTATACTATGAAGTAGGGGCTATTTCTGGAGAAGATTTTTTATCCGGAATTCAAAAACATACCGCTAATGCATCCATCGAAGACATTTCGAAAGCTTGGAATGCCATACTACTAGACTTCCCATTGTATCGATTGGAGTTTCTTCAAATGCTTTCCAAAAAATACCGATTGTTTTTATTAAGCAATACCGATGCTATTCACATTGAAACTTTCGAACAAAAATTCGGAATTTCTTTTTATAGCTCTTTTTATCAATGCTTTGAAAAAATTTATTTCTCTTATGAAATTGGAATGAGAAAACCCAATCCTGAAACGTACAACTTTGTACTCGATCAAAACGGACTTCAAGCCAAGCAAACCTTATTTGTAGATGATAAAAAAGAAAATACCGATGCTGCATCAGTGCTTGGTTTTCAAGTATGGAATCTACAAGTAGGAAAAGAAGACGTCGTTGATTTGTTTGATAAAAAAATAATACAATAACAATGGCAAAATTCAATTTCAATGGCAATAAAAACAAATACAACTACAACGCTTTAAAAAATTAAAACAAATTAAATTGAATCTTGAAATTGATTTTTGAAATTGCCATTGAGATTGAGATTGATTTTTTGCCATTGAAAAATGAAAGACACTTACAATACCATTGCACTTCCCTCTGAAGAAACCCTTTTCAAAGAAAAAAACAGTAAATTCTTCGGTTATGCTTTTCCAATTGAATCGGAGGAAGAAGTAAAACCCATTATCGAGACCTTAAAAAAGCAACACCCTAACGCTGGTCATTTCTGCTATGCCTATCAAATAGGTACCGAAACCATTCAATACAGAGCTAATGATGACGGAGAACCTAGCAATACAGCAGGAGCTCCAATTTATGGTCAAATACAATCCTTTGGACTTACCAATGTTCTTGCTGTGGTTGTTCGAATATTTGGTGGCGTAAAGCTAGGAGTTGGCGGACTAATTTCGGCGTACAAAACATCTGCACAAATTACTTTGGAATCGTGTGAGATTATCGAAAAAACAATTGACGTTCATTTCCAAATTTCGTTTGACTATAAAAACATGAACAAAGTCATGAGGGTGATCAAAGAAAAAAAATTGGATATTGTTTCCCAAGAAATGGAAATAAATGAAGACACCGATTTACCTATTGGCAAAATTGCAATAAAAACCAGGAAAAAAAATGCCGAAATAGTGTTCGACATTTTTAAATCTTTGTTTGAAATTGACATAATAAAACTATAAATTCTCATTAAAAAGAACTCCTTTTGACAATTATTCAAAAGTTTTTAGTAGTTCCAAAATGTAATCTGGAGGTGCTGTTGGTCTGCCAGTTTTTAAGGATACAAAAACCAACATAAATTGGGCAGTTGTTAATAACTCCTTTGCTTCGTTGTAAATTGCACAATCAAATTCAATCTTCACGGACGTCTGACTTTTAAAAACCGTGTGTACCGTCAACAACTCATCATACACCGCCGATTTTTTATAATTGATATTCATATTCACAATCGGCAAAGCAATACCGCTCTCTTCCATCTTTTTATATGAAATCCCTTTGTTTCTGAGCCATTCAACCCTTCCTATCTCGAAATAGGGTATGTAATTTCCATGATAAACAACCCCCATTTGGTCTGTTTCTGAGTAACGAACACGAACTTGAATTTGATGATCTTTCATTAATTATGTCTTAAAATTTAAAATTTAAAAAAGCGCCTTACAACAATATTTCCAAAAATTATAACCTAAATTATTTTTTTTTACAGATAATTGTTCACATATTTGTTATCCCGAAAAAAGAATAATATTTAGATTCTTTTAATAAGATAATAAGTACCCAAATAAGAAATAATTTAACTAGATATATGAACAAAACTGCACAATCAGTATGGGAAAACTGTCTGTCCTTCATAAAGGACAACATTCAAGATCAGGCTTACAAAACTTGGTTCGAGCCTATCAAATCAGTTGAACTTACCGATAATGCATTATACATTCAAGTACCTAGTAAATTTTTCTACGAATGGTTAGAAGAACACTATGTAAAATTACTAAAAGTGGCCTTAACTAAAGAACTTGGCAAAAACGCAAAGTTACTCTATAAAATCAAAATGGAAAACACTTATGGCAATAAACAACCGTTTACGGAACAATTGCCAAGTGCCAATAGAGCTCCAATGAAAGCTCAAGAGGTAGATGCTCCTTTTAAAAACCTAAATCCAGAATTAAAAAACCCATTTATCATTCCTGGGATTCGTAATTTAAAAATCGAATCACAATTGAATGCAAACTATAGTTTTGATAATTTTCTTGAAGGAGACTCTAACAGATTAGCCCGATCTGCTGGTATGGCTGTTGCCAACAAACCAGGAGGTACATCTTTTAATCCGTTATTGATTTTCGGAGGTGTTGGATTGGGAAAAACACACTTAGCCCACGCTATTGGTGTTGAAATCAAAGATAAATATCCAGAAAAAACCGTTCTATATATTTCGGCCGAAATTTTTACCCAACAATATATTGACTCGGTTAAGAAAAATAACAGAAACGACTTTATTCATTTCTACCAATTAATAGATGTTTTAATCATTGATGATGTTCAATTCCTATCTGGAAAATCAGGAACGCAAGATGTGTTTTTTCACATTTTCAATTACTTGCACCAAAACGGAAAACAGGTAATCTTGACTTCAGACAAGGCTCCAGTTGACATGCAAGATATTGAGCAACGTTTATTATCTCGTTTCAAATGGGGATTGTCTGCCGAGTTGCACCAACCCGATTATGAAACTAGAATTTCTATCTTAAAGAATATCCTATATCGTGATGGAGTTGAAATTCCAAACGAAATCATAGAATACGTAGCTCGTAACATCAAATCGAATGTTCGTGAACTTGAAGGCGCAATTATTTCTTTGATCGCACAATCTTCTTTCAACAAAAAAGAAGTGACTATTGAACTGGCCAAAAGTGTCGTAGAGAAATTTGTGAAAAATGTAAAAAGAGAAATCTCTATCGATTACATTCAAAAAATTGTTTCCGATTATTTCCAATTGGATTTAGAAACGCTACAATCCAAAACAAGAAAAAGACACGTTGTACAAGCTAGACAACTGGCTATGTTTTTTGCTAAGAAATTCACTAAAGCCTCTTTGGCTAATATTGGTTCACAAATAGGAGACCGTGATCACGCAACCGTTTTACACGCCTGCAAAACAGTAGACAATTTAGTAGCAACCGACAAACAATTTAAAAAATACGTCGAGGATATTAATTCTAAATTAACGCTATAAACGCAGTATGCCTGTCAAAATTTTAATGGTCTGTTTGGGTAATATTTGTCGTTCGCCTTTGGCCGAAGGCATATTAGCCTCTAAACTTCCAAAAGAAAAATTTCTTGTAGATTCAGCAGGAACCGGTTCTTGGCACATTGGTCGCGCTCCGGACAGTCGTTCTATTGCCACCGCCAAAAAAAATGGTTTAAACATTGCCAATCAAAAAGGACGACAATTTGCAACATCAGATTTTGATGCTTTCGATTACATCTTTGTAATGGACAACAATAATTATAGCAATGTAATTGATCTGGCCAAAAACGAAATGCAAAAAAACAAAGTGCAACTCATTTTGAACGAAATCTTCCCAAACGAAAATGTAGACGTCCCAGATCCTTACTACGGTATGGAAAATGGTTTTAACATAGTCTACAAAATGCTCGACGAAGCTTGCGAAGTCATTGCCCACAAGTTGATTGCCAAACATTCCTAAGAAAACTAAATAAGTTTTTTATCTTTGCCCGCAACGGTAAATACACTAGCCAGAAACCATTATTTAGAAGGCTAGAAAATATCTTATTTCTAAAAATCAAAAGTCACAACTATGAAACCAGCACCTCTTTTTGGAAAACTATATTTAATCCCAACCACCATGGGTGATTGCGACCCAATGGATGTTTTACCACAAACCATTAAAAGATGCGTTGAGCTGATTGATTATTATGTGGTCGAGAATGACAAAACGGCTCGAAAATCCATCAAACTGACCAATCCAGAGAAAAAACAATCCGAATTAAAGCTTTTTGTTCTCAATAAATACACCGAACCCAAAGACCACCAAGAGTTTATCAAACCTCTTTTGGAAGGCAAAAGCATGGGACTCATGAGCGAAGCCGGATGTCCGGGAGTAGCCGATCCAGGTGCTGCAATTGTAAAACTAGCCCATGACAAAGGCATCCAAGTGATACCACTTGTTGGACCTTCCTCTATATTATTGGCTATGATGGCCTCAGGAATGAACGGTCAAAGTTTCACTTTCAATGGGTACTTACCTATAGATAAAGGAGAAAAGAAAACCGCTCTTAAAAACCTAGAAAAATTATCTTTAGACAAAAATCAATCCCAGATTTTTATAGAAACACCTTATAGAAACAACAAAATGTTGGAAGATATTCTACAAGCCATCAATCCAGAAACCTACCTCTGCATTGCCACAGACATCACACTTCCAACAGAATACATAAAAACAAAAAGAGCCTCAGCCTGGAAAAAAGAAACCGTCGATCTACACAATCGTCCTACTATTTTTATCATTCATAAAATGTAAGTTCGTTATTTTTTTCTCAAATAAAACAACTCGTCAATTAGGATAAAACTGTACTTTTATATTCTAATTGACGATTTTTCTTTATGAGTAAATTACCAAATGTAACGACCAGCATCTTTACGGTTATGTCTAAAATGGCTGCCGAATACAACGCAATCAATCTTTCGCAAGGATTTCCAAACTTTCCTGTAGACGAAAGACTTTCCAAAATTGTTTCCCAACTGGCATATGAAGACGTACATCAATATACTCCCATGTCAGGTTACCCTCCTTTGCTAGCCAAAATTGCAACATTGGTAAAATCATCTTACAACCGTACCATCCTTCCCGATACCGAAATACTTGTTACTGCCGGTGCCACTCAGGCCATCTTTACAACATTGCTCGCTTTATTAAAACCAGATGATGAAGTCATTATTCTGGATCCAAGCTATGATTGTTATGAAGCGCCTATTCTATTGAGTCAAGCGAAACCCATACGTATAGCCCTCAACGATGATTACACTCCCAATTGGAATACTATTGCAAATGCATTTTCGGATAAAACCAAAATGATCATCATCAATAATCCGCATAATCCTACGGGGAAAATTTTAAACGAATCCGATTTTGAGAATCTGGAAACGCTTTTAGAAAAACATCCAAATGTCTTATTACTTTCTGACGAAGTGTACGAATATATCACTTTCGAACAAAAACACATTTCTACTCATACTCGAAAAAAACTGTTCGATCGCTGCATCATGGTTTCCTCCTTTGGAAAATCATTTCATATTACGGGTTGGAAAATAGGTTATCTTGTAGCGCCAGAATACTTGATGAAAGAAATCAAAAAAGTGCATCAATTTCTAGTCTTTAGTGTCAACAGCATTTGCCAAGTGGCTGTTTCCAAATACATAGATCTAGTTGATGTGAACGAAATCGGCTCATTCTATCAGGAAAAGCGAGATTATTTTAGATCATTATTACAAAACAGCAGGTTCGAACTAATGCCTTGCGAGGGAACTTATTTTCAAGTAGTATCCTATGCCAAAATCTCCAACGAAAGCGATGTTGATTTTTGCAAGCGATTAATAACGGATTATGGAGTTGCCGCTATCCCCATATCTACTTTTTATGCAGATGGAAAAGATTTAAAATTAATCCGTTTTTGCTTTGCCAAAGACAATCAAACTTTAGAAGAAGCCGCGAGAAGATTGTGCAAAATTTAGTTTTCAGTCTCAGTCTCAGTTATCAGATCAAAATAAGGGCGTTAATTTTTTTTAAAAAAATCTAAAATAAAACCCCTTTATTAAAACATTATATGAGAAACCAAAATACAATATCAACAAACAATTCTGAAAACTGAGACTGAGACTGAAAAGTAACCTTTACTGTTATTATTATGCATGCATACTATTTTTGTACTATATTTACAATCCAAAAAAATATATAAATTATGAGTTATACCGATAAAATGTTGAGAGACGATGCCTTAAAAGGCAAAGTAATAGTAGTTACAGGAGGCGGAAGCGGCTTAGGAAAAGCGATGACTAAATACTTCCTAGAATTAGGCGCAAAAGTAGCCATAACTTCCAGAGATTTAGAAAAGCTAAAAAATACCGCCCAAGAATTAGAAGCCGAAACAGGTGGTACTTGCTTACCGCTTCAATGCGATGTTCGCCATTATGAAGAAGTAGAAAACATGCTACAGGAAGTATTGAAAGCTTTTGGCAAAGTAGATGTTTTACTGAATAATGCCGCGGGAAATTTCATTTCGCCAACCGAACGTTTATCGGCCAATGCCTTTGATACCGTAATTGATATTGTTTTAAAAGGATCCAAAAACTGCACCCTTGCCTTTGGAAAACATTGGATAGACACCAAACAAACTTCAGCAACCGTTTTGAATATTGTCACTACTTATGCTTGGACAGGTTCGGCTTATGTTGTTCCGAGTGCCACTGCAAAAGCAGGAGTTCTTGCCATGACCAGAAGTCTTGCGGTAGAATGGGCAAAATACGGAATCCGTACCAATGCAATTGCACCAGGGCCATTCCCTACCAAAGGAGCTTGGGATCGATTATTGCCGGGAGATCTAGCCGAAAAATTTGACATGGCAAAGAAAGTACCTTTGAAACGCGTTGGAGATCATCAAGAACTAGCCAATTTAGCGGCTTATTTAGTTTCGGACTTTTCTGCCTATGTAAATGGAGAAGTAATTGTCATTGATGGAGGCGAATGGTTAAAAGGCGCAGGACAATTCAATTTACTCGAAGCCATACCCGAAGAACTTTGGGATCAATTAGAAATGATGATTAAAGCAAAGAAAAAAAGTTAGCAGCATTCTGTGATCAGTCTCAACAACCGTTGAAAATATTCAGAAATAAAGTCTAAATAACAAATCTAAAAAGAGAACTATCCATACGGTTCTCTTTTTTTAGTTATAATAGTTACTAAAAAACAAAGAATAAACAGTATTGTTGTGATTAATTGGCGCGTATAAAAACTATTTGTTTTTGTTAACAAAATAGATTTTCTAAACCCATAAATAATTGTATTTTTACCGTTCAAAATTTAGAAAATAAATGGGCAAAATCATAGCGATTGCGAATCAGAAAGGTGGAGTTGGAAAGACTACTACTTCTATTAACTTAGCGGCTTCGTTAGGTGTTTTAGAAAAAAAAGTATTACTAATAGATGCTGATCCTCAGGCAAATGCCACATCAGGTTTAGGGATTGATGTAGAAACTGTTGAAATCGGAACTTATCAAATTCTTGAACATAGCCACACACCATCGGAGGCCATTATAAAATGTTCCTCACCAAATGTAGATGTAATTCCAGCACATATTGATCTAGTTGCGATTGAAATAGAATTAGTCGACAAAGAAAATAGGGAATATATGCTTAAAAAAGCATTGGATAGCGTAAAAGATAAATATGATTATATCATCATTGATTGCGCTCCCTCTCTTGGACTATTAACTTTGAATGCCTTGACGGCAGCTGACTCGGTGGTTATTCCAATTCAATGCGAATATTTTGCCTTAGAAGGTTTAGGTAAATTATTGAATACGATTAAAAGTATTCAAAAAATTCACAATCCAGATTTAGATATCGAAGGTTTATTATTGACGATGTTTGACTCTAGACTGCGTTTATCGAATCAGGTTGTAGAAGAAGTTCAAAAACACTTTAACGATATGGTCTTTGAAACAGTGATTCAAAGAAATGTAAAATTGAGTGAAGCACCTAGTTTTGGCGAAAGCATTATAAACTATGACGCTACAAGCAAAGGAGCTATAAATTATTTACACCTAGCTCAAGAAATCATAAAGAAAAACAGTAAATAGTTCTATGTCAAAAGCAATAAAAAAACAAGCCTTAGGAAGGGGTTTATCTGCATTATTAAAAGATCCTGAAAACGATATTAAATCTGTAGATGATAAAAATGCCGATAAAGTTGTTGGGAATATTATAGAGCTTGAAATTGATGCTATAGAAATAAATCCATTTCAGCCCAGAAGTAATTTCAATGAAGAGTCACTGAGAGAATTGGCGACTTCTATTAAGGAATTAGGTGTTATTCAACCAATTACTGTTCGTAAATTAGACTTTAATAAGTACCAATTAATCTCGGGTGAGCGTCGTTTGCGCGCATCAACTTTGATTGGTTTAACAACAGTTCCTGCTTATATTCGTATTGCAAACGATAATGAATCGCTTGTTATGGCCTTGGTTGAAAACATCCAACGTCATGATTTAGATCCAATAGAAATTGCACTTTCTTACCAACGATTAATTGACGAAATTCAATTGACACAAGAGCAAATGAGTGAAAGAGTGGGTAAAAAACGTTCTACTATTGCCAATTATTTAAGACTTTTAAAACTAGATCCAATAATCCAAACTGGAATTCGTGACGGTTTTATTAGCATGGGGCACGGTCGAGCGATCATCAATATTGAAGATCACGATGTTCAAACGGATATTTATCAAAAAATTGTAAGCCAAAATCTTTCGGTTAGAGAAACGGAGGCTTTGGTAAAAAACTACCATGAAAGTTTAAAACCAAAACCTGTTAACGCGACAAAACCGGCTTCATTTGTAATCGAAGACGAACACAAAGACACGTTTAATCAGTATTTTGGAACAAAAATTGATGTAAAAGTGGCAGGAAACGGAAAAGGTAAAATCACCATTCCATTTCATTCTGAAGAAGACTTCAATAGAATTATAAAATTAATAAAAGGGTAGTGAATAAAATCATTTCCATAGGCCTACTTCTTTTTCTTTTTGGAAGCGCATCCCTTTTTGCGCAAGCAAAAACAGATGATGCTGTTCTAAAACCAAAAGACACAATAAAATCCGACAAATACGACCCCTTAACACCCGCAAAAGCTGCTTTTTACTCGGCAATTTTACCAGGTTTAGGTCAAGCCTATAATAAAAAATACTGGAAAATTCCAATCGTATACGGTGCGATTGGAACCAGTGTTTATTTATACATTGACAATACAAAACTCTACAACCAATACAGAGATGCTTACAAAAGTAGGTTAGCAGGTAATCCAGATCCTGCTTACGACTACCTTTCAAACGAGCAGCTTATTAACGCTCAAGATATTTACAAAAGAAATGCCTCTCTATCCGCATTATTTGCATTGGGTTTTTACGTATTAAACATCATAGATGCCAATGTTGATGCTGCCTTGATACAGTTTAATGTCAATGAAAATTTATCGTTACGACCAGAATTTAATCCCGATGCTGTAACATTAAAATCAAATTTGGGACTAACCCTTAATTATCGTTTTTAGATTCGAAATACCATTCGTTTCTTTTTAAAAATCAAAAACAGAACACAAATGAAAATTGCGCTTTTAGGATACGGAAAAATGGGAAAAGTAATCGAAAGAATTGCTTTAGAAAGAGGACATGAAATCGTTTTAAAGAAAGACGAGTTCAATACATATGACGGACTTTCTACTGCAGATGTCGCTATTGATTTCAGCGTACCTTCAGCTGCTGTTAATAATATTTCCAATTGTTTCAACGCCAATGTCCCTGTAGTTTCTGGAACAACAGGTTGGTTGGAACATTATGACGAGATGATTGCACTTTGTGCAGCAAAAAACGGCGGTTTTATCTCCAGTTCAAACTTTAGTTTAGGCGTAAATCTATTCTTTGAATTCAACGAATATTTAGCCAAAATCATGTCAAAATTTGACCATTACAAAGTGGATATGGAAGAAATTCATCACGATCAAAAACTGGACGCTCCAAGTGGAACAGCAATTTCATTAGCCAAAGGCGTTATTGAAAACAGTAATTATACCAATTGGACATTGAATAATCCTAAAGAAAACGAGATTCATATCGAAGCAGTAAGAGTAGGAACAGTTCCTGGAACTCATACCGTAACCTACAATTCTGAAGTGGATGCTATTGAAATAAAACACACGGCCCATAATCGTGAAGGTTTTGCCTTGGGTGCGGTAATAGCTGCCGAATGGCTTGTTGGAAAACACGGTGTTTTTACCATGAAAGATGTATTAGACTTAAATTCTAAATAGGAAAAGTCAAATTCCAAATTTTAATCCCGTCCCGATAATTATCGGGAGTTATCGGGACCAAATTCCAAATCAAAAAATAGATTTTAAATTTCAAGAGAAATCTAAAATCTATCCCGTCCCGATAATTATCGGGAGCTATCGGGACTAAAATCTAAAATTATGACACTATCTCTTTGGTTTGTATTTTTCTTAGCCGTTCAGGTTATTCATTTCTTAGGAACTTGGAAATTATACCAAAATGCCGGAAGAAAAGCTTGGGAAGCAGCAATTCCTGTTTATAATGTAATAGTTTTAATGAAAATAATAGGCAGACCAACTTGGTGGACTATTTTGTTTTTTATTCCAATTATCAACCTTATTATGTTTCCCGTTATTTGGGTAGAGACGATTCGTAGTTTTGGTAAAAAATCCTCAATAGACACTTTGCTTGTGATTGGAACTTTGGGGTTTTATATCTTTTACCTCAATTACACCCAAACTTTAACTTACGAACCAGATAGAAATTTAAGCCCTGATCACAAAGCTGCAGATACTATTAGTTCTTTACTTTTTGCAGTTATTGTAGCCACTATTGTTCATACCTATTTGATTCAACCGTTTACCATTCCAACCTCGTCATTAGAGAAATCATTATTGGTAGGAGATTTTTTATTTGTTAGCAAAATGAATTATGGAGCAAGAGTTCCTATGACAACTGTAGCAATGCCAATGGTACACGATACCATTCCAATGACCAAACAAAAATCGTATTTGAATTGGCCTCAATTGCCTTATTTAAGATTCCCAGGATTTCAAACGATAAGTCGTACCGATATTGTTGTTTTTAACTGGCCAGCAGATACGGTATATAAATTCAGAGACCGATCCGGACTTCGAGTGGACAAACCTATCGATAAAAAATCAAATTATGTAAAACGTTGTGTTGGGGTACCGGGCGATAGTTTATCCATAAAAGACGGATTAGTGTACATTAACGGAAAAGAATTGGCTTTGCCAGAGCGTGCAAAACCTCAATTTTCTTACAATGTCGCTATAGATGGCAAAACACCTATTGATTTTGAATACCTATTCAAAGATATGGATGTTACAGATGGAGCAGGATTCATCAATGAAGCTAGAGACACTCTTTTTGTAAGTGCCTTGACAGCTGCCGGAGCCGAAAGATTGCAGCATGTTCCCGGAATCACTTCAGTAAACAGAATTATTTCTAAAGATGTGGAAGACGGTATTTTTCCTCATATTAATAAATGGAACCGTGATAATTTTGGTCCAATTTATATCCCACAGAAAGGAAAAACCGTGGCTTTAACAACCGAAACTTTACCGTTCTACAAAACCATCATTACCGATTACGAGAAAAAAGATCTGAAAGTGAATGGAAATGAGATTAGAATTGACGGTAAAGTTACCACTACCTACACCTTCGATCAAAACTATTATTGGATGATGGGAGACAATCGTCACAACTCTGAAGACAGCCGTTATTGGGGCTATGTTCCAGAAAATCATATCGTAGGCAAACCAATATTCATCTGGATGAGTTGGGATACCAATGGTAAAGGTTTAGGGAAAATTCGTTGGGATAGAGTATTTACAACCGTTAGCGGAGAAGGACAACCACAATCGTACTTTAAATTTTTCTTGATTGCTCTTGCAGCCTTTTTTGTTGGTGAATATTTTTGGAAA
Source organism: Flavobacterium laiguense (assembly GCF_003097655.1). Taxonomy (GTDB): domain Bacteria; phylum Bacteroidota; class Bacteroidia; order Flavobacteriales; family Flavobacteriaceae; genus Flavobacterium; species Flavobacterium laiguense. The sequence continues at coordinate 132,388 of NZ_QCZH01000006.1, forward strand.
AAAAGAAAAGAGAAAAAAGAATTATAAAAGAAGCCTATTATGTCAATATACCAATGGTTTGTTTTTTTCCTATTCCTCCAGGTAATCCATTTTTTGGGAACATGGAAATTATACCAAAATGCTGGGAGAAAAGCTTGGGAAGCGGCAATTCCTGTTTATAATGCCATTGTTTTAATGAAAATCATTGGTAGACCAACTTGGTGGACTATACTGCTTTTTATTCCTATCATCAATCTTATAATGTTTCCTGTTATTTGGGTTGAAACATTAAGAAGTTTTGAAAAAAATTCAAATTTAGATGCTTTTTTAGTCATTATTACTTTAGGGCTTTATATCTATTACATCAATTATACACAAAAATTAAATTACAAAGCAGAAAGAAACTTAACCCCAGAGAATAAAACTTCCGATACCATTAGCTCCTTACTTTTTGCTGTCATTGTTGCCACTTTGGTTCACACCTATATTATACAGCCCTTTACGATTCCGTCTTCTTCATTAGAAAAAACATTATACGTTGGCGATTTTTTATTTGTGAGTAAATTAAATTTTGGAGCAAGAACTCCTATGACTGCTATTGCGCTGCCTATGATGCATGATTCAATCCCGTTTTTAGGAGTTAAATCATACCTATTCAATGATGATATTACAAAAAAGGAAACTTCTCTTTTAAACAAGTTTCAATTACCCTATTTTAGATTCCCTTCGATTGAAACGATTAAACGCAATCAAATTGTAGTGTTTAATCAACCCGCGGATACTTTATTGGATATGGATAATTTTAAACCAACAAGAAATTATTACAAACCGATTGACAAAAAAACAAATTTAGTAAAACGCTGTGTTGCTATACCCGGAGATTCTTTGGAGATTCGTGAAGGGAACATTTACATCAATGGAAAACCAAGTAAATTACCCGAAAGTGCTAAACTCCAATATAACTTTTTTGTAAATACTCAAGGCACGAGTATGGATCAAAGTTCCCTAGCAAACAGGTATGGCGCCAGAGATGGTTTGAAGGATGGGAATGGAGATTTTGCATTGACCAATAATGGAGAATATGTATTGACATTAACCGATAGCGAAGCAAGCAGAATAGCGAACAATCCTGTGGTTAAAGGTGTCAAAAAGTATTTACTTCCAAAGGGAGAAGATGGAGATGTATTTCCTCATATTCATTCATTAGGATGGAACATAGACAATTTTGGGCCAATTTATATTCCAAAAAAAGGAGAGACGATTAAATTAGACAAAAAAACACTACCCTTTTATAAACGCATCATACAGGAATACGAAAAAAATACATTACTCGTTAACGGTGACAAAATTGTAATAAACGGAAAACCAGTTAGGAGCTATACTTTTAAACAAGATTATTATTGGATGATGGGAGACAATCGTCAAAACTCTTTAGACGCAAGATTTTGGGGATATGTTCCTTTTGATCATGTAGTTGGCAAGCCTGTATTCATTTGGTTTAGTTGGGATAAAGATGGTAAAGGAATTCAAAAAATAAGATGGAATCGAGTTTTCTCTTTCGTAAATGGAAATGGAGAGCCTAAATCTTATTTAATTCATTTCTTAATTGCTCTTGCAGCCTTTTTTGTTGGAGAGTATTTTTGGAAAAAAAGAAAAGAGAAAAAAGTTAATTAAAAAAAGTTCAAAGTTCAAGGTTTAAAGTTAATCCCAACAACCTTAAACTTTTAAACCTTAAACAAATCAATAAATGAACATCTTAATTCATCCCTCCTATTTCCCTTCTATAAGTCATTTTGTAGCCATGGCTCAATCTGACAATATTACGTTTGAAATGGAAGATAATTTTCAGAAGCAAACCAATCGCAACAGAACCTACATTTATAGTCCAAACGGGATTCAATTATTGAATATCCCTATAAAGCATTCCAATTTAAATCATCAGAAGACCAAAGACATTAAAATAGAATCCGAGTTTGATTGGCAGAAACAGCATTTCAAATCGCTGGAAGCCGCTTATAGAAGTTCTCCTTTCTTCGAGTTTTTTGAAGATGATTTACTGCCTATTTTTCAAAAAAAATATACTTTTTTGATGGATCTCAATTTTGAAACTTTAGAGGTGCTTTCAAAATGTTTGCGAATGAAAATAGAGTTTAGCACCACAACCGAATATTTTCATGAAATAGATCCTGAAATAGTTACCGACTTTCGGTATTTAATAAACGGAAAAAAAGACACTTCTGTTTTTGAAAACTACACCCAAGTTTTTGATGATAAACATGGATTTATAAATAATCTAAGTGTCTTAGATTTATTATTCAATGAAGGAAAGTATGCTATGGATTATTTGAAAAGTCAAGTGCTGATTTAATAAAACTATCGAATTACTTAGAAGAAGATACAAATTTAAAAATTAAACCATTAAGGAATTAAGATTCATTTATAATTGAACTTAATTCCTTAATGGTTATTTTTTTTTTAATAAGTGACTAGTACCATTTCACAGAATAAATTAGTTGTTGAATGTTTTTCACAAACTTTATCCTTTCTGTTCTTTGCGTCTCTGCGACTTTGCGAGCCCAATTTCACGCAAAGGCGCAGAGACGCAAAGTCAATTTTCAATATTTAGACTCTTGGTATGAGTTAAGGACAGTCATATAAAACAATAACACAAAAAACTACTTCATCGATAACTTCGCCATAATGGGATAATGATCCGAGTTTTGAAATTCTGAAAAACTTTCAAATTGCTTGACTTCCATGGTTTCATCGGCAAAAATATAGTCAATTCTGGCGGGATAGTACCTAAACTTATAGGTAGCTCCAAAGCCTTTCCCTGCTTCTTCAAAACTGTCTTTTAGTTTTCCTTTTATATTTCGATATACGTACGAAAAAGCACTGTTATTCATATCCCCACAGATGATAATCGGGTATTTACACTCCTTTTCATGTTCTTTAAAAATAGAAGCTTGCTCTTGTTGTTGCTTAAACGCTTTGCTGATTCGAATAAAAAGGGACTTTGACTTTTGTTGGTCAATGACATCAATGTTCTCCGATATTTCATTTACGTCCGGAGAAATTTTTATGGACTGCAAATGCATATTATACACCCTTACAATATCTTTTCCTTTTTTAATATCAGCAAAAACAACGTTATTATTCGAGTTGGGAAATACAATATTTCCCTGATCGATAATTGGGAATTTAGAGAATATGGCTTGACCCGTTTTTATTTGCTTTCCTTCCATCAAAACATATTTATAACGGTAGACTTTCAAATCGATATTAGCCGAATTCGAAAACTCTTGAATACACAATATATCTGGGTTTTTCTCATTTATAAATTCCAAAATCACATCCGGAATATCATCACGATCCAACCATTTAAATACATTAAATAATCTTACGTTATAACTCATAACCGTAAAATCTTTATCACTTTCTGGAAATTCCTTGGCTGAGAACTTATAAAACTTATTAAAAAAGGTAATCCCTATCAAGAGTACTAAACCGGACAAAACCATGCGTTTCTTAAACTGAATAGCCCAGTACAAAAAGAACAGACCATTCGACAAAAAAAACAAAGGCATAAACAATGTAAATACCGACAATAACGGGAAGATTTTTGGCGCTAAAAACGGAAGCAAATAAGCACTGAATGTTAGCACTATAAGCACCAAATTCAAAACAAACATTCCTTTATTAAACCATGAAAGGTTCTTCATCATCAATAAATTTTATACTTTAATATTACAAAGCTTACGTTAACCAATTAAATTATTCAAATAAAAATACATTATTTTCCGGCTTGAAACAAAAATTCTTTTTCTTCTTTATTCAAGCTATCGTATCCGGATTGACTAATTTTATCTAAAATTTCATCAATTTGTTGTTGTTTTTTGTCTTTTACCACAATTCTTGAAGTTGATTTTTCGACAGGTTTTTTGTAATTTTTATGTACTTTCTTAAAAGGAGTCGATGGCTTTTTAAATCTATTAGCAAAGAAATCTAAAACAGCACTTACTATCTTGCTCAAATCAATTCCGTTTTGAAGTAATTTAATGAAAACAAAACCGAAAAAAGCACCCGCTAAATGAGAAATATGTCCTCCTGAGTTTTCTACTCGAAATTGCATTAAATCCAGAATAAGGATCACAGCGGTAATATGCCATAATTTCACATTCCCAATAAGTAACAATCTGACATTCATCAGAGGGCTATAGGTTGTGACTGCTACTAAAATAGCCATTATCGCGGCCGAAGCACCCACGACTGCACCACTTAAATGCATTAGATTAAAACCTAAAGCAAAAATTAATCCTGCAAAAATCGCACTTAAAATATACAAGCCTAAATATTGCTTTGGACTAAAAAAAGTCAAAAACAGGGAGCTTGCAAAATTCAACACCATCATGTTAAAAAACAAATGAAAAAATCCATCATGAAAAAAAGCATACGATAGAAATGTCCAAGGTTTTAAAAGAAATACAGCTGGTTCTGATGACAATGCAATCCAATTGGGAAAATCAAAAGCACCAACCTTAAATTGATAGAAAAACACCAGGGAAATCAAGAAACAGCCTATATTCCAATAGATCATTTTTTGGGCAATTCCACCTAATTTATATTGTACTTTTAAATCGTCTATGATGTTCATTTTCTAATTTATGAATTATAAAGTTATGAATTATAGAATTACCGCTCAAGGGGTTATGGAATTTAATTCCAACGATTACTATTAAATTGGGTTTTCTTCCAATACCACATCATCAAAAATCCAACCAACGCTCCTCCAAGATGGGCAAAATGAGCTATTCCACTCGAACCACCAAAAAGAGAACCTCCAGAAACACCCAAATATAAATCAATTAATAATAATACAGGTACAAAATACTTTGCTTTCACTGGTATCGGAATAAACATCAAAGCCAATTCGGCATTTGGAAACATGAAAGCAAAAGCAACTAGCAAGCCATAAATAGCTCCAGAAGCCCCTACTACATTCCCCAAATAGGCTCCCATAAAAGACTGAAAATCTGAAGCTGTTAAAACTTCTTGCCATCTCGTGTCAAATTTACCCTCACTTAATACTTTTAAAATTTCAACCTTTTGGTATCCATTGGCTACTAAGGTATTGATTCCATTTTCAAAAAAATAATAATTCACACCTGTATGCAATAAAGCAGCTCCCAATCCGCAGGATATATAAAAGAATACAAACTTTTTACCTCCCCAAAAATGTTCCAATGCCGATCCAAAAGAATACAAAGCAAACATATTGAAAGCAATATGCATAATATTAGGCAATGGCGCATGCATAAACATATGCGTAAAAATTTGCCAAAAATGAAAATCCGGACTTTCGAAAAAATACATCGAAAGCAATTTATAGGCAGGCTCTCCAACGATCATAGAGCCAACATAAAACAGCACATTCATTATTAATAACTGCTTTACTGTAGGTGTAATATTCATCATAATGCAAACTTTTTATCTAAATCTTCCACACGCATGGTGATGAAAGTGGGTTTTTGAAATGGGGAAACATTGGGATCTTTACAGGCAAAAAGACCATTCACTACATTTTCCTGTTCTTTTTCGGTCAAATAAGCACCTGTTTTCACTGCCAAACTTCGGGCCATTGATTTGGCAATAGTATCGTTCTGACTGAAACTGTTTTCTGGAATTCCGTTATGTAAGTCACTCAGTAATTGATCCAAAACTGCAGCCACTTCGCTCTCGGTAATATTTACAGGAATGCCCGAAATCACGATATGATCTGGATTGGACTCCTCAAAAACAAAGCCTGTATTAATCAATGATTGTTGTAACTCTGCAATAAGTTCCATTTCACTTGCCGAATAAAACAAATTGATTGGAAATAACAATTGCTGACTCGATGCATGTTGCACGGTCATATTCACTAGAAATTGCTCGTACAAAACACGCTGATGCGCTCTGTTTTGATCTACAATTACCATTCCCGATTTTATGGGAGAAACAATATATTTTTTATGAATTTGATAGGTTTTATGAACCGCTTGCTCTACTTCATGATCATTAAACAAAGACGATGTAACCTCTTCATTTTCAAAAGCAAACTCATTATTCTCGAAAGTATATTCGTTATTGCTTGAAGCAAATTCATTGCCCCCGGAAACAATACTTGTGTCGTGCTTTACATCAACATACAAACTTTCCCAACTTGCGGTTGGCTCGGCTCTTTTATACGTCGGGAAAAGCTTATTGGGTTTGTCTTCTGCAAAAGGATTGTAATTTCCATCGACTTGAATCGTTGGTATTTCTCCTTCCAAATTTTTATAATGATAAGGCGTATCTAAATTGGCATCACGTTCAAAATCCAAAACGGGCGCTACGTTAAACTGTCCCAAACTGTGTTTTATGGAAGCTCTCAAAATGGCATACATCGCACTTTCGTTATCAAACTTGATTTCGGTTTTCGTAGGATGTATGTTGATATCGATAGTATTGGGAGGTACGGTCAAATACAAGTAATAGCTGGGTTGGGCACCATCTTTCAAAATCCCGTCATAGGCAGCCATAACAGCGTGATGCAAATACGGACTTTTTATAAATCGGTCATTGACAAAGAAAAACTGTTCTCCCCTACTTTTTTTGGCAAACTCAGGTTTGCTTACAAAACCCTGAATATTCATCATTTCCGTATCTTCAATAACGGGTACTAATTTCTCATTGGTTTTTCCACCAAAAAAATTAACAACACGCTGTCTCAAACTCGATGGTGGCAAATTGTACATATCGCTACCATTATGATAAAACGTAAAATGAATTTTGGGGTGTGCCAAAGCCACGCGTTGAAACTCATCAATCACGTGACGGTATTCCACCGTATCCGATTTTAAGAAATTACGGCGAGCGGGTATATTAAAAAATAAATTTTTGACTGCAAATGAAGTTCCTTTTGGTAAAACGGCCACATCTTGAGACACAAATTTACTACCTTCTATAATGATGTGAGTTCCCAACTCTTCCAGCTCCAATTTGGTTTTCATTTCCATGTGGGCAATCGCCGCAATAGATGCCAGTGCTTCACCACGGAAACCTTTGGTATGCAACGAAAATAAATCCTCGGCTTGACGAATCTTAGATGTTGCATGACGTTCAAAACACATACGCGCATCGGTGACATTCATTCCTGAACCATTATCAATTACCTGAATCAATGATTTTCCGGCATCTTTTATGATTAATTTAATATCGGTTGCCTTGGCATCAACAGCATTTTCTAGTAGTTCTTTAACCACAGAAGCTGGTCTTTGCACCACTTCTCCAGCGGCAATTTGATTGGCAACATGATCTGGAAGCAATTGAATTATACTCGACATTAAGATAATTTTAGATTTAGGATTTTAGATTTCAAATAAGGATTAAAACCAAAGAGCACAAATTTAAGGAATTTCCATTGGGTTTTATAGCTTTCCCACTCATAAAAAAAAACCAAAAACACCTCAACAATTCTAAATAACTTTTCATCAATGCAATACCACGAACACACTCTGCCAAAAAACAAAAAAACCTATACCATTTCAGTGAACAGTATAGGCTCTTTTTATAGTAATTTGTGAATCGTGCTTAGTAATTAGCTTTTTACCAATCACTAATAGCGAATCACTTGAAATAATTATTCCTCTATTTGCAAAGGTAAATTTTCGATACGCAAAGCTCCAGCAGACAACAAATGTTGATTGTCAATTTGGTGGGACAAAGAAGCTTGTTGACGAATGTATGCCATTTTTATGGCCGCAATAGCCGCTTCTGTTCCTTTGTTTCCGTGAATTCCTCCACTCCTGTCTATTGATTGCTGCATGTTATCATCTGTAAGCACACAAAAGATAACCGGAACATCTGTTTGCACATTCAAGTCTTTAATCCCTTGGGTTACTCCTTCGCATACAAAATCAAAATGCTTGGTTTGCCCTTGAATCACACATCCAATGGCAATTACCGCATCTACATTTTGGGTTTGCAACATCTTTTTAGAACCATAAATCAGCTCAAAACTCCCAGGAACATTCCAACGGATAATATGATGAGAAGGAACTTCGTTTTCCAACAAAGCAGTAATTGCCCCTTTGAAAAGACCTTCTGTGATGGTATCATTCCATTCTGAAACAACAATCCCAAAGCGAAAGTCTTTCGCGTTTGGGACTGTGTTTTTATCGTAATCAGATAAATTTTTATTTACGGTAGCCATTTTATTTTAGAATTTAGATTTTAGAATTCAGATTTTAGATAATAAAGGTAGAACTTTGAAATCCATAAACCAACAATCCTAAATCATTTTTTACTCTTGTGACAAACCAATCAAACCATCCACTGTAGCAGCTTCTGGAGCGTTTTCAAAATTCTCTTTAATATCTGTAAAATATTTCAATGCATCCGCTTTATTTCCTAAAGCCAATGCTACTTTACCCGCTTTCATTAAGAAACGTGGAGTCGTAAAATCATTTTTGCTAGCTTCAACCGCTTTCAAATAAAAATCCAAAGCTTCTTTTGGTTCATTTTTTTGAGAATACGCATCTCCAATAGCTCCTTTTGCCAAAGCACTTAATATAATATCTTTTGAAGAGAATTTCCCTAAATAAGTAATCGCTTCATCATATTTACCGGTGTTCAAGTAAGCGATACCAGCGTAATAGTTAGCTAAATTTCCTGCAGCTGTTCCAGAATATTCATCAGCGATTTTTACAAATCCGAATTTACCTTCAGAACCATTCAATGCTAATTTATATAATGAATCGCTAGCCACACCGTTTGTCGCTTGTTCAAAATTAGATTGCGCTACAAACATTTCGCTAGCAGCATCTTCTTCTTTAGGGTTAGCAATAAATCTTTGATAAGCAAAATATCCAACAGTAACTAGTGTAATAGCACCAACAACTCCAATTATAATTTTTTGATTTTTAGCAACCCAGTCTTCTGTTTTAGAAGCTGTTTCGTCTAATTTCGAAAAAACTTCAGCCGTAGCACTGTCCTTTTCGTCAATCATTACATTCTCAACTGCATCGTCTTTTACTTCTTTTTCTTTTGGTGCTTTATATCCTCTTTTACTGTAAGTAGCCATTTAAAATTTAATTTAGTGAACGGCAAAAATAAAATTTTTATTCTAATGCACGTAAAAAAAGTTGATTTTATATTAAAAATTAAAAAAATATTTTCTAGAAGCGATTTTATCTACAAAAACCATTCCCAATATTTCAATAATTAGGGCGTGCCACCAGCTAGAAAACAGGGTTATTCCGTTTGTCGTCAAGGCCCTATTTTCTAGCTGCTGTCGGGCTATCCGCCTACAAGGTAGCTTACTCCTATCCCTCACACGAGCCCACGAACGTAGTAAAAAAAACGAAAACACAAATTCCCATCTTTTATATCGATATTTTTCAATAATTTGCACCCTCTTTAAAATAGCCCATAAAAAGGCTTCAAAGCCAACAATTCCAGCAAGACCTTCAGATGTATCTAAAAAAAATATCCCTATTCAATTACAAAAACTTTTCTGAAGCCAATTTTGAATTTGACAGCAAAATCAATTGTTTTGTGGGCAAAAACGGAATCGGAAAAACCAATGTGTTGGATGCCATCTACCATTTGTCGTATGGAAAAAGTTATTTCAATCCGCTTGCTGTTCAAAACATCAAACACGGAGAGGAGTTTTTTGTCATTGACGCCGAATTTGAAAAGAACGAAAGAACGGAACAAATTGTTTGCAGCCTCAAAAAAGGACAAAAAAAAATACTGAAACGCAACGGAAAAGCCTACGATAAATTCTCAGACCACATCGGATTCATTCCACTTGTTATCATATCGCCTGCCGACAGAGATTTAATTGTAGAAGGAAGCGAAACCCGAAGAAAATTTATGGATAGCGTGATTTCTCAACTAGACTCACATTATCTACAACAACTCATACATTATCAAAAAGTAATGAATCAGCGCAATGCTTTATTGAAGTATTTCGCCCTGAATCACACCTATGACAACGACACCTTATCTATATATAATGAGCAACTGACCGAATTTGGCCAATCCATTTTCGAAAAAAGAAAAAATTTCATTGCCGAGTTCATTCCTATTTTCAACTCTCATCATCATAATATAACAGGTTCGCAAGAATCGGTTCAATTGATTTATGAGAGCCATTTATTCGAAAACGATTTGCTGACGCTCTTACAACAAAACATCAACAAAGACAGAATCCTGCAATACACCAGTGTAGGGATTCATAAAGACGACCTCTCTTTTGAAATTGATAGTTATCCGATCAAAAAATTTGGCTCACAAGGTCAGCAAAAATCATTCTTAATCGCTCTCAAACTCGCACAGTTTGAATTCCTGAAAAAACAAAGTGGCGTAAAACCCATTCTGCTTTTTGACGACATCTTCGATAAATTAGACGAAAGCCGTGTGTCCAAAATCATAGAAATGGTCAACAACGACACCTTTGGCCAACTTTTCATATCAGATACCCATCCCGAACGCACGGAAACAATTGTAAAATCAACACACCAGAGTTATACTATTTTTAATTTGTAACTCATATTTAAGATTACTTAAAGATTCAAAAAAGCAAAAATTGCTTAATTTTACACCATATATATAATTCAAAATCACATGAACTTTAAACACCTTTATTTATTCGTTATATCCTTCATTCTGTTTTCTTGCAACGGACAAACATCCCCTGCGATTAAAACCATTGATGTTAAAGCATATTCAGAAAAAATAAACGCCACGCCAAAAGCCCAAATTCTGGATGTTCGCACACCTGAGGAATATGCAACGGGACATATCGAAAACTCCGATAATGTAAACTGGCTTAGCGATAGTTTTGTTTTAAGAACAGACAAGTACGACAAAACAAAGCCCGTTTTTGTGTACTGCAAAATTGGCGGAAGAAGCATCAAAGCAGCCAATAAACTAGCCGAATTGGGTTTTACCACCATTTATAATCTTGACGGCGGAATGCTCAAATGGGAGGCTGCCGGATTAGCGAAACCCGATGACAAAATCATAGGTATTTGCAGTCAGGAATATGCCGAATTATTGAATACCGACAAGGAAGTATTGATTAGTTTTTATGCCCCTTGGTGTGCCCCTTGCAAAAAAATGGAGCCGTATATCCTAAAAATGCAAAAAGAAATGGGAGACAAAGTAGTCATCATCCGATTGAATGCGGACGAAAACAAAACCATCATGCAGGATTTAAAGATCAGTGAACTTCCTACTTTAGTATTGTATAAAAACAAAGCAATAAAATGGCAGAATTCCGGATTTATTAGCGAGGAAGATTTAAAAAAACAATTACTATAATCGGCCTATGCTCTCCAAAGACACCTTACAATTTCTGGAAGACTTAAAAGCCAATAACAATCGTGATTGGTTTCTTGAAAATAAAAAACGCTACGAAGCCGTAAAAAAAGACTACCATCAACTGGTAGCCGATTTTCTTGACGCCATGAAACCGCTCGACCCGTCACTGGAAATACTTGAAGTGAAAAATTGCATGTTCCGAATCAATCGCGATGTTCGATTTTCCAAAGACAAATCTCCTTATAAAACAAATCTTGGAATATGGATTTCTAGCGGCACCAAAGGATGGAGTCGTTCGGGATACTATATTCAGATCGAAAAAGGAGCTAGTTTTGTAGCTGGTGGATTTTATTCGCCAGAAATGCCTGATTTGAAGAAAATCAGAAAAGAAATCGCTTACTTCCACGAGGATTTAGTAGCAATTTTGAAAAACAAAACCTTTCAGGAAGAATACAACGGTTTGGACATTACCGAGACCAACTGCCTTAAAAATGCACCAAAGGATTACCCAAAAGATCATCAGGCAATTGAATTCCTGAAATTAAAAAGCTTTACCGCAAGCCATCAATTCGATTCGAAATTGGCTTTACAAAAAGACTTTGTCTCCGTTATGGCAGCTAAGATGATTACTTTAAAACCATTAAATGACTTTATAAATAGAGCCTTAACTTCCGAATAAACTCAAAGTCAAACCTCTATTTTTATTTATAAAAAAAAATCCGAATGGAAATATTACATCATTTTTCTTTAAAAAGCTACAACACATTTGGCATTGAAGCCAAAGCCCAACAATTTGTCGCCGTTCACACTGTACCCGAATTGAAAAGCATTTTAGAACACAACAAATCAAATAAAAAATTCATTCTTGGTGGCGGAAGCAATATGCTTTTGACAAAAGACATCGAAGCTATGGTAATTCATATCGATTTAAAAGGAAAAAAAATCCTAAAAGAAGACGATGATTTTGTTTGGGTAGAAAGCCAAGCAGGCGAAAACTGGCATGAGTTTGTGCTTTGGACAATAGAACAAAATTTTGGTGGATTAGAAAACATGTCGCTTATTCCCGGAAACGTAGGTACCACACCGGTACAAAACATTGGGGCTTACGGCACCGAAATGAAAGACACTTTTGTTTCCTGTGAAGCGGTGAATATCGAAAACCAAGAAACAAGACTCTTCACCAAAGAAGAATGTAACTTTGGTTACCGAGAAAGCGTTTTCAAAAACGAGGTAAAAGATCAATACGTGATAACCTCAGTTGTTTTCAAACTAACGAAACGCAATCATAAAATCAATACATCCTACGGAGATATTGCCGCTGAGTTAGTCAAAAACAACATTACAAATCCTGCTTTAAAAGACGTCAGTAATGCCGTAATTGCCATTCGAAAAAGCAAATTGCCTGACCCAGCCGAATTAGGAAACAGTGGTAGTTTTTTCAAAAATCCAATACTTTTAAAAACTGATTTTGAAAAAATCCACCAGAAATTTCCTGAAATGAGATTCTTTGACATTTCAGAAACCGAAGTCAAAGTGCCTGCAGGCTGGTTGATTGAACAAGCCGGATTGAAAGGAAAACGTTTTGGAGATGCCGGAATTCACAAAAATCAAGCGCTCGTTCTCGTAAATTATGGAAATGCTACCGGACAAGAAATTTTGAATGTTTCTAAAATTGTACAGGATACAGTTTTTAACACATTTGGCATTCACATTGAAGCTGAAGTAAATATAATCTAGATTCAAAATAATTCAATTCAAAAAAAATGCTGGTAATAAAAATTTCAAATCCAAATGACCCTAGCGCTTATTCTATAATAGAGGAATTATCGCAAAATCTTTATGAAAGATTTGGAAGCGACGGCAAAAACTCTTTTACAGATTGGGAAAACAACAATCCTAAATACCTATTTGTGATAGCCGAATGGAATACTGAAATTGTAGGATGCGGAGCAATTAGACCTCTTTCTGAAAAAACAGGAGAAGTAAAACGAATGTTTGCTAAATACCCCAGAAAAAGCATTGGGCAATCTATTTTATCTTTTTTGGAAACAAAAGCAAAAGAGCTGAATTATGAAGAACTAGTTTTGGAAACAAGAGCAAAAAACGAAGAAGCATGTTCATTTTACTTAAATTCAAATTATATAAAAACACCAAACTATGGCAAATACGCAGACCGCTTAGACGCTGTTTGTTTTCAAAAAAACCTTTAAAAAGCTATAAAGATGTTCATTCCTGATATATACAAAAACGAAGACAAAGACTCCGTCAATAAATTTTTGAAAGAAAATGCTTTCGGCCTTCTGATCAATCAAACCAATGGAAAGTTATGGGCAACCCATATTCCATTAGAATTAGAAATCAATAAAGAAGGTTCAGCAGTTTTGATGGGACATATCTCAAAAGAGAACCCACAATGGACCGCTTTTGAATCGAATGATCAAATTCTGGCCGTTTTTACGGGGCCACATTCCTATATTTCCCCTTCTTGGTACGATCACGAGAATGTTCCCACTTGGAATTACACCGCAGTACATATTTATGGAAAGATTAAAATCATAGAAGGAGATGCCGTAATCGACTCCTTAACCAAATTGGTCGACAAATACGAGCAAAATTCCAAATGCCCTGTTCATGTAGCCGATTTGTCAAAAAAAACAATGATGCAAACCCGTGGCATTGTAGCTTTTGAAATAAAAATCGAAGAAATACAAGCCCAAAATAAAATGTCACAAAACAGGGACGATAAAAATTATACAAACATTATTTCCGAACTTGAAAAGACAAAAAACCCTCAATCTATGGCAGTAGCAAAAGAAATGACAAACTATAGAAAGTAATTATCGATTTTACATTGATAATTCACAATTGGTAATTACATTTGCAGTCGTTTTTAAAAGCCAAAAAATAAAAGATGCTTACAATTATTTTATACCTTTTTATTGCTATAGTTGTTATTCAACTTTTTTATTACCTATTTGTTTTTGCAAAATTCTCTTTTGCCAAAGCACAAGAAATAAATGCTAAAAACATTCCGATTTCTGTAATTGTTTGCGCCAAAAACGAAGAAGAGAATGTCATCAAATACATTCCATTACTTGCTGAGCAAAATTATCCCAACTTCGAAATCGTATTGATTGACGATGCCTCTAGCGATAGTACTTTAGATATTTTTGAAGAATTTGAAAAAACATACCCTAATATTCGCTTAGTAAAAGTAAAAAATAACGAAGCTTTTTGGGGAAACAAAAAATACGCCTTAACATTAGGAATAAAAGCGGCTACAAAAGAATATTTACTCTTTACCGATGCCGATTGCTATCCCACTTCAAAAGATTGGATAACAGCGATGAGTGCTCAATTTTCGGCTGAAAAAACAATCGCATTAGGATATAGTGGTTATGAAAAAATTTCCAACTCATTTTTGAATAAACTAATCCGTTTCGAAACTTTACTCACTGCCGTTCAATACCTTTCATGGGCAAAAATAGGCAACCCCTATATGGGAGTAGGTCGAAATTTAGCCTATAAAAAAGAGGAGTTTTTTAATGTGAATGGTTTTATAGACCACATACAAATTCGTTCTGGTGATGATGATTTATTCATTAATCAAGCGGCACATTCGGACAATGCCACTATCTGCTATGCTCCCGAAAGCTTTACCTACTCAGCTCCTAAAACCACTTTTAAAGATTGGTTTATTCAAAAAAGAAGACATGTTACCACCGCTAAACATTACAAAGCATTTGACAAAGCACAATTAGCCCTTTTCTTTAGTTCACAATTGTTATTCCTCATATTGCCTATTATTTTGCTAGCCTTCCAATTTCAATGGATATTGGTATTGAGTCTAATTGGTTTTAGATATTTATTTACTTGGATCGTTCTTGGATTTGCCGCTGGAAAATTAAAAGAAAAAGATGTGATGTATTGGTTCCCCGTTATAGAATTTATACTTATATTCACACAAATAAATGTCTTTATAACCAACATATTCTCAAAACCTGCGCATTGGAAATAAACAAACATATAGAAAAAGCCAAAAAAGGAGATCAAGTTGCCTTTACTTTTCTATTGGATTATTATTGGAATGAAGTTTATGGTTTTATGCTTAAACGCACCGAAAACGAAACTACTGCAGAAGATATTACCATAGAAACCTTCTCTAAAGCTTTTGACAAAATAGCTTCTTACAATTCAGAATACCAATTTAATACTTGGTTGATTTCTATTGCGAAAAATGTCCATATCGATTTGATACGCAAGAACAAATCGAGCCTTTTTATAGAAATCACGGATGAACAAGACCAACAAGCTTATAATATTGCCGATACCACTCCCTCAGCGGAAGACGTATTAATCACAGAACAAAATCTTTCACAACTATTACAATTCATCAAAGAATTAAAACCCCATTACCAAGAAGTGATTCAGTTGCGCTATTTTCAGGAAATGAGTTATCAGGAAATCGCCAATAAAATTGACGAACCTTTGAGTAACGTAAAGATCAAACTACTTCGCGCCAAAAAACTACTTTCTGAAATTATTCAAAATAGACGGTAATAGTATTCATTCAATATTTTTATTTAAAGTGTTTTCTAAAGGCGATTGTAATGTCTTTATGATTAGATTCATTTATCTCGCAAAGGCGCTAAGACGCAAAGGAAACAGTTTTAAACTTTGCGACTCTGCGGCTTTGCGAGAGACAGATTCAGCAAAATCCTTGTATGAATCCTTATCTTTATGTTGAAATCGAGACAGTATATTAAGTCTCGACCGCATTCGACTTGACAATAATAGTAATTTAAAAAACAACTTTTATTGTTAATTCTACAAACATTAATCATCTACAAACCAATAATTTACTTGATAAATTCAACTATTTAACAAAATAATTAATAAATATTCATCTTTCTGTATACTAAAATTCCTGTTATTGGCGTTAAAAGTTGAAACTTCTTTAGCTTATGATTTAATCTCTACCTAACCATTAAATCCATAAATTATGTCTAAACTAAGCATTTACGAAACCAACTGGATTGACCTTGTTTTCGAAAACAGAAACAGAGCCTATGGCGCCTATTCTTTACGCCAAGAAAACACCAAAACATCCCTATTCGCACTCTTTATAGGAGCATTACTTTTGACAGCAGCCATTAGCATCCCTATGATTTATAATTACCTGAATCCCGAGCATCGAATAGCATCCATAGTACCAGACATACCAGTTGTTCTCGTGGATCTTACGACCTATGTTCCGCCTCAAACAAAAGAAGAAAGAACGGTTATGCCAGAAATTAAAAAACCAATTACGGAGAGCATTAACACCAATGATCAGCTTATAAATCCAGAAATAGTACAATCATCATTGGCTACTCCTGACATTGCAACCAATATCGAGCTCAAAAACATCACTAATTCCAATACGGCCGGTGCAGCTAGTACAGGACTAGGCGTAACGACTCCAACAGGTACAAACTCTGGAACAAGTACCCCCGGCATTACAGACAACACCGTTGTCTCTAGTGCAGCATTAGACAAAATGCCCGAATTCCCAGGAGGAATCAAAAAGTTCTACAGTTATGTTGGAACTAATTTTGAAAATCCAGAAATAGATAGCGAAAGTGCTATTCGGGTGAATGTTTCATTTGTCATTGAAAAAGACGGAAGCATGACCGATATTAAAGTAATCAAAGATCCCGGTTATGGATTAGGAACAGAAGCAATCCGTGTTTTAAAATCTTTAAAAACCAAATGGGCTCCAGGAATGATTGAGGGTAAAGCGGTTCGAACCGCCTACAATTTGCCAATTACCATTCAGCCCAATTAGATTGAAATTAAAAAAGCGAAGACTGAACTTTAGGAGTTCAGCCTTCGCTTTTAAATTAACTGCAATACAAAAAATAAAAATCTATTATTTCTTTTTAGTAGTAGTCTTTTTAGTCGTGGTTGTTTTCTTTACTACAGGAACAGTATTCACAATTTTTTGTTGCACATATGGCTTGTATAAACCATCTTTCTCGGCTCTTGCTTTGGCATCATCTGCCCTTTGCTTAGAATCGGGATGAGAACTCATCATTTGATCTATAATAGAACTTTGAGCCCCTTCGCTCATTTTTGCCAATATTCTAAATGCGGACTCCTCGGCATTTACATTATAACCATTTTTCTTCATAAAATCATAAGCAAACAAATCAGCTTCCGATTCCTGTTTACGACTGTGTTTGCTATCAATCAAGGCACTACCAATTTTAGCCAACTGACTATCGGTTATTGCCGCCACTTTATTACTTTGTGAAGCCGCTGCATCAATCAAAGCTTCTTTTTGATACAACGCTTTCATAGCATCTCTTGAATCATGATTATTAACATGTCCTATTTCATGACCAATAACAGCTAACAACTCATTATCATCCATTACATCCATCAAACCCGAAAAAACACGTACACTTCCATCTGCAGTAGCAAAAGCATTAATATCTTTGGTAAGATACACTTTGTAATTCAAGGTATAAAACTCTCCTTTAGTATATTTCCCAAAAATTCTGTCCAAACGAATCGCATAAGGATCTGTTGGTCCTGCCACTTTATTTTCGGCATCCATTTTATCAACGGCTGGTTTAGATAAAGCCGCCGCATCTGCATCGCTAAAAGTTAATCCGGTCATCCCTTTTTGAACAGCACCCAACGCTCTTTCACCAAAATTAATTTGCGCTTGAGATGTAAAAACTCCAAACAATATTAAAGAAACTCCTAATAGTAATGATTTTGTATTCATCTTTTATTTTATTTATTTTAAAAGCACAAATATACTACAAGTTTAAAAATAACGGAATTTAGAACAGCATTAAAATTAAATCTTAATATTTTATTAAAATAAGCAATACAAATTAGACAAACATATATTTTAAGAATATTTTTACATTTCAAACAAAAATAACTAGCTTTTTTCTTGCGTGTGTTATTTTTTTTTTTGATTTGCAAACGGTTAACCAAAGTATTTTATTACTAATTTTAAACTTTTAAACATGAAAAAAACATTTTTTATCGCAGTAGCATTTGTATGCTTTTCCAATTTTGCTTTTGCAAATGACGGTTCATTAAAAACAGATCCAACTAAGCAGGCATTGGAAAATCATCCTGTCGAATTAATTACAAAAGTAAACGAGGAAACAAATGAGGTTTCTAAAACTAAGTCAGAAGAGGAAAGTTTTACATTTTGTTATGAAGTAGGAAGCAGCTCTTCAACTGCTCACGGCTTAACTGTTGTAACTCATTATATGCATTGCACTACATATCAGCTATAAAACTATGACTAATAATAAGAGGTGTTTAAAAAAGACACCTCTTCATTTTTTATAATTTAATTAAAATCATGAAAAAAACACTCTTTATTCTATTGTTTGCAACAACAATCATTTATAGTCAAAATATTAAAGCAGTATATATAATTAACCATCTAAAAGGTTTAGGGGCTAATGACGATGACACTAATGCTATTAAGCCACAAACTTTCACCTTTTATTACAGCAATAAAAAATCAATTTACACTTTGGTATCTTTTCAAAAATCATCTATTGATACTTCATTTATAGAACACGACGGTATCAAATTCCCAACTTATAACGAAGTAACGGTTCCTTCTGTAGATATTACTTACAAAAACATCAAAGACAATATTCTGATAAAAGAACATACAATTAAAAATAAAGATTTTAGTGCAAAAGACAAACTCACTGATTACCAATGGACAATAACGAATGAAACTGCTGTAGTAAATGGATTTAAATGCATAAAAGCCACAACAACAAAAGAAATAGTTCCTGTAACAGCCTGGTTTTGCGAAGAAATCCCTATTAACGATGGCCCATTAGAATTTTGGGGGTTACCCGGTCTTATTATCAAAATAGAACTTAGTGTATATAGCACAATCACATTGGATAGAATTAAAATTACAAAAGAAGATTTTCCAATAAACGAACCTGAAAACAAAAGCAAACAACTATCTCTAAACGATTTTAATAATAGTATTGACTCTCATCTAAATTCAACTTCTATTTTTTCATCATTCAAATAACCTTCATTTTTTTTGAAAATAAAATATTTCACACTTGCCTTTTTATTGTTTTTATTTAGTGGTACCATTTCTTCACAAACCATAATTCGTGGTATTGTCAAAGACGTAAACAATACAATTATTTCTTCGGCTAATATTCAAATTGCGAACTCGGAATCAAACAAAACTGTTGCTTTTGGTGTTTCTGATGATTTTGGTTTATTTGCTATCTCCGTCAAGGAAGTAGGTTTTTATACCCTAAAAATTACTTATTTAGGGTTCAATACTTTGTGCAAAAAAATTGAAATTAACGACAAGACAAATACTGTTTTTGAATTTGTGCTAATTGAAAATAAAAATCAGTTAGATGAATTAATCATAAAAGCACAATCAACAGGGATGAAACAAAAAGGAGATACGTTAACCTATAGTGTTGAAAACTTTATGAATGGCACAGAAGAGTCGTTAAAAGATATTATAAAAAAACTACCCGGATTAGACATTAACACCAATGGAAAAATAACATCAAACGGAAAAGAAGTTGACAAACTCTTGATTGATGGAGAGGAATTTTTCAGGAATCAACATCAGTTGGCTACCGAAAACATTTCGTCTGAAATGGTAAAAGATGTTGAGTTAATAAAAAACTACAAAGATTTTGGCAAAGTCACTACAGACCAAAAAAGTGGGTTAACTGCCGTAAACATTAATATTAAAGATGACTTTAAGAATAAAATATCTGGTAGTATTGAAGCTTCAGCAGGATATGACAGCAAATACAACCTTCACTCCAATCTTTTTTCTTTTAGAAAAAAACTAAAAACTTCTTTAATATTAGAAAACAACAATACGGGAAAGCAAGCGATTACTCTTCAGGACTATTTTAGCTTGACTGAAGACAAAGATAACTATGGAATAGAAAACAACAGTAAAGTAGTATTTAGCAAAGTCGAAGATTTCCCAAAGTTTCTAACTTCTCAGAACAATGTAAAAGAACGCAAAACAAATTTTGCTGCATTCAATTTAGTTTACTCACCAAGTCCAAAAATAAAGATCAACTTGAGTTCCATTTTAAACAAAGCAAATCAGTTTGAAGAACAACTTATAAGACAAGACTATTTTACAGCTACAACTCCTATTCAAAACAATGAATTGCTTAAGAGTAAAGAAATCAGTTTATTTAATGCTACACAAATCGAATCTTATTACAAACCAAATGACAAAACTATTTTTAAATACTTAATAAATATAAATTTAAACAACTTAAATACGAATCAATACACAGAAAGCTTCACAACAGGTTACACAAATACGGCAAACGATAAAGACATAAATGAAACTGTTTTTATAAAAAACAATTTAGCCTTTACCAAAGTGATTAATTCTAAAATGCTTTTCAATATAAATGCGTTTTACAATAACAACACTAATGGCAATGAAAAAAATATTTATGCCACTAACCCTTTTTTGAATTTAAATTTCGAAAACAACAATTATGAAATCAATCAAAATAGAAATGTAAAAAATAGTAATTTGGGATATAGCGCCTTATTTAGTTTAAAATTAAAAGAGAGTACACTCAACATATTATCTGGATCCACATTTGAAAATGGTACATATTTAAACAATGTGAAAAATCAGGATTCTTTTTATAACAATCTTAAATTAGAAACTAACGATTCTTATTTTGGCTTTGACTTTACCTATATTCCGAAAAAAACATTCAGCTATAGTATTGGTTTATCACATCATTATATAATGAAAAAATATAATGAAATCTCGAATTTTAATCATCACTATTTTTTTCCAAAAGCCAATGTAAAAGCCATTTTTGACCCTAATCACATCCTAGATTTCTCCTATCAATTATCGACTAAATTTCCAGTAATAGAAACATTACTTCAAAACAGCACTATTATTGATTACCGAAATTTTAATTCTAATGAGAATATTACATATAATTCAGAGATACCACTTCATCAATTCAATTTGAGTTATTTCATTTATAAATCAAAAACCTCTCTAATTATTAATGGAAATTACACTAAACAAGAGAAATCAGTTAGCACAAACAATATAAATACAGATAATAGTAGCCTAACACTATTCAAATTGAGCCCATATGAAGAATCCATTTCTGGAATGTATTTCTTAGAAAAAAACATTGCAAAATCGTATTCATTTACCAATAGTTTATCCATTTCTCAAACTAATAAAATAGTGTTTACAGAAAATATTGGAAGTCAATACTGGACAAACTCTACATCCTTTTTAGCACAATTATCATCCAAATACAAGTCATTCCCTGTTAATTTTGAAACTGGCTTTATTGGTTCAAATAACAAATACAACTATGAAAAATCGAATTCATTTTTAAAAGAAAAACGACTATTTGTTAACTTTAATGGGAAAGCATTAAAAAACATGTTTTGGAATTTCAAATTAATTTATGATGAACAAAGTACTGCGACTTCAGATACTAAAATCTATTCTTTAAACCCTAGAATTAGATACAATAAATTAAAAAGCAAATGGGATTTTAGCATATCTGGAAATAATATTCTAAAAATTGATAATCCTACTCGAATACAAAACAATAGTACCCCAAATTATTTCGAAGTAATCAAATTTAGTTCACTTGCTGGGTATGTTTTATTTGAGATAAAATATAAACTATAGTTTTTTAATTATTTATCAAACAAAATCTCATTTCATTAGCCTAATTCATCAATCAACATTCCTTATCTTTGCAATCTGAAAATTAAAATATGGAAACTGTTTTAGACAATACATTACCTGTTGAAACCCGAGGCGTAGCCGAATCGAGCGTAGCTAAACCAAAATGGCTGAAGGTAAAACTTCCGATAGGGCAAAAATACACTGAGCTTCGTGGTTTGGTGGATAAATATAGCTTGAATACTATTTGTACTTCAGGAAGTTGCCCGAATATGGGGGAATGCTGGGGTGAAGGAACTGCAACTTTTATGATTTTAGGAAATGTTTGCACCCGTTCTTGTGGTTTTTGTGGTGTAAAAACCGGAAGACCAGAAACCGTAGATTGGGATGAACCTGAGAAAGTGGCCCGTTCCATCAAAATCATGAATATCAAACACGCTGTAATTACGAGTGTTGATAGAGATGATTTGAAAGATGGCGGTTCTATTATATGGATTGAAACCGTAAAAGCCATCCGAAGAATGAACCCAAACACTACCCTGGAGACTTTGATTCCCGATTTTCAAGGTATCGAAAGAAATATAGACCGTATAGTTGAAGCCAATCCAGAAGTGGTTTCACATAATGTAGAAACCGTTCGCAGATTGACTCGCGAAGTTCGCATACAAGCCAAATACGACCGAAGCTTAGAAGTTTTGAGATACCTAAAAGAGAAAGGCATCAACAGAACTAAATCTGGAATTATGTTGGGACTTGGCGAACAAGAAGACGAAGTTTTTCAAACCATGCGTGACTTACGAGCTGCCAACGTTGACATTGTAACAATTGGTCAATATTTACAGCCTAGTAAAAAACACCTTCCTGTGAAAGAATTCATAACCCCCGACCAATTCGCGATTTATGAAAAATTTGGTTTAGAGTTAGGGTTTCGTCATGTTGAAAGTGGTCCATTGGTACGATCTTCTTATAAAGCACAAAAGCATATACTTTAGCCCCTAAAGGGGAATAATGACTAGTTTAAAATGACAAAAACAAGAATCGCTATAAATGGATTTGGAAGAATTGGCCGAAATTTATTTCGCTTACTTTTAAACCATCCCTCTATTGAAGTAGTCGCCATCAATGACATTGCCGATAAGAAAACAATGGCGCATTTAGCAAAATACGACAGTATTCATGGCGTTTTGCCTTTTACGGTAAGCGCTGATGAAACTGGGATTTTTGTAGACGGCAAACATTTTTTATTTTTCCACGAAAAAAACATTTCAAATCTAGACTGGAAAAGTATAGACATTGATTTGGTTGTAGAATCTACCGGAAAATTCAAAACTTTTGAAGAGATAAACGCGCATATTCTCGTGGGTGCCAAAAAAGTAATTCTTTCGGCCCCATCAGAAGTGGAGACTATAAAAACAGTTGTTTTGGGCGTTAATGAATCTATTCTCGATGGGACAGAAGTCATTATCTCTAATGCAAGCTGCACCACCAATAATGCTGCACCAATGATTAAAGTCATTGATGAACTTTGCGGTATTGAGCAAGCATATATTACCACCATTCACTCCTATACTACTGATCAAAGTTTACACGACCAACCCCATAAAGATTTACGCAGGGCTAGAGGCGCAAGCCAATCCATAGTTCCAACTACAACCGGAGCCGCTAAAGCATTGACCAAAATTTTCACAGCACTCGATGGAAAAATGGGTGGTTGCGGAATTCGAGTACCCGTTCCTGATGGTTCACTAACGGATATCACATTCAATGTAAAACGTGCGGTTACCATAAAAGAAATAAACGATGCTTTTAAATTGGCTTCTCAGAC
This sequence comes from Flavobacterium laiguense, assembly GCF_003097655.1. Classification (GTDB taxonomy): domain Bacteria; phylum Bacteroidota; class Bacteroidia; order Flavobacteriales; family Flavobacteriaceae; genus Flavobacterium; species Flavobacterium laiguense. The sequence goes on from NZ_QCZH01000006.1 coordinate 156,270, forward strand.
CTCATTAAAAGGGTTTTTAGAATATACAGAAGACCCAATTGTATCTGTAGATGTTATAGGCAATAAAAATTCATGTATATTTGACTCACAACTTACTTCGGTAATCGATAAAATGGTAAAAGTAGTAGGCTGGTATGACAATGAAATTGGGTACTCTTCCCGAATCATTGATTTAATCCTATTAATAAAATAATAGTAAAAACACACTCAAACAGAAAATAGACAGAACCTAAATTGGTCGCAATTGAGAATACTTCGTCAGTTCGCCTATCGGCTCGGGTCATCGAATGCCAAAATAAAATAGCAACCGATGAGATAAACAATGATGATGCTTTGCGACTCGAACGATAGCGAACAGGCGAAGCAATTACTTACCAGAGAGTTCTAAAGATTAATAAATAGCAAAATATGAAATACGTTTTATTATTATTTATTTTTTCTCACTCCCTACTCTATTCCCAAAAGAGAACTAAAGTAGACAGTGTCGCTTATTACTCAAATTTGGTAGCAGAAAATATAAATAACAATAAATATAAAGAGGTTTTATTCTACACTCAAAAATCAATTGATTTTTGTAAAAAAAACAACAAACCGGAAGGCGAAGCTACTCAAACTTATCAGCTCGGAAAAATTTATTTCGACCTAAAACTTCACACTGATGCTATTGAAATTTTAAACAAGAGCATTCTATTATTCAATACTATTTCCAACAAACCAAACAAAAAAGTAGCAGATGCCTATTATTTTATAGGCTTGTCCTATATGGCGAAAAAAAAATATACGCTTGCAGAAACTTCTATTTCTAAGTCGGAAGAAATTCGAAAAAAACTAGGCATCAGAGATAAAGCGAATTTAATCAACCTTCAAAAAGGAATACTTTCAAAAAAAAGGGGAAATACCGCTTTGGCTTCAACTATATTCAACGCCATCATTGTCCAACCAGAAAATAAAGTTGCTACAAACACCAGAGCCGAAACACTGTATCAAATAGGTACAATTGAAGCTTCGGCTAAAAGATACAATTTGGCTTTAAATTATTTCAACAGAGCCTTAGAATTAAATAAAAAAACCAAAAACCTAGATCAAAAATCGAATCTCCTATTGGCAATCAGTTCTGTTTACGATAAAATGTTAGACAAAACGACTGCTTACACCTACCTAAAACAGCATTTGAATTTAAAAGAAAGTATTACACTTGCCAATGATGAAAAATTAGGCATCAATGATTATGAAAATTTCAAAGAAACCCAACGATTACAAGAAAACATACGTCTTGAAAAAGAAAACAAAGAAAAAGAAAAATCAAATAAATTCTCTAAACTCATAAGCATTCTCGCTATTGCCATTATTTCTATTTTGTCCCTGTTAAGTTTATCTCTTTATAAAAACAATATCATTCGCAATCAAACGAACTTATTATTGAAAGAAAAAAACAATGAATTAATTATTGCAAAAAACAAAGCCGAAGAAGCTTCGAAAGCAAGATCTGAGTTCTTATCGACTGTAAGTCACGAACTACGAACTCCCTTGAATGCAATCAATGGGATTACTCATTTATTATTGGAAGAAAATCCAAAAAAATCTCAAATGCATTATTTAACTTCTTTGAAATTTTCAGGAAACTATCTGACTACATTCATCAATGACATTTTAGAAATCAATAAAATAGAGTCCAATAAACTGGAAATAGAATACATCAATTTTAATCTAAAACAATTATTAGGAGACATTCAAAACTCGCTAAAAGAAATAGCCACAATAAACAATAATAAATTTATTCTCAAAATTGACTCAGCAGTTCCCGAAAATTTGATTGGAGATCCAACAAAGTTATCCCAAATTTTCATGAACTTAATAAACAATGCACTAAAATTTACCAATAACGGAACCGTCAGTGTAATTGCCAAATTAAGATCCTATCAAAATGACAATGCCATTGTTTATTTTCAAATCATTGATACTGGGATTGGAATTCCCGAAGATAAATTAAAAACCGTATTTGAAAGCTTCTCCCAAGGTTCTGTAGAAATCAACAGAAAGTTTGGAGGTACTGGATTAGGATTAACCATTGTTAAAAAATTAGTCAAAATATTAGGTGGACAGATAAAACTAAAAAGTGTGGTTGGGAAAGGATCTACTTTTTCTTTTGAATTAAAATTTAAAGTAGACCCAAAACCCATTCAAATTAAATCTAAAATAAAAAATTACGATCCGGAAATATTCAAAAACAAAAAAATATTGGTAGTTGAAGACAACAAAATCAACCAAATGATTACCAAAAAAATGTTGGAAAATAAAGATATTGAATGTGCCATTTTAGACAATGGCGAAGACGCCATTCAAATCTTGAAAGACAATGTTTTCGATTTGGTTTTAATGGATGTTCATTTACTTGGCATCAATGGGACTATTGCCACACAACAAATCAGAGAATTTGACACTAAAACTCCAATCATTGCACTAACTGCCATTTCATTAGATGAAAATAGAGAAATGCTACTTTCTTTTGGCATGACCGATGTAATTACAAAACCATTTGTTCCTGAAGATTTTTACACTATCATTGCCCAAAACATAACCAATTCTTAACCCCTTATTATCAACTCTTTGATAAGATTCCGCAAATTGGGCTCCGCTTTTTTGGCAGCCTCCAAAACCTCTTGATGAGAAACTGTTAGAATACTATCCTCATCGCCCATATCAGTTATAATGGAAACCCCAAAAGTCTCTAACTCCATGTGCCGAGCCACAATTACCTCAGGAACGGTAGACATTCCCACACAATCAGCCCCCAAAATCTTAACCATTCTATATTCGGACAAGGTTTCAAAAGTAGGACCTTGCAAACCTAAATAAACCCCATCGTGAACCTCAATACTTAATTCTTGGGCTATTTGTTTGGCTTTTGCAATCATTTCTACCGAATAGGGCTGGCTCATGTTGACGAATCTTGGACCAAAACGTTCGTCGTTTTTTCCTCTTAAAGGATGCTCTGGCATAAAATTGATATGATCTTTGATAATCACAATCGAACCCACTTTATAATTCGAATTTACACCGCCAGAGGCATTAGAAACTATTAATTTTTGAACACCTAAATACTTCATCACCCGAACAGGAAAAGTCACTTCTTTCATGGAATATCCTTCATAAAAATGGAAGCGACCTTGCATCGCAACCACTTTTTTGGCACCAATTGTACCAAAAACCAATGCGCCTTTATGCCCTTCAACGGTTGAAACGGGAAAATTTGGTATTTCCTCATACGGCAAGGTAAATTTCACATCAATATCATCAGTAAATCCCCCCAATCCAGATCCTAAAATAACTCCATATTCAGGAATAAAATTTATTTTCCCTTGAATAAAGCTAACTGTTTCTTGTACTTTGTCCCACATAATTCAAAATATTTTTGTCAAAATTATCTGCATCGGAAAGGAACGAACTTTTTATAGGCAAAAAATAAAGCTGTTCACTTAACACACTTCCTTTCAATCGTACATAATCTTTTTCGGTTGTTACAATAATCTTATCCTTTGCTTTCTTCTTAATTTCCAGCAATTCGCTTTCGCTAAAATGGTGATGATCGGGAAAAGTCAAACATTCGTCATTTTCTTGTTTCAAATAGGCAAAAAACGATTCGGGCTTTGCTATTCCAGCCAAAAGTATCTTTTCAACACTTTTAATCTCGGCTACTTTTAGCGTTTCCTTTTCAGAATAAACAACCTCATCATACTCTATAAAGGTAAAGAACAAACTTTGATTGAAAGAAAGATTCAGTTGTTTTTTTATCGCATTTTGTGTATTCAACGAAAGATCCGAAGGGCATTTGGTAACAATTACAATATTTGCTCTTTGCACTCCACTCCTGCTCTCTCTTAAATCTCCTGTGGGTAATATAAAATCATCACAGTACAAATCTCCAAAGGAAGTAAGCATAATGTAAAACCCCGCTTTTACCTTTCGATGTTGAAAAGCGTCGTCCAATAAAATGACTTCTGGAGGATTCGAATGGGAAAGCAGTTGCTCGATTCCGTTCTTTCGATTGGCATCAACGGCCACTTGAATAGTCGCGAATTTTTGATAAAACTGAAACGGTTCATCGCCTAATTGCAGTGCATCCGAACTATCATTCGCCAAAACAAATCCTTCTGACTGTCTCTTGTAGCCTCTGCTCAAAGTGGCAACTTTATATTTATCGGATAGCAAACGAATCAAATATTCAATTTGAGGCGTTTTTCCGGTTCCTCCCACACTAAGATTACCAACTGCAATAACGGGCAAATCAAAAGAATAGGATTTTAAAATCCCTTTATCGAAAAGAAAATTCCGAATACCCGTAATGAAGCCATACAAAACGGCAAATGGGAACAATATTTTTCGCAGTAAATTCATATATTATTTATCGGAATAATGACCCATTGCAGAAACAATATAAATAGTTACAGTCTCATTTTCAAAATAATATACCATTCTGTCTTTCTGATTTATTCGCTTATACCAAAAACCCTTAAGTTCGTATTTTAAAGGTTCGGGATTCCCAATTCCCTCAAAAGGCGTTTCGGAGAGTTCCAAAAGAATACGTTCGATATTTTTAATACTTTTTTTATCGTCCGATTTATAATGTTGTATAATATGTTTTTCAGCAATTTCTTTTATTTCAATCCTAAACTTCCCCATATGTCATTTGGATTAATTTCTTTACTTTTATTGCTTTTTGCTGATTTTAGAACTATATCTACAAACTCAGGATTATACTTATTTTTTCCTTTTTTTAATTTTTTAGAATCTGTTTCAATAATCTCAATACCTTCAACGTTTTTAAAAAAAGTCTCAGACATTGCCATAAATGCCTTTCCTGCTTTGGTACGCTCGTTAATTTTTAGGATTATTGTAGTCATGACTATTGATTTTAAATACAAATATACAAAATCGCACTGTTTTTATTTGTTAAAAAACCAAGCGCTTTAGAAACAATATATTTTTGCAGTATATTCATTTTACGAAAGCATAATATTTTATCTTTGAACGGAAATTATTAAAAACAAACTAATGTTAACTTTACAAATTAACACCAAATAGTTTTTACGTTGTTAATTTCATAGAGTACAGATTGATAAATACCTCCAAAAAGATTAAAAAAATGAGTACAATAAAAGAAATCCTTTCTATACTTGAAGAAATGGCTCCATTGGCTTATGCCGAAGATTTTGACAATGTTGGTTTAATAATAGGAAACGAAGACTCTGAGGCCACGGGCGTTTTAGTTTGCCACGATGCTTTAGAAAATGTAATTGATGAAGCCATTGCTAAAAAATGCAATTTGATAGTTTGTTTCCACCCTATTTTATTTTCTGGAATAAAGAAAATAACGGGAAAAAACTATGTAGAACGCTCTCTGCTTAAAGCCATAAAAAACGACATAGCCATTTATGCTGTTCATACCGCACTTGACAATCACCCAGAAGGGGTAAATAAAATATTTTGTGATACTTTGGGACTTATAAATACCCAGATTTTAATTCCAAAACAAAATCACATTCGAAAATTAGTTACCTATACCATTAGAGACAATGCCGAAAAAGTTAGAAATGCCTTGTTTGAGGCAGGAGCAGGAAGCATTGGCAATTATGACAAATGCAGTTTCAACTCCGAGGGGACTTTTACCTATCAAGGGAATGAAAAAAGCGAACCAACCATTGGTCAAAGAGGTGTGCTATCTACTGGTACCGAGACCAAAATCGAAGTCGTTTATGCCAAGCATTTAGAAGCAAAAATCATAAAGGCGCTAAAAGAAAACCATATTTACGAAGAAGTGGCTGTCGAAATTTACAATATGAAAAACACCTTTAATCATATTGGTCTAGGAATGATTGGCGAACTGGAAGAACCAATGGATGAAAAGGATTTTCTGCTGTATGCCAAAGACAAAATGAAAGCCAACGGAATTCGTCATTCTGCTTTTATAGGAAAAAAAATAAAGAAAGTGGCCGTCTTGGGAGGTTCAGGTAGTTTTGCGATAAAAAATGCAATTCAAGCCGGTGCCGATGCTTTTTTGACTGCCGATTTGAAATATCATCAGTATTACGAAGCCGAAAATCAACTTTTATTGGCCGATATTGGACATTTTGAAAGCGAACGCTATACAAAAGAGTATATTGTTGATTATCTTAGAAAAAAAATCCTTAATTTTGCAATCATTTTATCGGAAGAAAATACAAATCCAGTTAAGTACTTATAGAATATGGCGAATACGAAAGAATTAAGTGTTGAGGACAAGTTAAGAGCAATTTACGATTTACAGCTAATTGACTCTAGAATTGACGAAATCAGAAACGTTAGAGGTGAACTTCCTTTAGAGGTTGAGGATTTAGAAGATGAAGTTGCAGGTTTAAGCACTCGTTCAGAGAAATTGAAAAGCGAACTCGAAGTAGTCGAAAACCTGATCAAAGAAAAAAAGAATGCAATTGACGAGCACAAAGAAGCTGTCAAAAAATACACAAAACAACAAGAAAGCGTTCGCAACAACCGCGAATTCAACTCTTTGACTAAAGAAGTAGAATTTCAAGAATTAGAAATTCAACTTGCCGAAAAGCAAATCAAAGAAATGAAAGCTTCTATTGAGCATAAAAAAGAAGTAATTGCTTCTTCAAAAGAGAGATTAGAGTCTAAATCATCTCACTTGAAACATAAAAAATCAGAATTGGATGCTATCATGTCTGAAACTCAAAAAGAAGAAATCTTCTTATCTGAGAAATCAGCAGAATACGAAGCATTAATCGAAGATCGTTTATTGGTAGCTTACAAAAGAATCAGAAGCAGTGTTCGTAACGGACTAGCAGTTGTTTCTATCGAAAGAGGAGCATCAGCAGGATCATTCTTCACGATTCCACCACAAACGCAAGTAGAAATTGCTTCTAGAAAGAAAATCTTAATTGATGAGCACTCTGGAAGAATTTTAGTCGACAGTGTTTTGGCTGAAGAAGAAAGAGAGAAAATGGAACAATTGTTTTCTAAATTCTAAAAATAACTAAGCCTCGAATTTCGAGGCTTTTTTTATACCCTATTATTTTGAGCCTTAAAAAAAGCATTCGTTTTCTAGTTGTCAAATCCGTTGGTCAATACATCAACCTGCTCAGTTTGGTACATCCAAAAAAAGCCTTACATGTATCTTACTCTCTTTTTAGTCAACCCAGAATAGGGCGTCTTTCCAAAGAAGACCTACCAACAATTCTACAAAATACCATTAAAGAGACTTTCCAGCATAACGAACACCATTTTCAAACCTATACTTGGGAAGGGAATGAAACCAAAATCCTTTTGGTTCACGGCTGGGAAAGCAATTCGGCTCGTTGGGAGAAAACCCTACCGTATCTACAAAAATCCGGAAGCACCATCATTGCCATAGATGCACCCGCACACGGACAAAGTAGCGGTAAGGAATTCAATGTACCTCGTTATGCTGAGTTCATCAACAAAGCAGTCGAAAAATACAATCCTAGTATTATCATAGGCCATTCTATTGGAGGGGCCGCATGTGTCTTTCATCAATATTTATTTCCAGAATCCAGCATTAAGAAAATGGTGATTTTGGGCGCTCCATCTGATTTAAAAACGCTTATTGACAATTATATCAAAATGCTGAGTTTAAATCCTAAAATATTTTCACTAATGGAGAACCGTTATTTAGAGAATTTCAATTTTAAAATAGACGCTTTTTCAGGTGCAAAATTCGCATCTCATATCACAATAGAAGGTATCGTTGTTCATGACAAAAAAGATAAAGTTGTTTCTTTTGAAGAAGGAAAAAAAATAGCTTCTAATTGGAAAAGTGCCCGTTTTATAGAAACATCTGGTTTAGGTCATGCCCTACATGACGATGATTTATATCAAGAAATTTATAGTTTTTTATTTGGAGCCAAAAAATAGGCATTCTTGTTACTATGGATTCCCGCTATCCACTATATTTTTTTTCTATTTACCCTGTCAGGGTTCAGAACCCTGACAGGGTAAATAGAAAAAAGGATGCCGTTACTATCGGGGCTAAAAGGTTTTATTTTTTTAGTTCCAGGAAACATTCAAACATTTTCTAATAATCTAAAAATCCAAGAAGTCTAAAAAAACACTACTTTTGCAGTATGGAAGAAAATCTAAAACGCCTCAATAAATTCATAGGAGAAACGGGCTATTGTTCCCGTCGCGAAGCCGATAAAATCATCGAAGAAGGCCGAGTAACCATCAATGGTGTTGTACCAGAACTTGGGACTAAAGTTTCGCCAGATGACGAAGTGCGCATAGACGGAAAACTAATTCGGGAGAAAAACGAAAAACCCGTTTATCTTGCTTTCTACAAACCCGTAGGAATAGAATGCACTACTAATCTTGAAGTTCGCAATAACATTGTAGATTACATCAATTACCCCAAACGTATTTTCCCTATTGGCCGATTGGACAAAGCCAGTGAAGGTTTGATTTTTATGACCAATGACGGTGATATTGTCAACAAAATATTGCGTGCCAGAAACAATCACGAAAAAGAATATACCGTAACGGTAAATAAACCCATAACGGATCGTTTTATAGAGCGAATGGGTAATGGCGTGCCTATTTTAGACACTGTTACCCGTAAATGCAAAGTAGAACAAATCAGCAAATACATCTTCAAAATCATCTTAACACAGGGATTGAATCGTCAAATCCGTAGAATGTGTGAGTATTTAGGTTATGAAGTTACGGCTTTGAAACGCATCCGAATTATCAATATTTCTCTAGATGTTCCTGTAGGTCGCTATAGAGATTTAACCGATGCCGAAATAAAAGAACTGAACGAATTGATTGAACCTTCCAGCAAAACAGAAGAAGCAAGTTTACCTAAAGCAGAACCCGCAAAAAGAAGAACAGAATTCATCAAAAGAGACGATCCAAGGTTTAAGAAGAGAGGGGATTATTAAATACAAAAGCCGTTTCATGTTATTGAAACGGCTTTTGTATTTAATATCAAAACCATCGCTTTCTTTTAAATAAAAACACTCCTAAAGCAGATAATACAATAGATACCGAAATAACAATCCAGATACCGTAATCATTATCTTCTAAGTCATTAGGCACATTCATCCCGTATAAACTTGCGATCAATGTGGGAATCATCAAAATAATGGAAACAGAAGTCAACTGTTTCATAATGGCATTCATATTATTGGAAATTACAGAAGCATACGCATCCATCGTTCCTGTCAAGATATCACTATAAATACTTGTAGTTTCTTGTGCTTGACGCAATTCAATTTCTACATCTTCTAACAAATCCGAGTCATACGACTCCCGTTGTGACTTTATATTCTTGATTCTATGAAGCAGTATATCATTGCCTTTCAAGGAAGTCATAAAGAACACCAAACATTTCTCGATTTGAAGCAACGCTTGTAATTCTTCATTCTTGATGGATTGCTCTAGATTTTCTTCCGCTAATTTTATCTTTTGGTTGACTTGTTTTAAGTACTTCAAATACCATACACTCGATGACAAGAGCAATTTCAAGACCAAATCAAAATTACCATGAATGTCTTTATTTTTGCGTTGGGTATAGATTACAAAATCGGTTAACATTTCAGTTTTATGAAAGCTGATGGTAACACAAACCTCATCTTTAAAAACAACCCCAACCGGAATCGTATTAAATGGCAGTTTAACATTATCTGTATTCACTGGAATCCTAATGATAATAAGCGTCCAACCGTTTTCAACCTCTATACGGGGTCTTTCGTCAATATCTTCAATATCATTGTAAAATTCTTCGGGAACTTGTAATTCTTCTAGGAGGTATTTTTTTTCTTCTACTGTTGGACATTCAATATTGATCCAGCAGTTTGGAGTCCACTCTTTAGACTCGATTAATCCGTTATTGTTTTTGTAAAAAGCTTTCATTTCAAAATTCTATAGGTGAGTTTATAGCATCCTGAAAGTTTTTCAAGTGCTTTATTCTTTCAATTTTCCCGAATAATAATCGTCCATTTGGTGGTTATTTTTAAGTTTTGCAAAAGTATCCTTTTATCTTTCTTAAAAAAACAGATTCAACTTATTTTAAGAAAGGATTAAGAAAAAGAAATGCCTTAAACTTTCGTTTAAGGCATTTCTATAAATTTTTATGTACTTCTATTCGTTTCTGGCAATTCTCATTTCCCTTGCCAACAATGTGTTTTTCAACAACATCGCGATAGTCATTGGTCCTACTCCACCTGGTACTGGAGTTATGAATGAACATTTTTTGCTTACATTTTCAAAATCTACGTCACCAGTAATCACGTATCCTTTAGGATTTATATCATCTGCAACACGAGTAATACCAACATCAATAACTACAGCTCCGTCTTTTACCATTTCTGCTTTCAAGTAGTTTGGAACTCCCAAAGCAGTAATAATAATATCAGCTTGTGTTGTGATTTGAGCAATATTTTTGGTATAACTATGCGTTAATGTTACCGTTGAGTTTCCAGGAAAACCTTTTCTTCCCATTAGGATACTCATCGGTCTTCCTACAATATGACTTCTCCCTATTACTACAGTGTGTTTTCCTTGAGTTTCTACACCATATCTTTCTAGCAATTCCAAGATTCCAAAAGGAGTAGCAGGAATAAAAGTAGTCATATCCAAAGCCATTTTTCCGAAATTCTCAGGATGAAACCCATCGACATCTTTTCTTGGATCAACAGCCATCAAAACTTTTTGCTCATCAATTTGCTCCGGAAGAGGTAACTGAACAATAAAACCATCGATTTCACTATTCTCATTCAACTCCTTAATCTTTTTTAGCAATTCAGTCTCTGAAGTTGTACTTGGCATTTTTATCAAAGTAGACTCAAAACCTACACGCTCACACGCTTTTACCTTGCTTCCTACATAAGTTAAACTGGCTCCATCATTACCAACAATCAAAGCTGCTAGATGAGGCACTTTACCTCCTTGAGCTTTAATCTTTTCTACTTCGGCAGCGATTTCGCATTTAATATCTTCCGCAGTTTTTTTTCCGTCTAATAGTTGCATTTTAATTTAGTTTTAGTTTTTCAGATTTCAAGCTCACGTTTCAAGCTCACGTTTCAACAACTTGAAACCTGAAACTTGAAACAAAAAATTATCTCATTCCAGGCATTCCTTTCATTCCGCCCATCATTTTCATTAGGTTTTTTCCACCTGGGCCTTGCATCATCTTCATCATTTTGCTCATTTGGTCAAACTGTTTCATCAATTGATTCACTTGCTCAATTTTTGTACCGGAACCTTTGGAAATTCTAGCTTTCCTTTTTACATCAATTATGGCAGGCTTACTTCTTTCTTCTGGAGTCATAGAATGGATAATTGCTTCAATATGTTTGAAAGCATCATCTTCTATTTCTATATCTTTCATTGCTTTTGAAGCACCTGGTATCATTCCTACCAAGTCTTTCATATTACCCATTTTCTTTACTTGCTGAATTTGCGACAAGAAATCATCAAAACCAAATTCATTTTTAGCAATTTTCTTTTGGATTTTTCTAGCTTCATCTTCGTCATATTGCTCTTGCGCTCTTTCCACCAAAGACACAACATCCCCCATACCGAGGATACGTTCTGCCATACGAATAGGATAGAATACATCAATAGCATCCATTTTCTCACCAGTACCCACAAACTTAATTGGCTTGTTCACTACCGATTTGATAGAAATCGCAGCTCCACCACGAGTATCTCCATCTAATTTGGTTAAAATAACCCCATCAAAATTCAAGATATCGTTGAAAGCTTTTGCTGTATTTACTGCATCCTGGCCTGTCATGGCATCCACAACAAATAAAGTTTCTTGTGGTTGAATGGCTTTATGCACTTTGGCAATTTCATCCATCATTTCTTTATCGACCGCTAGACGACCCGCAGTATCGACAATCACTACATTAAACCCATTGGCTTTGGCATGCTTAATTGCATTTTGTGCAATTTCGACTGGATTTTTGTTTTCTGGTTCAGAGTATACTTCAACTCCAATAGAATCTCCAACAACATACAATTGTTGAATTGCCGCTGGACGATAAATATCACAAGCTACCAAAAGTGGTTTTTTATTCTTTTTGGTTTGAAGATAATTGGCCAATTTACCGGAAAAAGTAGTTTTTCCAGATCCTTGCAACCCCGACATTAATATTACTGATGGAGTTCCGGAAAGATTGATTCCTGCAACATCTCCACCCATCAATTCAGTAAGCTCATCTTTGACTAACTTTACCAATAATTGTCCCGGTTGTAATGTAGTTAATACATCTTGACCTATTGCTTTCTCTTTTACTTTGGTAGTAAAATCTTTGGCAATTTTAAAATTGACATCGGCATCAAGTAAGGCACGACGCACTTCTTTCAAAGTTTCGGCTACGTTTACTTCAGTGATTTTTCCGTGTCCTTTTAATATATGAAAGGCTTTGTCTAGTTTATCGCTTAAATTATCGAACATAATTGTATTTCTCTTTAATTAAGCCGCAAATTTAATGATTTGATATTGAAGTTTAAATAGTATTAGAAATAAAAAAGCAATTGTTTTAAAATAAAGTTCAAAACAACAAAAAGAGGCTAGATAAATCCAACCTCCTTTTCCCAAAAATAAAAAAACTAACTAATTATAATTAAAAAGTTGCAGAACTGCTACCTTGGTAAACAAACTTAAAAGTAAAATTTCTTGCTACCGAATTGGCACCCGGTGTTGCTGGAGCATCTTTGTAATAACTTAGGATTTCAAATTTCGCATATTTTCCATTGTGCGTTTTTACCACAAATACTTTTCCAGCTTTTGCAGAAATAATATGTGTGGTAGAATTGTAGTCATACCAAGCATTATCTCCCGAAGTCGGAAACGCGTATGTCTTTGCTGCGTCTTGTGCAAATGTACCCACTGCAGGAATTGTAGTGACAACACCTAATGTACCGGAAACAATACTTACTGCACCAGTTCCTGTTCTAACTGGCTCATCTGCAAGACCGATTAGCGTTCCGCCATTTACAATAATAGTTGTCCCTCTGAAAGCAATATCCCAATTATCATTTGTAACTATAGCATTTTCTGAAAAACTAAATTTTGTAAATGCCCCACCATCTGGTTGCCCTTGCCCCCCTGTTTGAGGAGCGGCTAAATTGGAAACCGTTTTTGTTTCTAATACTACCGCAGCAGGAGTATCATGATCGTTATTGCAAGATGCTGTAAATAGCACTACTGCTAAAAGAGAAAGTTTTAAAAAACTTGTTGTAAATCTGTTTTTCATAATAAAAGTGTTTAAAATAATTAATAATTGAATTGTAATCTTCCGAAAATCTGTCTTCCTGAAACGGTGCTAATTTCTTCTGGATTTGTAAAATCAAAAAGATTGTTTACACCCATTTGGATAGAGAATTTTTCTTTAATTTGTTTTGAGATTAAAAAATTGGCTGTTGCATAACCATCGACAAAATCATCATACGTATCTAAAATTTGATTGCTATTGGTATCCCATAAACCATATTTACTTCTATAAAAAACTTGTAAATTAAAATCGGTTCTTAACTTTGGAATCGTATAATACATTTTCACATTTGCCGTATTTTTCGAGCGATTCAGCAACCCAAAATAATCGAATTTTTTAATTTGAAAAGATTCTAATGTGGCTGGATTTCTGGCAAAAACAGTTCCGTTTTCTATAGCCTCAACAACCGATTGATCTTTTGCAATTAGATATTGATATCCCACAGAAACATTAAATTGATTAGAAAAATTATAAGTCGAATTCAATTCTAACCCATAAGTGAAAATTTGATCAATATTAAAGTAGCTAAACGCATTTTGCCCATTTGTTTTTTGAGCTACAACCCGAGTATCAATTAAATTTGAAATAGAATTATAAAACAAATTAGCTTCAATTTTTAATCTCTCTTTTTGATAAAAACTTCCAAAATTGAAGTTTACAGAGCTTTCTGGTTTCAATGGGTTTTCAAAACTAATTCCAGGAATTCGGGACAACAATTGCCCTTGACTTTCTAATACATTTAATTTTGACTCTGCAACATTGTACCCCAAAACGGTATATCCTACAGATGAATTGGTAAAATCAAAGTACAATTGTCTAAAATCTGGTGATTTAAAGCCATAACCTACGGATGATTTGAGTGATAAATGAGTGTTTATTTTAAAGTTTATGGCTAGTTTTGGGCTGAGCTGCGATTGATATTGATTGTTATTATCGTATCTCAAACCCGCCAGAATATTCCATTTATCGGTTGGATTATAATCGTATTGAAGAAAAGCGAATTGCGAATTGAATATTGCCTTTTCGGCAAAATAAGTTCTATTGAGCGTTTCATAATTTAGACCAACTCCTGCAGTTAATTTGTGTTTATTGATCGAAAAAGTGGTTCTAATTTCGGGACGAAAAAGCCATTGGTCATAAAAACTTTCTTCAAAACTCACATTGTTTGGATTATTCAAGAAAGACTCGTTTTTATAATTGGTTGTATATAATTCGTAATCCGTATTTATTTTTGAATTCCATTTTTGTTCCAATTTTGTATTAATATCCCATTCTTTTATAGTCTCATCTCCATTATAATTTAGTTCCTGAATAATCGTTTTGTAATCTTGTTTCTGATGGTAATATCTAGTCCCTAAAGTCAATTTGAGTTCCTCCGAAAAATCAAAATAGAATCTAGGCTGAATCGTTATATTCGCATAAGGTTCAACTGTTTTGAGTGCAGTCGTTTTATCCAAATCATAACCATCAGATTTAAAATAATCTGCAAAGACAGTTCCAGAAAATTTTTTCTTTTTCCAATTCAAACTAGCATTAGTGTCCATCGTATTAAAGGTTGCATAGCGATACAAAAAACTCCCTGAAAGCAAATCTGTTTTTGGTTTTTTGGTAATAATATTAATCACTCCTGCCAAAGCTTCCGATCCATACAAAGAGGATGAAGCTCCTTTTACAATTTCTATCCGTTCTATATTACCAACACTAACTCTTGATAGGTCTAAAGTTCCAGCACTTCTCCCCACTAGCGGCACTCCATCCATTAGAATCAAAGTATAAGCAGCATCCAAACCTTGAATCTGAATCCCTTCGACACCCCCAAAATCGGCAGTTGTGATGAGTCCTGTTTGTTGTGCCAAAATCTCGTTTAGTCTTGTCACTCCTGCTCTTTCAATAGCGGTTGCAGTAATTACATAAGTAGGCAATGGCAAAGTCGAAAGCTGTCTTTCGGTACGTGTTGCTGTCACGATGACTTCGTTTAATTGTTCTGTTTGTAAACTACTATCTTCTTTATCTACTTGAGAAAACACAAGTGTTGGCAACAAAATCAAACCTATGAACTTCAATTTGTTTAGAAACATTCTTATTAATTTTTGACAAATGTATCTCTTATTTTTATTTATTCTAAATAAATATAGTATTTTTGACGAAAATTATTATTCATTAAAAACTAACCTTATGAGAATCAAAGCATTCCTTGTTTCAATTGTATTATTAACAAGTCTAACTGGTAATAGTCAAGATTTGCAGCAGCAACAAGACATTAATTCCATCAAAGCAATGTGTGGCTGTTATGAAGTGAAGTTCAATTTCACAGAAACTTTTAAATATTCAAAAGACAGTATCAATTACAAACCATCAGCAACCAAACACGAAAGTGCACTCGAATGGGTTGAGTTACTAGAAGACCAACCCAACAAAATTGTTTTGCAACATTTATTGATTGTTGGAACTGGAGAAAATGACATTGTAAAACACTGGAGACAAGATTGGCTGTATGAAAACACCGATTTGTATTCTTTTTTCAAAGATCAAACTTGGAAATTCAACAAATTGCCAGCCAAAAATGCAAAAGGTCAATGGACACAAAAAGTATATCAAGTAGATGACAGTCCTAGATACGAAGGAACTGCAAGTTGGGTTCATGTTGACGGAACAGATTATTGGAAAAATACAACTGATGCTCCCCTACCAAGAAGAGAGCACACCAAAAGAAATGATTATAATGTTCTGAAAAGAAGAAACATTCAAGAAATAACATCGTTTGGCTGGATTCACGAACAAGACAATGACAAACTGGTAAGAGATGCTGACGGAAAAGATGTCTTATTGGCACAAGAGAAAGGAATGGACATTTATACCAAAGTAGCCGACAGTAAATGTAAATTGGCTCAAAATTGGTGGAAAAACAATACTGAAGTTTGGAAAAAAGTAAGAAGCAAATGGGAGAAAGTTTATGCTACTAACAAAGATTTATCATTACAAAATAAAGTAGATAAGAAATCGCTTTTCGCTGTTTTATTTGCTTTAAAACCTACCGCAACTCAAGCAGAAGTTGATACTATAATTGATGCTTTTGTAATCAAATAATTAAGAATTACGCTTATGTGCAATCTAAAAATATTAAACCGTACCTCGAATGGAATTCTACTGCATTGCCATCATAGGGATATGTATCAATTGCTGTTTAACAATTTAACCTTTGATTTGAGTAGTGTCGAAATGACGAGTTTCGCCAATTATTTGGATCAAATAGACATTGATTATTGGGAAACAGAATATAAATATTCCATTTATGAAAAGAAGATTCCTATTCCAACTTTGCAGTCTAATTTTATTATTTTGCTTAACAGAAAAGAACTGGAGGAATTACGGTATTTGGTAGATTGCATCAATGAATACAAAATTCTAAAACCATTTGAAATCAATTATCTGATGGTTTCAAATTGATAGAATACTTTAGAAATAGCACAAAAAAAATCCGTCTCGTTTTGAACGAGACGGATTTTTCATTTTATATACAAAAATTACATTCTCGCAGGCACATTGATACCCAGCAATTGAAAGGAATCTGCAATAACATCTGCCACTTTTTTGGACAATTGCACTCTGAATATTTTTTTGTCCAAGTCAGTTTCTCCAAGAATCGAAACGGCTTGGTAAAAAGAATTGTATTCACGCACCAACTCATACGTAAAGTTGGCAATCAAAGCGGGGCTATGATTGTGAGCGGCATTCTGAATCACTTCTGGAAACAATTTAAGTTGTTTTACTAGTTCTTTTTCTTTTTCATGTAATTCTTCAATTGTTGAAGTAGCAGAAAAATCAAAATTGGCTTTACGAATAATCGATTGAATTCTTGCGTATGTATATTGTATAAAAGGCCCCGTATTTCCAGCAAAGTCTACAGATTCTTCCGGATTGAATAAGATTCGCTTTTTTGGATCTACTTTTAAAATATAATATTTCAAAGCTCCAAGTCCTATTGTAGTGTATAATTTTGATTTTTCATCATCAGAATAAGTATCTAGTTTTCCTAAATCTTCTGCAATTTTTTGAGCTGTATCTGTCATTTCTTGCATCAAATCATCGGCATCAACTACAGTTCCCTCACGGCTTTTCATTTTTCCAGAAGGTAAATCTACCATTCCGTACGATAAATGAAAAAGATTAGAAGCCCAGTCAAAGCCCAATTTTTTCAGAATTAAAAACAATACTTTGAAGTGATAATCTTGTTCGTTACCTACTGTGTACACCATTCCGCCTACATCTGGCATGTCTTTTACACGTTGAATCGCAGTTCCAATATCCTGTGTCATGTACACCGCAGTTCCATCCGAACGCAATACAATTTTACGATCCAATCCTTCATCGGTCAAATCAATCCAAACCGAACCATCAGGATCTTTTTCGAAAATTCCTTTTTCAAGACCTACCTGAACTACATCTTTACCCAATAAGTAGGTGTTGCTTTCATAATAGAAACTATCAAAGTTTACGCCTAGATTTTTATAACTTATTGCAAAACCATCATAAACCCATTGGTTCATGGTTTTCCAAAGTGCAATTACTTCTGGTTTTCCATTCTCCCAATCCAAAAGCATTTGTTGTGCTTCCAAAATGATTGGAGCTAGTTTTTTAGCTTCCTCTTCGGTTTTACCGGCATTCATTAATTCGGCAATTTCTGCTTTGTAGGCTTTATCAAAAGCAACATAATAGTTACCAACCAATTTATCTCCTTTCAATCCCGTAGAGTCTGGTGTTTCTCCGTTTCCAAATTTTTGCCAAGCCAACATGGATTTACAAATATGGATTCCTCTATCGTTGATGATTTGCGTTTTGTATACTTTTTTCCCCGAAGCCTTGATAATCTCAGCAACCGAATAGCCTAATAAATTATTACGAACGTGCCCCAAGTGCAACGGCTTGTTGGTGTTTGGCGAAGAATATTCAACCATTACCGCTTTATCATTTACCGAAGGCGTTACAAATCCAAATTTTTCAACATTCTTGATTTCGTTGAAGAAATTCAAATAATAAGAATCTGCAATTACTATATTCAAAAATCCTGAAACCACATTAAAACGGGCTACTTCAGGAACATTTTCAACCAGATAATTTCCAATTTTATTTCCTAATTCAACAGGATTACTTTTTACCAATTTAAGTAATGGAAAAATAACCATCGTAATATCGCCTTCAAACTCTTTTCTAGTGGTTTGAAACTCTATTTTATCAATGCTTACTTCAAACAAAGTTTGAATGGCTTTTTCTATAGATGGGGTAAGAATATTGGATAATGACATGTATACTTGATTTTTTTAAGTGTGCAAATATAAGGCTTATTCGCCAAATATAGAATGTGAAAAATAGCATTCTCTTTTAGAATGTTTTTTTTATAGATAAAAAAATAGGATTCCATTTTTTTTGCTTCGAGATCTGTTATAACTGCGTAAAAAATAGGCTCGCAGATCTCGCAGATTTACGCCCATTTTTCTAAAGCGAATGCCCAGAAAGCATTCTGTTTTTTGACTATTTACACCCTTAAAAAAAGTAAAAAAGTCATTTTTAAACAAGTAAAATTCGAAAATGCTTCAAAAAAATTTCAATTCCAAATAGCTAAAAATCAAAGCACCACAAAATAATTTCAAAAAAGATATTCACTTTTTCATAAAATGCTGTTACAAAACAAGAATAAAACAGTCTTATGGGAAATCATCAATCAAAATCAATCAATCAAAAAACAAATTATGAAAACTAAAGTAAGCAATTGGAATAAAATAATGTCGTATTTTATTGTTTATGCGTAATAATAGTTGTACATTTATCTCATTATGAGA
>NZ_QCZH01000007.1 GCF_003097655.1 Flavobacterium laiguense
GCCCCCTGAACAGGTGTATTAGAAGAATTATATAACTGATAGCTTATGGTATTATTTCCGGATGTGGTAGAACTAATCGTGCCTGTGTCAGGAGCAGAAACACAAATTGAACTTCCAGTCAATACCAGCGCCGCTGGATTTGCTACCGTGGTTACATTAGCGGGAACACTGGTAGAAGTACAGCTGGTAGGAGTAGCGCCAGTAGCGATTACATAGTACCCATTCCCTGCCGCAAGTCCATTCCATGTCAAACCCGAACCCGTTCCTGTTTTAGCCCCCTGAACAGGTGTATTAGAAGAATTATATAACTGATAGCTTATGGTATTATTTCCGGATGTGGTAGAACTAATCGTGCCTGTGTCAGGAGCAGAAACACAAATTGAACTTCCAGTCAATACCAGCGCCGCTGGATTTGCTACCGTGGTTACATTAGCGGGAACACTGGTAGAAGTACAGCTGGTAGGAGTAGCGCCAGTAGCGATTACATAGTACCCATTCCCTGCCGCAAGTCCATTCCATGTCAAACCCGAACCCGTTCCTGTTTTAGCCCCCTGAACAGGTGTATTAGAAGAATTATATAACTGATAGCTTATGGTATTATTTCCGGATGTGGTAGAACTAATCGTGCCTGTGTCAGGAGCTGAAGCACAAATTGAACTTCCTGTTAAGGCAAGAGCCAATGGATTAGCAACAATTACAACATTAGCTGTTGCAGGAAACTGACAACCAGAACTGGTATAATTATAGGTTATGGTATAAGATCCTGCATCACTTGCTCCAAGGTTTATCGCACCGGTAGCTCCATCAAGTTCTAAATGTAAGGTTACTGGGGTATAGCTATAATTACCACCTGCAATTGAAGGTGGAGGGGTAGGATATATTGTCCCCCCTGATTTACAGAAAGATGGCGCACTATAAGCTAAACCTGTTGTGCCAAATTGGAAATTTACCTGTTGCGGTTCTACAAAGTCTTTTAACGCTGCGCTATAAGAATCGGACGCTTTCGTTTTAACAAAAATAGTTTTAATACTTAAGCCTTCGCAATTGGCACTTAATATAGCATCAATATTAACAGCTGCTTCGACAAAAGCATAAGGGATATAATTTGTGGAGCCAAATGCACCATAGGGAGCATCAGTAGTAGTTCCGTTTGTTGCTCCATATGCCAATATTAAATTATTTCCCAAAGGGATTGGATGTTCAACGTATTTATATCCCCCGGAATTTTCCCAACGGTAATAATGTACCGTTGCATTTGTACCTCCATTGCTATACTCCATGGATAGAACAAAATCACCAACTTTCCTTCCTCCGGTATCATTTGAAGATAATGATGTAAAGGTATTATCACTATTTCTTGTCAATGTATTCTGTAAAAATTCAAAATCAATATAACTGGTACCTGTTGTGGTAAAGCGATCTCCTCCAAGAATTATCCATTTACTGTCGGCAGAAGTAGTGACATGATACATCGCATTGTTTATATCGCATTTGTTAGTGGCTTTGCCACTAGTCCATTTCCAACCACCTTGTAACCCAGCAACGGTATTGGGATTATCACTGAACGAACTTCCGGAAAAGATCATATCAGTGGTGCTATTGTAAGCATCCTGAACAAATTTGGTCGTAGTAGAATTTACCGGCACCCAATTAGGACTTACAAATTGAATTACATGCCCCCCTGTTCCAAAAGCACCGGTAGTAACCCAATCACCCTCATTTACAAAAGGGAGGTTTGCTTTTACATCACCTTCAATCCTGAACCCATTGGTTGGTGGACTAACAGGCGCAACGGGTGGCCAAGTCTGAGCAAATGATTTCGAGGAAACAAGAAAAACAAAAAAGAAAATTTTGAGAGAACGGGATAAACAATCTACCCATTTCACCTGATTAGAAACAGGGTAACGGAAGCATAATAAGTTTTCGAACTGCTTCGCAAGTGAAAGAACACTAAACTTTGTAGTTACTGTAGGATCTTGAGCAGTAATTTGAGACCAAGAAACAATCCTAGATAAACAGGATATAATAAATTTAAAAAACCCGAATGTAAAAACCATGTTTTTCTGCAAAAAGCTATCTCTTATTTTGCTTGATAAAATTTCGAAAAACGTCAGAAGTGAATTTTTTTTCATAATAATAAAGTTTTAAAACCATAATCAGTGAAAAGAAGGAAACCAGCAGATTTGGGAAATAAAACGTGCAGATAAATACATACCACCTTCACAAATATAAATTCATGAAGAACTCCATCATCAAAAGGATATTTTACTTTGGGGAATAAATAAACTTTTATTAACCTAAAGGCATTTGACAAAATAAAAACCTTATTTTAAATTAATAAGTATGTATAGGAAAAAACAGAAAGCTTACCGATTTGGGTAATGAAACTTTCATATAAATACAAACACCTCCATAAAGATAAATTTATGAAGAACTCCATCATTAAAAGGATATTCTATTGTGGGGAGCAATAACTAAATTCTTTTTTTACCAGTAACCTGTTTCAGAAAACAGATTAAAAAAATAATTCTAAAACATTAGAATTAAAAATCAAAAAAATAAAATAAAGTTAAAAAGTTAATGGGTCTGCGAAAATTTAAGCAATACAAAAACACCTTCAAAAAATACAAATTTATGAAGAACACATTCATCAAAAGGATATTCTACTGTGGGGAACAATAACTAAATTCTTTTTTAACCAATAAACTGTTTTACTGAACAGCTTTAAATTCAATTATTTTGGGAGATTAAAGTTAATCAATTAGTTTGAAAATAGGTTAAATGATTCTGATAAATCAGACAAAACAATAACTTTATCCGATAAACACCTTTTTGATTCAAAAAGCAACATTTTTCGATTGTAATTTTCTGACTATGAATATGTTAATGTCGTTTTTTGTTAGTTTTGAATATTTGTTTTTTTTGTTATTCGAGGGTATCGTCTTCCCAAATAACGGAACTTATTTTCCACCCATTGTTTGTTTTGACATACTGAAATAATTTATTGCCATTCCCCTCAAAGTAAGTTCCGTTATGATATCCTTTCTTTTGAAATCTAGAAAAACGTTGCGAAATACTACCAACTACTCTAGTTTCTTCGGATGTTTCATATTCCATAAATTCAGTAAGCGTTCCATCTGAAAGTGTTTTTTTTCTGGGCTCAATAAAAGTGCTTAAATTGTAAACTTCTTCATTGTTGGTACTCTTCTTTATTATTATAGTTTCAGGCAAACAAATAGTGTAGATCGTATTCCAATTTGGTTGCTGTTGATTGCTGTTTGTGAAAATATTGAAAAAGGATTCCGTCAATTGGTCAATAAGTAATTTGTCAGCAGTTATAGAATAGACTTGTAGCAATTGGTTTTCATTTTGAATTTCTTTGTAAAATTGCAGACCTAATTTCTCCAGAAGTTGTATAGAATTGGTGTTTTCTTTTACCGTTGTTGCAAGAATCTGTTTGTGGTTATAATTCTTTACGGCATCATTTAATACTACAATTGAGGCTTCGTGAGCATATCCTTTTTTGGTGTATTTTGCAAGAAAGGCAAAGCCAATATCGTAATGATCTAAATAATCACGTTTGATAAAAGTGATAATGCCAATAGGTGTTTGTTGGTCTTGTATTCGTACTACCCAAAAATTAGTATTCGGATTGCTAATTATTTTTTGGATATATTCGTTTGCTTCGGCTATGCTTTTAATATTTCTATCCCCGATAAACTTTATCCATTCAGGAGTGTTTACTAACTCCGAAATAAATTCAGCGTCATCTAAATTTATTTCATTTAGTAAAAGTCGGTCTGTGCTGTAAGCATGTTGCATTTTTTGTGGGTTCGTTTATGGTCTGTTAGTTATTAGTCGCACTGTCTTTATTTCTAATGCTTTCGCTAGCGTTTTCCTGAGACTGTGGGTTTGGGACTAAATTATAATTTCTTTTCGGTTATAACTCAATTTCTTGAAACCGTTAACCTTGCTTTTTTATTTTATAATCCGTCTGCCATGTATTTATTTTGAAGATACGATATTACTAAGCTTAGATATTATAAACACTAACACTGGTCGGACTAATAAATATAATACTGCACCAATTACTGCTAAAATCGACCCTATCCCAGTTGGAAGAACAGCACCAAATGTATATGTCATACCAATGACAAAGCCAAGAATGCACTCTGCTCGATAAATGGGTAGGAACAGTGAAAGCAGAATAAGTCCCATAAGCATGTAACCGGGGATTTCAGTATTGCCAAAAGTAAAAAAGCTAGAAAGGGTTATGCCAAAAAGTAGCCCACCTAAGAATCCATAAAGGATATTTCTGGGAAATGGTATTACTTGTGATACGTCATTGTTTTTTCCTGTTGCTCTCTTCGAAATGCGAAATAATAGAAACAAAGTAAGTAATGGCAGTAAAAGTCCTCCCCACCAATTTGAAATTTCTGGTAGGTCTTCCCGAGCCAATATATGATGGCTTGGTACACCTCCGTGATAATGGTTCCAACTTAATAGTGACCAAATAGCAATTGTTACTATTGCCGTAAAATACAGTCGGGTCATAAAAAACATCTTTTTGCTCATAATTAGTTTTGTTAGAAATTTGTACCGTTTGCTTTCTGTTATGGTTGGTGATAACTTTTGTATAGGTCTGGGAAAGTTAAAATTATAGTTTCCAAATTCGGGAGACTTTATGCTATAATTTTGGAATTCCAATTCTGTAAATATATTAAAATTTTCCTTGCATTATTTCTGAGATAAAATGCTGTTTGGTGTTCTTATACCACTTACTATTGGGCTATTTAGAAAATATAGATGGTATTAATTCCATCAAGGCCTAGCCCAGATAGTAGCGGTATCCTTTATAAGGTGATTTTTCTTCACCTTATAAAGATACAAGCGGATAGCTGGAAATTGCTCCTAAAAAAAATGACATCCTTTCGAATGTCATTTCATGTATTAAATTTTAAAATAAATTATTGGGCTGATAGTCCCGCATTTTTTAGGTACGGTTCGGTTTGCATGTCGTGACCGATGAATTCTTTGAAGGCATGGTTTAAATCGACACTGTTCCCTACGGATAAAATGTATTTTTTGAAACGCTCGCAGTTTGCTCTAGTCAGACCACCATTGGCCTGCATCCAGTCAAATGCGTTGTAATCTAATGTTTTTGACCAAGTGTAGGCATAATACCCTGCAGAGTAACCGCCTCCCCAAATGTGAGCAAAATAAGGAGTGTGGTAACGAGTAGGAACTTCATTGACCAATAATCCGTATTTTTCTAAGGCCTCTTTTTCGAAAACCAAGGTTGGTTTAAAATCAGATTCTTTTTCGACACTGTGCCAAGCCATATCAAGGGTTGCAGCGGCTAAAAGTTCGGTCACATCATAGCCTTTATTGAAGGTTTCCGCTTTCTTGATTTTGTCGATCAAGTCTTGAGGTATCGGCTGTTTTGTTTGGTAATGGATGGCATAGTTTTTTAAAATTGCTGGGTCCAATGCCGCATGCTCATTGATTTGAGAAGGGAATTCTACATAATCTCTTGGTACCGAAGTTCCAGAAAGGGATACGTATTGTTGGTTGGCAAACAAACCGTGCAAGGTATGTCCGAATTCATGAAACATGGTAATTACATCATCAAAACTGATTAAAGATGGGTTTTCTCCAACTGGTTTAGAAAAATTATAAACGTTAACGATTACCGGTTTTTGTTTTAGATAATGCGATTGGCTTACCAAATTATTCATCCAAGCCCCTCCATTTTTATTGTCACGGGTATAAAAATCTAAATAGTAAATGGCAATTGAAGTCCCTTTTTCGTCAAAAACTTCATAGACTTTTACATCAGAGTTATACACAGGTAAATCTTTTCTTTCCTTGAAGCTGATACCATACATTTGTTTGGCGGCATAGAACACACCATTTTCTAATACGGTATTCAATTCGAAATACGGTTTGGTTTGACTTTCGTCCAGATCGTATTTTGCTTTACGCACTTGCTCAGCATAAAAATTCCAATCCCAAGGTTCTAATTTAAATCCTCCATTTTGGGAGTCTATTAAAGCTTGAATTTCTTTGGCTTCTACTTTGGCTTTTGCTACAGCCGGAGTAGCAATTTTAGCTAGCAATTCCATAGCTGTGGCTGGAGATTGTGCCATTTGATCTTGTAATTTCCATTCGGCAAAACTTTTTTTGCCCATCAAATTGGCTTTTTGCAAACGTAATCTTGCAGTTTTCTCCAGAATTTCACGAGTGTCTCCTTCATCATTTTTTTCGGCACGATACCAAGATGCTTTGTATATTTTTTCTCTTGTAGCTCTGTTTTTTAGGCTAGCGAGCAAAGGTTGTTGGGTGGTATTCAACAATCCTATTAGGTATTTATTTTCGTAACCTGCTTCTTTGGCTTTTAGTTTGGCAGCATCAATTTCGGCAGTACTCAATCCGTCTAAATCGGTAGCATTGTCAAATAAAATTGCACCATTTTTTCTTGATAATAATAATTTATTGCCATAAAGAGTGCTTAGACTCGCTAGCTCTTCATTGATTTGTTTCATTTTGACTTTATCTGCTTCCGATAAATTAGCGCCTGCTAATTCAAATTGTTGCAAATAGTATTGTGTCAATTTTTTGTCTTCCCCTTTCAATTTATTCAAATCGATTGCTTTGAATCGATTGTACAATTTACTGTTTAAATAAATTTTGTCGTTATGGCCAGAGAAAATAGGAGCATATTCCGCTTCTATAGCCTGCAAGGTCGGATTGGTGTTGGAACCAGTTAGATTATAAAAAATACCGACGGCTCTGTTTAAATCAACTCCGCAAATTTCTACTGCCAAGACAGTATTCTGAAAGGTTGGTTTTGCCGGATTATTGGCAATTGCATCAATCTCCTGATCGTGAATTTTTAAACCGTACTCAAAAGCAGGTTTGAAGTGTTCGTCTTTTATCAAACTAAAATTGGGTGATTGATACTGTAAAGCGCTTTTTTGCAATAGCGGATTTGTCATTTTAACCGAATTGTTTTGAGCATTCACTGTTTCAGTTGGTAAAGTTGCCACTAATAGCAATGAACCAGCAATGAATATTTTTGAAAAAATTTGCATAATTAATAATTGTTTGTTTTTTGGGTCTAAAAATAATCAAAAAAAGAGTTATAGGTAACTAATTCTGAATTAAATTAAATTATTGTTGTTTTTAGAGTTGTTTTTGTTTCGAATTAAAAATCAAGAATAGTTCTTTAGAAATATAGTTTATATTTGTTTACAATAATCAAACCAAAAGCAAATATGAGTTCTATTTTTAACAAAGCCGATAACGTGGCGATACTAAACAGAATTAATTCTCTCACATCAGAAAGTAAGGCACAGTGGGGGAAAATGACGGCTGATCAAATGTGTAAGCACTGTAGTTTGGCTATAGCCGTTGCCTTTGGGGAACAGGATTTGAGAATTAATTTCCTGATGAGGTTGCTGGGAAAAATGCTCAAAAAGAAAGTTATTCACGGAAATCATCTAAAGAAAGAAAGTCCAACTGCAAAAGAATTCATAGTAACTAAACATTATGATTTGGAAAAAGTAAAATCGGAATTAATTGCCCATTTCAGTCGATTTGCAACAGAAGGAGAATCAGCAATTCAAGTGAAAAAACATCCGTTTTGGGGAACAATGACCAATGAGGAATGGGATTTATTGATGTGGAAACACCTTGATCATCACTTGAAGCAGTTTGGCGTTTAGTTTTTATAGACGAAAATAGCATTTAAATAGTTATTGGCAAATGGCAATCATAAGACACAAGCATTTTTTTCTGTCCTATTCCGAAGAGCATGAGCAAGCGGAGTGGGCGGCGTACTATTTGACGAGAGACAATAGGCATCAACACAGTTTATCAAGACCCTATTTTTCTCTAGATCCTTTGATCGATACGGAATCTGCGCATTGGAAAAACTACAAAAATACCGGATTTGACAAAGGGCATTTGGTTCCGGCGGCCGATATGAAGTTTTCGGAAGAGGCTTATGGGGAAACCTTTTATACCTCTAATGTAGCACCACAAAATAGAGCATTTAATGCAGGTGTTTGGAATAGATTGGAACAAAAGATACGCTATTGGGCAGATAAATACACGGCTCTATTTATAGTTACGGGAAGTATTTTGCATGATGATTTGGTAACCATTGGTGAAGAAGAAGTTTCTGTTCCCGATTATTTTTTTAAAATTGTGGTTCGGGTGCAAAACGACAAGTTGGTTATGATTCCGTTTTTGGTTCCCAATGCAAAATCGGATGCTCCGCTTTATACTTTTGCAACTACCATTGATGAAATTGAACAAATTACCGGAATTGATTTCAATCAAAAATTGTCTAAAAAAATAGAAGAAAAAATAGAAAAAGAGTTGAGTTATAAAGAATGGAGTTTTAGTTAGTAAAAAAAATAAACATAGGAGTCATATAAGTTTACTTCTATAACCTGTTGGGTGTAATTCTGTTTAAATAAAAAAACGAACCACATAGATACATAGATTTATGACTAATGATTAAAGAATAAATAGAGAATAGCACTATTTTTCACATAGATTGACTATGTGAAAAGTAAAACATCTACCAAACTCTTTTCAAAAACTATAAATTCTATGTTTCTATGTGGTAAAAAAAATGCACCCAACGAGGTCCTATAATCTTATATGACTTATATGTTTAAAACCGTTTCCTTTTTTCGCTATAAGTTTGTGTTAGAAGTTACGAACGCTCCTATCAATTTATTTGTACCTTTGCCGTTCCTAAAGAAGCAACATGAGAATTGATATCGTTACCGTATTACCTGATTTACTAAGAAGTCCTTTTGAAGCTTCGATTATGAAACGCGCTATAGACAAAGGACTTGTAGAAGTCCATTTTCATAATTTAAGAGATTACACGACCAACAAACAAAAGAGTGTCGATGATTACCCTTTTGGAGGTGGCGCTGGAATGGTAATGACGGTGCAACCAATTGACGCTTGTATCACGCATTTGAAAAGTGAAAGAACCTACGATGAAATCATATACATGTCGCCAGACGGGGAAACGCTAAACCAAAAAATGGCCAATACCATGTCGATGTATGAAAATATCATTATACTTTGTGGTCATTATAAAGGAGTGGATCAACGCGTTCGAGATCATTTTATAACCAAAGAAATTTCTATTGGAGATTATGTTTTATCAGGAGGAGAATTAGGCGCGCTAGTTTTATCAGATGCTTTAATCCGATTGATTCCGGGTGTTTTGAGTGACGAAACCTCTGCCTTGACGGATAGTTTTCAAGACGGTTTATTGTCGGGGCCTATTTATACACGCCCTGCCGATTACAAAGGCTGGAAAGTTCCCGATGTTTTATTGAGTGGCCATTTTGCTAAAATTGACAAATGGAGGGAAGATACCGCTTACGAACATACTAAGAATAGAAGGCCTGATTTGTTGGAGGAAAAATAGTGGTCAGTAATCAGTTTTTGAGTGGTCAGTTTGCACACTGCAATTACAAACCAAGACTGATTACTGAAAAACTGAAAACTGAACACTTAAAAAAATTTGCAGTTTAAAACAAAAGCCTTACATTTGCACCCAAATTTAGATTAACCTCTGGCGAAGTACGCGAATGTTGATTTGATAAAAACCATAATAAAAAAACATCATGGCAGATTTAATGAAGTTCGTTCAAGACGAATTCGTAACAAGAAAAGATTTCCCTGTATTTGGAGCTGGAGACACAATCACAGTTTACTACGAAATTAAAGAGGGTGAAAAAACAAGAACACAGTTTTTTAAAGGTGTTGTAATTCAAAGAAGAGGTTCTGCTAACACAGAAACTTTTACTATCCGTAAAATGTCAGGAGCTATTGGAGTAGAGCGTATCTTCCCAGTAAACTTGCCAGCTTTGCAAAAAATTGAAATCAACAAAAAAGGTGCAGTTCGTAGAGCTAGAATTTTCTACTTCAGAGAACTTACTGGTAAAAAAGCTAAGATTAGAGATAAAAGAAGATAGTTTACTATTTCTTGAAGATAAAAGCCCCAACATTGTTGGGGCTTTTTTTATGATAATTTTTTGCCATTTAATTTTTCGATTTAAAAAATAAATGGCAAAAAATTATCAAATTCAAAATAAGCACCATCAAACTTTCAAAGTTGTTATTTTATGTCTAAAAGCATCATCAATTACAGCTGATTTTCATATATTTGTGAGCCTTATTTTAATCGATATAATTATATTTAAGGCCCTATGAATAGTGATTTAGATTAAAAATAAAAAAATGACACAAAAAGCAAAAATTTTTTACACACTGACAGATGAGGCCCCTTTATTGGCTACTTATTCTTTTTTACCTATTGTTCAAGCATTTACTTCTACTTCGGATATTGAAATTGAAACGAGAGATATATCGCTTGCAGCACGAATCTTATCTAATTTCCCTGAATTTTTGAAAGAAGACCAAAAGACAGGAGATGCTTTATTAGAATTAGGAAAATTAGCCACTACTCCAGAAGCTAACATTATAAAATTACCGAATGTTTCTGCCTCTGTACCGCAATTAAAAGCGGCAATTGCAGAATTACAATCTCACGGTTACGCCTTGCCTGATTTTCCGGAAGATCCGCAAAATGAGGAAGAAAAAAATAGTAAAGCTAAATATTCTAAGGTTTTAGGATCTGCGGTTAATCCTGTTTTACGTGAAGGTAATTCAGATCGTAGAGCACCAAAAGCAGTTAAGAATTATGCTAAAGCCAATCCACACTCTATGGGTGCTTGGTCATCTGATTCAAAAACGCATGTAGCTTCTATGGAAAGCGGTGACTTTTACGGAAGTGAAAAATCGATCACCGTTTCAGATGTTACTGATGTGAAAATTGAATTCGTTGGTAAAGACGGGGTAAGTACTGTATTAAAAGCAAGTACTCCATTAAAATCGGGCGAAATCATTGATAGCTCCGTTTTAAATATAAATGCCTTAAAAACTTTTGTAGCAAAAACAATCAAAGAAGCTAAAGAACAAAACATCTTACTTTCGGTTCACCTGAAAGCAACTATGATGAAGGTTTCTGACCCTATTATTTTTGGTGCTATCGTAGAAGTATATTTCGCAGCGGTATTCGAAAAATATGCTGCTTTATTTGTCGAATTGAATATCGATACTCGCAACGGTTTGGGTGATGTGTATGCAAAAATTGTAGGACATCCTATGCAAGCTGAAGTAGAAGCTGCCATAAACCAAGCCATTGAGAACGGACCAGCTTTGGCCATGGTAAATTCAGATAAAGGAATTACCAATCTTCATGTTCCTTCGGATGTGATTGTAGATGCGTCTATGCCTGCTATGATTCGTACTTCTGGACAGATGTACAACAAAGAAGGAAAACAACAAGATACAGTAGCGATCATCCCAGACAGATGTTATGCTGGTGTTTATACAGCTACGATTGATTTTTGTAAAAAACATGGTGCTTTTGTTCCAACTACAATGGGAAGTGTTCCAAACGTAGGTTTGATGGCGCAAAAAGCGGAAGAATACGGATCACATGACAAAACTTTCCAAATGCAAGGAGATGGAGTGGTACGTGTTGTTGATGCAAACGGAACGGTTTTGATGGAACAGCTAGTTGAGAAAAATGATGTTTTCAGAATGTGTCAAGCAAAAGACGCTCCAATTCAAGACTGGGTAAAACTAGCCGTAAACAGAGCTCGTTTGTCTAGCACACCTGCCGTTTTCTGGTTGGATGAAAATAGAGCACACGATAGAGAATTGATCGTTAAAGTAAAAAAATATTTAAAAGAGTACGATACTACTGGTTTAGATATTCAAATCTTGAATCCAATTGAAGCTACTAATTTTACATTAGAAAGAATCATCAAAGGATTAGATACTATTTCGGTAACAGGAAACGTATTGCGTGATTATTTAACCGATTTATTCCCGATTTTGGAAGTGGGAACTTCTGCAAAAATGCTATCTATCGTTCCGTTAATGAATGGTGGAGGTTTGTTCGAAACCGGTGCAGGTGGATCAGCTCCAAAACACGTGGAGCAATTTATACAAGAAGGATATTTACGTTGGGATTCCCTTGGTGAGTTTTTAGCTTTAGGAGCTTCTTTAGAGCATTTAGGACAAACATTAAACAATTCAAAAGCGATTGTTTTGGCAGAAACGCTAGATGTGGCTACTGAAAAATTCTTGGCAAATGATAAATCGCCTTCCCGTAAAATTGGTCAAATTGACAACCGTGGATCTCATTTTTATCTAGCGATGTATTGGGCAGAAGCCTTGGCAACTCAGGATAAAGACGCTGATTTAAAATCAATTTTTGCACCTATCGCAATTGAGTTTATAGAGAATGAAGCTAAAATCAATGCAGAGTTAATTGGGGCTCAAGGAAAGCCACAAACTATTGGAGGTTATTACCAACCGAATCCTGCATTAACAAACAAAGCAATGCGACCAAGTGAAATTTTTAATGCAATTCTAGCTAAAATTGATGTTTTGGCAAAAATCGCTTAATCAAATCGCTTACTTTTATACAAAAGACAACTGGAAACAGTTGTCTTTTTTTTTGCTCAAAAAAGAACCACTTCATGCGAATTGAAGTGGTTCTTTTAATTTGTTCATGGCTTTATGAGACAGGAATGTCACTCCATTTTTCAGCGATTTTAGTAAGGTTGGCTCGCTGTAAATCATCAGGGGTCATTGCAATTCTAAATTCGCAATGGGCTTCAAAAATCAAAAACCATGGTTCTGCAATAGCAGGAACGGCAGAAGCGTCAGGAACTTCAACAATCATTACTGCAGATCGATTTCCTTCTTGTTCACAAAAATGAACGCTTTCAGGTTTGATGTCATCAATTACTCGACCGATGATTTCACCTGCTGTACCATTTCTGACCATTGAATTAAAAGGCTCAATAGGAAAGATAACATTAACTAACATTTTCATTGTAATTGGATTTAAAGTTATTAGGTCTAAAGATACAAAATAAATGAATTGAAAATATGCGTAACTATTTGATAACTAGAGTGTGAATTGGTTTTTTTTGTCTGTTTGCATAGTAACTATGTGTATTGAATAACAAGGTCTGTAATTCTATATAACGTTGTATATTCAATTATTTAGTCACTAAAAATTCGAACCCTAATAGAATTGCCAAATTTCCAAATCATCAAATTTTCTCATTCTCTAATTAATTTCGTAAATTTGCACTTCAATAAAAAATAAACACAATGGAAAACGGAATATACGCTAAATTCAACACCGCAAAAGGGTCGATTTTAGTAAAATTAACACACGATTTAACACCGGGAACTGTAGGGAATTTTGTAGCTCTTGCAGAAGGGAATATGGAAAATAAAATTAAACCTCAAGGAACTAAATTCTATGATGGTTTAAATTTTCACAGAGTTATCCCAAATTTCATGATTCAAGGGGGTTGTCCTCTTGGTACAGGTACTGGAGATCCAGGGTACAAATTTGATGATGAATTTCATCCTTCTTTAAAGCATGACCGTCCAGGAGTGCTTTCTATGGCAAATTCTGGTCCAGGATCAAACGGTTCTCAGTTTTTTATCACGCACATCCCAACGGATTGGTTGGATAACAAGCACACTGTTTTTGGACACGTTATCGAAGGACAAGATGTTGTTGATGCGGTTGAAGGGAATGATCTTCTTGAAACTCTTGAAATTATTAGAGTTGGTGAAGAAGCTCAAAAATGGAATGCTATTGAAGCTTTCGTTGGATTAAAAGGGGCTCGTCTAAAACGGGATGCAGCTTTGAAATCAGAATCAGAAGCAAAAATGGAAAAATTGGCGGCTGGTTTTGAAAAAACAGAAAGCGGTTTGCGTTACCAATTCATCCAAAAAGGGGATGGTAAAAAAGCTGAAAGCGGAAAAACGGTTGCTGTTCACTACGAAGGTTCATTAGAAAATGGTAAAGTATTTGATTCTTCTTACCCAAGAAAAAAACCAATCGAATTTAGATTGGGTCAAGGTCAGGTAATTGAAGGTTGGGACGAAGGTATCGCTTTATTAAGAGTAGGAGACAAAGCGCGTTTTGTTATCCCATCTGAATTAGGATACGGATCTCGTGGTGCTGGAGGAGCAATTCCACCAAACGCTACTTTGATTTTTGACGTAGAATTAATGGAAGTGAAATAGTTGCCAGATTTCAGTTATTAGTTATCAGATAGCAGAATTCAGATTTCAGTTGTAACATAAATTGAAAATCCCAAAATGAAAATTTCGGGATTTTTTTTGGTTTAAAATGGTGCCTATTTTACACTCAGTACATTTTTACTGTCCGACATTCTGAAATCTGATTTCTTCAATCAGAAATCTATATTCTCTTCTCTATGTTCTTTATTCTAAAATCTAAATTCTGACAGCTACTTCCACTTAATATTACAACCTATACTCGGTTTCTGGAGCTCTTTCAAACTTCTATTGTAAATTAAAGCATCTATGGCTCCTCTCAAATCACTACCGCTTAATGGGATTCCGTTTCCGGGTCTAGAATCGTCGAGTTGTCCTCTGTAAAATAATTTATCTTCCGTATCAAAAAGAAAAAAATCGGGGGTGCAAGCGGCGTCATACGCTTTGGCGACTTCTTGACTTTGGTCAAATAGATAAGGAAATTCCATTTTGTTCTGGAAAGCAAATTCGGTCATTAATTCAGGGACATCTTGAGGGTATTTTACAATATCGTTACTCGAAATGGCAATTATTGCTAGACCTTGTACCCGGTAATCATTGTTAATCTTTACTATTTCTTCGATAACGTGAAGAACGAAAGGACAGTGGTTGCACATGAAAATAATCAAAGTTCCTTTCGAACCTTTTAGTGAATCATAGGAACCTTCAAAATTTGAATTAGTGTCTTTTAACTTGAACTTTGGTGCCAAAGTTCCCAGAGGTAACATATTTGATGGAGTTTGTGCCATTGAAGTTTTTTTTACTCCTTCTCAAGAGTCCCGATAATTATCGGGAGTGGGTGTGTTTTAGGTTTAATGTTTAAAGTTAAGAAAAAGGATTGTTTTTTTTGCATAGAAATAGTAAATTTAGATTTTAAAAATCCTTTAAACTAAACTATGGAAACGGTAAACAAAACGATGGAATTAACTTGGTCTGAATTTGAAAGAGTAGAAATGCGTGTGGGAACAATACTAGAAGTCAATGATTTTCCCGAGGCACGCAAACCAGCATATCAACTTACGATTGATTTTGGCGCTGTCATCGGAATCAGAAAAACATCGGCACAAATTACCAAACGTTATCAAAAAGAAGTATTATTAAATAGGCAAATTGTTGCAGTTGTTAATTTTCCTAAAAAGCAAATCGGGAAGTTTATGAGTGAATGTCTCGTATTGGGTGCAGTAGGCGAGGGGGGAGACGTGATTTTATTGTCACCTGATTTTAAAATAGAAAATGGGTTGCGTATCGGGTAGTTTCGTTTGTATTCTTATTTCTTTAGCAATTCTATATTAGCAGCTATTTTTATTTCTTCACCTACCAAAACACCGCCTGCTTCTATTGCAGCATTCCATATCAATCCAAAATCTTTGCGATTTATTTTTCCATTCAACTCTAGGCCTGCTTTGGTATTACCCCAAGGATCTATAGCGGTACCACTATATTTTATTTTCAAAATGGTTGGTTTTGTGATTTCTTTAATGGTAAGTTTACCTATTAATTCGAAATTGGTATCACCGGTTCTTTTGAATTTAGTGGAGAAGAACGTTATTTTGGGAAACTTTTCTGCATCAAAGAAATCGATGCTTTTTAAGTGAGTATCTCTTTTTTGATCGTTGGTATTGATGGAGTCAACATTTGCTGAAAAAGAAAACGCTGCATTTTCAAAATTTTCTTCTGCCTCAGCAGTTCCTGTTATTTCATCAAACCTTCCTGTTAATGTAGCAATCCCAAGATGTTTAACTTTGAAATGGACTTGTGAATGTGTTGGGTCTATTTCCCATTTTGTATTTTCCATGACTCTGTTTTTTAGGGTTGAGTGTTTCCTTTGTTAATAAGGTTCAGTAATTTAAGAAACATAAAACACTATACAAAGGTAATGTTTTCAATTTTATTTCAATTGGTTTTAAATGTGTAAGTAATTGTTTTTCAATAGAATGTATTTTTTTTTTAAAATAAAAACATAAAAATTATGTAACTATTCAGTAGACACTAAGTTGCTAAGATTTAAGTATACAATTTAAAAAACAAAACAAAAAATAATTATCCCGAAAAGCAAGAATTAATATACTAGCGTTTATGAAAAGGTAAAAAACTATTTTATCGTTAACGAATCTTATTTTTCAATAGGCAGATCACTAGAACCCCATTCGGTCCATGAACCATCATAAACGGCTTTTGGGTTATCCGAAATCAATTCGCAAGCCAATAATACAATACAGGCGGTAATTCCGGAACCACAGGTAAATAACAAGGGCTGATCGTTTAATTTCAAAATTTCAGTCAACTCTTCTGCTGATTTGTATTTTCCGTCTTTTTGAAGCTCTGTATAAGGAACGTTAATTGATCCAGGAATATGTCCGCTTCTTAAACCGGCTCTCGGTTCTTCGTGAGTAGCATAAAAACGATCTTGGGATCTTGCATCTATGAGTACCGCTTCTTTAGTTTTTATATTTTCAAGAATCTGTTCTTTGTTTTTTATGAATTCGGGTTGTAGGTTTGCTTCAAAATCGCCAATGGTATAGGTGGTCTCTTGTCGATTTTCTGTCGGATTACTTTCTTTGATCCATTCGGGAAGTCCACCATCCAATACAAAAACATTCGAATGTCCCATGGCTTTAAACATCCACCAAGCTCTTGGACTCGAATAGATTCCCAAAGTGTCATAAACTACAATGGTGCTGTTTTTGTTGATGCCTAATTTTTGACATTCGGCAGTGAATTGTTCTGGCGTTGGAAAAGTATTGGGTAGTGGATTGCTGGTGTCGCTAAAATTATTTTTGATATCAAATAAACGAGCGCCTTTAATTTGTAAATCTGGATTTTGGTTTTCCAAACCAGATTGATTATGGTCTAATCGGGCATCGAGTATTATTAGTTCAGGGTCATTCAAATGATCTTGAAGCCAAGTCACGGAAACTATTGGATTTGTCATGTTTAGAGGTTTGTTTTAGCTATTAATTGTTGTAGAAATAGTTGTCCTTCTTCCCAATATTCGAGATTAGAATCGGAGTTGACGTGCCCTTTTTGTCCAATGTTTACAAAATCACTTCCCCAATTATGCGCGAGTTCTTGGGCTCTTTCTAAAGATATATAAGTATCGTTTTCGGTTCCAACCACGAGAGATGGGAACGGTAATTTTGAAGTCGGAATGGGAGCAAAGTTCCTTAGGAAATCAGGAGTGTGTTCGGGAGAATCTACATCGGCGGGTGCGACAAGTATGGCGCCAATGATATTCGGATTGTTGTTTTGAGAAAGCCAGTGTATCACGAGCGAAACTGCTAGACTATGAGCAACCAAAATAGTTGGCTCTTCTAGTTTTTGAATGGCTTCGTTTAGATTATAAAGCCATTGTTCTAGTTGAGGTTCTTCCCAATTGTCTTGTATGACTTTGGTGGAATTTGCGAATTTTTTTAGCCAAAAGCTTTGCCAGTGTTTTTCGCCTGAATCACCAAGTCCAGGAATAATTAATAAGTGCGGAGTCATTTTTATTTCTTTTTTAAAGCGGTAATTCTTTGAATTTCTTTAATAACAAGAGGAAAAGCAGGTTCGGTCATGTCGTGTCCAAAACCTTGTAATTCATATAAAGTGGTTTTTTTGTGACCTGCGATTTTCATCATTCGCATCAAGTAGGCGTTTTCTTCGTAACGCCCCAGCAGTTCTTTTTCTCTGTCTCCTGTAATGAGTAATAAAGGAGGGGCATCGGCGTGAACATGATACAATGGAGCAAATTCATCAATAATGGGTTGGATGTCTGGAATACCTCTTTCTTTTCGAATTTCAAAATGGGTAATGGCTTGGGCGCTTAAAGGAATCAGTCCAGCAATGGAGTTCGCATCAATGTCGTCGGCTTTTAACCATCTCTTATCCAAACCAACCATCAATGCCAAATACCCGCCAGCGGAATGTCCTGAAATAAGAATCGAGGAATCGTCTCCACCATAAGCTGTAATATTTTTGAATGTCCAAGCTACGGCTGCGGCAGCATCTTCTATGCATTTTTGCACTTTTACTTTTGGAGACAATCTATAATTTACAGAAACGACACAAAACCCTTTGTCTTTGAGTCCTTCTGGGAGTTCTTTGCTGCCAGAGGATAAGCCGCCTCCGTGAAACCAAATCACGGTCGTAAATCCTTTGGTGTTTTTAGGGTAATAGATATCCAGTACGCATCGTTCTTTGATATAAGTATCTGTATTGGCTGTGGTTATGTTGTAATAGGGAATGTTGTTAATTGTGGTGTATTCTGTTTTTTGGGCGAAAACTAATGTAATCGAAAGTAATAATAGAGTGAGAAATGTTTTTTTCATTTTTTGCTTTCATTTTGACTTTATAAAAGTACAGAATTTTTATACGTTGTTTGTTTTGGCTTTTTATAAAAATAAAAAAAATGTAGAATAACCACGATGGGAGTAATTGCCCTCCCATCTCGTCTAGTCCCAAAGACGAGATATAACAACAAAAAAAGCCCAAAAATTAGGTGATTTTGGGCTTTAAGTTAAGTAAGTGTCAATTAAATATCGTCAAATTCGATATCGGTAAAACTAGATGTGCTCGGTATAATATCTTCATTTGTTTTATCTGAAGTATATTCTTTTTTGAAATCTTTTTGGTGTCTTTCAGAGATTACTTCTTCACCTTTGTGGTTTAAAACGTAAGAAGTCATGTCTTCTAAAATTTCAGAGAAGGCGGTAAAATCTTCTTTGTATAAATAGATTTTGTGTTTTTTGAAATGAAAAGAACCGTCTTCTTCAGTGAATTTTTTACTTTCGGTAATCGTAATATAATAATCATCAGCTTTTGTAGCTCTTACATCAAAGAAATAGGTTCTTCTACCAGCTCTTAAAACTTTTGAGAATATTTCTTCTTTTTCTAACATATCATTTTCTCTCATAATCTTTTCGTCATTTTTTTATTTAATAGCACTCAAAAATCATAAAAATATATCTATTATACAACAATTAAAGCAATTCTTTTTCTGAAAGTTGTTTTAAATAGAGTGTTGCATAATGTCCTTCTTCATTTATCAATTGATTATGAGACCCTTGTTGAATTATTTTTCCGTCTTCAATAATAATAATTTTATCTGCATTCTTTGCCGATGAAACTCTATGACTTACAATTATAGTGGTTTTATTCTTGCATATTTCGTAAAGGTTGTTTAAAATAGCTTCTTCAGTTTCGGTATCAACTGCAGATAGGCAATCATCGAAAAGTAAAATGGCCGGATTTTTTATGATGGCTCTAGCGATAGAAACGCGTTGTTTTTGACCTCCGGAAAGTGTAATTCCTCTTTCTCCTAATACAGTGTCGTATCCTTTGCTAAAACCAATAATGTTGTCATGAACTACAGCGCTTTTTGCGGCGGCTTCTACTTCTTGATCAGTAGCTTCTTCTTTTCCAAACTTAATGTTATTCTTGATACTGTCCGAGAATAGAAAGGCATCCTGAGGTACAACTCCTGTACTACTGCGCAAATCAAATAAATTGACTTGGCTGATCTCTTTGTTGTCAATCAAAATTTGCCCACTGGTTGCATCATACAGTCTGGATAATAAAGCCAAAATAGTTGATTTTCCAGAGCCTGTTTTTCCTAGAATTGCTAAAGTTTCTCCTTTGTGTACAGTGAAGGACACGTTTTGAAGTGCTTTTATATGGGTGTCTTCGTAAGTGTAACTTACATTTTCAAAAGTGATTCCACCATCAATTTTAGATTTGTTTGGGTTTTTGTTTTGTATTTCTGGAACGATTTTCAAAAATTCATTCAGTCTTTTTTGTGAAGCTTCGGCTTCTTGAACCATAGAGGAAACCCATCCCAAGGAAGCCACGGGCCAAGTAAGCATATTTACATATAAAATAAATTCCGCAATGGTTCCGAGACTTTTTATGGTGCCATCGATGTACATTAGACCACCGAAGTAAATTACAACTAAGTTACTCACTCCAATCAAAGCGAGCATCAAGGGGCCAAAAAGGGATTGTATTTTGGCTAAACTCAAACTTTTACTTTTACTTTCATTGGCCAAATTTGTAATGTTAGCCTGATGTTGGTCTTCTAGAGAATAGGCTTTTATAACTCTAATTCCGGAGAAAATTTCTTGTGTATAACTCGATACTTTGGATAAGTATTGCTGAAAAGTAGTCGATCGTTTATTGATTTCGGAACTTAGTTTGAAGATGCAGTACGATAATATTGGTAAAGGTAAAATTGTATATAAAGTTAGGCGAGGCGAAACATTGTACATATACCCAATTACGATAGCAAATCGTATGAAGGTGTTTATAGAGTACATAACCGCAGGTCCAACGTACATTCTAACCTTGGAAACATCCTCGCTAATGCGGTTCATTAAATCTCCGGTTCGGTTTTGTTTGTAGAAGTTTTGCGATAAGTTTTCGTATTGACGGAAGACTTCATTTTTTAGATCAAACTCAATATGACGCGACATTACGATCAGCGTTTGTCTCATCAGGAAAGTCAGGAAACCAGCGATTATGGTGGTAGCAATAATTAATAGAATATTCGAAATTAATTGCTGACTTATAAGGGTGGTGTCTACGGCATTACTTTTAGAAAAGGCTTCGATTTCATTAAAAGACTTGCTGATCAGTTTTGGTGTAAACAAAGAAAATATTTGTGCGATTATTGTGATAATAATTCCGAGTAAAAAGCTGTATTTGTATTTAATGAAATATTTATTTAAATAACGTAATTCTTTCATATTTTAAGAGATTCAGTATTGAATTGTTTTTGTTTTTTATTGAATAATTGATTTTTAATAATTGTTTTGATGATTCAAATATTATTTATTCTTGTTGATTATTTATTTTAAGATAAATTTAATGCGGTATGTTTATTTTTTATGTATGTTTGATATGTCTTTTTGACGAATTCGTAATTTATAACTAAAAAAAATAGTGCTATGGATGCTACGGTTACAACTGTAAAAGAACTTCAAAAAATGGATCCTGTTTTTGGACAATTGTCTTTTAATGATCACGAACAAATTGTATTTTGTAATGACAAAGATACAGGTTTAAAAGCAATTATTGGTATTCATAATTCGGTTATGGGACCTGCATTGGGTGGAACTCGTATGTTTAATTATGCTACTGAATGGGATGCTTTAAATGATGTTTTACGTCTTTCTAGAGGGATGACTTATAAAGCTGCAATTACAGGATTGAATATTGGTGGAGGTAAAGCTGTTATTATGGGGGATGCCAAAACTCAAAAAACGCCTGAATTAATGCGTAAGTTTGGAGAATTTGTACATTCATTAAGCGGAAGATATATTACGGCTGAAGATGTTGGGATGGAAACATCGGATATGGATTTAGTGAGAGATGTGACTCCTTATGTTACAGGGATTTCTGAAGAAAGAGGTGGAGCAGGAAATCCATCGCCAGTTACCGCTTTTGGGGTATATATGGGGATGAAAGCAGCTGCAAAACAAAAATTTGGTTCGGACAAATTAGAAGGTAAAAAAATATTGGTTCAAGGAATTGGACACGTAGGAGAGACTTTGGTTGATTATTTGACGAAAGAAGGAGCTCAAGTTATTATCGCTGATATCAATGAAGAAAGATTAAATGAAGTAGCAGCAAAATATAATGCACAAATATTTAGAGGAGACGATTTATACAATGCTGATGTTGATATTTATGCGCCTTGTGCTATGGGAGCAACAATTAATGATGCTACCGTAAACAAAATTAAAGCAAAAGTGATTGCGGGTGCTGCTAACAACCAATTGGCAAACGAAGATACACACGGTCTAATATTGCAAGAAAGAGGGATTCTTTATGCTCCGGATTTCTTAATTAATGCAGGTGGAATTATCAATGTTTATGCAGAGTTGGCTCATTATGACAAAGCAGAAATCATGCGTAAAACCGAAAATATTTATAACACTACATTAGAAATCTTTGATTACGCTATTGCAAAAGGAATAACAACACATCAAGCGGCTTTGACTATTGCTCAAAATCGTATTGATTTAAGAAAAATTGAGAACAGTAAAAAATAATAGTGTTCAGTGATCAGTTTTAAAATAGTGTTCAGTAATCAGTTGTTTAGTATTCAGTTTTATAGAGTTCTATAAAAATACTGACTGCTAATAAAGCTGTTAACTGAACATTTTTTTTAAGTACAAAATATGAATCACTTTTTAAACTCTGATCACTTACCACTTCTTAGAAACTGATCACTAAAAAACTGACCACTGATCACTTTTTTTTAATTAAGCAGTTATAAATTTTCATTTCAGCGATGAAATTCTTATTTTTGCAGACTAATTTTAAAAGTTCTTACAAGGTGGTAAATAGAAGACACATTCGCGTTAAAGTCATGCAATCCATTTATGCAATGCATCAAAATGGATCTGATAATCTAGAAAAAGAAGAGAAGTTCCTTTTTCATAGTATTGATGCCATTCAAGATTTATACCTTATCATGCTTTCTTCGCTGATAGAAATTTGTAAAAAAGAAACCATCTTTTTGCATCTGTCAAGCCAAAAACACTTGGCTACAAAAGAAGAACGTAATCCTAATGAGAAATTCATTAAAAACAGTATTTTTCAAATTCTTGCCGAAAATAATTCCCTTAGTATTGCTCTGGAAAATCGTTCCATTAACAATTGGACATTAAACGATGATTACATTATTCTTTTGCTTAATGCGATAAAAGAAAGTGATTTGTATGCTAAATACATGAGCAATAATGTGAATGCTTTTGAGGAAGACAGAGATTTTATTGTCGACATATTTACAGATGTTATCGTTCCTAATGAGAAATTATACGAATACATTGAAGATGATAAATTGACATGGATTGATGATGTGCCTTTGGTAAATACACATATTATCAAGCAACTAAAAGGAATAAAACAAGGCGAAGATGATAATTTTAGAGTACCAAAATTGTACAAGGACAATGAAGACAAGGCTTATGTGAAAGATTTGTTTAGAAAAACTGTCTTGAATGAATCGGAATTGGCTAAAGAATATGTTGATAAAACACCTAATTGGGATAGTGAACGTATTGCCGAGATCGATACTATTATTCTAAAAATGGCGATTTGTGAATTTTTGAAATTCCCTTCTATTCCTGTAAAAGTAACTTTGAATGAATATTTAGAATTGGCAAAAGAATATTCTACGCCAAAAAGCAGTATTTTTATCAACGGAATTTTAGATAATCTAGTAAAAGAACTAGAAAAAAGTAAAAGAATAGTTAAGATTGGTAGAGGTTTGATGTAAAAGTAATTTGCTGAAAATACAAAACCCAATTCCACTAAAAAATAAAATTAATTAACAAAAACCC
This sequence comes from Flavobacterium laiguense, assembly GCF_003097655.1. Classification (GTDB taxonomy): domain Bacteria; phylum Bacteroidota; class Bacteroidia; order Flavobacteriales; family Flavobacteriaceae; genus Flavobacterium; species Flavobacterium laiguense. Next base: position 23,526 of record NZ_QCZH01000007.1, read on the forward strand.
AATATTTAAATTATGGAACAATTAACTCAGTTTGCACCGTTTTTATTGATGTTTGTAGTGATCTATTTCTTTATGATCAGACCACAACAAAAAAAAGCTAAAAATGAAAAAGAATTTGAAAGCACATTAAAAGTAGGAGACAAAATCATCACAAAAAGTGGTCTTCATGGTAAAGTTGCTGAGCTTGCTGATACTACAGTGATTATTGAAACTATGGCTGGAAAATTGAAAATGGAGCGTTCTGCCATTTCTATGGAAATGAGTGCTGCTTTGAATAAAAAACAGTAGTTTAAAAAATATAATATTTAAAATCCCAAATTCCAATCGTTATTATTGGAATTTGGGATTTTTTTATTTTTTTTGAACTTTAAAAATTGGATTATTTCTTTTTATTCTTTTTTCCTTTTTTAGATTTTTTTGCCTTTGCTTTCGCTTTTTTCTCTTTGGCTTTGGCTTTTACCTTTGCTTTTTTCGCTTTATCTTTTTTCGCTTTCTTAGCTTTTTTGGCTTTCGCTTTTGCTTTTTCCTTTGCTTTCGCTTTTTTTGCTTTTTCTTTCTCTTTGTCTTTCATTTTTGCTTTGTTTTTTTTCTTTTTCTTTTTCTCTTTTTTCTCTTCCGAAATAATAGCTTTTTCGGCTGTCTTAATGTTTTCGGTAATTTTGTCTTTGACCTCTTCGCTTTTTTCAACTTTTACTGCTGGAGAGCTTACTTTTGCGCTGCTAGGTCTCGATGTTGTTTTTGCAACAGTGGGTTTTACAACGGTTGCTTTTGCAACTGTAGTTCTTGTTCTTTTAACAACTGGCTTTGAAGATGCTGGTTTTGCCGCAACAGGTTTTTTGCTTTTTATCGCATCTGGATTAACAGCTATTTCCGGAATTACTTTTTCTTCTTTTTTTTCTATCATAACAGTATGTATTAGTATGTGAATTATTGTATTGACGATATTGAAAAACAAGGGTCTGGATGCCGTAAATCGCTCAATGTTAGTGAATTGTTAGATTTGTATTAACAAATATAATGAATATTTACATACTAAAATGTTAAGTTTTTGTAGATTTTTAATTACTTAAACTGCTTTTTAGGAATGAAATTTTTTATTGCTTTAAATGAAAAAATCCCAAATTCCAATGCTATTGGAATTTGGGATTTGAGTTTTTATTTGAATTTTAAATTTTCGAATCTACCTGTATTTATCATTCAGACCAATATTATCTAAAATCATAGGCTTTATCTTTTCAATTCTCGAAAGTTTAGTTTCTTCTCGTTTTGCGGTTTCGATATATTCTAAAAATTCTTTTTGTTTGTATGGACTGAATCTTTGGAATGCCTCTTCTAAATTGGGATCGGCATTCAATTCTTTTTGAAAAATAGCAGGTATTGAAACTGCTTCTTTTGTCTTTTCGGGTTTAATTATTTTTACCTGTTTTTCATTTTTAATGGCTTCCTGGATGTAGGCAAGAATTTCCGTCTCATTGATTTCCTCTTTGGATGTAAAACGCCATTGTTGCAATGATTTGGTAACGCCTTCGTTGGCATTGACCAAATGTTTCTTTTCATCTTTTAAAAATACACCATTGAAAAACCAAAGCGTAAAGAAGTTTTTGAATCCACCAACACCAATTACATTTTTGTTATCAAGTACATATACACAACCGCCCCACTTGGTGGTTTCAACCAATACTGTTTTAGCAATAATTGATTTTAAAATTTCCAATTCAGCCTCCCAATGATTGATTTTGTCCATGTATTACTGTTAGATTTACCTTCTTCTTTTCGGTTTTTCTTCTTTTTTTAGATAGTCACCTTTGGCGGTCAATTCGGCAATTCTCACAATTACATTTACTGCTTTTTGCATGCTTTCTACCGGAACATATTCATACTTTCCATGAAAGTTATGTCCACCTGCAAAAATATTAGGACAAGGCAAGCCTTTGTAAGATAATTGGCAGCCGTCTGTTCCTCCACGAATAGGTTTGATTAGCGGTTTAATTCCGAGTTCTCTCATGGCACTTTCGGCAATGTCAACAATATGTTTTACAGGCACTACCTTCTCTTTCATATTGTAATATTGATCTTTTACTTCGGTAATGACAATATCTTCTCCAAATTTTTTGGCAAATTTCTTGTTGAATTTTTTAGCTATTTTCGCAATTAAATCTTTACGTTTCTCGAACTTTTTCTTGTTATGATCGCGAATGATTAATTCTAAAACCGTTTCTTCTATGCTTCCCGTTAGGTGATGTACGTGAAAAAAACCTTCGTATCCTTTAGTGTCTTGCGGAGTTTCTTCCTTTGGTAATTCGTTGATAAAGTCATTGGCGATAAGCATTGAATTAATCATTTTTCCTTTGGCATAACCGGGATGAACGCTTTTTCCTTTGAAAATTATTTTGGCACCAGCCGCATTAAAATTCTCGTATTCCAATTCGCCTACTTGACTACCATCCATGGTGTAAGCCCAATCTGCTGCAAATTTTTCAACGTCAAAATGATGGGCACCACGACCAATTTCTTCATCGGGAGTAAAACCAATTCTAATTTTTCCGTGTTTGATTTCAGGATTGTTGATTAGGAATTCCATTGCAGTAACAATTTCCGTAATTCCGGCTTTATCATCGGCACCCAGTAGTGTTGTTCCGTCTGTGGTGATTAGCGTTTGTCCTTTGTATTGTAATAAATCCTTAAAATATGAAGGAGATAAGATAATATTTTGTTCTGCATTCAGAATAATATCTTTACCGTCATAATTAGGGATAACTTGTGGTTTTACATTGGCACCGGTAAAATCGGGAGTGGTGTCAAAGTGAGAAATGAAACCTATAGTTGCCACTTCATGGTCTACATTACTCGGTAGCGTTGCCATGATGTAAGCTTTGTCATCTATGGTTACATCCTGTAATCCGATAGTTTTTAATTCTTCTACCAATTTATTGGCTAAATCCCATTGTTTTGCTGTACTAGGAGTTGTAGTTGAGCTTGCATCCGATTCGGTGTCAATGGTAACGTAACTAATAAAGCGGTCAATTATATGTTGCATGATTATTTTTTTTTTGGTGGTAAAGATAGACATTTTTAAAAAATATTATGTTGGATATAATTGCCCTTGATTTGTATGTATTAAAATAATAAAATCCGCTTTTCAGCGGATTTTAAAAACTAAATTGGTTAGAATAATTCTTGGTTTTGTTCGTGGTTTACTTTTCTGTTTTAGCCGCTTTTTCTTCCGCTATTTTAGCTTCTGCTGCCGCTTTTTTCTCTGCTTCAGCAGTTGCTTTAGCGATTTGTTCTTCTAGTTGGGTCGATTTTTGCAGTGCTAATCTTGCCGATTCAGCTAGTTTTTGTTCCGCTTCTTCTTTTTCTTTAGTCAGTTTTTCAACATCTTTTGCAATTTTTTCTTGAGCTTCTTTGGCGGCATTGACTTCTTTTTCATAAGCTGCTAGTTTTTCTTTTGATATTTTTTCGGCCGCTTCTGCCGCTTTTTTATCTGCTTCAGCTTTTGTTTTTGCGGTTATGGCATCTTCTTTTGCTGCTTTTTCTGCGGCTATTTTAGCCTCAGCTGCTGCTTTTTTGTCAGCTTCCGCCTTTGCTTTTGCGGCTATAGCCTCTTCCTTGGCTGCTATTTCCGCTGCTTTTTTATCTGCTTCTAGTTTTGCTAAATACGCTTTTTCTTGATCTTTTAAGGCTTGAATTTCTTTTTTATAATCAATTGCAGGCGCATCAGTTTTTGTTGTTTCTTCAGAAAAGGTATTGTTTTTTGCATCGATAGTTGCTGTCTCGTCTTTTGATTCTTGTGCAAAAGAGGATTGTGCGCCAAAAAGTAAGATAATGATTAGGGGTAATTTTAAATTCATGATTTTGTGGTATTTAACTGGTATTGTTTGTTTTGTGAAGAAACAAAAATAACTTTTTTTTCATTTTTTCAACTTTTTAGAGGTAAAAATATTTGAATATTTATCTAACATGGTAGTACTACTCATAAAAATATTTTTTGAACAAGATTATTCGTGTTATTATTATACTTGCTTTAGGATTTGATATTTTTTTTCTCTTTTAGGTACTTTATTTTGTGCTTTCTGATGTGAAATAATGGATTTTATATTTCGAATCCTATTGTTATGAAGAGCTTATGATTTTAGGGGATACTTTATTTTATGCAGTAATCAGATGTAAATGAAATTAGTTAATTTGCACTTAAATAATTCAACGCATTATGGTACTATTTGACCGATTAAATTTAAAAGCAAAATTTCTTATCAATACGGGATTTGGAGCTAGTGCATCCAGTTATGGTGGTCGTTTCATCAATAAGGATGGCTCTGCAAATGCGGTTAAAAAGGGTGTTGGGATTCTAGATAGAATAAGTTGGTACCATACTATGTTAGATATGTCTTCATGGAAATTCCTTTCGATTCTTTTGTTGTTTTATATTAGTATTAATTTCGTGTTTGCATTACTCTATTTTGGGATAGGAATTGAGAATCTCAACGGGATCCAAACTACAGATGATGAATGGATACAATTTGGGCAGGCTTATTTTTTTAGTGCACAAACGTTTACCACAGTGGGGTATGGGCATATTAGTCCGACAGGTTTTTATACGAGCGCTTTATCTTCTGCTGAAGCTTTAATAGGTTTGTTGAGTTTTGCCATTGCCACGGGTTTGTTTTTTGGAAGATTCAGTAAACCTGCTATTTTTTTAAAGTTTTCGCATCATGCAATCATTGCTCCTTTTAATGATGGAAAAGCATTAATGTTTAGGCTCGCTCCTTACAAAAACACTAATTACATTGACGCTGAAGTCAATGTAACTCTTGGAATGCGAATTGAAGAGAATGGGGTTATGACGAATAAATTTTTCACCTTGGATTTGGAATATCAAAAAATAAACTCGCTGGCGATGAGCTGGACTTTGGTTCATCCGATAACTAACGAAAGTCCTTTATTTGGATTGGTAGCTTCTGATTATACTTCAATTTCGGGTGAAATTATAATAATCGTTAAAACATTTGATGATATGTTCAGCACTACGGTTGCAACAAGGACTTCATATACTTTTGATGAAATCGTTTACGGAGCCAAATTTATGCCGATGTATTCCCAAAGTGAAAATCATCGTAGCACTGTTTTGGATTTAGGCTTATTAAATTCGTTTGATAAAGTTGTTATAGATTAGTTTGTAATTTTTCTTTTAAAATAATCATCCCTTCAGAAGCGATGTTCGGAATTACTTCAAGGCGATTTCTAAGATTGGGTATTTTTATGGGTTTTGGATCAATATAATAAATTGGGGTTTCTTTTTTGGTAAAATCTATTAAACCCGCAGCAGGATAGACCTGTAATGAAGTTCCAATGACTGCAAAATAATCAGCTTGTTCTGTTATTGTGATGGCTTCGTCTAGGGCAGGGACTTGTTCCCCGAACCAAACGATATGTGGCCGAAGTTGATTTCCTTGATGATCAACGTCTCCAAAATTTAAGTCATCTTGCCAATCCAAGATATAGTTTTCATCTTTAGAACTTCGTACCTTTAATAATTGACCGTGCAAATGGGTGATATTAGAGCTTCCGGCACGTTCATGTAAATCATCTACATTTTGGGTGATAATGTAAACGTCAAAGTCATTTTCTAATTCGGCTAAAATTTGATGTCCTAAATTGGGCTGTACTTCTTTTAATTGTTGGCGTCTTTGGTTGTAAAAATCCAAAACTAAAGAAGGGTTTTTATGCCAGCCTTCGGGAGTAGCTACGTCCATCACGTTATGGCCTTCCCATAATCCGTCGCTGTCACGAAAGGTTTTGATACCGCTTTCGGCACTAATTCCTGCACCGGTGAGAACTACTAGTTTTTTTTTCATTAGGTTGTATTTGTTTAAAAGTTCAATTTTTTAGAACGTTTGAATGCATTTATAAATCATTGTGAAAAATAACCATATAATATAAGTTAAGCTTAAATAAACTTAACCCGTTGGGTGTAATTCTGTTTAAATAAAAAAATGAACCACATAGACACATAGATTTATAACTGATAACTTAAGAATGAATAGAAAATAGCACTATTTTTCACATAGATTGTCTATGTGAAAAGTAAAACGCCTTTCAAATTCTTTTCAAACAATATAAGCTCTGTGTTTCTATGTGGTAAAAAAATAATTACACCCAACGCCTTAAACTTATATGAATCTTATATGGTTTAAACTTTTTTTGTTGTTTGTTAGTCTAGCTTATAAAACTACTCTTTTTTAGTATTTTTGCCAAAAAAATAATTCGCAATGATTGATATAGATTACCTCACTTTTCTGGAAAATATTTTAACCGATAATCGGAAAGAGAAATTTTTGAAAGTCCTAAATAACAGAACTAAACATTTTACGATTGCGGTTGAAGATATTTTCCAAATGCATAATGCCAGTGCGGTAATGCGCAGTTGTGAAGTTTTTGGTATTCAGGAGTTGAATGTGATCGAGGAACGTTATGGTAAAAGTATCGACAAAGAAATTGCGATGGGTGCCCAAAAATGGGTGGATATATCCTCTTTTGACAGTGTGACCAATTGTATCGATTCGCTGAAAGACAAAGGATACCAAATCATTGCGACCACACCACACGAGAATGATTACTTGCTGGAGGATTTTGATATTTCGAAACCAAGTGCGTTATTTTTTGGCACCGAAAGAGATGGATTGTCAGAAGAAATTCTTCGCAGGGCGGATGGTTTTCTTAAAATCCCGATGGTGGGTTTTACGGAGAGTTTGAATATCTCGGTTTCGGCGGCTATTATTATTCAGAATCTAACAAATCGATTGCGTAATTCCGATATTAATTGGCAGTTGACCGAAGAAGAAATATTGGTAAAACGATTGGATTGGGCGAAGAAGTCTATTAAGGATATTAAAAGAATTGAGGAGAGGTATTATAGTAGTGTTCAGTAATTAGTTTTACTTTTTCTTCAAAATCTTATATTGCTCGTAACATCCACTTATGGCGTCCATGATTTGAAGGTCGTTGGCGGTTTTGATAAAAGCTTCGGAGTAGCTGCATCGAGATAATATTTCGGCAATTTCGTCTTTGGTAACGCCTAATAGTAATGAAATGGTTTCTCTGTCAAATTTGGTTTCCAGAAGATTTCTCACGGTGTCATCCTTTCGCAGCTCTTTGAGTTTTTTGAGCTGTTGGGGTTTCTTTCCAAAGACATTGTAGAGCATATCGGCAGGATTGAATATGGATCCGAGTACTTTGCCAAAAGCTTCGGGTGCGTATTGACCTCCTTCATAGCCTTGGTTTAATCCCGAAATACTATAGCGGTAATCTTCTTTTATAGGGATTAATTTAGAATCGATTTCTAGATAGCCGGTAAGGTAGTATGGACTTATGACCACTTCTTCCAAAGCGATTGCTTTTTGAGTCAATTGAATAGTCGTTTTTTTGTTTTTTATCCAGTCATTGGTCACTCTAACCCGTAAGGATTGATAGCCAAGAAGGGTAACGTGTAAGGTGTCGCTTTGGGTTACGGCAATCTCAAAACTACCTTTGTCATCAGTAGTGGTACCGGTAACTTGATTGATGTTGATAATATTTGCGTTAGCTAAAGGGGTGCCGGTATTATCGCTGATAATCGTACCAGAAACTTTTACGGGAGTATCAGTGGTTTGGGCAACTGTACTTATGGAAGCTATTAAAAATAAAAAAACTACAAAATATTTCATAAACTGGTTTAAAACTTTAAAAGTAATAAAACAGGATTAAATATTTTGTAGTTCCAGTATAATTATAAGAAAATTAACAGAAGGTTTTAAAATTGCAAATCATAAATCTGCAATCTAAAATCTTTTCTTAGTCTCTTCTTGGTCTTCTTGGTCTTGGTGCATCACCAAAGCTTTCAGAACGTCTTGGAGCTCTATCAGATGAACCTTCTGCTCTTGGCGCCCTGTCAGATGAAAAACCACCTGTTCTTGGAGCTGATGAGCTTCTTGGTCCAAAACCACCTTCTCTAGGAGCAGAACCTCTGTCGCTTCTAAATCCGCCTGATCCTTCTCTTCTTGGAGCAAAACTTCCTTCTCTTCTTGGAGCAGAACTTCTTCCACCACCAAATCCGCTTCCACCACCTCTAGAATCTCTTCCGTTGTGATCTCTTCTTCCACCACCATCGTTTTTAGAAATTTCAACATTGATACGACGTCCTTCTAATTGTACGTTGTTCAAAACTTCCATTACTTTATCCGTGTGTTCTGGATCAGTGTTAAAGAAAGAGAAACCTTCTTTTACATCTACTTTGAAAACGTCATCACGACCTAAGTCTAATGTTTCTTTCAAGTAGTCTTTTAATGACATCCAGTCGAAATTGTCTCTAGAACCAATGTTTACAAAATATCTTGTAGCACCGCTATTGTTGTTTTCTCTTGGAGCACCATCTCTATCATCACGATCACGTCTTTCAGAATTTGAAGACTGATTAGAAATATCTCTGTTTTTCTTGTAGTAAGCAATAAAACGGTTAAATTCTACTGATACCATTTTCTTGATCAATTCTTCTTTAGTTAAACCTTCAAGAACATTGTTGATAGCTGGAAGATAGTTGTCAATTTCGTGATCAACTTCTGTGTCTTTTATTTTGTTTGCAAGGTGCAACAATTGAATTTCGCAGATTTCAATTCCAGAAGGGATTGTTTTTTCTTCGAATTTTTGTTTGATAATTCTTTCGATAGAAGAAATTTTACGCAATTCACTTTTAGTAACAATTACGATAGAAGTTCCTAATTTACCAGCACGACCCGTACGACCTGAACGGTGATTGTACGTTTCGATTTCGTCAGGAAGTTGGTAGTTTACTACGTGAGTAATATTATCAACGTCAATTCCACGTGCCGCTACGTCAGTCGCAACAAGCATTTGGATTTGTCTTCCTCTAAAAGATTTCATAACACCATCACGTTGCGCTTGAGATAAATCTCCGTGCAAGGCAGCAGCGCTGTATCCGTCTTCAATCAATTTTTCGGCAACGGCTTGTGTATCACGTTTTGTTCTACAGAAAACTACTGAGAAAATATCAGGATTACAATCGGCTAATCTTTTCAAAGCTTCGTAACGGTCACGTGCATTTACTAGGTAAAATTCGTGAGAAACCGTTGCAGAACCAGAGTTTTTGGCACCAACTGTAATTTCAATTGGATCTTTCATGAATTGTTTTCCAATTCGTGCTACTTCAGCAGGCATAGTTGCAGAAAACAACCATGTGCTTTTGGAGTCAGGCGTAGTAGAAAGGATGTTTACGATATCTTCGTAAAAACCCATGTTCAACATTTCGTCTGCTTCATCAAGGATACAATAGTTAATTTGAGAAATGTTTACCAATCCTCTGTTTATCATATCTTGCATTCTTCCTGGAGTTGCCACAATAACTTGTGCACCTCTCTTTATGTCTCTCGCTTGTTCTGTTATGCTAGCTCCACCGTACACTGCTACTACATTAATACCTTTTTCGTATTTTGAGTAGTTTTTAAGTTCGTTGGTAATCTGCAAACACAATTCGCGTGTTGGAGATAAAATTAACGCCTGTGTATTTCTGTTGTCGGCATCAATTTTCTGAATAACTGGAAAACCAAAAGCTGCCGTTTTCCCTGTCCCTGTCTGAGCCAACGCAACTAAATCTGTGTCTTTTTCCAATAATAGGGGAATCGCTTTCTCCTGTACTTCGGTCGGATTCTCAAATCCTAGATCTAAAATCGCCTTCAGTAACGATTCACTCAATCCTAATTGTTCAAATTTATTCATATGTATTTTTAAAATAGGGTGCAAAATTACTGTTTATAATTCATATAAACTAATGCTATTTTAAGATTTAATGTTTTATTAGTATTTGATAATCAGAATTTTATAATTTTGATTTTATAATTTAAATTTTAAATTTTGAATTTTGATGTCTGAGGATGGCTTTTGAGTAGAAAGTTTTAATCAGAAAATGATGTTTTTTTAGGAGCAGAATATTTTCTTTTCATAACAAAACATCCTCCCGCCATCATTCCAATCTTTCTTGTCTCGAAATCCCGATAGCTATCGGGACGAGACAAGAAAGTATTTTCCCTTCTGTCGGGGCTATTCTACAGTTTTTTATTTTTATAAGACCTTTGCAAAAGCTACAGGGTACGCGACAAATTACACTTTTAAAGAAGATATTATAGAGTAAAAAAAATCTGCAAAAATCTGCGAACCCCGAAAGCTTTCGGGAGCATGCTACTTTTTTTAGATTTTATTATTAGTCAAAAAAGCGATAAGTTCAACCGTAGCCTTTCCTCTATGGCTAATCTTGTTTTTGGTTTCTAATGACAATTGAGCGAAAGTCTCTTGGTAATTTTCCGGTCTAAAGATGGGGTCATAGCCAAAACCTTGATTTCCTGTTCTCTCCAAAGTGATTTCGCCTCGTGAAATACCCGTAAAAAGATACTGTTTTCCTTTAAGGTTTAATGTGATTACGGTTTTAAATTGGGCTTTTCTATTGGTTTTGTCTTCTAAATTCGAAAGTAACTGCGTCATATTGTCTTCAGACGAACGTTGTTCTCCAGCATAGCGAGCAGAGAATACGCCTGGTTCGCCATTAAGTGCATCCACTTCCAGTCCTGTGTCGTCTGCAAAACAATCATAACCATATTTTTCGGTTACATAATTGGCTTTCATAATAGCATTTTTTTCAATAGTATCAGCGGTTTCAGGGATTTCTTCATGACAACCGATGCTTTCGAGACTTATGATTTCGATACTTTCGGGAAGCATGCTTTGTATTTCTTTGATTTTGTTGGAGTTGTTGGTAGCGAATACGAGTTGCATAGGGAGTATTGGTTTGCTGTTTTGATTGCAAAGATATGTGTTTTTTGGATTTCAATTAGGAAACAAATGAATTTATGAATGAAGGAGTGTGTATTGAAAAGCGTGTATTTTGATACTGAAAATCAAGACGTTAACTAATTGTTAAAATACTTATGTATAGGTCTTTTCACAATAATTTATTGTAAATTCAAGTTCTTTTTTTTTTTTAGAATCCACTTCCTAATTTAAAAACAAATTATTATGAAAAAAGCAATTATTTTATTCATTTCTGCCCTAGTTTTAGGCATGACTTTTTCCTCTTGTAGTAATGATGATGATTCTCCAGCTCCAGCTCCGGCTTCGGTTGAAGGAAAATGGAATTTCAGCAAGATGAGCGAGACTGTTAATGGGGTAACTTCTCCAGAAGAAGATTATGGTCATGAGCCCGGATGTATCAAAGATTACATCGAATTAAAAGCAGGTGGTGTTTTTAATGAAGTTTATTATTTCGGTTCAGATTGTGCATCAGATCTAGTTACTGGAACTTGGTCTAAAAGCGGAAACATTATTACTATTAGATATGAAGGAGGACGTGTGGTTTCTGTCGAGGTAGTAAGTGTATCGAGTTCTGTGTTAAAAGTAAAATTTTCAAATACTGAAGGAGGAATTACAACTGTAATAAATACGACTTTTACAAAAGCATAATTTTATATTTGTCTAGTTCTGAAAAAAATTGACGGGAATGATGGTTTAAAATTACATTAAAAATTTAGCTCGGAAGCAAAAAAACAAGGTTTTTTTAAGGGTTTTATTTTTGTTATTTTGTTTGAAAAAACAGGTGTTTTAAATATTGAAAACAAATGTGTTAAATAACGGTTAAAGTACTGAAAAAGATATGTTTAGATTTAAATATATTGTAAATTTGATTGTGGTTTTGATTAATTACTTGAGCATATAATATCACAACTGTTTCAGTATTAGAAAAAATATCTCAATAGTCAGCTATACGGATTTAGGGTATAAGTTAGATAATGATAAATCAGAACTACAATGGGAGGGTGGTACATACGCCCTCCTTTTTTTGTGCACTATTTTGAATGTCACGTTACATTTGTTAAATTATCGGGAAAAAATGATTGATTACGTATAACGCAATCGCACATACACGTGTTTGATTCCTTTTTTATCAGAGTCTCTTTCGTCTATTTCTAGAATATCGGTTAGGGATTTGAGCATAGGTGTCAGTTTGTTGAAACCATAACTTCTGGGGTCAAATTCGGGTTTTTTCTTTACGATTAGGTTACCTACATCTCCCAAGAAAGCCCAACCATCATCATCGCCAATTGCATCTATGGTGTCTTCTATCAGTTCTATAGTTTGATTGTCTACTTTTATAGAGGTTTCTTTTACGGCAGTTTTTTTGGTGTCTTTAGTATCTGTAACTGGAGCCGAAACGGTTTGTTTTGTTTTTTTCTTTTTGATGGCGCCTTCCAAAACTTCGATAAAAATAAAACGGTCGCAAGCCACAATAAAAGGATTTGGTGTTTTTTTCTCGCCAATTCCGATGACTTTCATGCCAGATTCTCGCAAGCGTATGGCTAGTCTGGTAAAATCGCTATCACTGGAAACGATACAAAAACCGTCAACTTTGTCTGAATACAATAAATCCATTGCATCAATTATTAAAGCCGAATCGGAGGAATTTTTTCCGACGGTGTAACTATATTGTTGAATAGGTGTAATAGCGTGTTCAAGCAAAACTGATTTCCAACCATTGGCATTAGGTTTAGTCCAGTCGGCATAAATGCGTTTGGTGGTTGGGGTGCCATATTTAGCGATTTCTTCCATCATTCCCTTCACATTGCTGTAAGGAACGTTGTCGGCATCAATAAGTACGGCGAGTTTTAATTCTTTTGCGTTTTGAGACATACCTTAATATTTTAGTCCCGAAAGCTTTCGGGAGCAGATTTTAGATTTTAGATTATTTTGATTGTCAATTTTTAGAATTTAGATTTTTCATATTGTAATTGACATTGCAATTGATATTGATATTGAATCTGATTCAAATATACGGATTTTATTGAAAAAAGTTGTTTGTTGCCGCATTAGCCCTGATGGAAACGGAAAGCCTCGATGGAATAAACCTGTTTTTTCTTGTACTGCAAGAGCGACTGGAGGAAGCTCCTTGCAGCGCAATAGAAAAAAAGGTTTATGAAGAAGAGCTTGTAATGTACAGCGGGAGATAGCTCCTTTATTTCTACCCTTCGGCTTCGCTTAGTGTAGAGTTCGTTAAGGATCAAAATATTGATTTTTTTAAGTGGTTTTTAGATAGAAAAAATAAATTTACTTTCAATACGCTAATAAATTATAAATAATTAATTTTGCCCCCGAACCTTCGGGACTTAAAATTAATACTAGTACATACATATATTATGGTAAAAGATTTATTCGAAAGAATTCAAAACAATAAAGGTCCACTAGGAAAATGGGCTTCACAAGCAGAAGGTTATTTTGTGTTTCCAAAATTAGAAGGAGAACTAGGACCAAGAATGAAATTTCAAGGAAAGGATATTTTGAACTGGAGTTTGAATGACTATTTGGGTCTTGCGAATCATCCTGAAGTACGTAAAGCGGATGCTGATGCGGCTATCGAGTTTGGTGCTGCTGCCCCAATGGGAGCCAGAATGATGAGTGGTCACACAAAATATCACGAACAATTAGAAGAAGAATTGGCTGCTTTTGTAATGAAAGAATCAGCTTATTTATTGAATTTTGGTTACCAAGGAATGGTGTCTATTATTGATGCTTTGGTTACTAGAAATGATGTGATTGTGTACGATGTTGATGCTCATGCTTGTATTATTGACGGGGTTCGTTTGCATAGCGGAAAACGTTTTACATACCGTCATAACGACATCGAAAGCATGGAGAAAAACTTGGCTCGTGCTACGAAACTTGCAGAAACAACTGGTGGTGGTATCTTATTTATTACCGAAGGTGTTTTTGGAATGCGTGGACAACAAGGGAAGTTGAAAGAGATTGTAGCCATGAAAGAGAAATACAATTTCCGTTTACTTGTAGATGATGCACATGGTTTTGGCACTCTTGGTAAAACAGGTGCTGGAGCAGGTGAGGAGCAAGGTTGTCAAGACGGAATTGATGTTTATTTCTCTACGTTTGCAAAATCTATGGCTAATATTGGTGCTTTTGTGGCTGCTGATAAAGATATTATCGATTACTTAAAATACAACTTACGTTCTCAAATGTTTGCCAAAGCGTTGCCAATGATTCAAACCATCGGTTCTTTGAAACGTTTGGAATTGTTAAGAAATTCATCTGAATTGAAAGACAAACTTTGGGTAAATGTTAATGCATTGCAAAGTGGTTTGAGAACTAGAAATTTTAATATTGGGGATACGAATACTTGTGTAACTCCTGTATATCTTGAAGGTAGTGTGCCAGAAGCGATGGTTATGGTAAATGATTTAAGAGAGAACTACGGTATTTTCTTGTCGATTGTCATTTATCCGGTTATTCCAAAAGGGATGATTTTGTTGCGATTGATACCTACAGCTTCACATACATTGTCTGATATTGACGAAACGCTTACCGCATTTGAAGACATTCGTGAAAGATTAGAAAACGGAACCTATAAAGAAATCGCTAGCAGAACTAAAGTTGATTTGGACGCTTAATATTTAGTGTTCAGGTTTTTAGTGATCAGTTTTAAAAAGTGTTCAGTTAACAGTTTTTTAGTAATCAGTTAGGAATATAAAAAAAATCCATTCGTTTTTGCGAATGGATTTTTTATTTAAAAATAAACCCGACAGGTTTTAGAAATCTGTCGGGCTTATTTTGCTACCGAATCTTCAATTTATGGACTGATCACTAAAAAACTGACCACTGATCACTCTTTTTTAAAGTTCTTTTTTAAAGGTTTTTCTTCTACAATGAATCGTAGGGTTGAAATTTTTCCAAAGTAACTGTATGGCTAAGTTATCAGCTAATTCAGGGGTTCTGAAACAGTTTTTAATTCCTCTTTTTGTAAAAGTCTTGTGGTATTCACTGAAAATAATAGCTGTAACTCCTTTGTTTTGATATTCGGGATGTACACCTATCAGATAAAAAACAACATCTTTGCTGTTGCGTCTCGCATTTAGTAAATGCAGGAAACCAAAAGGAAATAACTTGCCATTGGCTTTTTGCAATGCTTTGGAAAAACTTGGCATTACAATAGCAAAAGCCACTAGTTTTCCGTCTTTGTCTTCTACATATTTGATGTATTCCGGATTGATGAAGCTAATGTATTTTTTCTTGAAATATTCTTTTTGAACATCTGTAATGGCTACAAACGAAGACAAACTCGCGTACGATTCATTAAATAAATCAAACATCTTATCGACATAAGGCATCACGGCTTTGGCCGATTTAAAATTGATGGGTTTGAGTTGGTATCTTTTTTTGACCAACTCATTTATTTTTTCGAAAAACTCTGGTTTCGCATTGGCAAATGGAAATTTGTTTTCTAGGTATTCTTTCTCGGTTACATATCCTAATTTTTCAAAATGGGTTGCATAATAAGGATAATTGTACCACGTAATCATCGTTCCTAATTCTTCAAAACCTTCAGTCAAAACGCCTACTTTGTCCAGATTGGAGAATCCCATTGGACCTTCAACATATTCAAGATTGTTTTTTTTTCCCAATTCATATACTTTTTCAAGCAATGCTTTGGTTACTTCTAGATCATCAATAACATCAAACCAACCAAAACGAACTTTCTTTTTCTGTTGGTGATTGACTTCGTCCCAGTTGATGATTGTCGCGATTCTACCTACTATTTTGTTGTCTTTTAGTGCTACAAAAAAGGAAGCTTCGGCACTTTCAAAAGCTGGATTTTTGGTCTTGTCAAACGTTTCCAACTCATCGGCAATAATGGGCGGAACCCAATACGGATTGTCTTTGTATAAGGAAAAAGGGAATTTTATGAATTCGATTAACTCGTTTTTAGTCTTTGCTTCTTGTATGGTAATCATTATTTTCGGGAACTATGTTTTTATTTTTTTGATTTTTTGCTTTGTTTTTTGGAATGGGTCTTTTTTGCCATTTTTTCGGCCGCTTGTTCTTCTTTGGTCAAAATATGAACTTCTTTGTAGCGACCATCATAACGCCATGAAACGCCCACTCCTCCGTAAAGGATAGAAGGGGTGTCTTTAAAATTGGTACTTATTGAAGCGTCTACTTGCAAGTTTTTGTTGATCAAATAAGCAGCACCACCTCGAATAATAGCATCGCTGTAGATGTCACTTTTTACCCCTTGGTTTTCCACAAAGGCAGACCATTTATCATTAATTCCTCTTGTTAGAGTCAGGATGTAGCTAAGACTCGGATAATCAGTTGTCATATAATCTGATATGATATTGGCTACAAAAACCCATCTTCCGTCACCTAAATGGTTTTGTGTGATCAATATTAATTTTGGGGATATACTGGACTCGGGTAGTTTTGATATCTTGGATCCGAGCGAATAAGAATATGGATTATCCGTAAAGATAAAATTTGCTCCTGCAAATACAGAAACTGCAGGAATTAATTGATGCCAATCGAAAGAATGATTGGCTTTCCAGCTGTATAGATTTGGTTCTTTCTTATAATTTTTGTTTGGATCGTAAATTAAATATTTAGCGCCTAGAACAGTTTGTTTAAAATCAGCGATATCCATAGAGCGCATAGGAGAATTGACGGTTTGGTTTACGTATTGTATATCGGCAACCAATTCTAAATTTTCAAGAAACAATCCATATCTCAGGGTGACGTCTATACCAAACCCATTAGCATCAGAATGCGGTGGTAAACTATGACTTTCTTGAATACCAAAAACACCGGTTTCTACTTGAATAACGGTTTTTCCAACAGCAAAAGCCGACATGGATTCCCCTGGTCTGTTTGAATTGATTTGGTCCGTGTGTTGTCCGTAATGAATTGTTGGAATCAAAAAAACAGCGGCAATAAATAATTTTTTGATAGTGAACATACTAAAATATTTGAGTTGAAAAGGGATAACGCATTTCAAATGTACTATATTTTATCATTTATTTAAGAATGATATTTTTATTTTGTCCCAAAGTTTCGAGTTGGATTTATTAATTTTGCCTAAAAATTATTTGATTATGCAAACAGCCTCTTTTTCGGGTTTTATAAAAGCGATATTTTACATGATCGCTTTCTATTATATTTTTAAATTTTTGGCTCGATTGTTTTTGCCTTTATTAGTTAAAAAGGTGGTGGAAAAAGCAGGGCAAAATTTTCAGCAGCAACAACAGCCGTATCAGAATACGACTTGGAATAAAACATCCAATAAGGATGAAATAATAATCGACACTGCGAATAGTAAAAATCCTCGCGAAACCAAAAAAGTGGGGGATTATGTAGATTACGTAGAGATAGAGTAGTGATTTATGATTGAGGATTAACGATTTTTGATTTTTAGATGTGGCCTCCTGAAGATGACAATGTAGTTGCAATCACGAAATCTAAAACTATTAATCCTTATATTGCTAATCTAAAATATCTCCCGAAGATTTGGGACTGAAATCTGAATTCAAAAATCGTTAATCCTAAATCTAAAATCTAAACTCTAAAATCATATTAATGAAGCAACTTCAAAAGTTCTTTCCGCACGCACTAGCCATTCTAGGTTTTGTATTCATCTCAACACTTTATTTCTTCCCTGTTTTACAAGGAAAACAAATTTTTCAATCGGATATTGCCCAATACACGGGTATGGCCAAAGAGCAAAATGATTTTAGAGCGACCCATCAGGAAGAGCCTTATTGGACAAACTCTGCCTTTGGAGGAATGCCAACGTATCAATTGGGAGCCAAATATCCTCACGATTATATTGGCGCAATTGATGATCTATTACGATTTTTACCACGTCCGGCCGATTATTTATTCCTTTATTTTCTTGGTTTTTATGGTTTATTGTTGGTTTTAAAAGCTGACCCGCTAAAAGCCTTTTTTGGCGCTTTGGCTTTTGGATTTTCAACCTATTTAATTATTATTCTTGGAGTGGGTCACAATGCCAAAGCTCATGCCATTGCCTATATGCCACTTGTGATTGCTGGTTTTGTTTTGGTTTTTCAAAAAAAATACATTTGGGGAGGATTGCTCACCATGTTTGCGGTTGCATTAGAAGTAAATGCCAATCACTTTCAAATGACTTATTATTTATTGATTTTTTTATTGATTCTTTCCGGTTGTTTTATTTACGAAGGAATCAAAACAAAAGAATATAAAACCCTTTTGTATGCTGTAGGAACGCTTTTCATTGCCGGAATTTTTGCCATTGGTGCCAATGCCACTAACTTATTGGCTACAGCCGAATACGCTAATTTTAGCACTCGTGGGAAAAGCAATTTAAGCTTTAATCCCGATGGAACCAAAAGAACTACTGATGTGGCTATGTCTCGTGATTATATCACAGAATATAGTTATGGTATTGCCGAAAGTTTTAACCTGATTGCGCCTAGACTTTTTGGAGGTTCCAATAATGAAAAGGTTGGGACAGACAGTAGTATGTTTGATTTTATGATTTCACAAGGTGTGCCAGAAGCTCAGGCAACTGATTTTGTATCAGGTATGCCAACCTATTGGGGAGATCAACCTATTGTGTCTGCACCTGCTTATATAGGAGCCGTGGTTTTCTTTTTGGGGATTTTGGCTTTGTTTATAGATGAAAGAAAAATTAAATACGCATTCCTAGGAGGTGCATTCGTGTCCTTAATTCTTTCTTGGGGAAAAAACTTCCCTGCATTGACAGATTTTTGTATTGATTATATTCCTATGTACAATAAGTTTAGAGCGGTATCCTCGATTCAAGTTATTCTTGAATTGTGCTTTCCTGTTCTCGCGATTATGGGCTTGCAATCTTTTTTTAAATTAGAAAAAGAAAAACAGTTAAAACCGTTGTTGCAATCGGGAGCAGTAGGCCTTGGACTAATTTTGGTTCTGTTTTTATCTAAAAGTCTATTCAGCTTTTCGGGAGGCAGCGACAGTTATTTCCTTGAAAGTTATGGACCTAGTTTTGTAGATGCCTTAAAAGCCGACAGAAAATCGTTGTATAGTGCCGATTTATTGCGTTCAGGATTTTTTATTCTAATTGCCGCAGGGACTTTATGGTTGTTTGTTAAAAATAGAATAGCTCAAAATACGGCTATCATTTTGGTTGGTTTATTTATGGTTTCCGATTTGTTTTTTGTGGATAAGAATTATGTGTCCAACAAAGATTTTGTAAATGCTAGAGATGTTGAAGTGCCTTTTCAAGAAACACCCGCTGATACTGAAATTCTAAAAGACCCAACCAATTACCGTGTCTTTGATGTACAAGGTTTGATGCAAGCTAGAACATCTTATTTTCATAAAGCTATTGGTGGATATAGTGCGGTAAAACCTCAAAGAATACAACAATTGTTTGATTATCAAATTGCCAAAAATAATACTGAAGTTCTTAACATGCTGAATGTTAAGTATGTAATTCAAACGGATAAAGAAGGGAAAGAATACCCAATTATCAATGAGGATGCCAATGGAAATGCTTGGTTTGTTAGTCAAGTAGAATTGGTAAAAAATTCGGATGATGAGATGAAAGCTTTGGATAAATTAAATTCTAAAGAGGTGGCTGTTATTAATGTAAATGAATTTTTAACTATTAAAAGTAAGGCTTTCGCCAAAGACAGTTCGGCAACCATAATTTTAGATACCTATAAACCAAATAATCTAAAATATACTTCAACCAATTCTAAAGAAGGTTTGGCTGTCTTCTCTGAAATGTATTATGAAAAGGGATGGAAAGCGCTTGTAGATGGTAAAGAAACACCTATTATGAGAGCTGATTATGCTTTGAGAGCGATTGTGGTTCCAGCAGGAAAACACAGTATCGAGTTCAAGTTTGATCCCCAGGTTGTAAAAACAGGAAGTGCAATTACATTAGTTAGTTGTGTTGGAATGTTATTGCTTTTAGTAGGAGGATTGTACTCTGAGAGAAAGAAACAAGGGACGGTCAAACAATAGATTTTGGTAGTATTATTTCGTAACTTTGTTTAATGTAAATCAAAATACAAGTGATGGAAAAAAGTATTTTAAATCATGGTTCTCCGGAAGTTTTAGAAGCTAGACGAATAGCCGAAATTAAATCGCTTTCTTATGTTGAGCGATTAGAACGATTATTTGCGATTATTGAAGTTTCATATATGATGAGAAATGCTGCTAAAAATCAAAATCAAATAATAAGAAATGAACCAACAAATAATTGATATTTGGAGATATTTTTTTCAATACAATGTCAAGTATATTACTATTGGAGGTTTTGCAGTAAATGTATACGGATATAATAGGAATACTGGGGATATAGATATTTATATCGATGATAGTTTAGAGAATAGAATTAATCTTCGGAATGCTTTTATTAAAATTGGGTTAGGTGATTTTGAATCTATTGAAACGATGCAGTTTATTCCTGATTGGACTGATTTTACCTTGAATTATGGGATGAGATTAGATGTTATGTCAAGTGTAAAAGGTTTGGAAGATAAAACATTTAAGGAATTATTTGACGCTGCTAAAATTGTAATGATTGAAGATATTCCTGTGAAATTTATTGATTATGACAATCTGATAATTGCTAAGAGAGCCACAAACAGACCCAAAGATATTTTAGACATTGAAGAACTCGAAAAATTAAATAAAGATAATGTATAAACTATAAACTGTCCAACATTGCGCTGGACAATTAAAAAAAACACACAGAAAATAGTTTTGATTTAGAGTTTGTGCAACACTACTTTGCCCAAATTTCTTGTTGTCAATTCACAATCTATAATTATTAAATTGAACTCAAAAAAAATCCTCATTATAACGTATTATTGGCCGCCAGCAGGTGGGCCAGGTGTTCAGCGTTGGCTTAAGTTTGTAAAATATTTGCCGGATTTCGATATTCAGCCCATTGTTTATATACCAGAAAATCCAACGTATCCAATCATTGATGCCAATTTAGAAAAGGAAGTTTCGGAGAAAGCGATTATCTTAAAAAACAAAATTTTTGAACCTTATCAATTAGCATCGTTTTTTTCTAAAAATAAAACCAAAAAAATTAGTTCTGGGATCATTCCAAATCAAAAGAAACAATCTTTTCTCGATAAAACATTGTTGTGGATTAGAGGAAACTTATTTATTCCCGATGCACGGGTGTATTGGGTAAAACCATCGGTTTCCTATTTGGAAAAATATATAGTAGAAAATAATATCGATACCATTGTTACCTCTGGGCCACCGCACAGTTTGCATTTAATTGGTTTAAGTTTAAAACAAAAACTAAATCTTACTTGGTTTGCTGATTTTCGGGATCCTTGGACCACCATTGGATACCACAAATCACTGAAACTATCCACGGGAGCTGCGAGAAAACACAAAGCATTAGAATATCAGGTTCTCAATACCGCAGATACTATTATTGTGACCAGTAAAACGACCAAAACCGAATTTGAAGATATTACCAATAAACCTATTGCGGTTATAACCAATGGGTATGATACGGAGCAAGTAGCAAAGTTAAGTCTGGATACAAAGTTTAGTTTGGCGCATATTGGTTCTTTTCTTTCGGAAAGAAATCCAGCTATTTTATGGGAAAGTTTGGTTGAATTGTTGGATGAAGTTCCAGATTTTAAGTCTCATTTAGAAATCAAATTGATAGGGGCGGTTAGTCAAGAAGTATTAGAAACCATTTCGCAATTTGGGTTAAATTCCTATTTGAATAATTTAGGTTATGTGTCGCATTCAGAAGCCGTAGCACATCAAAGGAATTCACAGGTTTTGTTGCTGATCGAAATTAATTCGGAGGAAACCAAAAGTATAATACCTGGAAAATTATTCGAATATATGGTTTCAAATCGACCTATTATTGCCATTGGTCCAGCCGATTCTGATTTTGCCGAAATTATTACAGAAACCAACACAGGAGTATTTTTTGACTATACTGAGAAATTGAAATTGAAAACTTTAATTTTAAAATATTATAACCAGTTTTTAGAAGGTAATTTACAATCCTATGGTGTAGGTTTGCAAAAATATTCCAGAAAAAATCTGACCAAACAGTTGGCACAGTTGATTCATTCGAAAATTTAAGGTATTCCAACTTTAAACTTTTTTAAACCTTAAACTTTTAAACTCCTATTAATGGGCATAGTCTTAAATCAGTCTTTAAAAAACACAATAATCACCTATATCGGTTTTGCCATTGGCGGTATAAATACCATTTATTTATATCCTGTTTTTTTGGGAGCTACGTTCTATGGTTTAACGAATTATGTCACGTCTTGCGCCAATGTTATTATGCCGTTGTTTGCTATTGGTATGCAAAACACTTTGGTGAAATACTATTCGCAATATAATACTAACGAAGAGAGATCCCGTTTTTTGTCTTTTACGGTATTATTCCCTTTATTATCAATCATTCCTTTTTTATTGTTAGGACTTTTTTTTTATGATGAAATAGTATTCTTTTTATCTAAAGAAAATGCAATAGTAAAAAATTATATTTGGCTGATACCGATTATCGGATTAAGCATGGCTTATTTCGAAATATTTTACGCTTGGGCAAGAGTACACATGCATTCTGTTTTTGGGAACTTTATAAAGGAAGTGGGGTTACGATTGTTTTCTTTGGTTTTATTACTTGGGGTGTATTACAAGTGGCTCACGGTGGAGGGATTTGTTTATGCCACAGCAGTCTTGTATATTTTAGCATTTTTAGTTACGATGTTTTATGCCTTTAGGATTCAGAAGCCTACTTTTCAGTTTACTATACCTGCGAACACCAAAGAAATATTGATATATACGTTTTATATTATTTTATCGGGAAGCGTAGCCAATTTACTTTTGGATGGGGATAAAATGATTTTGAATCAGTACATGAAAATTGAGAATATTGCATTCTATTCTGTAGCAACATATATCGCTTTGGTAATATCAGTACCCAGTCGTGCGATGCATCAAATTGTATATCCCATTACGGCAAAATTGATGCATGAAAATAAGCATGATGAGTTGAATAGTTTGTATAAAAAAACATCCATTAATCTTCAAATGGTTGGGGGGTTTGTGATGCTTTGTATTTTTGTCAATATCAATCAGTTGTATGAAATGGTGCCAAAAGAGTACAGTGGCGGTATCATGGTAGTTTTTATGATAGGTCTATCCAAGTATTTTGACTTGATTTTAGGGAATAATAATGCCATTATTTTTAATACAAAATATTACAGAACCGTTTTGTTTTTAGGTGTTGCGTTAGTCGCTTTGACAGTTGGCTTAAATATGATTTTTATTCCTATTTATGGGATTATAGGTTCGGCATTTGCGACTTTATTGTCTATCACTTTATATAGTTTGGCCAAATTATTATTCGTTGTTAAGAAACTACATTTGTATCCATTTACCAATCAAACGTTGCATTCTCTTGGAATTACGTTTATAGTATTTTTGTTGTTTTACTTTTGGCAATTTCCTTTTCATCCTATTGTTGGGATTGTATTAAAGTCATTTTTAGTGACGGTAGTGTATATTTATGCCAATTATAAGTTTGTGATTTCTGTAGAGATTAATCAAGTTCTTGATAAATTGATTAAGAAATTCATAAGATAAGCAACGAAATAATTTCATTTTGAATTTTTGATGCACTTATTTTAAAAATTTTTCATCTTTTTATATTTATATTTGTTAGTATAGACGCTTTTTTTAATTTGATTTAAAGCGCTTTTATACTAAGTAATTAAATATAAAAAGATGAAAAAGTTTAAAAGTATAGTCCTACTGTTTTTATTTCTTTTGTGTTCAACGGTGTTATTTTCTCAAGTTAATGGCAATGAGAAAACTATAGTTGAAACGGTTAAGTCAGAAAGCCAAATACTCTCGAAAAAAAAGAAAGAATTAATTGGGTACCCTGTTGCACCTTTCAAAGACACTCTTTTTTTTATATACAATAAAATAGGATCATTTAAAGCCGAAAATCGAGCTACTGCAATAGCCGACAGAATTAATTTGCTTTATAAAGATTCATTCTATATTCCCGATTCGTTGGTTGTAAGCGCATCGGATGGAAGTGTTGATATTATTTATAAAAGAGATTTTATAATTATGTCAATTACAGAATTAGATGCCAAAGTGGTGGGAGATAACAGTTTTTCTTTGGCTCAAAAAAATCGTTCTATAATTAATAAAGCCATACTCTATCAACAAGAATATAATTCAGAGGGAAATTGGTTGAAACGCATAGGATTGGCGGCTCTGCTTCTGACTATGATTATTTTGATTGTATGGATAATCAATAGATTATTCAGATGGCTAAAATTGTATGTAATCAAAAATAAAGAAAAACATATAACAGGCCTTAAAGTAAAGGAAGCGTATGTCTTTTCTCCTGATAAACAGCTAGAATTTGTTTTACGAATAATTAATATAATCCGAATTGTTGTCTTAGTATTTGTACTTTATATTTCATTACCCGTACTTTTTAGTGTTTTTCCAGCCACAAAGCATTATGCATCCATACTTCTAAAATGGATTTTTTCTCCGGCTAAATCTGCATTGATGGGATTTGTTCATTTCTTGCCTAATTTATTTTCAATTATTGTAATAGTATTACTGTTTGTCTACCTCATAAAAGCAATTAAGTTTTTTGTAGATGAAATACATAAAGGACAAATTAAAATAGATGGTTTTTATAGTGATTGGGCTATACCGACTTTTAATATCATTAAGATTTTGCTGTATGCTTTTATGGTGGTAATCATCTTTCCGTATTTGCCGGGATCTAATTCTCCTATTTTTCAAGGAGTTTCTGTTTTTATCGGAATTTTATTTTCTTTAGGTTCTTCTAATGCTATAGCCAACATGATTGCTGGGTTGGTAATTACGTATATGCGCCCTTTTAAAATAGGTGATTTTATAAAAATTGGAGATGTAAGCGGAACTGTACTCGAAAAAACGGCATTGGTTACTAGGATTCGAACTTCTAAATTTGAAGATATTACGATTCCTAATGCAACAGTTTTATCCAGTTCGTCCATAAATTATTCATCAAATACAAAAGAGAATTCAAATGGTTTGGTTATTCATACAACAGTTACGATAGGCTATGATGCTGATTGGAAAGAAGTTCATAAAGCCCTTATTAAGGCTGCTTCAAGGACGGAATTGTTAGAATCAATCCCAGGTCCATTTGTATTGCAGACTAGTCTTGATGATTTTTATGTTTCGTATGAAATTAACGGGTATACCAAGCAGCCAACTCAACAGCCTTTAATTTATTCAAAACTGCATCAAAATATCCAGGATTGTTTCAATGAAGCGGGACTCGAAATTATGTCTCCCCACTTCAATGCGATTCGCGATGGGAATAAAACGACCACACCCAATGATTATTTAGATTCCGAATATAAATCGCCTTCCTTTAATGTGGATATCACAAAAAAATGATTTACTAGATAAATAGGCCCGTTTTTATTGGGTTATTAAATATTTTAACATATTTTTTGTAAGTATATGTCTTATAATTATAAAGACGTATGTTTTTTGACGATTATTTGTGTTTTTAGTTTTTTAAATAACTCGTAACTTATTTGTTTTCAGTTATTTAGGTTTTAATGATTTTGAATATCACTAAAAGTGGGTATTGTGCATTCTGTTTGTTGGATGTAATTTTGCAATATTCTAATAGATTTTGTGAAATCATAATCAAATAAAAACCTAAATGATAAAGAATCAATTTATTAATCAGGAAAAATTAAATAAGTTTACAAATACTATTGCTGATAAAATTAATAATGGCTTTGTAATTGTTGAAAGAAATGAAAAAATGCCATTTACTATTTTGGTAAAAGAAGGTAAAAAAGTAAATCATTTTTTAAACTTTTTTGTTTGTTGTGCTACTCTTGGAATGTGGTCATTACCATGGTTGTATTTATCTCAGGTATCCTCTAAAACAAAAAAAATATTGATCGCAATTGATGAAGACGGCAATGTTTTTGAAGAGAATTGCTACATGGGATAATACATTTTAGATTCTATAAAAGTGTTCTAGTATTAATGAAACTACATTTCGATTATTTTCGAAATGTAGTTTTTTTTTGGGGGATTATGTATAAAACTTGAAGTGTGAACCTTTATTAGTTTCAATTTTATCTGGTTTATTTCTAAAATAATAAGAAAATTAGTAAAAAAATAAATTTAAAATGTAGTTTATCTGTGTAATTTGCTTTTGATGGTTTTTTTTACGTATTTTGTTCAAGAAAGATAGTTTATATGGGTTGAATATTAGTAAGTAAAATTGAAAATCGATTTTACTCTTTATGTTTTTATATAAAAATCACCAAAATGTCAAAACACCAATTTACCGATCAAAAGAATTTAAATCATTTTACTAATTCCATCTCCAACAAAATTCAAAACGGTTTTGTAATTGTAGAGAGAAATGACAAATACCCTTTTACGGTATTAGTAAAAGAAGGAATAAAAGTTGATCATCGACTTAATTTCTTGGTTACTTGTGCTACCCTTGGGATATGGCTTTTGCCATGGTTGTATTTGTCGCAGGTTTCATCTAAAGCAAAACAAATTTTAATTGCAATAGATGAAGAAGGTAACGTTTTTGAACAAAATTGTTATAGGGGTTGATTGATTTAGTTTA
Source organism: Flavobacterium laiguense (assembly GCF_003097655.1). Taxonomy (GTDB): domain Bacteria; phylum Bacteroidota; class Bacteroidia; order Flavobacteriales; family Flavobacteriaceae; genus Flavobacterium; species Flavobacterium laiguense. The sequence goes on from NZ_QCZH01000007.1 coordinate 50,062, forward strand.
TCGAATAATATATAATAAAAAGCCACGTCTCAATACCAATTGGGTCGTGGCTTTTTAATTTTAAAATAATTGAAACGAATTCGGTTATAACTTTTCTTTTAAATATTTTGCTGTAATCGATTTTTTGTTTTTTACAATTTCTTCAGGGGTTCCTACAGCTAATAACTGACCACCATTTTCGCCTCCTTCTGGTCCTAAATCAATTACCCAGTCGGCACATTTTATTAAGTCAAGATTGTGTTCTATTACGAGTATGGAATGCCCTTTTTCTATCAAGGCATCAAAGGACTTCAAAAGTTTTTTGATGTCATGAAAATGCAATCCTGTTGTAGGTTCGTCAAATACAAAAAGTGCTTTCTCTTTGGTGGCTCCTTTTACTAAAAACGAAGCGAGTTTGATACGTTGTGCTTCCCCTCCGGATAGTGTCGATGAGGATTGTCCCAATTGTACGTAGCCTAAACCTACATCTTGTAAGGGCTGTAGTTTTTGAATAATTTTTGTTTGTTTGTTTTTTTCGAAGAATGCTATAGAATCATCGATAGTCATTGTTAGAATGTCATGTATGTTTTTGCCATCAAAAGCTACTTCTAAAACTTCTTTTTTGAAACGTTTTCCGTTGCAGGTTTCACAAGGCAATTGTACATCGGCCATGAAAACCATTTCTACATTTATGGATCCTTCCCCTTTACAGGTTTCACATCGACCGCCATCGACATTAAAAGAGAAATGCTTGGCTTGATACCCTCTTATTTTAGAAAGTTTTTCTTTGGCATACAATTCCCGAATATCATCGTAGGCTTTGATATACGTTACGGGATTGGATCGAGAGCTTCTACCAATAGGGTTTTGATCTACGTATTCAATGTGTTTGATTTGCGAAAATGAACCGGAAAGCTCGCTAAACTGTCCTGCTTTTTCTCCTGCATTATCCAGTTTTTTCTGCATGGCAGGAAAAAGAATTTTTTTGACCAATGTACTTTTTCCACTGCCCGAGACTCCTGTAATGACTGTTAAAACATCAAGAGGAAAAGTAACATCTATATTTTGTAAATTGTTTTCTCTGGCACCTTTTATTTCGATGAAATTTTTGAAAGGTCTTCTCTTTTTTGGAACAGCAATTTCTAGATTTCCATTCAAGTATTGAGCGGTTAGTGAGCTTGATTTAAGTATTTCGTCATACGTTCCTTGTGCCACTAGATTTCCTCCCAGTGTTCCTGCTTCAGGACCGATGTCGATAATCATATCGGCCGCTTTCATAATGTCTTCATCATGTTCGACTACAATCACGGTATTGCCTAAATCACGTAGGGATATCAGCACTTTTATTAAGCGTTCAGTGTCTTTCGGGTGCAAACCAATACTTGGCTCATCCAGAATGTACATAGATCCTACCAGACTGCTACCAAGGGAAGTGGCCAAATTGATACGCTGTGATTCTCCACCGGAAAGTGTTGCTGAATTTCTGTTTAAAGTCAAATAATTCAAACCGACTTCAGTTAAAAAGGATAGTCTATTGTTGATTTCTATTAATAATCGTTTAGCGATTTGTTTTTCATATTCATCTAAATTGATGTTTTTGAAAAATTCAACTAAATGCTTGATTGGTAAATCAACTAAATCAGATACGGTTTTACCGTTGATTTTCACATACGAAGCTTCGATTCTCAAGCGTTTTCCTTTGCAGACATGACATTTGGTTTTGCCTCTGTATCGGGAAAGCATTACTCTGTTCTGAATCTTATAATTTTTCTCTTCGAGTTCCTTAAAAAAGTCATTCAGTCCTTGAAAGTATTTGTTTCCGGTCCAAATCAAGTCTTTCTGTTCTTCGGTCAGTTGAAAGAAAGGTTTGTGGATAGGAAAATCAAATTTATAGGCATGGTTGACCAATTCGTCTCGAAACCAACCCATGCTTTCGCCACGCCAAGGGAAAATAGCGTTTTCAAAAACAGATAACGAAGTGTTTGGAACGACCAATTCGGCATCGATTCCTATAATATTTCCGTAGCCTTCACAAACAGGACAAGCGCCATACGGATTGTTGAAACTAAATAAATGAACATTGGGTTCCAGGAAAGTAATGCCATCCAATTCAAAATTATTGGAAAACGATAACCTTTTATCTGAATTTAATTCTTGTAAATAACAAATTCCTTTTCCCTCAAAAAAGGCAGTTTGCACAGCATCGGATAATCGATTGTAGAACTCTTCTTCATCTTTGACTATAATCCTGTCAATGATGAGTAAAATGTCTTTATGGTCTAAAGTATGTTGTTCTGCAGGAGTAAAATCATCCAGACGAACCATTTCATTATTAACCAAAATCCTTGCAAATCCTTGTTGCAACAAAACTTTTAGTTTGTCTTCTAGTTGTCTCCCTTCTTCGAGATGAATAGGGGCAAGGAGTAGCCATTTGCTGTCTAGTTCAAATTTTTTGACTTCAGTAACCACATCGGTAACTGTGTTTTTTTTGACTTCTTGTCCAGAAATTGGCGAATACGTTCTTCCGATTCTGGCAAATAACAGTTTAATGTAATCGTATATTTCGGTTGATGTTCCTACAGTAGAACGCGCATTAGTGGTATTTACCTTTTGTTCTATGGCAATAGCCGGCGCAATTCCTTTGATGTATTCTACCTTTGGTTTGTCCAGTCGACCTAAGAATTGTCTAGCATAGGAAGACAAACTTTCTACATATCTGCGTTGTCCTTCTGCATACAAAGTGTCAAAAGCTAAACTTGATTTTCCAGAGCCCGAAAGCCCAGTAATAACCACAAGTTTATTTCTAGGAATGGCCACATCTACATTTTTTAAATTATGTACTTGTGCTCCTTTTATAATGATGTTTTTCTTCGGATCGAGTTTGGAAATATCAATTGGCATACTGAAATGAATTTTCACAAAAGTACTTAATTTTACTATGGAAATGGCTAAAGAATTTAATGCAATTATTAGTTTTTAGTCCAATTTTAATGTGTGATATCCAGTTTCAATTTCATTAGTTTAATGGCATTGTCTTTATATTATATCAAATAAATATTTTAATTAGTTTACAATGAAAATAATTTTTTATAACTGTTGAATTAATTGTACATAATAGTTAAAAATAGTGTTTTCAAACTATATTATTAAAATCTGATAGTATCAAATCATTAATTTATTAACCTATAAAATGTCTATTTTGCATTTGTAATCATTTTTGTTTCGTAATGTATAATTGTGATAATTCAATATAAAATCGATAAAACTGTCAATATCGTTTTTATTATGTTATAATTTTAGTTATTTTCAATGCAACGTTTTCGTAATTACCTATACATTACCACAACATTTTGCCATTATTTAGAAAAAAATCATTTTAACGTTAACTCAATATAGTTGGCTTTTAATTGCTCTATACCTATGATTACAAGAGGTTTTTTTGTTTTTTATTAATTGGTATAGTTTTTACATACTAGGTTTTTTAAGGGTTCTTTTGTTTCATTCCTAAATTTGAGAAACTTAAAAACTAAACTATATGAAAAAATTTACTTCGTTGATTTTCTTAATGCTTTATGCATTTGGATTTTCACAAAATGCGCCTATAACCTTTGAAACAGGAGGGCAAGGATCTACTTGGTCTTTTGCGTCTTTTGAAAATTCTACGGGAATAGGCTTTGAAAAAGTAGTGAACCCATTTGCTACAGGAATAAATACCTCTGCTACCGTGGGCAAGTTTACAGCTCTTGTCGCTGGACAACCTTGGGCTGGATGTGAGTCAGCGGGTATTGGTAAGTTCTCATTAAATGCGTCAAATGCTATTGTAAAAATAATGGTCTACAAATCAGTTATTAGTGATGTAGCTTTAAAATTTTCAATAGCAAGTGGCGGAGCTCAAGCAGAGATTAAAGTAGCGAACACCAAAATAAATGAATGGGAAGAATTGACTTTTGACTGCTCTGCAAATATTGGAAAAGGAGAGTCAATAGATATAGAAAAAATCATTTTCTTTTTGGATTTTCAAGCTAGAACCACTGAAAACGTTTGTTATTTTGACAATGTTACTTTCTCAGCCGTGCCTTTAGCAACGATACCTACGACAGCTGCGCCTACGCCAGGAGCTCTAGCCTCTACTGATGTTGTATCCCTTTTTAGCGGTGCTTATACAAATATAGCAGGAACAGATTTTAACCCAAATTGGGGGCAATCAACTGTACATTCCGATATTACCATTGCAGGGAATGCAACCAAAAAATATACTAATTTCAATTATCAAGGAATAGTATTAGCTGGTTCAACTGATGTGTCTGCAATGACAAAATTGCATTTGGATGTATGGTCTCCAGATTGTACTGCTTTTGAAGTGTATCTTATTAACCCAGGACCGGTTGAGCAAAAAGTAACTGTAACACCAACATTGTCTGGATGGAATTCATTTGATATTAATTTATCGGATTATACGAGTATTAATTTGGCAACTGTTTTCCAATTGAAAATGGTTTCTCCAACGGCTGGTACAACTGTGTATATTGACAATCTTTACTTTTATAAAGCGCCAGTAGTTGTTCCATCGTCACTAAATGCACCAATTACATTCGAAACTGGTGAATTTGGATCGGATTGGACTTTTGCATCTTTTGAAAATTCAACTGGAGTTGGATATGAAAAATCTGCCAATCCAAGTGCTACAGGTATTAACACATCGGCTACAGTAGGGAAGTTTACTGCACTTGTTGCGGGAGCACCTTGGGCTGGATGTGAGTCAAACGGTATTGGGAAATTTTCTTTGGACGCTACAAACAGCACAGTGAAAATAATGGTTTATAAATCTGTTATTAGTGATGTCGGTTTGAAATTTTCAATTGCTAGTGGAGGAGCTCAAGCTGAGATTAAGGTTAAAAATACTAAAATCAATGAATGGGAAGAATTGACTTTTGATTGCTCGGCAAATATTGGTAAAGCAGAGTCAATAGATATCGTAAAAATTATTTTCTTTTTGGATTTCCAAGCTAGAACTACCGAAAATGTTTGTTATTTTGACAATGTAACGTTCTCAGCCAAAACTACAACTCCTCCAGGTGCAACAGCGCCAACTGTAGCCGCTACAACACCTGCTGCACGACCTGCAGTCGAAGTGATTTCTCTTTTTAGTGATGCATACACGAATATAGCAGGAACAGATTTTAATCCAAATTGGGGGCAATCTACTGTTCATACTGATATTGCTATTGCAGGGAATGCAACCAAAAAATATACTAATTTCAATTATCAAGGAATAACATTAGCTAGTTCAACAGATGTGTCTGCAATGACAAAATTGCATTTGGATGTATGGTCGCCAGATTGTACTGCTTTTGAAGTGTATCTTATTAACCCAGGACCGGTTGAACAAAAAGTAACTTTAACGCCTACATTATCTGGATGGAATTCTTTTGATATTAATTTATCGGATTACACATCGATTAATTTGGCAACTGTTTTCCAATTGAAAATGGTTTCTCCAACGGCTGGTACAACAGTGTATATTGATAATCTTTACTTTTCAAAAGGTACTGTTACTCCTCCAGTAACTACTGATGCAACACTTCCTTTAGATTTTGAGGCAGCTTCGTATGCGTTTGTTGATTTTGATGGTGGAGCTACAACAAAAATTGCTAATCCAGATAAATCTGGAATAAACACTAGTAATAATGTTGCAAAAATGGTAAAAGGTGCTGGACAACCTTGGGCAGGAAGCAAAATTAAAATGGCTTCTCCAGTAGATTTTTCTACAAAAAAAATACTTAAAGTAAAAGTTTGGTCGCCAGTTGCTGGTAAAAAACTTTTATTAAAATTTGAAGGAGCTGGAGCTGCATTCGAAAAAGAAGTGGCTACAACAGTTGCAAACACTTGGGAAGAATTAACTTTTGATTATACAGGAGTTGCCGGTGTAAACAACTTAAATGATTATATGGTTTTCATATTTGATTTAGGAACTGTAGGAGACGGAAGTGCCAATTCGACTTATTATTTTGACGATGTAACACAATTTACTCTAACGCAAATGAGTTTGCCAGTTTCTTTTGATGATGCTACTGTAGATTATTCATTAATAGGATTTGGTGGTGCTGAAGGTTCTACAATTGTGGTTGATCCAACATTGGCAACAAACAAAGTGGCTAAAGTTGTGAAATCTGCAACTGCAGAATTATGGGCTGGAACAACCGTTTCGGCAGCTGCTGGATTAGGTTTCAGCAGTGCTATTCCGTTTACTGCTACAGTCACTAAAATGAGTGTTCGTGTTTGGTCTCCAAATGCCGGAACCATAATTCGATTAAAAGTAGAAGAACATGGCGATAATACACATACTGTAGAAACAGAATCTGCTGTAACAACAGCAAGTGGATGGGAAACTGTTGTTTTTGATTTTGCAAAACCAGTTACGGGAACAGCTGCATTAAATTTGGCTTATAAATATGACAAAGCTAGTATTTTCTTCGGTTTTGGTACAACGGGAGCACAACAGGGAGCAGAAAAAATCTATTATTTTGATGATATGATGATGGCTGTGATTCCGACTTCACCAGTTTTAAGTTATGGTGTTGCGGCTCAAACGTATCCATTAGGTAAGTCTATTTATCCGTTGACAATTGCCAATACAGGAGGTTTAGTACCTGCAAATGGATACACAATTAGTCCAGCTTTACCTGCAGGGTTGAGTTTTGATGCTTCAACTGCAACAATTAGTGGTACACCCTCAGTTATGATTCTTGCTACTACTTATACAATTGTGGGAAGTAATGAAGCTGGAAGTAGTAATACTACAATAAGTATTGCTGTAACTCGTGATTTCAAATCAAATAATTTCACCATTGAAACAACTGGTGAAACCTGTTTGGGTGAGAAAAATGGAGAAATTAACATTAAAGCTTTAGAATCTCATACTTATGTAGCGGTTATAAATGATAAGAGCTATGAGTTTACCACTAACAGTTTAAGAGTTTTTAATCTAGCTCCAGGAGTGTATACTATTTCTATTTCGGTTAAAGGAGAATCTTCTGCACAAAGCTTTACGGCTGTAGTTCCAAAAGGATCTACTATAACAGGAAAAATCAATAAATTATCGTATAATAAATTGACTGTTGTAATGACCGAAGGAACTGCTCCTTACAAAGTGTACTTAGATGGAGAAGAACAATTTGAAACTCCTTTCTCTACTTTTACAATAGATGTAAATAAGGAAAGCTTATTAGAAGTAAAAACGGCTAAACCATGTGAAGGTACTTATGTTAAAAATGTTGAAGGTATCCTAGATTCTTCTGCAGCTTTTCCAAATCCAACTTCAGGAAGTTTTGAAATTGCAATTCCAACTAATAGAAAAGAGGTTGTTATCGATTTGTATTCTTTGACTTCTATGTTTATTTCAAGCAAATCTTATCCTTTAGAAAATGGAACTGTAAAATTGAGTCTTGAAGGTCAAACAGATGGAGTTTATATTGCAAAAGTATATTTAGACACTCCATCCTATTTAAAAATCATAAAAAAATAAAGATGAAAAAGTTTTTATATCTATCAATCGCCAGCGCCTTTCTAATCTCTTGCGGAAATGAAGATGCGCCTGCAGAGTCACCAAATGTAGCACCTACAACGCCAACATTAGTTTCTCCTGCAAACAATAAATTGTGTGCCAATAACGCCGTGAGTTTTCAATGGAATTCGGCTATTGATTCTAATAATGATCCAATAATTTATAAAATTCAAGTGTCGAAGGATAAAGATTTTTCGCATATTGTAATGACGGCTGATAATTCTGCAACCTATCAAAATTTTACTTTAGAAAAAGCTACAGCTTACTATTGGAGAGTAAAATCTACGGATAATGAAAATCTGTCTAGTAGTTATTCAACTGTTTTTAGTTTTTATACATCTGGAGATGGTGTGGTCAATTATTTGCCTTTCTCACCAGATCTTGTGTCGCCAGAATTAAATTCTGTTTTGAATGCAACTACTGCAAAACTAGAATGGACTGCAAAAGATGTAGACACAAAAGACAAACTAGTTTATGATGTCTATTTTGGAACAGCCAATCCACCAACAGAAAAAGTAGGTGCAAATCAAGCTACTTCAACTCTTGATGTCAGTATTATTGCTTCTAAAGAATATTTTTGGAAAGTTGTAGTCAAAGATGACAAGGGAGGAGAAACGATTGGTAAGACCTGGAGGTTTAGAACAAATTAAAGATTCTTTTAATTAAAAATCATTGTGTTATAAAGAGCGTCTCGGAAATCCGGGGCGCTTTTTGTTTTTATGAATATTTAAATAGTTTTGCTTTAATAAATACCGAGCATAAGATGCGAAATTTGGTTTTTTAGCCTATTTTTGTTTAGTGATTTGTGTTTTTTAATAATTTAGTTAGTGCCGAATTATTATTATTTAACCTGTACTAATGATTTGTTTTTCATTAGTATCTTCTAATCTAAATACCATATCTTCTTTGAAAACAAAAACTACCTTTCTGTTATTTTTTATATTGTCAATAGCTTTTTCGCAAGAGCTTCCCCCAATAATTAAATATTCTCCAAACCTTTATGGAGCAGGAAATCAAAACTGGATGATATCGCAATCCCCTAATAAATATGTGTTTTTTGCTAATAATGAAGGGTTGTTAGAATTTAATGGGGCACATTGGCAATTGTATCCTTCCCCAAATGAAACTATTATTCGATCTGTAAAAGTGATAAATAACCGTATTTATACTGGTTGCTACATGGAATTTGGTTTTTGGACGCGACAGACCAACGGAAAGCTTAATTACACTTCACTTAGTAAAACCTTAAAAAACAAAATACTCAATGACGAACAGTTTTGGAATATCCTTAATTATGATCAATGGGTTATTTTTCAATCTCTGAACCGTATTTATATTTATGATTCCAAGACCGGAGTTTTCAAAATAATTACGCCCAAAAGTAATATATCCAAATCTTATGGTACTTCGGCTTCTATTTATTTTCAAACTATAAATGAAGGGTTATTTGAATTAGAAAGAGGGAAAGCACATTTAGTTTCGAATAATCCCATTTTAATAAAAAATAGGATTATTAATGTTTTTGCTATAAATGAAGGATTGCTTGTCCAAACTCAATTAAATGGATTCTATAAAGTAGGGGGTAATTCAGTTTCAAAATTCACTACTGAAGCGGATTCTCAAATAGAAACAAGTAGTGTGTACAGTAGTATAATTCTATCGGATGGAAGTTATGTAGTGGGAACAGTTTCAAATGGCGTTTTCATTTTGAGTAAAGAAGGAAAGTTGAAATACCATATTTCTCAAAATAAAGGTTTAAGTAATAATACTGCCTTGTCTCTGTTTGAAGATTTGGATAACAATATATGGGTGGGACTGGACAATGGTGTCAATTGTATTAATTTGCAATCACCAATTCAGAGTTATACGGATGATACTGGAGTTTTGGGTACAGTTTATACATCAATCTTGTTTGATGGGGAACTGTATGTAGGTACTAATCAAGGTTTGTTTTATAAAAATTACAATAGTAAGGAAGGGTTTAAATTTATAAATGGAACCAAAGGGCAAGTATGGTCATTGTTTGAAAACAAAGGAACACTTTTTTGTGGGCATGATTCAGGGACTTTTATAATTGAAAATGCAGTTGCTAGAAATATTTTTTCTAAATCTGGAACTTGGAAATTTGAAAAAGTACCTCAGCACGAAAACCTCTTGATGCAAGGTAATTATTATGGGATTTCTGTTTTAGAGAAAATAAATAATCAGTGGGTTTTTAGAAATAAAATAAAAGGATTTGACTATTCTTCCCGTTATTTTGAAATAACCAATTCATATGAAGTATACGTAAGTCATGAATACAAAGGGGTTTTTCGATTTCAATTAGACAAAGAGTTAACGAAAACAAATAAATTTATTACTTATACCTCTCCAACAAAAGGAAAAAATGCCAGTTTAACACAATTTAATAATGACATTTATTATGCCAATAAAGAGGGGATTTTTAAATTGAATCCTAAAACAAAACAATTTGAAAAAGATAATTTGCTAAGTTCAGTTTTTGAAAAAGACGAATACACCTCGGGTAAATTGATTGTAGATAATTCGAATAAGATTTGGCTATTTTCCAAGAATTATATTCATTATTTTTCTTTGAGTAAAATGAGTAATCAACTCAAAAAAAACATAATACCAATTCCTGCTTCCTTGACGAATTCGATGTTGGGTTTTGAAAATATTACTCAAATTTCCAATTCTACCTATCTAATAGGAACTACAGATGGTTTTTATACTATGAATTTAAACGATTTGAGTTTTAAAAATTATGTTGTTTCAATAACTGCTGTATCTGTTAGCAAACAAAATGAGAAACCAATATATGGAAATTTAATTGAGGAAGGGGCTTTTGATTATGATACTAATAATTTTGCTTTTGGTTATACTGTGCCCGAGTATAATAAATACATTAATGCCGAGTATCAATATTCTTTGAAAGGCTTTCAAGAGGATTGGAGTGAATGGAGTACCAAAACGACAGTGAGTTTTAAAAACCTTTCTCCAGGAGAATATACTTTCAAAGTGAGAGCTAAGTTTGCCAATAACACTTTGCAAAATAGTGCGGTATATCATTTTACAGTGACAAAACCTTGGTATAGTACTAATTTTGCTGTATTTATTTACTTTGTCTTATTTTTGATAATGGCTCATTTTGTCAATAAAGCCTACTTGGATTATTATAGAAATCAGAGAGAAAAACTGATTGAAGAAAATAATTTATTGCTGGAAATACAAGAATTAGAGAATGAACAACAGCTTATGAAATTGAAGAATGCGAAGCTTTCTCTCGATATGGATTCCAAAAATAGGGAGTTGGCTGTTTCAACGATGAGCTTAAATAGTAAGAACGAACTGTTGGCTTTTATAAAAGAAGACTTGAAAAAAACGAATGAAAATGGAAACTCAAATATAAAATCGGTAATAAGTACTATTAATAAAAATATTACCGAGGAGGATTCTTGGAGTGTCTTTAAAGAAGCTTTCGATAATGCAGATAAAGACTTTTTGAAAAGAATAAAACTCGTACATCCAACCCTTACTCCAAACGATTTGCGACTCTGTGCTTATCTAAGATTGAATCTTTCCTCCAAGGAAGTGGCGCCTTTATTTAATATATCAGTCCGTAGTGTAGAGATTAAAAGATATCGTTTGCGTAAAAAAATGGATTTATCACATGATCAAGGGCTTGTAGAGTATATCATGGAAGTATAGGTCACTATTTTTTTAAAAAAATCACCACAACATTACCACAACATTAACATGATAGTTGTGGTTTTTTTATGGGGTAGTGCGAAATAAATATTTTTGTATTCTCTTGTTATAAGGGGGTTGAGTGAGATATTCGTAATAAAGTGCGATTATTTTTTAATTGTATGTTTTTTGTTGAGGTTGTTTTTGTCGATTTCTTAGTCCTTCTTGATAAGTTTGTTATTCACTAACTAAAACATTTGAATTATGAAGTCAAATCATTTATTAATTATCTTTTTGCTTTTTTCTATTTTTGGATTTGCCCAAAAGAAGGATGTCGCAGGAACAGTAAAAGAACGAAGTACAGGCTTACCCTTATATGGTGTAAATATCTCGGACAAGAATTCTGGGAGTACAACTTCTACCGATTTTGATGGTAAATTTTTACTCAAAGGAATTTCGCCAGGAACTACTCTAGTTTTTACTTATGTAGGTTTTAAATCTAAAGAATATAAATTAGCAGCAGAGGATTCGAATATTGTTATCCTATTAGATGACGAAGCTAAAACATTGAATGAAGTTGTTGTAATTGGATACGGAAGTGTAAAGAAAAAACAAGTAACAGGAGCTGTGAGTGTAGTAAGTAGTAAAACTATAGAAACACTTAGACCTGTTAAAATTGAACAAGCTTTACAGGGAACAGTTTCAGGTGTAAATGTAACTACTGTAGGTGGCGCTCCAGGTGCTGATATCAGTGTTCGTATTCGTGGTATTTCTACCAATGGTGAAAACAAACCAATAGCTATTATAGATGGATATCAAGGTGAATTGGGTCTTTTAAGTCCAAATGATATTGAATCACTGACTGTTTTAAAAGATGCACAAGCGGCTATTTATGGAACGATTGGGGCTAATGGAATTATTCTGGTTACAACCAAAACTGGAAAAAGAAATTCTAAGGCTAAAATTTCTTTCAATTCTTCAACCGGAATTCAAGAAACTAGTAGAACCTTACCTATTTTGAGTGCTACTGAATATGCTTTGTTGTTAAACGAAAGCTACGCCAATGGAGGAAAAGTATTGCCTTATCCAAATGTTTCAGGATTAGGGGAAGGTACCAACTGGCAAAAAGAAATTTTTAATCCAGCACCAATCATTAATTATGATTTGTCTATTTCTGGTGGGTCTGAAAAAATTTCCTATGCAGTAAGTGCTTCTCACTTAACTCAAGACGGTATTATTGGTGGTGATAAATCAGGATTTGAAAGAAACACTGCCAGAATTTCATTAGGTGCAGATGTTACGGATAAATTAAAAATGAAAACAAATGCGATTTATACTCTTCAAAAAAGAAAAACCATAAACGATAACGGTTTAGGGTCTGTTTTATTCAACGCTTTGAATGTACCTTCTACTCTAAGTCCTTATGACAGTAATGGGGACTATACTTTGGTGCCAAGTACAGCAGGGTTGGGAATCGAAATCATCAATCCATTAGCGCAAATCGAAAATACGTACAATGAATATGAGCTTAGAAAACTGAATGGAAATTTTGGTCTGGATTATAAGTTTACAGATGCTTTTGTTTTGTCTGGTGCTTTAGGATTTAATACTCAAAACTCACAAGAAAGAATTTTTGCCAAGCAAATTTCTTATGGAGGAAAAGTTTTTGATGTAAACAGAAGTTCTGTCACTCAAAAGTCTACATTCGATAATAATTATTCCTTTGATACCTACGGTACTTACTCTAAGAAAATTGGAGAACATAATGTTGTTGGAACTCTTGGGATGACTGTTTTTAAAGAGTTTGGTAATCAACTTTCGGCTACTGGATTTGATGTCCCTTACAATTCATGGGATTATGCCGATATTAGTTTGGCCAATGGTTTGCCTACTACTGCTCCGAATTCTGCTTACACTTATGACGAAAGAAGATTGTCTTATTTTGCAAGAGCGCAATACGATTACAAAGGAAGATATCTTTTGTCAGCCATGTTAAGACGTGATTCTTCTACAAAATTTGGACCTAATAATAGAATCGCTTACTTTCCGTCGATGACTGCCGGTTGGATTGTTTCGGATGAAAAATTCTTTGGTGGTAATGAAGGAACTGTGAATTTCTTGAAATTAAGAGGAAGTTATGGAATTCTTGGTAACGATCAAATTCCAAACAATGGATACATTTCTCAATTAAATGGAGAAGCAACTTATGTTTTTGATGGTACTATAGTCAATGGTTTGGCTACAGGACAAACTCCGAATCCAAATTTAAAATGGGAACAGGCTCAAAAATTTGATGTAGGTCTTGATATGAAAATGTTTGATAACAAAATCAATATCGTAGCGGATTATTTCATTGATACCAGAGCGGATTTGTTAATTAAAGATATTCCTGTTTCGGGTATATTAGGGGCTGCTGCTCCTGGGGCAAAATCTCCAACCATCAATGCAGGAACCGTGAAGAATTCAGGTGTTGAGTTTGCTATAGATTATAAAAATACTTTTTCTAATAAACTTACTTTGAGTTTAGGGTATAATGTGACTTTCATTCAAAATGAAGTAACAGAAGTAAATAATGGAACTGGATTTATTGAAGGTGGTGCATTTGGTGTAGGACAACCTGCTCCTGCTAGAATGCAAGTCGGAAAACCAATTGGGTATTTCTTTGGGTACAAAACCAATGGTGTTTTTCAAAATCAAGCCGAAGTAGATGCCGCACCTTCTCAAGTAGCATTAGGTGCCGAAGCGCAAGCGGGTGATATTCGTTATGTAGATATCAATGGCGATGGAGTAATCAATACTTCGGATAGAACAGATATTGGTAGTCCAATAGCTGCAACAACTATGGGTTTCAATCTACAATTAGAATATAAAAACTTTGACTTTGTAGCGTATGCATTTGCCTCAGTAGGAAATGATATGGTTCGTAATTATGAAAGAACTTTGTCTGATGTCAATCACTTAGACTATGTTTTGGACAGATGGACAGGTGAGGGGACTAGTAATTCGGTTCCAAGAGTTACTACAAGCGCAACTTCCAATAATGTTTTTTCCGATTATTTTGTAGAAGATGCTTCTTTTGTACGTATTCAAAACATGCAATTAGGGTATAGTATAGATCCTACTTATTTAACAAAAGCGGGTATAACTAAATTTAGAATCTATACAGGGGTAAATAACCTATACACCTTTACAAAATACAAAGGGTATGACCCAGGTGCTTCAAGAGGAGACGCTATTGGAAGTGGAATCGATTATGGTTTCTACCCAATACCAAGAACGTATATGTTAGGTTTAAACGTTAATTTTTAATTAGTAAAAAATGAAAAAGTATATATTTATTACAGTTACAAGTATGGCGCTTTTCTCTGCTATTTTCGTTTCATGCAGCGATGATTTCATTGAGCGCGATATCGAATATTCTATAAATTCTGAGAATTTCTTTAATTCCAAAAGCGATTATGACAAAGCGCTAATTGCTGCTTATGATATGCTTCAATCCAGTTATATCAATGTTTTGATGGGGGAGATAGCTTCAGATAATACATTAGCAGGTGGAGAAAGTCCAACGGATGTTATCGGTTTTCAACAAATTGATGATATGACCCATACACCGGTAAATGATAACCTAAAAAATCTTTGGGATTGGATGTTTGCAGGTGTTCAAAGAGCAAATTATATTTTGGAGTTTAAAGACAAAACTGATTTTGAAGGAAAAACTCAAGTTATTGCCGAAACTCGTTTTTTAAGAGCCTATTATCATTTTGAATTGGTAAAATGGTTTGGTGGAATTCCGATGAATGGAGATAAAAGATTTGTTGCTGGAGACGAAACTGCTGTAAAACGTTCTTCTGTTCAAGAAGTATACGCTTCAATCGAAGCCGATTTGATTTATGCTTCTCAGAATTTATCACCTACAGCTTCGCAAACAGGAAGAGCTACCAAAGGGGCTGCTCTTGCATTATTAGGAAAAGCCTATTTGTTCCAAAATAAATTTCCCGAAGCCGCTGCTGCTTTAGAACAAGTAATTGTTTCTTCTAAATATTCTTTGGTATCAGACTACGCCTCTATTTTTGAAATGGCTGGTGAAAATGGGTCAGAGTCAATTTTTGAAGTTCAATATACAGATGTTGAAGGTGCTGGTTTTGGTTGTTTGCAATGTAGCGAAGGAAACGTAGCAGTAGGATTTAGCGGTGTAAGAAACTATACTGGACCAAAATACACTTCTGGTTTTAGTTTTAATGTACCTACAAAAGCAACCTATAATTCATTTGAAGTAGGGGATACTAGATTGAATGCTTCCTTGTTGGATATTGCAGCTTGGGCTGCTGACAATAATGCTACTTATGGTAAAGGAAATGAAGATACAGGATACTTTAATCAAAAATACTTGCCAAGAGTAAGAAATTCAAATTCGGCTGGGGATTTAAATTTAACCAATCCTAACAATTACAGAGCGATTCGTTATGCTGATGTTTTATTAATGGCAGCTGAAGCACTCAACAGAGGAGGATTAGATGATGCTAAAGCTTTAGGTTATTTAAACAAAGTAAGAGATCGTGGTTTTGGCGATACCAATCATAGATTATCTTCGGCTGGTCCTGCATTGACTGATGCTATTTTGAAAGAAAGAAGATCTGAATTTGTTGGAGAAGGATTTCGTTTCTTCGATTTAGTTCGTACCCAAAAAGCTGCCGCTGCTATTACTGGATTTGTAGCTGGAAAACATGAATTATTCCCTATTCCTTTGCAGGAAATACAATTCTCTAATGGAAATTGGAATCAAAACCCTGGATATTAAAAACTATTATTATGAAATGAGCATATCCTATAAATTGTCGTAAATGCCAATTATTATATGCGAATTACATTTGACCTTAGAAAAAACATTAAATATCAACAAATGAAAAAAATACATTTTATTATAAGTCTTTTTGTTTTAGCAATTACTTTAAGTTGCTCAGACGATAATACTACAGTTGACTTGGAATCTATCACAGCTCCAACCAACATCTCTGCGCTGACAACAGTAACACAGGACAATACTGGAAAAGTGACTTTCTTACCAAAAGGGGAAGGAGTTACTCAATATGAAATTTACTTTGGTGATGGAACAGCAACTCCAGCTATTGTAAACCCAGGTGCTACAGTTACTCATGTTTACAAAGAAGGTGTGTACCAATCCAAAATTGTTGGAATTACACTAGACGGTAAAAGAACTGAAGCGATCCAAGAAGTGATGGTTTCATTCAAAGCGCCTGAAAATTTGGTAGTAACAATTACAAATGATTTGGCAGTGTCCAAAAAAGTAACGGTTACTGCAAAAGCTGATTTTGCATTATTCTATGATGTGTATTTTGGCGAAGCAGGAAAACCAGATCCTATTTCTGCAAACAATGGGGAATCAGTTTCTTATACCTATCAAGCTGCAGGAGTTTATAAAATTCGTGTAGTATCCAAAAGTGCAGCTGTTAAAACAACAGAATATACTGAAGATTTTACAGTAACGCTTGTAAATAAACCATCTACTTCGGCTGCAACGCCACCAAATAGAGTTGCTAAGGATGTAATTTCTATTTATAGTTCAAAATACGCAGATGTTCCTGGGACAAATTATTTCCCAGATTGGGGACAAGGTGGTCAAGGTAGTAGTTGGGCCGAATTTGATTTGAACGGTGACAAAATGCTGAATTATATTAAATTGAGTTACCAAGGGATTGCATTGGCAGATGGTACAAGTGTTGATGTATCTGGAATGGAATTTATTCACATGGATGTTTGGACGGCTGATTTGCAAAAAATAGAAACTTCTTTAATTAGTAAATCAAATGGTGAAAAACCAGTTACTAAAGATCTAGTTGCCAATCAATGGAACAGTATTGATATTCCAATTTCGGCATTTACGAGTCAAGGATTAACAGTTGCTGATATTTTTCAATTGAAATTTGTTGGTACTCCTTGGGCTACAGGGTCTGTATTTATAGATAATATTTATTTCTATAAAGCGCCTTCTGCTGCTCAAACTATTCAATTGCCTCTTGATTTTGAATCCACTACATTGACATATGCTTGGGCCGGTTTTGGAGCTTCTGATTTTGGTCCTATTCCAGTTTCGGTTATCACAAATCCAGACAAGACAGGAGCCAATGTTTCGAACAAAGTAGTCAAAATCGAGAAACCATCAGGTGCTCAAGTATGGGCGGGTGCAAGTTTGAGTTTGGATGCAAAAGTAGATTTTACAAAAGGAACCAAAATTAAAGTGACTGTTTGGTCTCCAAAAGTTGGTGCCAAGATATTATACAAAATGGAAGATTCAAATTCTCCAAAAGACGGGAATGGTAATCCAACTATTAATGTAGAGGTAGAAGCAACTACAACGGTTAAAAATGCATGGGAAGTGTTGACCTTCGATCTTACTAGTGCAGCATCTTTCAATACCGCAAATCCCTATGATAGAGTGATTTTGTTTCCAGATTTTGGAGTAGCAGGAACGGGAACAATCTATTATTTTGATGACATTAAACAATTCTAAAATTAAAGGAACATGAAAAAAATAGTTTTAAATATAATAACCATTTTTAGTTTGCTACTAATGGTGAATTGTCAGGAAGATAATAATTCTTTCGGGGCATTAGACGCACCATCCAATTTTGCAATAACTGTAGATGTAATGGGCAAAACAGATCAAACTCCTTTTGGAGACGGTTCGGGTAAAGTAAAATTTATTACAACCGCAGATAATGCAGTTTCTTTCAAATATGTTTATGGTGATGGAATTGTTGATACTGCTCCAGGTGGAGTAGTTGAACATGCATTTACTTCTGTTGGAGTAAATACCTATACAGTAACCATAATTGCATCTGGAAAAGGTGGAGTAACCAGTAATACAACAGTAGATGTAAAAGTATTTAGTAATTTTAGTGATGCAAAATCAACACAATTACTTACAGGAGGATCTGCTACTGGAAAAAAATGGTATTTGGCTGCAAATGAAGCTGGACATCTTGGAGTTGGGCAAAATGATGGTGATGCTACCAAAAATTATTACCCTAATTATTATCAAGCAGGTCCTTTTGAAAAATCAACTACTTGTTTCTATGATGGCGATTATACTTTTGCTTTAGTAGGTGATAAAATTGAGTACACTCAAGATAATAAAGGAAATACATTCTTTCATAATTCTTACAAAAGTGTTGCTGGTGGAACAAATGGTGGTGATGATGCCTGTTTACCTTACAGCACAGCAGGTAAAAAAACGGTGGCATTAAGTCCTTCAACTTCTGTAGTTTCCAAAAACCCAGAAGCGGCCAAACAGACTGTAGGAACTGTAATAAATTTTTCTGAAGGTGGTTTTATGGGCTATTATGCTGGTGCAACACAATATGAAATTTTGTCTATTACAGAAAATAGAATGGTAGTGCGTTTTGTACAAGCCAATAATGCTGGTTTGGCTTGGTACCAAACATTTACGACTACGCGTCCAGTGAATGTTCCTCAGGATACTACTGAGTATACTACTTTGGATTGGGCAGATGAATTTAAAGTAAATGGTGCTCCAGATCCTACAAAATGGAAATATGATTTAGGAAATGGTAGTACTACACCAGCTGGTGCTGGATGGGGGAATGGTGAGAAACAAGACTATACTAATCTTGCCAAAAATGTATCTGTAGTGGATGGTGATTTCCTTAAAATAACAGCTATAAAAGAAGGTTCTGGTTATACTTCTGCCAGAATTAAAACGCAAGGACTTAAAGAGTTTACTTACGGAACTATCGAAATGAGAGCAAAAATGCCTGTTGGAGATGGAACTTGGGCTGCTTTCTGGTCATTAGGAACTGCGCCTGTAACTTGGCCTGGAAATGGTGAAATTGATTTTATGGAATGGATCGGTAATCGTCCTTTTCAAACTCAAGGAGCTTTACATTACCCTGGAAATTCAGGAGGTAGCGCAAAAGTAGGTGTTTCTTCGCTTCAAGATCCGTCTAGTTTCCATACCTATAAAACGATTTGGTCTCCTAAGACAATTCGTTTCTTTATTGACGGAACGTTGTTCTATACGTTTAGTAATTCAGATACTTCATTGCCGTTTCATAAAGATTTCTATATGATCCTTAATCTAGCAATGGGTGGATCTCTAGGAGGTGAAATTGATCCTGGATTTACAAGCTCATCGATGCTTGTAGATTATATAAAAGTGTATAAATAAATTTTTGAATTAGTAATTGGAAATAAGAAGATTGGATAGTATTCAATCTTCTTATTTTTTTAAAGAGTAAGTTATGATACAGATAATTAGAAAATCCTATTTATTTTTAGCTGCAGGATTATTGGGTGTGGGGTCTGTAAACGCTCAAATTGCTTCTAAAAACACCATTTCTTTAGATAAAAAAGTAGAAACACTTTTAAAAAAAATGACCCTTGAGGAGAAAGTCGGACAGCTTAATCAATACAATGGTTTTTGGGATGTAACAGGTCCAACTCCAAAAGAAGGTCTGGCGGCCAAGAAATATGAAGACCTCAAAAAAGGTTTGGTAGGTTCAATGCTGAATGTAAAAGGGGTAAAAGATGTTAGAGCCTTACAGAAAATAGCCGTCGAACAAACCCGATTGGGAATTCCGCTTATTTTTGGTTTTGATGTCATTCATGGATATAAAACGATTAGCCCTATACCATTAGCAGAATCAGCAAGTTGGGATTTGAACGCTATTCAAAAATCGGCTGCGATGGCTGCCGATGAAGCTTCTTCCGTAGGTATAAACTGGACTTTTGCGCCTATGATTGATGTGTCTCGTGATGCCCGTTGGGGACGTGTGATGGAAGGAGCGGGGGAAGACCCTTATTTAGGAAGCCGAATAGCCGAAGCTCGTGTCAAAGGTTTTCAAGGAGATTTAAGTTCCAATAAAAATATTTTGGCTTGTGCCAAACATTTTGCAGCCTATGCTTTTGCCGAATCGGGTAGAGATTACAATACGGTAGATGTGGGAGAATCAACGTTGCAGAATGTTATCTTCCCTCCTTTTAAAGCAGCTTTGGATGCAGGAGTTCGAACGTTCATGAATTCTTTTAATGAACTCGACGGAGTTCCTGCTACAGGAAATACCTATTTGCAACGACAAATTCTGAAAGGAGATTGGAAATTTCAAGGTTTTGTAGTTTCAGACTGGGGTTCTATTCAAGAAATGAAAGCCCATGGATATGCCAAAGACGACAAACAGGCTGCCGAAATCGCGATCAATGCAGGATCAGACATGGATATGGAATCAAGCGCTTATATTGATTATTTGGCTCAATTGGTTCAAGAAGGTAAAGTAAAAGAAACTACTGTTGATGATGCGGTGAAAAGAGTATTGAAAGTGAAATTTGAATTGGGTTTATTCGATAATCCATACAAATACTGTGATGAAGCTCGAGAGCTGGCAACCGTTGGAAAACCAGAATTTCAAACGGAAGTTTTGGACATGGCCAAGAAATCGATTGTCTTATTGAAAAACAATAAGGAGTTATTGCCCTTGAAAAAATCAGGTCAAAAAATTGCTTTGATCGGTGCGTTGGCAAATGATAAAACAAGTCCACTTGGAAGTTGGAGAATTGCAGCTGACGAGAATACTGCCGTTTCCGTTTTGGAAGGTTTGCAAGCGTATAAAGAAAATCAGTTAACGTATGTCAAAGGTGCCGATGTTGCTCTAGGTTCTCCAAAATTTGTTTTTGAAACAAAAATAAATACTACGGACAAATCAGGTTTTGCAGAAGCTTTGGCTGTCGCCAAAAATGCAGATGTTGTTGTGATGGTTTTAGGGGAATATGGTTTGCAATCAGGTGAAGGTAGGAGTAGAACCGATTTGGGTCTGCCTGGTGTTCAACAAGAATTGTTGGAAGCAGTTTATACAGTAAATAAAAATATTGTTTTGGTTTTGAATAACGGTCGTCCTTTGGCTATTCCTTGGGCAGACGAGTATATTCCTGCTATTGTTGAGGCATGGCAATTGGGTACCCAAAGCGGAAATGCCATCGCTCAAGTGCTTTATGGAGATTACAATCCAAGCGGAAAATTGCCTATGACTTTTCCTCGAAATGTGGCCCAAGTGCCTATTTATTATAACCATAAAAATACAGGTAGACCCGTAATGAATGAGCCGGAAAGTGTTTTTTGGTCGCATTACATTGATGAGAAAAACACCCCATTGTATCCTTTTGGTTATGGTTTGAGCTATTCGAAATTTGAGTATTCAGATTTGAAATTATCCTCTCCGTCTTTTTCAAAAAACGGCAAAATAGAAGTTTCCGTTTTAGTAAAAAATACTGGAAAAGTAGCCGGAAAAGAAGTAGTTCAATTGTATATTAGAGATTTGATCGCCAGTGTTACACGACCTGTTTTGGAATTAAAAGGATTTGAAATGATAGAATTGCAACCAAACGAAACCAAGAAAGTGACTTTTGCGATTAGCGAAAAAACAATTGAATTTTTCACTGCCAACTCGAAGTGGGAAGCCGAAGCAGGAGATTTTAAAGTCTTTATCGGCGGAAGTTCTGCAGAGACATTAAAAGGAGATTTTCAATTTATTAAATAAGATACAATGAATAAATTTATAATAATTCTGTTGTTAAGTGAGGTGGTACTTGGACAACAAACCAAACGTAAATTGGTTTGGGAAGAGAATTTCGACGGTAAAACTTTAAATGATAAAGTTTGGAATATAGAAATTGGAGATGGGTGTCCCAATTGTGGATGGGGAAATAATGAACGCCAATTGTATACCAATCAAAATCATAAATTAGAAGACGGTAATCTAATTATTACAGCCAAAAAGGAAGGTGATAAATATACATCTACTAGAATAAATACAAAAAGTAAAAAAGAGTTTCGATACGGTCGTTTAGAAGCTCGGGCAAAGTTACCCCTAGGTAATGGATTGTGGCCTGCTTTTTGGATGTTGGGTTCCAATTTTTTTGAAGCACGATGGCCAAAATGTGGTGAGATTGATATTTTAGAATACGTTGGACGTGAACCTCATACGGTTTTTACCACTTTGCATACACAAGACAGTTATGGAAATTCTATTAATACCAAGAAAACTCAGATACCCAATATTGAAGAAGGCTATCATCTTTATGCTATAGAATGGACTAAAGATAAAATCGATTTTTTTGTCGATACTGATTTGATTTATACTTTTCAACCAGAGATAAAAAACGAAAATACTTGGCCATATGATAAGCCGTTTTATTTTTTAATCAATCTGGCAATTGGTGGGAATTTCGGTGGCTCGGAGGTAGATGATACTGTTTTACCACAAGATTTTATAGTTGATTTTATCAAAGTATATCAATGAATTATTACAGACTAAGGAATTTTGAGATTTGTATTCCTATAAGTTTTTTCAAAATTTTGTAGGTCTAGTCTGTGTGTTATTTCTATTGATAAGTAATTTTGTAATTGAATATTTTATTAGCTTTTCAGTGTTTTGTTGTGTATAATATTGAAAAACAGTGATTTGTGTTTTTGTTTTTTTAATCTAATTTGTCAAAATATATAGGTTTGAATAGAAAAAATGATATTTATCATGTTTTTTTATTGTGTTATAAGATAAAATTGTGTTAAATTTGTGTCTCGTTTAATATACAAAAAAACTAAAGCCTATACAGCAAAACTACTTTTTAGAAATCCCCCCAAATCAAATTATATCTAAAAAGAAATGTTATGGCTAATATTCAAATATCAGACGCTTTATTGGTAAAGGATTATGTTTCCGGTGACGAAAGAGCATTGGCTACACTAATCAAAAGACATGAGTCTAAAATTTATGGTTTTATATATTCCAAAATTTCAGATAGAGATGTTTCAAATGATATCTTCCAAGATACATTTATTAAAGTGATAAAAACTTTAAAGACCAGTTCGTATAACGAAGAAGGTAAATTCTTGCCGTGGGTAATGCGAATTGCACACAATCTAATTATAGACCACTTTCGAAAAGCAAAAAAAATGCCCTTGTTTAGGGAAACCGAAGAGTTTTCTATTTTTTCAATTATGTCAGATGACTCTCTAACCATTGAAAATAAGATCATTGCAGAACAGGTGGAAATGGATATTAGAAAACTAATAGAAGGACTTCCTGCAGATCAAAAAGAGGTACTGACAATGCGAATGTATCAGGATATAAGTTTTAAAGAAATCTCTGAGTTAACTGGAGTGAGTATTAATACCGCTTTAGGTAGAATGCGATATGCATTGATGAATTTGAGAAAAATAATTGAGAAAAATCAAATTGTTTTGACGAATTGATAATAAATAGAGATTTCTTCCGTTGTAATATAAAATAAACATTTTTATACTTATGGAAAAGAATTACTCTAAAAAGTCAAAAATTACAAAAAAAATGAAACCAGATGCAGCAGTAGTTTCTTTTTTATTAAATTATTCTAAGGCATTAAAAATTGTCAAAATAGAAGGGCAGTTTTTTGAAATTATAGTCAATTAATTTTTCTTTCAGATTCTAAAGAAAGAATTTCAAGTTTTAGAAATGCTAGACTTGAATAATGAATTTCACTAATTTTTTTAAAAGATTAGTGAAATTTTTTATTTATACGAGACTCATTTTTTTGTATATTCATTCAAAACCGATTTTCTTCCAATCGTTTTGGTGATAATATCTTTCTCCAAATCCCAACCTCGCGCAGGCGAATACTCACGCCCGTACCAAATAATTTGCAGGTGTAAATCATTCCATATTTCCTCGGGAAAAATGCGTTTGGCATCTTTTTCGGTTTGTACCACGTTTTTTCCATTGGTTAAATTCCAGCGGTACATCAATCGGTGAATATGAGTATCTACCGGAAATGCAGGAACTCCAAAAGCTTGTGA
Organism: Flavobacterium laiguense; assembly: GCF_003097655.1. Classification (GTDB taxonomy): domain Bacteria; phylum Bacteroidota; class Bacteroidia; order Flavobacteriales; family Flavobacteriaceae; genus Flavobacterium; species Flavobacterium laiguense. The sequence continues at coordinate 74,154 of NZ_QCZH01000007.1, forward strand.
CATGACTACACTGGCAGTTTTGTGTCCCACCGCAGGCAATTCTTCCAAGTATTCAAAACTTTGAGGTACTTCGCCGTTGTGTTTGTCAATCAAAATATGAGACAATCCATATATTCCTTTCGATTTCATAGGCGATAATCCACATGGGCGAATAATTTCCTTAATCTCCTCCACCGACATTTTGACCATATCATACGGATTATCCGCTTTGGCAAAAAGGATAGGTGTGATTTGATTTACCCGTACATCCGTACATTGAGCCGAAAGCAAAACGGCAATCAGCAAAGTATAAGGATCTTTATGGTCTAGCGGAATAGGAATCGTAGGGTATAATTCTTTTAAGGTATTGATAACAAATGTTACACGTTCCTGTTTGGTCATTTTCATTAGATTTGAGATGTAAAGAAAAACTATTTCAATGGCAATTGCAATATCAAAATTCAATTGCAATATCAATTACAATGTTAATGGTGAATTTTTAATTCTAAAATCTTTACTCTATTCTCTATTTTCTGTTTTCTAAAATCTAAATTTACAATCTAAAATCTAAAATTATGACCACATTAAAAAAAGGAGATCAAGCGCCAAATTTTTCGTGCTTAGATCAAGATGGGAAATTACATCAACTGGCGGATTATGCAGGTAAAAAATTAGTGGTTTTCTTTTATCCAAAAGCTTCTACACCGGGCTGTACGGCAGAAGCGTGTGATTTAAGAGATAATTTCGGACGTTTTCAAACCAATAATTACGCTATTTTAGGAGTAAGTGGAGATAGCGCCAAAGCACAAGCCAAGTTCAAAGACAAATATGAATTTCCATTCCCGTTGCTTGCAGATGAAGATAAGTCGGTTATCAATGCCTTTGGCGTATGGGGACCCAAAAAGTTTATGGGAAGAGAATATGATGGTATTCATAGAACGACATTTGTAATTGACGAAAATGGAATTATAGACGAAGTAATTTCAGAAGTTAAGACCAAAGCCCACGCTGATCAGATATTGAAATAAGTGTTCAGTGATCAGTCCCGATTCCTCAATATTGTCATCCTGACGGAGGAAGGATCTTCGCAAGTAACTCGACAATATAATCTTTGCCGTTATGTTATGAGTAAAAGAGATGATTTTATCTGGATTGTCGAGCTACTTGCGGAAATTCCTCGTTCCTCGGAATCACAATTTTGAGGTGGAATCTTTCATAAAAAAAATCCAAGAAAAACAGTTTGTCTTTCTTGGATTTTTATGTTTATACGAACAGGCTATTATTACTTAATTATTAGCATTTAAAAGCGTATTGGGATGATACCCAAAAAGATGTTGCTCTTTGATAATTTCCGAAACCCCAGCTGGCAACATTGATTCCCAACCTGGTTTTCCTTCACTAATCATTTTTAATACTTCACGAGAGAATACCTGTAGAATCTCTGGATTGTAATCGTCAATATCGACTACTTTTCCGTTGAATTTAAAGAATTTATACAGTTCTTTCATTCTAGGATGCACTTTTAAATTTTCGGAGGTAATTATTTCTCCATCTTCTCCCAGCATTGGATATAAAAATACTTTCATATCACGATAGAATAATTTTCCGAAAGCTTCTAGTATTCCACCGCTTAAGTGGCGATAGTATTTCTCATCAAAAATATCAATCAAGTTGTTTACTCCCATAGCAAGACCCATTCTGGCCTTGGTATAATTAGAGAAATATTCGACTACTTTGTAATATTCTTGGAAATTCGAAATCATTACGGTTTGTCCTAATGAACAAAGTAATTCGGCACGATCCATAAAATCTCTTTCGTCAATTTCTCCATCAGAACGAAGATTTGATAGTGTAATTTCGAAAATTACCAGCGTGTTTTCTTTTTCGACTTTATTTTCTTTCAAGAACATTTTTAGAGATTGCTTATACATATCCATGTTTACATTGGTAACAGGACGGAAGCTACCTCTAAAAGCAAGGATGTTTTTCTTGTATAAAATTGCGGCTGGAAGTATGTTTTTGCCTTCGGGATTGAATATCACCGCATCGGTCATGCCATTTTTTACCAATTGTAAACTCATCAATCGGTTGTCAACATCAGCAAAACGGGGGCCTGAGAAATTGATGGTGTCAATCTCCAGTTGGTCTTTGTCTAAGTGATCGTATAAGTAGCGTAATAGTTTTTTGGGATCATTGTATTTGTAAAAGGCACCATAAATTAGATTTACTCCAAGGACTCCAAGTGTTTCTTGTTGTAATCTTGAATCTGTTTCTTTGAAACGAATGTGAATAATGATCTCATTGTAGGCTTCATTTGGATCGAGTTGGTATCTAATTCCGACCCATCCATGTCCTTTAAATTGTTTGGCAAAATCTATAGTTGCAACTGTATTTGCATAGCTAAAAAACATTTTGTTAGGATGTTTTGTTCTGCTTAATCGTTCTTCAATTAATTGACCTTCAAAAGTAAGCATCTTTTTAAGTCTGCTTTCAGTTACATAACGACCGTCTTCTTCAATTCCATAAACGGCATCACTAAAGTCTTTATCATAAGCAGACATAGCTTTTGCGATTGTTCCAGAAGATCCACCTGATCTAAAAAAATGTCTTACTGTTTCTTGACCAGCCCCAATTTCGGCAAAAGTTCCATATATGTTTTCATTTAGATTGATACGAAGTGCTTTGTCCTTTAAAGAAGGGATTTGCTCAATAAATTTATCTCCTTTTAGTTTTATTTTGGCTTCCATTTTTTTTTGTTTAAATTCGGCAATTATGTTACAAAGTTAATGAAATAGGCAGCTAATGAAAGAGAATTAATCCTATTTTTGTAAAAAAAAGAAAGTCAATTGAAGGTATATTTTTTAGGAACAGGTACATCACAAGGAATTCCTATTATTGGAAGTGACCATGAAGTATGTAAAAGTGCTGACAGTAAGGATAAAAGGCTTAGAGTTTCAGTTTGGGTCACTTGGGATAATCACTCTTACGTTATCGATTGCGGCCCTGATTTTAGACAACAAATGTTGACTAGCAATTGTAAAAAAGTAGACGGAATCTTATTTACTCATGAACATGCCGATCATACTGCAGGTTTAGATGATATTCGCCCCTTTAATTTTAGGCAAGGCGTAATGCCAATTTATGCCCATAAAAGAGTTATTGAGAACCTGAAAAAACGTTTTGATTATATTTTTGAAACCAAAAATAGATACCCAGGAGCACCTTCCGTAAAAACGATTGAAGTAGAAAATGACCAACCGTTTTTAATTGGAGATAAAATGGCATTTCCTGTCAATGTTATGCATGGGGATCTTCAGGTATTTGGGTATCGAATTGATGATTTTGCCTATTTAACCGATGTTAAAACGATAGAAGAAATCGAAGTTGATAAATTGAAAAATTTGAAAGTTTTGGTGGTCAATGCTTTACGGGAAGAGCTTCACGATAGCCATTTCAACTTGCAGGAAGCATTAGATTTTATTGCTTTGGTCAAGCCTCAAAAGGCCTATATTACACACATCAGCCATATCTTGGGTTTTCATGAAGTGGTACAAAAAGAACTTCCCGAAAATGTTTTCCTAGCTTATGATAATTTAGAAATTACAATTTAATCAATAAATACATGAAATCGCCATGATTCAAAAATACAAACAATCATGAAGAATGGCGATTCCTCCCGTCCCGATAATTATTGGTAGCTTCGGGATCTATTAAAAAACAAATACTATATACACATGAAAAATTCATTACTCCTTTACGCTTTAATTTTGTCTTTAGTTTTTAATGTTTATACCTATATGTTTTTAAGTAAAGAGGTCACTTTTGAACAAGAAAAGTATAAAAAAACGACAACCAGATTAAAAGACAGTTTGCAATCTGTTAGCAATAAATTGTCTGATGCGAATTATTTTTCTTTAGAAAAAAATGAAAACGCCCAAAATTATTTTGAATCGGCTAAGTCAGATAAAATTAGAAATCATACTACTTTGGTTCCTTATGTTACAGCACAATTATTAGATTTAAACGCCAATCCAAAAGGGAATCCTTATACTGGACAGGAACAATTGGGAGCTAATAAATTTGTGATCAACAAAGTAAAAGTGTTGAACCACCGTTGGATAATTGCTGATTATAGCGATGGAGAATATTGGGGAGAAGTGTTGCTGAAATATTTTATCAACGAAGATGAAAGTGTTTCTTTTGAAGTAAATCAGTCTTTTATATACCAAAAGTAGAAGTGTTCAGTAAAGAAAGTGATCAGTGGTCAGTTAATTAGTATTCAGTTTAGTTACTGACTTAATAAACTGAATACTTTTTAAAAAAATTCTACAGAACTGATCACTAAAAAACTGCCACTGATCACTTTTTTTATAAGTTTCTACAGAACGGATTACTAATTAACTGACCACTGATCACTTTTTTTATAAGTTTCTACAGAACGGATTACTAATTAACTGACCACTGATCACTTTTTTTTATAAGTTTCTACAGAACTGATCACTAACAAACTGATCACTGATCACTTTTTTTTATAAGTTTCTACAGAACTGACCACTAAAAAACTGACCACTGATCACTTTTCTAAAGGACTGACCACTGACCACTATTCTCCAATTAGCCAGTTCTTTAGATCATAAAAATTTTGTGGAGCCACTCCATGGCCAACTGGGTATTCTTTGTAGGTAATCTCAACTCCTAATTTTTCTAGAGTTCCAGGGGTTTTTCTAGCCCAATCTACAGGAATTACCTGATCTACCGTTCCGTGTGAAGCAAATATTTTAAGTTGACTCAAGTCATTTTTTAAGTAATCTTCGGCTACAATTTCTAAATTGAGGTAACCACTCATAGCAACTACTTTATTTATTTTTTCAGGATACGAAAGCGCCACAGCATAACTCAAAATTGATCCTTGGCTAAAACCAAAAAGTGTTACATCATTAGAATCAATTGGGTATTTGCTCGTTAGTTCATCAATAAAACCGGCTATTGTATCTCTGGATATTCGAGCTTGATCATTATCTGAAAACTTGTTTTGATCGGCATCAAAATTGATCGCATACCAAGCGTAACTTCCATATTGTAGATCATAAGGCGCGCGGGCTGAAATAATATAATATTCATCGGGTAATTCTGGGGCAAATGAAAATAAATCAGCTTCGTTACTTCCGTAACCGTGAAGCATGAGTATAAGTGGGTTTTTGTCTAAAATTACTTTGGGTTCTCTTATTTTATATTCTAATGACATTTTTTTTGTTTGTTTTTTTTAAAATCTGCAATCATAAATCGTTATTCTGCTCCCGATAATTATCGGGACTAAAATCAAGAAATGTTTTTAAGCCACTTTTGGAAATAAATTCCCAACAATGGAACGGGTTTTGTTTCGCCTTTTATGGCACTGAAAATTCCATAAGACCATAAAACAGAAATGAAAACCCACATTGGTGCAGAAATCATCAGACTGTCAAAATTACTAATGATTAATCCCAGGGAAATGAATGTAAGCGTAAGTCCCAATCCTTGACGGATATGAAAAGAAGCAAATTCGTTTTTGTCTTCGCTATTCATTGACATCGCAATAAATACACCAATTCCTAATATGTAACTGGTGATTGCTGCTGTTTTTCCAGCTTCGATAGTGTTGTTCATGCTATTTGGTTATCCTAAAATTAATTTGTCTTGGTTCAAAATTCCATACGCTTTTCCTTTTAGGTTGGTGCCTAGAAAAGCCGAGTTCTTGGATTTTGAAAGTATATTTTCTTTGGAGAAAACACTATTGCCTTCGGGGTTGAATAAAGTAATATTGGCGATTTCGCCTTCGCTAATGCTATGGTTTGGAATGCTGAAAATTGCTTTTCCTGCTGTGAATTTTTCGATTATGGTTTCTAATGGGAGTACAGTCATCAAAGCACCAAAAGCACTTTCCAGTCCAATGGTTCCATTTTTGGCCATATCAAACTCCATTTTTTTGTGTTCTATGTCGATAGGATTATGATCAGATGTAATTAAATCGATGGTTCCGTCCAGTATTCCGTTAAGCAATGCTTGTCTGTCGCTTTCGGTTTTTAAAGGCGGAGTTACTTTGTATCGGGTGTCAAATTCTTCCAGTTTTTCATCGGTTAAAACCAAATGATGTACGGTTGCGCTACAAGTAACATTCAATCCTTTTGCTTTAGCATCTTTAATCAATTGAACCGATTTTGCAGAAGAAATGGTTGGGATATGCATTTTGCCTCCCGTGTATTCCAATAAAAATAAGTTTCTGGCAATTTGCAATTCTTCGGCCAAATCCGGAATCCCTTTCAGTCCCAATCGGGTAGAAACAACACCTTCGTTGGCAACACCATTTCCTTTTATTTTGTCGTCTTGTGCAAAAGCGATAACTAATCCATCAAAATCTTGTACGTATTGCAAGGCTATTTTCAGCAAGTTGGCATTGTCTAAACTTTTGGTATAATCGCCAAAAGCAACTGCACCCGAATTTTTCATATCATACAATTCGGCCATGTCTTTGCCTTCACTTTCCTTAGTTAAAGCGCCTATTGGAGACAATTGTGTGGCAAAACCATTGGCTTTGTTTTTTACGAAATTTACTTGCGCTTGATTGTCTATAATCGGGAAAGAGTTGGGTTGCAATGCGATGGCTGTAAAACCGCTTTTAGCCGCAACATCCAGTCCATTTACAATAGTTTCTCTGTCTTCGAAACCAGGCTCTCCAAGGGAAACACTACTGTCAAACCATCCTTGCGAAAGATGAAGGTTGTCTAGTTTTAGTTCTTCGGCATTATCTGTATTTGGAAGCGCCGTCCCTATTTTTTTTATAAAACCATCTACAATTAAAAGATCTACAGTCTGGTTGTGAAAGGGACTTTTTGAATCGATAATTTTGGCGCCTCGGATGATTATTTTCATATGTAGATAATATTTGTTTTTAATGGAATATGGTATCGCCAGATCTTCATTGGTGTTTGTGACAACTGTTGCCATGGCGATTTCATATGTAGATAATTTACTTCAATTGAAACAATAAAATTATGTTTATAACATTAGAACTTAATTTTCTTGAACCATTAAGTAATTAAGTTAATAAAGGGAAAACTTAATATTCTTAATTTCTTAATGGTGAAAAAATTATTTCACGAATTTGATGATTGCCATTTCCAATGCTAAAAATAACAGTGCAAAGATAATAAACCATTTCCAAATTTGATTGTCGCTTCGGCTGGTTTGTAACGTATCAAAAATGGTTGCGATAGAATCACTTGTTTTATAGTCGGATAGTATACTTTCGTTGACTTGATCCAAATCGCTCTCGGTCCTAGCGTAATTAAAACTGATGTTTTCTATTGGTTTTTTGGAATCATATATCGTGTAATTACCTGCTTTTTCTGGGTAATCATTAAAAAATAATTGAACTTTATTATTCAAAAGTTGTTGTACAGGAATGAATTGCTCTTCCGGATTTTTTACCGTTAGAATTTCATCTTTAGATAATAAAACAGGAACAAGATAAGAGGAATTATTACCAATTGTGTTTGCGTTAATTCCGTTGTTTAGCTTGTTTAAAGCCATTTTATAAAAAACAGGAACAATCAAGGGAGATTGTTGGAAATTGGAATTTAATGTATTTAATGGAGCCGAAAAAACATAAACGGATGAAACGGAATTTCGAAGTCCTATTAAAAATGGGGATTGGTCCTCAAAACTTAAAACGGCTGGACTTGTACTGGAAATTGTATATTCTTTTTTGGTTTTTGGATATTGAAAATTGTTGGTTTTATTTTCGAAAACACCGGCAAATAAGGGATGACTGAAGTTGATTTTGGTGATCAGTTTTTCATTAGACTCTAATAATTTGAATTGAGTGGAGCCAAATAGATTCATTAATGCATTCAAATTGGATATCGGGGCAGTTTCTGATGGAATTACAATCAGGTTTCCTCCTTTGTTTACGAAGGATTTTAAAGTGGTTTGCAAGGCTTGTGGGATTTCGTCTAGTTCATTCAAAACAATGGCGTCTTGCATGTCGATGCTGTTGTAATCTAAAGTGCTTAATGTGAAAGAACTATAATTGAATTCGTCATTTGTATATATTCGACCCAAGAAATTGTTTTTTTCGGGTGCTCCAATACTGATAATATTGGTTTTTTTAGTTTTTGAAATGCTAAAAAACAGTTTGTTGTCATAGCCCAAATCATTGTCTTCAATTGAAACATAGCCATGAAATGCTTGTTTTGGAATAGTGAAATTAATAGTTTCTTTTTTGTTCTTAAAATTGATAATGGTTTTGGCAATCAGTTTGTTTTGATTGTACAAAGCCATTGAAACAGGTTTGAAATCAGTGCTGTAGTTGGAGGTAATAATACCTAATTCGTAAAAATCATCCAGTGTTTGACGAATAAAAACACTGTCGATAGCTACATTGTTTTTTTGTTCAGCCTTCGGAATAATAAAATATGGAATGTTGTCGGTATCCATGTTTTTTAGTTGGTTTGGAGTCAAACCTACGGCATCGGTAATGATTACAATGTCCTTTTTGAATACCGATTTATGTGCTTTTACTTTGGCTATTATATTGTCTAATTGAAAAGGAATTGCACTATATTTTAGGTTTTGCAATTCACTTCGAATGGTTTTGATATCCGTATTCCAGTAATTATCAGTATTGGTAAGCAAAGAAAAATTCGCATTTTCTGGTGTTTCTTCGAGCAGTTCTTGAACGGCACGTTTTAATAGTTCCCCTTTTTTTCCTTTGGCTTGCATACTAAAGGAATTGTCCAGAATAATATACATTTCATTGCTGGCATTCTTGTTGTCTTTGGATTCAAAAAAGGGTTGTGCAAAGGCAAGGATAATACAAGTCAGTAAAAGTAATCTGCAAGCCAAAAGCAACCATTTTTTGATTTTGGAACTTTTTCTAGTTTGAATCGAAAGGGCTTTTAGAAAACGAACATTAGTGAAATATTCTTTTTTGAAACGTCTCAATTGGAATAAATGCACCAAAATTGGAACAATCAACAGGAATAGAAAGTATAGAATTTCGGGTTGTTTAAAGTGCATTCTAAAGTTTTGTTTGCTTCACAGGATTTTAAAACAATGGAGTTCATTGGATTTTATGAGTCAAAAATACAAATTTGTTGACAGTTTAATTATGATGTTGCTATAATTTTTTAAAAGAAGAAACAAATAGGGTAATTCTGAAAGATAATAAGTATTTTAGCTATTCTGAAAATTATAAAGTATGAAAAAAGTTTATCTATTTCTTTTGTTAATTGCAACAATAACTTCGACGCAAGCGCAAAAAAACTTACTCAATCTTATTGTAGGTACCTATACGAATAATTGCTATAGCAAAGGGATTTATGTATATGAATTTGATACCAATAATGCTCAAATGCGATTAAAAAAATCTTCGGATAGTATAGTTAATCCAAGTTATGTATCACTTTCTAATGATAATAAATTTATTTATGCTGTAAATGAAAACGGAGCAGAAAGTACCGTGAGCTCTTTTGCATTTGACTCCGTAAACGGAAAACCCAGTTTTATCAATCAAGAAAGTTCTAAAGGTGCCGACCCTTGTTATCTTATTAATGATGATAAAAATGTGATAGTTGCCAATTATTCAGGAGGAAATATTTCGGTTTTTGGTAAAAATAAGGATGGTGGCATAACCGTAGCCAAGCAGGTTGTACAACATTATGGTAAAGGGGCAAATGCGGACAGGCAAGAAAAGGCTCATGTACACATGGTTTATTTTTCGCCAGACAAAAAGTATGTTTTAAGTAATGATTTAGGAAATGACAAAGTGTATGTGTACAATTATAATCCAACTGCGAATACTGAAGTTTTAACATTAAAAGATAGTATTTCAGTAACAGCGGGAAGCGGTCCAAGACATTTAACGTTTAGCAAGAATGGAAAATACGTTTTTCTATTGCAGGAATTAGATGCTTCATTGACCACCTTTAGTTATGCAGACGGAAAGTTAACTAAAATTAATGAAACCACTATTTTAGCTAAAGATTATAAAGGAAATTTTGGCTCCGCCGATATTCATATTTCGCCTAATGGAAAGTTTTTATATGCCTCGAATAGAGGTGATGCCAATACAATTTCGATTTTTAAAGTTTCAAAAAATGGAAAGCTACAATCAAAAGGGCAAACAAGTACTTTGGGGAAAGGCCCCAGAAATTTTGTGATTGATCCAACGGGTAAATTTCTTTTGGTAGCACATCAATATACTAATGATATTGTTGTTTTTAAGATTCATAAACGAAAAGGAACGCTAACAGATACAGGAAAAAAGATTGATCTGTGTTCACCTGTTTGTTTAGTGTTTAGTAATGTGGAAAAGTGATAAATGACTGTTATCTTTCATGAAAAACAAATAGCCCATGGTTTCAACCATGGGCTATTTGTTTTTAAGAAAACTGAAAACTGATCACTAAAAAACTGACCACTGCCAACTATTTATTCTTGTCTTTTCTCTTTTTGTCTCTGGTTTTCAACATGTTTCTATTTACAGAACCGTGTGTTTTTTTCTTGGTAATACCAGGCCCTCCCAAATTGACTTTCTTATTCTTTTTGCTTTTCTCTTGAAAAGCACCATCGCCATCTAGTTTTTGTTTTTTCATCAAAAACTTAATCGGCTGTCTGTCTTTTTCAGGTTCGATTAGTTTAGCTGAAACTTCAACTTCTTCTGGGAAAGCTTCAACGGTTAATTCGGTATTCATTAATACTTCAATAGCCACTTTTGATTCTTCTTCACGAGGAGCAATAAGGCTTATCGCAGTTCCAGTTGCATCGGCACGACCCGTTCTACCAATACGGTGCATGTATAATTCTGGTAATTCGGGCATCTCGAAGTTGATTACATGTGTAATATTTGATATGTCCAAACCTCTTGCCATAATATCGGTAGTGATCAAACCACGTAAATTTCCTTCTTGAAAGGAAGCCATAGTACTCAAACGATAATTTTGGGATTTATTGGAGTGAATAACACCAAACTGACCTTCAAAATCTTCCTCGATTCGTTCGTGAACCATATCGGATATCTTCTTGTTATTCACAAAAACCAATACGCGACTCATGTCTTCGTTGGTTTGTAATAAGTGTTTTAAAAGATTGATTTTAGTATTGAAATTAGGAGCTTGATAGGTAATTTGTGTAATATTTTCTAGAGGAGTTCCTGATGCTGATAGCGTTACCTCTTCTGGATAATCAAAATAGTCGTTCAAAATAGCATCTACTTCATCGGTCATGGTTGCCGAAAAAAGTATGTTTTGACGTTTCTTTGGCATCATGGCCAAAATAGCTGTCAATTGGGTGCGGAAACCTAAATTCAACATTTCGTCAAACTCATCGATAACCAATTTCTGCATTTCTTCAAAACGAATCACATTGTCCAAAGTTAAATCCATGATTCTTCCAGGAGTCCCCACAAGAATATCACATCCTTGATAAACCGTTGTTTTTTGGGTATTGATGTTTACACCACCAAAAATACCAACTGTACGAACCGACATGTACTTGGTTAATTTCTCGACTTCCTCTACGACCTGAACTACAAGTTCACGAGTTGGAACCAGAATTACTATTTTTGGAGTATGACCTGGAGTAAATTTGTATAATTTTAATAAAGGTAATAAATAGGCAAATGTTTTACCAGTACCCGTTTGTGCAATTCCCATCATATCACGGCCAGACATTATCACAGAAAAAGTTTTTTCCTGAATAGGAGTTGGGGATGTAAAACCTAGATCGTCTATTGCTTTTTGTACCGATTTTGGGAGATTGAATTGTTCGAAAGTACTCATTTGTGTTTTAATTTTGTGCAAAGATACGTTTTTTATAAGGATGCTGAATGCCGTGCTATTATAGTTGCTAATTTTGACTATAAAGCATATAACCACATCTTCTACACAAAACGTTTTATTCTAAAAACTAATTCGGGATAATTAAAAGGTTTTGCTATAAAATCATCTACCCCCAGTTTGAATCCTTCGATCACTCTTAGGTCTTCTTTTCCTAAAACTGAAATCATAATAATAGGTATCGAGGGATAATTTTTTTTGGAATAAGCTGTAATTTGCAACCCTGATTTATAGGGCATCATAATATCTGTAATAATCAAATCAGGCAGTGTCTTTCCTATTTTTTCGATACCATCTTTACCATCATTTGCAATATGAATCTCATAACCTTCTTTCTTTAAAATAAAATCTAGAATCTTGACTATTAAATGATCATCTTCAATTAATAATATTTTTTTCATGTGTAGGTTTTTTAAATTTAAATAAATTTATTCGATTGTTTTTTTTAAGAAAAAACAAAATATTTAGAGCTTTTTTTAAGTGTAGTTTTTTTTTAGACAGTACGGTAAATGATGAATAAAAAATTGAGAACCACAAAACGGAAAAAGGTTTTATGAAACATTTAAGTTGATTAAAAGATGTTCTATTTGAGTTGCTGAAATTAAATATATTGTTTTAAAACCAAAGTGATATTTGGGAATGTTTAATATAGAAACATCCTTAAATACAGTAAGTATTTCCAATCAAAATATCTAATTGATTTATCATATTCTTGTTTAGTTAATTAAAAAAGGACTAAACTCGAATTTATCTAAAAAAATAAATTGGCTTAAGTGGTATGCTAAATTGATCTATCTATAAATGTACGTATAAAATACTGGCAAACAACACATTGATTTTTAATGTATTTAAAAGCCTTCAAATGCCCCTAATCCAAATAAAGCAACACCATATTTTACATGGTCGCTTGGATCGTGTTTACTAAGTTTTAGGTATAATTCAGTAAGTGCTTTTCCGTTATTTTGTTTCCGAATAAGTAAGTCTAGTTTTCTGGATATATTTCCAGAATGAATATCAAGTGGGCAGGAAAGTTTTTCAAGAGAAATAGTTTATCAATTTCTGTTGTAGACATAAAATGATTCTAATGAGTTTGATACAAGGAACGATAAAAAAGCAGCCTATATAAAAGTGTGTTTAATCACTTATAAATAGACTGATTTATGTATTTGAAAAATAGACTATTTTATTAAGCTGATTTTTCGGTGATATTAAATTCTCGATTTTGTTTTACTAATAATCTTTTTACTCTAAGTAATAGCTCATTAGGATTAAAAGGTTTTGAAACAAAATCATCGGCACCAAGATTAAAAGCTTCTACAACTGTTCCTTCTTCTTCTCCTAATGAAGAAACTACAATTACAGGGATTTCTTCATAGTTTTCTTTGGCAAAACCAATGATCTCTAATCCAGAACGAAAAGGAAGCATAATATCTGTAATAATCAAATCAGGGACTAAAACGGGTATTTTTTCTATAGCGCTCAAGCCGTCTTTACAGGATGTTACCTGATAACCTTCTTTTTTAAGAATAAACTCAAGGATTTTGACCATTAATACATCATCCTCTGCAATTAATATTTTTAAGTCTGTATTGTCCATAATTTATTTGTTTTACTATTTGATCACCTTATTAGGATCTATTTTAAAACGATGAAGTGCGTAAAAAAACTATTATAATGAATTAGGTGTTGTGTTATCAACAACTGTGCCAGACTTTATTAGGTTCTTTTGCAAATCATAAAATGTTTATATAAACCTTAATTAGATTGTCAACATGAGATTAAGTTATAGGTTTGGGGTGTTTTAAATTTTGGATATTTTTTTTAGGTTAAAAAATGATAGAATAAGTAATTACTCCAGCAATAAGATGGCATGAAATAAGTAGTACATAGTAATCGCTTCCGGAGTGGACCTTTTGGCCTTTTCTTCGGTTTGTTTTCAATAGTAAAGGATTTTGCTACTTTCTGGAAGTTTTTGTCAAACTCATTAGTAATGCAAAACAATTCAGTGATTTTATCGAAGTAAATCATAAGACGAATTTTAGATTAATTGTTTTTCAATGATTATAAATCATTATTGTGTAAAAAAAATCTAATTGAATATATAATGGCTATGAATGTATTTGCTCTCGCTAATAATCTACTGAACATTTGCAAAGTGGGGGGGCTAATTTTTTTCTATTTGCATTTAATTCTTAAGAAAGTATACTCTTTAGATATTAAATACAGTTAAAAAGAAAGTTAGATTTTTGCAATTTGTCCCGTTGGAACCTTAGTTTTTATCGACGTACGACGTTAATTACCGTTAAATGTATATATTATTATTGTTTTGTACAAATTTATCTATGATAATTTTTGATATTTTTTAAAAATAATAATAATTGAACTCAGGTTAAAAGGTTTTTTAGGAACAAAACCAAGTGTAAAAAGTCCCAAAAGGGAGGACAATATTGCTGTAAATTTTAAGTTGAAAAGACTAAAAGAATTGGTTGTCTTTCAAGATAGGCATGGTCTTTTAGTTCTTGTACAACTCAATTTCATCTATTATGACCATTTGTTTTTTCGCTTTCTCCATTAGGGTAGCTCTGTTAGATTTTCGACTTCAATTTTTAGAATGTCGTATCGGTTATAATTATTGGATTTTAATTCCCAAGATTTAATGCTTACTTCTGTGTTTTCGGTTAATTTGTTATCTTCTAACTGAGTAATAAGTTGCCATTTTTCCTTTTTAAGTCCGTAGGCGCTGATTTTTTTGGGTGTAATAATCCAATGTCTTTGATCGTTTGAAGTGTTGATTCTAATGGTTTTAAGATTTAATTTATTGGTAATGATTTCTACGACAGTATTATTAGTCATACACAACGACTCACTGTTTCTACGGACTTCATAAAGAGCAAAAAATTCTGGATTGGTTTTGAAATATGCTTTAGAACTTAATAATTTGTAAAAAGAATGTCCCCAAATTCAAAAATCATTAATATGCCAATCCAGTTTGTGCCAATCTCTAAAAGCGTCATCGTATCAATCGTGATAGAATCAGGCTCGATATTCGAAAAAAGGTTTGTAGGTTTGATTGGAGTTTTTGGGAAACGCAACTTGTTTTAGGTTTGGTATAAAGTTGTCTTTTGCAGTATATTTTCTAAATCCAAAAGTTTCCAATAAAGTATAAACTGCATATCGTACCGTTTTCTCATCCGAACCAATCAATTCAATGTTTTTTTCATCGCTCTTAATAACAAAAGTATTTTCCTCAATTTTGAGAATTATTTTTGCATTACCATTGTTTTTTTTATTTTCAATTTGAATAAGAAATGGATATTCAAATGCCTGATCCAAATAAGTTTTTAATATCGTTGCAGCATTTTTGGTTCCATCAGTTGTGGAAAGTATAATGACTTCCTGACCTTTTGGATTTGCTAAATTAAGAGAGTTTTGAGCCATAATTTTGCAATTAAAAAAGAACAAAAAAAAACAATAGTTGTTAGATAAAAGTGTTTGGTATGCATTTTTTAAAATTGATATTGAAACATCAAAGCAATTTCGGTTT
Source organism: Flavobacterium laiguense (assembly GCF_003097655.1). Lineage (GTDB taxonomy): Bacteria > Bacteroidota > Bacteroidia > Flavobacteriales > Flavobacteriaceae > Flavobacterium > Flavobacterium laiguense. The sequence goes on from NZ_QCZH01000007.1 coordinate 89,553, forward strand.
CGATTTGTTTCAGATCAGGAGCATATTCCTGATTATTAAAGGATAATTGCAAGCCTGTTACATAATGATCTCCAAACAATTGATAATAACCAGCTCCTAGTCTAAAGGAATCAAGTGAAAGACGCTCTTGTATTTGTCCAATCGTTGTTCTTTCGTCTGGAGAAGTTCCGTAACCTGCAATTAAAGTAAGATAATCAAATCGAGTATTGAAATAATAACGGCTGGTTAGCGTAAAAGCGGGATAAACGGTGCTGTTGTCAAATTGAAAATACGATCTTAGATTGAGCCAATAGGAACCTAAATATTTCCCCACTCCAACTACTGCAGTAGCAAAACTGGTTTCATCGGTATCAATGTATCGAACCCCTAAATCAGCTTCCCATCCTTTTTTGAAATTGTAAAAAAAGGAATAACCCAGTCTCAATTTTGGAAATACGGGGTCGTCACTATACCCTGCTCCAATATAAGAGTAACTATTTTTTCCTGTAAAAAGATAAGTTTCTGCTTCATATTGAATGCCATGGATAACGCTTTGACCATCTGCATAGCGATTGGAATAATTGACTCTGGCAATGGCAGATCCCCAATCTCGTTGTCTAATGTATTGTAAACTTCCAAAATGCCAAGGGCCGTAACCGGATCTGTCAAAAGTTGTGAAGTTGTAATTTACCCCAATGCGATCCGATTTGAGTCGGCTGTCCGCAATGAAATAATGCAATTTAAAATCGGAATCCTTAGGATATAAAGCTTGCATTTCTTTTAGGTATCCTTCCCCTTTTTCTGTATTTCCCTGTAGTTCATAAATAGTAAGTTTCTTGTAGCGAAAATCTTTTTTTTTGGGATGTGCTTCAATGGCTTTGTTGACTACAATCTCGGCATCGGTATAATTTTTTTCTTCAATATCCATATTGATGAGATAGGTATACGCCTCTTCATAAACAGGATTTTTACAGATGACAAGATTGTAATAGTAGCGAGCACTGTCTTTTACATTTGTCAATTGATATATTCTACCCGTTAATAAATGAAAATCCAAATAATCAGGAGCCAATTTCATTCCCAATTGGGTTTTCTTTAATGCTGATTCATAGTTTTTATCTTTGGTTACTTCTCGAATGGCGACATTCAAAAGGCTGTCAATATCTATTTTTTGAGCCCAAACTGAATTGCTTTTAGCCATTCCTAATAGTAGAAAAAGAATAAAGAATGTTCTAATGTGGTGTCTATACCTCATACCTATTTTGAATTTTAGAGTTTTGATTTTAAATTTTCTGCAATCTACATTCTGTTTTCTGTATTTTTATTTCAGAGGTGTATTAAAACCTTGCCGTTGCATATTCCCCCAATTTTGTTCTTTTTGTTTTACAAAATGGTAATATCCTTTTAGAGAAGCATACGTATTTACTGGATGATAGAAAAAAGGCTCGATGATTGCCATTAAAATCAAAATTATAATTTCTTTGGCATTGGCATAGTTTTTATAAATCACATCATCCAAAAAGATGGATGTAATTGTGAGAATTAAATAGAATAAATAAACCAATAGGGTAATATAAAAAAAGAACAAATAGTTAATTTCAAAAAATATAAAAAAGAGTAAAGTGGTGACGATGCCTACTAACTCCATGATAGGAATCATAAACTCAAAAGCAAAAAAGTAGGGGAGTATAAAAAATGCGGTTCTTTTATATTTTGGATTAAAAAATAATTTTTTATGTAAAAATAACGTTTGAATCAATCCTCTGGCCCATCGCATGCGTTGCCGTATTAAAATGGTTTTGTTTCCGGGAACTTCGGTCCAACACAAGGATTCCGGGATGTATTGAATCAGAAAAGGAAGTTTGTTATCGTACATATATTTTCGCATTCGGATCACGAGTTCCATGTCTTCTCCCAATGATTTGTGCCAATAGCCCCCTGCGTTAATTACGATTTCTTTGTCGAACATGCCTAATCCACCAGAGACCAATAACAAGCTGTTGATTTGACTCAAGGCCATTCTTCCAAAAAGGAAAGCTCGTACGTACTCTAATTCTTGAAAACGCGCATACCATCCGGTTGGGAAATGAATTTTGACTAAGAATCCATCTTTTACTTCGCAGGAGTTGGAACTTCGGATTCCAGCTCCTGTGGCAATGATTCTTTTTTTGCTTACTATAAAGGGTTTTGCCAGTTTTATTATCGCATCATTCTTTAAAATACAATCTACATCGGTACATAATATTAGTGGGTATTTTGTTGAATTAATACCCGTATTTGAGGCATCGGCCTTGCTTTTTCTATTTTCTTTATCAACTACCAAAAGTTTTGAATACAGCGGATTAGTCGATTTGTAATGTCCTCGAACTGGACCAGTCGGGATTTTAGCTTCATAGTAAAAATCGACTTTGACCAACTCAAATTCTCGGATGAGTTTTTCAAGGGTATCATCTGCGCTGCCGTCGTTGATTAATACGACTTCAAATTTGGGATAGTTGAGTGACAATAATGATTTGACGTTATATACCACAGTTGCCCCTTCATTGAAGGCCGGTGCAATAACAGATACCCCTGGGATATGATTGGATTTTACCAATACATTGTTGTGTATAAAATGCTTTGTATTAAGGTGTTGTTTTATGGCATAATAGGATAAAAAAGCCAATGTTAAATAAAACAGAATATAAGTTATGGAGAAAATGCCCACGAATATTTCGTAAATATTTAATAGTTCTTTTAGCATAACAAATGTTTTTCTTTTAAATAGTTTTTGATTTTATGGATTTGGAGTGGTTTTAAAACCCTGCCGTTGCATGTTTCCCCAGGATTGTTCTTTTTGTCTAAAAAAATGGTAATATCCTTTTAACGAAGCGTATACATTAACAGGATGGTAGCAAAATGGTTCTATTATTGCCATTAGTACCAGTGTTATGATTTCCTTGGTATTGGCATAATTCTTATAAATAACATCATCTAACAGTATGGAAATAAACGTTATTATGAGATAAAATAGATAAACCGTCAAAGTAAGGTATAGAAAATAAACATAATTTAAGTCCAGTATAAAAAAGCTTATAATTAATACAAGTACTCCAATTAATTCTAAAATAGGAATCAGGAATTCGAATGCGAAAAAATAGGGGAATATCAGAAATCCTGTTTTTTCGTATTTTGGATTGAAAAATAGGTTTCTATGTAAATATAAGGTTTGAATCAATCCTCGTGACCAACGCACGCGTTGCCGAATTAAAACTTCCCTAGTAGCGGGAACTTCTGTCCAACACAATGATTCTGGGATGTATTGTATCAAAAAAGGAAGTTTATGATCGTACATGTATTTTCTCATTCTAGTTACGAGTTCCATATCTTCTCCTAGTGATTTATGCCAATATCCTCCTGCTGCTACAGCAATTTCTTTGTCGAACATGCCGAGTCCTCCAGAGACTAATAATAAGCCGTTTATTTGACTCCAGGCCATTCTGCCAAAAAGAAATGCACGAACATATTCCAGTTCTTGAAATCTAGGGTACCATCCTTTTGGAAAATGAATTTTGACCAGAAAACCTTCTTTTACTTCACAAGAATTTGAAATTCGGATGCCGGCACCGGTAGCGATAACTCTTTTTTTATTTTCTATAAAAGGTTTTGCTAATTTTATAATGGTGTCATTTTTTAAAATACAATCTACATCGGTACATAAAAATAATGGATATTTGGTAGAATTTATACCGGCATTACAAGCATCTGCTTTGCTTTTTCTGTTTTCTTTGTCAACAACTAATAGTTTGTAATATAATGGGTTGGTTGATTTATAATGTCCTCTTATAGGATTTGTTGGTATTTTTTCCTGATAATAAAAGTCTACTTTAATCAATTCAAATTCATCAATTAATTTTTGTAAGGTATCATCTGTGCTACCATCATTAACCAATACGACTTCGAATTTTGGATACGTCAATGACAATAATGATTTTACATTGTGAACCACGGTTGCGCCTTCATTAAAGGCGGGTGCAATGACGGATACTCCCGGAATATGATTGGATTTTATAATGACATTATTGGGTATGAAGTTTTTGTTGTTAAGATATTTTTTTATGGCATAGTAGGACAATATCGCCAATATGCAATAAAAAAGTATGTATAATGTCGAGAATAAACCCACAAATACTTCGTAGCTATATATGAGTTTTTCTAACATTATAGATACGGGGTTTTTACATGTTTGACCATTTTTTGTACATCGAAATCATCTAAGAAATGAGTGTTAAAATACTTAGGATTTATTTTATAGAGGCAATAAACAGCATCGAGTTTGACGTTTTTGGCTGTTTTGTTTTTTAATAATCCAGCTATAAAAATCTCAGAGTCAGTCGTTCCGATTGCAGCTAAAGTATTGAAAATTTCTAATTTGTTTTGCGTTTCTTCTTTGTCAAATTGTCTTATCAATACAGATTCTGCTTCATAAATAAATAAAAATTTTACGGCTGTAATTGCTTCAAATCGAACAGATGGGTCTTTGTGCTTTAATAGTTTTACAATCACTTCATTTTCATTTGTAAAATTGTAAAACATCATTAATTTAAGACCGAGTTTTATAATTGATGTATTTTCAGAATGAATCCATTTACTTAAATTTGTAGGGATTTTAGTTTTTTTCTGATGAAGGATATCCATTATATTGATTTCTTCAGCAATCGTAATTTGATGTGAAAAATTTAATAATGTTTCTAATTTATCGGGTTCTAATGAAATTAAACTTAAAAAAGCACTGGATTGCACACTTCTGTTTCTGTGATTTAAAAAAGGGATAATGTATTTTTTTCCTTTTTCATATTCTAAAGATTCCAACTGGTACATTCCAAGACACTTTAGATAAAATAGATTGCTTTTCAAAAGCTTTTTTGTGTATTCAAATAAATCAAATTTTTCATATAAAAAATGGAAAGTATTGGTGATATCTCCTTTCAAGTTTAGTTTTAAAAAAATAATTTCATTCAGCAATAATTTTTTACACCATCTTTTTTCAAAAGGGATTTCTTTTTTAAATTGTTCAATTTCAATAATGAAATTACCTTCATCGTATGGAGAAAAAATCATGGCTGTTAAAAAACTATCAATTTTGTTTTTTGCGGATTCAAATTTGGGTCTAAACAAGTCATATCTAAATCTATTTAAGATTAGGACGACTATTAATAGCGTGAAAATACCTGTCAATAGAGGTAAAACTATAAGAACAAAATAAGAAATATATACATCCATTAATAACAGGTAAGTTGAGTTTTAGATTTCGATGCAAAACCAAGCCAATGAATATGTTGTAATTATTTTTTTTAACAAAAAAACTTACATAAAGATAGTGATTATTCTAAATGTATTACAAAAAAATAATTTAAAGCTAATCACTAAGGGTTGAAATTGAAGTATTTCGAGTTTTATTTAATGAAAAAGGAAAAAGGATTTTCTTTTTTATGGACTAACAGTAAAAAATGTGTTTTAAAAAGCAGCTAAATAATTAGATATATTTAACTCATAATTGGTATGATTTAATCAGAAGTATCCTTGCCAACCCATATAATCAGTGTGTCATTTTTAGCCGCTGGGTAGCATTGTGGATATGCATTAAAAGTTCAGTTTTTTTCTAAAATCCTTCAAAAACTCCCAATCCAAATAAAGCAAAATCATATTTTACGGGATCGATAGGGTCTAATTCCCGAAGTTTTAAATCCAATTCGGTTAATGCTTTCCCGTCGTTTTGTTTTCGGGTAAGCAAACCCAGTTTCCGTGCCACATTTCCAGAATGTACATCAAGCGGGCAGGAAAGGAGTGCAGGTGAAATGGATTTCCAGATCCCCAAGTCAACTCCTTTGTTGTCTTGTCGGACCATCCATCTCAGGTACATGTTTATCCGCTTGGCAGCCGATCCTTTCAAAGGATCTGAAATGTGTTTTTGGGTTCGATTGAGATGTGGAATTTCAAAAAACAGCTTTTTGAGTTCATGTATGTTTTTTTGTAAATTATCTTCACCTAGGTTGTTACTGAAGACGGTTTCCAATCCACCATGATTTTTGTAAATATGCTGTAAGCCTTTTATAAACCCCATGAAATCCTGCCCGTTGAAGGTACGATGGACAAAGGATTCTAGTCGTTCTAAGTCGGTTTCCTGATGGGACATTACAAAATCATAGGGTGCGTTTCCCATCAACTCCATCATTTTATGCGAATTTTTTATGATCATTTTTCTATTTCCCCAAGAAATGGTTGCGCTCAGGAAACCAGCAATTTCGATATCTTCCTTTTGAGTAAACAAATGCGGAATTTGAACGGGATCACTCTCGATAAAATTCGTATTGTTGTATAGTACGACTTTCTCGTCCAGGAAAGATTTTAGTTCGGGAAATGTCATGATTTGAAAATTGATTGATATTGATTTAATCCAATTTTTATCTGTTTTCTGTCAATTGCAATTGGATTACTGACCGCTAATCTGTCCGTCAATCATGACTAGTTTTCTATCAGCCATATTAGCTAATTCTTCATTATGGGTTACAATGACGAAAGTTTGTCCAAATTTATCTCGAAGTTGAAAAAATAATTGATGTAGATTTTCGGCAGAATGGGTGTCCAGATTCCCGGATGGTTCGTCGGCAAAAATAACATCGGGTTTATTGATTAATGCTCTTGCTACAGCCACCCGTTGTTGTTCTCCTCCAGAAAGTTCATTGGGTTTATGGTGTATTCTGTGGGACAACCCCAAATAATCCAATAGTTTTTTTGCCTCTGTTTCGGTTTCAGCTTTGGATTTATTGGCGATAAAAGCGGGGATGCAAACATTTTCTAAAGCCGTGAATTCGGGCAGTAATTGATGAAATTGAAAAATAAATCCCAAGTTTAAGTTTCTGAATTTGGATAATGATTTGTCATTCATTTTCAAAATATCTTCCTTGTTGATAGTTAAAGAAGTTACATTTTCATCGGTTTTGATTTCCCCTTTTGGGGTTGGGGAGGCACTAGGTTTATCCAATGTTCCCAGAATTTGTAAAAGCGTTGTTTTTCCGGCCCCAGAAGCACCAACAATAGAAACAATTTCACCTTTTTTGATGTGTAAATCGACTCCTTTTAATACTTCAAGTTGGTCGTAATATTTATGGATGTTTTTTGCGTGTATCATTTCAAACTGTTTTTACAAAGAAACAAAGATTCTATCGATAAAGTAAGGCGTCGCTTTTGTTTTTTTTGTAGACCGACGGCTTTTTATTTCTAAATAGCCCGTTGGTTGTAATTCTGTTTAAATAAAAAACAAACCACATAGATACATAGATTTACAACTAATAATTAAAGAAAGAATAGAAAATAGCACTATTTTTCACATAGATTGACTATGTGAAAAGTAAAACATCTATCAAACTTTTTTCAAAAAACTATAAATTCTATGCTTCTATGTGGTAAAAAAACAATTACACCCAACGGATTTCTAAATAGTATCCGTGTTTATTCTAAAGATGTATTCAAATTTTGAGTAAATTCGATTTGAAAAACCAAGCTTTTGTTGAGAATACGGTACTTTTTATTTAAATGACATTGGTAGAGTTTTGAATTAATTTTTTAGCGTTAAATATGAATGAAGATGTACTAAAAGCTCCTGTTTCAAATGATGGTAATTTGAAAACTAAAAAACTAATTCTAGGACTATTATTTGATGGAATTGGAATGCTATCCTTTGCAATTCCTTATATAGGGGAATTTTCGGATGTTGTTTGGGCGCCACTGTCTGGTTTTTTGATGACTAAAATGTATGAAGGACGAGTAGGGAAGACAGCCGGTATTTTAACTTTTCTTGAAGAAATATTGCCGTTTACGGATGTCGTTCCCTCATTTACGTTAACTTGGATTTATACGTATTGGATAAAAAAGGAAGGCAATAGCAATGACAATAGCAATGACAATAGCAATGAAAAAAAAAGAAAATAGAAAATAGAAAAACAGATAGCAGAAAACCAAAAACTAAAAACCAATCTTACTCTTTAATCAAAAATCCCAATCCCATACTTTTAAGCATTTTTTTTTCGAAAGCCCAAAAGAATTTAAATTGTCCGAAGAGGAATCCTATCACCACTAATAAAACTTGGTAGATAGGAAAAATGAGTATTAATCGGATAGGGGTAAACCAGAAGCCTAAGTCCTCTTTGGTTATTCCCAACCACAAACAAAAGGGTTTTGATAACCAAGCCGATGCAGATCCTGTTATTGCAAAAACGATAATAATTAGTGTAAGTTGAAAATTAGAAGTTAATCCCCAACGCTGTTTTAATCCTCCCATTATTGATTTATCATGAATACAAATATACAAGTTTTAATTTGTGATTTTATTTCTATAGATTACTTATTGTTTGGAATGTTTACGGTTGTTTCTAATGTTTTATTTTTTTAATAATTCCTCCACTGTTTTTTTTGTTACCGCTTGGGCATCATCTGCATCGAGTTTTACATATTTTAAAATGGCATCCATAATCTATTATTTACCTGCCTTTAGCAGTAATAACTCTTCTTAAATCTATTTAGTAGGAACGTAACCATACAGTTTTTGATTGTATTTGTTCTGGAAATAAATCATATAATTGTAAATAAGATAGTTTACTTCATAGCCATAATCAATATTTGGGTCGTACTGTATGGTCATTTCGTATAAATTGGGATTGTAAATTTGGGGTTGTAAAACGCGGTTGTTCCATTCGGAAACATATAGGTAATTTTTGTTTTCTAAATAAGTTTGAGAGTGAAACCCTCTAGGGTAGGCAGTTGAATGCAACCAAAAATCAAAGCCGGGTTCAATGATGATGACTTCATAATGCAATTCATCATTTGCTATTTTTATGGTGTCGTTGCTTTCTGTTTTTGGTTTGTCTGTACTGAAAACAGTCGACTTAGTGGTATTACATCCTATAATTACCAAAAGAATGATCGATATACAAATTAAATTTTTCATATTAATGAATGTTTGTGCAGATCATGAAAAAGAACTATTCAAAGGGAAAGAAATAATCAATCGATAAAAAATATTTCGACTATTAAATTGTATTCAAATTTAAGGATTTTACAATAATTAATAGTTGTCTGGACACTTAAATTCAGGTTAAATTCTTGAATTTATCTTGTTGCGAATAGCAAATGGCTTTGTGGTGATTTTGTTTTTCGGGGTTATTTTCCAAATAATTTGCCTAGGAATCCGCTAATTCCTCCACCGCTTTTTGTTACCGCTAAGGCATCTTGCATATCTAGTTTTCCATCTGCATTTTGGTCCAATCCAAATTGGGTTCCATATTTTGAAATGGCATCCATAATACCTGCTGATTGCGCACCTCCACCAGTAATTGCCCCTAGCAAATCGGTAATTTGAAAACTATCATTAGGGTCATTAGTTTTATTTACAAGACCTCCAAGGATTTGTGGAATTAGACTTTCTGCAACACCTGCAGCAGCACTATTATTCAAACCGAATTTCTCTCCCAAACTTCCTGTAAGCTGCTGTGTGATTTGTTGTACAGCGGGATTCGAGGGGTCTTGTGCATTATTACCTTGAAGTAAGCTTGCCAACTTTTCAACACCACCTTCGGAAGCTATTTTTTGTAAACTAGAGAATATAGAATTCCCGGCTTCTTCTATTACAGCCTCATTGTGTTCGTTTGGTATCGCATCGTTTTTTACAACAGCTTCTTGGCCATATTGCTGTACTAATTGTGTTAATTGCTCAAACATGGATTTTTTTGATTAAGATTAGATATCAAATTTAATCAAAAAAAAAGTGGCGATTTATTAAACTATGTTAATAAATCGCCACTAAAGTATTTAAGGTTAGTGAATTAGTTTAATAGTCCAATGATTTGTTGTGCCAATTCTGTACCAATTCTATCTTGAGCTTCTTCTGTAGCCGCACCGATATGTGGAGTTAAAGAAATTTTTGGGTGCATCAAAATAGTAATTTCAGGTTTTGGTTCGCTTTCAAAAACGTCCAATCCAGCAAATAATACTTTTCCGCTATCTAATGCTTTTACTAATGCAACTTCATCAATAACACCTCCACGAGCACAGTTTACAATTCCAACACCTTCTTTCATGATAGCCAATTCTTTTTCTCCAATAATGTATCCGTCTTGTGCCGGAACGTGTAAGGTAATGAAATCCGCTTCTTGAAACAAAGATTCTAAAGATTGTGAAACAATAGTTGTAGTTACCGATTGTCCGTCAAAAAATTCTACTTTAACGTCTACTTTTGGGATAAACATATCAGCAGCAATAACTTTCATACCTAATCCTAAAGCCATTTTTGCAGTAGCCTGACCAATACGGCCTATTCCTACAATACCTAAAGTTTTTCCTCTTAACTCAATACCGTTAGCGTATGCTTTTTTCAATCCATCAAAGTTTGAATCTCCTTCTAGAGGCATGTTTCTGTTGGAATCATGTAAGAAACGAACGCCTGAAAATAAATGGGCAAATACCAATTCCGCAACAGATTCTGAAGAAGATGCTGGGGTGTTGATTACACTGATGCCTTTGCTTTTTGCATAGTCAACATCAATATTATCCATTCCTACGCCACCACGACCAATTATTTTTAATCCTGGACAAGCATCAATTATATCCTTGCGAACTTTGGTAGCACTACGAACTAGAACTACACTTACGTTATTTTCGTTTACAAAATTAGCTACTTGTTCTTGAGCCACTTTTGTAGTTATAACTTCAAATCCACCTTTTTCTAAAGCTAGAATTCCGCTTTTAGAAATTCCATCATTTGCTAATACTTTCATTATTTATGTTATTACGAGGATCGAATTTATCTCAACCTCATAGTTATTTTTTTTTGCGCTATCCCGAAAACTATAGGAACTAATTACTTAATGCTGGAATCTGAATACTCTTCTCAAGTTCTTTCATTACATCTACTAATACTTGCACGCTTTCTAACGGAAGAGCGTTGTACATAGAGGCTCTATAACCACCTACAGAACGATGTCCAGGTAATCCAGAGATTCCGGCAGCTTTCCACATAGCATCAAAAGTTGCAGCATGTACTTCATCATTTAATAAGAAGGTAGCATTCATATTCGAACGATCTTCAACCGCCGCGGCTCCCTTAAATAATGGATTTCTGTCTATTTCTGCATAAAGCAAGGCTGCTTTGGCATTGTTGATTTTTTCTATAGCAGCTATTCCGCCTAGGTTTTTTAACCATTGTAAAGTCAATAATGACGCATATATTGGGAAAACTGGTGGAGTATTGTACATACTTTCAGCTTTAATATGTTTAGCATAATCTAACATACTTGGGATGTTACGACCATTTTTACCTAGAACTTCTTCTTTAATAACCACCAAAGTTGTTCCTGCAGGTCCCATATTTTTTTGAGCTCCAGCATAGATAATATCGAATTTAGAAAAATCCAATTGTCTTGAAAAGATATCAGAACTCATATCACAAACAATTGGCATGTCTAATGATGGAAATTCTTTCATTTGTGTTCCAAAAATGGTATTGTTGCTGGTACAGTGAAAATAATCTGCATCCGCAGGTACTGTATATCCTTTTGGAATGTGGTTGTAATTTTCCTCTTTTGAAGAAGCTACAATTGTAGTGTTTCCAAAAGATTGTGCTTCTTTTATGGCAGCTGCAGCCCAAGTTCCAGTATCTAAATAGGCAGCTTTTCCGCCTTCTTTTAATAAGTTGTAAGGAACCATTAGGAATTCTAAACTTGCCCCTCCTGCTAGAAAAAGTGCTTGATATCCTTTGCCTTCTAATCCTAAAAGTTCAAGAACTATTGCTCTGGCTTCATCCATAACGGCAACAAAATCCTTACTTCGATGTGAGATTTCTAAAAGGGATAATCCTGAATTATTAAAATTTAAAATAGCTTGTGCTGATTTTTCGAATACTTCTTGTGGTAAAATACAAGGTCCTGCGCTGTAGTTGTGTTTTTTCATGTGTAGTTACTATTTGTTTTTTATTGGTCCCGATAATTATCGGGAGATATCGCCATTCTTCGTAAATGGTTGTGATTTTTGAATCATGGCGATTTCATGGTGTAGTTGATATCCGAATTTTAAAAATGCAAATTTCGGGAATTAAGAGTTGGTAAAACGTTAAATTATTCGGAATAATACAGCGTTTTTAACTTATCTTATTAACAAAAACGTTATAGTATCAATGTTATCGGCGTAATCCCATAATTTGGGTTGTTGAGTTTCCCCAAAACCGATACTGTTTTTTACTAAATTGTTACTTGTGATGCATTGTATTTGCTCGTTTTCATTTTCTAAACGTTTTTGCAAATCATCTAAATTGTCGTAATATTCATAAAACACACTCGAAATAGGAGAGCCATAACTCGAATCTTCTTTGATGGTCAAAAATCCATTGTCCAGTAATTTGAAATTACTCATTAAGAAAACAGCTTTGTTATAATCATAATTATTGGCGTATTTTTCATAATGAATCACATCTTGGTATTTGAATATACCTTCAAAAAAAGGAACAAAGGAATAGTCTTTAGGTACAAAAAGTTTGGATATACTTCTGCAACCTAATCCAAAATATCTGAAAATATCTTCGCCCAATGCGGTTAATTGCTCTTTGGTTTCGGATCCGTCTAAAACAGCAACTGAGTTTCTGTTTTTTCTAATGATTGAAGGCTTGTCTTTAAAATAGTACTCAAAATAACGTGCTGTATTGTTGCTGCCAGTTGCAATTACTGTATCAAAATTTTCCAATTTTCCTTCTACAAATTCGATTTTGTTAGCAAATTGAGGTTCAAAGGCAATAAGGTAATTGGCCATAAAAGGCAAAAGATGTTGGTCGTTTGAAGATGTTTTTATCAAAACAGCATGTCCTGTTATTAATACCGATAAGAAATCATGAAAACCAACAAGAGGAATATTACCCGCAAGGATTAATGCCACTTTTTTAGGCTTTACATCACTAAAATCATATTTAGAAAGCCATTGATCCAGGTTCTCTTCGGTTAAGGCTTTGGCCCAGGATTGAATAGAAAAAAAGACTTGTTCCGGAGTAAACCAGCCATTATGGGATTGTGAAAGCTGAATTAAATCGGTAAATTTTTCAAAAAATAAATCATTACCAAACACAGTTTCTTTCTTGATACAATTCCCTTCGTTAAATTGGCTTAAGAATTTTCCTAATTCAATAAATGCATTTTTTTTTGTTTCTAATGTCATAATGTTTGTTTATGAAATGTTTTGATTGTAATTTTGCACAAAAATAAGCTTTTTATAAGCTCTAGGCAAAAGTTGTGTTCGTAATCGTTCAGTTTATAGAACTTTAAACTTTTGAACTTTAAACCTTAAAACTAAAACAAAGGATGGCAATTATAATAACCGACGAATGTATCAATTGTGGGGCTTGTGAACCAGAGTGCCCGAATACGGCAATATACGAAGGAGCTGACGATTGGAGATATAAAGATGGAACAAAACTAACAGGAAAAGTAATTTTGCCTGATGGTACAGAAGTGGATTCGGATGAAGCGCAAACACCAGTTTCTGATGAAATATATTATATTGTTCCAGGTAAGTGTACCGAGTGTAAAGGATTTCACGATGAGCCTCAATGTGCTGCCGTGTGTCCTGTAGATTGTTGCATACCTGATGATAATCATGTTGAAGATGAAGAGACGCTATTGAATAGACAGGCTTTCTTGCATAACGAATAAGATAGTATTAAGATTTTAGTACAAAGTATTAAGATTAAAAATCCTGAGTTTAGCGCTCAGGATTTTTTTTGTGTTTATTTTTTTCGTTCAAAACTAAATAGAAACAAAAAAGGACTGTCATAGTGAGACAGTCCTTTTTTTGAAGTTATGATATGTTGTTTTTAGAATGTAAATCCTAATCTAGTATAATAGTAGGCTCCGTTGAACCCCATTTGTACCGCATCCCAATATCCTCCAGCTTCTGTGTTTCCAGTTTCATCTTGTTTGTCTGGATAAACATTGAATAGGTTATTGCTACCAGCAGTTAATTTTAATTGTTTTGTTATTTGATAGCCAATAGTTAAATCGGTTATGGTTTTAGGACTATAAACATCATTCTCGCCAGAATAATCAATTAAGACTACTTCGCTGAAATGAGTAAATGCTAATCCTGCATCAAATTTATTTCTAGAATAATTAAGGTTTAAACCAAATTTGCTATCTGGAGCAGATGCCAGTAAAAAGGCTTGTTCACGTGCACCGAAAAAAGTTTCGGCATCTAAATTTCCATTATTCACTTTCGTGATTTCCATGTTATTAATGTTTCCTACAAGCGTTGCGCTAAGGTTTGATTCACCAAATCTTTTCTTCCAGGCTAGAACCACGTCTAAACCAAGTGTCTTTGTATCTGCTGCATTAGCAAAAAATTGCGTTTTATCTACACCTAATCCTAAACCAGATGCATCAAAATAGCTTGTCAATACAATTCTGTCTTTTATCTTAATTAGGTATCCGTCTACTGTTGCTGTGAAGTTTCCAAAAGAAGCAGTTGCGCCAAGGGAAGCATTTATAGCAGTTTCTTCTTTTAGTTTTTGAATGCCAAAAGATTTAGTTACTGGGCTGTTGTTAGGAGAAAGTAAAATTTCTGTTGCACCGCTTGAATCGATATTTGTGAAATGTAAACCATAATAGGATTGTGCCAATGAAGGAGCGCGGAATCCAGTACTAACCGAACCTCTTAGGTTAATTTTATCTGTAATTTTAAGTCTTGAGGCTAATTTTCCGTTGATGGTACTACCAAAATCACTGTAGTTTTCATAACGCACAGCTCCACTTACCATGAAACTGTTGGTGACATCCAATTCGGAATCAGCATATAATGAAAGATTGCTACGGTTTTTGTCAACGGCATTGTCTGGACTATATCCAGGGAAACCTTGAGAGCTTCCCGGTCTTGGTTCTCCCGAAATAGGATCTATAGGTGGTGATTGATTAGCTGGATTAGTAATAACTTGTCTGTCGGGATCATAAGTAGAGTACGATGCTTCTTGACCTGCAAAAATGATGAAGTTTTCAGTTCTATATTCAGCTCCAAATGCTAAATTCATTCCTTCTAAAACTTTATCATAATTTTTTGAAAAATCAAAATTGGTTGTATTTTGAGCCAAACTAGTTCCACCAGCATCAAATTCTAAAGGAGAAGCTTCTAATAAGGAAGGATTCATAGTCCCTTTTATTGTATAATGAAACTTATTTATTCCGTACGTATTACTAATGTCGACTTTCCATCCACTTTCGGTTTCTGTTTTAACCCCAGCTGTAACAGAGTTATCCAAAATGATAGAAGTAATTCTTGGAGTGTATCCTCCTGGATAAACAGATTCTACCACATTGGCAGCACCGCTATTTCTTGTAAAAGCATAGGCGTCTGTATCTCTGTAATTTCTTCCGGCAAAAGCATAGATATCAGTTTTTTCAGAAACAGGAACAGAGACATTAGCAGTAAAATTATAACTATCCATTGATGCTTCCCCAAAACCTTTTCGGAAATCATACCCGGGACGCAATACTTTGTCTTTGCTGAAATATTCTGTGGTGAAATTTGCAAAACCACCATTTTTACCAACCGCAACTCCATAATTGGCTCCGATTTTTATGGCATTACCGTCAAAGGTTTTGTTTTTGCCATAAGTATTTCCATTCCCGTTTTCATCTAATCTGAAATCTTTAGTATTAGGTGTTCCTGGTAAAAAATCGCCTTTTGCCTTGGTGTTAAAAGCGCCATAAGTTACAGAACCATTCAATTGGTCAACATTGTCATTTAGAACGATATTGATTACTCCTGCAATGGCATCAGAACCATATTGTGCCGCAGCTCCATCTCTCAAAATTTCAATTCTTTTGATAGCTGAAGCTGGAATGGCATTCAAATCGGTTCCTGTATTTCCTCTACCACGCGTCCCGTAAAGGGTAACAAGTGAGGATTGATGTCTTCTTTTTCCGTTAATTAATACTAACGTTTGGTCAGGCCCCATTCCTCTCAAAGAAGCAGGATCAACGTGATCGGCTCCATCAGAACCTGATTGTTTGTTGGCGTTAAATGACGGTGCAATGTATTGAAGCAATTGATTGATTTCAATTTTTCCGCTTTGGGTCGTAACGTCTTTCATGCTGATTACATCAATAGGTACAGCCGAGTTGACAACGGTTCTTTTGGTATTTCTGGATCCTACAATTTGAACTTCCTGTAGTTCTTGTCCTCCTTCTTGAGATAAGGTTACGTCAATTTTTGCTGCATCAGCTACTCTTGTAGTGTTATTGTAGCCAATATGGCTAAAAATTAATGTAGCGCCTTCTTTGACACTTATTTTATAAGCACCATCCATGTCCGTTGAAACTCCATTCGAAGCTCCTTGTTCGTTAATATTAACTCCTGATAATGCGGCTCCAGATTTGTCTTTTACGACCCCGGATATCTCTTTTTGTGCAAAAAGAAACGTGGCATTTAGTAAAAATAGTAAAAGTGCAATTTTTCTCATGATAAATAGAATTTGGTTTTTTTTATCTTAGTAATATGTCAAATATACCAAAATATTAAGATAAAAAAAGAATTATATTAAATATTATCTTAAAATGGAGTTAAAGCTATTAATGCGCTGATTTTGTTAATTAATTACTTATAAAAAAATGTAGTATGCAGTTTTTAGGGATGTATTTTGTCTATTTATTATTTAGATTAAAAAAAATCGATATTGACTGATTATTGGAATGTTTCAGGAATAACTCCTACAGCTAAAGAGTTGATAATAAATAAAATAAAATAAAGAATTAAATTATAGCATCTTTTTTTTAGCCATAATAACATAAGTGTCGTAAGCGTATGTTTTTCGGTCTATCGTTCTTATAATCTCAAAATTATTGAGATATAAGAAGAGTTCGATTTCATTTAATGTGAAAACTCGAACTGTAGAAAGATCCTCCGTAATGATTTCTTTTTGATCATTCACTATAGTGTAATATTGTGCACTCCATTCGAGCATGAAATTTTCAAGTGACGTAGTTTTCCAATGACTTTCTCGGATGTAATTTATTCCTTCATAAGTAGCTTCATGGAGTATGGCTTGGTTTTGTTTGATGAAAGGTATAAACCGATTGGCATCTATAAAATCAAAAATAATTACGCCTTGTGTATTCAAATTTTTATAGAGTGAGTCAAAAGTGTTATTGATGTCTTCATTGCTAATGAGGTAGCTGGTGGATCGCCCCGTGATTATAATGGCATCTACAGGAGTTGTAAGCTCAAAATCACGCATATCTCCGTGTATAAAGAGGCTTTTTTTGTTCCTTTCCTGTGCAATGGCTATCATGCTTTGGCTGTAATCTAGACCTATGTACTCTTGATCGTTTTCTTTAAAGCGTTTGGCCAGATTTCCAGTTCCACTTCCTATTTCTAGGATGCTTTTGCAATTGTTTTCTTGTATTAATTCATTATAGAAAACATATTCTTGATCATAATCGATGAAGGTTTGGTACATAGCATCAAAAATAGCTGCCATTTTTCCGTCGTATAGATTTGCCATGATATAGGTATTGTTAAGTGTAAATTTAAGGAATTAATGTGAAACGAAAAAAGGACTGTCTTGCGACAGCCCTTTTTAAAATTATTTAGAAATTAATTTAGAATTTATAGTTTAAAGATAAATTCATCATTGTTCCTAATTGACTGAAATGAGATCCGTCGTAAGTCATTTGAGAGTAACGACCATTGAAAGTTAAATCATTGATTTGATTTTTCAATGTTGTTGGGTTGTTCATAATTGCCTCAGCTCCAGCAGAACCGTCTGACTTTAATTCCCATTCTGGTAATACATTAAACAAGTTATTTATATTTAAAGCTAAACTGATTTTATCGGTAGCTCTATAAGAAATACCTAAATCAGTAACCATTTTTGTTAAGAACTCAACAGTAAGATTTTTATCGTATAAATCTGAATTTTTGAATTTTGCAGGTCCAAAAACAGTATTGTTTAGTGAAAATGTGAATTTACTAATTTCGTAGTCTGCTCCAAGAATAACTTTGAACTCAGGGCGAGAAGTAAGTAATAAAGCTTCCGAAGTTTTACCAAATACAGATTGGCCAACTGCTTCTACGCTTGCAATATTACGAACAGCTCCATCTAAAGCATTCTCAATAGTATAGTTTCCAGAAAGATTGATGGCTAATTTACCAGGTCCTAAGTCTATATTTCTATAATTAGCCACAAGATCTAAACCAGACGTTTTAGTGTCAATAGCATTTGTAAAGAATGACTGAATGTTTCCAGGGCTATATGTGATTTTATCTCCTAATACGATACGGTCTTTAACACTGATGTAGTAATAATCTAAAGTAGCACTAAAGTTTCTATTTGGTTTAATTCCTGCTCCAATAGTGTAATTGGTTGAGCTCTCTGCTTTTAAATTTGGAACTCCTCTTAATCTAGCAGCAGATGAAACGTTATTTATAATTCCTTCTAACTGAATCCCCCCCCCACCAAATGAGGATTGAACTTTTTGAGTATAAATTTGGTGTAAAGTAGGCGCTCTAAATCCTGTAGAAACAGAACCTCTCAATGTAACTTTGTCATCCAGGAATTTATATCTTGAACTCAATTTCCAAACTGTTTTATTTCCAAAATCACTATAGTCTTCATAACGTACTGTTCCTTCAAATAGTAAATCTTTTGTTATGTCCAATGATGCACTAGCATAAAAACCAATGTTGTAACGGTTGAATTTACCTGAATTTTCAGGAGTGGTACCTTGGTAAGAATCTGCTCCTACGCCAATATAAGAAGCTTCATCTCCTTCTCTAACTTCAAATGTTTCAGTTCTAAATTCAGAACCAAATGCAATACTGAAGTTGTCAAAAATTCGTTTACTGATGTCAATGTTACCCACATAATGAGTAAAACCTACACCACCTGGGTTAAATCTAATTGGACCAGTGTATACAGTTGGGTTTGTTGGATCTGCATAAATGAAATCATCGGTTGCAGGGTTACCATCGATGTCCGAGCGGTTATGAGAATTAGAAACGGTATAGTTTTGTTGGTTACCACCAGTTGTGAAACTAGCATCGGCATTCCAACCGTCTTTTTCAAATTTATATCCTATGGTTGCGTTATAATCATTTAATTCTCCTTCAAAAGTTGGGCCATAACCTTGGTATGAAGCTAGTGTGCCATCACCGAACAATGATGGTAAATAAGGATAATCATTAGCGGTTCTCCAGTATGGAGTTCTGAAGTTTGCAAATGAATTTACTTTTTTGTAAACATAAGCAGCGTTATAGTATAATTGTGTATGATCGTTTATGTCTTTCCCACCATTAATAAGAAATTTTGCAGCTGCAGTTTCTGGAGCTCCGTTGATATTTCTAGCATCAGGATGTTTTGATAGATAGTTTTTAATGTCTGTTAAAGTATTTACTCCAGCAGCGGTTCCTCCCCAGTAATTAAATTCTCCATCAGCATCTACCGTGCCAGGGCGATTTGACATTTCTGTTTTAGAAAAGTCTAAAGTGTAATTTACAAATCCGCTATCGCCAACAGTTGTTCCATTGTTAATAGTTAGGCCAAACATTTCTCCATCACCTTCACTTGTAACGCCAGTTCTAAGAGTGGCAGAACCAGCATTATTGCTCTTTTTCAAGATAATGTTCATAACCCCTGCAATCGCATCAGATCCATATTGTGCTGAAGCACCATCTCTTAGGATCTCTACTCTTTCGATGGCATCAGTTGGAATAGCAGAAATATCAGCTCCTGTTTCACCACGTCCAGGAGAAGTTTGTACATAGACTAAAGCACTTAAGTTTTTACGTTTTCCGTTAATAAGGATTAAGGTTCTACTTGGTCCCATATTTCTTATTTCATATGGATCAAGTAATGAAGTGGCATCATTTACAGGTGTGTTTACGGTATTAAAAGATGGGATCCTGTATTGTAATGCTTTGTCGAAAGAGGCTTGTCCAGTTGAGGTCAGGTCTTTTGCGGACAGTACATCAATAGGTAATGCAGAGGTTGTGTTAGTCCTTGCGGCTGTTCTAGAACCTGTAACGACTACTTCATCTAGATTTTGACCGCCTTCTTCGGATAAATCTACATTGATGATAGATGAGGTTGCAGGTCTTGTTACCGTAGTGTAACCAATATAACTAAAAATTATAGAGGCTCCTTCTTGTACCGTTAGTTTGTAGGCACCCTCCATGTTTGTCGAAACTCCATTGGTGGTTCCTTTTTCAACAATGTTAACTCCTGGTAGAGGAGCACCTGTTTTGTCTTTTACAACTCCGGTAATTTCTTTTTGCGCCAGCATAAATGTGGCGTTTAGTAAAAAGAATAATAGTAATGCGATTTTCTTCATAATTTGTGAATTGATAGGTTATTGGTTTTGTTTGTGTCCAAATATAGCAAAATATTAACATCATAAAAGAATAATGTTAAATAATATCTAAATTTTGTTGAAGTAATTTTTTTTGTAAAAATTTTACCCAACTGCTTGTTAAGAGCTATGAATGTTCAATTTATAGTGATGGACGTGGTTTGGAATTTGTCTGACCCTAACAAATAGAGTATAGACAATGATGACTAAAGTTCTACCTATATTAAATAGGTTGCAATTCATAAAATCTTCAGAAGTACTAATCGGTCACTGAAAAGGGAAGCTTAAAATTTGCTGAGTTATGGCATTATATCTTATATTTGCAAACTTTAAAAATAGAATTACTAAAAACAGTTAACAGGAAACTGTTATTTGTAAAAAAATATGCCATGAAAGCAGGAATTGTAGGATTACCAAATGTTGGAAAATCAACATTATTCAATTGTCTATCGAATGCAAAAGCGCAAAGTGCGAACTTTCCGTTTTGTACTATCGAACCTAATATAGGTGTTGTAAGCGTTCCGGATTCAAGAATGGAAAAATTGGAAGAATTAGTAAAACCAGAACGCGTGCAAATGGCAACTGTTGATATCGTAGATATCGCAGGATTGGTAAAAGGAGCCAGTAAAGGAGAAGGTTTAGGAAATCAATTTCTTGGAAATATTAGAGAATGTAATGCCATTATTCACGTTTTGCGTTGTTTTGATAATGACAATATAGTTCACGTTGATGGAAATGTAAATCCAATTCGTGATAAAGAAACAATTGATATTGAGTTGCAACTGAAAGATCTTGAAAACGTTGAAAAACGTTTAGAAAAAGTTAATCGTGCTGCCAAAACAGGTAATAAAGAAGCTCAAACCGAAAAAGCGCTCTTAGATAGAATCAGAGAAACACTTTTGCAGGCAAAATCGGCTAGAACAGTTGTTCCTGAAAATAATGATGAGGAAGTATTGTTAGAAAGTTTTCAATTGATTACTGCAAAACCAGTATTATACGTTTGTAATGTAGATGAAAGTTCTGCTGTAAGCGGAAATAAATATGTAGATCAGGTTCGCGAATTAGTCAAAGACGAAGATGCTGAAGTGATTGTGCTTTCTGTAGGTGCTGAAGCAGATATAACCGAATTGGAAAGCTACGAAGAGCGTCAAGTTTTTCTGGAAGATATGGGGTTAAAAGAGCCAGGAGCATCTGTCTTGATTCGTGCAGCCTACAAATTATTGAAACAGCAAACCTATTTTACGGCTGGTGTAAAAGAAGTGCGTGCTTGGACGATCAATATTGGATCAACTGCACCACAAGCAGCAGGAGTGATTCACACTGATTTTGAAAAAGGA
This sequence comes from Flavobacterium laiguense, assembly GCF_003097655.1. Lineage (GTDB taxonomy): Bacteria > Bacteroidota > Bacteroidia > Flavobacteriales > Flavobacteriaceae > Flavobacterium > Flavobacterium laiguense. Next base: position 111,280 of record NZ_QCZH01000007.1, read on the forward strand.
TTCATCCGTGCCGAAGTGATTGCTTATGAAGATTTCGTTCAATACGGATCAGAAGCCAAATGTAAAGAAGCGGGTAAATTCAAAGTAGAAGGAAAAGAATATATCGTTAAAGATGGGGACGTAATGCACTTTAGATTTAATGTCTAAAAAGTAGTAAGAGAGTAGTATTAAGTATTAAGATATTGGAAACCTGCAAGAGTCATTTTGCAGGTTTTTTTGTTTGGTAAACGATGTGTTTAGATTTTTCTATATTTAATAAAATCCGTTCGGTGTAATTGTTTTTTTACCACATAGAAACATAGAATTTATAGTTTTTGAAAAGAGTTTGATAGATGTTTTACTTTTCACATAGTCAATCTATGTGAAAAATAGTGCTATTTTCTATTCGTCCTTTAATTGTTAATTCTAAATCTATGTATCTATGTGGTTTGTTTTTTATTTAAACAGGATTACATCCAACGGGTTAATAAATTAAAAAACTTATAAGAAAAAAATTATATTTTTTAATAAAGAATGTGTTTCATCGATATTACAGGTGTTTAATCAATATTGAATTTAAAATAGTTTTACCTTTGTGACATGAAACAAAATTACTAGACTTAATAAATATTAAAAAAATGAAAAAATCAATTTTAACTATTGTAATACTACTAACAGGTATGTTATCAGGTGCTCAAAGTTTTAAAGTTCTTAAAGAAGAAAATAAAGAATGGGGATTAACCAGTTATAAATTGGATTGTTCTAAGAGTAGTCCACTTTTGGCCAACAAATTGAATTACACTATAAACAAAGATGTTTTTGAGTCTAAAAGCAAGCAGGATGTTTATCATGTAACTTTACTGTTAAAAGGAGCTTATAAACCTGCTCTAAATAAAGAAATGACAATTTCAACCATTTTTGAAGACGGTACCATAGTAACCAATAAAGAGACTCTTGAAGATGGAGGTCATTTTGATGGGAAATGTACCTTGCACCTTGTTAAAATTGATCAAATTAGAAAGGTTGGAATTAAAGAAATAAAAATAAATGGTGCAACTGACAAACCTTTTATAGTTAATAAAAAAAACAGAGCTGATTTTATAAAAAATCTAAATAATGTAGTTAATGCTGAATAGTTAGCTAAGTATAGTCTATTTAGAAAGCCTACAAAAGTTATTTTGTAGGCTTTTTTTGTTTTTATAGAATTATTTTTGTTTCTTTATGTGCCTTAATATCTTAAATAACAATTTATTATGAAGCTACAACAGATCATTATTAATGATAAAGAAGAGAATCGGATTTTTTTTTCTTCTGATGGTTTTAATCCTAAAAAAGCAAATTTTGTACTAGCTTTTGGCGAAAGAGTTTTTTTAGATGATGTATTGCCTTATGAAAAAATAAGGGGGTTATATCCAGAAGCGCAGATTGTTATTTGTTCTTCATCGGGGCAAATTTCTGATGCTAATTTAATTGAAAACAGTATAGTTGCCACCGCAATAGAGTTTGAAAAAACAACAATAAAAGTTTCTGAAATTGACATTCTAAAAAATTCTAATATTCAAGAATTAGGGGATGTTATAAATGATGCTCTTTTTAATGAGGATTTAAAATCAATACTTATCCTCTCTGAAGGAAGTTTTATCAACGGTACCGAACTTATAAACGAAATGATAAAACAAACAGAAGGAATTGTTCCTATTTTTGGGGGGTTGGCTGGCGATGGATATAAATTCGAGAAAACAATCGTTGGTTTAAATAATGATGCGTCCCAAGGCAAAATAGTCGCAATTGGTTTTTATGGTAATGCGATTCATTTCGGATTTGGCTCTGGTGGAGGATGGAGTGACTTTGGCCCAGAAAGAGAAGTAACGCTTTCAAAAAAGAATGTGTTGTATAAAATTGGAGATCGATTTGCATTAGATTTATACAAAGAATATCTTGGTAAATACGCCAAGGAATTACCGGGATCATCATTGTATTTTCCGTTATCGATGAAAGAGAATAAAGATGCAGCTCCGATAGTAAGAACTATTTTATCGATCGATGAAGAAAATAAATCGATGACTTTTGCCGGGAATATTCCACAAGGTTCCTTTGTTCGATTAATGAAAGGGAATCTCGATAAACTTATTGATGCGGCATCTAATGCAGCATTACAAATTGATAAAAAGCAATCAACTGTGCCTGGCTTAGCTTTAGTGGTGAGTTGTGTGGGGAGAAAAATTGTGTTGGGTAATAGGATAGAAGAAGAACTTGAAGTTGTAAAAGAAGTTTTTGGCGAAAATATTTTGGTCTGCGGTTTCTATTCTTATGGTGAGATTTCTCCAAACTTTAATAAAGTAGCCTGTGAATTGCATAATCAGACAATGACAGTTACAACTATTTGTGAAGTATAAATTACAATTGTAATGGATAAAGTGAACTTACATAGGCAACTTAACAGGCAGCTCAATAAGTATTTGTCGGATAATTTCATTGCTAAAAATGAAAACATTCAACACTTTATAGAAGTTGTAAATCATTCTTATTTTAATTTTGAAAAAGATGTCGAATTATTTGAGCAATCTTCTCGTTTGAATGATATAGAATACAATGAAATAAACAAAAAATTAAAAGATGAATTAGAAAAAAAAGAAAATATACAAACCAAGTTAATTCAATCGATAAAGCAACTAAACAATAATGAAATAAAGCTTGATAAGGATGATAACTTGATCGATTTGTTGAATATTTTAAATAGAGAGATTGATTTTAAGAAAGAGTTTGAAGATAAGTTGTTTGAAGCTAAGTTGAATGCTGAAAAAGCAAACGAAGCCAAGTCTGATTTCTTGTCTATTATGAGCCATGAAATCCGCACCCCTTTAAATGCAATTATTGGGTTGATTTATATAATGGAAAAAGAGAATACTTTAGAAAGTTTTCAGGAAAATCTAGAGGTTTTAAAAAATTCTTCGCAAAATTTATTTCTTCTTATAAACGACATTCTGGATTTTAATAAAATTGAGGCTGGAAAAATTGATATTGAAAAAACGCCATTTAACTTTAAAGATTTAGTTGTACAAATAGGGAAATCTCAAGAAGTAAGAGCTTCAGAGAATCTAAATCGAATTGAAATAATTATCGATGATAATTTTATGCCAAACGTAATTTCCGATCCTTTACGAATTGGTCAAGTCATTACAAATTTAGTTTCGAATGCTGTAAAATTTACCAAAAATGGTTTGGTGCAAATTAGAATTGACCAAATTCAAAAAAATGATTGCAATTCTATTTTTAAAGTACAAGTGATTGACAATGGAATAGGGATTGATTTAGAGGAATTTGATTCTATTTTTCAAAAGTTTACCCAAGCCGAAACAAGGACGTCTAGGCAATTTGGAGGAACTGGTTTGGGTTTGGTAATAACCAAAAAATTACTTAATTTATTAGACTCAGATATTGAATTAAAAAGTGAAATAGGAGTTGGTTCCAATTTTAGTTTCGTTTTGGAATTGCCAATTGTGTCCGAAAAAATTCAGCAAAACAATAACATTTTAAATAACGATTATGAGGAAAAAAACCTAGAAGGATTATACGTTCTTTTGGTTGAGGATAATCTTATTAATGTTAAAATAGCCGATAAGATATTGAAGCAATGGAATGTGAAAATTGATATTGCAGAAAACGGTCTTGTTGCCATCGAGAAATTTAAACTGAATACGTATGACCTTATTTTGATGGATTTGTCAATGCCCGTGATGGATGGGTATGAAGCCACAAAAATTATAAGAAGTATGGGGGCAACAATTCCAATAATAGCACTAACAGCTTCGTCATCCTATGATGATCTTGAGAAAATTATAGTGATTGGTATGAACGAATATGTGATAAAGCCATTCAATCCTAATGAATTATATCTTAAATTAAAAAAATATTGTAAGTGATAATTTGCGGTTAATGAAAGTAGTTGGTTGTTCATTCGTTAAAAACACCTTGTTTTTTCTACCACTAAAAAATGATATTTAATGTATCATTTGTATTTATAAAAGCTTTATAAGTGCAGTCGGCCTTCCAATTTTTATTACTTTTAAAAATAAAATAAATTATCATGAAGATTATAGCCTTCGGAGGAAGTCCCAGTAAAAACTCTATTAATAAAAAATTAGCGACTTACGCATCTAGTTTATTTGAAAATGCCCAAGTTGAAGTTTTGGATTTAAATGATTATGAAATGCCGTTATTCAGCGTTGATAAGGAAGTAATAATTGGCCAGCATACTTTGGCGAAAGCATTTTTAGAAAAAATAGCCACTGCCGATCTTTTGATAGTTTCACTTGCCGAAAATAACGGAAATTACAGTGCTGCTTTCAAAAACACAGTGGATTGGTGCTCCAGAATAAACGGAAAAATTTTTCAGGGAAAACCAATGTTATTGATGGCTACTTCGCCAGGAGCGAGGGGTGGGACAAGTGTTCTTGAGATTGCCAAAAATAATTTTCCGCGTTTTGCAACCGAAATTAAAGCTGTTTTTTCATTGCCTAGTTTTGATGATAATTTTGATATTGAATCGAATGTTATTTCAAATCCAGAATTGGATAAACAATTGAAAGAGATTGTTGCCAATTTTTAAATGGCAATATTAATTTCAATGGCAATGGCAATATCAATGGAAAAGGGAATTTTAGAAAAAATCTAAATTCTGCAATCTACAATCTAAAATTTCGCCTGTCAATATCATTCTTAATAACTTTGCTGACTACTTCTTTTTAATTTTATCGATTTGCACTACATTAGCACACTCGAGGTCTTTGTGGAAAGCAAAGACCGAACAGAGCGCAGTTAAATTCGATAAAACCCCAAAATGTCAGATCAAAATCAATATACCGAAGATAATATCCGTTCTCTCGACTGGAAAGAACATATCCGTATGCGTCCCGGAATGTACATTGGAAAACTCGGAGATGGTTCTTCGCCAGATGATGGTATTTATATTTTATTAAAAGAGGTTCTCGACAACTGTATCGATGAATTTGTAATGGGTGCTGGTAAAAACATTGAAGTAACCATTAAAGATAAAACGGTTACCGTTCGTGATTATGGACGTGGAATCCCATTGGGGAAGGTAATTGATGTCGTTTCCAAAATGAACACGGGTGGTAAATACGATTCATTGGCGTTCAAAAAATCAGTTGGATTGAATGGAGTCGGGACAAAAGCGGTGAATGCGTTGTCTCATTATTTTCGTGTAGAATCTGTTCGTGATGACAAACAAAAAGCAGCGGAGTTTTCAGGTGGAAATCTGGTTCTCGAAGAGGATGTTATTGAAACCACGAAGAGAAAAGGTACCAAAGTGTCTTTTATTCCAGATGAGACGATCTTTAAAAATTATAAATTCAGGTTTGAGTATGTCATCAAAATGCTCAAAAACTATTGTTATTTGAACAATGGGTTGACGATCATTTTTAACGGAGAAAAATATTATTCAGAAAACGGTCTTAAAGATTTATTAGAAGAAACCATTCATGCTGATGATTTAGAGTATCCAATTATTCACCTCAAAGGGGATGATATCGAGATGGCTTTAACGCATAGCAAAACTCAATATAGCGAAGAATACCACTCCTTTGTAAACGGACAAAACACCACGCAAGGAGGAACGCATCTTGCGGCCTATCGTGAAGCGATTGTAAAAACGATAAGAGAGTTTTATAATAAAAGCTTTGAAGCTTCGGATGTACGTAAATCGGTAGTGAGTGCGATAAGCATCAAAGTAATGGAGCCTGTTTTTGAGTCGCAAACCAAAACTAAATTGGGATCGACAGATATGGGTTCTGAACCAGGGATGCCTTCGGTTCGTACGTTTGTAAATGATTTTGTAAAAACAAAATTAGATAATTATTTGCACAAGCATCCAGCGACTGCAGATGCCTTGTTGCGAAAAATTCTCCAAGCCGAACGCGAACGAAAAGAATTATCAGGAATTCGTAAACTAGCCACAGATCGCGCCAAGAAAGCGAATCTGCACAATAAAAAATTAAGGGATTGCCGTGCGCATCTTCCGGACACCAAAAACGCTAGGAACTTAGAAAGTACTTTGTTTATTACCGAGGGGGATTCGGCTTCCGGGTCGATTACAAAATCTCGTGATGTAAATACCCAAGCGGTTTTTAGTTTGCGTGGTAAGCCTTTGAACTCCTATGGAATGAGCAAAAAAATTGTGTATGAAAATGAGGAATTCAACTTATTGCAAGCGGCTTTGGATATTGAGGACGGATTAGAAAAATTGCGTTACAATAACATCGTAATCGCAACCGATGCCGATGTCGATGGAATGCACATCCGTTTGCTGTTGATTACTTTTTTCCTGCAGTTTTTTCCTGAATTAATCAAAGAAGGGCATTTGTATATTTTGCAAACACCACTTTTTAGAGTTCGGAACAAGAAAGAAACTATTTATTGCTATTCTGAAGAAGAACGTAGAGACGCTATAGAAAAACTAAAACCAAAACCGGAAATCACTCGATTTAAGGGATTAGGAGAGATTTCACCAGATGAGTTCAAGAATTTTATTGGAGAAACGATTCGCTTGGATCCTATTATGATGGATAAAAACACTTCTATCGAACAGTTATTATCGTTTTATATGGGTAAAAACACTCCTGATAGACAAGAATTTATCATCAAGAATTTGAAAGTGGAGTTGGATGTTTTGGAAGAAGTGAAATAATGTAGAAAGGTTTATATAGTGTCAGAAAATATTCAAAATAAAGCTTTATTCTCTCAAGTTGTCGAACTATTGCAAAATGCTCGACAACAGGTTTTTCGTACCGTAAATTCAACAATGGTTTACACCTATTTTGAAATAGGAAGAATGATTGTAGAAGAAGAGCAAAACGGAAAAGACAGGGCCGAATATGGAAAGAAACTATTAAAAGGTCTTTCTGAACAGTTGACTAATGAGTTTGGGAAAGGGTTTTCTGTCGAAAATCTTGACCGAATGAGAAAATTTTATAAAATATATTCAATTTCGTCATCAGTGATGACGAAATTGAATCTTGAGAAATCCGCAACAGTGTATCAGATTTCTCAAGATTCAATTTTCCAGTCGCTGACTGGGGAATTTGAAAGTCAAAAAGCGCAGTTGTTGATTTCGTTTTTTAAATTGACTTGGACGCATTATATTTTCTTAATGCGAATTGACGACATAAACGAAAGACGTTTTTATGAAATTGAATCAGAAAAATACAATTGGAGTGTTCGAGAGTTAAAACGCCAATATGATTCGGCACTTTATACACGATTGGCTTTAAGCCGAGATAAAGAAGGAATTTTAAAACTTTCCGAGAAAGGTCAGATTATAGAGAAACCAAAAGATATTATCAAAGATCCCTATATTTTGGAGTTTTTAGGATTGCCTGAATTACATCAATATTCTGAATCGGAGTTGGAAGAAGAAATTATCAATAAATTAGAGCATTTTTTATTAGAATTAGGCCACGGTTTTACTTTTGTAGCCAGACAAAACAGAATTACTTTTGATGATAAACATTTCCGAATCGATTTGGTTTTTTATAACCGAATATTGAAATGTTTTGTTCTAATTGATTTAAAAATAGGAGAATTAAAACACCAAGATTTAGGACAAATGCAAATGTATGTCAATTATTACGACAGAGAAATGTGTTTGGAAGATGAAAACAAAACCATAGGAATTGTGCTTTGTCAAAACAAAAGTGATTTGGTAGTAGAATACACGTTGCCTGAAAATAACGAGCAAATATTTGCCAGTAAATACAAAACAATTCTGCCAAGCAGAGAAGATTTAATACAATTAATTTCGGAATCAAAATAAATGAAAGACGAAGAAGACGATAACATAATTCCAGCAAACGAAGAAAATAATTCAGAAGATCATTCTAATGATGACAATCAAGATGATAATGATTCTGATGAAATTATTGAAGTAGAAGCCAAGCATTTTGAAGGGCAACATTTTTACGAAAATGATGAGGATGAAAATGATACCATTACCAAAGTTACAGGAATGTACAAAGATTGGTTTTTGGATTATGCTTCCTATGTAATTCTGGAGCGTGCCGTTCCTGCGATTGAGGATGGTTTCAAACCCGTACAGCGAAGAATCATGCACTCTTTGAAAGAGTTGGATGACGGCCGTTACAATAAAGTTGCCAATGTAGTTGGGCACACTATGCAGTATCACCCACACGGGGATCAGAGTATTGGTGATGCGATGGTTCAAATTGGTCAGAAAGAATTATTGATTGATTGTCAAGGAAACTGGGGTAATATCTTAACGGGTGACGGAGCTGCAGCTTCCCGTTATATTGAGGCGCGTTTGTCTAAATTCGCTTTGGAAGTATTGTATTCTCCAAAAATCACCGACTGGGGTGTTTCTTATGATGGACGTCGTGCCGAACCGAATAACTTACCCGTAAAATTCCCATTATTACTGGCTTCTGGAGCTGAGGGAATTGCTGTAGGTCTTTCGACAAAAGTGTTGCCTCATAATTTTAATGAGTTGATAGATTCCTCTATTAAAATTCTGAAAGGAAAACCATTTACGTTATATCCCGATTTCTTGACACAAGGTATAGCCGATGTGTCGAATTATAATGATGGATTGCGTGGTGGTCGTGTTCGGGTTCGTGCCAAGATTGGTCAATTTGACAAAAATACGTTGGTGATTACACAGATTCCGTTTTCGACCAATACGACGACTTTGATTGACAGTATTTTGAAAGCCAACGATAAAGGTAAAATCAAAATCAAAAAAATTGAAGATAATACCGCTGCGGAAGTAGAGATCTTAATTCATCTTTTTCCAGGGGTTTCTCCGGATAAAACTATTGATGCCTTGTTTGCTTTCACGGCTTGCGAAACTTCGGTGGCGCCATTGGGTTGTGTGATCGAGGATAACAAACCGTTGTTTATCGGGGTTTCTGATATGTTGAAAATTTCAACAAACCGAACTGTTCAGCTTTTGAAAAGTGAACTCGAGATTCAATTGAGTGAACTCGAAGAACAATGGCATTTTCTTTCTTTGGAACGTATTTTTATCGAAAATAAAATCTACCGTGATATTGAGGATAAAACGACTCGGGAAGATGTAATAAAGGCTGTTGATGATGGATTAAAACCGTTTACTCAAAATTTGAAACGCGCTGTAACCGAAGAAGATATTTTGAGGTTATTGGATATTCGAATTATGCGTATTTCGAAATTCGACAGCAATAAAGCACAGGATAAAATCGAAGCTTTAGAAGGTAGCATTGAGCAAGTAAAATATGATTTGGACCATATAATCGATTTTGCGATAGCATACTTTACCCGATTAAAAGAGAAATACGGAAAAGGTAGGGAACGCCAAACCGAGTTGCGTATTTTTGATGATATCGAAGCTACGAAAGTTGTTTTAAGAAACACCAAATTATACGTAAATAGAGAAGAAGGCTTTGTAGGTACAAGCTTGAAAAAAGACGAATACGTTACCGATTGTTCCGATATTGACGATGTAATTGTTTTTCTTCGAGATGGGAAAATGATGATTACTAAAGTCGATGCCAAAACCTTTGTTGGGAAAGACATTATTCATATTGCCATTTTTGACAAAAGTGATAAACGTACCATTTATAATATGATTTACCGCGACGGAAAATCAGGCCCATCGTATATCAAGCGATTCAATGTTTCGGGCGTTACTCGTGACAAATCGTATGATTTGACCAATGAAACTGCGGGTTCACAAACCTTGTATTTTTCTTGTAATCCGAATGGAGAAGCTGAGGTAATCACGATTTTATTACGTCAAGTGGGAAGTGTTAAAAAATTGAAATTCGACATTGACTTTGCTGCTTTGGCCATTAAAGGACGTGCTTCCAAAGGGAATCTGGTAACCAAATATCCAATCAAGAAAATCGAATTGAAGGAGAAAGGAATCTCAACGTTATTGCCAAGAAAGGTTTGGTTTGATGATACTGTACAACGATTGAACGTAGACGCTAGGGGAGAGTTGTTGGGCGAATTTAGGCCGAGCGACAAAATTTTAGTGATTTCGCAAGCTGGAAAAATAAAAGTCATTACGCCCGAATTGACAACACACTTTGATGAAGATATGATTGTTTTAGAAAAATGGGTTCCTAAAAAACCAATTTCCGCTATTTATTATGATGGTGATAAAGAGAGATATTATATCAAACGTTTCTTGGTAGAAACCGAAAATAAAGAGGAAAGTTTTATTACCGAGCATCCTAATTCGAGATTAGAAATCGTAGCAACGGATTATCGTCCTGTAGCCGAATTAGTTTTCACGAAGGTAAAAGGAGTTCAAAAAGAAAATATGACCGTAGATATTGAGTCTTTCATTGCCGTAAAAGGATTTAAAGCCCTTGGAAATCAATTGACAACGGATAAGTTGAAACAAGTGAATTTATTAGAACCCTTACCGTATGAAGCTCCTGAGGAAATTATTCCGGAAGAAATAGAAGTACAAGACGAAACCAATGCTGATGATGCTGACATTCATCTGGATGATGATGGTCAGGTTACTTTAAGTTTAGAATAAATAAACAAAAAACACCTTTCAAACTTGAAAGGTGTTTTTTGTTTAAGAGATGTTTTTTAAGAAATCTAAAAGTTGCATTTCTTTTTTAATTATTTTCAGGATAAAGTATCCAAAAATGAGCAAGAAACCAAATCCACTTATTAGTATATAGAGGTAAAAACCTTTGGATAAGTTTTCTTTAAATACGGGTAGTAAGAGTGTGAAACCCACGATATAAGTTACGTATACTATTGGAGTAAGTATATAATGAATTTTTTTTCTCCATTGATAAAATTGATGTGTCAGTTTACTGTATTCAATTAATGAAACATCTGTTTTGATAGCATTAAATTTTGAGACACTAATTCTTTCTATTAGTATTCGTAGTAAGAGCATTCCAATCATTATACTTAAGCCCAAATTTAATGTCGTTTGCATATAGGCATCCATTATAATATAATACGAAATTAATATTAGGGAGGTTAGGCTTAAAATGGCACTAGTCCAAAAATGATTACGGTTAATTTTTTTAGTATGTGCCTCTGCTTTTTTAATAATGTCATTGGCAGTAGGATTTGAACTGGCTTTAGTTTGCTGATTCCAAATAGTTTGTAAGTCTTCAAATGTTTTCATTTTGTACGCATTGAGTTAAACTTTTTTTAATTCGATGAATTCTAACGCGAAGTGTTTCTTCGGTTATTCCAACTACTTCTGATATTTCTAGATATTCTATTCCTTCTAAGATCATCAGAATGATCATTTTGTTTGTTTCTTCAAGTTTTTGTATGCATTGATACATTTGTTGAAGTTGTTCTTCTTTTTCGTTCGAATATGTTTCTGAAATGATTTGAGGTAGAATATCCGTCCTAATTTCTTTTTTGGAGGATGATTTTCGTAAATAAAGAAGGCAAGTATTTACGGCTATTCTATAAATCCATGTGCTAATACTTGATTCATTTCGGAATTTGTCTAAATTCTCCCATATTTTAATGAAAATATCTTGAGTAGCGTCAGAAGCTAATGCTATATCTCCACAAAAATAACCTTTGCACAAACGAAACACTTTAGTGTAATGCTTGCTATATATGTCGTTAAATTTTTCTTTTTTACTCAACTTATTGCATTTCTAATTTTACTTTTTCAATAAACCACTCTGGTTGATCAAACATTACAAAATGAGCAGATTTATTTGCATAATAAATTTTAACGGATGTTAGGTTTTCAAATTGCGCTTTATATGTTTTTTGTACTGTATTGATATCTGGATATGTTGCTGCTAAAATTACTACTGGTATTTTAATTTTGGCAATTTCTTTACGTAAATCTAAGTTAAGCATATCAATATAACCATTTACATAGGTTTTTCTATCAGCAATTTTCATCCAATCGTTGATTATTTTTTGTTTTTCTTCGTTTAAACACATATAAGGAATGGACTTGGAATTCATTTCATTGAATGCATTTTGTTCCATAGTCAGCATCATTTTGCTTTGCGGATTGTCATAAGGAATAATGTCTCCTTTGTAATTAGGAATCATCAAAGCTGCTGTTGCGGGTAAAGCATCAACTGCAATTACTTTTTTGAAAAGATCAATTTCTGTTGATGCTAACCAATAACTTAAAGTCCCACCTAAACTATGACCAATTAATGTGGCTTTTTTTAATTTTTTAATCTTTACATAATAAATTATTTCTTCTTTTATTGTTGATAGCCAATGACTTTCAATTGGTGGCACATTACCAAATCCTGCGAATGTAAAAATGTGACATTCATAAGTTTTAGAAAGTTCTGCTACCGTTTCATTCCATACTTCGCCTGTGCAACCAAAACCAGGGAGTAATAAAACAGGATCTCCTTTTCCCTTTATTTCTACTTTAAAAGAAGTTTGTGAATAAACAGATTTGGAAATAAAAAGTGTAAATAAGATAATTAAAATTAAATTTGTTTTCATGATGTTTATTTTTTAGTTTTCCTTTTGATACAGTACTATATTATTTGTTACATCAAAAAAACTTTTTTTTCTTAAAATAAAATATAAAAACTTGATATACAGGTTGTTTTGTTGTGGATTTGTAAAACTCAGATTATTTATAGGTTTAATTGATACGTCTGGTATATAAAAAAAAAGCTCCTGAAAAGGAGCTTTTTTTATCAAGAATAATTATTTCTTTTTAGTTTTCATATTTAATATTTCTACGAATAGTGAAAACGAAATAGCAAAGTATAAATAACCTTTTGGAACAGGAGTGACATGACTGCCAAAAATAAGTGCGTTTGATAAGTGGGCACTTTCAGTAAGTAACATGAATCCGATTAAGATTAAAAAGGATAATCCCAAAATTTGGATAGACGGATGCTTGTTGACAAAATTCCCAACAGGAACCGCAAACTGCATCATAATCAGAACGGAAATTATAACTGCAGTAACCATAATATACAAAGCACCTTCAACACCATTGGTCATCCCCACAGCAGTCAAAATACTGTCAAATGAGAAAACCAAATCGATCATTATAATTTGCAGAATAACACTCTGAAAAGATTTTGTAGCCGCTTTGCCCAATTCTTTTTCTTCGTGACCTTTCTCATCTACTTTCTCTCGAATTTCATTCGTGCTTTTGTAAATCAAAAACAATCCGCCAAATAGTAATATGAGACTTTGACCTGTAATTCCAGCATGAAACCAACTAAAATCTATTGTAAACCAAGGTTTTTTCATTTGGGTCAAAAGATTAATTCCAAACAACAATACAATTCGCATAAACATAGCCAAGAACATTCCCAATTTTGTTGCTTTTTTGCGGTCTTCGATTGCTAATTTTCCAGTTGCAATAGAGATAAAAATGATGTTATCAATACCTAAAACAATTTCAAGAAATGTCAACGTTAACAAGGCAATCCACGCATCTGGGTTTAAAAATACTTCCATTTTATTTTGTTATGTGGTTTAAAATTATGAGTTTATGTAATCTGTAGTCTGAATTCTTTAATCTGAAATCTTCGTAACCGTTCCTTTTTGTTTCGAATCGACGCCTACCATTCCAAATTCAAAGGTATAGGAATTTTTCGTAGTTGTCAAAATTTTCATATCAATCGCTTTCTCTTCCGCTTTGTTTTTGGGGTGTTTCTTTTGTAAAACATACTCGCAATCATTCACCCAACGAATTGTGGAAGTGTCTGTTTTACCTTCAAAAGTCTCAATCTCAATACTGTCATTGCGTTCAAATAACGTTGTTTTTTTAACGCCGTCTATTTCAAAGTCAAACTTAAATTTCCCTGTTTTAAAGTCGGCACAGTTGCGTTCTGCATTATAGCAGGACATTAGAAGCAATACAGGTAAGAGTAAGGTTATTTTTTTCATTTTTATTAGTTTTATTTTTATTTGGGCCTAATCCAGCTGTTCGTTGCAACTCCTCGGTCTATCCCCTTTTTTTCTAATGCCCCAAAATGAGCTTCCTTTGGTCGCTCTTTTGGGGCAAGAAAAAATAGGGTTTAGCCCTGTGGGGTTTTCACTTCCATCTGGGGCAGTATATTAGTTATTAGCAATTAGTCATTTTCTTTTGCCATTTATATTGCTCATTATTTCAATCTTCTAAATTCTTCTTCCGTAAAATTTTTAATCGTTTTCTCTTGAGCAAATTTAGTGGCATTATAACTATTCGATTTGTTTTTAGGAATGGATAAACTATCCCAATCACTATTTTTTAGTTGTTTGGAATAAAAAACAATTTGCCCAATATGATACGGATAATGTGCTAGTTGTCTGTTGATGGCTTCAATTACCGTATGTCCCTCGTTCCGAATGTAAATAATCTCCAAAAGCAGCTCGGGTTGTAAACTTTCTAAAGCTCCGAAGAAACAATTCCAGCCGGCATTCCAAGCGGTCAATACTTCTTCTTTTGTTTGTAAATCATTTTCAAATTCAGCATCGCGATTTCTCGTTTCTTTTTCGCCATCGGTGGTTAGGAAATTCGTCCAACGCGAGAGCATATTTCCCGAAAGATGTTTTACAATTACGGCAATGCTATTTGTGTCATTGTTTACAGCCACAAAAAGTTGTTCTGGTTCTAGTTGCTCCATTGCTTTTTCTCCAAGCATTTTATAGTAGAGAAATTGTTTTTTTACGCTTTCAAGGTAAGAGGTAGTTGCATTCATGATTACTCAATTTTTATATCATATTTATCCAAAAGACCAACGATTCCTTGACTAGAAAACTTGGCTTTTTTCATTGGGTTAAATTCGGGATCTATTTTATAATTGTAGGCTGTGGTAAAATCGGCTCCAGCTAAAATAGTATCGTTAAAAATGGTGTTATCCAAATTGCAGTTTTCAAAAATAGAATTGGTCAAATTGGTTCCAACAAAAGTAACTTCTTTCATGGAACAGGAATTGAATTTGGTTTTGGGCATTTTTTTATTCGCAAAAGAACAATAATCCAAAACACTTTCTTGGAATTGGACATTGAACAAAAAATCTTCACAACTTTGAAATTGAATACCCAAAAGTTTACAGTTCTTAAAACTTACTGTTTTTAGACTTGTTCCGGCTAATAGGGTCATCGATAAATTGCAATCAATGAATTCACAATCCATAAACTTGTTGTAGGAAAAATCACTATTCGAAAAATCACAATTTTTAAAAACGCAATCTTCAAATTCGCGATTATTAATCTTTTTATCGATATAGATGACTTTATCGAATGTTTTTTGAACGTGAATTAGGTTTTCCATTAGTCGTTAAATATGCCTTTCATTATTATTTTCAAACCCAAATACATCAAATACATGGAGGCTAGGCAAGCAATGATTCCGATAGCCAAAACCAAATAATGCCAGTCGTTTTTTTGATTCATAAAGGCATTATAAATCACAGATGGACCTATAAACATAAGTGGTAATGCACCCGATAAATATTTGATTCCTTTTGCTAAGAGTTCTTTGTTTGCCATTTTGTGTTATGTGTTATTGGTTTTTCGTTATCTGTTTTTAGTTTTTGAGTTATGCTAAAGATAAAGTGTGATTACTCTGTTCTCCTTAATTTTTGGGATTGTCATTCTTTTAAGAGACGTGGCGACATTTTACACGACGACTGATAACAGAAAACTGATAACAGAAAACTGATAACAGAAAACTGATAACAGAAAACTCTCTTACTTTCTATTATAAAAATCAACTGCTTTTCTCACGCTTCCGTGTGTTTTTAATAATTCGGAGCCTTCTTCGTAGGTTACAGGGATTTCTCCCATTATCATTTTTACGCCACGGTCAACCAGTTTGCTATTGCTCAATTGCATATCGACCATTTTGTTTCCTTTTACTTTTCCAAGCTGAATCATAGTGGCAGTGGTAATCATATTCAGAACCAATTTTTGCGCCGTTCCAGCTTTCATTCTCGAGCTGCCCGTTACAAATTCAGGTCCTACAATAACTTCAATAGGGAATTTTGCCGTTTGCGAAAGCGGACTTCCAGCATTGCAGGAAATACTTCCGGTGCTAATATTTTGGGCGTTGCAGGCTTGTAAACCTCCAATAACATAAGGTGTTGTTCCAGAAGCGGCGATACCCACAACAACATCATTCTCGTTTACATTAAACGCTTTTAAATCTTCCCAAGCTTGTGTGGCGTTGTCTTCGGCATTTTCTACGGCTTTACGAATGGCGGTATCTCCACCGGCAATAATTCCAACGACCAAATCAAAAGGAACTCCAAAAGTAGGAGGACATTCTGAGGCATCCAAGATTCCCAAACGACCCGAAGTTCCTGCTCCTATGTAAAATAAGCGTCCGCCTAATTTCATTTTGGTAACTATTTCGGTAACTAGTGTTTCTATTTGTGGCAAAGCTTTTTCAACTGCAAGAGGAACCGTTTGATCTTCCTGATTGATGTTGGTAAGTAATTCTTGAACCGACATTTTTTCTAAATGTTCGTATTTGGAGGATTGTTCGGTGGTTTTTGTAAAAGTCATTTTTTTGAAGTTTCTAAGTTTCTAAGATTCAAAGTTACTAAGTTTTTGTGTGTGAGTCATAAAGCTTAGTGTAGTCGATTGGCACGCCCAAATTTATATAAAATACGCCAATACAATTCCAATAACAATCATAGAAACTTTGGCGATATTGAATTTGTGTCCTTCGCTACTTTCGAAAATAATAGTTGATGAAATATGGAATAAAATCCCAATGACAACGGCCGTAATTTGGGTGTAATAGTCATTCAATTGTGGGATAAAATCAGATGCAATGGTACCCAGTGGTGTCATGATTGCAAAAGTGATCATAAAGAAAAAAATCGCCTTTTTATCTAGGCTGGCATTAACGAAAAAGGTAGTCAATATGATGGCAATCGGCAAATGATGAATAGCGATTCCGACGGCTAGATCATGATGATGGTCTACAGGAAAACCTTCTAGAAAGGCATGTATACAAAGGCTGATAAACAACAACCATGGAATTTGATCCATTTTGGCGTGACCATGAACGTGACCGTGCTCGGCACCTTTGGAAAAAAATTCTAATATGATTTGGAATAAAATTCCAAGCATAATAAAAAGCCCAATGTTACTGTTTTTACTTTCGTACACTTCGGGTAGTAGGTGCATCACGGTAAGTGATAACAAGAAAGAACCACTAAAAGCCAATAGTAATTTGAGATTGGTTTTGTTTTTGGGTTTTAAAAACAAAGCTATTATGTAACCTATTAGTACAGAAAGTAGGGGTAAAAGGTAATTCATTATTTAAAAATCATGATTAATCGTTCGCTTTCGGTTTTGTGGAACTTTTTTAGTTTGTAATCACCAAAAATATCCAACAAAAAGATTCCTGCTTCTTCCATCATTTCTTCAAAGTCTTTCAGGGTTAGGGCTTTTACTTTTTCGGTGAAATGGAATTTTTGACCTTGGTCTTCAAAATCGATTTCTTTGTAAATATGTCCGTCTTTTAGGTATCGCTTGATATGAAAATCGATTTCATCAACAGTTTTTACTTCTTCGGGAACCAAAGTGTTGAGGACGTTTGTGACATTCATAAAATCGATCACGGCAAAACCATATTCGGTTAAGCTTTCTTTGATGGCTTTTAGGGTAGTGAGATTGTCCTCATCGTTTTCGAAATAACCAAAACTGGTAAACAAATTAAAAATAGCATCAAATTTATCTTCGAAAGTTTCACGCATGTCGTGTACTTGAAAATGCAAGGTTTCGTTGCTGTTTTTTTGTGCTTCGAGAATACTATTTTCTGATAAATCGGCACCAACAACGTTGAATCCTAATTGGTTTAAGTAGATAGCATGACGACCTTTGCCACAAGCCAGATCAAGCACTTTGGCTTTTTCGGGAAGATTGAGGTAGTGCGTCAGATTATCCATAAACAATTGCGCTTCTCTATAGTTTCTTTCTTTGTAAAGAATGTGGTAATACGGGCTGTTGAACCAAGAAGCAAACCAATTTTTTGGATTTGAATTTGGGATCTGTCCCGAAGCTTCGGGATTGTTATTTGTAGAATCGGACATTTATTCTTTTTCAATTAATTTAAGTCCCGCAAATTTAGTGTATTTTTGCAGAAAATTATGCAGTTTGAACCATTTGCTTTTTTAATAAGTGGCTTTGGTTATTTTTTGTGATTGCACTAAAGATCTTTGTTTTACGCTCGCGTGAGGGATAGAAGCTAGCTGCCTTGTAGCGTGGATAGCCCGACCCCGTTGAGTAAAGTGGGCGAATAAGCGGTAACTAGAGTTGCCCACTTTGCTCAACGGGGGCACGCCCAAATGGTTTTGAAAGCAAGAAGTAGTGTTGATAGCAGAGAGGAACTGCCCTGATCCTGAAGTTTTGGGACAGGTTGAATTTAAATTTTGGAATACAAAAGATGGAGAATTTTAAGATGATTGCCAAAACCTTTTTTGGTTTTGAAGAAATACTGGCGAAAGAGCTAACGATGCTGGGCGCACAGGATGTGGAGCAAGGGGTGAGAATGGTGAGTTTTAAGGGTGACAAAGGTTTTATGTACAAAGCGAATTTGTCTTTGCGTACGGCTTTGAAGATTTTGAAACCAATTTACTTTTTTAAAGCGAGAGACGAACAAGCGTTATATAAAGGAATAAGAGGGACGAATTGGTCTAAATATATCAATGCCAATCAGACTTTTGTGATTGATGCAACGGTGCATTCGGAGTATTTTAACCACTCAGAATTTGTGTCTCAAAAATGTAAAGATGCGATTGTGGATCAGTTTCGTGAAAGAACGGGACAACGCCCAAGTATAGATAAGGCTTTTCCGGATTTGAGAATTAATATTCACATTGATAAAGATCAAGTATCGGTAGCATTAGACACTTCTGGAAATTCATTACACCAACGTGGGTACAGAACAGCCACCAATATTGCTCCAATAAACGAGGTTTTGGCAGCGGGTATTTTGTTGCTTTCGGGTTGGGATGGTCAGACTGATTTCTTGGATCCGATGTGTGGTTCTGGAACTTTCTTGGCAGAAGCTGCGATGATTGCATGTAATATTCCAGCGAACATTAATCGTAAGGAATTTGCTTTTGAAAAATGGAACGATTGGGATAATGATTTGTTTGATAGTATTCAAGATAGTTTGTTGAAACGTGTTCGCGAATTTCATTACACCATAAAAGGGTACGATAAAGCACCGTCTGCAGTTCAAAAAGCGAAGGACAATGTGAAGAATGCCAATCTGGATGAATATATTAAGATTGAGGAGCAGAACTTTTTTGATACGGAGAAAACGTCTGAAGGGAAATTGCATATTGTTTTCAATCCACCTTATGATGAGCGTTTGGATATTCATATGGAAGAATTCTATAAAAACATTGGTGATACTTTGAAGAAAAATTATCCAGGAACGAATGCTTGGTTTATTACTGCAAACCTTGAGGCATTGAAATATGTAGGATTGAAACCTTCTCGAAAAATAAAACTTTTTAATGCGAGTCTTGAAGCCCGTTTGGTAAAATACGAGATGTATGAAGGTAGTAAGAGAACTAAGTTTCAGGTTACTGAGGATAAGGTTGAAGATTCAAAAGATAGTGTTGAGTAAATCAAAGTACGTTTATTAAAAATTACATATAAAATGACAAAATTACAAGTAAGAGCATTTCTATACAATCTAGGTTGTTTTGCGATATTGTTTATCTCATTTCGTTATTTGGTAGAACACTATACCAATTTGACTGGTTTTTGGATTCCGATGACTGCTTTTGTGGCTGGGACTCTTTTGTCTCCGAAATTTCAAGTAGCAAAGACCAAAGACGGTGAAAAATTATTCATGTCTTGGTTATTTCTAAAAGGAATTAAGGAAATAGGATAAATTAAATACACCGAAAAGTTAAAGGCGTACAATTGAATCTAAAAATTCAATTGTACGCCTTTTTTTTATTGAAATAGTTACTATTTATTTTTTAGGAGCTACTTTTTTTGGGATAACTTTCTTTTTGTAAATAGGGACAAAATAGGAAACGGTATAATTAAATCCCGCTCCAAAATTCCCATCGTAGGTTCTGTTAAAACCTGGGATATAAAGGTTTTCAAAACCAGTAGGTTCCACATTGGTCACTAATATTTTTAATTGCAAACTGATGCCAACATAGACATTGTTGAATACTTTTACGTTTACTCCTGCAGCTACTTCAGCCCAACTAGCGGTTAATCCATTGTGGATTTCTCCTGAAGCAACAGTAGGTGCTTGTCCAAAATAAGGATTAGGATTGTAGATGTCATAACTGTTTAATTGCTCACTAAAAGTGCTAAAACCATAACGCATACCTACTGTGATTAGGTTTTCCATATCCAGCCAATTGGTGTAGGCATTGTAATCAAAACCTACTTTGGCATAAGAACCTTTAGTCGTAGTGTTTAATTGCGAATCATCGATTGTGATGTTTTCATTACCAATTTCTCCAAACAAATAGTGTTTTTTTGTCAATCTATAATCGCCTACAAAAGCAATTCCTTTGTAATCAGAGTCATAGATGGAACGAGTAGCTTTGTACGCATCTACCCCAACAATCAATCCGTAGCGATCAGTTTTTGGTTTTATGGTGTCAGTTTTTACAGCTTCGAGTTTTTTTTCTGTATTCTTTTTTATTGGAGTGACAGTTTTGGTTTCGGTTATCGTTACATCTTGCTGGACACTTGTCGTAGTGGTCTTTTCTTGTGCTTGCACAAAAAACAAAGACAACAAAAAGAAAAAACTAAAAGAATATTTTAATGATTGTCTCATTTTCGGATGTTATGTTATTTTTTTCCACTATCACATATTTCACCCACTTTTGATCGGCAGGCGTAGAATCGGTATGTATAAAAGGATTGCTTTGATCTAAATTGAAAACGGTTTTGAAACCACAAGCTCTAGAAACATAAATATTTTCACGAGTATATTTAAATTCAAAATTATCTTCGTTTACGAGTAGGGGATTTTTGTTACCGTAATTTAAAATGAACTTATATTTCACGACATCAGCATCTGTTTTTAATGGAAGTAATATACTGTTGCCATTAGCCAGATATTTAGCATCACCAATTGCTGTTGGACTCAAAACAACCCCATTCGTCATTCCTTCTCCAATTACTTTAAGATTATCCACGTTTTTCTGTTCCGATGGAATATTAAAGTTGTAAAATTTAATAAGCATCCTAGGTGTGGTGGGTGTAGCTGGATCACAAATATCATCGGGTTCACAACTGGAAGAAGCGAACCCGAGAATCAATAAAAATGCAATTATTTTTTTCATATAGTCTAAAGTATTCCCCCTTCAGGGGGCAGGGGGTGTGGCTTATCTTCTCTCCAAAAGGACTACATTTTCAACATGATGCGTTTGCGGAAACATATCCACCGGTCGCACTCGGGTTACTTTGTATTTTTCATCCATTAATGCCAAATCACGAGCTTGTGTAGCCGAGTTACAACTCACATAAACCACTTTTTCAGGAGCAATTTTCAGGATTTGTTCAATTACGTCTTTGTGCATACCATCTCTTGGTGGATCAGTGATAATCACATCAGGGTGACCGTGTTGTGCGATGAAGCTATCGTTAAAAACCACTTTCATGTCTCCTACAAAGAACTCACAATTGGTAATTTCATTGCGCTCTGCGTTTAATTTAGCATCTTTAATTGCTTCAGGAACGCTTTCTACACCAATTACTTTTTTAGCTTTTTTAGATACAAATTGTGCAATTGTTCCAGTTCCGGTATACAAATCATAAACGATTTCGTTTCCGGTAAGTCCTGCAAAATCTCTGGTTATTTTGTATAATTCGTAAGCCTGATCAGAGTTGGTTTGGTAAAAAGATTTAGCATTAATACTAAATTTCAACCCTTCCATTTCTTCTAAGATGTAATCTCTTCCTTTGTATAATTTGATGTCAGTGTCGTATAAAGTGTCGTTTGCTTTATTGTTGACCACATATTGCAATGATGTAATTTGAGGGAATTTCTTGTATAGGTGATTTAAAATCAATTCTCTGTTGGCTTTGTCGTTTTCAAAAAACTGAATCAAAACCATGATCTCTCCAGTAGAAGCCGTTCTCAACATCAAAGTTCTTAGTAAACCTTCATGCGCTCTAGGATTAAAGAAAGTCAATCCATGCTCATTTGCAAAAGCACGAACCTCATTACGAATTGCATTCGATGGATCTTCCTGCAAATGACATTTGTTGATGTCTAGGATTTTGTCCCACATTTTTGGAATATGAAAACCAAGCGCATTTCTATTGCCTAAATCTTCTTCGCTTCCAATTTCCTCTTCGGTCAACCAACGGCTGTTCGAAAACGAAAATTCCATTTTATTTCTATAAAAAAACTGTTTTTCAGAACCTAAAATCGGTTCAAATTCAGGAAGTTCAACTTTTCCAATGCGTTGCAAATGGTTTTTTACCTCATTTTGTTTGTAGTACAGCTGTTGGCTGTATTTCATATTTTGCCATTTGCACCCACCACAAACACCAAAGTGCTCGCAAATAGGTTCTGTACGATGCTCTGAGTATTCATGGAAATGAACCGCTTTCCCTTCATAATAAGCCTTACGCTTCTTGAAAGTTTGCACATCTACTACATCCCCAGGAACTACATTTGGGATAAAAACTACTTTACCATCCGGAGCTTTTGCCACCGAAACGCCTTTTGCACCAGCATCAAGGACTTTTATTTGATGAAAGACAACTTTGTCTGTATTTTTCTTAGCCATAGCGCAAAAATAAGGCTTTGGATTTATTTATGGATTTTAATTGTGATTTTTTTTAAAACCGAAGTGATTTTTATTTGTGCCTAATCCCGATTTCCACTACAAATCCTCATTCTTGAAGCGATAATACTAAGCCCGGTAAGGAGTTTCCGTTGGTCGCTCTTTCCAGGCAAGTGTTATAATGCTTCCAGAACTCCGGGTTTTTCGCTGCACTCGGGGGCAGGGGAGTTGTTGGTTAGAATTGGGTTTAGGGGGAGATTTTGATGCAATTCTAATTCTTTGCGTCTTTGAGAGAACTTGAAGTGCCAATTTTTATCGTAAAAAAATCCTAAACTTCGCTATTCAATTCATCTTCTATTACTTTTCGCAATTCTTCTCTGTTAGGTAAATACAATTGGTATTTTTGAACAAACAGTTGAGACGAAACGTTGTGCATTGCATACTGAATGACCAATTCATCTTTTTCTTTTGCCAACACAATTCCGATAGGTGGGTTGTCACTTTCGGTGTTTTCCTCGTTTTCAAAATAGCCCAAATACATATTCATTTGTCCTACATTTTGATAACTCGCTTCTACGTTTTAAAGGGGCGTTTATCTTAACTAACTCAACGTATTGCGTTCAAGTCAATTGGTGCGGAACTTCCGCACTTATTGGATAAGTTAAATAAAACTGTCTAAACCGTTTTGCCGTAAATTAAATATCCGTTTCCCTTTTACTTAACTTTTCAATCTCTTTCTTCACTTCATCTATCAATTGTTGTTCGGTTGGCAAATACAATTGGTATTTACTAGCTATAATTTTCGAATTGTTCTCGGGCAATGTTATTTTTACTACTGCATCGTTTTTGTCGGTACATAACAGGATTCCAATGGTCGTATTTTCAAATTCCTGTTTTTCGTATCGGTCATAATAATTGACATACATCTGCAATTGTCCAATATCCTGATGTGTGAGTTTGGTAGTTTTTATTTCTATTAGAACAAAACATTGTAATAATCGATTAAAGAATACAAGGTCTATAAAAAATTCGTCTCCCTCTATATGAATTCGTTTTTGTCGTGCCACAAATGCAAAACCATTGCCTAGCTCTAAAATAAAATCCTGCAAATGAGTAATAATGGCAGTTTCTAAGTCTTTTTGATAGTAGGCACTTTCTCTTCTAAGTCCTAAAAATTCCAAGATCATCGGGTCTTTGATAATTTCTTTGGCATCTGTAGGGTGTTTTTCTTCACGTGCTAGCCAACACATCTTTTATATTATTGCTCAACAAAAGGCGTTCAAAAAGCTGACTATTTACCTGCCTTTCCAATTGCCTCGCTGTCCAATTATTTTTGGTCATTTCGGCTATGTAAAACTCTCTTTTATCTTCATTGTCAATGCTAATTAATGTTTTGTAATGAGTCCAATTCAATTGCGTCCGCAGTGCGGACGCAATTCAAAAAGTGTTTCCTTCTATTTGTTGTTGAGCCTCTTCAATTCCCTATCCAAATCCGACAGGTAATTTTCATCTTGTTCGACACGAAAATGTTCGTATTCCTGATGTGCTTTTTCAACTGCTTGTTCATGAGAAACAGTACCTGCATTAGGAAGTACATCCAGACTGTTGCTTTCCAAAAATTTATTGATACGGTCTAACCAATCTTTCATATTCATCAATTGATTACGACGAGCTTGAAATTCAGCTAAATCCAAAAACGCACTGACTAACAAGTTCAAATCGCCAATTTCATTTTCATTCAAATAGTTTTTGGCAACCACAACATCGCTTTTCAGGATTTTGCCTTTCGGGGCATTTTTCCAAGTAGACAATCCCATAAAATCCTTTTTTCTGTCGGCACGATTATAAACGATTTCGGCTGCGGTGTTTCCTGTAACGGCAAAGTGCAGTTTGTTTTGAACCATTTTGTAAAACAATTGTGTTTCCTCGGCATCCTTACTGTAATCGGCACTGCATTGTTCGAAAATATCGCCCAACTTCTGAAAAAAACGTCGTTCGCTGGCTCGAATTTCACGAATGCGTTCCAGTAATTCGTTGAAATAATCTTTTCCAAAAGGCTTGCCGTTTTTCAGCATCTCATCATTGAGTACAAAACCTTTTATGATGTATTCTTTCAACGTTTTTGTCGCCCAAATGCGGAATTGCGTGGCTTGTTTGGAATTGACCCGATACCCAACGGCAATTATGGCATCGAGATTGTAAAATTCCACTTGTCTTTTTACCTGCCGATTACCTTCCTGCTGAACTATTTCCATTTTGGAAATAGTTGCTTCCTTATCCAGTTCGTTTTCTTCAAAAATATTGTTTAGGTGCTTGTTTATGGCAGGCACTTCAACCCCAAAAAGTTGCGCTATCAATCTTTGCGTAAGCCAAAAATTATCCTCAAAATAAGTGACATTGATAACCACATTGCTATCCTGATTTTGGTAAAATATAATTTTGTTTTCCATAATGGTTTTAAACTTGGTTTTTTGCTTTGAATTATGCTGTTTGCTGGTTTTTTATCTCCCCTCCACAATCCCAATTTCCTCCTCAATCAACCCATATAGCTCATAAGCCGTATTATCTATTTCCTTATCGGTTTTGTCGATTTGTGTTTTTAACTCGATTGCTTTTTTCTGTTCTGGAATAAAATAATCATATTATACCTTAAATTTTCTGAATGATTGTACTGTTTCATATATACCAAAAGCAATAATTATTTTACAGCCAACAAAAGTAATTCTATAAAGAAATACCATAATTGAATAAAGACAGTATTTATCTTCAAAAGCAACTTTCAAATCTAATATGCTTTTAAAATCAGTGACAATAAAAAATTTAAACATTCCGTTTATAAAACTGTTTATATCAGACGAATCAAAACTTAATTGGCTTCCTATTAATCGACTTTCAATGAAAGTTATTGCAAAATAAGCGATGAAACCAAAACTAAGAGTAAATAAAAAAGCTCTTTTCCAATTCGTACCATATTCAGAAACGGCATTACTCAAACGTAATATGAATAAATCTCGACTCAATCTATTATTTTCTCTATTCGCTCTGCTAAGAATTTTATCTTTTGGTTTTCTATTTGTTAATTCCCTTCTATAAGCATTAAATTCATAAACTCTAAATCTGCCGTAATCTATCTTATTCTCTGTTTTTTGTAATTCTTGTTTTATAGTTCTTAGTGTTCTTTTCCATTCGGTAACATTGTCCTCTAGGTATGATTCATTTGCAACATCGTTAATTTTAATATCATCAAAGTAAGTTTTACCTAAAAAATTAGCTTCCGAAAGCCTTATTTTATTGAATATTGCTTCTATAAAAGAAGTAGAATTTTCAAAAATGCAATTGTCAATATCTAAAGAGTTAAATTCGGAATGTTTAAAACTTGTAAAACCTTTAAATTCACAATCAACAAATTTAAGTTCTGAATTCTCTAGGTTCTTACATTTTTCAAACCTTGTGATGTTTTTAAACTCACAATTTTCAAATGTTTTTTTTTCTATAAATTCAGTTTCCAAAAAAGTTGTATTCTCAAATTTGTTCTTAGAAAAACCTCTATATTTATCATCAATAGAAGAGTCATTATTTTGAAGTATAATTTTATTGAAACGAGTATTACCGGAAAAAGAATTCTCATCAAAATACAAATCACTCAAAGACGAATTATAGATTGAAAAATCATTTATAAATGAATTAGAAACTATAATTTCTTCAATATCAATATTTTCAATTATAAGAGCATTTTTTATTTCTACATTATTGAAAATAAACTGAGATTTTATTTTTGAAGAATTCTTATCATTTACAAATCTAATTAGATTTGAAATAACTTTATCTTCCTTGGATTTATCCATTTCAAAATTCAAACTTAGTAAAGACTTTATGTTCGAAAACCACAACTCTTTAAAAGAAGAATTTTTAAAACTGATACCGCAATTAAATGTACAATCTTCAAAATAAATATGTAGATTTTTTTGTATTATGTCATTGAATTCTATTTTTTCGCAATTAAAAGTACAGTTACTAATTGTTAAAAAAGTATAATTTGAATTATCATATCCGTCAGTTCCTCCACCAACTTTGTAATCGCCATAAAATTCTAAAACACAGTTTTCTAAATTAAATGTTTTATTATAAAAATCGCCAGTTGTCCATAATATGTTATGAAACTCAGCTATATTGTCAATAATATTTTCCTCCATGATTAATGCCCCTCCACATTAATCTCCTTTTTCGTCAACTGATAAACCAACCCGTCAATCTCTTTGTTAGTTTTGTAGATTTGTGTTTTTAGTTCCATTTTTTTGTAAGTATGGTTTTATCCTGAGTTTTTAAGTATTTTGTTATGACCGATTTTTGGAATAATGGCATTGCTGAAAGATTAAGATTTTAATGGCTAAAATTAGTAAAGTATAGGGAATAAACAGGAGTTGTGGTTTTTAGTTTTTAACAAATTTAGAAAGATTTTTACCACCGAAATTGCTATTGCCATTGAAATTGAAATTGTCATTTTTTTTGTTTCCCATCACTCAATAACACAGATAAAGTCTTAAGACTTTCGGTTCGATCGGCAATAAGTTTTATAATGCTAATGAATGGAATAAACAGAATCATTCCTGAAGCTCCCCAAATAATTCCGCCGGCAATAATCATAACTAGAATGGCGAGTGTATTTATCTTTAAACGACTTCCCACCGCATAGGGAAATATAATGTAAGCTTCGAGAACTTGAACCGCTGAAAAGACTGCTACAACACCCAACGGGTACCAAATAGAATTGAACGTAATCCAAGCCACTGTAATGGGTAAAAGTGAAGATATCATGATGCCAACATAAGGGATAAAGGTAAGTATAGAAGCCGTGAAGCCAAAAAGGAAAGGGTAGGGAATGCCAATAATGGCGAGCCCGATGCTATTCAGAATTCCAACGATTAAATAAACCATCAGCATCCCTTTTATGAATTTATAGTATTCATGAATGGTTTCAATGATAATTTCGTGTATCATTTCTTTTTTATTCGGCGGGAAAATTTGATAAAGAGCCTGTGTCAATAATTGACGATAGGATAGTATTATTGCCGTAAAAATGGGGATTATTAGAAGAGAAAATAGGGATTCAGAAAAGGAATAGATTGTGCTTTTAAGAAAAGGAAAAATTTGAGATCCCGAATTGTTTACTGCATTTTTAATATAGTCTAACTGTTTTTCCTCATTTACCCCAAAGTGATTGGTTAGAAATACACTCAACTGATTTAGAGATTCCTCAAGTTTTAATTCTAATGTTTGCCATTCGCTAGAAAATTGGAGTATTTGCGAGATAAGTAAATATAAAATGGCCCCAAAAAAAAGGGTAACGATAAATAAGGAAATTCCAATTGCTACACTTTTATGGATTCCTTTTTGTTCCATCCATTTGCAAACGGGATAAAGTATAAAACTGATAAGCATGGCAAAACTGAGCGGAATAAATAGTGTTTTTCCAAAATAAAGCAGCACCGATAGGAGAAAGATATATTGGAGGATTTCTAAAGCTGAAATTCTTTTTGCAATATCAGACGAAATAGGCATTTTTGGAAGTGGTACCATATTGTTTTGTTTCAACTGTTAAGGTTTAATTCAATTGCGTTTTAATAGGGTAAGAAACTGACTTACAAGATACAAAATATTATGGAAACAATATTTTATGTTCTCATTCATTATGAATTTTAGTTAAATAAATCAGTTCTCGAAATCATTTTATGCATTAAAAAAACTAAATTTGAGTAAACTAAAAAATAAGACTATTATGAAAAGAAACGCAACCGCAGTTTGGAATGGTTCACTAAAAGAAGGAGCCGGTAAATTAACAACACAAAGTAAAACTTTAGAAAATACTCAATATTCATTCAAATCCCGATTTGAGGAAGGAGTAGGTACCAATCCCGAAGAACTTGTTGCGGCAGCTCACTCTGGTTGTTTTACAATGCAACTTTCAGCTTTTATCAGTGAGACGAGTGCAGTAATAGAAAGTATAGAAACGAAATGCGATATTAATTTGGTAGAAGGAACGATAATCAGTTCTCATTTAACAGTCAATGCTAAAATAAGCGGCATTTCGAATGAAACTTTCCAAGAATTAGTTACAAAAGCGGAGAAAAATTGCCCGATTTCCAAACTACTCACCGCCGAAATTACAACCACAGCTACTTTGGTTTAAAACAATAATAAAATAACAAAAGGTTCGGTTTAATGATAAACCGAACCTTTTGCTGTTTTAGAGTATCCCTTATTTTATAGAAACAATTATCCTTTCTTCTTAATCATTTCGTAGTTGATAATCGATAAAGCGTAGAAAAAAGAATCAGCTGTAATTTTACCAACAATGATTCCAAGGAAATAATTTCCGGTTAATATGGGCATCCAATACATGCATAAAGGGCGAATGAAAAAGAAATCTAAAGCGGCTGGATAACCAAATTCAAGAAATAAATTCCGGATTAAGTACAGGATTCCCTTTAGAGTTGTTTTTTGATGCTGAAGTTTATGTCTTTTATAAGATCGGTAAATCATGATGCCATAAAACGCAAAATATTCGGCAAACGTAATTAGATACGCTGTGGTCAATGCACTAAAAATTCTGCTGAATTGTGAGGCAAGTAATGCAGCACTTGTGGCTGCAAGCTCAGAATATTTATAGCGATCAAACCACTCTTTAAAATTTGATTTATTGAACATATATTTTTTTATATTTTAGATAGTAATTCCTAAACGAGATTGAAATTCTTTTTTACCCTTTGCAGTTACAGTGAGTGCTCTTGAGTCTTTGGTTTTACGAAGCCAATTCTCGAGTAACATTTTATCGAGTAATGCCGTGGCAACTGAACCAGCCATATGAGGTCTTCTTTCACTCCAATCCAAACAAGGCCGAAGGAAAGAGCGCTTTTGTTGTTTTAAAACGGTTAATGGAATTCCAAATTCAGTAAACCATTTTTCACCTTCGGGACTTATTTCAAATCCTCCAGAGGTGTCAAGCAGTAACTGTTGTTGCAATAAACTATCTGTTAGAGCCACACCTACTTTTCCAGCTAAATGGTCATAACAAGTTCTGCAATGTTTTATACCAGAGATTTTTTCGGTTTTGGTGCTTTGGGTACTTATGGATGGTGGGACCAGACTTATCATAGCTTCAATGGCATATGCAATTTCTTTTCTGGCAAAACGGTAGTATTTATGCCTCCCCTGACTTTCTACAACCAATAAGTTTGCCTGTACTAATTTAGTTAAATGCATACTGATATTTTGTGGGGAAGTAGTAACGGCAATAGCCAACTCAGTTGCTGTAAAAGCTTTCCCTTCTAGTAAAGTCCACATTATGGTTGCCCTAGTTGGGTCACCTATAAGAGTAGCGATTTGTTTAAATTGATTTTCCATTTATAGACATCGACAGTTAAGTGCAAAATGAAGTGTTAGGAGGCAAAGGTAATTATCTTTGTAAAATAATTTAGAAACCATGACAACAACTTTATTTTTACAGTCGGAAATTCAAGATCCCTATGGTCTTTATAAAACGATGATTGCCCAGAATCCAGTTTATTGGGACAAGGAAAACCAAATTTGGGTACTCTATTCGTATGATGCCTGTGTATCAATTCTCAATAGTGATTTGGCTTACATTCCAGAGATTAATCCAAACAACGAGCAGGGTTTAAACGACAGTGCTTTAGAAATATCGAATCAGTTGGCACGGTTGAGCAATGGGATTCAGCATGATATCTCAAGGGAAGTGGCTATGCTTTTATTTTCTAATATGAATGCCGTGACCACTAACAAAATTCTAGAACAGTTACTGGAAAGGAAAGAAAATAAATCTGAATTGGATTGGGTAAATTCAGTTTGCAAACAATTGCCTGTGTTGGTGGTTTTGAAAAATTTTGGTTTTAATGATAAAGACTCCCTTTTTATTTCTGAAAACATAGAACAGCTTACCAAGATAATGCTGCCAAACAAAACTCAAATGCAGGTGGATTCTATTAATACAATTGCAAAGGAGATTTATGAAATTGCCGAAAAACACTTAGTTGCTTCAGCTTTTTATACTATTTTGGAGAAAACACTTTTTGAAAAATATCAAATAAGCACAAAAGAAATTTTGTCATTGTGTGTGTGTAACATAATTGGGTTATTTATTCAAAGTTATGATGCAGGACGAGGGCTTTTGAGTAATGCTTTGCTCCAAATACTAAATAAGAATCATTCCCTTTTGAATTTAGCGATCGAAAGAGATTGGATGCAAAGTGCGATAATAGAATCATTGAGATTTGACCCGCCTATTCATACTACTCGTAGGGTTGCTGTTGGAGATATTGTTCTGAATGATAGGGTAATCAAAAAAGGAGACAAAATAATTTTAGTACTTGCCTCTGCCAATCGGGATGTAAATCAGTTTTTAAATCCTGAAAATTTCGATCCAACACGTATCAATAATGGAGAGCATTTAACCTTTGGTATTGGCGGACATGGATGTTTGGCTAAACATTTTTCTATACAATTAGGCACAGATGCTTTACTGTATTTATTTGAGCAATATAAAAATGTCTCGCTTCTAGATGAAAATATTCAATATGAACCCTTATCGAATGCTAGGCTTCCTAAGAATATTTTAATTTCAATTTAATATAAAGAACCATGATTGCAGTAATTTTTGAAGTAATCCCTAGTGAGGGAAAAAAAGCAGAATATTTAGAAATCGCTTCCCAATTAAGGCCTGAATTGGATAGAATCGAAGGATTTATTTCTATTGAAAGGTTTCAGAGTTTGAATGATCCGGAAAAAGTTTTGTCTTTGTCATTTTGGAAAAATGAAGAAAGTATCCAACAATGGAGAAGCCTTGAAATGCACCGTTGGGCACAATCCAAAGGTAGGGATGGTATATTTAAAGACTATCACCTTCGAATAGCAGAGGTAAAACGTGATTATGGAATGTTTGATAGAAATGAAGTTCCAACTGATAGTAAAAGATTTCACTCTAGAGATCAGGAGTGATTTTATATTGATTTTAAATATAGATTCAGCAATAGAATTTGGTATTTATAATTCTTCTTGCTGAATCTGATTTTAACCCTTTTTAGGAAAAAAGTTATTTTTGGCAACGGCCAATAAAGTTATGATAAGAATAATGAAATAAATGGAAGTGAGTATACTTTTTAAAATTGAAAAGGTACTTGTAATTTGAACTTGCAATACACTAATGTTTGGGTAATCTCTCAACATGCTAATAATTCCAATGTTTTCGCCGTAATCAAAGAATCCTGAAATCAAAGGGATTAAACACAAATAGAATAAAAGACTGTCTAATTTCTTTAGCTTGTTTAGAAAATAAGCGAGTACCAAACACGAACTTATTCCAAAAAGCGCTGGATATATCAGATCTAACGGAAGTTGATGATTTAAGTACGAATCTCTACCGGACTTTCCCAAAGTATTTAAAAGTGTGTTGACATAATAAGTATCATAGCCCGTAGGCATCATATCCAAGATTTTCATGCCTCCCGAATAATGCATTACTTCGGGGATAGTAATAATGAGCATAGCGGCATATACTAGGTTGGCTAGTATAAAAAACAATAACACTTTTTTGCCGCTTATATTTTTCTGGATAAGATCTTTCATTTCTTTAATCAAATAAATCCGAAGATAAATAACGATCTCCACGATCACAGATAATAGCAACCACCACTCCCGATTCTAGTTGGTTAGCAATTTTTACCGCTACCGCTACAGATCCTCCGCTGCTCATACCTGCAAAAACGCCTTCTTCCTGCGCTAATCTTTTGGTCATTTCACGGGCTTCTTTTTCGCTGACGTCAACAGTAAGATCTACTTTTGAGGGATCAAAAATTTTAGGCAAATATTCTTCTGGCCATTTTCGAATACCGGGAATTTGAGAGCCTTCACTCGGTTGTGCACCTACGATTTGAATATTTGGGTTTTTCTCTTTCAAGTAAGTTGAGGTTCCCATAATCGTTCCCGTTGTTCCCATAGCCGATACAAAATGAGTTATGGTTCCATCGGTATCATTCCAGATTTCGGGACCTGTCGTTTTGTAGTGCGCTTTCCAGTTGTCATCATTTGCAAACTGATTCAGCATCACATAACCTCCCTCGGCCACTTTCTTATCGGCATAATCTCTAGAACCTATTATTCCCAAACTGGCTGGTGTTTGAATAACCGTTGCGCCATATGCTTGCATGGTTTGCGTGCGCTCAATGGTAGAATCTTCGGGTAATACCAATTCGATTTCTATATTGAATAATTGGGCTATCATAGCCAAGGCAATTCCAGTATTACCACTCGTTGCTTCAATTAATTTATCCCCTTTTTTGATGTCGCCTCTTTCAATAGCCGATGCAATCATATTGTAGGCAGCACGGTCTTTTACACTACCTCCAGGATTGTCTCCTTCGAGTTTTAATAAAAGTTTTACATTTTTATTTTTAATCAATCGGGTTGTTTCTACCAATGGGGTATTCCCGATTAATTCTACTAATTTATAGGTCTTCATATTAGTGTTTCTCTTTTATTTTAACTTCGGTTGTAGTGGTATTCAATACAATTGAATCTGCAGGAATTGATTTGGTTACCCATGAATTCCCCCCTACAATGCTATTTTCACCAATGATTGTTGTACCGCCCAAAATCGTGGCATTGGCATAAAGGCAAACATTTTTCTCTACAGTAGGATGTCTTTTGGAGTTTTTCATGTCTTTACTCACGCTTAAGGCACCCAATGTTACTCCTTGGTATATTTTTACGTTCTTTTCGATAACGGTGGTTTCGCCAATTACGATTCCGGTAGCGTGGTCAATAAAGAAAGGTGAGTCAATGGTAGCACCTGCGTGAATATCTGTACCCGTAATACGATGGGCATATTCGCTCATTAGTCTTGAGAAAAGCAATAAATCGAGCAGATACAACTCATGGCTTAATCTATAAATAGCAATGGCATAAAAGCCAGGATAAGCTAGATAGATCTCCTCAATTCCGTTCGATGCTGGATCATTTTCTAAAGTATAGGCAGCGTCTTTATTCAAATTTTCGAGTACGGATGGGAGTTTTTCCAGAAAATGATCCCAAGCATATTCACATGAATCTTGTGGTTTTTTACAGGCAATAGAAGCTATTTCTTTAAATTGTTTTTCTAACTCATCGATACTTTCGTTTAGCGGTGCATTAGAATCAAATAAAGTATAAAATAATTTCTCGGTAAAAGCTTCTGTTTTGGTCTTGATGCTATAATTTATAGAAAAATGACTTTTTAAAGCGCTAATATTGTGGACAATCAGATCTTTGGTCATGATTATGAAATTGAATTGTTATTTTAAAGGGATAAAAGTAAGGTGTTTTTCAGAAAAAATAACAACGATTGAACAAAGAATTGGGTTAATTGCTCTTGAAACAAATTGGTTTAAAAAGATATAACATAATTGTGATTTTTTCGGAATTATATCACACAACTTATAAATTACTAATAACTGTTCCTATTATAGATCCCATCACACGATAGCCTTCTTTGTTAGGATGCACGCCATCTTGAGAATAAATAGATTTTAGTCCTTTTCGATCATCTACCATAGTCGAATAATAATCAACATAAGCAATGTTATTGGCTTTAGCATATTTTATAATCATTTTATTGAGTGCTGCAATTTTTTCAGCGGGTTCAAGACCGGACTTCCAAGGGTAATCATAAGCAGGAAGAACAGAACAAAGTACCACTTTTATATCATTTGCTTTAGCCAATTCGCACATAGAAATGAGATTTCCTAGAATCATTTCGAGTGTCGCAGGACCCGTGTTTCCTGCAATGTCATTGGTTCCTGCCAAAATCACGACAATTTTGGGTTTCAATTCAATAACATCAGTTCTAAAACGCAGTAGCATTTGTGGGGTAGTTTGACCGCTTATTCCCCGATTGATATAGGTTTTTCCAATAAAAAAATCAGGATAAATGGTTCCCCAGCCTTCGGTAATGGAATCGCCAAAATACACTACTCTTTTTTCTCCCGATGCAGGAGGAGCGAGGAGTATATTTTCGTTTTTGTATTTGTTTAAATTTGCCCAGTCTTGTGCTTTTGCTTTTCCCGCCATAATGATTGTCAACAGTAGTATTAGGTATCTAGAATTTAATTTTCCCATTTTGGTTGTTAGTTTTGAAAATGCGATTATTAAACTTAAATATACCTTAATTCTTTACACGTTTGTATTTTTCGGTGATTATTCGGTCAACGCCTAGTTTTTCTACTTTCTCAATGCCTTGCTGTGTTAAAGTGTCGTTTTTTATAGAAATTTTAAATTCAAATTTATTGTTTTCCCATTCTCTGTAAATGAAGTATTCTAAATATTCGGTGTAGGTGTCATTGATTAAAGTGTATTTTCCAGCTCCAGCCGTGAATTTCGGATTAGCTTCTTTGCCCATTGTTAAGTCATGTTGAAAAAAGGAAAAGTGAGTTGGATTAATTATTTTTATCATTTTTGTTTTCAGATTAAAAGTAGAAAAAGTAGAATCTTTATCTTTTGTTGTTGCCGAAATGAGTTCCCAAGTTCCAATAATTGGTGAATTACTTTGTTGGGTTTTATTTTGGTTAATACTGCACGAATAACTGATTAGGGTAATAAAAAATAGCGATACTTTGGTTTTCATTTTTAGGTTTAATTATTGAAAATTATAAAAAAAACTAAAATACAATTTATTTCTCCATTTTAGATTTGTTCCAAAATGTTTTCTTTCAAGAATAGAAAATCAATAAATTAAAAGGCCCAAATTAACAAAGGGATACAAGGAAATAAAATTGCTGAAATTGTGGAAAGTAAAAATGCTTTTCTAATTAAAGGATGCAATTTAGATACAGATTTTACATTTGAGTGATTGTGAATTGTAGAAGCAAAGTAATATCAATTAATCCTGTAAATTTGGGTTGTTTATGTATTTTTTGTAGGAATTATAAATGTAAAATTTGCAGATACAGGAGTAATTAAAATAAAGCCACAGATTACTTCGCTTATTCAGAATCGCTCGGGTCATGGATTAAAAAAAAATAAAAAATCCGTGGATCGAAGTCCGGTGAAGTCTATTCTGTGGCAATACTTTTTAAAAACTAAATTCTACAATTTCTTCTTGTTTTTCAACAGAATTTTCTATGTCATTAATGAATAGATCAATTTGTTCCTTGGTAACATTGGGCATACAAATAATATGCGAAATATCGCCTTCGGTGGCCAATTGCCATTTTGATTTTACTTCCTCTGTTGTTTTAGGAAAAACAACCGTTATAGCATTTGGATTTCTCCATGCTGCAATGCCTATGCTTTTTAATCTTTGTTCACAGTATTCGGCTACTTCCAAACTGTGCAAATAGCGTTTTTTTAAACCTTGGACTCCAAGTTTTTTGATGGCATACCATAAAAACAACGGACAATGACCGTTTCTTGATCCTGTAATCGTGGTGTCTAATGAGCCAATGTATGAAATTCCTTTCGAGATGCGGTCTCTGTTAGAACGCTTCGTGATGATAACTCCTGTCGGAATAGGTGAACCTATAAATTTATGGCCGCTAATAGAAATACTATCGGCACCATCTTTGAAATCAAAAGGAAATCGAGGTTCCATAAAAGCACCGTAACTGCCTGATAAGGCCGCGTCACAATGGATGTAGCTGTCTTGTATGGCCAATCCTTTCAGAATATCTCTAATTTTTGAAACATCGTCTTTGGCTTCTTTCATTGTTGTACCAAAGGTGGTAAGCACAATAGCCGGCTTATGACGATTCATTTTTAAAGTATTTTCAAAATCGACATAATCGATTTCTCCATTTTCTTGGGATCGAATAACAATACTTGGAATGTTAAGCAAATGAATGTTTTTGCGCACACTGTAATGAGTAGATTCCGAATAATATACCATTGCTTTTGGGTATAATTCACGAGCTAAATACAAGCCGTATAAATTACTTTCGGATCCCCCATTGGTTACGTAACCCCAATAATCTTTTGGATTGGCACGGAATAATTTGGCAAAAAAACCAACGACCTCTCTTTCGAGTTCGTGAGTCTGTACTTTGTAGGTGCAGTCTTCAAAAGGATCTCCCAAATTATTGATGGGATATTTCAAAAAATGGTTGATTTCTGAATAGTCAAAATCTTTTGATACTGGATAACCCAAGAAATTATCTCTTGCATTTTCTATAAATTGATTCAAATCGAATAAGCGTTGATTGTCTTGTTCGGATAATGATTTTGAAATGGGTATCATAATATTTAAATTTCTGCAAATGTAATTTTTAAGATTTAAAATCCTTTATATGAATCTATATTCAAAATATAATTCTAATTTTGTTCCTTAATACAGTTTTTTAGTATTGATTTTAATGTTTACTTTTTTAAAACCATATAATTTTTCTGAAATGGATGCTATCGACAAAAAAATTTTGATGCTTTTGCAACAAGATGCAAAACTAAATACGAAAGAAATAGCCGAAAAAGTGGGTTTATCTGTTTCTCCCACGTTTGAAAGAATAAAGAAACTGGAACAAAAACAGTACATCAAGAAATATGTTGCTATGCTAGATGCTACCAAAATAGGGAAATCGATAAGCGTGTATTGTCAAGTGACTTTGGCGGTACATTCCAGAGAATTGATCGATGATTTTAAACAGCACATTCTTGCATTACCCGAAATTATGGGATGTTATCACGTTTCTGGAAATTATGATTTTTTATTGAAAGTGGCAGTCAATGATATGAATGAGTATCAAAAGTTTGTTATTGATAAATTATCGGTTATAAAAGGGATATCAAATGTGCAAAGCTCTTTTGTAATGGAAGAAATAAAAAATGACTTTGCTTATAATTTATAAAATAAAAAAACCGACTTGCTTTCACAAATCGGTTGGTTTTAGGGAATTTATGTTTTTATTCAAATAAGCCTTCAATACTTAAATAGCGTTCTCCGGTGTCGTAGCAAAAAGTCAGTATTTTGGCATCTGAAGGGATCTCTTTTAGTTTTTTGGCAACTGCCGCCAAGGAAGCTCCCGAAGAAATTCCTAGAAGAATACCTTCTTCTTTGGCGGCTCTTTGGGTATATTCAAATGCTTCATCTTTGCTTACTTGTATGACACCATCAAGAATTCCAGTATGTAAATTGGTTGGGATAAAACCGGCTCCAATACCTTGAATAGGGTGGGGTGAAGGAGCTCCTCCGCTAATAACTGGAGAGGCTTCGGGTTCTACGGCAAAAACTTTTAGGTTCGGGAAATGTTGTTTTAATATTTCGGCACAACCTGTAATGTGTCCACCAGTTCCAACTCCTGTAATCAGATAGTCGATGCCATTTGGGAAGGCTTTTACGATTTCTTGTGCGGTAGTGGTTTTGTGAATGTCTATATTAGCGGGGTTGTCAAACTGTAGCGGTGACCAAGCTTGTGGAATTTCGGTTGTTAATTCTTGGGCCTTTTCTAGAGCCCCTTTCATCCCTTTTTCGCGTGGGGTAAGGACAAATTCGGCTCCATAAATACTCATTAATCGGCGTCTTTCTACCGACATGGATTCTGGCATGACCAGGATTAATCGGTAGCCTTTTACTGCTGCGACCATAGCAAGCCCAATACCAGTATTTCCAGAGGTAGCCTCAATTATGGTACTGTCTTTCTGTAGCAATCCTTTTTGTTCTGCATCCTCTATCATCGACAAAGCGATTCTGTCTTTGATGCTGGCGCCTGGGTTTGCTCTTTCAAGTTTTACCCAAACATTTGTATCGGGACCAAATAATTTATTGATTTTAACATGAGGCGTATTGCCAATAGTTTCTAGTATATTGTTGTGTAGCATTTTTTTTTAATTTTAGTTGGTAGTAAATATACTTCACATTTAGGGATTTACAAAACAGAATATTGGTTATTGTCCATTATAAATTTGATATTTTGGATTAAAACAAAAACCCGATTTGAATATTTCAAATCGGGTTTTAAATTTATAAAATCTTATTTTATTACAAATGGATCACTTCTCCATATGCATCGGCAACAGCTTCCATTACCGCTTCACTCATTGTTGGGTGTGGGTGGATAGATTTTAGGATTTCATGTCCTGTAGTTTCTAGTTTACGGGCTACAACTGCTTCTGCAATCATATCTGTAACGCCAGCACCGATCATGTGACATCCTAACCATTCGCCATATTTAGCATCAAAAATTACTTTTACAAAACCGTCTGGAGTTCCAGCAGCTTTCGCTTTTCCTGAAGCTGAGAATGGGAATTTACCAATTTTTAATTCGTATCCTTTTTCTTTAGCTTGTTTTTCTGTTAATCCAACAGAAGCAATTTCAGGAGTTGCATAGGTACATCCAGGAACGTTTCCGTAATCGATAGGATCTACGTGCAATCCAGCAATTTTCTCCACACAGTTAATTCCTTCAGCAGAAGCTACGTGAGCCAATGCTTGTCCTGGAGTAACGTCTCCAATAGCGTAATATCCAGGGATATTCGTTTGGTTGTATGCGTTAACCAAAATTTTATCTCTGTCAGTAGCGATACCAACTTCTTCTAATCCGATGTTTTCGATGTTAGTTTTGATACCAACAGCAGACAATAAAATGTCAGCTTCAAGAACTTCTTCTCCTTTTGCAGTTTTCACAAATGCTTTTACTCCGTTTCCAGTTGTATCAATACGCTCAACAGAAGAGTTGGTCATAATCTTGATACCCGCTTTTTTCAAAGAACGCTCAAATTGTTTTGAGATATCTTCGTCTTCTACAGGAACTACGTTTGGCATAAATTCTACAATGGTTACATCAGTTCCCATTGAGTTGTAGAAATGGGCAAATTCTACTCCAATAGCTCCAGAACCTACAATAATCATAGATTTTGGTTGAGTTGGTAATGTCATTGCTTGACGGTATCCAATTACTTTTACTCCATCTTGTGGTAAGTTTGGTAACTCACGTGAACGAGCTCCAGTAGCGATAATAATGTGGTCTGCGCTGTATTCAGTAACTTTTCCGTCTTTATCAGTAACGTCTAGTTTTTTACCGGCTTTTAGCTTTCCAAAACCATCAATAACGTCAATTTTATTTTTTTTCATCAAGAATTGAACTCCTTTGCTCATTCCTTCGGCAACCCCACGGCTACGTTGAACCACAGCAGGAAAGTCTTTATCGAATTCTTTTACAGTTAGTCCGTAATCTGAAGCGTGTTTTAGATAATCAAAAACTTGAGCCGATTTTAATAATGCTTTAGTTGGAATACATCCCCAATTTAAACATACACCACCTAGGTTTTCTTTTTCTACTACGGCAACTTTAAATCCTAATTGTGAGGCTCTAATTGCTGTAACATATCCTCCAGGGCCACTTCCTAAAACTATAATATCGTATTTCATTTTGTGCTTGTTTATTTGTTATTTGTACAAAATGCAGTCGGCAAGGCCTCGTGTCATTTCAAAGTTTTTTATTTGTTTTTTAATGGTGAAATGCAGTCGCTAACGCTCGTGTCATTTTATATTTTTTATTTAAATTATTGTAAAAATGAAATTCGCAAAAGCTGATTTCATTTTAATGGTTATTGTAATAAATTGAGATTGCGAATTTAATGATTTATTTGATTATTGAAAAATTTAGTAGCTACAAAGT
This sequence comes from Flavobacterium laiguense, assembly GCF_003097655.1. Lineage (GTDB taxonomy): Bacteria > Bacteroidota > Bacteroidia > Flavobacteriales > Flavobacteriaceae > Flavobacterium > Flavobacterium laiguense. The sequence continues at coordinate 151,646 of NZ_QCZH01000007.1, forward strand.
TTTGGGCTATTTTGTGATAATCTTATAATCTAAGTCATTAATTTAATAAGCAGTAGGAAGTGTTATTTTTAAGAGGTGTAAGCCTTTTTATTCGTTACAAATGAAATTCAATGTTTCGTGAAATGATTTTATTGCGAAGAAAAAAAAATATCAGGGTTAGGGCAGAAAATAGAATTTTTAGTTATTAATTGTTAAATCTTTATATGTCCCCAATTTTCACCGCTGGCAATACGTCTGATTTGCATTTCGCTTACACCAAATTGTTTGGCAATCATTTTCAGGCGAGTTTTTTGTTCTGGCCGTGCTAAAATCTTTTTGATTAACATGACTTTGGTAATCGTTAATTTTCTTCCGTCAGCTTTTAAGTTGTGTTCGATTAAATTTTTTCTAGCCTGAATTATATTTGGACTGTTATTCCTATGTTCAATCATTTCAGCTTTGGTAGCCCAACGTAAATTGTTGATATCATCGTTATTACGACTGTGATCCAAGTGTAAAACATACGTTTGATCCTCAGACTGTTTCGGAATAAAATATTGAGCTACTAATTTATAAAGAAATAAACATTTGCTAATGCTTTTACCGTCTTTTTTGATTCGGAATGAAAAAATTGGATAACCATCACTTAAAGATCCTTTTAAAAGACGACAATCTTCTATGTTTTCTGAAAAACTAATTAAGCGCCCTTTGTTTGAAATGGCATATCGAAGTTTTAAAGAGTAATCAAATTCTATTTCTTTAAATTGTTCGTTTGGATAAATTCTAATTTGTGGCATTTGAATTTGAATTTAGATATTCAAAGATATTCAAATTAATGAATTAATATATTTAACGAGTGTTTTTTAGATGTTACTTTGGGTTTTTACTAATGTAATGTCAGTTATTGTGATAATTTTCTTTAATTTAAAATCAGTTTGCAACCGAAAATTGCGAATCATACAAGTTTTTATAATACCCCTTTTCTTGGTTTATCAATTCTTGATGTGTACCCTGTTCAACAATCAATCCTTTGTCCATAACCACAATTTTATCGGCGTTGACAATGGTGGCCAATCGATGCGCAATAACGATTGATGTTCTGCCTTTGGTAATGGTTTCGGTAGCGCTCTGAATGAGTTCTTCAGAATGGGTATCGATTGAGGAAGTTGCTTCGTCCAGAATAAGAATACTTGGATTACTTACATACGCTCGTAAAAATGCAATAAGCTGTCGTTGCCCCGAAGATAGCATTACTCCACGTTCTTTTACATCAAAATCGTAATTGTCCGGTAAGCTCATGATGAATTCATGCACGCCTATTTTTTTGGCTGCAGCCAAAACTTGGTCACGGGAAATATCGGGATTATTGAGTGTTATATTTTTGAAAATAGTATCGGCAAAAAGAAAAACATCTTGTAAAACCACCGCGATTTGCTTGCGTAAAGAACTCAAAGTGTAGTTCTCAATATTGTGATTGTCTATATATATCGAACCGCTGTTAATTTCATAAAAACGATTCAGTAAATTAATGATTGTCGATTTTCCCGCTCCGGTAGATCCAACTATGGCAATGGTTTGTCCGGCAGTTACTTCAAGATCAATTCCTTTTATGACTTCCTCATTTGGAATATAGCCAAATCGAACATCTTCAAAGCGAATATTTCCATGAAATGTCGGCGCTTCAATGGTTCCTGTGTCTTGTATTTGATCCTGAGTGTCCAATATGTCAAAAACACGGTTGGCAGCAATCATTCCCAATTGCATCTCATTGAATTTATCAGCAATTTGACGCAAGGGATTAAACAACATTCCAATGAACATGGTGTATGAAAATAGATCCCCAAATGTCGTCGAAGTATCACCTTCTAAAATATGAAATCCTCCGTACAAAACAATAAAACCAAGTGTCAATGACGAAATAATATCGGCAATTGGGAAGAAAATCGAGTTGTATAAAATTGTTTTTATCCAAGCTCTATTGTGTTTGTCATTGATCACCCTGAATTTCTCGGCTTCAATATCTTCGCGGTGAAACAGCTGAACAATTTTCATACCGGTGACTCTTTCTTGAACAAAGGAGTTCATGTTGGCAATTTGTGTTCGTACTTCTTCAAAGGCAATTTGCATCTTTTTTTGAAAAATACGGGTGATAAAAACCAATATTGGCATAGCGACAATCACGATCCAAGTTAGTTTCCAGTTCATATAAAACATAAAAATAAGAACCACAACCATTTTCATCAAGTCACTTATAATCATAAATAACCCTTGACTGAAAATACGGGCAATCGCTTCAATATCCGATACTGAACGCGTTACGAGTTGGCCTACTGGTACGTGATCAAAATATTTCATTCTGAAACTTAGAATATGTTTGAACATTTTTATCCGAATGTCTTTTACAATGTCTTGTCCGAGCCAGTTTGCCCAAAAAACAAAGTAGAATTGAGAGAAAACTTCTAATAAAAGCACAATTCCCATTAAGGTTATGTACATCAATAATCCGTTTTGATCTTTGGGTTGGATGTAACTATCAACAGTTTGCTTGAGTAAATAGGGGCGAAGTGCCGCAAAAAACGATAGCGAAATGGCAAAAATAATCACGCCATTAAATCGCCATTGGTAAGGTTTGGTATATTTTAATATTCTTTTGAATAATCGGGTATCAAATGCTTTTGCTTTCAAAATTGAAGTTATGCGTTAATTGTTATGCATTCTGGTAGTTAATCTAAAATCTATTATATCTTCGTATAAATTCTCTATTTTTTATCCTCTATTTTCTCTTCTCTCTTCTCTATTTTCTCTAAATCGTACTCTATTTTGGTTAAATACAACCCATGTGCCGGTACCGAAAATCCAGCTTTGTCTCTGTTTTTACTTTCTATAATCTTTTCAAAATCATTCAAAGTGATTTTGTGTAATCCAATATTAATTAAGGTTCCCACTATGGATCTAACCATATTTCTCAAAAAACGATTGGCTGATATTGTGAAAATTAATTTGTTATTTTCTTTTATCCAATAAGCCTCAAATATACTGCAGTCAAATGTATTTACGTCGGTATTTACTTTGGAAAAGCATTGAAAATCAGTATGGTTCAGCAGTGATTTTGCGGCCTCATTCATTAAATCCAAATCTAGTTTTTGATAAAAATACCAGCTTTGCTCTTGAAGAAATGCATCTTTAAAGGTGTTTATGTGGTATTCGTAGGTTCTTTTTGTAGCATCAAAACGAGTGTGTGCTTCATCGGCAACGGGAAAAATTGCATACACAACAATATCTTTTGGTAAAAAAGAATTGAGTTTATGTATTAAACTTGTAATATCAAATGGAGTGTCAAAATCAAAATGAGCATACATTTCTTTGGCATGAACTCCTGTATCGGTTCGTCCAGCTCCCATGATATTAATCTGGGAATTGAGAATAGTTGAAAACGCTTTGTTCATCGTTTCTTGAACAGAAGCTGCATTGGGTTGGTGCTGCCAACCATGATATAGGGTTCCGTTGTATGCTAGTTTTATAAAATATCTCAAAAGATTTTTGATTGTAGATTAACGAATGATGATTTTTGATTTCACTATAGTGGTGAAATCATCTCCTGCAAATTTACGAAGTTTTGTGTTGCGATTGTTCTAAATCTGAATTCAAAAATCGTTAATCTTCTCCCGATGCTTCGGGATTAAATCATAACTTTGCGACTTTAAGACTATTTATCATGACCCAAATCCTCCTTCTTTCCGATACGCACAGTCACATTGATGATACAATTCTGAAATATGTTAATCTGGCTGACGAGGTTTGGCATGCTGGAGATATTGGGGATTTAATCGTTACGGACACGATAAAGAAGCTAAAACCATTGCGTTGCGTTTATGGGAATATTGATGATACCCAAGCGCGATTGGAATTTCCGTTGCACAACCGTTTTTTTTGCGAAGGTGTTGATGTCTGGATTACGCACATTGGTGGTTATCCCGGAAAATACAACCCAACTCTGAAAGCTGAAATGGCTTCTAACCCGCCAAAGTTGTTTATTTGTGGACATTCCCATATACTAAAAGTGATTTTTGATAAAAAGCATAATTTGTTGCACATGAATCCAGGAGCTGCAGGGATAAGTGGCTTTCATCAAGTGAGAACGATGCTTCGTTTTGTAATTGATGGAGATAAAATAAAGGATTTGGAAATTATAGAAATAGGGAAGAAAGTGTAATTATTCAGTGATTAGTGAATGGCCTTAAGTGATTAGCATTAATCTGTAATTTATCGACTAAAGCTTTTCTTGAATAATTTTACGTTTTGGGATGGCTAACAGCTAATTACTTTTTACTAATCACTAAATATTCACAAAAAAATCAGTTCTTATTTGTTTAAAATAGGGGTTTTTAAGATGATCGTAGTTCCGGTATTAAGAATGGAATTGATAATAAATTCACCTTTCATATTGTTCATTCGGGCTCTAATTTGATTGATACCGAAACCTTCTTTTAGTTCAAATTCATTGTCGATGAAGCCATTTCCATTATCAGTAACTACAATAAGGAGGTTGTTGTCAATTTCTTCTAAAGCAATTTTTGCATTAGAAGCCTCACTGTGTTTAATGATATTGTTCAGTAACTCGGTAACGATAAAATAGAGTTTCATTTCAAATTCTTCGTTGTAGCGTTTTTTTATTGGGACAAGACTGTTGAATTCTATTCTTATATTTGAATTAGAATTTTTTTCACACAAATCATCTAAACCATAAAGCAATCCAAATCTAACCAGAAGCGAAGGCATAAGTTCGTGGGATAAATTCCTAATTTGATTGTGGGCTTCTTCAAGTATTGTTTTAGTTTTTACTATTTCTTCTGTTTGTAAAAAATTTTGGGAGGTAAAAACTTTGAGATGTATCCCTGCAGAGGAAAGTAAGGAGCTAATATTGTCGTGTAAAAAAGATGCTATTTTTTTTCGCTCTAATTCTTGTCCATCTATAGAGGCATTAATGATGTTCTCTTGTATTTTACTTTGTAAATCATTGAGTTTGTTTTTTTCTTTTAAACGTAAATTTTGAATAAAATAGTAGAAAAATACAATAGCAGATATGAAAAGCAAAAAAACAATAATTACAATTTTTTTGTTTCTGGATTGTTCTTCAAGTAGTTTGTTTTGTTTTATTTTATACTTGGTTTCAATTTTGTCTATTTCCCTTTTGTATTGGTCTATTTCGAGATTTGCACCTATTACATTTGCTTTTTTGAGTTTGTTTTCTAGCTGTTGTTCGTCTGTAATTTTATTGTAAAGGCGAAGATTTTCATAGGCTTTTTTATAATTGCCTATTTTATTCAAAAATTTAGAATATTCTAAATAGGAGTATGATAAATCTGATTTTTCATTTCCTAAATTTCCTTGTTGAATTGCAAGGGTAAAATGTTTTTCAGCTTTTTTATTCTCGTCTTTATTGTTGTAATACATTCCGTTCAACATGTTTACGGCAACAATTGTAGACTCATCTCCATGAATGGATTGGTATTTATTGACATGTTTTAAATAAGGAAAACCTTCGTCATATTTATTAATGTCAAAATGGGCCCAAGCGATATTAAGATTGGTAAGTAATGTTTGTTCAGTATCATGAATTTTTTGACTGATACTTAATGATTTTTTGTAATAGTAAATGCCTTTGTTGTACACTTTTTTATCAAAACAATAAATGTTACCCAAATTATTGTAAAATTGATTTTTTAAAATGTTATTGTTAGTTCTCTTTGCATAAGAAAGACCTAAATTGTAATAGAATAAAGCCTTTGTTGGTTCTGTTAATTCATCAAAGTTTGCCGCTATAATTAAATAGGAATTGGCTATTAAATCGTGATTTTTAACAGTAATGGCTTTTTCCAGGGCAATTCTTGATTTTAATAATGATTTTTCATATTGATTATTATTAAGTTCAGCGCTAGCATCGTTTATTAATGAGATAATTTCTTTTTCAGCAAGCGTTTTTTTCTGAGCAGAAGAACTTTCGCCCCAAAAAAGCACAAGAATAAATGACAGTAAAAAAAGGAATCGATTTTGAAACATAAATTAGCGCAATCAGTAATAAGAATAAGTATGGGTAAATAGTTTATAATAAGTTTACGAAATAATTAAATGGTTGTTCATAGCGTATTTAACAATGCTTATAGTGTTTTTTGCTTTTAATTTTTTTAAAATATTTTTTCGGTGTGTTTCAACAGTGTTTGTGCTAATAAACAGTTCTTCACTTATTTCCTTTCCGCTAAACTCCAGTGCAATCAAGATAATAATTTCTATTTCACGCTCTGTCAATAAAGGATTTACTTTAGGTTTGTAGATGTTTAGCTTAGGGTTGTTTTTGGTAGCTTTATTGAATATTTTTTCACGGATAGATTCACAAAAATATTCTTCTCCATTTGCAACAGCCTGTACAGCTTCAATAATATTTTCGCCGGCACATTGCTTAGTTAAATATCCGCTTACGCCAAGATCCATGATTTCCTTTATTAGCTTCAAATCATCATAGCTGGAAAGAATAATGACTTTACAAGGAAAACCTTTTTCGGCAAATTCCTTTACTACTTCAATTCCGTCTTTTTCGGGCATACTAATGTCTAATACAAGAATGTCTGCTTTGTTGTTGGTAACATCGTCAAAAATAGTAGTTCCGTTTAATGAAAAACCTACGATTTCAAAATTGGGTATGGTGTTGAGTAATGTTTGAATCCCGTGAATAATTATTTTATGGTCATCTGCTAGGTGAATTCTGGTATTTGTTGTCATGTTTTTTTGAACTGGTTTCCAAATTTATGAAAAAAAATGATCTATGATACTTGTGTTTCTGTATTTTTTTTTGAAAAGTAATAGTTCTTTTCTGTAATAAAAAAACCCGAATTATTACATTCGGGTTCTCTTCGCACATTAATAAATTAACTTTATAGGTTTACCTCAATCGATCCACAGATTTTACAAGATCTTCATCCTTCTTGATGGCTTTATTAGCCAAGACTAATAATACGATAGCCAAGATAGGTAGAAACATCCCAATACCTTTCTCTGAAACAGCAGGTGTTTCTCCAGATAGATTTAGTGAATGATATACAAACAATCCTAATAAAATCAAATTTAATATGATATTCAATCTGTTAACAACAAATTGGGTTTGTCTTTTTTTAAATGTTATAATGCTATAAACGGTTATTGCAGTACTTAATCCTAATAAGATAACGTAGATTTGATTTTGCATAAAAAAATAATCTTTTCCATTATCCATTGTCCATAAAGGAAAAATATAAGGCAAAACTCCTACCGCTATAAAAGTAAGGAATAAATATATGGTTTGAATTCTTTGTATCATATTCTTAAAATTGTTTTACAAAAATATATTTTCTTTTTATTAAATACTATTGTATGATAAATTTTATTTGTATTATTGCATAACATTACCGTAAGCACTTCATACTGCGGTCTATTTAACTAAGATACTACCTTAAAAATCTTTTGTATTTTTTCCAAAATTAATTAAACAAATAGAACATTCATGTTTGATATTTCTGCATTAAAAGAATTGAAGCTTTCTGAGCTTCAAGAAATAGCTAAAACAGCTAAAACCATAAAATATAACGGTGTAAAAAAAGAAACTTTAATTAGTCAAATTTTGGAACACCAAGCCGCAGCTGTTGCAACAACTGTAGAAATAATATCAGAAAAGAGTATTGAAGTAGATAGCCCTAAAAGAGTTCGAATTGCTTCTGTAAAAAAAGAAACTACTCCGAAAATAGTTCCAGCTTCTCTATTTGTTAATGAAGAAGTTCAAAACGCAAGGGTTGATGAAATAGTACCGCAAAAAAGCACGGATGATTCAATAGTATCTAAAACGGAAGACACTATAACACCAGTTGCTTCTGAGAAAAAAGAGCCCAAAATAGTAAAATTCAGCAAGTCGGCTTACGAGAAAAAGATGGCTTTGCAAAAAGAAAAAGAAGCATTAAAAGAAGCGGCAACTACAGAAGAGGCCTCTTCGAATGCTAATTTGGATGAAGTAGTAGTTGAAACGGCTGAATCGACAGAAAACTCTGCTCCTGCAAAAAAAATAAATCCAAATCAATTAAATAAAAAGGTTCCAAATCAAAGCGGGAATGCTAATCCAAACCCAAGCCCAAATCCAAACGGGAATTCAAATCAAAACCAAAATCCTAATTTTAAAAACAAGAAAAGTAATTTTAAAGATTCTGATTTTGAATTTGATGGGATTATTGAAAGCGAAGGTGTTCTTGAAATGATGCCTGACGGTTATGGTTTCTTGCGTTCTTCGGATTATAATTATTTGGCTTCACCAGATGATATTTATTTGTCTACTTCTCAAGTGCGTTTGTTTGGATTAAAAACCGGTGACACTGTAAAGGGAGTGGTTCGTCCTCCAAAAGAAGGAGAGAAGTTTTTTCCTCTAGTTCGAGTTTTAAAAATAAATGGACATGATCCGCAAGTGGTTCGTGACAGAGTTTCATTCGAACATTTAACGCCTGTTTTTCCTTCAGAAAAATTCAGATTAGCCGAAAAACAAAGTACGATTTCAACCCGAATTATTGATTTGTTTTCTCCAATAGGAAAAGGGCAACGTGGAATGATCGTGGCACAGCCTAAAACGGGTAAAACGATGTTGCTTAAAGAAATTGCCAATGCAATTGCTGCGAACCATCCTGAGGTTTACTTAATTGTTTTATTGATTGACGAGCGTCCGGAAGAGGTTACAGACATGCAGCGTAGTGTGCGTGGCGAGGTAATTGCATCTACATTTGATAGAGAGCCTCAAGAACACGTTAAGATTGCTAATATTGTCCTAGAAAAAGCGAAGCGCTTGGTTGAATGTGGTCACGACGTTGTGATTCTTTTAGACTCCATAACTCGTTTGGCTAGAGCTTATAATACAGTACAACCTGCTTCCGGTAAAGTATTGAGCGGTGGAGTTGATGCGAATGCTCTGCAAAAACCTAAGCGTTTCTTTGGAGCGGCTCGTAATGTTGAAAATGGTGGGTCGTTGAGTATTATTGCAACTGCATTAACAGAAACGGGTTCTAAAATGGACGAGGTTATCTTTGAGGAATTCAAAGGAACCGGTAATATGGAATTGCAATTGGATAGAAAAATTGCTAATAAACGTATTTTTCCAGCTATTGATTTGACTTCTTCAAGTACGAGACGAGACGATATGTTATTAGATCAAAAAACATTGCAAAGAATGTGGATTATGCGTAAATATCTATCGGATATGAATCCTGTTGAAGCGATGGATTTTATCAATGATCGTTTTAAGAAAACCAAAAATAATGATGAATTTTTAATCTCTATGAATGATTAAAGAAATTGCAATAGCAATAACAATTTCAAGAATCAATTTTTTTAATAGAATAAAAAACTCCAATTTTCAAATCGAAAATTGGAGTTTTTTTTGGTAATTGCAATTGCAATTGCAATTGATTTTTGATATTGAAATTTTACTCTTTTCTCTCCAACAAAGCCATGTAAAATCCATCAAAACCAGACTCAGATGCCAGTATTTTTTGGTCTTTTATGAAATTGAATTGTTTACCAATATCTGTTGTCAAGAAACGAGCGATTTGCTCTTGATTTTCAGAAGGTAAAATTGAGCAAGTTGCATAAACTAATTTACCACCTGGTTTTACAATTTTCGAATAACTTTCTAAAACTTCCGATTGTACTTTACGGATGTTATCAATGAATTCGGGTTTTAATTTCCACTTGGCGTCAGGATTTCTTTTAAGAACACCCAGACCGCTACAAGGAGCGTCAATCAAAACTCTATCAGCTCTTTCGTGAAGTTTTTTGATGATTTTTGTAGAATCAATGATGCGGTATTCAATATTGAAAGCGCCATCTCTTTTGGCTCTAATTTTTAATTGTTTCAATTTGCTTTCATACAAATCCATTGCAATCAATTGTCCTTTGTTTTCCATCAAAGAAGCGATATGCAACGTTTTTCCTCCAGCACCAGCGCAAGTATCTACTACACGCATTCCTGGTTTTACATCTAGGAAGTGAGCTACTAATTGTGAATTGGCATCCTGTACTTCAAAAAAACCTTGCTTGAAGGCATCTGTCAAGAATACATTGGCTCTTTCTTTTAATACTAAAGCATCAGGTTGATCTTTTAAGAACTCTGTTTCGATGTTTAGATCCATCAAAATAGCTCTTAAATTTTCTTTGGTAGTTTTAAGGGTATTTACTCTTAAAATCACTTTTGCAGGTTGGTTTTGAGCAGCAATTTCTGTTGCCCAAACTTTTTCTCCAAGTTCTTTTACGCCCAATTCATCCATCCAGTCTGGAATAGATTCTTTTAAGGCTCTCACTTTTGAAAGCTCATCAAAGCGACCTTTTATTTTTCGCTCAGGTGTGCCTTCTAATTGTCTCCAATCTGGAATTGGGTATCCTCTTAACACTGCCCATACAGAGAACATTCTCCAAAGATTATCTCTGTCAAACGGTTCTTTTACTTCGGCAATCTCGGCATATAATCTTTTCCAACGTACAACTTCGTAGATGGTTTCGGCAACAAATTTTCTATCTGAACTTCCCCAACGTTTGTCTTTTTTTAGGGATCTTGCTACTACTTTATCGGCATATTCTCCTTCGTTAAAAATAGCGTTAAGAGCATCGATGGTAGTGTAAACTAAATTTCTGTGTAATCTCATTTTAAATAATTGAAGTGCAAAGGTACTATTTATTGATTAAATCTAAGATTTATATTTTAACCAAAAAAAAACACTGTTTTACAACAGTGCTTTTTGGGTGTTTTTAGTTTTTAACGAATACTCTCGTTAGTCCAATGTTTTCTGGTGGGTGGAGTACCATTGGGAATTTTTCTATTTTCACGGAGCTACTATCCAATCCAAAAGCGCTTTCTTCGGATAGGCTTAGTTTTTTAATAAAGAAATAAGAATTCATTATTAATTTTTCATGCCATAACATATCGCTGTCATTGGATAAGAATTTCTCAGACAATACAAATTTAAAGTCGCCAATAATGTTGTTTTTGTTTAATGACTCGTATCTACTGGTAATATCTACTTCACCATTTTTCACCATGTCTTTAATAACTTCTTTGAACATTAAGTTGATTTTAGTAGGCTCTCTAAAACCTAAATTGAAATCAACACGGTATAAATCGTCTTTCAGAATCTCTTTTACTTTGTATTCGGTTTTGTAAGGTTCTGGTAATATGTTAACGTGAACAAACCAATATATATCAGCTCTTTTAGGTCTTTTCTGCAAGATTGAAAACATCACTTTTTCTTCTATTTCATCAGTGCGATTGGCATTGGTCATATACACTAAATGTGTTGCATATTTTGGAATAGATAAATCAGCACTTAATTCTTCCAATACTTTTTTGTAATCATCTATTTTTACAATTTTAGTATAGCTTTTACTAATCTGTTTTGCTCTGTACCAAACAGTCATAACTCCTGTTAAAATCAAAGCGATAAAAAGAGTTACGTAACCACCTTCTCCAAACTTTGTGATATTGGCGGCCAAAAAACTAAACTCAATTCCTAAGTAAATGGTAATTAATGGAACGAAAAAATACCATTTTACCCTTTTCATTATTAAATAAAAATTAAGCAAAACGGTGGTCATTATCATACATAATATAATTGCCAAACCATAGGCGTGTTCCATATTGCTGGACTCTTCAAAATGCAAAACGATTCCAACACAACCAAAAAATAACAACCAGTTTATCGATGGGATATATATTTGTCCTTTTAGCTCAGTAGGGTATTTGATTTTTACTTTTGGCCAAAAGTTCAATTTCATTCCTTCATTTATTAAAGTGAATGATCCTGAGATAAGTGCTTGAGAGGCAATCACAGTGGCAAGAGTGGCAATGACAATTCCAAAAGGTTTAAACCATTCTGGCATCATTAAGTAAAAAGGGTTTGCATAATCTCCTCCTAAAGTTTGCAATGTTACTCCTTCATGATGTATTAAGTAGGCTGCTTGGCCGAAATAATTAAGAACTAATGCGATTTTTACAAAAATCCAACTGATTCTAATATTCTTTCTCCCGCAATGTCCCATGTCAGAATATAGAGCTTCTGCTCCAGTGGTACAAAGGAAAACAAAACCTAGTACAAAAAAGCCTTCAGGATGTATGGATAATAAGTGATAAGCATAATAAGGATTTATTGCTTTGAAAACCTCAGGATGCATTGATATTTGATAAATACCTAAGGTAGCTAGCATTCCAAACCAAATAAGCATCATTGGAGCAAAAAATTTACCTACTAATTTAGTTCCGAATTGCTGAATCGTAAAGAGTATGAATAAGATTCCAATTACAATAGGCACTGTATTGATATGAGGAAAGTACATTCTCATTCCCTCTACCGCTGATGATACAGAGATAGGAGGTGTAATGATTCCGTCAGCAAGCAAGGCACTACCTCCGATAATTGCGGGGACAATTAACCATTTAATTTTAGTTTTCTTGACCAAGGCATAAAGGGCGAAAATTCCGCCTTCACCATGATTGTCAGCACTTAATGTAATCAGTACGTATTTGATGGTGGTCTGTAAAGTAAGTGTCCAAAAAACACAAGAGATACCACCTAAAACAATATCTGCATTTATAATATAATCGCCAAGTATGGCTTTCATTACGTATAATGGAGATGTTCCAATATCTCCATAAATTATTCCTAGAGAAATTAATAATCCACCTAAAGTTAATTTGCTGTGGAGGTCTTTGTGCGTTGCGCTCATTTAAAATTTTTAAAAAACTTGTCAAATTTACTATTTTAAAATAAAATAAAGCGCCTTATTTTTTAAAATAAAAAAAAAGGCTCGGTAGTTATCTACCGAGCCTTTTTTGTAATTTAAATTCATTTAGATTCTTCTGTTTGTGTTTCTAGATGTGTAGTCTGTACTTCTTTGGGATTCAGTTCTTTGGGTGTTGTTGCTTGTTCTGTTTTGAGAATGTTCCCTTTGAGGTTCTGCCTTTTGAGTGTTGTATTCTCTTGGAGTACTTGTTCTGTTTTGAGTGTACTCTCTTTGAGGTTCGACTCTTTGAGTGTTGTATTCTCTTGGAGAGCTTGTTCTATTCTGAGAATATTCTCTTTGAGGTTCTCCTTTTTGAGTGTTATTTTCTCTTGTAGTGTTAGTTCTATTTTGAGAATATTCTCTTTGGGGTTCTACTCTTTGAGTTGTATATTCTTTTGGTGAACTCGTTCTGGTTTGAGTATACTCTCTTTGATAATTGCTATTGTTTCTAGAATAAGCGATATCGTTTCTGGATCTGTTATTAGTATTGTATCTTTTTTGGTCTAATTCATATCGGTTCGAAACTTGATAGTTTCTTCTAGAAAATGCGTAGTTTGGGTATTGCTTTTCATAACTATTACAGCTATAAGAATTATAGATTACTGGAGCTCTATAGCATCTTCTGTAATTTACATAATTGTAATTGTTATAATAGTTTACGCAACCATATATATTGTTTCTATATCTGTATAAAGGATATGGGTTCCAAGAATAATAGTAGGTTGGGTAGTAATTCCATGTCCAAGAAGAATAATAAGGTTGGTAACTATTAATCCATAATGAAGCGTAGATTTGAGGCGTATAACAATATTCAGGTTCGTAAATGTAATTCTGACCATACATATAAGAGTTTCCAACGATTTGTATCGAAATATTGTTTTGTCTGTCTTTCTCTACTTCGATAGTAGCAACATCTTGATAAAGATCACGACCAATAACCGATTGTACAATGATTACGTGTGTTCTTTTCTCTACAGATTCAATTACTCTCAAGTAGTCAACTTGATTGTCGTTATTCAAATCTAAGTTTGATATTTTAGTTCTAGGATCGTTTAATCTTCTTTCAAAATCTTTTAAGTTTTGAGATTCTCCAAAGATTGAAGATACAGCTCTTAAATCTAAATTATCACTAATTTCAGAGTTCATTGCGTTTACCGTTGTTCTGTCTTGTGCATTCATTTGTAATGCAAAGAATGTAGTTATAAGTGCTACGAATTGTAATTTTGATTTCATGGCTATTTGGGTTATTATTTGTTTTTAAGATATAAACAACAATTGTGCCATAATTAAATGATACTGGTAATTTTTGTTTAACATTATTATATATTTGTTCTAAAAAAAATCGATACCATGAGAAGAATTTATATAACTATACTGTTGTTGAATGTTTTGTTTTTTGTTGAAGCTCAAAATTCCTCCAAAAATAAAAATACACAAGCCGTTTTTAGCACCATACAAGTTGATACTTTGTTTCAAGATAAAATAAGTATTAGGGCAATTGTATTGGATAACGGTAAAATATGGTACGCTGCTGATCAAGGGAAATTTGGTTATTATGATTTAAAATCAAATAAAAAATTTGAAAAGGTTATAAAAAAAGACACTTTGAATATTGAGTTTAGGAGTATAGCCAAAACTTCAAAGTTTATATATGCGCTTAATGTGGCTAATCCTGCATTGTTGTATCAAATTAGTAAAGATGGAAAAGAGGTTCAATTAGTGTATCAAGAAAATGATAAAAAAGTTTTTTATGATAGTATGCAGTTTTGGAATGATAAAGATGGGATAGCTGTTGGTGATCCTATTGATGATTGTCTTTCGGTTATCGTAACCCATGACGGAGGGAATACATGGAGTAAAATCCCCAATAGTAAATTGCCAAAAGTTTTTGAAGGAGAAGCTCATTTTGCCGCAAGTAATACGAATATTGTTATAAAGGGCAATGATACTTGGATTGTTTCCGGAGGAAAAAAATCAAGGGTTTTTTATTCTTCGGATAAAGGAAATTCTTGGGAAGTCTTTGAAACACCAATTGTGCAAGGAAAACAAATGACTGGTATTTTTACTGCAGATTTCTATGATAAGGAAAATGGTTTTTTAGCTGGTGGAAATTATGAAGTACTGAATCAGAATTTTGAGAATAAAGCAGTCACCAACGATGGCGGGAAAACTTGGCAACTCATTGCAGAAAAACAAGGATTCGGTTATGCTTCCTGTGTGCAATATGTCCCTAACAGTAACGGAAAAGGATTGGTCGTTGTAGGGGCTTCAGGTCTAAGTTATTCATCGGATGGTGGTGTGACTTGGGTACAATTGCTGCAAGATTCAAGTTTGTTTACGATTCGGTTTTTAGATAAAAACACCGCAATTGCAGCTGGTCGTAATAAAATGATCCGAATTCGTTTTAAATAAAAAAAATCCCCGTTTAATAGAATGAACTATCAAACGGGGATTTCCTGAATTAAAATTATTTTTTTGGAGCGTTGTCTCTATACTGCTGCAATAATTTTCTACTGAAATTTTCTTCTGCTTTTTTTAATTTAATGATTTTTATGGCAGGAAGTACATCTTTCAAATTACTGATAAATTTTTTTCTTAATTGAAACAATTCCTCTTCATTGCTTTCAATTTGGTTTAAAAGTACCTTTGCTTCTTTCTCGGATAACTTGTCTAATTCATCATTATCCATTTTTCGATAAGATCCTTTCAATTTTTTATGTCTCAATTCAAACTGCTTATCATCGAAAGTATTGTAAATGGGCCAGAATTTTTCGGCTTCATTAGAGGTAAGGTTTAATTCCGTGGTTAAAAAAGCTACTTTCATGGCTTTAATTTGTTCCTTTTTTTCTTTCATTCTTTCGCCTTGAGCGTAAAAAGTAAAAGACATAAATAAAAATAATATCGGATATAATTTTCTAATGTTCATTGTTTCTGATTTTGGTTCTGTTAATGTGATATTTTATATCTAATTTTCGATAAGTAAATTTTCCATGTTCGGATTTGTGACTAAAATGTCTTCCAATGTTTCATCTTCTAGTTTTGTTAAATTTACAATACTGTTGTTTTCAGGTTCAATTTCTCCAATTAACTCGTAATGGTTTATGTTGGAATCTTCGGCTAGATAATTTTCAATAGTTGTAGAATCTAGTTCGTTATTTTTCACATCAGTGGTATAAAGAATCGGAATCATTATGGCAAGTACTAACACAGCCGCAATTGCCATTATAATAGTTTTCCTTTTTCTAAAGATAGAGATTACTTTTACATTACTTGTAATTTCTTCTTTTGGTAGATTTTGTAAAAATTTTGAAGAAAAGGAATCATGATAACCCTCAGGAGTTTTAAATCCTGGATTTATTTTTGGTTCGTCTTCTAGTTTAAATGGTTTCATAATGTGTATTTGACTTAATCTTAACTAAATGGTTTAATTGACTGTCACAAAAATTTCTATTTTTTTAACGGCATGATGGTAAGATGCTTTTAAGGCACCAACCGAAGTACCCAGTATTTCGGATATTTCTTCGTATTTTAAATCTTCAAAATATTTCATTTTAAAAACCAATTGTTGTTTTTCCGGTAAGGTTGCTATTGCTTTTTGTAGTTTGAATTGAATCTCATCGCCGTCAAAATAGATGTCGGCTTTTAGATTGTCAATCGCTTTATTTTGCAATTCAACAGATGATATGCCGCTTTTTTTTGCTTTTAGATTCAAAAAAGAAAGGGCTTCATTAGTTGCTATTCGATACATCCAAGAAAATAGTTTGCTTTCACCCTTAAAATTCTTTAGATGTTGAAACACTTTTACAAACGTATTTTGTAAAACATCATCGGTATCATCATGGCTTAAAACGATATTCCGAATGTGATTGTACAGCGGTTTTTGATATTCGTGTAAGAGCTTTTGAAACGCTTGATTCTGCGTTTGAGGGTTCAATAAATTGGTGATGAATTCCTTTTCTTCCTGCAATTTCTATTTCTTTTGTAGTTAGATGCCAATGAATCAAAAAGGTTTAATCTAAAATGAAAAAATGATGCTATTTTAAATTTAGCATAGAATGAATTTGAACCATATAAGTCATATAAGAAAATGTAAGCTCAACTTCCTTTACTCATACTCATATATTATTTAAGAATTCAAAATAGTCCAACTTAAATGAACTTATATGTCTTATATGGTTGGAAAACGTCCAAAATAATTAAAATTCAGATTTGTCTTCACTCTTAATTGTGGTAGGAGTGAGTGTAAGACTGTCTTTTATTACTCGTTTATAAGGTGCTGGTATAGCTTTTGGTTTTATAGGATAATAGATTTCGGTTACCCATTTTGATGGAGTCTTCGCTTCTTTTTTTCCAATGGTAAATATTTCCATGTGTGAAAAAGTAGAATCCGCAATAATTTTGTTTGTGGTAAAATATTCCAAAGATTTATCCAAAGCCTTTCCTTTGTATGTATAATTACCCATTAAAGTTGTTTTTACGGCTTCAAATGGGATCAATTTTCCAGATAAAATATCACTTCCTTCGCTAGTAAAGATTTCCTCTTTTATAGGAATACAAAAAGAAACTTTCGTTAAATTATGAATGGTGTCGTATGTGTGATAAATGATAAATGGTTTTCCGTTCAAAACGATATTGTTTTGTTTGCAAAAAGTCAATATTTTAGGGAAAATGACATTTGCATTTCGGGTAATGTCGGATATTTTACTGGTGAAAGATTGTCTTAAATAAAAAGTCTCCAATTTTTTTACTCTTCCATTTACTTTTACATCAAAAGTATTGGTTTCAAAATCAAGTGTTTTGTTTAAATTGGCTAAACATTTATCAAAGACTTTAGCCAATGAATTTTGAGTTCCTCCACTCAAAAAAGAATTCACTTTTAATAGAAAATCCATTTTTCCTTTCGATTTCCAAGTTACTTTCGTGCCTCCCAAAGTATCTTTAAAATGCCAAGTTACATCTGAAGAGGTTTCGTTAAAATCCATTTTTTGAACAATACTGTCATTGTCTTTTGTATATAATGTTTGAATGGTACCCGAATCATTTGCGCCATCCCAAGATAAAGAACTTCCTTTTCCTATTGAAATTGGAGAATAGGACAATTTTATATTTGTGTCAGCGGTTATCCAAGAGCTAAATTTTCCCCAGTTTTTATAGTCATTTACATAATTAAAAACAGTGGCCTTTGGAGAATTTATTGTTTTACTGCTTTTTAC
The DNA here is from genome assembly GCF_003097655.1 of Flavobacterium laiguense. Classification (GTDB taxonomy): domain Bacteria; phylum Bacteroidota; class Bacteroidia; order Flavobacteriales; family Flavobacteriaceae; genus Flavobacterium; species Flavobacterium laiguense. The sequence continues at coordinate 169,672 of NZ_QCZH01000007.1, forward strand.
AGTGAAATCTCCTTTTTGAGTTGCGATAAATATGGTAAGTGCCACAAGGCTTAATAGCAGCAAAAGAAAAAGGTATTTAATGATTCTCATAGTAGGTTGGTTTGTTTCTGTTGTAAAGTTAGAAATTTAATTAATATTCTAAAGTAACTGCCTGTAAAATATCCCCGCCTTGCTTCGAAAAAGTGTTTTTAGAAAACAAAATAAGAGTAAGGTGTTTTTTGATGGTTTAGGGCAGCGGATTTGTTTTTTATCTAGTCCAGAGATTTATTATATGTTTGAAGAATGCTTATATTTGTTGAGTATTTATTTGTTTAACATCTAAAAAATAATAATAATGAAATTACTTAAAAGTGCAGGGTTTTTTATGACCATTGCGGTTTCTGTTGTTTGCAACGCTCAAAATGAGAAAACTACAACGGTAAAATCTGCTGAGAATACTCCATTTGATTATGTGGTAGAGCAATTCTCTGATATAAAAGTGTTGCGTTACCAAATTACTGGCTGGGAAAATCTTACTTTAAAAGAGCAAAAACTAGTGTACTTTCTTACGCAAGCGGGCACTTCTGGGCGAGATATCATGTGGGATCAAAATTACAGACACAATCTAAAAATTAGAAAAGCATTAGAAAATATTTATCAAAATTATAAAGGGGATAAAAATGTTCCAGATTGGAAAAATTTTGAAATTTATTTAAAAAGAGTTTGGTTTTCAAACGGAATCCATCATCATTATTCAAACGAGAAAATCAAGGCTGGTTTTTCATTAGCTTATTTTAATGGCTTGTTGAAAAATACTAAAACGACTTTGTCACCTCAAATAGCTGAAATTCTCTTCAATGATGTTGATTCAAAAAAAGTAAATCTCGATTCCTCAAAAGGATTGTTAGAGGGTTCGTCTATTAATTTTTATGAAAAAGGAATTACCCAAAAAGAAGTCGAAGCTTTTTATGCCAAAAAAACGAGTCTAGACGCTAAGAAACCCTATTCGTATGGCATTAATTCTAAATTGGTTCGTAATTCGAAAGGACAATTAGAAGAAAAAGTTTGGAAAAGCAAAGGAATGTACGGAGCTGCAATTGATAAAATGATTTATTGGTTGGAGAAAGCGCAAAGCGTAGCCGAGAATAAAAAACAAGCCGATGCAATTACTTTATTGGTTAGTTTTTATAAAACAGGAAGTCTTAAAACATGGGATGATTTTAATATTGCTTGGTTACAGGCTACCGACGGTAATATAGATTACATCAACGGATTTGTTGAAGTGTACAATGACCCATTAGGATATAGAGGTTCTTATGAAGGCATTGTTCAGATAAAAGATTTTGATATGTCTAAGAAAATGGAAGTGGTATCTAAAAATGCTCAATGGTTTGAGGACAACTCTCCGTTATTGCCAGAACATAAAAAGAAAAACGTTGTTGGGGTTTCATATAAAACGGTTGTTGTTGCGGGTGAATCTGGAGATGCTTCTCCGAGTACACCAATTGGGGTGAATCTTCCAAATGCCGATTGGATTCGTGCAGACTATGGTTCTAAATCCGTTTCTCTAGGGAATATTATAGATGCTTATTCTAAATCTGGAGGAAAAGGAAAATTGCAAGAATTTGCAAATGATGAAGAGGAAATAAGATTGGCTGAAAAATACGCTGAGTTAGGTGGTAAATTGCATACTTCTTTGCATGAAGTGGTAGGTCACGCTTCGGGACAAATAAATCCAGGTGTTGGAACTCCAAAAGAAACATTAAAAAATTACGCTTCAACACTAGAGGAAGGAAGAGCCGATTTAGTGGGATTGTTCTATTTATACAATCCTAAAATTCAAGAACTTGGATTAGTAGATAATTGGAAAGATTTAGGGATGCAGTGTTATGATGGGTATATCAGAAATGGGTTAATGACACAGCTGGTTCGTTTAGAATTGGGTGCTAATATTGAAGAAGCGCACATGAGAAACCGTCAATGGGTAAGTGCTTGGGTGTATGAAAACGGGAAGAAAGACAATGTTATTGAAATGGTTTCCCGTAATGGAAAAACGTATTTTAATATCACCGATTATGATAAACTACATGATTTGTTTGGGCAATTATTGAAAGAAGTGCAACGTATAAAATCCGAAGGCGATTTTGAAGCAGGAAAAGCATTGGTAGAAAATTACGGAGTAAAAGTAGATCAAAAAATACATGCCGAAGTACTAGAACGTAATAAACAATTTCCTGATGCTCCTTATAATGGTTTTGTAAATCCAGTTTTGGTTCCGAAATTAAATGCTAAAGGAGAAATTAGTTCTATAGTGGTAGAGCAACCTAAAACATTTGCAGAACAAATGTTGAAGTATTCTAAAAACTTTGGTTTTTTACCATTAGAAAATTAAAAAGCAAAAATGCTGTAATGATAAAAACGCCCACAGTGAAGTGGGCGTTTTTTATTTTAATGCTTAAAATAAATTTTGATCACAAATAAGAGTCCAATAAAAACAAGGAAACCTATTAGAATTTTATAATTTCCTTTATAGAAAACTTTGTGTAAATTGGCATCTTTTCGATAGGCAAAAACCATTGCAACAACAAAGGCTATAAAAAAACAAACTGCAAATACTAATTGACCTTGACTAAACATGTTTAAATAATTTTTGACAAATTTAGGTAATAGTTTAGAAATAGTTGTTAATTTTCCATTTCAAATCAATGAATTAAAAAGTATGCAAAAACAAATCAACGCCGTTAAGGAATTTCATACCGCATTTAGAATTGGGCATAGCGAAACTCCGATTGCCGACTTAGGAGAAAGTAAAAACATACTTCGCTACAATTTGATGAAGGAAGAAAACGAAGAGTATCTAGAAGCGGTTCAAAATAATGATCTAATTGAAATTGCCGATGCACTTGGCGATATGATGTATATCCTTTGCGGTACGATTATAGAACACGGATTACAACACAAAATTGAAGAAGTCTTTGACGAAATTCAACGCTCTAATATGAGTAAATTAGGTGAAGATGGAAATCCTATTTACAGAGAAGACGGAAAAGTGATGAAAGGCCCGAATTATTTCAAACCCGATTTCTCGAAGCTTATTTAAGAAAAGTGTTCAGTTCCCGATAATTATCGGGACAGTTTTTGAGTGTTCAGTTTTAGAACGAGGTAATCAGATTTTGTATTCAGTCTGTGTTTAGAAATAAAAAAAGCGATTTTCAGGATGAAAATCGCTTTTTTTATAGGACAAAATCTAAAATCTAAAATCTAAAATCTAAAATCTAAAATCTAAAATCTAAAATCTAAAATCTAAAATCTAAAATCT
>NZ_QCZH01000008.1 GCF_003097655.1 Flavobacterium laiguense
CATCCCAAAAAAATATCCCGAAAATTCATTGTGAAAAAACGTCGTAGTCTAAGTGGTACGTGCCAATTACCTCCAACTAGTATATATGCGAAACAAACCTTCGTCTATACATCCGTCAGTTGGGTAGATTGGCGAAGGTTTGTTTCGTTTTTTTGTTTTTCAAAAATAACAAAAAAAGATTACAAATCATCAAAAGGACTTTTTATTTGCTGAATACTTTTCGTACTAACGTGGGTGTATATTTCGGTGGTTTTACTGCTGTTATGGCCTAGTAATTCTTGGATATAACGTAAATCAGTTCCGCTTTCCAATAAATGTGTGGCAAAACTGTGGCGTAACCAATGCAATGTTACTGGTTTTAGAATTCCAACCTTTTTTAAAGCTTGTTTTAATACAAGTTGTAAACTCCTTGAATCGTATGGAGAGCCAGAAATTTGTCCTTCAAATAAATAGGTAGTGGGTTTGTGAATTGTGTAATAATCCCGCAACATCTCCAATATCTTTGGACTTAAGGGAGCTATTCTGTCTTTCTTCCCTTTTGCGCTTTTTAACATTACAATATTTCTTTTGGAATCGATATGAACCGGTTTAAGGGCTAGGAGTTCTCCACAACGCAATCCGCAAGCATAAATTAAACTCAACATCGTTTTGTGTTTTAGGTTGCTGTGTGCATTCAGTATCAATTTTACCTCTTCCTTACTCAAAACATTGGGAAGTAGTTTTTCTCGCTTGGGACGGTGAATTTTGTCTAGCTCTATTTTCGTGTCTAGTACGGTTGTGAAAAACAATTTGATGGCATTCACGATTTGATTTTGATAGGATGCCGACAAATTGTTATTTAAAATGTACTCATTATTGTACCGTATGACATCGTTATTGGTGATTTCGGCAACCGGTTTTTCGTTGTAAAAGGTTAGAAAGGATTTTAAGGCTTCGGTATAGGTTTTTATGGTGCTTTCGCTATAGCGTCTGGATAATAACCAGTGCTTGAATTTTTCTATTTGTGCGATTCCTTCTGTCGAAGGGTGTCTGATTGGAGTTTCGACAATCTGAAACTTCATTCGGTTCTCGAAGGTGTCGGGTAAGTGCCAAACTCCTAAGGTTTGGCTCCATCGGGATCCTTCTTGTTGCTTGATTCGGTCAGTCCAATCGGGATTTTTTTCGAAATAAATGGCGATTCGGCTTTCACCACGGCGTTTGATGAGTTGTGCTTTCCAGTTCATAAGGCGTATATTTGAAGTATGGCGTATAATTGAAGTATAAAGATAGGGGAATTATTTTAGATTGAAGATTTTAGATTAACGATTTCAGACTTCAGGTTTTCTGATAAGTGAATGGAAATTTAGATTTTAGGAGGTTTAAAACTTTTGAAATCAAAAATCTTTAATCATTTTTAGGCGTCAGGGTTAAAAAAAAGCTGCAATCCCAAATTTTATGGAATTGCAGCTTATGTGATTTTTGAAAACAAATCTTCTTTTGAAAATGAATGCCCTAGCCCTGATAGAAGCGGTATCCTTTTTTTGAGGCAATTTTTCTTTGCCTTAAGAAAAGATACAAGCGGATAGCAGGAAATGGCTCCTAATAATGCTACTCTTTATTGCTATAATATTTTTTTCTAAACCAAAAGGCGACATTGACTAAGGCGATTAGAGCGGGAACTTCGACCAATGGGCCTATGACACCTGCAAAGGCTTGGCCACTGTTGATGCCGAAAACGCCAATGGCTACGGCGATGGCCAACTCAAAATTGTTCCCAGTGGCGGTGAAGGCAATGGCGGTTGACTTGGAATAATCAGCGCCAAAGTACTTGCCGATGAAGAAACTCATGACGAACATAATGACGAAATAAATCACTAGCGGGATGGCGATGCGTACAACGTCCATTGGGATTTGGACGATTAATTCGCCCTTGAGGCTGAACATTAATACGATGGTGAACAGCAAGGAAATTAAGGTGATGGGGGAGATGAAAGGAACGTATTTGGTATCGAACCATTCGGCTCCTTTGGTGGTAATTAAGGCGTAGCGACTGATGATACCAAGGGCAAAGGGGATGCCGAGATAGATGCCCACACTTTCGGCAATTTGCCCAATGCTGATGTTGACTTCAAAGCCGTCGTACCCAAAATAAGGTGGCAGTATAGTGATGAATACGTAAGCGTAAAAGCTGAACATTAATACTTGGAAGATACTGTTGAGGGCGATTAATCCCGCGGCATATTCTCGGTTTCCGTCGGCTAGGTCATTCCAGACTACGACCATGGCGATGCAGCGTGCAAGCCCGATGAGGATGACTCCTATCATGTATTCGGGATAGCCGTTTAGGAAGAGTAAGGCGAGAGTAAACATTAAAATTGGCCCCACAACCCAATTGAGAAACAGAGATGCGCCAAGAACTTTGGTGTTTTTAAAAACTTCACCCATTTGTTCGTACTTGACTTTGGCCAGTGGCGGATACATCATCAAGATTAACCCAATTGCCAAAGGAATGTTGGTTGTTCCACTCGAAAAGGAGTTGATGAATCCGCTACTCGATGGAATAAAATAACCAATGGAAACGCCTAGAGCCATGGCTAGAAATATCCAAAGGGTAAGGTTGCGGTCGAGGAAGCCTAATTTTTTTCGCTCTAAAGCGGGAGCACAATTATTTGCTGACATAATTTAATTATTTTTTAGCATTTATTTTTTTTGAACCATTAAGGGATTAAGGCTCATTAAGCTTTACTTTGAACCTTCATTTACTTAATCTCTTAATGGTTAAAATTTTGAGTTTATTTTTTTACTTGTGAGAAAACATAAAACAGTTCGGTTGCAATTTGGATGCTACGTTCTTGATATTTCTCGGCTTGTTGTGGGGTGTTGTCAAAGGCTTTTGGGTCTTCGAAGGTGATGGGGATTCGTTTTTCGGCTCCTACAATAAGCGGACAACCGTCATCGGCTGAGGAACAAGTCAGAATGGCTGCAAATTCGCTTTGAGGGTTGAAAGCGTCATCGTATGTTTTGGAAAAGCAAATCACCGGATGATCGTTTTCGTTGTATTTTACGCTGTACACGGGATTGTTGCCCTCGGAAAGCGTTTTGATTTGAAAACCAGTATTGGTTAATGTTTGGGCTACCATCGGGAATAAAGCGGTAGCTTCGGTTCCGCCCGAATAGCTAAACACGTTTTTGATGTTGTAATACGCTGCTGCGGTTTGCGCCCAGATTTGGGACAAATGGCTTCTGCGGGAATTGTGGGTACAGATGAAATTGAGTCGGATGTCTTGGTTTGCCGTTACTTTCGATTGGATGAAATCTATAAGCGGTTGCAAAATGGTTTTGCGTTCGACTGAAATGCTTGCGAAATCTAAAGTGTCTATGGTATTATTGATGAGCGTAAATAGATTGCTTTTGGTTTGTGTCATTTGAAATAGGTCTTTGGTTGTTTGCTTGCAAGGTGAATATTAGCCCACAGTTAACAAGGAATGAACTGATTGGCACGGATTTTTGAATGAGATTTTTAATCTGTGTATGATCTGCTCGATCGGTGTTATCTGTGGGCCATCTTTTTTTGAATATAATGTTGACTGTTTATTAAGTTAAAAAGTATTCACGAGTGAAATAGTTATGAGTTTGTGTTTGTTAGCAACATCCTGAACCAGGAGTGCAACAGTTGGCTTCGTTTCCTATTTCGGATAATTTTACTTTTTGTTTTTCCTGTGGAGGACAACATTGATCTAATGCCAAACAAGCGGTTTGTTTGTTCAACAATAAAAAAGTCTCTCCGTTATAACCCAAATCGTATTTTCCGATAGTGTTGTCTTGGTATTCCACCTCAATTTCTAGATCTTCAAGTCCCAATACTTTTTCGGAAAGGGCAATGATATTCAATAATTTTTGGGCTTTCAATCGGTGGTCAAAATCGTTGGCATCCCACAATTGAAAATTCACAACCGATTCTTTGCGGACGGTTCCACCACAATCGATAAAGTTTTTGGTAATCATTCCAACTTCAGTTACGTGGAAATGTTCGGGTACGAATGTTCCGTTTGGCAACTGAAAAGTCACTCCTGTTGCAGTGCTTAAGTGTTTTTTTATTTCTGATAGTTTCATGATGAGGAAAGTTTAAAAGTTTAAATTGTTTAAGAGTTTAGAAGTTTATGGTTTCTTTGTACTTGATACTCAATTCTTGATATTTTCATTAACAACAATGATTTTTCTTTTTATCTATATAATTACTGACCAACTGAAAAAAGCCTTTGATTTTCTCGAAACCAACTTCGTTGATACAATAACAGGCTGAGTTTCCTTCTACATTGCCTTTTATAAGTCCGGCGTTTTTGAGTTCTTTTAGGTGTTGCGAAACGGTAGGCTGAGCTAGAGGCAATACATTTACAATATCTCCGCAAATACAGCTGTCCATTTTTAATAGGTATTCGATAATGGCAATGCGGGCAGGATGACCGATAGCTTTTGCCAAAATAGCCAATTCGTTTTGCTCGTCTGTGAAGTGTTCTGTTTTAGTAATTCCCATCGTCATATATTTATATTGCAATATTACGATATAGTTTTTAAATAAAAAAGCAAAACTGATTAAATTTTGCTTTTTAGGTAATCTTAATATAATTTGTTTCCAATGTGTTAATACAACATTTGTACTAATGGTGTTACTGCAGAAGCTGATTTTGGCAATAAAGCACTAAGTGCTGTAAACTGGGTTGGACTTACTAATTTTTTCATTTTGGCTGAAAACGATTCTCTGTTGGCTGTCATTTTTGAAGCGTAACCGGCTTTATCAGTTGTCATAGTTGGTAAAATATTTTTCTTTTTGTTTAGTGTTTCGTTTACTAATGAGTTTACAGCCGGTTTTTGGGCGTCGGTTAACTTCAATTTTGGAGATAATACTCCCATTACTTGGTTTGAAATGCTTGCAACGTCAAATGAGCTTGCTGCGGCAGTAGTTGCTGTTTTGCTTGCGGTGTTGGTTGCTTTTGTGATGTCTCCCACGCTTTGTGCATTGGTAAATGAAATGGTTCCAAGGAGAACGGCTGTGATAAATAGTTTCTTTTTCATAGTTGTTTTTTGTGTCGTTAAATAGTTAGTTATTAAATATTTGTAATTTTTATTATGTAAAAGTAAGTAAAAATTTAAAAAAAAATTAAATGTAAGAAATGTATGTTTTTTAATATTTATAATTAATATTTTAATATGACTATCCGTAATGAGTACCAAGAGTCTTTTTTATTAATTAGATTATAATCCGTCAACTGCCGAAGGCGGGATAATCCGCTATTTTCAACACATTCTAAATTGAAATCCGTTTTTATCAGCGTTTTCTCTTTAGTGAATCAGTATAATCCGTGTTCCATTCTCCGTTTATATATTTTTGGTACAAGTCACGGATAGTCATATATTTTAATATTGGCTTAGTGTCATTTTTATTTTAATAAGTGCGATAAATGGAAAAAAAATATATATTTTTGGTTGTAAGGAATGTTATATTAATTTAAAAATAAAAAGTAAATGAAAAAAATTGTTTTTGCAGTATTATTTGTTTCTTCTATCATGAGCGCCCAAGATATGGATGTTGTAAAAGGAGATTTCGGATTCTTAAAGGATCAAAAAGAGATTAATGTTGAATTTGATTATTCAAAAATGACTCTTTTGAAAGAGAAATTGACCGAAGGGCAATATGTTGCCAATAGAACCAAAGAATTAAATGATAAGACTAAAGGAACTGGTGATACTTGGAAAAAGAAATGGGATTCAAGTAAGGAATTAATTTGGAATCCTAAATTTTTGGAATTAATAAATATTGTTTTAGTAAAGGAGAATAAAGAGGTTAGTTTTCAAGAAGGATTGGTAAACGCAAAATATACTCTAATAGTAGAAACAGTTTGGATTTATCCAGGTTGGGATGCGGCAATCATGAAGCAACCAGCCAAGGTGAGTACGGTATTGAGATTTGTGGAAACGAGTAAAAAGTCGAATGTTTTATTGGAGATTTCTAGTGATAGCGCACCAGGAGATCAATGGGGGAATAATTTTAGTAACGAATCCAGAATTGGGGAAGGTTTTGCAAAAACTGGAAAATCAGTAGCCAAAATGCTCTTAAAAAAAGCATATAAGTAATAGTTTAATACTAGAAACGAAAGAGTCCCTATTTATGGGGATTTTTTTATGCCATAGAAGTCATATCAAATTGTTTAAGATTATTTTACCTATGAAATCGCCATGACAACAGTTGTCGCAAACACCAATGAAGATCTGGCGATACCTCCCGATACCTATCGGGATCTAACAAAAACAATATTATCTACATATGAAAAAAAGTGTCGTTTTATTATTTTTATTTTTTATTTCTGTTGCTTCCGCACAGCGATTTGATGTTTTATCAGGAAAAGTGAGTAACCTAAAAGGGATTGCTGCCTATAATGTTACTTTTGATTATACGAATCTGAAAGTCGATGGTTTTGAAACTGAAGAAGCGTATTTGGCCGATAAAATGGATAAAAGGAAAGAGGTTGAAGGGGAATCGGAAAAATTCAGAAAGGATTGGTATAAGGACAGAGAAAATAAATACGAACCCAAATTCATGGAATATTTCAACAAACGATTTGAAAAAGGGGAAATAAAATGTGAGAAGAACAGTGATTTACAATATACCATGAGCATTAAAACCACTTGGATCTATCCTGGTTATAGTGTTGTTGCTGCAGCCCAACCTGCAAAAATCAGTGCTGTTATAACAATTGTGGAAACGGCTAACCCCAAAAATATTTTGGTGGAAATGGAATTTGATAAGTCAATAGGATTGGCACAAGGCACATTTGAATTTGATCAAGGAGATCGTATCGCCGGGGCTTATGAAAAATTGGCTAAAAACATGGTTATGCAACTTAAAAGGTTTTTATAAAGACAATAACATTTTAAAATTTAAGACAAATGAAAAAAATAATTGTAGTTACAGTATTGTTCATTTCATGCTTGATGACAGCTCAAGAGATGAGTGTCATGCAAGGAGATTTTGATTTTCTCAAAGATCAAAAAGAAATTAATGTTGAATTTGACTATAGCAAAATGACTTTGCTAAAAGAAAAATTATCAGAAGAACAGTATATTACAAAAAGAGCTCAGGAGCTAAATGAAAAAACAAAAGGCATTGGTGATATCTGGAAAAAAAAATGGAATGCCGGTAAAGAATTAATTTGGAATCCAAAATTTTTGGAATTAATGAATGTTGTCTATTCAAAGGGTAAAAAGGAAGTTAGTTTTCAAGAGGGATTAACCACCGCAAAATATACTTTAATTGTAAAAACAATATGGATTTATCCGGGTTGGGATGCAGGAATAATGAAAGAACCTGCAAGAGTCTCAACATTTTTGCTATTCGTGGAAACCAATAATAAATCAAATGTTTTGTTTGAGATTTCCAGTAAAAATGCACCAGGAGACCAGTGGGGTAATAATTTCAGTAATGAAGCCAGGATTGGAGAAGGATATGCTAAAACTGGAAAATCATTGGCGAAAATGCTTTTGGAGAAAGTATATAAATAATTTTGAGGTAAAAAAAATCCTAGTTTTAAAACTAGGATTTTTTTTGTGCACTTTCCATTTCGAGTAAGTGAGCCATATTTTTGATAAGATTATCGTGTTTTTTTACAAACGGATTGTCCTCATCCCAAACATAACCGGCAAGTACGGCACATATTTTTCTTTTTACTTCTAGGTTTTCTGGTTGATGAAAAAACAAGGTTTGTAAATTACCGGTGTACCACTCTTTTACGTAAGTGGTAAAAACCGCAATTCCTCTTTTCATATATCCTGTAAATTCGGTTTCCCAATCTACAGTAATGCCTTGTGATTCTTTCAAGAAAAGTTTTGCTGCAAGCATACCGGATTCGGTTGCAAATGCAACACCCGATGAGAATACTGGATCTAAAAATTCTGAACTATTTCCTGTAAGTGCAAATCCATCACCGTACATTTTCTTTACAGAACGAGAGTAGTTTTCTAATTTTACGGGTTCAAATATAAAATCGACTCCGGCAAAACGTTTTATATAATAATCAGATAGTTGTATGGCGTTTTTTAATGCTTCGGCATTGTCTTTATTTTCGGAAAGGGAGTTGATAAATGAAGTTGGTCCAACTACTCCTAAACTTGTGTTTCCGTTAGAAAAAGGGATTACCCATAACCAAACTTCGGTTTCCAGTATGTCAAAGGAGATCATCGTTCCTTCCTCGCCTTCGGGACGGTTGACATCTACAACATGGGTAAAAATAGACGAATGCGGATCTAGTTTTGAAGGCGTATCCAAATCTAAAAGTCGAGGTAAAACTCTGCCGTAACCACTGGAATCGATGATGAACTTAGCATGAATTTCTTTTAAATTTCCGTCCTTGTCTTTAACAACGGTTGTCGAATTTTTGCCTTCGAAAGTAACCGAAATGACTTCCGATTCAAATTCTAAATCGATTCCTTTTCGAATCACTTCTTGCGCCATTGTATTGTCAAAATCAGCTCTTGGAACTTGCCAAGTCCAATCCCAACCTTTTGTGAATTTGTCGCTAAAATCAAATACACAAATTTCTTCTCCCCTAATAAAACGGGCGCCTAATTTTTTCTCAAAATTCATGGCATCTAGACATTCAAATAATTCTGCTTCAGCAAAATGATCCATTACTCTAGGTATAAGACTTTCTCCAACTACAATTCGGGGGAATTTTGTTTTTTCTACAACCTTAATTTTTATTCCGTTTTTATGAAGATAGGAGGCTGATACACATCCGGATGGCCCCGCTCCTATAATTAAAACATCTACGAATTCTTGTAACATTTTTATTGTTTTTATAAACTGTGTTGATTAATACTTGATTCATGCACTTTTCAAAAAAAAAGGAGCATTTTATTATTAGCTTAAATCAGTATTGCTTTTTTATTATGTGCAAATTTAAAATTTTATAGGCTTATAAAATTCTTTTTTTGCATTTAATGAGTGTATGGCTCATTCCTATGATTTCATGCATTTCATCAACTACAAATCCTGCTTTTTCGATAACTTTTAAAATGTCTTTTGAATGGAACATTTGGCTATTTCCATTGGCAACAGCCGTGAAATATAAGGAAGTGGCATGTAAACTGTATGTTGATGCTTGGAATTTTTGTAAATCCCAAAAGGTTTCCAAGATATAAAAACTAGCATCATCGGTCATTGCTTCATAAGCTCTTGCAAAAAGTCCGCTGATTTCCTGTAAAGAAAAACAGTCTATAAATTGACTCATCCATATAATGTCATATCCTTTTGGGAAAGGAATGGAATTATCTAATAAATTAGTGTCGATTGCAGTAATTCTGTTTTCAAATCCGGCTTCGGCTATATTTTTTCGAGCAACATTGGCTTGGCCAGGTAGGTCTAAAATGGTGATGTTCACCTTTGGATCATACTTTGCACATTGCATAGAAAATTTACCGGTATTACCGCCCACATCCAAAAAAGATTTAGGATTGTTTCCAAATAATATTGGCATTATTTCAGGGAAAGTATAATCCGAATAAAAATGATCGAAATCAAACCAACTTTTCTTGATTTTTTCGGGTAATTCAGATAATCCGATGTAGACAGTATCCCAATTTCCCAGTTCTTTCAATCCTTCAGGTTTTCCGTTAACAATAGAAGCTTCTAGATGGTTAATAGCAAGATAATTGACGTCTTGTGTGAAATCCATATTTATATTGGTCATTTTGTCTCTTAGTATAAAATAACCCGTTTTAGTTAATATGAATTCATTGTCTTTCAAGTATACCATTTCTAAACTCAATCCGGCTTCAAGCAAAACTTTTACGCCGTATACGGATAAATTCAATTCAGTTGCAATTGTTTCTATAGTTGCGTTGCCTTTATTGAATAAATAGTCTAATATGCCTAAATTACGAAGTGACTTTGCTGCTTGAAACATAATTGGGGCAAAAGCAATTTTTTGTGCATCTAAATTTGCTTGGACAACATTCTTTTTATCAGAACCAAAATCTTTCATTCTTTTTTTTTGTTAGTTTAGTATAAGTGGCTGTTGTAGTTATTGTTAGCGGTGATAAAGAAGTTGAGAAACAAAAAAATGTGTCGATTTACTTTTTTAAGTGATATTATGCTACATTTGCGTCCGTCAAATAAACCACAATATATTCTAAATAAAAATTAATTTTTGATTTATTTAGTTAAAAAACACCGTTAGAATGAATGAAATTAAGGAATTTTTAAGTTTACAAGAGTTCGAAGCCGTTATCTTTAATAATGGTAAAATAGATATAAGCCAAGTTGTTTTAGATAGAGTAAATGAAAGTTTTGATTTTTTAAAAAACTTCTCAGTTAATAAAATTATTTACGGTGTTAATACGGGTTTTGGACCAATGGCTCAGTATCGTATAAAAGATGAAGATCGTATTCAATTGCAATATAACTTAATTAGAAGTCATGCTTCGGGTACCGGAAAACCATTGAATGCTATTTGTGTTAAAGCAGCGATATTGGCTAGACTAAATACACTTTCCTTAGGTAATTCAGGAGTTCATCCTTCTTTAATTCACCTTATGAAAGAATTAATAAATAGAGATATTACCCCATTAATTTTTGAGCATGGTGGCGTGGGGGCAAGTGGTGATTTAGTGCAATTGGCTCACTTAGCTTTAGTTCTTATAGGGGAAGGTGAGGTTTTTTATAAAGGAGAAAGAAGACCTACCCAAGAGGTTTTCAAATTAGAGAATTTAGAACCTATTCAAGTAGAAATTAGAGAAGGTTTAGCTTTGATGAACGGAACCTCTGTAATGACGGGTATTGGAGTGGTAAATGTGCACCATGCCAATAAATTATTAGACTGGTCACTTAAATTTTCTTGTGCTATAAATGAAATTGTACAAGCTTATGATGACCATTTTTCGGAAGAATTAAACAATACGAAACGTCACAAAGGACAACGCGAAGTGGCTGCAAGAATGAGAAAAAATCTTGCGGACAGTACCTTAATTAGAAAAAGAGAAGACCATTTATATTCTGGAGAAAACACCGAAAATATTTTTAAGGAAAAAGTTCAGGAGTATTATTCCCTGCGTTGTGTTCCTCAAATTTTAGGTCCTGTTTTGGAAACAATTGATAATGTAGCTTCGATTCTTGAAGAGGAATTTAACTCGGCTAATGACAACCCGATTATCGACGTGAAAAATCAACACGTTTATCATGGAGGGAATTTTCATGGAGATTATATTTCCTTGGAAATGGATAAATTAAAAATAGTAATTACCAAATTGACTATGCTTGCAGAGCGTCAATTGAATTATTTGTTGAATTCAAAAATAAACGAAATTTTACCTCCATTTGTAAATTTAGGGACTTTAGGCTTTAATTTCGGGATGCAAGGAGTTCAGTTTACCGCCACTTCAACCACTGCCGAAAACCAGATGTTGTCTAATCCGATGTATATCCACAGTATTCCAAACAATAATGACAATCAGGACATTGTGAGTATGGGGACAAATGCAGCAGTTATTACCGCAAAAGTAATTGAGAATTCTTTTGAAGTATTAGCAATAGAGTTGATTACGATTGTTCAAGCGATTGACTATTTAGAACAAAAAGATCAAATTTCATCGGTAACCAGAAAAATATACGATGATATTCGTGTCATTATTCCAAGGTTCGAAAAAGATCAGGTAATGTATCCTTTTGTTCAAAAAGTGAAAGACTATTTGATTAATAATTAATTGTAACATTGAAATACACAACTATAAATTAGTATTATACACGAAAAATGAAACTAAAAATTATTATAATAGCTTTAATGTTTTCATCAATTGCAAATGCGCAAAATTACATTAGTATTAATACATCAGGAGTTAATGCTGTGGATCAAACGAACAAAAGACCTGCTGTTCCTGGCGCGTTCAGTAGTTGGAAGACTCATATTAACATGATTGCATACGGAGGATCTTCATTAAAAAAGACCATATTTAATAAAAAGAAAAGAGAAGCAAATTTATCAGAAACTCAAGCAAAAGTTAATTTAGTTAAAACAACTTATAACGATTCCGAACATTATCCTGAAAAAATTATAGATGGATGGCATTCTATTATTGCTACTGATAGTTATAACTATTGTTCTCCTGCAAAAGTATTGATGAAAAACAATGAAATTAAAGAATTTGTTGTAGAAAATTGGAACCGATTATCAAAGCCATTTACTGTTATGTCAGCTATTAAAAAAGGGAAGGGTTTGATTAGTGTTGAATTTGAAGAAGGAACAGTAACTTTAGAATTATATTTTACAAATGATTTAGAGCAACCTACTATTGTTGATAAGCCTTTAGGTTCAGGTTTTGTTTCATTTTGGTGTGATTCAAAAAAATTAAATGAAATAAAAATATTCTTAGAGGAAAAATATTACGGAGAACTTGGGGAAGCATTTACTTCTCAACCTGAATGCTCATCTATAGGAACAATTACTGTAGAAGTTAAACCGGGGATACATCGTTTTACAGCTGAGGGTAGTGGTACTATTAGTTGGGAAGGAGATGTTGAAGTTAAAGAAAATCTTTGTTTAAGTTACTTATTAAATAAGGATAATAAAAAAGACTGATTTTATTAGTCTTTTAGATTTATACTTGTTCAAAAAAAAGTTAAGCTTTATTTGAACTTAGCTTTTTGCTAGTCGTATAATGGGGTTTCATAAAACCAAACGATTCTGTTTTAGGAAATCAATGGTTTAAAAATGCCGAAGTTTTTTAAAAATAAAAATAATTTTATATTGTATGAAATCTAAAATAAAAATATGAAATGTGCATTGGTAACAGGAGGTTCAAGAGGAATTGGTAGTGCTATTTGTGAAAAATTAGCGCAAGACAGCAGCTATCATATTTTGATTAATTATCATTCGAATAAAGAAGCCGCTGAAAAAACATTAGAAAAAGTTATTGCAAATGGAGCTACTGGTGAGATTTTGCAATTTGATGTAGTAAACTTCGAAGAAGTGAAAAGTGTTTTAACACAATGGCAAGAAGCGAATCCTACTGCTATTGTTGAAGCTATTGTGAATAATGCAGGTATTACAAAAGACGGATTGTTTATGTGGATGAGTCCGGAAGATTGGTCTAGTGTTGTGAATACCAGTTTGAATGGATTCTTTAATGTGACTAACTTCTTTATCCAAAAAATGTTGCGCAATAAATACGGACGTATTGTTAATATCGTTTCGCTATCTGGGGTAAAAGGTACTGCTGGACAAACCAATTATTCTGCCGCCAAAGGAGCTGTAGTTGCCGCAACAAAAGCCTTGGCACAAGAAGTTGCCAAAAGAAATATCACAGTAAATGCAGTGGCTCCAGGTTTTATTAAAACCGATATGACGAGCCAACTTGATGAAAAAGAGCTAATAAAAATGGTTCCCGTGAATCGTTTTGGTGAAGCCGAAGAAGTAGCTGATTTAGTTAGTTTTTTGGTTTCTAAGAAGTCGAGCTATATTACTGGGGAGATAATTAATATAAATGGTGGGATTTATTCATAAAAATTACCTTAAGCAAAAATGAGTAAAAGAGTTGTGATCACAGGAATGGGAATTTATTCCTGTATAGGAACATCGTTAGACGAAGTAAAAGATTCCTTGTATAAAGGAAAATCTGGCATTTCTATTGATCCCGAGCGTAAGGAATTTGGCTTTCGCTCTGCTTTAACGGGTATGGTTCCTAAGCCCGATTTAAAAAATTTACTTTCAAGAAGACAAAGAATTAGTCTGGGAGAAGAAACAGAGTATGCCTATATGGCAACTATTGAGGCGTTGAAAAATGCCAATATAGATGATTCTTTTTTTGACGAAAATGAAGTTGGGATAATGTACGGAAACGATAGTGTTTCAAAGGCTATTATTGAAGCTACGGATATTATTCGAGAAAAAAAAGATACTGCTTTAATTGGTTCTGGAGCAATTTTTAAATCCATGAATTCAACCGTTACGATGAATCTCTCCACCATTTTTAAATTGAGAGGGATTAATCTAACCATTAGTGCGGCTTGTGCAAGTGGATCCCATTCTATCGGATTGGCTTATTTTTTAATCAAAAGTGGTTTTCAGGAAATGATTATTTGCGGAGGAGCACAAGAAATTAATAAATATGCGATGAGTAGTTTTGACGGATTAGGTGTTTTTTCCCCTAGGGAAGACGAACCATCTAAAGCGTCAAGACCTTTTGACTCTGGCCGTGATGGATTAATCCCTAGTGGTGGTGGTGCAACATTAATTCTGGAATCATACGAATCTGCCATAAAAAGAGGAGCAACTATTCTGGCCGAAGTTGTAGGGTATGGGTTTTCGTCTAATGGGGGACATATTTCGACTCCAAATGTTGAAGGTCCTTCTATAGCCATGCAAAGAGCCCTTGATGAAGCTGGAATAAAAGCGAGTCAAGTAGATTACATAAACGCACACGCAACATCTACACCTGTAGGGGATACAAATGAGGCAAAAGCCATTTTTGAAGTTTTTGGAGAAAGTAATCCGTATGTGAGTTCCACAAAATCAATGACAGGACACGAATGTTGGATGGCGGGAGCTAGTGAGGTTATTTATTCTATTTTGATGATGCAAAACGATTTTATTGCGCCAAATATCAATTTAGAAAACCCAGATGAAGATGCAGCAAAATTAAATTTGGTTAAAACCACTTTAAATAAAAAAATTGATATATTTTTGTCGAATTCCTTTGGTTTTGGAGGAACAAATTCAGCATTAGTAGTTAAAAAGTATAAAAAAAACAATGAAATGAGCCTATCTTAAAATTAGTCGTAAAAGCTAATGTTGATAGACAAATTGCATGTTACCAATAAAAAAAACATAATAGTATACATGAATAAAGAAGTTATAATAGAGAAAATTAAAGCGTTTTTGATTGAAGAATTCGAAGTGGATGGAGATGATATTCAGCCAGAAGCCAATTTAAAAGACACTTTGGGATTAGATAGTTTAGATTATGTAGATTTAGTTGTTTCAATTGAATCTAATTTTGGTGTAAAATTGGTTGAAGTGGATTTCGTAGGGATCGATTCATTTCAAAGTTTTTATGATTTAATCGAAAATAAATTAAAAGTTAAAGCCTAATTAATATTTTTAGATGCGACAAGCAATCTAAAATCTACTCCCGAAAACTTTCGGGACTAAAATCTACAATTTAAAAATGAGTGAATGGGATGGAAAATCTAAAGGCACTGTTTTAGGATATAAAATCTTCGTTTTTTTTATTAAAAAAGTAGGAATTAAATCCGCTTATCTGATCCTTTATTTTGTAGCTTCATATTATTTTATTTTCCTTAAAAAAAGCAATACCTCAATCTTTTATTATTTTAGAAAAAGATTGGGGTATTCCTATTTTAAATCTAAAAGAATGGTTTTTAAGAGCTATTATACTTTTGGTCAGACTATTATAGATAAAATTGCAATTGGAGCTGGATTGAAAAGCAAGTTTACTTATGAGCATGATGGAAGAGAAATTCTTATCAAACTTTTAGAAGAGAAAAAAGGGGGAGTGCTTATAAGTGCTCATATTGGGAATTTTGAAATAGCCGAACATTTCTTTAGTGAGATTGATGTTAATTTTCAAATTAACTTGGTTACTACCGATTTAGAGCATTCTTCGATAAAAAATTATCTGGAAAGTATTACCCAAAAACCAACCATTAAGTTTATAATCATTAGTGATGACTTATCTCACATTTTTGAGATAAATGCAGCTTTGGCTAGAAATGAATTGGTTTGTTTTACAGGCGATAGATATTTTGAAGGGGTAAAATCTTTGAGCGAGAATTTACTGGGACAAGAAGCCCTTTTTCCGGCAGGTCCTTTCCTTATAGCCTCTAGATTAAAAGTTCCAGTTGTTTTTGTATATGTAATGAAAGAGCCCAATCTGCATTATCATCTTTATACAAGAGAAGCCAAAGTAAAACATCGTGATGAAAAAGGATTGTTGAGAGAATACACAAAGAATGTTGAAATGATGCTTGAAAA
This sequence comes from Flavobacterium laiguense, assembly GCF_003097655.1. Classification (GTDB taxonomy): domain Bacteria; phylum Bacteroidota; class Bacteroidia; order Flavobacteriales; family Flavobacteriaceae; genus Flavobacterium; species Flavobacterium laiguense. The sequence goes on from NZ_QCZH01000008.1 coordinate 16,020, forward strand.
ATACCCTTTGCAGTGGTTCAATTATTTTGATTTTTGGAACCAATTACAAAAATAATAACGGTTTATTAGACTACAATTCAGCTTTTCCATTGATTTTGTATTTTATAAAAAGATAAAAATTTATGGAGAAATTTGATACAGTCATTATTGGTTCAGGTGTTGGAGGATTGGCTACAGCGATTTGTTTAGCCCGTGCGGGTCAAAAAGTTTTGGTTTTAGAACAACATTATGTTCCGGGTGGTTGGAGTCATAGTTTTACTTTAAAAGGACAACGTTTTAGTCCAGGCGTACATTATGTAGGATTGATAGATGAAGGACAATCTGTAAATGAACTTTATAGAGGTCTTGGAATTGCTAATGACATGGTTTTCTTTCGGATGAATAAAAACGGTTATGAGCGCGGAATTATTGGTGACGAAACTTTTAATTTTCCGTCAGGGGTCGAAAATTTAATAAAGGTACTTGTTGATCGTTTTCCAAAAGAAGAAAAAAACATCAAAGAATACTTGACTCTTGTGCAAAGAGTGAGTCGTGAACTGCAATTGATCCCAAAATTGAAAGGTTTTTGGCAAAATATTACCGTTCCATTTAGAACCAAACACTTCGGAAAATTTTCTTTATTTCCTTTAAAAAGAGTTATTGGTTGGCATATTAAAGATCCCTTATTAAAAGCAGTTTTAAATCTTCAATGTGGTGATCACGGTCTTTCGCCTAAGAGAGCTTGTTTTCCGGTACATTGTTCTGTAATGAGTCACTATTTAGATGGTGGTTTTTACCCAATGGGCGGAGGTGGCGGTATCGTAAAAGCGATGACCAATGGCGTAAAAAGAAATGGCGGTGAAGTTCGGGTCAAGCAAGATGTCGAAAAAATCATCGTAGAAAACAAGAAAGCGATTGGAGTACAACTTAAAAGTGGTCAAATTATTTTGTCTGAAAACGTGGTTTCTAATGCCGATCCTTCCATTACGTACTTAAGTCTTATAGGAAAATCACATTTAAGCAAAGGTTTGGTCAAGAAATTAGAAAAAACAAAATACTCTGTGACCTCTTTAATCCTTTTTTTGACATTAGACATCGATGTTACTCAATTTGGGATTGATTCCGGTAATATCTGGATGATGAAGGACGAGAATGATGATGCCAATTTTGAAGATCTAATGCACAATGAAATTGCCGAAGGTGATGCATTTCCGGCTGTTTTCATTAGTTGTACAACAATGAAAGACCCAGTTAGTTTCAATGGAAGATATCATAATTTTGAAGTAGTTACTTATGTCAATTATGATAGTCTAAGTGATTTTAATGGCTTAGAAGATTATCATAATGAGGAGTACATTATTTTTAAAGAGAAAGTGATTAACAAATTAATGAATAATATAGAAAAAGTTATTCCCGGTGCGAAACAAAATTGCGTTCAAGTAGAATTGGGTACTCCTAAAACAAATGAGTTCTATGTTAATTCAACCAGAGGGAATGTTTATGGTACGGAAAAAACATTAAATCAGGTGGGGCCTTTCTCCTTTAAGAATAAATCGGAGATTGAAAACGTGGTTCTTTGCGGTGCAAGTACGCTTTCGCATGGAGTGGCGGGAGCAACACATTCGGGAGTTGCTGCAGCGGCAGTAATTATGGGGTGTAAACCGGAAGACTTGTTAATTGACGATGCCAATCAAAAATTACGAATTTATGATGCCGAAGACTCAACGACATGGCCAGATTGGATTCATGTGAAAAGAGATCATAAATTAAGAAATTTCAAAGATTTGAAAGTCGATTAGTATTAATTATAATTTTAAGTTAAATTCGCTTTTTTTAAATCTACCTAAATGAAAAACGTCCTTGTAATCTATTATTCTCAATCGGGACAATTAGAATCTATAGCCAGAAATATTGCAAAACCGCTTTTACAATCAAATGACCTAAATGTACTATTTCATGAAATTAAGTTAGAGAAGCCTTTTCCATTTCCTTGGAACAATGAGGCTTTTTTTGGCGCATTTCCGGAATCATTTTTGCAAATTCCAACAGCGTTAAAGCCTGTCTCGGAAGAAATAATGAAAACCAAATTTGATTTGATTCTTTTGAATTACCAAGTTTGGTACTTAACACCTTCAATTCCAGTAAATTCATTTTTAAAAAGTCCAGAGGCTAAAGTACTATTGAATAATACAGCTGTTGTGACCATAAGCGGTTCAAGAAACATGTGGGTTATGGCTCAAGAAAAAGTAAAAGTTTTATTGAAACAAAATGGGGCACTGTTAAAAGGGAATATTGCTTTAGTAGATCGGGTTGGTAATTTAATAAGTGTTATTACTATTGTTGAATGGATGTTTTCGGGTGTGAAAAAGAAATACTTAGGTATTTTTCCTTTACCAGGAGTTTCTGAAAAAGATATTGCTGAATCTTCAAAATTTGGAAATGTAATTCTTTCTAGTTTGCACGAAAATAAATTGGATGATTTACAGAAAAAATTAATTGAAATAGATGCGGTAAGAATCAGTTCCTATTTAGTTACCGTTGATAGAACGGCTAACAAAATATTCAATAAATGGTCCAACTTTATTACTACTAAAAAGGAATCCAGAAAGTTATGGATAAAAGTCTTTAAAGTGTATTTGTTACTTGCGATATGGTTAATCTCACCAATAGTTTATATATTGCACCTTGTTACTTATCCGTTTAAGATTCAGAAAATAAAAAAAGAAATACAGTATTATAAAGGAATAAATTAGAATAATTATGTTTGATGTGTATATTACAAAAGCGGCTAAATATTTGCCAAATAAAGCCGTTTCTAATGACGAAATGGAGGATTATTTGGGACTTATAAATGATACCGCTTCTAAAGCTAGAAGACTAATATTAAGAAATAACAAAATTGTTAGCCGTTATTATGCTCTTGATAAAAACGGAACAAGCACACATAACAATGCTGAATTGACAAATAATGCCATTCAGGAATTATTTGATGATCGTTTTACCGCTCAGGATATGGAATTACTTTCTTGTGGTACAACTACACCAGATATTCTTGTTCCGTCCCATGCTGCAATGGTTCATGGTTTGTTAAAAAATAAATCGGTAGAATTAAATTCGTCTGCAGGAGTTTGTTGCGCAGGAATGAATGCTTTAAAATTCGGATTTCTATCCGTAAAATCAGGGAGTACTAATAATGCTGTTTGTACAGGTTCTGAAAAATTATCTACTTGGATGGTTTCCAAAAAATTTGAAAATGAAGTTGTTAATTTAAAGAATTTGGAAGAGCAACCTATTTTGGCTTTCAAAAAGGATTTTTTGCGATGGATGTTATCAGACGGAGCAGGTGCTTTTTTGCTAGAAAATAAACCAAGTGATTCGATTTCTTTAAAAATCGAATGGATGGAAGCTTTTTCATATGCACACGAGCTAGAAACGTGTATGTATGCAGGTGGAGATAAATTAGAAAGCGGAGAGATAAAACCTTGGAATGACTATAGTCCGGATCAATGGCTCAAAGAATCATTATTCGCATTCAAGCAAGATGTTAAATTGTTAGATGAGTTCATATTAGTAAAGGGCGCTCAAAGTATGGGTGATGCTTTAGCTAAAAATAATGTTACAGCTGATCAAATAGATTTCTTTCTACCTCACGTTTCCTCTCATTATTTTGTTGAAGGATTGAGTAAATCTCTAGCAGAAAGAGGAATGGTTATACCAATGGAGAAATGGTTTATGAATTTGGCATATGTCGGAAACGTAGGAGCCGCTTCTATTTATTTGGCTTTAGAAGAATTAATGAGTTCCGGTAAACTGAAAAAAGGAAATAAAATACTTTTGTCTGTTCCAGAAAGCGGTCGTTTTTCGTATGCTTATGCTTATTTAACGGTTTGTTAATGATGAATTCTACAATTGATAAAGGGTTGGATAAAGATTTTGTAGGGAGTTTAATTCCACAAAAATTCCCATTTGTAATGGTAGATAAGCTCTACTCTTATACCGAAACTTCATTGCTTTCTAGTTTTAGAATTGAAGAAAATGCTATTTTTTTTCAAAACGGAAATTTGCTAGAGTCTGGTTTGATAGAACACATGGCACAATCTGTGGCGTTACACACCGGATATCAGTTTTATTTGAAACAAGAACCAGCACCAACGGGTTACATAGGTTCCATTAAAGAAATTCAAATAAAAGAACTCCCAAAATTGAACGACGAAATTCAGACAACAGTTTCTATTTTACAGGAATTTGGGGGGATTACTTTGGTTGATGTTGTATCAAAAATAAATGATGTAGAAATAGCTAAAGGTCAAATGAAGACTGTTTTGGCTAAATAATTTTGAAACACCATAAATGAAAGAAGCCTCAAATCTTGTTGACATAAAGCGGTATTTGCCACATCGAGATCCGATGCTTATGGTGGATTTGATTTTAAAAATGGATAACGAAAACGTAGAAACCATTTTTGAAATTAAAGAGAATAATATTTTTATCGAAAACAATATTCTTGTCGAAGCCGGATTAATAGAGAATATGGCCCAAACGTGCTCTTCCGTCGTGGCAAAAGACTATTTTATAGATGAAGATTGCAATGATAAAGAAGGGGTAGATGTTGTCGGTTTTATAAGTGCCATCAAAACATTAAAAATTCATTCGCTTCCAAAAGTTGGCGATGTCATTATTGCGAAAGCCGTATTGGTTTCCAGTTTTGTTACCGATTCTTATAGCTTATGCATCATGAATTGTAAAACATATACTGGGGAAAAATTACTTTTGGAGGGAGAAATTAATCTTTATATACAAGAGAATAATTTAAAAAAATAGATTATATGAAGCAAGAAGAAGTTCCACAGGATAAAGGCAATCTTTCGAATAAAAACATGAAAGAGTTGGTTTATGCCACAGATGAGAAAGGCAATTATACAACTGCTTTGAGTACAGGATGGGAACCAAAAACGATTGCATTAACTAATTCTATTGATGAAATAAGCGAACGTATCGCTATTGCAAAAGAACAAGTGAAAAATAATGAAGTAAGTCCAATTTGTTATTTCATGGAAGTTAGCAGAATGGATATTGGTGTTCTTGCCAGTTACGTAGGAATGTGGCAATGGCGTGTGAAGAGACACTTCAAACCCAAAGTATTTGCGGGATTAAGCGATACTATTTTAAAAAAATATGCAGAGTCATTCAATATCAGTATTGAAGAATTAAAAAATTTTAAAACAAAGTAATGGAAACTAATTTTACGCATCATCAATCTGCCCATTGTGAAAATGGAGTAGCTTCCAATTTGTTAAAGCATAATGGATTAAATATTAGTGAGCCGATGGTTTTTGGAATAGGTTCGGGACTTTTCTTTGTTTATTTACCTTTTTTGAAAGTAAATTATGCACCGGCAATTAGTTATAGACCTATGCCAGGGCAAATTTTTAATAAACTGGCTAACCGTTTGGGTTTAAAAATAAAAAGACAAAAATTTTCTAGCGAAGCCAATGCCATTAAAGCATTAGATGAAAATTTAAAAAATAATATCCCTTCTGGATTGCAGGTTGGGGTGTACAACTTAACGTATTTTCCGGACGAATATCGTTTCCATTTTAACGCTCACAACTTAGTGGTTTACGGAAAAACGGAAACGGATTATTTAATCAGCGATCCCGTAATGGAAAATGTGACGACTTTGACGCATGATGAACTAAATAAAGTTCGTTTTGCCAAAGGTGCTTTTGCTCCAAGAGGACAGATGTATTATCCGATTCAAATTCCCCAAAACGTTGATTTAAAAGGCGCAATTGTCAAAGGAATAAAAAATACTTGTCGCGATATGTTGGCACCAATGCCAATAATAGGAGTGCGTGGTATTCGATTTGTAGCTAAACAAATCAGAAAATGGCCTGTTAAAAACGGAACTAAGAAAGCCAATCATTATTTGGCTCAAATGGTTAGAATGCAAGAAGAAATAGGAACTGGAGGCGGTGGTTTCCGATTTATATATGCTGCTTTTCTTGAAGAAGCATCGGTTATTTTAGAAAATAGTGAACTTAAAATTCTTTCACAAGAAATGACTGCTATCGGTGATTTATGGAGAGATTTTGCAGTAGAAGCTTCAAGGATTTATAAAAACAGAAGTACAAAAGAAGATGCCTACAATACAATTGCAGACGAACTTTTGGCTATTGCCGATAAAGAAGAAGTGTTTTTTAAGAAACTGAAACAAGCAATACGCTAATACCCTATTTTGAAATCCATTATCCAAATATCAAATTTATCCAAAATATACAAAGATGCCGAAATGTATTCTTTGAACGATTTTACTTTGGATATAAAAGAAGGAGAAATCTTCGGTTTGCTAGGTCCCAACGGTGCCGGAAAAACGACTTTGATTTCGATACTTTGTGGTTTGGTAAAACCAACCTCGGGTAGTTTTACCATTGATGGTTTGAGCTACGCCAAAAACGCAGATGAAATTAAACAAATCATTGGTGTTGTGCCTCAGGAATATGCCTTGTATCCTACTTTGACCGCTAGGGAAAACCTTCTCTATTTTGGAAGTATGTATGGCTTAAAAGGAAATGATCTTAAAGAAAAAGTAATTGACAGTCTGGATTTTCTTGGATTGTTAAAATTTGCGGATAAACGTGTTGAAACTTTTTCGGGAGGGATGAAACGTCGTGTCAATTTGATTGCAGGAATATTGCATAACCCGAAAGTATTGTTTCTAGACGAGCCTACTGTTGGTGTCGACGTACACTCTAAAAATGTTATTATCGAATATCTAAAACAACTCAACAAGTCAGGGACAACTATTATTTATACGTCACATCACTTATCTGAAGCACAAGATTTTTGTACCCATATTGCGATTGTTGATGAAGGAATAATTTATGCAGAAGGAACGCCGCGTGATTTAATTGCCGCTACAGCGAATGCCAGAGATCTTGAAGATGTATTTATTTCATTAACCGGAAACGAATTGAGAGATGTTATATAAACTTTTCATGTCCGTTTATAAAGAGTTCTTGTTGTTAAAACGAGATATGGGAGGAGTTGTTACCCTTTTTTTAATGCCCTTGGTATTGATAATAACAGTGACATTAATTCAAGATAATACTTTTAAAACGGTAACCGATTCAAAAATCCCAATTTTGTTGGTTGATTATGACAAAGGAAATGTCTCTAAAACGGTTTTTGATAATTTGCAAAAGAGCAACGTTTTTAGTGTTGTTACCACTATAGATGATGTGCCAATTACAGAGGCTGTGGCCAAAGAAGCTGTTTTTAAAGGGAAATTCCAAATGGCTATTGTTATTCCGTCGCATTTAAGTAGGGATTTACAACTCAAGATTGATCAAAATGTAGAACGAATTGTAAGCAGTTTAGGTTTTTCGGACTCCTTGGCGGTAAAGAAGCAAATAAAAATTGTAAACCAAAAAGAGGTAAAACTTTATTTTGATCCAGCAGTTCAGCTGAGTTTTAAAAGTGGAGTAATGAACTCCATTGATAAAATGATTTCTCAAATAGAAACCAAATCCATTTATACCACTTTTCAAGATCAATTAGGGGAGGGAGATACTAGTTTTGAGCAAAATAGTTTTATTACTTTCAAAGAGATCGTTCCTAGAATAAACAACAAGGAAATTATACCCAACTCAGTACAACATAATGTTCCGGCTTGGACACTTTTTGCTATATTTTTTATTGTAATTCCATTGTCAATCAATATCGTAAAAGAGAAAACGCAAGGAACCTTTATCCGATTACGCACCAATCCTGTCTCGAGTCAAATTGTTTTGGCGGGAAAAACGCTAATGTATTTGATCATTTGTATGATTCAGTTTTATATGATGATTGGGGTTGCCGTGTTTCTGTTTCCATATTTGGGTTTACCGGCTCTAAACGTTCAAGGGAATTTAATTTTGATGAGTGTTGTCGCTTTGTTTTCTGGATTTGCGGCGATAGGATTCGGAATTTTATTGGGAACCGTAGCCAAAACACAAGAGCAATCGGCCCCTTTTGGAGCTACTTCAGTCATAATTTTGGCTGCCATAGGAGGAGTTTGGGTTCCTGTTTTTGCCATGCCCAAAATAATGCAAGTTATTGCACAATCCTCACCTATGAACTGGGGTTTAGAAGCTTTTTATGATGTACTTTTGCGCAACGCAAGTATTTTGGATTTACTACCAGAATTAGGTTTGTTATTTTTATTTTTCATAGTTACCACAACCATAGCATTGCTGTATGATAAGAAGAAAAGAGCAGTATAAAGAAGCTAAAGCTTTGACAATTACACAAGAGATTAGAGTACGATTTAACGAAACAGATCCTCTTGGAATTGTTTGGCATGGCTACTATATAACTTATTTTGAAGACGGAAGAGAAGCTTTTGGTCGTCATCATGGGATTTCTTATTTAGATGTTTTTGATAGCGGTTTTACCACTCCCATTGTAAAATCTACCTGCGAACATAAACTATCGTTGCGTTATGGTGATGTGGCTCGAATAGAAACCACCATTGTAGATACGCCTGCCGCAAAAATGATTTTTAGATATAAAATATTTGATGCCAAGAATGAAATTGCCTGTACTGGAGAAACAGTCCAAGTATTTTTGGATAATAAAGGAGAATTAATGCTGACCAATCCTCCATTTTATGAAGAATGGAAACGAAAAGTGGGATTGTTGTAAATATAGAATCCTGACAGGGTTGATTGATAAAATAAAATGATAAAAGAAGTATATATAACCGAAACAAATTGCATTACTCCCATTGGGTTTGATGTGGCTACCAATATAAAAAATATTGGGGATGTAGTTTCCGGTATTCAATTGCATCACAATTCGTTGTTGATGAAAACCCCATTTTATGCTTCTATTATTAAGGATGCCGATTTGGATTTGGCTTTCGCCAAAGTGACTCCTGCTACCCATTATTCTAGGTTAGAAAAAATGATGATTTTGGCTTTAGAACCAATCCTTAAAAAAGCTAAAATTGTTTTAAATGAACGAACGGCCTTTATTCTTTCTACCACAAAAGGAAATATTACGGCTTTAGAAAATCAAAATGCTGTTGAACCTGCTTATTTGCATCTATTAGCCAAAACGATTGCAGATTTTTTCGAATTTAAAACAGAACCAATTGTGGTTTCAAATGCTTGTGTGTCTGGTGTATTATCGGTTTCGGTGGCCAAACGATTAGTTCAAAGCGGAGCGTATGACAATGTATTCATAGTGGCAGGTGATGAAGTTTCAGCGTTTGTTTTATCCGGTTTTAATTCTTTTCAAGCGATGAGTGACTTGCCATGTAAACCCTATTCTTTAAACAGAACCGGGGTAACGCTAGGAGAAGCAGCAGCAGCAGTATTAGTTTCTAAGGATAAAGAAAATGCTAAAATAAAAATTATTGGGGATGGTTCTATCAATGATGCCAACCATATTTCAGGTCCTTCAAGAACTGGAGAAGGTCTTTTTAGAAGTATCGAAAGTGCTTTGGCGGAAGCCCAAATAAACAGTAATCAAGTTGATTATATTTCGGCACATGGTACAGCAACTCCTTTTAATGATGAAATGGAAGCCATTGCGCTTAATAGATTAGGACTTGAAAAGGTTCCCGTAAATAGTTTGAAAGGTTTTTATGGGCATACTCTAGGCGCTTCGGGATTACTAGAAACAGTAATAGGAATTCAATCTGTATTGGAGAATAAATTATTTGTTTCTTTGGGTTTTGATACATTGGGAGTGAGTCAATCTATTAACGTTATTGAAAAAAATGAAAATAAAAGCATTCATTATTTTCTAAAAACAGCTTCTGGATTTGGTGGCTGTAATACGGCGGTTTTATTCGAAAAAGTGAACTAATGGTAACAAATAAGACTTACATAGAATCCTTTTGTACGATCCAGAATAATGAAGTTGTACTGAATGGGGAATCTGTTTTTAAAATAGATTCGACTGCATTTGCTGATTTTTCGAAGAAAGCATACCAGCATTTCGACATAAATTATCCTAAGTTTTTTAAAATGGATAGTTTGAGTAAACTCGCTTTTCTTGGAGCGGAATTACTTTTAAAAGCAGATAATGATCCTTTGGTAGAAAACAATACTGCCCTTGTATTTTCCAATAAATCATCGAGTCTGGATACCGATGTGAAATATCAAAAATCAATTTCCGACAAGGAGAATTATTTTCCAAGTCCAGCCGTTTTTGTTTATACTTTGCCTAATATTTGTTTAGGCGAAATTAGTATTAGACATCAACTCAAAAGCGAAAATTCTTTCTATATATTTGCGGACTTCAATCCAGTATTTATGGAGCAGTATGCAAACCTACTTTTGGAAACCAAAAAAGCGGATAAAGTACTGTGTGGTTGGGTGGAATATTATAATGAAGAATACACTGCTTTCCTTTATTTAGTTGGTAAGCAAGGTGATTTTATGCACAATGAACAAACATTAAAAAAACTATATAATAATTAACATGGAAGCATTAAAACAAGAATTAAAAAGCAAAATCGTTGAAGTATTAAATTTAGAAGATATTGCTGTTGCCGATATTAATGATAATGACGCCTTATTTGGCGACGGATTAGGACTTGATTCTATTGATGCATTAGAACTTATTGTAATGCTTGATAAAGATTATGGAATTAAATTAGTAGATCCAAAAGAAGGAAAAACTATTTTTCAATCTATAGAAACTATGGCGGCCTATATTGGGGCTAATAGAGTTAAGTAATTTTAGATTTTAGAGCTTAGATTTTAGATTTAAAAGTAGGTATGACAACAAATGAATTAAAATTAAGAACTAAGAAGTTTTCTTTAGAGATTATTGATTTGGTTGAAAAATTACCAAATTCAATTGCTGGCAGAACCATTTCGAATCAAATTATAAGAAGCGGAACGTCAGTGGGCGCTAACTATAGAGCAGTATGTAGAGCAAGAAGTGATAAAGAGTTTGTTTCTAAAATGAATATTGTTCTGGAAGAAGCAGACGAAACTGTTTTTTGGCTAGAAATAATTAATGAGAAAAAGTGGTTATCTGATTTAGAAATCCAAAATGTATTAGACGAGGGAAATCAATTAACAGCTATTTTTGTTAGTTCTTTAAAAACGGTTAATACTAGATTGAGTAACATATAATCTAAAATTAAAATAATAAATTATTGTAAATCAGTTTGTATTGATTTGAATCATTATAAACGGTTAATTTTAGATTAAGTAACACATAATCTAAAATCTAAAATCTAAAATCTAAAATGAATAAAGGCGTTGCCATAACAGGAATGGGTATTATTTCTTCAATAGGTAATACGGTTGAGGAAAATTTTATTTCGTTAATGAATAACAAAGTTGGCATTACCACTATCGAAAACATTTCGACAGTTCATACCGATGTTATTAAAGTGGGTGAAATAAAAAAAACAAACCAACAGTTGGTTGATGATCTCCAACTTTCTCCTGAGAACAATTTCTCCAGAACCGCTATGCTTGGTGCTATAGCAGCTAAACAGGCCGTAAAAAATGCTGGAATAACTTCGATAAATGAATACAAGACGGGATTGATTTCGGCTACGAGTGTAGGTGGAATGGATATGACGGAACGATTTTATTATGAGTATTTTGAAAATGCGGATACAGAAAAATACATCAGCAGTCATAATGCAGGAGATATTGCGGACAAAATAGCAAATGAATTAGGTTTAATAGGAATGGTAACCACCATCAGCACTGCTTGTTCCTCTGCGGCAAATGCTATTATGTTGGGAGCTAGACTGATAAAGTCGGGTAAACTAGACCGTGTTATTGTGGGCGGAACAGATGCATTATCCAAATTTACCATTAATGGATTTAAGACTTTGATGATTTTGTCAGATGGGTATAATAAGCCATTTGATAACGACAGAAAAGGGTTAAACCTTGGTGAAGCTGCCGCTTATTTGGTGCTGGAATCAGATGAAATAGTAAAAAAGGAAAATAAAAAAGTGCTGGCAAGAGTTTCGGGTTATGGAAATGCAAATGACGCTTTTCATCAAACCGCTTCTTCAGAGAACGGTGATGGTGCTTTTCTAGCGATGGAAAAAGCGTTTCAAGTTGCTCAATTAAAACCAGAACAAATTGACTATATCAATGTTCATGGAACAGCAACCCCCAATAATGATTTATCCGAAGGACGTGCCATCGTTCGATTGTTTGGAGAAAATAAAACACCGGATTTTAGTTCAACAAAGCCTTTTACAGGACATACTTTAGCGGCTGCGGCTGCAATTGAAGCTGTTTTTAGTGTTTTGGCCATTCAGCATAATGTGGTTTTTCCAAATCTGAATTTTACAACACAGATGGAAGAATTTAATTTGGTGCCACAAACGACTTTAAAACATGCAACTATTGAACACGTACTCTCTAATTCTTTTGGGTTTGGAGGAAATTGTTCGACCCTTATATTTTCGAAATGCGAATAAAAAAGACATACATCAACGGATTAGGTTGTATTTCGGCTCAAAAAACATTCGATACTGTTTTTTTGGAAGAAGCAGAATTGAACGAAAATGACACGATATTATCGTTAAAAGTACCCGTTTACAAAGATTTTATCCCACCTGTAGCTATCAGAAGAATGGCAAAAGGAGTCAAAAACGGAATTGTAGCTTCCACTCTTGCTTTAAGAGATGCGCAATTAGAAACCGTTGATGCTATTATAACAGGAACCGGAATGGGCTGTATTGAAGATTCTGAGAAATTTTTGAAAGCCATTCTGGATAATAATGAACAGTTTTTAACGCCTACTTCCTTTATACAATCAACACACAATACCGTTGGTGGTCAAATTGCTTTGGGATTGCAATGCAAAGCCTATAATTTAACGTATGTGAATGGTTCGGTTTCTTTTGAATCAGCGCTATTGGATGCGAAAATGAAAATTGAAGAGGAGGATACTTCTTCGGTATTGGTTGGAGGAATTGATGAAACTGGCGATTATACGATGTCATTGTTCAAATTAATTGGTTTTATTAAAGAAGAAAATCAAAGTCCTTATACGGTTCTAAACTCCACTACAAAAGGTGTGGTTTTTGGGGAAGGTGCTGCTTTTTTTGCTTTGGAAAATGAGAAAAAAGAGCATTCTTATGCAGAAATCCTAGATGTAGAAATTCTTAATAAACTAGAAGTTCAAGATGTTGAAAAGAGGATTATTGCTTTTTTAGATTCAAATGATTTGGCAATTACTGATGTTGACGCTGTAGTTTTAGGATATAATGGAGATGTAGAATCTGATTTGTATTATAAAGACCTAGCCGATAGTACTTTTGCAAATACGCCCCAAGTGTACTACAAACATTTGAGCGGGGAATACGATACGGCTTCTGCATTTGGATTGTGGGTTGGTGTAAAAATCATTAAAAACCAAACTATTCCTGAAATTGTAAAAAGTAATAGTTTAGAAAAATCAGCCTATAAAACGATTCTTTTATACAATCAGCGCAACGGAATTGACCATGGTTTTACTTTGATTTCGAGATGTTAAAGCATAAAGCAGTCACTGTTTTTTTTATTTTGGTTCTAATGCTACTCGCTTTAGTCAGTGTTTTTGTAGTGGTAGAAATCAAGTATTTTGTATTGCTTGGGTGTCTTTGGTTTTTGGTGGTGTTTTTTGGATCCTCGTATATTGCATCCAATTATCATGTCAAAACATACTGTTGTAATCCATTGGAAACCGAAAAAAAAATAGCCATTACATTTGATGATGGTCCGCATGAAATGACGGTTTTGGTTTTGGATGCTTTGAGGCAATACAATGCTAAAGCTACTTTTTTTTGCATTGGAAAAAATATAGAGAAAAATCCAGATATTTTTAGGAAAATTATTGAAGAAGGTCATCTTGTTGGAAATCATTCTTACGGTCATTCTTCTTTTTTTGATTTTTATAGAAAAAAAAGAGTGATCGCCGAAATTGAAAAAACCGATGCTTTGATTGCAGCTGTTTTAGGAAAAAAAACAAGACTGTTTAGACCGCCTTTTGGGGTTACAAATCCTTCGATGAGGAGAGCTTTAGCGGTTACTAAACACAAAACCATTGGTTGGAATATTCGGTCATTGGATGGGATTACTAAAAACGAAAAGTTTATTTATAAGCGAATTGTAAAAAGAATAGCCCCTGGAGGAATTATACTTTTGCATGATACATCCCTACAAACGGTAAATGTATTGAAGCAAATTTTGGAGTTTTTGCAAAATAATAATTATACAGTTGTTTCATTAGAACAACTCTTGAAAATAAAAGCACATGAAGAGTAACGTTTTTCTATTATTGGTATTTATAAATAGTTTCTGTTTTAGTTCTTTTGCCCAAGAGCAAAAAATGACTGACAATGAGATTGCGGTGTTCAAACAATCGGTAGCGATGGTGTCCAAAAAAATAAAATCATTAAGTACAGATTTTGTACAATACAAGCATCTGGATTTTTTGTCGAAAGACATTGAAACTTCGGGGAAAATGGTTTTTAAGGAGCCTAATTCATTACTTTGGCAATACAAAAAACCGTACAGTTATGCTATCATTTTTAAGAATGGAAAAATACTCATTAACGATGAGGGCAAAAAAAGTGCTGTAGATATAGGAAATAGTAAGTTATTTGGAAAAATCAATAAACTTATTGTGGGGAGTGTGAGCGGAGATTTATTTGATGATAAGGAGTTTACTATTTCATACTTTAAAAACAAGAACCAAAATATTAGCAAGTTTGTTCCAAAAGATGCCGCTTTAAAGAAATACATCAAGCAGATAGAATTAACTTTTGATAAAGAGGACGCTACAGTTGTTCAGGTTAAATTATTGGAATCATCAGCAGATTTTACCCGAATTGTATTAAAAAACAAAGTAATCAATGCAAAAATCGATGAAGCTTCTTTTACGAATTAGTTGTTTTCTTGTTCTGGTTTTAACTTCATGTGCAACCAATACGGTGGTTAAGGATTATGCAACGGTTGCTTTAGAAAAATCAAGTTATGATGTTCCCTATTTTTCTAATCCCACAATTGATTATGTTTATAAAGCCAATATTACGGTTTATGGAAATGAATTATCCGGAATTTTTATAGCAAAAAAAATTAACGACACTACGCATAGAGTGGTTTTTACAACTGAATTTGGGAATAAATTATTGGATTTTGAAATTTCGGAAACCAATTTCAACGTCAATTTCATCGTAGAAGAACTAGATCGCAAAATGTTGATCAATACCTTGATAACTGATTTTAGATTGCTTTTGCGAAGTCATTATGCAATTAAAGCTCAGTTTGATAACACAGAAAATGAAGTTTATCTCTCTGAAGAAGGGAAAAGGTTGAATTATCTTTTTGTTTCCAAATCGGATAATAATTTAAGTAAAATTGTACATTCGACTAAAAGAAAAGAAAAAATAAACCTCTTTTTCACCTCAGAAAACAATATTTTTGCTACAAAAATTATAATTCAGCATAAAACAATCCCATTAAAAATAGAATTAAATTATTTTAAAGATCAAACAAATTAACAACTATGAAAACAAGCAACCAGATTAGCAAAGGAATCAGTATTATCTTTTTTATTTTATTCGGAATTTCTCAAACTCAAGCTCAAGTAACTTTTAAACCAGGAATAAGAGCTGGAGCTAATTTTTCGCATTTTACAAAAGGGAGTGGATATTATTCGGATCCTTATGATTCAAACTATTATAATAGAGAATATGTTAATTTTTCGAATAAAACAGACTTTTACATTGGCTTTTATGGCGCTTTGAAATTGTCTAAATTTTATACTTTGCAACCTGAAATTGATTATTCAGCTCAAGGATCAGAATATACTTCTCCCGCCAATAGAAATGGTAATTTAAATGTAGATTATTTATCTTTCGAAGTGATGAATAAATTTACTTTTGGAGAAATGTTTAATATTCATTTTGGGCCAACACTTGATTTTGTAGTAAGTAAAGATTTTGATACAGATGCCAATGTTGATATGGCTTTTGTTTTAGGTGCAGGTGTAAAATTTACTCCGAATTTTGGTATTGAGGCTAGAGTAAAAAAAGGAATCATACCAGTTATTGATTTTGATAATAATCATACAAATGTTGTTTTTTCTCTAGGAGGGACTTATACCTTTGATATAAAATAAGATGAAGAGAAACTTAATTATCGCATTTTTTGTATTGACTGGAATTCTGCAATCAAATGCTCAAGTAACTTTTAAACCGGGTATTAATGCAGGTTTGAATGTTTCGAAAATACAAAACACAAATCTTGATTCAAAACTAGGGTTTTACTTTGGTGCTTTTGGCGCTTTAAAACTTTCGAGTTTTTATACTTTACAGCCAGAAATTAGTTATTCTGTGCAAGGAGGTAAAGGTACTGTTGTGGGTACTGATGTTTTTTATGATAATCAAACGGGTTATGAAACTTATATGTACAAAGAAGGAGAGGCTGAATTAGCATTAAGTTATATTTCATCTGCAACGATTAATAAATTCAACTTAAATAAAAGTTTATATGTTTTGGTAGGCCCTTTTGTTGATATTCTGGTAGGAAGTAGCTCATCTGTCGATTTGGATAATAATTACAATATCTATATTTCCAAAGGAGAAGATATTGATTTTGGGATCATTGGAGGTGTTGGATTTAATTTTAATAAAGGTCTTGCATTAGAATCTAGAATTAAGATAGGTACTAGAGATGCTTATGATGATCATCAAGATAATATAGACGTAAATTCAAACCTTGTTTTTCAATTTGGTGGAACTTATACATTTGATTTTAAATAATTTATACTATATGATGAAGAAAAGATTAATTATCGCATGTTTTGTACTGATTGGAATTACACAGATAAAAGCTCAAGTTACTATAAAACCGGGTGTAAAATCGGGGGTGAATTTTTCTAGGTTTACCAACTTTGATTCGGATTTTAAGACGGGTTTTTATTTAGGAGGTCAATTGGCTATAAAATTCAATAAACTATACACTTTGCAACCCGAACTGCTATATTCGCAACAAGGAGCAAGTAGAACCTATCATTTTGATGTATTAAATCAATATGATCCGGATCCAGCATTTTATAGTGAGTCAAAAACAAATTATGAGATTGATTATCTTTCTTTAAGTGTCATTAATAAATTTTATTTTGGAGATGGATTTCACTTTGCGGTCGGACCTTCATTAGATTTTAAGGTTAACGACAATTTTCAACAAGATTACTTATCTAAGGATCCTATTGGATTTGACTTTGCGATTATTGGTGGTGTTGGTTACTCCTTTTCTAATGGTTTGTCTTTTGATGCACGTTTTAAACAAGGAATGATTGATATTTATGGAAATAATTACAATACGAATATAGATAACAATAATAACGGAAATTATGACGAGGTTGTTTTGAATCAATCTTTTCAACTGGGACTTTCTTATATTTTTGATTTAAAATAATGACAATGCTACTAAAAGATTTTTATACAATATCTTCATTAGAAAACACAGCCGATTCTAAATATTTGGCAACCATTTTAATCAATGAAGAGCACGAAGTTTTTAAAGGACATTTTCCAGGTAACCCAATAATGCCGGGGGTTTGTATGATGCAAATTATAAAAGAGCTTACAGAACAAATCACTGAAAGTCCTTTGTTTATGCAATCCTTGTCAAACGTTAAGTTTATGGCGTTAATCAATCCTTTTAATACGCCTGAGTTGCGTTTGGAATTGGATGTTGCCACTATAGAGGATAACTTGGTGAAAGTAAAAAACATCACTTGTTTTAATGAAACGGTGGCCTTAAAATTGAGCTGTGTTTATAAAAAAGTATAATTTAAGGTACTTGTAATTTTTAATTTATTTTGTAATGAAAATACTTTTTTCACTCTTTCTTTTTGCATCCATTTTTTTTACTGTTTCTGTTGCCGAAATAAGGAAATTATATACCACGGCTACCAGTTCTGAAAGTAATGCCAAGGAGTTTGCGGTGAAGCTGAAGGATGTCACCAAAGAAGATAATAAAACGCTAGTGGCGTACAAGGGGGCTTCTTTGACAATTATTTCAAAGCTGGAAAAGAAAGTTTCGGATAAGTCCAAGAAATTCAAAGAAGGGTCCAGCTTAATTGAATATGCAGTGGCTAATGATCCCAATGCTATAGAAATACGGATGATTCGATTGAGTGTTCAAGAAAATGTTCCTAAAATTGTAAATTATAGGGGAAATAAAAAAGAAGATAAAAAGTTTTTGTTAGACCACTATAATGAACAAACGGGAGCATTAAAAACATATATTGGTGATTTTATAAAACAATCGAAAAGTTTTACGGCAACCGAAAAACAAGTATTAAAATAGTTAAAGTATAAATAGGATGAATACTCATTTTCCTGAGGCAGAACGGATCAATCAACTTAAAGTTTGTATTATTGTGCCCACGTACAATAATCACAAAACCTTGAAACGTGTTCTAGATTCGGTTTTGCAGTATACTTCAAATATTATTGTGGTTAATGATGGCTCTACAGACACAACGGGACAAATTCTTGAAAGTTATTCCCATTTAGTTCAAATTCATCATCCTAAAAATGCTGGGAAAGGAATTGCATTGCGAAATGGGTTTAAAAAAGCATTAGAATTAAATTATAATTATGCGATAACAATAGATTCCGATGGGCAACATTTTGCTTCGGATATTCCTGATTTTATTTCGATTTTAGAAAAGGAAGGCGATGTTCTTTTGATCGGGAGCCGAAACATGACGCAGGAAAATGTCCCTAAAAAAAGTAGTTTCGGGAATAAGTTTTCTAATTTTTGGTTTTGGTTTGAAACAGGTCATAAATTAGAGGATACACAATCAGGCTATAGATTATATCCTTTGCAAAAAATTCCCGTTCGTTATTTTACCAATAAATTTGAGTTTGAAATTGAAGTTATTGTTCGATCGGCATGGAAAAACATTGCTGTAAAAAATATTCCTATTCAAGTTTTGTATGACCCAACCGAACGTGTGTCTCATTTTCGTCCTTTCAAAGATTTTACAAGAATTAGTGTTTTGAACACGGTACTGGTTTGTATTTCATTATTTTATATAAAGCCCCGTGACTTTTTTCGAAAATTAAAAAAAAAAGGACTTAAGAAGTTTTTGCTAGAAAATGTTTTAGAAAGTAATGATTCAAATGCCCGAAAAGCAGCTTCAATTGCTTTAGGGGTTTTTATTGGAATTTCTCCGTTTTGGGGTTTTCAAACTGTCTTAGTTATTGCTTTAGCGGTTTTGTTGAAGTTGAATAAAGCCATTGCGTTTGCTTTTTCGAATGTTAGTTTTCCTCCTTTGATTCCGTTTGTTATTTATGGATCGCTAAAAATAGGCAGCTATTTCATTACGAGTGATAAACCATTAATTTTGAATATGGATATGACTTTGGTGGATATTCAAAAAAACATTACCCAGTATCTAGTCGGAAGTTTTATTTTGGCTACGGTTATGGCCATCCTTTTTGGGGTTACGAGTTATTTACTTTTAACTTTTGTGAATAATTTAAAACATAAAAAATAGCAGCATGCGCAATAGTTTATTTCATTTATATACATTCTGTAATAAGAATAAATTGCTGTCTACAGGAATCGCGATAGCTGTATTTTTGCTTTTAGGATTTTTCGCTACCCGTATTTCATTTCAAGAAAATATAAACCAATTAATTCCTTCTAATGATCAATCTGGAATAACTTCAAAAGTATTGGAACAGGTTAATTTTGCCGATAAAATTACCATTATTGTTTCCAGTAAACAGGATGGATCGCCAGATGATTTAACGGAGTATGCCAATGCCTTTATTGACAGTTTAGAAACTAATTGTACGCCATTTGTAGCGAAAATTCAGGGAAAAATTGAAGATAAAAACATACAGGAAACCATTGGGTTTGTGTATGCTAATTTGCCTCTTTTTTTAGATCAAAAGGATTATATTGTCATTCAGAATAAGTTGCAAAAGGATAGTGTCGCAGCAAGTATCGCAGCAGATTATAAATCATTAATTTCCCCAACCGGAATAATTTCTAAAGATTTTATTCTTCAAGATCCATTAGGGATTTCATTTATCGCCTTAAAAAAACTGCAACAACTTAGCGTGGGAGATGATTTCGAATTACAAAACGGATTTGTTTTAACCAAAGACAAGAAGAATTTATTGCTTTTTGTCACGCCAAAATTAGCTACCAATGAAACCGATAAAAACACTTTGTTTATAAAGAATTTAGAGAAAATCAGAAATAATTTAAATCTAAAATTCAAAGGCAAGGTGGGAATGACTTATTTTGGAGCCACTCCGGTTGCTGTTGCCAATGCCACCCAGATTAAAGCTGATGTGCAAAAGACCTCAATTTTTGCGGGGTTAACTTTAATTTTGATTCTTGCTTTTTTCTATAGAAGTATAACAACTCCAATCATTATTTTTATTCCATCTCTACTTGGAGCGCTTTTTGCTTTGGCTGTTTTATATTTTTTCAAAGGGACTATTTCTGCAATTTCTTTGGGGATAAGTTCCATTTTATTAGGTGAAACAACGGATTATTCCATTTATGTTTTAACGCATTTACGGAATAATAAGAATGTAAAGCTACTTTATAAAGACATTACCAAACCGCTATTACTTTGTGGAGTGACAACTTCTATTTCTTTTTTGTGTTTGTTTTTTATTAAATCGGAAGCTTTGCAGGATTTAGGGATTTTTGCAGCTTTGAGCGTGGTTTCAACGTCTGTGTTTTCTATAGTGTTAATTCCGCTTTTGTATAAAACGAATACGAAACTATTTGTTCCCAAAAGTAATGTGATTGACAAGCTAGGGGAGTATTCCTATCATAAAAATAAATTTTTGATAGCTTCGATAGCAGTTCTTTTGATAGTCTCTCTTTTTACGTACTCTAAGGTGACTTTCAATAATGATCTTTCGGCTTTAAATTTTATGAGCCCAGAGTTGAAAACGGCAGAGAAAAAGTTGGAAGATATTGCTGATTTTTCGTCTAAATCCATTTATTTGGCAACATATGGCAAGAGCTATGATGAAGTTGTAGCCAATAATAATGCACTTTTTAATGCTTTGGAAAAAAATAAAAATTCGAAAGAAATATTGAATTTCAGCTCTATTGGTGGAATAGTTTTTTCTTCGGATGTTCAAAAACAAAAAATACAGGAATGGAATACTTTTTGGACTTCTCAAAAAAAATCAACCCTTACTGGTGCATTAATTGATGAAGGGAATAAATTTGGATTTAAAGCCACTACTTTTTCGGGATTTCATGAACTTTTAAACAAACAATTCACTCCAATACCTATTGAAGAATATCTAAAAGTAAAATCCTTTTTTCTAGACGAATTTGTCTCTCAAAAAAATGGATTTTATACTATTTCCACTTTGGTAAAAGTGCCAAAAGCCAAACGAGATATCTTTGTCAATAAAATAAAGAAGCAACCCAATTTAGTGGTTATTGACAGGCAACAAACCAATGAGACTTTCCTTGGCGCGCTGAAAACTAATTTTGAAGACCTTGTTAATTATTCCTTTATAGCCATATTTTTGGTTCTTTTATTGGCTTTTAGAAAAATAGAATTGGTCATTGTGAGTATTATACCAATAATGATTAGTTGGATTTTTACCACAGGATTAATGGGTATGTTTGGGTTACAATTTAATGTTGTGAATATCATTGTTTGCACCTTAATTTTTGGAATAGGAGTAGACTATAGCATTTTTATGACTTCAGCTTTACAAAAGGAACATACTTTTGGTAAAAGTGAATTACCCAGTTATCGAACCTCCATTTTACTATCTGTGGCTACCACAATTTTAGGAATAGGAGTGCTTATTTTTGCCAAGCATCCCGCTTTAAAATCCATATCATTAATTGCAATTATTGGAATATTCTCGGCATTGATGATTACCTTTATTTTGCAACCCTTAGTCTTTCATTTTTTTGTTACCAATAGAGTGAAAAAAGGAAAATCACCTTATGAAATTAAACGTTTAATTCATTCTTCTTTGTCTTTTGCCTATTTTGGTTTGGGTGGTTTTATTTTATCTGTATTTGGAAATATCATGATGAAAATTTTACCCTTTTCGAAAAAAAGTAAACTGATGGGCTTCCATTATTTATTGTCAAAATTCATGGGTTCTGTGTTTTTGACTTATCCATCAAATAGGCGAACAATCATTAATAAACCAAATGAAGACTTTAAAAAACCAGCAGTAATCATTGCAAATCATTCTTCATTTTTGGATATTTTGGCAATAGGTATGTTAAGCCCCAAAATTATATTTTTGGTAAGTGATTGGGTTTATAATTCTCCTGTTTTTGGTATTGGAGTTCGTATGGTTGGTTTTTATCCTGTTTCGAGTGGGATGGATAATGGGGTAGAGCATTTGCGTTCAAAAGTAGAACAAGGTTTTTCAATTATGGTTTTTCCTGAGGGAAGCCGTTCAGAGGATAATACGATAAAACGTTTTCATAAAGGCGCTTTTTATTTGGCGGAGCAATTCAATTTGGATATTATTCCTGTAGTTATTCATGGTTATTCAGAGGTTTTGCCCAAAGGGGATTTTTTAATCAATGGCGGAACGACTACTGTTGAAATTTTAGACAGAATTCAACCCAATGATTCTACTTTTGGGAAAGAGTATGGGGAAAGAACTAAGAAATTGAGTTCGTTTTTTAAATTGCATCATAAAAAAATGCGTCAAGATTTAGAAGGGCCAAACTATTTCAAAAAAATGATTCTCAATAGTTTCGATTTTAAAGAAAGGGAGGTGGTTCAAGCAGTGAAAGCAGATTTGAATACAAATCTAGAATTATATTATCAGTTAAATAAGTGTATTGATTCTAAAGCTAGAATAGCGCATATATCCAATGATTATGGGCAATTGGATGTATTGCTTTCGCTTCAGGAACCACAAAGAAAAATAGATTCTTTTATTGCTGACGAATGGAATAAGGCTGTTGCCAAAACGAATTATATCTTAAAGAAAAGAAATATTCATTATGTTGAAAATGAATTAGAATTGAATCAAAAGAAGTACAATGTTGTTTTGTTCTCAGATAAAAATGACCTAGACAATTTGGAAGGAATCTGTAATTTGGCCGAAAAGGTTATTTTATTAAATGCAGAAAATTTAAAGGAGAGTATATTGAATTTTGGTTTTGAAGTTGATATTGAAATCGATAATTTAATTACATTTAAGAAAAAGGTATCATGAAAGAGCATTATGATGTAGTTATAATTGGAAGTGGATTGGGCGGATTGGTGTCTGCTATTATATTGGCAAAAGAAGGGTATAGTGTTTGTGTACTCGAAAAAAACAATCAGTTTGGTGGTAATTTGCAAACTTTTGTACGGGATAAAACTATTTTTGACACCGGGATTCATTATATAGGAGGACTAAGTGAAGGTCAAAATTTGTATAAATATTTTAAGTATTTAGGCATAATGGATGACTTGAAACTTAAAAAAATGGATGAAGATGGTTTTGATATCGTTTCTTTTGAAGATCAAGATCAAGAGTTTCCACACGCCCAAGGTTATGCTAATTTTGTTAATCAATTGGAGAAAAGTTTTCCTGAAGAAGGGGCTACGATTCAAAAATATTGTGATGATATTATTGCTACTTGTGATTTTTTTCCTTTGTATAATTTAAAAACAGAAGGGCAATATGACCATGCTATTTTGTCTATTAATGCAAAACAATATATTGATGAGTTAACGGAGAATAAAAAATTAAGGGCCGTTCTTGCGGGTACTAATTTTCTGTATGCCGGAATTGCTGACAAATCTCCTTTTTATGTTCATGCACTATCTGTAAATTCGTATATTCAAAGTGCTTGGCGTTGTGTTAATGGAGGGAGTCAAATCACAAAACAACTGATAAAGCAACTCAAAATTAACGGAGGTGAAGTATATAAATACAAAGAAGTAATTCAATTAGTTGTTGAGAACAATGCCGTTACTACTGCCAAAATGAAAGATGGCACTACTGTCACCAGTCAATACTTTATTTCTAATGTTGATCCCAAAGCCACACTTAAAATGGCTGGAGAAAATAACTTTAGGAAAGCATTTGTCAATAGAATTTCGAGTTTAGAGGGAGGGGTTTCTGCTTTTAGTTTGTATATTGTTTTTAAACCGGAATCATTTAAATACTTAAACCGGAATTATTACCATTTTAAGGATAGTAATGAAGTTTGGACAGCGCACGATTATACTGAGGAAACTTGGCCAAAAGCTTTTATGGCTTCTATGAATGCCTCCAAAAAAGAGGATGGCTGGGCAGAGGGAATGACTTTTATTACCTACATGAAATTTGCTGATTTAAAACCATGGGAGCAAACCTTTAATACTACGGCCGAAAAAGAGGATAGAGGAGAAAGCTATGAGGCCTTCAAAATCCGAAAATCGAATCGTTTTCTGGAAGAGATTGAACTCAAATTTCCAGGGATTAAGGATTGTATCAAGTCTATTTATTCATCAACACCACTTTCTTATAGAGATTATATTGGTGGACATAACGGAAATATGTATGGCTATGAAAAGGATTCTAATAACCCTATGAAAACATTTATTGCCTCCAAAACAAAGCTTGATAATCTATTGCTTACTGGGCAGAGTATTAATATGCATGGTGTTCTTGGAGTGACTATTGGTGCTGTGGTTACTTGTTCTGAGATTGTTGGGAAAGATTACTTGGTAGGGAAAATTAATCAAACTTCAGTTTAATAGATTATTCTTGATATGGAAAACAGAATTCGATATGCTTTTTTAGTTGCATTTATTTTTTTATTAGCTTCTTGTGGCACATCCAATTCTATGCGACATCAACCTGAATTAACGGGGTATAATGATGTTGTTCCGCCAGTTAAAAAACATAGCAATACCTCTTTTTCTATGGGCAATAATTTTTTGTTTAAAAACAAACAAAATCTTTGGGAACTCTATGTTGAAGGGGATCCGCTAGAAAGAGGTCTGGTAATGGGAAGCTTGACGGATTCATTGATATTGAAGCAAAATCGATTGTTTTTCTCTAAAATTAAAGAAATAGTACCTTCAAAATTCAAACAACGGATGCTGAGGAATTTTCTAAAATGGTATAATCGAAAATTATATCTCAATGTACCCGAGGAATACCAAACCGAAATTTATGGGGTTTCTAAAAATAGCAACCCGGAATACGACTATCTTGCTTCTTCCTATCAGAGAAGTTTGTATTTGCATGCAGCACACGATATTGGACATGTTTTGCAAGATTTTAAATTTGCAGGTTGTTCCTCTTTTGCCGCATGGGGTGATAAAACTGAAGATGGATCCTTGATTTTGGGACGTAATTTAGATTTTTATGCTGGGGATGATTTTGCCCAAGATAAATTAGTGTCTTTTGTCAATCCAAAAAAAGGTCATCCGTTTATGATGGTCACTTGGCCTGGAATGATAGGTGTTCTTTCGGGAATGAATATCGAAGGTTTAACGGTAACCATAAATTCTGCAAAATCTAAAATCCCTTTGATCGCTAAAACACCGATCTCTATTTTGACTAGAGAAATTCTGCAATACGCCAAGAATATTGAAGAAGCCATTGTTATTGCAAAAAAAAGAAAAGTATTTGTATCGGAATCTATCATGGTGGGAAGTGCCTATGATAAAAAAGCAATTTTAATTGAGGTATCCCCTGATACTATGGGGATTTATGATGTTCCAAACAGCAATCAATTGATTTGTACCAACCATTTTCAAAGCAATAGTTTAAAAAATGCTGACCGTAATCTAGATCAAATAGTCAACAGCCATTCCAAATACCGATACGATAGAATGACGCAGCTTTTAGCCGAAAATAAAAAAATCACCCCACAAGTTGCAGTAAATATTCTTAGAAATACGGAAGGGTTTAATAATTTACCTTTGGGTTACGGGAATGAAAAGGCCATAAATTATTTATTGGCACACCATGGAGTTGTTTTTAAACCCGATCAATTATTAGTTTGGGTATCGGCGAATCCTTATCAATTGGGTGAGTTTGTCTGTTATGATCTGAATACCATTTTTAAAAACAGAAAATGTAACGACACGATCGTTTCTTCCGAAAAAAATACTGTTTCCCTAGGGGAATCAGGAATGCCTTTCCCAAATAAAATAGAAGAAAATTTATTCATGGGCGTTTCTTTGGAAGATGAAAAAAGAAATATTCCAAAAGACCCTTTTCTAGAAACGACTGTCTATAAAAACTATGAATTGTTCCGTTTAGAAGACCGAAAAATGGACGCTTTTTTAAAAAACAAAAAAGGTTTACCGGTAAATTTTATCGAATTTTATCAATCTTTAAATCCTGATTATTGGGTTGTTTATTATAAAGCAGGATTGTACTTTTATCAAAACAAAAAATTTGTTTTGGCCAAGGAACAATTTGAAAAAGCATTGACCAAAGAAATTGGCACGCTTACTGAAAGAGAAGTGGTTAGTCACTATTTAAAGAAAATTAAAAGAAAACTGTAATGATTCCAAAGATAGAAATAGCTACGACAGCCGAAATAAAATCGTTTCAGGAACAAAGATTAACGGAATTGTTATCCTATGTGAATGCCAATTCACCTTTTTACAAGGCTCTTTTTGCTAAAAACAACATTGATATTGCCCGCATAAAAACATTGGAGGATTTGTCCTTGTTGCCTGTTACCACAAAAGAGGATTTACAAAAGCAGAATGATGATTTTCTATGTGTTCCAGTCCATAAAATTATTGATTATTCCACTACATCTGGTACTTTGGGAGATCCCGTTACTTTTGGGTTAACAGATAAAGATTTAGATCGATTGGCGTATAATGAAGCCATTTCGTTTGATTGTGCAGGAATAAAAGAAGGCGATGTGGTGCAATTGATGACTACTATCGACCGTCGATTCATGGCGGGATTGGCTTATTTTTTAGGTCTCCGAAAAATGAAGGTCGGTGTTATTCGTGTGGGCGCTGGAATTCCTGAATTGCAATGGGATTCAATCTTGAAATACAAACCAACCCATTTGATTACAGTTCCATCTTTTTTACTAAAAATGATTGAATATGCCGAAAATCACAATATAGACATCAATAATTCTAGTGTAAAAGGCGCTATTTGTATTGGGGAATCTCTTAGAAATCAAGATTTCACTATGAATGTGCTGTCCAAAAAAATTACGGACAAATGGAATATTAAATTGTTCTCTACCTATGCTTCTACTGAAATGAGTACGGCTTTTACTGAATGTGAACATGGAGTAGGAGGGCACCATCATCCCGAATTGATTATTGTGGAAGTATTGGATTCAACTAATAATCCCGTAAAAAATGGGGAATCGGGTGAACTGACCTTTACCACTTTAGGGATTGAAGCCATGCCTTTGGTTCGTTTTAAAACCGGGGATATTGTACAATTACAGACCGATCCTTGTTTGTGTGGTCGAAATACATTGCGTGTAGGTCCAGTGATTGGCAGAAAACAGCACATGATAAAATACAAGGGAACCACTTTATACCCACCAGCGATGAATGATGTTTTGAATGATTTTGATGCTATCGAAAGTCATATCATCGAAATTTCAACCAATGAGTTAGGAACTGATGAAATCCTGATTAAAATAGCGGTTAAGCATCCAACAGCGGCCTTTCTACAGGAATTAAAAGACCATTTTCGTGCCAAATTGCGTGTAACTCCCAGAATTGAATTTACTACGAACGAGGCTTTAAAACCTTTAATATTTAATCCGATGAGTAGAAAACCAATTCATTTTTTTGATAATAGAAAAAGCATGTAATAAGCTGACTTTGTGGAAGTGTGATTTTTTTTTGACACCGATTTTACCGATTTATACAAATTATACCATCTATATTTTCTAGATAGCCCAATAGTAAGTGGTATAATGCCGATATAGTATGAAAATAGTCCTCCCGAACCTTCGGGATTATTGGATTATATTGAATACATAATCGGCATTAATCTGTGGGAATTTGTGAAATCTGTGTCAAACCTATAATTATATTCACTCATGTATATGCTCTGTAATTTACACTTATAAAAAATTTTAGTTCCCAAAAATAATGTAACTTTAGAAACCGAAATTTTTTAAGGATGCTATTGTGACTATTATTATCTGAACCCTTTTTGTAGCAGTACCATTGGCATCCTCCAAATTTAAACTTTGACAAATGCTGCAAAACATACTATTAGAACGCAAGATTTATGCCACCGAAGAGCATAAAATGATGCAAGCAATGATTCAGGAATTCATTGCAAATGACATTGTGGATCACTTAGAGGAATGGGAGAAAAATGGAATGGTATCCCGTGAAATATGGAGGAAGGCAGGGGATTTGGGGTTGTTGTGTTTGGACATGCCGGAAATGTATGGCGGGGGAGGATTGGATTTTACATTTAATTCTTTGCTTATTGAAGAGTTTGCCAAAAAGGGGATAACCGGTCCTGGTTTTTCGTTGCATTCGGATATTGTGGCCCCTTATTTATTGAAGTACGGAACCGAGTCACAAAAACAAAAGTATTTGCCGCTAATGGCATCAGGAGAAATTATTACGGCCATAGGAATGACAGAACCCAATTGCGGGAGTGATTTGAAAGCACTTCGTACAACGGCCGAAGACAAAGGAGATTATTATCTGGTGAATGGTCAAAAGACCTTTATAACCAATGGTTTTATGTGTGATATGGCTATTGTGGCCGTAAAAACAGGCCACAATACCGATCAGGAAGGGGTTACGTTACTTATTTTAGAATCGACTATGGAAGGGTTCAGTAAAGGGGTTCCGCTCAAAAAAATTGGAATGAAATCTCAAGATACTGCCGAGCTGTTTTTCGATAATGTAAAAGTACCAAAGGAAAATAGACTTGGAGACGAAAAAGCAGGATTCAAAATTATGATGCAGGAATTGGCTAGGGAACGATTAACCGTTGGGATTATGGCAGTAGCCACGGCCGAAGGAGCCATCCAAAACACGATTGCCTATACGATGGAGCGCACCGCTTTTGAAACACCTATAGCTGGATTTCAAAATACCCAATTTAAATTGGCAGAATGTACGACTCAAATGCAAATACATCAGGCTTTTTTAGATCGTTGTATCGAATTATTAATTGACCATAAATTAACAACCGAAAGTGCTTCGATGATTAAATACTCGGCAACCGACATGTGCGGTAACGTCGTTGATGAATGTTTGCAATTATTTGGCGGGTATGGTTATATGTGGGATTACCCTATTGCCCATATGTATGCTGATAATCGTGTGGCGCGTATTTATGCCGGAACGAATGAGATCATGAAAATACTCATTGCCCGTAAATTGTTTAAGGATTTATAGGGATTCGTTGAGTATAACATTGTCATGGTGCAGCCCAATTATCTTGATAGGGAATTGTAATGGAGCAAAAAAGCAACTCGGTTTGGAGTTGCTTTTTTGGTTTTAGAAATATAAAGTTCTTATTTTCTAAACTGATTGCGAGTAATAACTGCGTTGATTTTGGCTTTCAAATCTTCGCCGGTATCATAAACCATTTGCTCGCTAGTAGGAAAGGGAACAACTCTCTTGTCGAAATAGGCATAATAATTAGCATCGGCAGCACGACGATCTCCTTTGTAGGTCGAATAAATATTTTCAAAAACAAACTCACTTGCTATTGGAAAAGATTCTATTGATTGGTTGGTTTTATTATCGATGTAATCCACTTTTGCAGTGATTTGGCACGATTTGAATTGTCTAATCTCATAGATATTTACCGATGCATTCACGAGATTATCGATCATTACGGGTTTTCCTTGTCTGTCCAAAACCACTCTCCCGTTAGCATCTAGTTGTTTTTTTTGTCCGTCAACGATTTGACGCTCTTTTATAAATTCTCTTTCTTTTATTTGTTCAGGCGATATAAAGATCGATCTGAAGTTGATCAGCATTCCGTAATCATAGTTGGTTCCTTTTTGTTTGGCACTATGGTAAACCGTCCATTTATCATTCAGTTTATAGCTTTTGAAATCCAACAAATCGTTTTGAAGTTGTGTCGGAATAACCATGTTGGTTTCGTTTTGGGTATAAACGATCACAAAATCGGTTCCTTTAAACTGAGCTTCATCCATAATTTTCGCAACATCCTTATAATTGGGATTTATTTTATCCAAATAAGCTAAATCATCATAAACCCTGCGGTAGTTCATTTTGTTTTTGGTCAGCATCAAGGCTTTTGCGTTGGCATACAGGTAATTGGATAGATTGTTTTTACTGCTGATGATTCCGTCATTATAATTATCGAAAGGAAAAATAGCATTTCGTCCTTCATTGATCAATTTTAGCGGAAGCAAAGGTTTGATTTTTTCTTGACGATCATTTAATGCCAAATAGGTATTGTATATTTTCTCCAAATTATTTGGATTGTTTTCTTTGCTTAAAAAGCCAATGGTGTTTAAATCTCGTTCTTTGGCTTTGGCGAAAGCCTCTTCGAGTAAATAGATATAATCTTGTTTTCCTTTTTTGTCTTTATTGGTGCGTAAATTGGAAACGGCAATATCAATTGCGGCAT
This sequence comes from Flavobacterium laiguense, assembly GCF_003097655.1. Lineage (GTDB taxonomy): Bacteria > Bacteroidota > Bacteroidia > Flavobacteriales > Flavobacteriaceae > Flavobacterium > Flavobacterium laiguense. The sequence goes on from NZ_QCZH01000008.1 coordinate 46,573, forward strand.
CATAATTTCCAGAAGCCAGGTTGTTTTGGGTTTGTTTTACTCCACAAGAGCTAAGCAGAATAAAGAATGCAATTATAAAAGTAATTTTTTTCATGTTTTGGGGGCAATGAATTATATCGATTTTAAGCTAAAAAATATTTTTACAAACTTACTATTCCTTTAGAGTATTATGCTTAAAATTTTTCATAAAAAAACCGACAACTGTAAAATTGTCGGTTTGTATAAGAGTTTTTGTCGTTATTCAGTGATTGTTGAATAGCTTCAAGTATTATACAGCTAGCAGCTAATTACTCTTCACTAATCACTAATTCTAAATTATTGTCTTACATAAGGAGGGAGTAACTTGCTAGAGCATTCTCCAAACCCAATGCGAACTTGCCCGTTCTCGCTGTACCCTTTAATAATTACGGTATCGCCATCATTTATAAATTTACGTTCAGTACCGTCATTTAATGTGATAGGGTTTTTTCCTCCCCAAGTCAATTCTAGCATTGATCCGAAGCTGTCTGGAGTCGATCCTGAAAGTGTTCCAGAACCCATCATGTCTCCCGAGTTTACACGACAACCGTTTGAGGTATGGTGTGCTAGTTGTTGGCTCATGGTCCAATACATGTATTTAAAGTTGGTTCTAGAAACAACAGTTGGTTCTGCGTTTTCTGGAGCGATTGCCACTTCAAGATTAATATCGAAAGAGTGTTTTCCTTTTTGTTGTAAATAAGGGAAAGGTGTTGGTTCTTGTTTAGGTCCTTTGGTTCTAAAAGGTTCTAAAGCGTCCATAGTAACTATCCAGGGTGAAATTGATGAACCAAAGTTTTTGGCCAAAAATGGTCCTAGTGGTACATATTCCCATTTTTGAATATCACGGGCGCTCCAGTCATTTAATAAAACCATCCCGAAAATATAATCTTCGGTTTCACTAATTGGAATGGTTTCTCCCATAATATTGCAATCGGTAGTGATAAATGCAGTTTCTAGTTCAAAATCTACTAATCGTGAAGGTCCAAAAACAGGAGTCGTCTCGCCATTTGGCAAGGTTTGTCCCATTGGTCTGTGTACCGGAATTCCAGACGGAATAATAGTAGAACTTCTTCCGTGGTATCCTACCGGAATGTGTAACCAGTTGGGTAATAAAGCATTTTCGGGATCACGGAACATTTTTCCAGTATTGGTAGCGTGTTCTTTGCTAGAGAAGAAATCAGTATAATCACCAATTAATACAGGAAGTTGCATTTCGACATCTTCCATTTTAAAAATTACTATTTCTCTATGTTTGGTATTGTCTCTTAATTCGGGATTCACTTCGTTAAAAAGATCAGCTATTCTATTTCGTACCAATCTCCATGTTTTTTGACCATCGGATATAAAATCGTTCAAAGTGTCTTGCATGAACATATCGTCCGTCAATTCTATCCCTTCAAAGTAGTTTAGCTGCTGTAAAGCTCCTAAATCGATTGCGAAGTCACCAATTCTTGTTCCTACGGTAACTATGTTTTCTTTTGTTAAAAAAACACCAAAAGGTATATTCTGAATAGGGAAGTCACTGTTTGTTAGTACTTCTAACCATGATTTTCTACTGGGATCGTTGGCTGTTATTGGCATAATAATGTTAATTATTTTGTTGAAAATTACTCGTCAAATATATTATAATCTAACTGTTAAACAAACGTTTTTTTGTATTTTTGCGCCAAATTAACTAAAATCAAAGAAATGCAACGCGACGAACAAATTTTTGACCTCATTCTTGAAGAACAAGACAGACAAATACACGGACTAGAACTTATTGCTTCTGAAAACTTTGTAAGTGACGAAGTGATGGAAGCAGCTGGATCTGTTTTAACCAATAAATATGCCGAGGGATACCCTGGTAAAAGATACTACGGCGGATGCGAAGTAGTAGATATAGTAGAACAAATTGCAATAGACAGAGCCAAAGAATTATTTGGAGCTGAATACGCAAATGTGCAACCACACTCAGGTTCACAAGCCAATACAGCAGTGTTTTTTGCTTGTTTGAAACCAGGTGATAAAATATTAGGTTTCGATTTATCACATGGAGGACACTTGACTCACGGTTCACCAGTAAACTTTTCTGGACGTTTGTACAGCCCGGTTTTTTACGGTGTAGATCAAGAAACAGGACGTTTGAACTACGATAAAATTCAAGAAATTGCAACAAGAGAGCAACCAAAATTAATCATCGCAGGTGCTTCGGCTTATTCCCGTGATATGGATTTTGAGCGTTTTAGAGTAATTGCTGATAGCGTTGGGGCTATTTTAATGGCAGATATTTCTCATCCTGCTGGGCTTATCGCCAAAGGTTTGATGAATGACCCAATTCCCCATTGTCATATTGTAACAACAACTACTCACAAAACATTACGTGGTCCTCGTGGTGGTTTGATCATGATGGGTAAAGATTTTGAAAATCCTTGGGGATTAACTACACCAAAAGGAGAAATCAGAATGATGTCTTCATTATTAGATCTTGCTGTTTTCCCTGGAAATCAAGGTGGGCCATTAATGCACATTATTGCTGCCAAAGCGGTTGCTTTTGGAGAAGCATTGAAAGATGAATTTTTCACTTACGCGATGCAATTGCAAAAGAACGCTAATGCAATGGCAGATGCTTTTGTAAAAAGAGGATACAACATTATTTCTGGAGGAACAGACAATCACATGATGTTGATTGACCTTAGAAATAAAGGAATTTCAGGTAAAGAGGCAGAAAATGCTTTAGTAAAAGCTGAAATCACCGTAAATAAAAATATGGTTCCATTTGATGATAAATCACCATTTGTAACTTCAGGTATCCGTGTTGGAACTCCAGCAATCACCACTCGTGGTCTTGTTGAAGAAGATATGGAAACGATTGTAGCTATGATTGATAAGGTTTTAATGAACCATACCGATGAAGATATTATCGAAGAAGTAGCCAATGAAGTAAACGAAATGATGAGCGAAAGAGCAATCTTTGTTTACTAAATTTTTGTTTAAAGTTTAAAGAGTTTAAAGTTTAAGGTTTTGTATTATGCAAAAGTTCGAACTTTAAACTCTTTTCGTTTTTAAGAAAACCTTAAACTTTTTCTATTTAATAACAAGATTCTGCAATCTAAAATCTATATTCTAAAATCTAAAATCTTTCCATGTCAGTACTAAGATTAAAATTGCCAACCGATCCTAGATGGGTAAATATTGTAGAAAAAAACATCGAAGAGATTCTAACGGATCATGCTTGGTGCGAGCAAAAAGCAGCTACTAACGCCATAACCATAATTACCAATAATTCCGAACATCAAGATTTAGTAAAGGATTTATTGGCTTTGGCCAAAGAAGAAATCGACCATTTTGAACAAGTACATAACATCATCATCAAGCGTGGATTGAAATTGGGTCGTGAGCGCAAAGACGATTATGTAAATGAATTGTATTTGTACATGAAAAAAAGCGGGGATAGAAGCAGAGTTTCTAGTTTGGTGGAACGTTTGTTGTTTTCGGCTATGATTGAAGCCAGAAGCTGTGAGCGTTTTAAAGTACTTTCTGAAAACATTAAAGACGAAGAGTTATCTGTTTTCTATAGAGATTTAATGGAAAGCGAGGCGGGTCATTACACTACATTTATAACCTATGCTCGAAAATACGGCGTTGGAATCGATGTCGAAAAACGCTGGAGAGAATGGCTGGAGTTCGAAGAATCTGTTATTGCCAATTACGGTAAAGGCGAAACAATTCATGGATAGTTTTTAAGAGCTCAGAGATTCGTTTTGTCATTGAAATAAACGGAACAACCATATCTTTCAATCACTATTTTCTTTATTCTTTACTCTTTTTTCTAATTTCTAACTTCTAAAATGATCACAATAGTTTCCGCTACAGCAAACGATTACCAAACAATTCGCGATATTGCACATCAAACTTGGCCTATTGCCTATGGAGAAATCCTTCCAAAAGTGCAATTGGATTATATGCTGGGAGCCTTTTATAATGATGAAGCCTTAAAGGATAGTGTTGTCAATATAGGACACCGCTTTGTATTAGCCAAAGAAGGAGAACTTACTTTGGGTTTTGCGTCTTATGAACATCATTACAATCAAAAGCCGCAAACCAAAATTCATAAAATTTATATTTTGCCAGAAATACAAGGTAAAGGAATTGGAAAAACAGTAATTGATTTCATCGAAAATTTGGCCAAAGAAAATCATTCGACCACACTTACCTTAAATGTAAATCGATCCAATAAAGCATTGCATTTCTATCAAAAATTAGGTTTCCAAATTGTAGGCGAAGTTGATATCGAATTAGATCATGGCTACCTGATGGAAGATTATGTGATGGAGAAACCTTTTTAATAACCTTTTTAATACACACTGAAGCCGAAGCACATAGTCTTCGGTTTTTTTGTGCAGTTTTGTTTTGAAATTGGGAATTAAAATTTTTAAGTAAACGATCTATTTTTTTAAATTTATTTATTGTAATGTATTGAATTACAGAAAAATAAGCGTATTTAATGCACTGTTTAAGATAGCGTTTTATTTGCTCTACACAAAAAAATAACCACTTAAAAAATTAGAACACATGCAAACATCACACATTTATCCAGGAGCGTACCCGCTAAATGCTTACATAACAATCAAAGGATGTAGCGAAGCTATTGAATTTTACAAAAAAGCATTTGGCGCTACAGAAAGAGGCCGATTATTGATACCAAATGGACTAATCGGTCACGCAGAAATACTAATTGAAGGGTCTTTATTGATGATGGCGGACGAAAATATAGAATGGGGGAACAAAAGCCCTGAAACCATTGGTGGGAACCCAATGACTTTTGGATTGTATGTTGAAGATGTAGATGCAGTTTTTCAGAAAGCTCTTGATGCAGGTGGAACTGTAGTAATGGCAATCGAGGATATGTTTTATGGAGACCGTGTGGGGAAGGTAATGGATCCATTTGGCTATAAGTGGATGATAACAACCCACAAAGAAGATATGAGTTTTGAGGAAATGCAAAAAAGATTTGACAAAATGTTATGTGAATAAAAAACTTGGGATAAGAAATCGACTAACTTACCTGAGAATACAATCAAACCCCATTAATTCTACTTAGATAATACCATCTTTAAAATTAGTCAAAATATAAATAAATTTTGTATTCTAAAGTGTTAAATAATAATGTGTAAGCAGCTTAAATTCATAACTTTACTAAGAATAGTATGATATTGAGTAATCGTTGTTAATGCCCTAAAAATATAACATTATGGAATCACAAATTGCAATTTATGATACCCACGAAAAGGCGGTTAATGCCATCAAGGAGTTAAGTGCTCAAGGTTTTTCTATGGAAAATGTTTCGCTGTTGGGTAAGGCAGAAGTAATTGAAGACCATATTCATATCAAATCGCTAGATACTATAAAAGAAGCTCCGGCAATAGTTGGTATGGGAGCAGGTACTCTAATAGGTTTGCTTTCAGGTATTGGAGTATTTACTATTCCTGGTTTCGGTTTTTTGTACGGAGCGGGCGCACTAGTAGGAATCATTGCGGGATTTGACTTAGGTATAGTTGCGGGGGGGGTTATTTCACTTTTGACTTTTGCCGGAATAAAAGAAGATAAGGTCGTTAAATGTCATGAACATCTCAAAGAAGGGAAATTTATGGTAATAGTGAATGGCTCTAAGGAAGAAATTCAGAGAGCAAAACATATTTTGCATACTGAAGGGAATCATATTGGGTTTGTCAGTTGAAAATGTTAATTGCGTATTTTAAGTTAGTCTCTTTAGCTGTCTGGAGTTTTTTTTAATAGAATTACTTCACGATGATGTCGTGTTTATACAGCAAACCTTTTAGACCTTCTAAAGCAAAAACTGCTTTCTTCAATTTGGTGGTTTTGGGGTCAATCGTGTAGTTGAAACTGCTCTTAAAATTAGCTTTGTTGGCTATGGCTTTGGCAAATTCGGCACGGTATAGGTCACAATTTTCAAAAAAAACTTCGGTCAAATCCGTAGCCATAAAATCCACAGCAATCAAACTACAATTTATAAACGGAGTTCCTTTTATTTTCAGGGTATAAAATTTGGAAAAATCTAAAACACAATCATTAAAACGGACTTCAAAAATAAGTTTGTTGCACATAGAAAAATTAACATCCTTGATTTCACATCCGTTAAACGTGACAGTTCTTAAAGCAACATGATTGATTTTACCTTCGCTAAAAATACAATCATTAAAGACACAATCGATAAAAGTAACATCCATAAAGTTACAAGCCGAAAATGTGCAACGGTTAAACGTACAACATTCAAATTCCTTAAAATTGACTTCATCCACGCCATAAGTGTGGTTATTGTATTCGGCATCTAGGAAATATTCTGACATGAAGGAGTTTTGATTTTTATGAGTTACAGTCATAGATTTTGGCAAAGAAACAAAATTCTGTAACTGAAAAAGAATGGAAATCAAATAAATTTTAAAGTAATAGGCTTTATTTATTTTAGCTATGTAACTGCCTTAAATCTGCAGAAGGCAAAGTTTGTCTATAATTGTCTTTCTAATTTTGAAATCGCTTCTTTAATTTCGTTTTCCGTTAATTCTATTTTAGTATTTGATTTCAATAGATTCTCTAGTGCTGTAATATGCGCTTTTATTAACGCTTTTTCAGAGCTTATTTTTATATCGGCATCAATGCCTTTATGTTCCCAATTTGTATTTGTTATTGCATTTTTTTCAATTGATACAGGTATAAATAAATGGTATTTATTATCTATAAAAAATGGTTTTACAGAATTAGCAGCGCCATAAGTTGGAGCTCCAATTACTTTTGCAATATTATTTTGTTGTAAGTTATATGCTAATGCTTCAGCAGCAGAGATAGTCTTATTGTTCACAAGAATATATACGGGTTTATTTAAATGCTTTTTACCATTCACTTTTTGCATTGTGTAAGATTTTGTTGTTTTGTCATCATATCTCGTGTAGCTTTCACTTAATTTTGCTTTTTTATCAAAAAAGTAACTTAAAAACAGTTCAACCATTTTGCCATCTCCACCTTGGTTGTTTCTTAAATCAATAATTAAGGCATTAGTATTTGAAATAAAATTCATTGTAGCGTCAAGAATTTGTTGAGCAGATTTGTTTCCTTCAGGAAATCCGGTGTATTCTATATAACCTATATTGCCATCTAGTCTCTCCACTTTTTCAAAACCATAATTGAATTGCTTGTTTATGGAATCATATTTTTTTAATAACTCTTTTTCGTTAATTGGTTTTTCTTCATGGCTTGGGCGGTATAATACATTAAAATGCAAATCATTTCCGTTTTTAGTTAAATAAGAAGAAATAGAAATTGCAAATTCTTTGTCTGTAAGACTGTCAAAAGTTTTTAGTTCTATTTGAGATTTTAATTTTACTGAAAGTTGATTGGCAACATCCTCGAAAATATAAAACTCTTTAATTTTATTGGCTATTTCGGTTAACACTATTTTTCTGTTTGGTTTAGATATATCTGTATTTTGTCCGATTGAAAATGTTGATATAAAAATGATTATAGAGGAAAGGATTGTTTTCATTGTCTTATTTGGTTTTGTTTTTTGTTTCTTTTACCCCGGCTTTCGAAACCAGTAGCTGTCCTATTTTTCCTTTTTTGTTTTTAATAAATTCAATCGTTCTGTCATTATTGTCTGAACGGAAAAATTTTGTTTTGGATTCTGGTACTAATTCTATTTCGTAATCGAAGTAATACAATTTATTGTTTTTCTTTAGAATTTTGATGTCTTCATACTTACCTATATATGTATCATAAATAGCGGGGTCTATTTCTATTTGACTATGCTTGTATGGAATTTCTACATCTTTCCCAAAGCATATTCCGGCAAGACCATAGGCAATGAGGTAAGAGGGAGATTGATTATTTGATAAAACAGTTATGAAAATATTATCGTCTGTGAACTTATTGAAAGAAGTCATGGCTCCAAAAAAACCGCCATCATGAGCAATTAATCGATGATTATAATTGTAAAAAGGATTAATTAAAACACCTAAACCAAAGTTTTGTTCATTATAGGATGTAAACATTTTTCTTTTAGATTCTTCTGAGAGTAGGGATGTACCATTAAACAGCGCTTTATTCCATAAATATAAATCCTCGACTGTTGCATATACACCATCGTGTCCTATGTTAAAATTCCAGTTGATGTATGGATTCTTTATCAATTTATTGTTTTTTAAATAATACGTTTTAGCTATTTTTTCAACTATTGAATCATTATTGCTAATACCCGTATTTTTCATTTTTGCTTTGTCAAATACATTTTCTTTTAAATAGTGTGAATAGGATTGTCTAGATACTTTTTCAATGATACGCCCCAGTAAATAATAACCAATATTGCTATATGCTGTGCTAGAACCAGGTTCAAATAATAAGGGTTTTTGTTTTATATAGCTATCAACAGCGTCTTTATCTAAAGATGTTTTTGATAAATACAATTCATCATAATCCATTTGTAATCCAGAATTATGAGTTAACATCATTTTTAGGGTTATTTTTTCTCCATTAGGAAAATCAGAAAAATATTTATTGAGTTTATCTTCAAGTGAAAGTTTTTTGCTTTCTGCAAGTTGTAAAATGGCGACAGCTGTAAATTGTTTTGAAACGGAGGCCAAACTGAATTTGGTGTCTATTGTGTTTTTTACCTGCCACTCATAATCAGCAAGGCCATAAGCTTTTTTTAATACAATAGAATCATTTTTAGTAATAAGGACAGTACCACCAAAATTATGAATAGCAAATTGTGCATCCATATAATTTTCTAGTTTGCCAATAAGTTCTTTTTGCGAATAACCTAAAGTAGCTATTAATAGAAGTATAGTAGTTATAATTTGTTTCATTTGTATCATTTTTTGCAATTAATGATTATTTTATTGAGCGTTTTATCGAGCAACGTTATTTCTTCCAATGACAAACCATTTAGAGCTGTTTCTCTATTTAGTTGAATAATAGGTTCTATTAATTCAATCGTTTTTATCCCTTTTTCTGTTATTTCAAGATTAAATTTTCTTCTGTCTTCTTGATGAATAGTTCTAATTAGATACTCTTTTTTTACCATTAATTCTATCATTCTTGTGATAGAGGCATTGTCTTTAAATACAAGATTTGCCAATTCATTTTGAGAAATTTCAGCATTGTTGTTAAGTATAATTAGCACTAAACATTGGTCTATGGTGATGTCTTTTACAATTTGTAAAATATTTTTCTGTGCTATTTTTCGATATTCTTTAATTGCCTGTTCAATTGTATAAAGGACCGTTCCTGTTGGATTATTGTGTCTCATGTCATCTTGTTTGATGCAAATATAATTGATACATCAATATTAATTAAAGAAAAGATTAAATATTTTTAGAATATTTAAATTATGGCTAGTAAAATTTCAAAAATAAAATGATTTACTTCAAAATACGCTATTCATAAAGAGGTGTTTTTATAACTTATAGCATCTCATTTTTGCTCATTTTGTAGATTGCTTACTGCTAACGGAATAGTTGTGGATGTTTTTAAAAGTGTAATTATTTGATTGTCAGTTATTTTTAGTATTTTTATTAAAAATAAAAAACATGATAGCAACAAAAGGATTTGCAGTACAGGATGCTAAGTCAGACTTGGCACCATGGAATTTTGAAAGACGTGAAGTCGGACCACATGATGTACAATTCGACATTCAATTTTGTGGGGTATGTCATAGTGACCTCCATCAGATAAAAGATGATTGGGGCGGAGGTATTTTTCCGATGGTTCCGGGACATGAAATTGTTGGGAAAGTGGTAAAAGTTGGAAGTCATGTCAAGAAATTTAAAGTAGGCGATCTTGCAGGAACAGGTTGTTTGGTTGATTCCTGTCGTACTTGCGAAAACTGTGAGGAGGGTTTAGAGCAATTTTGCTTAAACGGATTCTCTGCCACTTATAATAGCATGGAACAAGACAAAAAAACGCCAACTTACGGCGGCTATTCAAATACCATTGTCGTTCATGAAGATTTTGTTTTGCATATATCCGATAAGTTGAATTTGGCCGCAGTAGCTCCTTTGCTTTGTGCCGGAATCACGACTTATTCTCCACTAAAATTTTTAGGAGTGGGAAAAGGGCATAAAGTAGCGGTTTTGGGTCTTGGTGGTTTGGGGCACATGGCGGTTAAGTTTGGAGTCGCTTTTGGTGCCGAAGTAACCGTTCTTAGTACATCACCCTCAAAAGAAGCTGATGCCGAGAAACTAGGTGCCCATAAATTTGTGGTTACCAAAGATGAAAAACAGCTTGAAAGTGTGACGGGCTATTTTGATTTTATTCTGGATACGGTTTCGGCACCACATGATTTGAATTTATATATTTCGCTTCTAAAAACAAAAGGGGTTCATGTTTGTATCGGAGTTCCTCCAAAACCGTATGAGATTCATGCTTTTGGTCTTATTGGCGGTCGAAAAAGTATTGTGGGCTCTTTGATAGGCGGATTGCCGGAAACTCAGGAAATGCTTGATTATTGTGCAGAACACGGAATTGTTTCGGATATTGAAATGATAGACATCAAAAATATTAATGAAGCTTACGATCGAATGGTAAAAGGCGATGTACGCTATCGTTTTGTCATTGATATGGCAACATTGTAGGAAAGGTATATAAAAGTAAAATCCTAAACAGTTTAAAATGTTTGGTTTTTTTGTGTCAATGAAAAATATTTAGTGATTGAATTTTAGGAGCACAAGATTTCCTAATCAACAACATCAGTCCTGCTTCCCGATAGTTATCGGGACACTATATCTTTTTATAAGGCTAAGAAAAATAGCCTTATAAAAAGGATGCCGTTTCCATCAGGGCTAGGTGACAAATTTAGTTATTGTATCAACTTTTAAGAAGTAGGCCATGAATTAAACCAATTACATGAATTAATTATTTTAAAAAAAATAGTGGTAATTCGTGTAATTGCTACGCCTATTCGCTATCGCTCGGGTCGTGGCTAAAATTTTAGTTGTCGAGAATGCTATATCTTTTTATAAGGCTAATAAAAATGTATTATCTAGAGCTATTGCCAGATAATTGATTGAATTTTTTAAAAAACTCTTTGGATTTTTCAATTTGACCTATTGATTTTAAAGCAACAGAATAGCGATAGTAATATTCAGGTTCTAAATCAGTTGTCTTACGAAATAATTTAGTATAGTATTTTTCGGCTTTTTCTAATTCGTTATCGAAAAAGTATGAGTTGCCCAATTTTTTTAATATATCTAAAGTCTCGTAACCTTTTTCAGCAACTCCTTCATAGGTTTTTATAATGTCAATGTAGGCAGATGTATCTACTTTTTTTGGAGTATCGGTGATTACTAATTGAGCAGAATTTTTAATTGTATTTGAAGAGCCTAATTTAAAAGCGTTTTCAACGAGTTTTTCTTTTTGGGCAAGAGCAGGTGTTATGATATTTTTATCATCTGGTTCTAAGCGTGATGGATCTGCTATTGCTAACTGAGTAGAATTTTTAATTGTATTTGAAGGGTCTGATTTAAAAGCGCTTTCATCGAGTTTTTCTTTTTGAGCAAGAGCAGGTGTTGCGATAGTTTTAGCTCCTGATTCTAAGTCAGATGGATCTGTTTTTTTTGATGTATTGGCGATTGCTAATCGAGCAGGATTTTTAATTCTCTTTGAGGGATCGGATTTTTTTACAGTTTCAACAATTGGATCACGATAAACGGGTGTTATTATTCGTTTATTATTTGGTCCTAAATCATAGGTTTGAATTAGTTTGGGATCAGATACGTTGTAGGTTGTTTTGTGCCCACCAGATTTCAAATCATAGACTTCTTCAACGTGGTAATACTTTATTTTCCTTGCCGGAGGTGTATCAATTTGATCACTCTGAATTGGAGAATTGGTTTGAGATTCACCTATTTTTTTTTCATTTAGGATATTTTTTTGTGCCCAACTATTGAATGGAATTGAACTTATCAGTAGGATGTAAACGAGTATTCGATTTTTCATGATTTTATTTAAATACAAAGTAAAGGTAGGTCAGTAATTTGTATTGGCAAAGATTGGTATTTTGGATCTTCAAAACAAAAAAAAGCAACAATATTTAATTCGATTTCCTGGAGATAGTGTATAAAGAATTAAATCAGCACTATCAGTGAACATTTTTTTACATGCGAACCGTCAGTAATAGCATTTTGCCGGATTCATTGTTAAAACATATAAGTCGTATAAGTTTTTAATTTGAATAAAATCAAGTAAAACCAATAGCTCATTATAGTAAAGTCACTCCTTTTAATCATTAATTTGACAAACCAACTTTCTTAAACTTACATGACTTTTATGTTTAAAATTAAATGCTTTTTATTTTGGAATATAGTGACTTTTTCTAATCAGAAAAGGTCTTTTTAGGCTATTTGCAGCAATAAATACGCTTATCATCATAAGAACTGAGCCAGCTAAAAAAGGCGCCCCAGCAAATTGGATTAGAGCTGCCGGACGGGTAAACCAAGTAAATAAATTAGTCATTAATAATGGTCCAATTATAGAAGTTACACTCATTAAACTTGTTAAAGATCCCTGTAATTCCCCTTGCTCATTTTGGGGTATATTTTTGGAGATAATTGATCGTAGTGATGGTCCTGCAATGCCACCCAAACAATAAGGAATTAAAAAAACAAACATCATCCAGCTTTGAGATGCAAAAGCAAACAATAAAAGTGCTAGTGTATATAGAACTAATCCAACAAAAATGCATTTTTCATTCCCTATTTTAGGATTAATAATGCGAATCAAACCTCCTTGAACGATAACAACCATTATGCCAGCAAAGGTTAATGAAAGCCCAATAAAGGCATTGCTCCAACCAAATTTTTCAATATTAATAAAAGTCCAAGTACTCATTACGGCATGATCGGCGGTGTAAAGTAATATAAAAGTAATAATTAATCCTCCCGAAAGACTTTTGTGTTTTTTTAATTGTAGTAAAGAACCTAATGGATTGGCTCTTTTCCATTCAAACGGACGTCTATTTTCTATGGATAAAGATTCGGGTAAAACAAAATAACCATAGATAACGTTGAGAAATGTTAAAATTGCAGCGGCAATAAACGGAACCCTTGGGCCAAATTCACTTAATAAACCACCTAGTACCGGACCAATTATATACCCTAATCCAAAAGCAGCTCCGATCATCCCGAAATTTTTCGCTCTGTTTTCATCGGTGCTTACATCTGCTATATAAGCAGTAGCAGTGGTAAAACTTGCTCCAAATATTCCGGCAATAATTCGACCCAGAAATAGCCACCATATTGTTGGTGCTAACCAAAGAAAAATATAATCAATTCCAAAACCCAATAATGACAATAATAAAACAGGTCTTCGTCCATATTTATCACTCAAATTACCAATTATCGGAGCGCAAATAAATTGCATAAAGGCATAAGCGAAAAGCAACAACCCGCTCCATTGTGAAGCCTGACTAATAGTTCCATCGATAAGTTGCTCAATTAATCTTGGTAATACAGGACCAACTATGCTTAGACCGATAACATCCAGTAATAATGTAATGAAAATAAAACGTAATGCCGCCTTTTTGGTTGAAGCCATATTTTTTTTATTGTAAAATTAATACGACGAAAATAGCTTTTTTTTAGAGAAATGGATCAAATTAGTCAAGGAATCTTTTAATATAAAAATTAAAGATTTTAGAAGTAAATTGAGTGAAAAAGATAATGACCTATTAGTTATAGTTTGGTGTATTAAAAGGTATAAGTATATGATATTGAACGCGATGTAATTATTTAAGTAATCGGTTAGTAGTTATAGGAGTGCCTAAAAAACACTGTCAAACCTAAATTACACTAAAAAAATGTAACTTAGCAATCAATTGTTATTAACAAAACGCTCAATGTACGAGTTACTTCTTAAATACATCAACGAACACGCGACAAAACCACTTACCGACAACGAAGTTGAATTGGTAAAGTCTGCATTGTTGCCTAAAAAATTAAGAAAGAAACAATACCTATTGCAAGAAGGCGATGTTTGCAAATATTTTGCTTTCATCGTGAAAGGAGCAATGAGACAATACAGTGTTGATGATAAGGGCATAGATCATATTGTATATTTATCTATCGAAAATTGGTGGGTGGGAGACCGTGAAAGTTTTGTAATGCTTACGCCTTCGGTCTATAATATTGATGCTTGGGAAGATAGCGAGTTATTGCTCATTACACGAGCCGACTTATTGAATTTATTAAGCCAAGTTCCGGCAATAGCTGAAATGGCAAGGCTAATGGACGAAAGAAATTTTATTGCCATGCAAAGAAGACTGAACGCTTCCATTAGTTTTTCGGCTGAAAAACGCTATGGGGATTTTGCAAATAGTTACCCCGATTTTATGCAACGTTTTCCGCAACACATTATCGCTTCCTATCTTGGCATTACCAAAGAAACCCTTAGCCGTGTGCGAAAACAGATTTCAAAATAATAGTTCCTCTTCTTTATATTTAATTTTCCTTATATAACTGTTGACATTTATCAACAGTTTTTCTTATCATACCTCATCGTTCTATGCCTTGCCTTTAATGCAACTTTGTATTGTTAAATCAATATAAAATCAAAGGCAGGAAATATGGATAATCAAAAAAATAAATCGGTAGCCATTACCGGTGCAGGTAGCGGTTTAGGTCGTGATATAGCATTGGGCTTTGCCCAAAAAGGGTACAAAGTTTTTGGCACGGCATTTTCGCAAGCAGAAATTTCAGTATTTAAATCCACTTCGTCAGATGCGGACATTACTCTTAGTATTTGCAACATTACCAAAGAGGAAGAGGTGAAAAATTGGCAAAATGCAGTAACAGCTTCCCTCAACGGAAAAGGGCTTGATTTGCTCATCAATAATGCGGGTGTACTCACGCCTGGACCAATGGAAGTATTAAAATTAGATGCCATCCGCCACGAATTTGAGGTAAACGTTTTTGGCAGCCTTTCGGTTATCAATGCTTTTTTGCCTTTGTTAAGAAAATCAAAAGGACGTATTGTGCAAATCGGCTCTATGACAGGACGTTTCCCGCTTCCTTTCAGTGGTCCTTCTAGTGCTTCAAAAGCAACGATGGAGGCATTTGCAGATGTGTTCAGGATAGAATTGAAACCATTTGGAATTGATTTCGTGATGGCACAACCTGGCCGTATGCTTACCGGTGGCCCCGCCAAAACGGCCGCACTTTTGAAACAGATTTCCGATACAATGACGGCAGAAGAGCGACAATTGTATGGTAAACAATTCGACCAATTTACGGAAGCTCTCAACGGTATGCAAAATGCCGGTTTGCCAGCTGTTGAAGCCGCAAAAAGAGTGATAGAAATATCGGAACAAATGCCGGCACCAAGCAGGGCGACTATCGGGAAAGATGCCGAAGAAATTCTTCAAGCGGTTCGTGAAAAATCGGACGAGGAATTGGATCAAATGAAAATGAAAATTTTTGGCTTGGACAAAATAAATTAACAACAAATTCAATAATAATTAATCTTAAAAACAAATAAAATGACAGCAACAATTATCACAAACGATGCACAAAGCAAACAAAATGTAGAAACCGTTCTTGCTTTTTATGATGAAATGATCAACAAAAAACAAGCACCCAACGCGGTTGAAAAATATCTGACACCGGATTACATTCAGCACAATCCGATAGTGCCCACTACCGCTAAATCTTTGGGAGAGTTTTTTGGGCAAGTTGCCGCAGCGCGCCAAAACTTACGGGTAGTCATTCACCGTGTAATTGCCAGTGGCGACTATGTTTGGGCACATGTAAATTTCATCAATATATTTAATGATGAAGAGGACGACAGAGGCTTTGCCGGTGTAGATATTTATAGGTTTGATGCCAATGGAAAAATTGCAGAACATTGGGATGTATTGCAGGAAGTTCCAGACCCGAAAACAGCAGCTAATACCAACGGAATGTTTTAAAACCAACAAGCGTAGAATTGCGTTTAAAAAAATGTAATGCTTCGTTTATTCAATCAAAAAAATGAAAAAACAAATAAGCTTTTCAGGAAAAGGGCAAAGGGCCGATATCGGAGATATGACCATTTATCGCATTTTACCCAATAGATATGCAGACGCAGTAGGTTCGTTTGTGTTTCTTGATCATATTGCTCCAAAATTACAAACCTCGGCAAATAAAGGTGGAACTGGATCACATCCGCACCGTGGCATTGCAACATTAAGTTATGTTTTAAATGGCGAAGACGAACATTTTGATAGTGCGGGCAATTATGCCAAAGTGCATTCGGGTGGTGTGCAATGGATGAAAGCCGGTAACGGCATAATTCACGATGAGAGTTTGAGTTATGACACAAAAACAGATAGTAAACTCACACATGGGTTTCAATTCTGGATCAATCTTCCGTCAAAAATAAAAGCAGAAAAACCGGAATATTTAGCTATTCAAGGTAATGAAGTACCACAAAAAATGTTGCCGACAGCAAGTGGATGGATAAAAGTCATTATAGGCAGTTATGAAGAATTGAGTTCCAAAATCCCTAATTACACCGAACAATTTTTATATCATATCCATTTGGAAGCAGGAAAACAATTTTTTGTGAATATGGCCGATAAAATTGAAGTTGCAGCCTTTTTACCCACACAAAAAGCTACGATTAACGATGCAAAACATGATGCAGGCGAGTTTGTGGAGTTTGACAGAAACGCAGGAATTATCGAGATAATCAACACTTCAAATTCAGCAATTGATGTGTTACTTTTTGGTGGAGAAAAATATACGGAACCTATCGTTGCCGAAGGTCCGTTTGTGATGAATAGCAGTGCGGAAATAGCAAATGCGTATCAAGATTTTTTTAATGAAAAGTACGGAAAAATTGATTATAATGTTGCTAAATAAGTACAAACCGCTAACTACGGTAATCATCTTTTAGGATTGACCCTTAAGATTCTCTATTGATATGGCGACATTGCAGAAAAGGTGTAAAAAGCAAAAACCTAAACAGTTTAAAGTGTTTAGGTTTTTTTGTGACCTTGACTGGATTCAAACCAGTAACCTCTTGAGCCGTAATCAAGTGCGCTATTCAGTTGCGCCACAAGGCCTTTTATTGTGCTAAACTTGTTTTTGTATCAACCTGTTTGCGGGTGCAAAGATAGGAATAAATATGTATCTTGCAAGCATGAATTTACATTAAAATAAAAAAAAATGAGCTTAAAAAAGTATATACGTGATATTCAGGGTTTTCCGAAAGAAGGAATTGTGTTTAAAGACATCACACCTTTGTTAATTGATGCAAATGCAAGGAAAGAATGCTTAGAAATCTTGGTTTCGGCTGTAAAAGACAAAAAAATAGACAAGGTAATAGGGGTGGAAAGTCGTGGTTTTTTCTTTGGGATGCTTTTGGCACAAGAATTGAATGTGGGTTTTGTTCCGGTTCGTAAACCCAATAAACTGCCTTTTGATACCATATCGGCTTCTTATGATTTAGAATATGGTACTGATACACTTGAAATTCATATCGATGCGATTCAAAAAGGGGATAGAGTTCTCATTCATGATGATGTTTTAGCCACAGGAGGAACCGCAAAAGCGGTTTGTGAATTGGTAGAACGACTGGGAGGTGTAATTGTGCAATGCAACTTCTTGATGGAAATTACTTTTTTAAACGGAAGAGAAAAGATTGCTGGAAATGAGATTTTTGCGGCAATAACGTATTAGTTTTCAGATGTCAGTTTTCAGGTAACAGAATTAAGTTGGAAGATTACTCATTACTGCCGACTGAAATTTGCAAACTGCAATTTACCCAAGCGCTCTTGTTGTTACAAAATAGCGATATCCAATAATTGCCATTTGCCATTTTTTGGATTTGGCTAAATCCAATCTTTGTTTGGTGAAACTTGGTAAAATAAGTTTGTTGATTTGAGCTAGAATTTTAAACATAGTTATATTTTTTTTTCAAAGATATCAAAAAATAAGACTGTCTTGATTAGGGACAGTCTTTCTTTAATTATTTTTTTCTAATTAATTTTGATTTTATTTATTGAATTTTTGCATAGCTTGTTGGTATTTCTCCATGGCAATTTCATAATTTTCCATTTCTTTTTCGAATTTTTCCATTTCGGGATTTAAAGCTTCCATTTCTGTTTGATATTTTTCCATTTCTTTTTCAAAATTATCAATTTGTGGTTGTAATTTCTCCATTTTTTTATCGTAAACTTCCATTTTCTGTTCAAATAGTCTCATAGATTTGTCATCATTTAGGTTTGAGGGTACTCTTGGAGGTTTTGGCAAAAGGGGCATTTTTACTGTTGGAACAGGTATTTTGTTGTAATTAGGTATTTTATTGTAATTAGGAGGAGTAGGAGGAGTTGGCTCATCGCTATTATATCCGATCTCATTTGAGCTGCTACTTTCTTCTTTATCAGTAACGATACCAATATTTGTGGTTCCATTTTTATTCATAGAGATGGCTATCCCAAAATCTTCTAAGGGTTCGCTACTGTTCACTTCCATTTCGGTAGCTATTTCTTTTCCTTTTTGCAGTTTTATTTTGATGCTAATTAATTCATTGTTAGCATTTCTTTTTATTTTAGAAAAAGTAGTTGTAATGGCATATTTTTGACTCAAAATTTTTGCTGTCTCTTGCAATTCTGAATCGGTAGTGGTTTTGTCGATTTGATAAGTATCTGCCGATTCTGGATCTGTTGGATTGTCTTTGATTTCTTTCTTGATTATTGCTTTCTCCTGTGCAATAACTTCCATTTGGAATAAAAACACAAAGGCAACTAATACAGGAAGTATCAAAGCATACTTCCAGGAATTCCATTTTTTTGATTGATTTTTGTTTAACATAACGATTCGTTTTTTGATTAATGATTGATAAAAATGATTGGTAAGGACAACACAATTTTCGTGTGTTGTTATTTTTAAAAGCGTGAGTTGGTACGCTTTTTTGTCGGATATGTTTTTGGTGGCTTCACTATCGGCGATGAATTCCAGATTTTGCAAAATGGCTTTTTTGTACAGCCAAACGAAAGGATTAAACCAAAAGAGGGTGCAAAATAATCTGGTAATCAAAACATCTACAGTATGGTATTGGTCACTGTGTACTTTTTCATGTTCTAGAATACTTTCCAGTTCGGCTTTGCTATACAATGATGAGTTGTAAACAATGGTATTGAAATAGGAAAATGGGGCTATGTTTTCTTTTAGATCGATGAATTTATGATCGGCTTGTTGCTGAATGGTTTTGCCTTTTAAAACGCGATTAAGGTTGTAAAAGTCAAAAATAAATTGGACTAAAAACAATGCTATTCCGATTATATAGGCAAATGCAAGAACAAGATACCAGTTGATTTCAAAACTCTCCTTTTGAATACCAGTTGGCATAGGTATTTTTGACCAATCTAAATTAGTTGGTGTTGGTTCTACCCAAACAATGGTGGTGAAAACTATCCATGGCAAAATTACGGATGTTAGTAAACCCGCTAAAAGAAACCAGCGATTGGCTGTAAAAAAAGTTTCTTTTCGGAGCAATAAATAATAGGCGATATAAAACATCCCTATCAGTCCGTTGGATTTTGCAATATATATGAATAGTGTTTCCATATTTGTTTTTATTTCTTTGGAGTTTCGATCATGGCCAGAATTTCTCTAAGTTCCTCGGCAGTTATTTTTTCTTCTTTAGCAAAAAAGGAAACCATGTTTTTGTAGGAACTATTGAAGTAATTATCAATAGCAGTACTCATAAAACGTTTGCGATATTCCTCAATGGTAACCAATGGATAATACTGATGGGTGTTCCCAAATGCATTGTAAGACACATAACCTTTTTCTTCTAGATTGCGAATAATAGTGGATAGTGTATTATAATGGGGTTGATCTTCGGTGATTTCGGCCATGACTTCCTTTACAAATGCTTTTTTGAGCTTCCATAAAATGTGCATGATTTCTTCTTCTTTGTTTGTTAGTTTTTGCATGATGAATTAATTTGAAACAAACTTACAACTATATTTCTAGTTTGCGAACTATAAGTACAGTTATTTAACTAAATTTTTAGTTTTACATTGATTTTGTTAGGATTGTAGAATCAAGGGTAAGTCATTGAGAGGAACTAAGCACCCGAATGAAACGAACAGAGCGTTAGCTAATCACATTTAGCATATCCGTTCCAATAATCTGGTGGATTTGCTTTTGATAGTGAGTTTGCTTCGTTCCTCGCAATGACTTTGATTGTGGAATTGTATTCTGATTTCCCTCCAGCTTTAGCTGGAGGGAATTAAAAAAGGTGTAAATCAATGTGGGAATTTGGAAAGATTAAATAGTTATAAAAAGCTAATACCACAAAATGTCTTCTGAAATACAACTGTTGTGGTTTTCCGCGTGAGTGATAGCAGCTAGCTACCGAAGTAGCGCGTCCCGATAATTATCGGGAAGCACGACAGCATTCTGGAAAGGGGCCGAATAAGCGGTTTGCATATTTGGCCCCTTTTCAGAATGGTGGCACGCTCAAATGTGGATGAATACGATTTATTATTGTTCGATGCGTACCATTTTATTCAGCCAAATACAACAGAATAAGGCTAGCATTCCTAGACTTCCCATCACAAACCAATTGACTTGATAGCCATAATGGCCAATGATTTCTAGACCAGTTTTGGAACTCGCAATATGTGCCAAACTGAAACTCATGGTGTATAAACCCATGTATTGTCCTTCTTGTCCTTTTGGCGCTCGATTGAGGGCTACGGCATTGGCAAAAGGGAAGGAAAAGATTTCGCCAAAGGTGAGTAAAATGAGACTGATGGTTAATATTCCAACCCAGGAATCGAGTAATAAAACGTAATACCCAGCTGCAATACAGACGGAACCATAGGCGATGTTTCGAACTTTATTTACTTTTTTTCGCTCTAAGAAACTCACCAAAGGCATTTCTAAAAGGAATACCAATAATCCATTGATGGAAAGGAGCATTCCGGTTTGGAATTCGGTTAGTCCGAATTTTTCGTTGTGGTATAAAGGCAGGGTCGTGAATAGTTGGAAAAATACCATGGCCGTGATAAAACTGATGAACAGCAGCAGCCAAAAAGGTTTGTCTTTGTAGATGGACTTTGGAACTGTCTTTGTCTCAATATCATCAGAGATAAGAGGGATTCTCTTTTTTTCTTTAATGTAAAAGGCAAAAATCAAAATCGCAATAATGCAAGAGCTACCATCAACCCAAAATAGACCTTGGTACCCCATTCCTAAAATGATTAATCCGCCCAGTGTTGGACCTGCTGTAAATCCCAAATTAACTGCCAGTCTCACTAAGGACAAGGCTCGGACTCTGTTTTCGGGTTTGGCATAAACGCTCAGGGACACGAACATAGCGGGACGAAACATGTCGGAAATCGCCATGATGATGAACATTCCGAAACATAATCCCCAAAAAGTGGTGATGTATTGCAGGATAAAAAACAGAATTCCACTGGTGAAAAGACTAAAAATCATGATTTTATAAAACCCAATTTTATCGGTCAATTTACCTCCCAGCCAAGAGCCCAACATGGATCCCAATCCGAAGGCTACCATAATCCATCCCACTTCGCCATAGGTAAAGCCTAAATTTTCTTTTAAGTATTTGGATAAAAATGGTAGTACCATCGTACCGGCTCTATTGACAAACGTGATTAGAGCAAGTATCCAAACTTCGCGTGTGAATCCTTTAAAATTATTGATGTAGCGACCGAGAGCAGTTTTGAGCATGAAATGAAATTGAATTTTCAAAGATAAAATTTTTGAGACGATGTATCTTTGTGTCTTTATAACTTTAAACTATTTTTGTATAAAAATTTAAAATGAAGCAATTTTTAATCTTTCTTTTTTTAGTACAAATTAGTGTAGGCTTTGGCCAAGAAAAATTTGATCTAACGGTTGTCGAAGAATTTCAAAAGGACCTCAATTCCGAATATGCCGATGCCAAAACAAGTCCGCTTATGGCTGAAGATTTGGCTCATTTCAAGTCGTTGGATTTTTACTCTGCAAATGAGAATGCCTTTGTGGTTGCTCAATTCATCAGAACCGAGGACGAAAAACCTTTTGAGATGCCAACTTCTGGTACAAGAAGACCAATGTATGTAAAATATGGAGAAGCTCGTTTTCAGTTAGAGGGTAAAGAATTAAAACTAAATATTTATCGCAATATTGAACTTTCTAAAAAAGAGGAATACAAAGACGATTTGTTTTTGCCGTTTTCGGATTTGACTTCGGGTAAAGAGAGTTACATAGGCGGGAAATATATTGATTTGAGAATTCCAACAGCAGGTATGATTGTCATCGATTTTAATTTGTCATACAATCCGTATTGTGCTTACAACCACAAATATTCGTGTCCAAAAGTGCCACTGGAAAACGATTTGAATATCGAAATCAAAGCCGGTGTTAAGAAATTTCACGACTAATGCAGTTTTTTAATTTACATACTCACAAATTCACGAATCAGGATACTGTTTTAGAACTGGTGAATCAATACCCGCAGGAATTTGATGCTGCGATTCCGTTTTATTCTATTGGGATTCATCCGTGGTATATAGATGAACAAAGGCTTGAGGATGATTTAAAAATTATCGAAAGTAAATTACAGGAACCAAATTGTCTCGCTTTAGGCGAATGTGGATTGGATAAACGCATCGAAATTCCGTTAGAGTTACAGCAAATGGTTTTTGAAAGACAATTGCTTTTAGCACAACATTATAAAAAACCTGTTGTGATTCATTGTGTGGCGTCTTTTCAAGAAGTAATTGCCATGAGAAAGCGATTGAAAATTACTGTTCCGATGTTGATTCATGGTTTTTCTAAGAACAAACAAGTGGCTAAGGAACTCATCGATAACGGATTTTATATTTCGTTTGGAAAATATTTATTGCGTAATCCAGATTTAGAAACAGTTTTTCAAAGTATTCCCAATGATCGGTTTTTTCTGGAAACTGATACTGTAGAAGAAGGGATTGAAGAAGTGTATGTCTTGGCAGCCCAATATAAAAATTGGAATATGGATGCACTGCAACAACAAATAAAGAGTAATTTTGCAGCGGTTTTTAAAACGCAACTTTAAAGATAAAATTAAAACGAATTGATATGGCAGAATGGACAGAAAGAGCCGAACTATTATTTAAGAAAGAAGGATTACAGAATTTGCAAAATGCTCACGTAATGGTCGTAGGACTTGGTGGAGTGGGCTCCTTTGCGGCCGAATTTTTGGCTAGAGCAGGAGTGGGATCTCTAACGATTGTGGATGGCGATGTGGTGGATATAACCAATATCAACCGACAGTTGCCAGCCTTGCATTCTACAGTAGGGCAATCTAAAGTAACCGTTGTTGGAGATCGATTGATGGACATTAATCCAGAATTGAAATTGATACGTGTGCAAGAATTCCTTTCGCCAGAACGTGCTTTTGAAATTGTTACCGAAGAATTCGATTATGTTTTGGATTGTATTGATAGTGTAACGCCAAAACTAAATTTGATTATTGCCGCCAAAAGAAAGAGAGTAAAAATCATCAGTAGCATGGGAGCCGGTGGTAAAATGGAAGCTTCAAAAGTGAAAGTAACGGATATTACCAATACCGTAAATTGCTTTTTTGCAAAAACGATTCGCAGACGTTTAAAAGAAGTGAAAATTGATAAACTCAAAGTGGTGTTTTCTTCTGAAATTCAAGATGAAACCAGCTTGCGCATGACTGATGGATCCAATTTTAAAAAATCATTTTACGGAACCAACAGTTATATGCCTGGATTATTTGGCTTGTATGCCGCAGAAACGGTGATTCGATATTTATTGAAAAAGACAGATAGATTATAGACGAATCGATAACAGACTTTTTATAAAGAAATAGAAACCAAGTGTCTCTCCCAATAGCTATCGGGACATAGAAACTCAGCACCTTAGAAACTCAAAAAAAATGATACAAACCGTAATTTTCGACATGGATGGTGTAATTGTCGATACAGAACCCGTACACCGTTATGCTTATTTTCAACACTTCGAGGAATTAAATATAGCAGTTCCAGAGGAAATGTATACTTCTTTTACGGGATTCTCTACTAGAAATGTTTTTCAGAAATTAAAAGATCATTTCCTGTTGGAACGTGAAGTTGAAGATTTAATTCAAAGAAAAAGATCCATCTTTAATGATGCTTTTGATACAAAAGAAGATTTAGAGTTATTGGAAGGTGTAGAGAATTTAATTAAAGATTTTCATCAAAACGGGATGCAATTGATTGTGGCTTCATCGGCTTCAAAAGTGACTATAGAAAGGGTTTTTACTCGTTTTGGGTTACACCAATATTTTTCACATATTGTAAGTGGAGAAGATTTTCCGAAATCAAAACCACATCCGGCTATTTTTGAACATGCTGTTTCTTTGTCTATTGCGTCTAAAGAAAATTGCATTGTAATTGAGGATAGTACAAATGGAGTCATAGCAGCCAAAGCAGCGGGAATTCTTTGCGTAGGATACCATAGCATTCATTCAAAAGACCAGGATTTGACTTTAGCAGATGTAGTGGTGAGTCATTTTGATGAATTAAATTTTGAGAAAGTATCACAATACTAATTTGGAATTAAGAAAAAATTAACACACAAAGCTTTCTTAATTTGTAAATTTGAACAAACACATAAAACAATAACATGAAAAAAATCATTATCGCTGTAGCTTTTATTATGGCACCATTTATGACTGAGGCACAATTAAAAACACCTCAAGCTAGTCCAAAAGCAACCGTTTTTCAAACGGTGGGTTTGACTGATGTTGAGATTGTTTATTCTAGACCAGCTGCTAGAGGTAGAGCCGTTTTTGGAAATCTAGTTCCTTTTGGAAAAGTTTGGAGAACAGGAGCCAATGAAAATACAACTATTTCTTTTAGCGAAGATGTTACTATTGACGGTAAGACATTGCCAAAAGGAAAATATGCATTATATACTATTCCTAAAATTGAAAGTTGGGAAGTGATTTTTTACTCCACTACAAATAATTGGGGAACTCCCGAGACGTGGAATGAAGCCAATGTAGTATTAAGAACTAACGTGAAAGAAGAAGCTTTGACAAAAGCAGTTGAGTCTTTTACTATTAGTGTCAGCAATTTGGATGCAAATTTTGCTTATTTGGATATGGCTTGGGAAAACTCCTCTGTTTCAATGAAATTTGAAGTTCCAACCCAAAAAACAACATTGGCAAACATTGAAAAAGCTTTGGCAGGACCAACAGCATCAGACTACTTTTCGGCGGCACAATATATTTATCAATCGAATGGGGATAATGTAAAAGCACTTACTTATGTGGATAAAGCATTAGAAATGAGCACTGAAAAACCGTATTGGTATAACCGATTAAAGTCATTGATTCAAGCCAAATTGGGAGATAAAAAAGCAGCAATTGAAACCGCTAAACTATCTCTTGCAGCAGCAGAAATTGCTAAAAATCAAGATTATGTAAAAATGAATAAAGAAAGCATTGCTGAGTGGAGTAAAAAATAATTTTTTTTGCATATACACCGCGTAGAGATGCACTGCGGTGCATCTCTACATATAATATCAAGAATCTCGTTTCATATATTTGAAACGGGATTTTTTTTATTAATTGTAAATATGATTGACTATTAATAAAAAACAAGATTAAAAGTTTAAGTATACTTCGTTGTTTTTAATTGTAAATAAATGTGTTTATTTTGCAATTAATTCTGTTTTTATGTCAACTATCGCTATAATTTGCAAATTAATTTATTTTTTTTAGTTTGTGAGGTTTATTTATGTATATCTTTGGTGTTGGATTTAGTAGTGATATTCAAATTTTTGAAATAAATTTTGTTGATCCAAAGTATCAATTATAAGGATAATGAATACATCGCATTATGAAGGTAAAAATAAAATTATGCATTTTGGGACATTTGCCTCATTTGTCTGAAATCTTAAAAATTGAAGAATGGAATTCATCCATTTTTGAAATCACGGGGATCAATAGCCTTAATTTTGCTGGTTGCTCTGATGGCCCAAATTGGGAATTTCTGGATAATAATATTGAGAAAGAACTTCCCCCCAATGCCGATGCCGATATTCTAATTGTGGTAACAAATGTTCCGTTGCAGGATGATTATTTTGTGAGACGCTTTTCGGACAATAGAATTTGTATTACTTATAGCGGCATGTCTGATATTTTGATTTTTAATGATATTCCGTTAAATAATCTACTGTTAAGATTATTATATTCGGCAACCTTGGTTTACAAAAGTCAAGGCAATCGGATACCATTGCTTAGTGAAATTAAATTTACTCATGATGATCCCAGAGGTTGCATATTTGACATGAATGGTGCCGATAAAAAAGACATTGTTTACTCTACTAATAAGCCAGAAATTTGCAATTCCTGTGTGGATTCATTGATCAATAACCATGTTACTAATAACACCGTTGATGAAGCGTTGATTGTTGAAACACAAAAAGAATTAAAAAGAATTAATAAAGGTCTCTATTTTAAAATTACGGATAGAATAAAAAAACATCCCATTATTACCATTATTATTTCATCTTTGGTGGCTTTATCAATTGATTTAATTTCACATGTAATTTATGAGCATTTTAAATAATTTGAGTACTGTTTACAATCCCGTTTCATTGATTTGGAACGAAAATTTTTTATGTAAACGATTGCGCGTAAGGGATGGGAGCTAGTTACCGAAGTAACGCGTCCCGATAATTATCGGGAACCCCGACCGCATTATAGAGAGAGGCCGAATAAGCAGTTTCTTAGTAGGCCTCTTTTTATAATGGGGTTACGCCCGAATGATTTTAAACAATAATTTCTTTAGGTGCAGAATTGTCATTTTTATTTTTAAAAATCGTCTTTTGCAATAAGTAGGATAAAACTATAGTTAGTAATGCCCCAATGAAATTTAACCATAAATAGCCTAGTTTTTCTTCGCCGCTAGGATAGATGAAAATGGCAAAATAATAAATTAAAATAATGGTTATTTGGCTGATAACAGCACTATAAAAAATGGCTTTTCCCTGTACTTTTTTGAAGTAAAAACCAACCAAAAATATACCTAAAACGGTTCCGTAAAATATAGATCCTATGATATTAACCAATTGGATTAAATTCTCAAAAAGAGTGGCAATACAGGCAAATGCTATAGCGATAATTCCCCACATTAGGGTGAAAAATTTAGTGACATTCAGGTAATGTCTGGCTGTTTTCCCTTCCTTTACGTTACGTTTGTAAATATCAATTGCGGTTGTGGAAGCCAATGCGTTGAGTCCGGAAGCGGTAGAAGACATTGCTGCGGAAATAATTACAGCCAGCAATAAACCAATGAGACCTTTGGGTAAATAATGAAGGATGAAATAGAAAAACACATAATCTTTATCATTGGTTTCACTGTTTTTATCCACTTTTGAGATTATTTCTCGACCTTGTGCTCTTAAGTCTTTTTCTTTGAGTGCCAAATCGACTAGCTCTTTTCGAAGTGTGGGATTGTCGTAATCTTGATTGAGTTGGTCTATATACAACAGATTGATTACTTTTTCATCTTCGGATAATTTGTCTAAATCCTTTTGTAAATTCTGGTAGTCATTCTTGTAGATGGAGTTCTCTACCAATTGTTTATTGTTTGGATTAAAGTTTAAAGGCGTCTCATTGAATTGGAAAAACACAAAAACCATAACTCCAGTAAGTAATATACCGAATTGCATGGGTACCTTTAAAAGTCCATTCATAATCAATCCCATTTGGCTTTCGCGAACTGATTTTCCGGATAAATAGCGGCCTACCTGAGACTGATCGGTACCAAAATAAGCTAAGGCAAGAAAAAAACCACCCGTGATTCCGCTCCAAAAAGTATATTTTTCATTTAAATCAAAAGAGAAATTAACGATATTCATTTTGTCATTAGCTCCAGCAATATGCATGGCATTGTCAAAGGTCATTTCGTTTGGTAAATAGTGCAGTATTAGGAAAAAGGTAATTACCATTCCCGTGAGGATCACAAACATTTGCTGTTTTTGGGTGACATTTACCGCTTTGGTACCCCCTGAAAAGGTATAAATAATTACCAAAACACCGATGATAATATTCATATAAGTAATATTCCAACCTAACAATGCCGATAAAATGATAGAAGGAGCATAAATGGTAATTCCAGTTCCCAAACCTCTTTGAACCAAAAATAAAATGGCCGCCAGGGAACGGGTCTCAAGATCAAATCTTTTTTCTAAATATTCATAAGCAGTAAAGACTTTGTATTTATGATATATTGGTATAAAAGTGACGCAAATTACGACCATGGCAATAGGTAAACCAAAATAGAATTGTACAAAACCCATTCCGTCATGAAAGGCCTGTCCCGGTGTGGAAAGAAAGGTTATCGCACTTGCTTGTGTGGCCATAACGGAGAGCCCAACGGTAAACCAAGGAGTTTCATTATTGCCCAAGACATAATCCTCAACGTTTTTGCTGCCTCGAGTTTTCCAAGCACCATATATTACTATAAATAATAGTGTTACTATTAGAATAATCCAATCAAATAATTGCATAGGTTAAGAGTATAATTGCATAATTAAATAAAAAATAATAATAAAAACGGCATTGGCTACAAGAACAAGGGTGTAGTTTTTTGACCAAATTTTAGTTTTTTTTGAATCCATCTTTTCGTTTTATTGTTTTATTTTTTGATTCGGAATGGTTACTGCACTTTTAATCGAAATCATATTCGATAACAATTTATAGGCTCCGGGAACGCCTTCGGGTAATTCCCTAAAAAAACTTAGTCCAGTATAAATGTAATTTCCTTTTCCGTAAGGAGCAATTAATAGCGCACCCTCTTTGGCACTTTCGCCTTTATCACTTGAGGATAGGATAGGCGTAAAGGCCTTGTCAAACTCCTTTGGATAATACAATCCCTGTTCTTGTTTCCAACCTTTAAAATCATTTTGGGTAATTGTATTGGGGTAATTCAATGCTGGGTGATTGGGTGCCAGAAATTGAACTTCGGCATTTTCTTCGGTTACTCTGTCGCTTGAAATTTTAAGAGGATAGGGCGCAATATTTGAGGTAACCAAATCATCGGTAGTGTTGTATTGTACAATCATTGTTTTACCGCTTTTTATAAAATCAAACAAAATATCCTGTTTGTTTGCCAATGTTTGTACAGTATTATAGGCTCTTACTCCTGTCATTACAACATCAAATGATTCCATTTTCTCGGGAGTTATTTCTTCGGGTTTTAGGAGCGTTACCTTGTATCCCATTTGAGTCAAACTCTTAGGAACTTCATCTCCAGCTCCCATGATATAGGCTATTTTTTCTCCATTGGTTTTCAAATCCAATCGAATGCATTTTACATCAGCCGTTTTTAAAACTTGTTGTTTGGTAATATGATCGTAATTGATTGTAATTTGTTCTTTGTCGTATGGAACACCATCAATAGTTGCGATACTTTTACCTACCACTTCGCTCGATTGATTAGGTGGAGTAACTTCAAAGTAAACGGTTTGTTCCATTCCTTTTTTGTCCAATTGAAAAGAGATTGATTTTGGAGATACGTTCCAATCTTGAGGTAAATCTAGTTTTAAATTTCCTTTAATGTCATTTTTGCCTGATTTTATGTTAACACCTACGTATTTGCTTTTGCTTCCTGTAAATAGTATCACTTTGTCTTGAATGGTTGTGGTTACAGCTGGAACAATATCAAGGAAATTATACATTTCTCCTTTTACGTCGTCAGTGTACTTGTAAACAACGGTTCTTTCAAATGGGATTTCTATACCATTGATTTTTACGTTGAAAATTACTTTTACTTCGCGAATTATATCTGGAACTCCTATGCTTTTTTGTTCCTCGACTGTGTACATGCCAACGGTTCCTTTTTCTTTTAGCCAATAGGGTTGCGTATAATTTAACGTTACCGGTAATTGTAAATCTAATTTGGGGTTATGTAAAATATTGTTCTCTAAATCGGTGTTCAAAAGGGTGTTTTTTTGTTCCGGTAATGTTGTAACGCTTACCAATTGCATGGCTATTGGACTTCTGTTAATGGCTTCGAGTTTTAGTTTTACAAGACTTCCTGGAGTAACTTCTTGAGTATCGGCTACCGCTTCAAGATACAAACCTGCACAAGTGGCAATGATGTTTTTTATTTCTTCGGATTTTACAGTTTTCCAATGTTCTTCTTCCAAAGCTTGAATCATGGTATAGGCTTTCGCCAAAGTAGGAATGCTGGCCGATGGGTTTTTAAAATCGTATTGATTGGCAATTTGAGCCAGTAATTCGCCAATGGTTTTTCCTCCTTTTACGCGATTCCAACTCGTATCGATACCTTCAAATAAAGATGATTTGTCTTTTAAGGGTTCTCCTTTTAAAAATTCTAAATATTCTGTTTCTTCTCCTCGGGTTCCGGTGTTGCCAAAGCCTTGTGATTGGTGTCTGCTGCGACTTAAAGCTGCGATTTCTTGATTGGATTTACCTATTGTAGGATAATAAACGCCAGTTTGAATTGCAATTAGATTCGTTTTATTGGAAGCCTCAAATTTTTCCTTACTTCCATAAAACCACCAAGAGGTATTAAAAAAAAGTCTTTTGGGTTGCCAAAGGGGTACTAGTTTTAATTGTTCTGGATATGAAGTTGGATTATTGGCCAAATCAAAACCTTCAACACTAAGCATGGCTGATGAAGTGTGGTGGCCGTGAGTAGTTCCGGGAGTTCTGTGATCGAATCGGTTTATTATTACATCTGGTTGGAATTTTCTAATGGCCCAAACAAGATCTGACAGTACTTTATCTTTATCCCAAATTTGTAATGTTTCGGTTGCTGTTTTTGAATAACCAAAATCATTTGCTCTAGAGAAAAATTGTTCTCCACCATCAATTTTCCTAGCTTCCAGTAGCTCCTGAGTTCGGATTACTCCCAATAATTCTCTCAATTGAGCTCCAATTAAATTTTGCCCTCCATCGCCTCTGGTCAATGATAAATAGCCTGTTCTGGCATGTACATCATTAGACAAATACGAAATTAAGCGAGTGTTTTCATCATCGGGATGTGCAGCAATATAAAGTACAGTTCCCAAAAAATTTAGTTTCTGAATTTGATTGTATATTTCCGCAGCATTAGGTTTTTGCGGTTTTTGAGCATTTGCTATTTGAATAGCTATGATGAGAATAAAAAATGATTTAAAATAAACCTTTCGCATATAAAATGAATTTGTATAAATTAAATTTTAGAATAGCATTGAATGTTGAGTAGCTTCAAAAATACTAATTAAAAAGTGGGAATATTTAGAGAGGTTTCCAAAAGTTATGTTAATGTTTTAATTGGATGAAAATATTGTGTAGTCAAATAGAAATTAAGGTAGAAGCATAATTTTTTTTTATGTTGAGAGCAATTAAAAAAAATGTTTCTATGTGGTAAAAAAACATTTATACCCAACGGGTTTGAAAAAAACAAATCAATATGGGACAAAATCAAAATAGAATATTAAATTTGAGAGAATTGAAAATTGGGATAATTTAATTATGCGATTGAAATTATAAGAAGCCTCTTATCTAAAAAGAATCTAACTATGACGGATGTACAATATGTTGAAGATGTATTACAAAACGGTTTTGAACAAACTACGATTATTCAGCCCAATGATTATGAAGGTAAAGTAACCACCACCCTGATTCGGAAATTAAATCCGAAGCCTCCTGGAAAAGCCACATTGTGTATTCATGGGTTTAATGATTATTTTTTTCAAACAGTTATAGCCGAAGAATTTTTAGAGCAAGGCTATAATTTTTATGCTTTGGATTTAAGAAAATATGGAAGGTCCCAATTGCCAAACCATATGCCAAATAATGTGAGAAATCTGTCTGAATATTATGAAGATATAGATGATGCATTAACGATTATAAAAGAGGAAGGAAATCATAAAATAGTACTGTACGGGCATTCTACGGGTGGGCTTATAGTAACGTTGTATGCCTCGGATCGAAAAGGGAGAGAGCTATTTGATGTTTTGGTTTGTAACAGTCCGTTTTATGATTTTAATGTGCCGTGGATTCAAAAGAAAACGGTCATTCCGATATTTTCTTTTTTGGGAAGATTACACCCAAATGTTTCTTTGCCTGTAGGTTTTTCTAAGTTTTACGGTAAAAGTTTGCATAAAAATGATTTTGGAGAGTGGGATTACAATTTGAATTGGAAACCTCATGTTGCGCCTTCGATAAATGCGGGTTGGGTAAATGCCATTCACCAAGGTCATTTAAAAATAGCCCATGGTGTCACCATTAATAAACCAATTTTGATCTTACATTCCCATAAATCGATTTATCCTAAACATTGGAGTGATGAAATGTTTGAAGGAGATGCTATTTTAAATATAACTGATATTAAAGAGAAATCAAAAAGGGTTAAGGCACTCATAAAAGAAGTTGTTGGAGTGGAAGGTGCGATACACGATGTGGTTCTTTCAAGAAAACCAGTACGGGATACTGTATTTAAAACTATTTTTGAGTGGTTGGATAATTATCTATTTGTAATGAAGCATTTAAAAAAGACTAATGATCAAGATTGTAAAATAAAACTGTCCGAAAAGTAATTTTCGGACAGTTTCATGAAATCTGTATACTATCAATTTATTTATTGTTAAACCTGAATTACTCCCAAATTAAATTTCTTTTCGATAGGTGAGTGGTTGGCGGCTTCAATACCCATAGAAATCCAAGTTCTGGTTTCTAACGGATCAATGATAGCATCTGTCCACAATCGAGCTGCTGCGTAATAGGGAGAAACTTGTTCGTCATAACGGGCTTTTATTTTTGCAAATAATTCGGCTTCCTTGGCTTCATCCACAATTTCTCCTTTTCCTTTTAGGGAAGAAGCTTCAATTTGTGCCAAAACTTTGGCGGCTTGTGTACCTCCCATTACTGCTAGTTCAGCACTTGGCCAAGCAAATATTAGTCTTGGATCGAATGCTTTTCCGCACATGGCGTAGTTTCCGGCTCCATACGAGTTTCCTACTATAACAGTAAATTTTGGCACTACCGAATTTGATACGGCATTTACCATTTTGGCGCCATCTTTTATGATTCCGCCGTGTTCTGACTTGGAGCCCACCATGAAACCGGTTACATCCTGAACAAAAACCAATGGGATTTTCTTTTGGTTGCAATTGGCAATAAAACGAGTGGCTTTGTCTGCCGAATCCGAATAAATAACACCTCCAAATTGCATTTCGCCTTTGGTTGTTTTTACCACTTTTCTTTGGTTGGCCACTATCCCCACAGCCCAACCATCAATTCTGGCATAACCGGTAATAAGTGATTGACCGTAACCATCTTTGTACCCTTCAAATTCGGAATTGTCTACCAATCGCTTGATGATTTCCATCATATCGTATTGTTCGTTTCTTGCTTTGGGCAAAATACCGTAGATGTCTTTTTCGTCTAAAGCAGGTTTTTCGGCTTTGATACGGTTATAGCCCGCTTTATCAAAATCTCCAATTTTATCGACTATGTTTTTTATTTTGTCTAAAGCGTCTTTGTCGTCTTTGGCCTTATAATCGGTCACTCCCGAAATTTCGCAATGTGTAGTTGCACCTCCCAAAGTTTCATTGTCGATACTTTCTCCAATAGCTGCTTTGACCAAATAGCTTCCGGCCAAGAAAATACTTCCCGTTTTGTCTACAATAAGCGCTTCGTCACTCATGATCGGAAGATAAGCACCTCCCGCCACACAACTGCCCATTACGGCCGATATTTGGGTAATTCCCATGCTGCTCATTTGAGCATTATTTCTAAAGATGCGCCCGAAATGTTCTTTGTCTGGAAAAATTTCGTCTTGTAAAGGCAAATAAACACCGGCACTATCAACCAAATAGATGATAGGCAAACGGTTTTCCATAGCAATTTCTTGGGCTCTAAGGTTTTTCTTTGCTGTAATAGGAAACCAAGCTCCTGCTTTTACAGTAGCATCATTGGCTACAACAATGCATTGTTTTCCTTTTATGTATCCTATTTTTACAATTACTCCTCCCGATGGGCATCCGCCGTGTTCTGCATACATTTTTTTGCCAACAAAAGCTCCAATTTCTATGCATTTTGCATTTTCATCAAGCAGATAATCAATGCGTTCCCGAGCGGTCATTTTGCCTTCGGCATGTAGTTTTTCGATTCGTTTTTCGCCTCCACCTAGTTTGACTTTTGCGAATTTTTGCTTTAATTCAGACAATAAAAGTTTATTATGATCTTCGTTTTTATTGAAGTTTAAATCCATGTTGGTTATTTGTTTTTGTTCTAATAGTGTGCGCTAATTTACGAAAACGATTGAAATTATCCGATTTATATGGTTTATTTTGGATTTTTAGTAATTTAAAGTAACGTAACTATTTGGAGCTTAATATTAAAAAACTGGTTATTAGAAAGTTATTGTTAATATGTGTTTTGGATTAGAAAAAAAATACTGTTTTTATGAACAATTGTTGATTGTTAATTGAGAAAAAAGTGTGCCTATAAAATTGAAACAAAAAGGGGCTAGAGTGATGAATAAAACAAGGTGTCTCGTCTGTATTTAAAAACATTACTGTATTAGAAACTAAATAGTTACTGATTTTTAATGAAATCTATTTTTTGTTATGTAAGAAAGTTTTTAATTGAAAATTTTTTCTTAATTTTATTTTTAGTAAAAATAGTATATATTCAAGATGGTCTCAAACCCAGTAAACGGCTGTTAGAAAAATAAATACAGTGTTATTTTCTACACACAACTTCAAATGCTTCGTATCTATGGACAATTTAAATTACTCAATTGGAAATACTGAAAGTAACTACGGCGAATTGCATCTGGAAATGTCTAAAGAGATTCAGTTTTTAAATCAATATAAAAAACTGATTCAAAATGCTACCGATATTATTTTTGAAATTGATTTAAAGGGCAATTATATTTTTATCAATGAAATTGCTTTTAAACTCACAGGGTATTGCAAAGAAGAAATTCTAGGATCTCATTTTTCTCGTCTTGTTCGAAAGGATTATGTGAGGAAAGTTTTGATTACCTATAAAAATTTAATTGAGAACGAAGATGAATTTCCGATTGTAGAATTTCCTATATCAAAAAAAGATGGGGAGAACTTATGGGTTTCTCAAAAATTGATTTTAAACAAGGATGAATTTGGCAATGCAATTAGTTATTCCGGAATCGCTAGGGATATTACCTATCAGAAATTAAAAGACGAAAGCAAATCCAAAAGGCAAAATAAAGTTGAAAAATACATGGATACATTGAGGGACTTGACATTAAAAAGTTACTCGTCTACAGAGAATTTCAATGATATTTTGAAGGGTATTTTAGAGATAACTGCCAAGACCATGGGGATATGCCAATCGAGTTACTGGAAGTATTATCCAGATAAGATTGAATGCCAGAATCTGTATAGTCTAAAGAATCAAGCTTTTGAAAAGAATATTGTTTTATACAGAGAAAATTTTCAGCATTATTTTTATTCAATAGAGAACGACAAACAGGTTGTGACGTCAGATGTTGCAACCTTAGTTCCGCAATCTGATCTTTCTAAAAATGGCTATAATGTCTCAGAAAGAGGGATTTCATCCCTAATTGATACTCCTGTATTTATCAACGGAGAAATAATAGGTATTTGTTCATTTGAAACCACCGAAATCAAAATCGACTGGGATCAGGATGATGTTAATTTTGCTCGTTCGGTTGCTGACATTATAGCCAAGGTATTGGAGTCTGAAGCACGCTTTGAAATAGAAAAGAAAATCGATTATAAAAGCCAACTGCTTTCTGCGATGGCAGTTTGCACAAACAAATTTATACAAAGAAGCAACATTATCGAAATATTTCAAGAAACCTTCCCTCTCATTGGAAAAGTCACCAATGTGAATCAAATTTTTTATTATGAAAATGATAAAAAAGGAAAACACTTAATACAAAAGTACAAATGGAATAAAGAGGATGATGAAATCGAAGTGAATGTTTTGAGGAAATTTTCGAGTGATAAGTTTTATTATTTTTTGTCACCGGAGGAACCTGCCGCACCGTTAATTGCCATTACCAGCCAATTAGATTCCACTTATTTAAAAAAAATACTGCTAACCTATAGTGTGCAATCGATTTTAATTTTGCCGATTCTCATCAAAGAAGAAACTATTGGTTTTATGAGTTTGGAGGATTGCCAAAGTGAAAGAATATGGACAAAAGATGAAATCAATATTCTCCAAATGTTAGCGAGCACCATCAGTTCTACAATGGAGCGGATGCAAAATGAAATTAGTCTTCGTGAGAGTGAAGATAAATTCAAGCTGTTGGCAAACAACATTCCGGGTACTGTTTATTTATCAAAATTCGATGTAAAATCAACGAAATTGTACTTAAATGACGAGATTGAAAACCTGACTGGTTATCTTAAATCTGATTTTCTAGAGAATAAGCTGTCTTTTTTAGAGATAATTCATCCCGAAGACAGAGATGAAACTATTGAATCAAACGTAGAATCTATTCAAAATGGGAAACCCATACATTCTGTTTATAGGATTATCCGAAAAAACAAGGAAATCGTTTGGGTTGAAGAATTTTCTGAGAGTATCGATAAAAATGGAAAAACAGCCTATATTGTTGGTATTTATATTGATATAACCGAAAGGAAACAAAATGAAGCCATTTTAAAAGAAAAACATATTGCCGAAGCATCCAATAAAGCCAAGTCTGATTTTTTGGCCAATATGAGTCATGAAATCAGAACTCCTTTAAACGGTATTCTTGGATTTAGCGAAGTATTGATGAATACTAAATTGACAGATTTCCAAAAGCAATCTTTGGAAACCATCAACCAGTCTTCTCATTTGTTGTTGAAAATTGTTACGGATATATTGGATTTTTCTAAAATTGAATCTGGGAAATTTGAACTTTATATCGAAAAATGCAACCTTATCGATTTGATTAAACAAGTGGTCAAATTGGTAAAAAGTAAATCAATGGAAAAAGAAATTGATTTGAATTTTATTTTAGATAAGAATGTTCCAAAATACATTTGGGCAGATCATATGAGGCTCAAGCAAATCTTATTGAATCTCCTGACCAATGCGATAAAATTCACATCTGAAGGAGAAGTGAAATTAAGTATTTCTACAATAGAAACTTTTGAAAACAAATCGCTTTTACGGTTTTCCGTAAGTGATACAGGAATTGGAATCAAGAAAAAAAGTCGCGCCAAAATCTTTCAAGCTTTTGTTCAGGAAGACAGTTCTACCACAAAAAAGTTTGGAGGAACCGGTTTGGGATTGACGATTTCGAACCAATTATTGGGTTTGATGAATAGTCAATTACAGTTAAAAAGTAAATTTAAATCAGGAAGCGCCTTTTATTTTGAAGTTGAATTCAAAACATCGAATGGGGCTGAAGTGGAAAATGAATTGATAATTGTCCCTTCCGAACCCATAAATTTTGAAACACCAAAGAAAATTGAAAATAAAAAAATAAAAATCCTCATAGTTGAAGACAATAAAATAAATATGTTCCTAATAAAAACATTGGTAAAGAAAATACTTCCGAATGTTATTATTATTGAAGCCGTTGATGGCAAAGAGGCTGTAAAACAATTTAAAGAAGTCAATCCCGATTTAATTCTAATGGACATACAAATGCCTGTAATGAATGGACATGAGGCAACGATAAAGATAAGAAAATTAGAAGGAGGCTCCAGTATTCCTATTATAGCCGTGACAGCCGGAGTGTCTGTAGGGGAAAAAGAAAAATGTATGGAAATAGGGATGGATGATTATGTCCCTAAACCCATTTTAAGAAATACATTGGAAAACGTAATTATAAAATGGATTAAGAAAACAAGAGAATTAGATAAATAGTTAGAAATTTTTTAGCTGACGTTATTTCAGGACGCGTTAGTATAAACGAAAACGCCTTTCAAAAAAAACATTGAAAGGCGTTTCTGTGTTAAATTGTTCGTCGAACTCTAAGAAGTAACTTGATACTACTCCTCTTCGCGTTGCCCCATCATCATCAGGAATGCTTTAAGGAACGGATCAATGTTTCCGTTCATTACGCCGTCTACATCGCTGGTTTCATAACCTGTACGAACGTCCTTGACCAGTTTATAGGGTTGCATCACATAATTGCGTATTTGTGAACCCCATTCGATTTTCATTTTACCGGCCTCAATATCGCTGCGTTGCTCTTGTTGTTTTTTAAGCTCAATTTCGTACAATTGAGAACGCAACATTTGCATGGCACGGTTTCTATTGTCGTGTTGCGAACGGGTTTCTGAACATTGAATCTGAATACCGGTTGGTTTGTGGGTCAATTGTACTTTGGTCTCTACCTTGTTTACGTTTTGACCACCTGCACCACTAGATCGCGCTGTTGTGATATCGATATCGGCAGGGTTGATTTCTATTTCAATGGTATCATCCACAAGCGGGTACACATAAACAGATGCAAAGGAAGTATGTCTTTTGGCATTACTGTCAAAAGGGGAAATCCGCACCAATCGGTGTACGCCGTTTTCGCCTTTGAGGTAACCAAAAGAATAATCGCCTTCAATTTCTAGTGTTACCGTTTTTATTCCCGCTGCGTCTCCTTTTTGGAAATTCAGCTCCCTGATTTTGTACCCTTCTTTTTCGGCCCACATCATGTACATGCGCATAAGCATTTCGGCCCAATCGCAACTTTCTGTACCACCTGCTCCAGCTGTAATTTGTAGTACGGCACTCAAACTATCACCTTCTTCCGAAAGCATATTTTTGAATTCTATAGCTTCAATATGTGCTTGAGTTGAGTTGTACTGACTATCTAGTTCTTCGGGAGTTAGCTCTCCTTCCTTGTAGAAGTCGTAGGCGAGTTGCAACTCGTCTGTCATGTCGACAGCTTTGTTGTAATCTTCAACCCATTTTTTTTTGCTTCTCAGATTTTTTACAAGAATTTCGGCTTCTTTGGGGTTGTTCCAAAAGTCGGGAGCAAAAGTTTTTTCTTCTTCGTTGGCAATTTCGATAAGTTTGGCATCAACGTCAAAGATACCTCCTCAACGCACCAAGGCGCTCCACAATACCTTTTATTTGTTCGGTAGTTGTCATAAATTTATAGTAATTTTGCGTTGAAAAATTATTGGATTAGCCCTTTTTAGCCCTGATAATAGCGGAAATCCTTTTTTTTTGAAAAGGGCTATTTTTTGTTAAAGAAGAAAAGCGACCAACGGAAGCTCTTTTTTCTTTTTTACAAAAAAAGCCATTTTGAAAAAAGATTATAGCGAATAGCAGGATTGGCTTCTAATAATTTTACTAGTTTTGAATGCAAAAATAGGATATAGTTTTTAGATTACCGTTAGCTATTTCAATATTTGTCTAATAATCCGGTCCCGATAATTATTGGGAGTTATCGGGAAGACAATAAGGGATATAGTACAGCGTTATACCGGGAGTTCCGAACTAAAACGAAAATAAATTACGGGTACGATTATGGAAATAAATTTAGTTAGCGATACGATTACCAAACCATCGGTTGAAATGTTGCAGTATATGTTTAACGCCCAAGTGGGGGATGATGTGTACAAACAAGACCCAACAGTTATTGCTCTTGAAGCGAGATTGGCGGCGATGTTTGGTATGGAAGCAGGCCTTTTTTTTCCGTCGGGGACTATGGCAAATCAAACTGCGATTAAGTTGCATACTCAACCAGGGGAACAATTAATAGCCGATAAATATGCTCATGTGTACCATTATGAGGGTGGGGGAGTTTCGTTTAACAGTGGTGTTTCTTGTTGTTTGCTAGACGGGAATCGTGGGATGATTACTGCTGA
This sequence comes from Flavobacterium laiguense, assembly GCF_003097655.1. Taxonomy (GTDB): domain Bacteria; phylum Bacteroidota; class Bacteroidia; order Flavobacteriales; family Flavobacteriaceae; genus Flavobacterium; species Flavobacterium laiguense. The sequence continues at coordinate 86,418 of NZ_QCZH01000008.1, forward strand.
CCAAGTAGCTGGAGCTATAAATGATCCTGAGTTTTATCACAGTCCGTTAACGAGTTTGGTGTGTGTGGAAAATACCACCAATAAAGGTGGAGGGGCTTGTTATGATTTGGAAGAATTGAAGAAAATAAAAGCGGTTTGCGATGCCAATAATTTGAAATTTCACTTGGACGGTGCTAGAATTTGGAATGCAGTTGTTGCCAAAAAACAACATCCTAGAGAATTTGGTGCATTGTTTGATACGATTTCGGTGTGTTTATCTAAAGGACTGGGAGCGCCTATCGGGTCGGTTCTTTTGGGGAGTAAAGAAGCAATTCACAGAGCATTGCGTATCCGAAAAATATTAGGAGGTGGTATGCGACAGGTGGGGTATTTGGCTGCGGCAGGAAATTTTGCTTTAGACAATAATATCGCCAAGTTGGTTGATGACCATAGAAGAGCCAGAGAAATTGCCGAGGTATTATCGCGACAGCCGTGGATTGGTAAAATCGAACCTGTAGAAACCAATATTTTGATTTTTTCGGTCAGAACAGGGTTGAGCGAGAAATTATTTATAGAGAAACTGAAAGAGAAGAATATCTTAATAAGTGCGTTGGGTCATGGAAAACTTCGAATAGTGACGCATCTGGATTATAAAGAAGTGATGCATACGTATGTTTTGGAAACATTACAGAAAATTGTTCTTTAAAAGTTTAAATTATCTAAAGCGCAGTGTTTTACTAAGCTTTACTTATTTTATACTTTAAGTGTAATTATAACCCGTTGGGTGTAATTGTTTTTTCACCACATAGAAACATAGAATTTATAGTTTTTGAAAAGAGTTTGATAGATGTTTTACTTTTCACATAGTCAATCTATGTGAAAAATAGTGCTATTTTCTATTCATTCTTTAATTATTAGTTATAAATCTATGTATCTATGTGGTTTATGATTTATTTAAACAGAATTATACCCAACGAGTTAATTATAGACAGAATTAATTACAAGATTCAAAAAAAAACCTTGCAGGATTGAAAATCTCGCAAGGTTTTTTAGGACTAGCCATAGGCATAGAAATCTAACATCTAAAATTTTATTTAAACATATCTTCCATTCCTGGAATCATTGGCATATCCATTTTGGTAACGGCATCCAATTCGGTTTGGTTTATGTTTGCTGCTTTTTCAATTGCTTTATTCAAAACCAAAATCAGGTAATCTTCCAGTTGTTCTTTGTCTTCCAATAAAGAATCATCGATGGTAATTGATTTTATTTTGGTATTGGCGGTCAAAGTAACTTTCAATAAGTTGTCAGTACTTTGTTCGTCAATTAGTACAGTGTCTAAACGTTTTTTAGTATCTTCGATTTTTTGTTGGGTTTCTCTAAGTTTGCCCATCATTCCCATTAAATCCATTTTGATATTTTTTAAAAATTGAAATGCAAATTTACGAAATTACTAGTTTATAACTATAAAGTATTTTGTTTAAGTGCATTAATTATTAGTTGCCTTTATACTATTTTTGTAATTATATTTTAAACAAACAGCGCCAACGATGCCAGAAATCATACAACCTCCAGTAGCTAAGATTATTCCAAAAAAGCTAAAAAAGCACAAAGAGATTAGAGTTGATAATTACTTTTGGTTAAATGACAGAGAGAATCCTGAAGTTATTGAATATTTGAATCAGGAAAATGCGTATTATCAAGCGAAAACGGCGCATACCAAAGATTTTCAAGTAGCATTATTTGAGGAAATGAAAAGCAGAATTAAGGAAGACGACCAATCGGTTCCTTATTTGTACAATGGGTATTATTATATCACCCGTTTTGAAAAAGGGCAAAATTATCCCATTTATTCCCGAAAAAAAGAAAGCCTTTCGGCAAATGAAGAAATACTGTTTAATTGTAACGAAATGGCCAAGGATAAGCCTTATTTTCAACTGGGAGCTTTGAGTATTAGTCCCGATAATAAAATGGCTCTTTTTAGCTATGATATTGTTGGAAGACGCATTTATACCATTCAAATCAAAAATCTTGAAGACAATTCGATTTTAGAAGATAAAATAGAAAATGTTACGGGAAGCGCGGTTTGGGCTAATGATAATAAAACTATATTTTATTCGGATCAAGATGATGTTACGTTGCGTTCGGATAAAATTTTCAAGCATAAGTTAGGATCAAAACAAGCAGACGATGTTTTGGTTTATTTTGAAAAAGACGAAACGTTTAATGTTGAAATCGCAAAGTCTAAATCCAGAAAATATTTAGCCATAGAGTCCGGTAGTACACTTACAACGGAGTATCAAATTCTGGATGCCGATAATCCGGATGGGGAATTTAAAATATTTCAGAAGCGGGTTCGTGGATTGGAATACAGCATCAATCATTACGGTGATAGTTTCTATATTATGACCAATAAGGATAAAGCAGAGAATTTTAAATTGATGAAAACTTCGGTAAACAAAACTTCAAAAGCCAATTGGGTTGAAGTAATTGCACACAGAAAAGAAGTTTTACTGGAAGATATTGAGATATTCAAAGACTTTTTAGTGGTTGAAGAGCGTGAGAACGGTCTGAATAAAATTAGAATTATGCCATGGAGTGGAGAAGGGGAGTATTACCTTCCTTTTGAAAGCGAAACCTATACGGCTTATACAAGTTCTAATGTTGATTTTGATACGGATGTATTGCGTTATGGATATCAGTCTATGACAACGCCATCTTCTATTATTGATTTTAACATGAAAACCAAAACCAAAGAAATCAAGAAAGAGCAACAAGTACTTGGCGGGAAGTTTGATAAAAATAATTATACAGAAGAACGTGTTTGGGCAACTGCAGAGGATGGAACTAAAATACCTATTTCTATGGTCTATAGAAAAGGATTAAAGAAAGATGGTACTAATCCTTTGCTTCAGTACGCTTATGGGTCTTACGGTCATTCCATGGATGCCACATTCTCGTCGACTCGATTGACTTTGTTGGATAGAGGATTCGTTTTTGCCATAGCACATATTCGTGGAGGAGAAGATCTGGGGAGACAATGGTATGAAGATGGGAAATTATTGAAAAAGATAAATACATTTACCGATTTTGTAGATTGCTCCAAGTTTTTAATAGCCGAAAAATATACTTCTGCACAACATTTATATGCCGAAGGCGGTTCTGCCGGAGGTTTGTTAATGGGAGCGGTGGTTAATATGGCACCCGAATTGTATAATGGAGTAATTGCTCAAGTGGCTTTTGTCGATGTAGTAACGACTATGCTTGATGATAGTATTCCGCTTACTACTGGTGAATATGACGAATGGGGAAATCCTAATGTTAAGGAATTTTATGACTATATGTTGTCTTATTCTCCTTATGATAATATTGTAGCTCAAAGGTATCCTAACATGTATATCTCTACTGGTTTGCATGATTCTCAGGTACAGTATTGGGAGCCAGCTAAATGGGTAGCCAAATTAAGGGTTTTGAAAACAGATGATAACTTGTTGTTTTTGGATACCAATATGGATGCGGGGCATGGAGGTGCTTCTGGACGCTTTGAAGCGATTAAGGAATTGGCCAAAGAGTACAGTTTTTTACTAGATTTAGAAAAAATACAAAAGTAATTAGAATTTTTTTGTTAGATTTGCATCATATCGGGGTGAATTGAAAAAATACCTATAGATAAACTATTTTTTTATGAAAGAAGAAATAAATGCTTATAATAATGTTTTAGAATTAATAGGTAATACACCACTTATTAAACTAAATAAAGTCACTGAAGAGTTAGAAGGTAATTTCTACGCTAAGGTAGAATCCTTTAATCCAGGACATTCTTCGAAAGACAGAATAGCTTTATACATCATCGAAGAAGCAGAAAAGCAAGGTATTTTGTCTCCAGGTGACACCATAATCGAAACTACTTCTGGTAATACAGGTTTTAGTTTAGCTATGGTAAGCATTATAAAAGGATACAATTGTATTCTTGCCGTAAGTTCAAAATCATCCAAAGATAAGATTGATATGTTAAGAAGTTTGGGGGCCAAAGTATATGTTTGTCCTGCCCACGTTTCTGCCGATGATGACCGTTCGTATTATAATGTAGCCAAGCGGTTACATGAGGAAACAAAAGGATCGGTTTATATCAATCAATATTTTAATCAATTGAATATTGATGCGCATTATAAATCTACAGGGCCAGAAATTTGGAAACAAACTAATGGAAAAATCACCCACCTTGTAGCTTGTAGTGGAACTGGAGGAACTATTTCCGGAACTGCAAAATACTTGAAAGAGCAAAACCCTAACATTAGAATACTTGGTGTTGATGCATTTGGTTCGGTTTTGAAAAAATACCATGAAACCAAAGAATTCGATAATGATGAGATTTATCCTTATAGAATAGAAGGTTTAGGTAAAAATTTAATCCCATCGGCAACAGATTTTGATATCATTGATAAATTTATCAAAGTTTCTGACGAAGAAAGTGCTCACGCAGCAAGAGAAGTAACCAGAAAAGAAGGTTTGTTTGTTGGATACACTTCTGGAGCGGTAATGCAAGCGATTAAGCAATATGCAGAAGAAGGGGAGTTTGATAAAAACAGTAATGTAATTGCTATTTTTCCAGATCATGGTTCTCGTTATATGAGTAAAGTATTCAGTGATGAATGGATGAATGATCAAGGTTTCTTCGATAGTATTAATGAGGAAGAAGCCCAAAAAATTGAATTTATTAAATAAATAGAGATAATAGACAAATAGGTAATAGAATAAAGACTTTAAGGTGTTACTTTGGAGTCTTTTTTTTTAGACGTATTGTTAGCATAAAAAAAAACTCCAGATTGCTCTGGAGTTTTTTTATGGCTTATGTTTTTTAAATCTAAAATCAGAAATCTACTCTTCCATAGTATGATATACGTTCATCACGTCATCATCTTCTTCCATTTTTTCGATTAGTTTCTCCACGTCAGCCATTTCAGCTTCGGTAAGTTTTTTTGTTATTTGAGGGATTCTTTCAAAGCCAGAAGAAAGAATCTCTATATTCCTGTTTTCAAGTTCTTTTTGTATCGTTCCAAAACTTCCAAAAGGGGCATAAATTAAGATACCATCTTCGTCTTCAAAAACTTCTTCGGCACCAAAATCGATTAATTCTAATTCTAATTCTTCAGGATCCATTCCTTTTGCAGGGATTCTAAAGTTACAGGTATGATCAAACATGAACTCAACAGATCCTTGAGTTCCCATTGTTCCATTGCATTTGTTGAAATAACTTCTAACATTGGCAACTGTTCTGTTGTTATTGTCTGTGGCCGTTTCAATCAAAAGGGCAATTCCGTGTGGAGCATATCCTTCAAACAATACTTCTTTATAGTTGGCTGTGTCTTTGTCAATTGCTTTTTTTATGGCGCGTTCTACGTTCTCTTTTGGCATATTGGCTGCCTTAGAGTTCTGAATCACGGCTCTTAATCTAGAGTTAGCTTCTGGATTTGGACCGCCTTCTTTTACCGCCATTACTATATCTTTACCAATTCTGGTAAATGCTTTGGCCATTGCTGACCAACGTTTCATTTTTCTACCTTTTCGGAACTCAAACGCTCTTCCCATTTCTTTTTGTTATTTTGAACTGCAAAAATACAGCTATTCCTTATTTTTCCAAAATCAATTTATAATCTTTTGGAGAATTATATTCGAAATTTCTTTTAAAATATCCATTCAGGTTAAAGTTTTCAGTCACAGTCGCAGTTTTCAGGGTTGCTCCTAAACAATATAATTCGCCTTCTTAATAATATTTGTGAAAAAGTGAGTTTATTTTAGAGTTATTTTAAAAAAAACACACACATTTTGGGATGAAAACTGAAAACTGAGACTGAAAACTTGCTGAATAGTTTCTTTTTAGTTTCTTTTTAATGCTTTAAAGTCTTCGATGATTCTTATTGCTTCATCGAGGTAATGGTTCGATTTTAAGGCGTCCAATTGCATTTGATTGTATTCTTTTTCAGAAGGATAAATTATAAGTAATGATTTATTATAATTAGAATTGGATACATTTAGATTCAAATCTTGGGTGTCAAAGTTGTTGATTTCTTCCCATAAATTAGAAATGTTATTTTGTTCTTCAAAAATGCTATCTATAGTCATCGGTATTTCTAACTTTGATTTGTTGACGACCAAATCGATTTTAGAATTCAGCACTTTTACCGAATTAAAATAAGGGTCTTCCGCTACTCTTTTTGCGCTTTTTTGCGCTAATTCGTCTATTAAACTATTTTTCACATAGGTTTTAAATCGAACATGTGTATTTAAACTGTCATTTGGTATGGCGGTAGGGAACTCACTTTCCTTTTGAAAAACGCTTTGATATATAGTAGGGATTTGCACGTCTGGTATTACACCAACTGCTTGATGGCTTTTTCCGGTTATTCGGTAAAACTTACTGATGCTTAATTTTACAAAATTTTGATCATCATTTTTTTCTAAAGGGGCAATGGTTTGCATGGTGGCTTTTCCTAAAGAAGTGCTGCCAATCAAAAGAGCCCGATTGTAATCTTGCATTATAGAGGCGAAAAATTCACTTGCAGAGGCAGAGTTTCCGTTAATTATAATGATAACAGGGCCTTTGTAAATCACGCCTTTATAAGGGTCGTTTATCACGGATAATCTTTTTTTATTATCTACCAATATTGAGATTGGTCCTGACTCAATAAATAAACCAGCTAATTTTATGGCTTCTTCCATTGATCCTCCGCCATTGTCAGTTAAGTCAATAACTAGTCCTTTGATGTCGTCCTTCATTAGTTTAATGGTTTCTTTGGCAACATCTTGCGCACACCCTTTGCTGCTACGGCCTTCAAAATCGGAATAGAAACTAGGGATTTTTATATATCCAATTTTGATATTCTTATCAATAACAAAGCTATACACGGTGTTTTCTTCGTCTTTTAAAACTTGCTTTTGTATGTTAACTTTAAAAATTTTTCCTGCGTTTCTTCTTAAAGTTAGTGTAATGCTAGTGTTTAATTCTGAACCTAATAAAGTTGAAATGGATTCTATAGAGGCACAAGAAACTTGCAAAGTTTCTTTTTGGTTGGAAACCGATAAAATTTGATCTCCTTTCTTGATTTTTCCAGTTTTAAAGGCTGGGCCATTTGGATCGATTTCATTTACAATGATTTCATTTTTACTGTTAAGACTTACGTTTAAACCTATTGAAAGATGTTCTTTGGATAAAGTAGATACAAAACTAGATTTGGAATCGTTGCTAAAATAATTGGTGTGGGGATCAAAATAGCCACAATAGATATTATAAAGACCGTCTTCAAAAGGTTTTTCGCTTTTTATTAAGACATTAACTTTGCAAAGTTCGTTATCGATAATTGTTTTCTTGGATTTTGTCAGTAATGAGTTGAAATTGTTTTTTATAGAATCTAAATTTTTGCTTTTTCCTGAAATGTCATTTAATACTTCGTAACGAATTTTTTTTCTCCAAACTTTCTCAACGTCACTCTCTTGAACGTAAAAGCTAAATTTTTTTTGTTTGAATCGGATTGTGTCTATTTGACTGAAGTCAAGGGTTTCTTTATTTATTTTTTCTAAAATGAGTTTGTTTCTCTCAAGATTAGTTTTATACAGTGCTTTGATTTCGGATATAAAAGAACAGTCTTTTTTTAGAATATAATCATTTAAATGGAGACGGTATTTACTTGAAAGAGCATCAAATTGTGATTTGTAAAAGATGTTTCTTGATGGGTCTAGCTCATTCATTAAGTTATCAAAAACATAAGCCGATAAACTATCGTTTACCGGCTTTGGATTAATATGCTCTTGTTGAATAAGCGTATTTATTTTAAAAAGAATTTCACATGTAGAATTGCTATTTTGTCCAAATAGTGAGTAGGTGAACAAGAATAGTACGAGTGAAATTTTGTTCATTTAAAAAAATTTATTTTTTATAGAAAGGCAATTTTACTACTTTGGCAGCAACATCATTTTTTCTAATTCTAATGAAAATATCACTGTCAATAGTACTATTTTCAGTAGTTACGTAGCCTAATCCAATTCCTTTGTTCATGGAAGGTGACATGGTTCCAGAAGTTACAACTCCAATTACAGTACCACTAGCATTTACTATTTCGTAATCGTGTCTCGGTACAGCGCGTTCTTGCATTTCGAAAGCTACTAATTTTTTCGTTACACCAGCTTCTTTTTGCTTTTTTAAATTCTCAGAATTGGTGAATTCTTTATTGAATTTTGTAATCCATCCTAATCCAGCTTCAAGTGGAGAAGTAGTGTCGTTAATGTCGTTTCCGTATAAACAGAACCCCATTTCTAGACGCAAAGTATCACGCGCAGCCAAACCAATTGGTTTAATTCCATAAGCAGCTCCTGCTTCAAAGACTTTATTCCAAATGTGTTCTGCATCTTCATTTTTGCAATAGATTTCAAAACCTCCTGATCCGGTATATCCAGTAGCAGAAATGATTACATTATCTCTACCAGCAAAATCAGCTACTTCAAAATGATAATAGGTAATTGCTCCTAAATCAATAGATGATAAAGCTTGCATCGCTTCAACGGCTTTAGGTCCTTGAATTGCCAATAAAGAATAATCATCGGATAAGTTTCTCATATCTACACCCAAATCATTATGAGCCGAAATCCAATCCCAATCTTTATCAATATTCGATGCATTTACAACTAGTAAATACTGTTCTTCTTTCATTTTATAGATAATTAAATCATCTACAATTCCACCTTCATTATTAGGTAAACAAGAATATTGTGCTCTGCCTATTGTTAACGTTGCTGCATCATTCGAAGTTACTTTTTGTATTAAAGCCAATGCATTTGGACCAGAGAGAATAAATTCCCCCATGTGAGATACATCAAAAACACCTACTGTATTTCGAACCGTTTCGTGTTCAGCATTTACCCCTTCATAAAGAATTGGCATATTGTATCCAGCAAACGGTAGCATTTTCGCTCCCAAACCCTCATGTATGTGCGTTAAAGCAGTATTTTTCATTGTTTTTTTTATATAAAATTAGACTGCTAATTTATGGCTTTTATTTTTTGTGGCAAAGCCTATAAACATTGAAAAAGAATATATTTTAAATTTATAAACTATTGAATATTAAAGCGGAATAGGAATTTGATTTTTGTTGTCTAATATTATCTGTTTTTGATCTTTTTTTACCTTTTTTATTGAAAAGATTGTGACGGGAAAGTTAAATTCAATCCATGAATTTGCGAACTGTTTATGAATCAATTATTTTAATTAACGTCTATAGGAAGGCAATTGAAACGTTATTTAATTATAAGGAATAAACATTGATTTTATTACGATTTTAGCGCTACTGGAAATAGGATTGTGCTTTTAGTAATAATTTTGGGATGTCGTGACAAACTTCGCTAATAAAGTGTATAAAAAATATTTTTTTGTTCTTCGTACGAAGGATTAATTACATAAGAGAGCAGCTAAAGCAACCGATTAACAACAATGTATAATGTTTTATATAATTGGCCTTAATGTTATTCTGTATAGCTATCAGAATGTATCAACTGTTCCGTTTTTTCATTTAGCAAAAAAATAGCACTAATTCCAAATAAGGATTAGTGCTATTTGACTATTATGGAAAATAATCTCTTAAGAATGCCGTTGTCTAAAAATGGAATTTGGCGCCTACTGAAACATTTCTGCCCGATGCGTTCATACCCGATGCAAAAGTTCTGTATTGTAAATCGAAGATGTTTTCAAGACCAGCGTATACAGACAGTGTTTCATTGATGGCAAAAGCACTTTTAAAATTGAAAGTTTGCCAAGCTGGCATTCCACTTATAGGCGCATATTGTTCGTTGTCTTCACCGTTTAAATAGTAATCGTCGATATTTTTTTTGCCATTGAAAAGCATATAAAGATCAAGATCCATTATTTTTTTTTGATATTTCAAGCCTATCTTTCCGTAAACAGGGGGTATATGATCTAATGGTTTATTTCCGGAGTCTTCTATAATTTCTCCTTTGGTAAAATTCACTGTACCATAAGCTTTCAAAGGTGCTGTGATGGTCACTTTTAAAGTGGATGATAAACCAGTTACAAAAGCGTTCCCTTTATTTTGCATGGCAAAAACTTCGCTTTGCACTCCTTCATAGACTACAGAGCTTTGTCCGTTATATAGAAAATGATCTGTAATGATGGCATCAAACAGTCGGGTGTAATAGAAAGTGTTGTCAAACTGAACTTTTCTTCCTTGGCCTAAAGCAACAGTTAAATCTGCTGTTAATGATTTTTCTGGTTTGATGTTTGAATTAGGAATAACCAAAGTTCCGGGCGCTGACTCGAAGAGTTTTCCTAAATCATCCACATTTGGGACACGATAAGCCGAGGCTAAGTTGAATATGAATTTGGTACTTCTACTATTTTTCACGATCCCGGCAGTACCACTATAGGTAAAGTTATTTTGTTCGATGGTATTATAAGGAAGATTGAAAAATGAATTGTCCTCAATGGTACTTTTTAATGCAGCATAACCCGCTCTTGCACCAAAATTGTAAAAAGTGGTTTCGTCGATGTTGGCACTGTAGGTAGCAAAGAGGTCAGATCTGAAAGTATGGTTTTCACCATTTGGATATCGGGTATCCGTTGGGGTTACGGCTCCTGTGATTCGGTTTGAATTTGTCGCGCTTGAATTTAAATCATCATAAAAAATTTCGGCTCCATACAAAAAATCTCCTTTGCCGAGTTTTTTACGGAAATCGGCATTGAAAGCAAAAACATTTACTTTTTCAACTTGACTTTTAGTATTGTCATTGTTGAATTTTCGGGTAATTCTGCTTTCTATTATATTTTGATAGCTCAATCCTAAATTCATATTGCTATTAAATATCGCTTTGTCTTTTGAAAATTTATAAGCAGAAAGGAATCTTTTTTGTGGTCCGTAATTCCAAACTGCATATTTCAATCCTGAACCAGTTGGGTCTGTCAAACGGTCGTATCTGGGAACTTCTGAGGAAGTTGAATATTGCAAGTTTAAGCTGTGCTGAGTGTGTTCATCCTGCTGAAAAATAACCTTTTGCATGGCATTGTATTGTTTGTATCCTGAGAATTTTTGGATAAGGGGATTGTTGTTGGTTACCAAATTATCTACATTATTTACTGTTTCTACATATTTAGGACGTTCCCCAAAAGATTCATTTCTTGGATTAGCGCCCATGCGTAAATCTCCGTAATTGTTGTATGAGAAAGAAGATAGAGAACTCCATTTTTTGCCTGCAAAATTAAAATCGAAATATTCCGTCAATCCATCGTTAGAACTATTGTAGTTGGTCATAGCATTTCCAGAAAACAATTTGTTATTGGTTTGTGGTAGGAATATTGGATTTTTGGTTTTCATATTGATGGCTCCGCCAAGGGCGTCACTTCCAAAAATTGTGGATGAAGGGCCAAAAAGAATATCGATTTGTTCCAACATGTTTTCATCTACTGTGATTACATTTTGAAGGTGACCTGCTCTGTAAATAAGGTTATTCATGCGGATACCGTCTACCAACAGTAGAATTTTGTTAGCTTCAAACCCTCTAAGTACGGGACTCCCACCTCCTTGTTGTGATTTTTGAACGGTTATGGTTCCTGTGCTAGCCAATAAATCAGCCGTATTTTGACTTTTTTGCAGTTCGATTTCTTTTTGGGAAATGCGCTCAATCTCTTGAGTTGTTTTTGAATAGCGTTCAGAACGAATGTTTATTTCTTTTAATTTAACTGATTTTGTGGTGTCCGAAGCAATTTGCGAATAACCAGTTATAGCGACAAAAAATGTCACTAAATTGAATATTTTTTTCATTTTATGTTATTTTAAGCTGTCAACAAATAAATTAACATGGTGGTTTGAGAAGGTCTATTATTATTTTATTGCTTTTTTTGACTAAGAATAACAGATTATCTTTCAGTGGAAATAGTGTATAGAGACACCAATGGTTTGTTTTTTCTTCGTTTATTAGGGTTATTAAATTAAAGGGATTGAAAGAGGTTTTCTTATCGGCTGAATTATTATTCTTTTTAATAAAAAATTGTCTAAATAGGAGCGAAGTTCGTTTTCAAGATCGTCTTCTACCACAGTAACAGATACATTTTTAGAATTGGCTTTAAATGAAATGACATCATAAAAAGCATCATCGATTTTTATCTCTCTCTTATTGGTAATTTGGTGCCATTGGTGGAGTGAAATTTGGATTTCAGTAGATAACTCCGTTTTCTTTATTTGATTTTGAATTCTGGTTTCTTGTATGTTTTCTATCAATGTACCCGAGAATATAAAGAGTAATTCCAATACGTAAAACGCGGTGATGAATATCAGTGAAATTGTCTTTATTTTTTTTGTCATACTTGTTCCAAAATTGAAGATATATATTTTTTGAAAAAAGTATTAAATGTATATTATTTTAAAAAGATGACCAACAATAACTGCTGTTTTTGACTAAAAAAGAATACATTTAATTGGTTTTCTAAAGCCTTGTGAATGGTTAATTTAGGAATATATTTCACAATGACAAATTAATAACCCAAAATTTGTGTTCGAACATATTAATTTTTTTAATAAATGTTTTCGGAGATGATTTTAGAAGCTTTTTCCGGTCTAATTAAATTGTAGGAAGTTGCGTTTTTTTTATGGAATCCAGTTGTTATTTTGGGATCAGCCATAAGCGTTTGTCTTAGAGAGAATGTTTTGCAGGGGTAAAAATGGACTGCTTATTTTGTTGTTGCAAATAAATAAACCCCATTCGATAATCTTCTTTGAAGATTATCGAATGGGGTTTATTGGATACTAGTTCTGTTGTATTATCCCAGATTCCGCATTGGACTTCGTTACGAAGCTGAATTATTCAATAAAAACAAGTGCTCACGGACTATTTTTAAAGAGGGAAACGAAGTTCAGTGAATACCAAAATGAATAATAACTAATGAGCTAATACTTTTGTCTTTCGATTTTAAAATTAGGAGTAAATACTTGGTTTTGAAGAAGAATTTACATGCATTAGATTTCTAATGCGGAATCTGGGGTTATATTGAATCTCTCTTTTTTGAAATAGTTTAGCGCCTACTTTTTATTATATCGTTTATAATTTGCAGATGATGATTGGTATGAATTTCAAGAAACTTTATGGTTGGTTTTAAAGTTAAATGACCAAAATAAGGATGTTCGAAATAATTTCCACTACCGATTGCATTTAAATCGGCTAATTTTGTTTTTCCTTTTTCGAGATGGATTTTCAAAGATTCTGTATTGAAATCTACTTTGGGCTGAACCACTTTTGGAGCTTTGGCTCTTCCTCTCGGAATTTTATTCATGGTAAATACTAGAATGCGATAGAAGTTAAAAGTCCATTTGTAGTTTTCTGGATTTGACTTTTGCAAGGCTTCAATGACTAAGTTCATAGTCAATAATGTATGCTCAATATGCCAGCCAACTGATGATTTTGAGATTGTAGGATTGAGTATTTCTTGATTTGGAATTTTACTTTCCAAATCTTGTATTAGCTTTTTTAGTTTTTCCATGGGTATATTTAATAGTTTATTACCCCATAAATGTATGATTTTTTTTAGTCACAGATTGCATAGATTTATTTAAAAAGAGTTAGCCACGAATTACACGAATTAGTACTAATTTCTTTAAATTATAAAAAAAAGTTTAAAAAAATTGTGTAATTCGTGACTGATATTTTTTACCCACACTTCCGAAACTTCGGGACGTGGTAAAACTTTTTAATCTATCTAATCTATGTGGAAATTATTCAAATCACATACTTTATTGGTCTCAGATATAGTTTAAAACTATGTACTTTAGTGCATTTTGCTTTAGCTTCTAAAAAGATTTTAGCCACAAATTACACAAATTTTCACAAATTAATTAGTGCTAATTAGTGTAATTTGTGGCTAATAAATAAGTGCTGCAACCTTGCAGAAAGACCATTCTAATGCTTAACATAGCGGCTTTAATTGTTGCAGAAAGACCCTATTTGTTGCAAATGTTGCTCTGTTTGGTATTTATTAAAGTTGTTCCATTTAGGAGGAGAACTTGTTTTTTGTCCATACATAGAATCTAAACAAATATTATTGTCTTTGTATCTATCATGTAAAATTGCCAAAATTTTAAAGAAAAATTCATCCAACATTACTATAGCTTCAAATTCGGCCTTGAGTGTATTGTAGTTGCTGTCAGATGGATCTAACAGTTGTAGTAAATCTAAAATTTCGTTCTTTTCGTCTGAATTAATTTCAGTTAAATAACCGTTTTTTAAAGTTTTGAAAACTAAATTATTCCAAGCTACACTATCATGTCCCCATTGAACATTCGGTAGATTTAGAGCATGTTCACAGATTAGAATAATAGAGAAAAGTACATCATTTAAGTATTCTGCCGGAAATTCATCAAAGCTTCTAAATTCAAAACCACTTTGGTACATTTTTTCCTGATTGAAATCAAGACCCACTTCCGAAAGCAATTCATATTCCATGTCTACTTCAATCTGATCTCTCCACCAAATATTATCTTCTTTTTCAAACTTTAGTAACTTTCTAAAATCATCCACTTTGTACGTTAAGATTTTCCCTTTAGGCATCGCTTTGTTAAAGGTGCCTACGCCTATGTAACGAGACATGGCGTTTCTCATAGAACCTAAAGTGAATTTTTTGTCTAAATTGTATTTATCACTTATGACTCCCATAATGTCGGGACTTCCTAGAGTGGCTATAAAAAAAGGTTCAAACCATTGCAACAAATAAATTGCATTAGCGTGTGTTTTGTCAAAATCATTGTAGTCTACAATCCTACTGTCTTCGGTTAATGAAGGCAACGTAATGTGAAAATGGTAGGTGCCATTATTGAACAAAACAAGGTTTTCCTGATTGGTCATGAACATATTAAGGCCATTATTGTAATCTGGAAAATTCAGTTTTCCATTTAATACGGAGGATTCATTGATTTTATCAAGGAATAACTTTTTGGTGGCTTTTAGTTCCTTGCAGGAATCTGCTATTGTTCGATTTTCAAAATATTTGGTAACAAATTCGATAGAATCGCCATCAAAATGTACCGATCCCATCGTTTTATTCCTTTGGGTAATCATACTTTGAATGTTGTAAGGTTGATCCTCAAGAAAAAGTTCCATGATGGATTTTCCTAGATATTCAGGGTTTTCTATTGGTGGTACCACTTCATCGGTTTCAGTAGTGTCAACTAATGATTTTACTGCTGATACTGTTTTATGCTGGTAGTTTATATCTAGTTTTTCTAGGGAATGACTATTAATCATTCTACTCACTTTATAATTTTCATTCAAGCCAAAAGCTTTTTTCAATATAGGAGCTATGCTTTCGGGTTTATAACATTTCCTGTAATCAATACTGTATTTCTCAAAACCAATTTTTTCTTGTATAAATTCACCAGTTACTATTAAGGATTCTTCAAACTGCATGTAGGTTTCGTTTTCTAATCCAATTCCCCAATAATATTTTTTTGTCTGATTTTCGTTCATTTATACTAATTGTTTTTTATGGTTAATTGATCTTTTAAAAGGTGTTTTTTTTATTTAGAAATACTGTGTAATCTACTGTAAATCAAGTTTAAGGTTTCTTTGATGGATTGAACATAATTGTTTTGAATCCGTTAAAAAAAAACACTTTTTACTTTTAAACTATAGGAATTATATTTCTGTTTTAGAAATTCTGCACTAGTATCGACTGAACGGTTGATGAAAAGCTTAATTTTATAAGGTTGTTATAAAATCAGCATTGTTTTTAATCGCTTTTGTGTCAATAGTTTAGGTGTTGGAATGGCGTGATTACAGCTTTTGCTATTCTTGTTTTTTCTAAGTTGCAAAAGTACTTCATTATTATGTTATTTCCAAGTAGTTAATGTGTTGAAAATCAATAATAATCAAAAATATTTGAGAAGTAAGATTAGCTTTTCGATTTATTCATGGTAATAGAATACATAAGAGGAATATAGCTCATCATTCCACCAATCTTTTTTTACTTCCGAAAAGTAGTTGTAATTCACTTTTCCCGCTTGTGATTGCAGCGGATATACGACTACACCATTCTCTCTGTAGGCGCTATGCAAATTTGTTTCGGGTACAACGGGAACGATATGTCCAGAGAGTCCTTTTTCTTTTCTTTTGGCACAAATTATTCCAATACCTCCGTTGGTGTTTACTTTATTTTGGATTTCATCAGCAGTAAACATTCTTTCCCAACCAAAATCAGCTCCAAATTTTAAAAACCAATCGTGTATGGCACTCGAATAAATGCGATCAACGGTTTCTTCAAAAATAGCTTCTACGGCTTGTCCTTGCACTATTTTTTCCAGAGATTCATCTGTCCACCAAACAGTAGGAAGGTATACTTTGCAGAAATGGCAATAATCGTATGAATACACATTACAATAGGTGTCTTCTACGGTTCTTTGGTATCGAATGCTTTTTTCAACATCTAGTTTGTCAATGAGTTGACCTATGCTTTCTCTTTTGCTCCCAGCGCTAGTTAAGTCTCTATACGGAATACGGGAGTCCCCAAGAGGTTTGTGTTTCATTTCGATAGAATCTAAACGCGATTCTGAATCGGGCAATAAATCGGCAATAAATCGGTAATCTTGTATTGAATCATCAACTATTGATAGGGTATGTCTCTTCATTTTGGCTGATTTGAATTAATTGTGTTAACGCTATCAGAACGTTTCGTTGTTACACGAGCTTTGGGGGCTAAAATACCATTTATTTTTCGGTTAGCACTAAATTTTAAAATACAAAAGTGACTTTTTATTGAGTCCAAAAATTACAATAGCCCGTAAGTTTGATCAGGATCGGACCATTTTGTTCGTGTCAATTCAGCAGTATTGCTCAATTTTTATAGTATTATTCAATAATTGATTTATTCTAATAAATGGTACTAGTCAGTCGTTGATAGTCATAATAATTGTAAAAAAAATCATCGTTTGTATTACCTACAAATCTTTTTAAATGGTCTTCATTCAAGAATATGTTTGACCAAGTATCGTATTTTTCGCAGGTTTATTAGCAGAAGCTTTTACATGCTTAGTGCTAAAATTAGTGTCAATATTCCTATTAGCAAACATAAAGGTGAAAAGTATTTCGTGTCGCTTTTTCCGAATTTTGTTTGTTTTATTTTTTTGAAAAAGCCGACATAATTGAAATCCCCAATGGCTCGTATTATGAAAATCCCGGCAATTATCGAAAGTCCATATTGGTTTAACCAATTGGGCAAATTAAATGCTAAAATACCTGATTTGACTAAAATAAATAGTCCAAAACTCAATACCCCAAATGCAACTATTACTGTTGACAAAATACTCGGATTTAATGCTTTTACTCTATTTTCTTTTGTAGGCAATACCGAATCACTTCCCCAAGTACCACCAAAAGCCCAATAAAAATGAATTGCCGAAATGAATAGAAAAATTAAAAATAGAATGATTGTGATTGCCGTATTCATAGTAGTCTAAATTATAAAAAGAATTATTTGTTTTTTATTGGCTGATTTTGGTAGCTGTTTTATAATCGTATTACAAAACCAAACACCTAACGCAGCTGAAAAGGCTCTCGATATTTTCCGTGAATGTCTTTTGAATTTTATGTTATTTATAGAGTTAAAAAAACTACAAAATGATTAGATTATTACTTTGTAGTTTTTGATTGTGGATTTGTATTGTGTGCTCAGCATGTGTGGCGAAGTCTGGAGACTTCGCTTAACACTGAGCGAGGGATAGCCACTCTATTTTATCTATTTGTCTTTTTTGAAATTGTATTTAATTCCAAAATTTATTAAGTTGTTTTCTGTATTATATGAATTTCTTCCTAAAAGCCCATCACTATATCCTTTAGTTGTACCACTATAAAATTCGGCATCTAAATATATCGCTATATTTTTATTTATAAAATAGTTAAAACCAAAACCGGCATTAACACTTCCATATTGTTTTGAGTAATCTGTTTTTAAATTTTCCGAGTAATTACTATAATTGCTTTTAGTTTCAATGTTATATGCATATCCAAGTTTTAAATTTCCTCCTAAATTTTTAAAGATTCTGAAATTCCATTTTACGTCAAGTGGTATTGAAATTACAGCACCGTTAAAACTTCCAAAATATTCATCCGAACCTAAATCAAACCAACTACCACTGTGAGTATTTGGTTTATAAAATGAGACACCCGTTTCAAAATATTTAATTCTTCCAGACAAGCTCCAGTATCTTGCAAAATAATATTCAGATAAAATACCGCATTGAAAAGAACTTTTGGATTCTCCATTTGAAAAAGAACTAATTTTGTTCATTCCGATTTCTGCACCAAAAAACCACATTCCTTTCGGATTTATAATTTCTTTTGTTTGTGAAATTATTTTATTAGACAACAAACTCAATGCGAAAATAATTAATATTTTATATTTAATTTTTCTGTTCATTTTTGCGGTGGGTTTCCATTAACGTTCTTTTTTAGCAAGTGTTGGTGGCTGGTTTTTTATTTAGTTTCAGTTTTTTGGAAGTTTAAAAATATAAAGTATAATCCCAATATTACAAAAGGGATACTTAATAATTGTCCCATATTTAAACTCATTCCTTTTTCAAAATCTACTTGATTTATTTTAAGAAATTCTATTAAAATTCTCATTATGAATATTAAAGTTATAGATAATCCAAAGTAAAAACCATTTCCTAATTTTAAGTTTTTACTTTTGTAAGTTGCGAAAACTATAATGAATATTGCTAAATATGAAATTGCTTCATAAAGTTGAGATGGATGTCTTGGTATATTGTCAACACGTTTAAAAACAAATGCCCAAGGCATTGAAGTTGGATTACCAATCATTTCAGAATTCATTAAATTAGCTAACCTTATAAATGTTGCTCCCAGTGGTGCAACAATAGCTATTAAGTCAAGAATTTTTAAATATTTTATTTTGTATTTTTTTGAATATAGATAAAGTGAACAAATTAATCCAATTGTTCCTCCGTGACTTGCTAATCCTGCATATCCAATAAACTTGAATTCTCCGTTTAGAGTTTTCTTAATAGGCAAAATTATTTCTAATAGATTTTTTGAATAGTAATCAAAATCATAAAACAAACAATGCCCAAGTCTTGCACCTACAAATATTCCAATTATTCCGTAAATTAATAATGCTTCGTGTGCATTATCATTTAAGTTTTCTCTTTTAAAAATTCCTTTTAGAATGTACATACATAAAAGTAAACCACAAGCAAATAAAAGGCCATAATATTTTAATGGAAAACCTAATATGTTAATTATTTCAGAGTCAAAATTCCAATTTATGTATAATCCAATCATAATTTTTTTATTTTTTTTCTGCGTCTTTTGGCAAACTAGCCAACAACGTTTGGCTAGTAGGCGATGGTCGGGCTAAGTCAAGCTATTATTTCGGATAATCACTAGTTGACCAAGTATAAAACAATCTTTAAACTCAGCCTAATTCCCGACTATTGCTTACTAGCTGTTAGCAACAGTAATTATTTCACAATGTATTTCGTTTTGTTCAGATTTCCAACACTTTCAAACATGTTAAATTCGATTCCCTTTTTCAAATCTCTACTAGCAGTTGCAGAAGAAAGGTCTTTGAAAATATTCATATAATCTTTTCTAGTAAATTCTTTTATGCCAAGTTTTTGAAAGTATTCTAATCTGTCTAAGTCTTTTAAAATTCTATTATTGTAATTAAGTAAATTGCCTAAAGATTTATCAATTACATCAAGCATGTATTCTATGAAATATGTTGATTTTCCTGATTTATCACTTAACGACAAAGATTTATAATAATCATTTTGGGTTTGGCTAATTAATGTTTCAAATGGCAAAAATTCAAAAATTGGATATTCAGACATTAAAATTAAAGTTTGCCATAATCTTCCCATTCTTCCATTGCCATCTAAAAAAGGATGTATGAATTCCATTTCATAATGAAAAACACAACTTTTTATTAATGTCAATTCATCAGAGTCTTTAAGATATTCAAATAAGTCTTTCATAAGATGCGGAACATTTTCATGAGGAGGGGCAATGTGTTCTACTTTTGTTCCTTTAACTATCCCAACACCTTGTTTTCTATATTTTCCTGCACTCTCAATTAGACCATTCATTAACTCAAGATGTGCTTTTAAAAAGCTTTTATCAGATGAAAACTTATATTCTTCAAGTTTGTCATAAACCATAATTGCATTTAATACTTCTAAGACATCTTTTTTTGGACCAATTACTCTTTTGTTTTCAATCAATGCAGTAATTTGTTCCTCGGTTAATGTATTACCTTCAATCTGTAAAGATGAGTGTATAGTTTTGATTCTATTTTGTTTACGAAGTTGTGGAGATTGCTTATTTAGATAATTAGCATTTACTTCTCCAATTTTTTCGGAAATGGAACTTATCAATTTTAAAATTTTAAGCGTTATGTCGTATGGTGGTTTCATTGATACTATCATTTGATATTATCAAAAGTAGCATTTTTTCTGCAGTCGTCCAAAATTATTGTTGCCAACTCGTATATATTACGAAACAAACCCCCGTTTGCCTTATTTTATTATTTCCAAAAATAATAAAAAAATACTTATAAATAACCGTAATTGTTTAGTGACTTCTGAACACTTTCGGTCTTGAAAAAAACAAATTCCCCCTCGTTTTCCCTAAAGATCTTGTGAACGCGTAAGGGATAGCGCCAAGTTACCGAAGTAACGGCAATAGCCCGACCGCCACTAGAAGAAAGGGCGTATAAGCGGTGCTAAAAGTTGCCCTTTTTTCTAGTGGCGGTTACGCCCAAAAGATAACTTTGGAAAATCGTACGTTACAATTTACCGGAACTGTTTCTTTGTTGAATAAGTAACTCGAGATTCTTTTCTTTTTCGGGAGTTCTGTTTTGAATGCAATAGGGGGTATGATAGGAATGTGATTGCAGAAAATGAATTTGTATCTCGTTCCATTCTTCCACGCTTAAATCGGGGTTTATATATTTCATTTCCTGAAACAATCTGTTGGTCATGTATTTGAAACAGTCTGTTCCCAGATACTCGAGATCGGCATCTGCAAGAATGCATTCTAATTTTGTTTTTGGATTTTGTGGAATCGAAGTGGCCTGAATCATTCCGGAAATGATTTCGATTTCGTGTTTTGTATAGCCAAATTCGGGTAACTTTATTTTTGCCATCCGAATGCTTTCGTCTTCATGTCCCTCGCTTGGACTATTAATGAAACCAGCGTCATGAAACAATGCAGCTGTCTTAATGAGTAGAATATCATCTTCTGGTGTTTGTTCCTGTTGCGCTATGTATTCGGCCATTTTTATAACATGTTCTGTATGTTTCCAGTCATGATATGTTAGAAAAGGAGCTAGTTTTTCTATTAAAACACCAATTATGGTATGACATAGTAAATCCCAGTTTTTCATGTTTCAATGCTTAGATTTATTTCTTAAAATTCCACCTCTTGCTTCTTTGATGTATTGAATGTACATAAAGGCATTTGGATCTAATTGACTTACTTCTTCTTTTATTCTAAGGAGCTCTAATCGTGTTACTACTGTGATTATAATATCACATTCGGTTTTTATGTGGAATGTATCCGGCAAATAGCCTCGTTCTCCTTTGATAACGGTGATTCCTTTTCTGAATTTATTTACAATCAAGAATTTTATTTCTTCGCTTTTAGACGAAATGATATGCAACGAAGTGTACTGTTCTATGCCATGAGCAATATAGTCAAGCGATTTTATGGCAGCAAAATAAGTAACTATCGAATATAAGGCAGTTCCTATGCCAAATGACCAAGCGGCACCAAGAAACAGCAAGGAGTTGATACCAAAAATGACTTCAGACACATTGAGACCAATTTTGCGGGTGGTAAGTAATGCAAGGATTTCTATACCATCTGCTGCTGAACCACTCCGAATAACAAAACCCATTCCCATTCCGATTAAACAGCCACCAAACAAAGCGATCAGCAACCGATCTGATGTCACGGCATCAATGCTAATAAAGGTCATACTCACCGAAATCATCAGGAGCGTTATCAAACTTTGTAAGGCAAATGTTTTGCCCAGTATTTTTTTTCCGATAAATAAAAAAGGAATATTTAAAACGAACACTAATATTCCAAAGGGAATATGAGTGATTTCATGAATGAGTATAGAAATTCCGATAACGCCTCCATCTAAGAATTTATTAGGTAACATGAAACCCTTTAATGCCAAAGTAATGAAAGCAACACCAACTAAATTGAGGATTATGTTTTTAAAATGGAAAATTTCTTTCCAGTCTATTGATTGTTCTCCGCTATTCATAATGAATCGGGTTTAATTGAATCAGTTTTATATTGAATTAAGGATAGGTTAAGTTGTATTTGATGTTCAAATACAGTTAGATAGGTATGTAAATTTAAGAAAAATAGATCTTTTAGACTACTATATTACTTTGAAATTCTGATTTAATTTTTGTTTTCTCTTTTTGGTGTTGTTTTTAGATGTAATATGTTGTTTATTAGTGTTCTATATTTGTTTTTGTTTAAAAGGATTGCAATAAATCACTATATTTGATCTTGCTTATTTTTAGCAAATCCCCTTGTCAATTAAACTGTTACTTCCTTTGTTTTTTCTGAAATTTTGGTTTTGAAAAACTATTATTTATTAATCTTAATTTAGAAGTTGGATGGGCAAAAATGTGCAGATAGTTTTGACTGTAGATGCTAGCAGTCTCTATCAAATGAATAATCCGTCTCAGGATGAAATACATGATAAATGTATTTTGTCTGATGATAATGATGGAATTTCTGAAAATGGAAAAGTGCAAGATTTTTTATCGAATGTTTATCTTGGCAAAAAGATAGAATGGGTAGGTGAAACCACTGATAAAGGCTACTCTGTTGCAATTGATAAAATTGTTTATGATTTTGACTTAAACGATCCCAATGACAAGTATTTTCTGGATGATGATATTACCATTCTGGGTACAGGTGGTAAATCCAGTAATGTTATAGCCACAGTAAAAGACCAATTAGAGATGGCAAACACCCATAATATTTATAAAATTGGGTTTAGTGTGCATTATAATGATCAATCAAAATCCTATTTGATTGACCCAAAGTTACTGTCCAATACTTAAAAGAGCGCAAATTTATCTGAGTTGTAATTTTCTTGTCCACATTCTATTTTTTAACGATTAAAAAAGGTGTTCTTTTTTAATTCATTTATTGTCCCCAAATCGACCCGTAAATTTTTTATTTCAATCTAGGTTATAGCAAAGTTGATAATTAACCTTTAAATAAATTTACTATGTCCAAAAATGTCGAAATTAAGTTGATTGTTGATGCCAGTAGTCTTTATGCCATGAAAGACCCAACTCAGAAAGAAGTCGAAAATGCATGTAAGTTAGAAGATAATAATAATGGGAATTCTCCAAACGGAACCATAGATGATTTTACATCTCAGGTGTACTTGGATAAAGAGGTAAAATGGAAAGGTAAAACAAAAGATAATGGGTATAGTATTGCCATAGACTGCATTACTTATGAGCCTAAAACGAAAGATCCTAATGATGAAGATTTTTTTGACGAAACGGTTATCAATGGAAGTGGAGGCAAGAACGGAGAAGTCAATGCAAAGGTTAAAAATAATAAAAAGTTGATTGGAAAAATTGATGTTTACTCCATAAATTTCAGTAGTCATAATCATGATTCATCTTCCTATTCTTTTCATATAGATCCCAAATTACTTGGTAACTCATGATAGTATTTAGGTCATTCAGCTATTTTTTAGACTTCTGACTTTATTTTTCTTTTTGCAGAACCTAAGTGTTTTTGCTCAAGATCAAAAAGTTGCTGATAGCCTTGTGAAAATTTATAAAAAAGATAAACTTACTAATTCTGATAAAATGGAATTGCTAAGGAATTTATCTTTTAATGAAGTTAATAATCGAGAGTTATCTTTGAAATATGCAGAAGAGCTTATCGCTTTGGCAAAATCTGAAAAAAACTATTTGTATTTATTTAGAGGTTACAATCAAAAAGGGAATAAAAACAGACTTTCCGGAGATTTAAACCAAGCTTTGGAAGCCTATTTTAAAAGTATTGCAGCAGCTGTAAAAGCTAGATATTTAGCAGGAGAAGGAGCTTCTTATATGTGCATTGCTGATGTGTATTCCATCTTGGGAAACTCAAAAAATGCAACACTTTATTACAATAAATCAATTCAATTATTTAGAAAGACAGATGATTTTCTCGGATTGGCTACGGTTTTATTAAATGCAGGTGAAGAGTATTCGAAGATTTATAAATTCGCTCAGGCTTTAAACTATTTTAATGAAGCTGGAACCATATTCCAAAAAGAAGATTATTTGATTGGTACAGCCTACACTATCGGGAATACGGGTATGGTTTATGCGAGACAAGGGAAGGATGATTTGGCAATGAAGAAGATCAGTGAAGCGATTAGTATTCTGGAGAAGCTGGAGGATTATTACGCCATTTCGGATTATCTAACCTATATGTCTGATATTTATTTAAAAAGGAATGATTGGATTAAAGCTCTTGCCTACGCTAAAAAAAGTTTAGAACTAGCCCAAAATAGAGGGTTAAAAGACCAGATCAGTACATCGAATCTTAAAATTTCAGAACTGTATCAAAAATCCGGAAATCCCAAAGAAGCGTTTGCCTATTATAAAAATCATATTACTTATCGGGACAGTGTAAAGAACCTTGAAGCGGTACAAAAAATGGCAGATTTGCGAACTAATTTTGAAGTTTCACAAAAACAGGCGGAAGTTGATTTAATGTACCAGGAAAAAAGGAACCAAAAAATTATTGCAATTGCTTCTATTATTTCTTTAGTTCTTGTTTTTCTATTGGCTGTTGGTTTATTCAGAAGGTATCGATTCATAAAAAAAACGAATCTAATTATAGAATCAGAACGGAAAAGATCCGATGAATTGTTATTTAATATTCTTCC
This sequence comes from Flavobacterium laiguense, assembly GCF_003097655.1. Classification (GTDB taxonomy): domain Bacteria; phylum Bacteroidota; class Bacteroidia; order Flavobacteriales; family Flavobacteriaceae; genus Flavobacterium; species Flavobacterium laiguense. Next base: position 111,391 of record NZ_QCZH01000008.1, read on the forward strand.
TGAAGAAACCGCTTTTGAATTGAAAGAAAGCGGTAAAGTAGAGGCGAAAAAATTCGAGTCGGTAACGGTGCTATTTACCGATTTTGAGGGCTTTACACAGTATGCCGAAAATTTGGCACCAGAAAAATTAGTAGAAAGTATCGATTATTATTTTTCTAAATTTGATTCGATCATTGAAAAGTATGATTTAGAAAAAATAAAAACAGTAGGAGATTCCTATATGTGCGCAGGAGGTTTGCCTTTTCCTACCGAAGATCATGCTTATAAAATGCTTCTTGCCGCAAAAGAGATTTTAGAATTTGTTACTTTTTCCAATGATAATAATCCCTTCAATAAAATCCGTTTTAAAGTCCGAATTGGCATCAACACAGGTCCTGTGGTGGCGGGAGTTGTAGGGACGAAGAAATTTGTTTATGATATTTGGGGAGATACCGTAAACATAGCTTCCCGTATGGAATCTAATTCGGTTCCCGGAAAAATCAATATTTCCGAAAATACTTATGCATTGATTAAAAACGACTTTGATTGCGAGTGCAGGGGAGAAGTTGATGTTAAAAATAGGGGAATGATGAAAATGTATTTTGTAAACGATACAAAGAATTAATACCATTTTTTATTTCAATTTCTTTTAATGTGTTTTCCATATTCTAATAGCAGTTCAGAAGCCGTAATGCTATCGAGACCCTTAGAGGAAGAATTTAATAATTGGGCGATTTCTGTTAATGGAAGCAAATGCCAGTTCATGTGTTTTTGTTTTGATACGACAGAGGGGGCATTTAGTAAATCACTTCCCTTTAATACGTTTCAGTAATGATATAAATAAAGAATAAGTAGACACTTCGTATTTGGTTCTATTCAATGCTCTTTTGTTGTGCGCATTTTTGTTGAGGTTGTATTTAAAGGCAAAAGGCCCATCTGCTTTGTCCCATCCACTAACTTGACCAAATCGTATGTCATTAAAATATACGATAGAATCTTCCTTAGTAACGATATAGTTACCTTTTGAAAGTTGTTTTAGATGCTGCACTGCTTTGTCCTTTGCAAAGGGAAGTAACAATGAATCATTTCGTTGCAGCCTGTAATAATCTACTTTTTTTTTCTTGTCAAAAATAGAGTAATACCCTATCCAAGTACCGTCTTTATCCTGTGAATACCCCATCCACAGGAAAGTATTAAGTGGAGTTGGGGTTACCGTAAAATGATCCGATGCTAATTTTTGCTCTTTAAGGGATTGTTCCATTATATGTTGAGCATACTCATGAGTTAGTATTGCAAAAATTAAATAGAAGGAACTAATCCATAAACCGGTTTTATTCCATTTTTTTCGTTGAGGTGAACCGTTTTTTGCTTTAAATGCTAATATCATACACAATAAAAAAGGTAAAGTATACATTGGGTCGGCAACAAAAATGGTGTCAAAGGATAGTCTGTAATTGTCAAAAGGCTCAAATAATCCCAAGCCGTAACAGGTAAAAGAATCCAATAAAAGATGGGATAGTATTGCTGCAAAGAACAACCATGCCCAATTGATCCAGTTAATTGAGTCATCCCTAAATCCTCTTTTGGAAAGCCAGCCCAATAGAACAGAAATTAGTGCAGCAAAGAATAAAGAATGTGTAATACCACGATGAAACAGCAATTGTTGGGAGTCACTAAGAAAAAATATTCCAAACACATCAATGTCCGGAAGATTACCTGCCAAAGCTCCATAAAGCATGGCTCTTCTGCCTGCTTTTTCTCCCAGTATTGCTTCGCCTATAGCAGCTCCCAAGACTATATGTGATACTGTATCCATATTCGATTGGTTATTGTTTTGTACTGTTTTTTCTAACGCTCTTTTTCCATAATAAACGTATTTGTTTTTCTATGTGGACAAGTTAAAAAGCTTTCGTATAAATGAATTAATACGACTTTTTATTGACGAAACACTATTATAGCTTTACTTTAATTAAAGTATGCTATAGTTTAAAAAAAGTATTATTGCTTTACTTTAATTAAAGCATTCTATTTATTTGAATTTTATCCGTTTTATATTTTAAATAGAATCATTGCTTTTTATTGCTGTTTATTTTTTATTCTATGGGAATTTTGGAAGCATTTACGGAAAGCCATTTATCAAAGTCTTGCAATTCAGGATTTAATTCCTTTGCAAAAGTTTCATTGCGCGCCCCATTAAAATCATCGTTAAAATCTCTTTTAAACTGAAACATATTTCCCAAATCTTCTGCACCTGGAAATCCAAAATTGCGATACGCTTCTGGGGTTACGGGGTTAAAAATTACATTTTTGCCTAAGACGTTCGAAAGTTTGGTAGCCATTTCGTTTCCGTTTAACTTTTCGCCTGCAATACCAACCGTTTTTCCAATTAATTCTTTTCCTTTTTTGAATATTCCATAAGCACATTTTCCGATATCTTCGGCTGCTATCGCTGCCAATTTTTTGTCATCCATAGGGAATGTGATGTAGTAATTACCATCCTCTCCTTTTTTAGGACCCATACCAAAATGAATAAAATTGTCCCAGTAAAAAGAAGTTCTCAAAAAAGTGGTTGGTAAGCCAGCCTCTGTAAAGAAATGATCAGCTTCTCCTTTTCCGTCAAAGTGAGGTACTTTGTATTTGCCGTTTAGAGTCGGCATTCTGTCATCATCCAATTTCATCCAATTTCTGGTGTCTTCTAGTGTTGACCAAATAATGTGTTGCAAATGTGATTCTAGAGCAGTTTCAATAAAATTCTTTACCTCTTGTTGTTCTTTTTCAACTGAAAAATGTTCCCAGAAAAAGGTAACAAAGTAAGCTCCATATGCGCCCTCTAAAGCCTTTTTGATACTTTTTACATCATCTATATTGGCTTCGACAACTTCTGCGCCTAATTGTGCGAATGTTTTTGATTTTTCAGAATTAGCATTTCTAGTGACAACTCTTACTGCAAATGCACTGTTTTTATCGGCCAAAATAGCTCTAGCCAGTCCACCACCTTGGGCGCCAGTCGCACCAAATACGGTAATTATCTTTTTACTTTCCACTTTGATTGGTTTACTTTCCATTTTGATTGGTGTTTAATTTTTATCTACTCATAAGGCTTTTCGGTGTCGCCCCGTTTTTATAGTGATTTCTGATCTCCACTTTTATATTTTTGTCCGTCAAGTAGAACCGTTAGGTAGGATTAAGCTATTTTTTGACGTTTATCGTGTTTGCCTTTTATGTTTAATTCAATTTGTTTACAGACTATGTTTTGTAATAAATACAGAAAGAAATGAACTGTTTTTACATTATTTGTTAAACTAAAGTTGGTTTTTTAGGGATATAAAGATAAAAATAAAAATTTAATTAATTGGTTTTTAGCAACTTGTATTTTTATGAGTAGCTATTGTTTATTTTTATTGCCCCGATAGATTAGTATTTTGCAGTAAAGTGAGATTGTCTCAAGTCATTGTGGGTTTTTATTTCCATAGAAAAGAAGCGATCACACGAATAGGAGTGAGGCAGTTCTTTATTTGTAGATTGATATTGAATGCCCTTATTATTCATTTGTCTATACATAATAGGAAAAAGTCACAACAAAACAGCCTTTCGTTGTGGTTTTTGTTCTTAACATTGGGGGAATGGATAATTTCGGCAGTTTGCTGTGCTCGGGCAGAAAAATCCGTGATGGTGTGTGTTGTAAATAACGTTGCGACACCTCTGGTTTCCGAATTACCATTTAAATTAATGCAAGTAATTTTTTTAGAAAAACCGATTTAATGAAAGATTCAGATATTCATTTGTAAAGGGGGATGGATACCGCTGAAAAGGGTTTTTAATTAATAATAGATTCGGCAAAAAGGGACAATGTCTCGGTTTTCCATATTAAAGCTATAGGGATCAAATTCCATAAATTCGATCCATTTTATGCGGGTAAACAGTTTGTTGTCTTCAAGATCAAAATACCAATCTTGGCAAACTCTTATCCGGGGTATATCATTGGCGGTGCGTATTTTTTGTACTACACCAAATTTAGGATTGCCACTATCACCAGAAACGTCTATTGTGTCAATTCGCATTTGCCAAGTATAGATTTCCTTAGCCGGAATCGGTTTGTCAGTCCAACTGTCAAAAGCTTTTAATTTTCCTTTTTCAATTGCTTGCAAAAGGAGTTGTGGAATTGAATTTCCGGTTTCGGACGATGATACTGAATTGTCTTTTTCAAGTGGCTTGATAATCCAAGCGCATTCCGAAGCTTTTAAGGAAATTGTGTCTTGACGGACAAAAAAGGCATTTGTATCTTTGTTTTGGGCAAATGAGGCAAAAACTGTGATCAATGAAATAAGAAGGAAGGTGTGTTTTTTCATATTAAAATGGCTTGGATTCAAAAATGTGGCGTCATAAAAAGCTGATTTTTATTTCGTCGGATTTAAATTTCTTGTAAAGGACTTTGTTAATTGCGTAAAAATAGGCATTTATTAGATGCCGAAAATCTTCTTCTAATTAACCAGGATTCATTCAACACAATAAAAAACAAAAAAAGCCATTTAACATTCATATTAGAGTGGCTTTTTCGTAAAGTTTGAAAGCAGTTTTGATATTGTCTTTAAATGCTATTCTGCATTCTATAATCCCTTTATTTTTTAGAAAATAAATTTTGTACAACCCAGGCTGGACCAATCATCAAGAATTGTATGTCTTTAAGAAATGATGGTTTTTTGCCTTCTATATTGTGACCATAGAATTGTCCAATCCAAGCAATAACGAAAATACCAATTGAGAAAGCCCAAAGGGGCACGAATTGCCCGATGTGAAAATTAATAACTAAACATAAAATTGAAAAAACAGCTATTTTAATTGCCATAGGAACTGACAATCGGATGTAAAATATCAGTACAAAAATCAAAACAACCGCTGCCCAATTTTCTATTATGGGTTGGTTGAGGTGCAATAGGTTACTCAAAAAAGTACTCGGGATACTCATTAATAAACCTACGATCGAAAAGAAAATAGCGGGTACACAAATGTAATGTATGGCTTTGTTTTTTGGATTTTGATGACTGACTGCATATTCTTCAAACCATTGATCTAATGTTTTCATGAGAGATATTTTTTTCTAATTTATGAAATAATATGCAACTAGATTAAAAGTGTTAAATTATTTTTTCCAATACAATGAATTCCAATGGCTGGTTTGCAATTATAGCATCCGTATCGTTGAGAGGGAAAGGTTCTCTAACTCCAGTGTCTAAATAGCCGTGACGGTTATACCAATCGATCAATTCCTTCCGAATAGAGATAACGGTCATGACAATTTTTGGTAAGCCTAATGCCGAAGCATGAACTTCTGCTTCTTGCAATAATTTTTTTCCAATGCCGCTATTTTGCAATTCAGGCGAAACGGTTAGCATTCCCAAATAGAGTTTTTTTCCTTTATTAACGAGTAATACACAACCGATAATCGTATCGTTATTTGTAAATTTAAGAATTGTATTTTCTTTGTTTTGAATGATCTCAGCTAATTCATCTTCAGTAATTCTTTTACCTTCTAATAAATGGGCTTCAGTAGTCCATCCTCGCTTGGAAGTTTCTCCACGGTAGGCAGAATTAATTAATTTTTCTAAAACCGAAACGTCTTCTAGTGTTGCTATTGTAATCATGCAGGGTAATTTTAATCAGGTATTTTGAATGTTTAATAGTACCATTCAAAGATAAAAAAAACTACAACAAAATGACCTTGCGTTGTAGTTCTTATATGTTGTTATTTAAACCGACTCTTTTATTCTTTTTATTCGAAGAGATTACTCGGTATACATTTCAAATTTCAATTTTTGAACCCATAATTTTCAGAAATTCTCTTATAAAACTAGGATGCGCAGGCCAAGCAGGCGAGGTAACAAGGTTTCCATCTACAAATGCTCCATCAACAGGAATGGATTGAAACTCTCCACCGGCCAATATCACTTCTGGACCTACAGTTGGATAAGCGGTAAGTTTTCGCCCTTTTACAACATCAGCGGCAGTTAAAATTTGGATACCGTGACATATGGCGGCAACTGGTTTATCGGTGGAAAAAAAATGTTGGACCATTTCAATGACTTTTTCGTTCAATCTCAGATATTCTGGGGCTCTTCCTCCTGCAATGACCAATCCGTCATAGTCGCCCACTTTTACGTCATCAAAACTATAATTCAACGCAAAGTTGTGCCCAGGTTTTTCAGTATAGGTTTGATCTCCTTCAAAATCATGAATAGCGGTTTTTATAGTGTCTCCCTTTTTTTTGTTGGGGCAAACGGTATGAACAGTATAGCCTACCATTTCTAACATCTGGAACGGAACCATAGTTTCATAATCTTCGGTGAAGTCACCGGTCAAGAACAATACTTTTTTCATTTCTTCAATTTTTAAATTAATAGAGGTTAAAAAAAATTAAAAAATCAGAATTCTACAAACTTCTGGGTTAAGTAGAATCTGATTTTGGTTCCTATAAATTTAAGAAAAAAAGGTATATATTGATTTGATTATTCGAATTATAACTTGTGTTTAATTCTTGAGAATTGGTTGGTTTCTTATTGAGTAGGTGGAACTACAGCAGGAGTTGGAGTCTCGTTAGTTGCAGGAGGGGAAACGATATAATTTGGAACCACTTGTGGAGTTACAGTTTTGTCGGCTGCAACCGGAGAATTTAATGGTGATCCAACCGGAATATCACAACGATGTCCAGGCTGACCATGAGGAGGATTCATTCCTTTTGGAGTAGGAGTTGTTGAAGTTACAGATGGAGTAACGGTTACGTTTGGTTGGGCAACCACTTGCGTTGAAGTAGGTTTACTTGTCGCTACTGCAGTGTTTAATGGCGCTCCTACAGCAATGTCGCAACGATGTCCCGGTTGACCGTGGGAAGGATTCATTCCCTTTGGAACTTTTACTGGAGCTGCAACTGTTTGTGTTTGAGTTGTTGTGTTCTGAGCCGATGCTGCAGGGTACAGACTTTGACCTTGGCTTGGTTGTGGAGTTGCTAACGTTTGATTTTGTTGCTGATTGGCAACTTGATAAAATGGAACTACTACTTTAGGAATGGCATTTTCTTTAGTTTCAGTTTCTTTTTTGCAAGAAGTCAATGCCAATGCTGTAATGAATAGGAGTGTTATGAGATTTTTCATAATGGGATTTGTTGGTTTATTACAAATTTAGGATTTTTAATAATGCAACGCTGAATTTGGAGTTTGTTATTTACTCTTCAATTCTGATTGCAAAACTGAACTAAAGGAATTGTTGTTTTAAAAAAAATCTCGCAAAGACACAAAGGTGCAAAGAAAATATCTTTTTTAACATAGCTTATGTAAACTATGAAAAGTAAAACGACCCAACGCAATCTTATAAAATCTATGTTTTTATGTGTTTAAAATAATGTCATTGGTAGAAAAAGAGTTTAACATGAAGACTTTGCTTGAAATGGGTATAAAAAAACACCTCGCCTTTCAGGCACTCCTCCAAAGGAGGGGAGTCGTGTGAATTCCCCTCCTTTGGAGGGGTGCCCAAGGGGCGGGGTGGTTTTGATTATTAATTGTTAACTTAATGGTATTGTGCGATAGCGAACTGGCGAAGTAAATCGGTGTTACTTTTTTTAATCTTCTTCAATTTCAAATTCGGCGTCTTTCTCCCAGATTTCCATTTCGCAGGGTTTGCAATTGAATTTTAGTTTGTATTCCAATTCTCCCTGTTTCAAAACCAAAGGTTCTTTCAGTTTGGCTTCCATGGTGTCTTTATGGTATTTTGGACATTTGGCCAACTCGTATTTGATGCAATATTTGGTAGTCATTACACGTGATTTTCCCGGGTCCCATTGCAATTCAAACGCTTTCTCAATTTCAGTCACTCCATGTCGTTCATAGAATTTACGAGCTAATTTGTTGGAAACATTATACATGAAATCCAATTTTTCTACAGGGTAGGGGTGACTTGTTTTTTCAATTTTGCGTTCCTCACGTTTGTAATTTTTCAAACGAGTTTCGGATAATTGTTCGTAAACGGTTCTACGCATTTCATTGATTTTTGAAATGGGTAAAAACCAATTATCCGAGAATTGAACTGTTATTTCATCGGCTGTATAAGGAGTGAAACCTGTTTTTGCCAATTGGGCTTTGATGTTTTCTTCGATAGATTGATTGTTTTTGGTTTGCTCTTTTGGGTGAGCCAATTGAACCGTACTTACATTATCGTCTTCATCGGTAGCAAGCAATTCAAAACCAGTTTCATTTTCGAATAATAACAAAGAAGTGCTTATTTTACGAACGGCGCTGTCTTCACGTTCTACGATTTTGATAAAAGTAGCATCATTGTTGCGGTAAATGAAAGTTCCTTCCTTGACTTCTTTTAGTACATTAGGATACGCCAAACCATTTTCGACTTTATTGACGTAAATACCGTCGGCTTCGTTGTTTTCATTGATGTAACACAAACCATCACCATTGTTCAATACGTGTCCGTTTTCAATTTCGTAGGCATTTCCAACGGTTTTGATTAATTTTCCAATGTATTGCCCTTTTGATTTTGGACTTTCCCAAGAACCAATAGTGTTGTGACGTTCATTCACAAAATAATCGGTATAGCCACGGTTGAACGTACGATTCAAAGCCGAATCGAAAGTAAAAGTACATTTACCTGAAGAAGCTTTGGTATACTTATCATTTTCTGCCAAGAAAGCATCCAGTTTTTGTCTAAGGTAAGAAACGTTGTTTTTTACATAGACGATATCTTTCAAGCGTCCTTCAATTTTGAAGGAACAAACTCCCGCTTCCACTAAATTTGGAATTTCGTTAGAAACATCAAAATCTTTGATAGAAAGTAAGTGCGTGTTTTTGATTAGTGTCTCTCCATGACCATCAATTAGGTTGTACGGCAAACGACAGTTTTGGGCACAAGAACCGCGATTGGCAGAACGTTCTCCATTGGCAACACTCATATAACAATTTCCACTGAAAGAAACGCATAATGCTCCAGTTACAAAGAATTCTAACTCCACATCGGTTGCAGTACTGATTTCTTTGATTTGGTGCAAGTTCAATTCGCGAGCCAACACCACACGTTTGATTCCGGCATCGGCCAAGAACTTCATTTTATCGGCATCTCTATTGTTGGCTTGTGTGCTGGCGTGCAAAATGATAGGAGGCAGGTCCATTTCCATAATGGCCATATCTTGAATGATAAGCGCATCGACACCAATATCATATAATTTCCAAATCAGCTGACGGCAAGTTTCCAATTCGTTGTCGTACAGAATGGTGTTCAAAACCACAAAAACAGGAACATTGTATAAATGGGCATATTGTACCAAGGCAGCAACATCTTCAATAGAGTTGGTTGCATTGGAACGGGCTCCAAATTGGGGAGCACCAACATAAACGGCATCGGCACCACTGTTAATGGCCGCTATACCATGAATTAAATCTTTTGCGGGCGCTAATATTTCTACTTTCTTCTTCATCTGTAGAGGATCATTTTATAATTTCTAAAAGCTCTTAGGATTGTGTTTTCACAAAAAGCGTGCAAAGTTCTTATAAATAATCCAAGATTTCTAACCCAAAAGGATTTTTTTTAAGTTGGAGTTGTAAATGTAGGATTTGTGATAAATTAAAATAGGAATTTTGAGAAAATTGAGGAGTGGTCTCATCAAACACAAAAATAAATAATAATGGGAATACAATCAAAAAAGAGAGGCTGTTCCCGATTAACAGGAACAGCCTCTCTTTATGAAAATGGAATGGGTTTAATATTTTGCGGGTACACCAGCATTAGGTAATGATTGTTTTATGAATTCTCTAATGTCTTCATTTGAGGTTTGCAAGTCTTCTTTTCTTAAGTACATCATATGACCACTTCTATATCCTTTCCACGACATTCGGTCTTTTAGTTTTCCACTAGGATCCATTTGCCACAAATCATATTTAGCGTTAAAATAATCACAGGCACCATCATAATAACCGGACTGTACCATTACTTTTAGATATGGATTTTGAGCCATCGCCTGACGAAGATTTTCGGCAGTTTTATTTCCTGTTTCATCCCATGGATGTACGGCACCAAACATATTATATTTGAAATCGGTTTTGTAATTCAGGTTGTTTCTGATGTACATATTTATTGAAGGGGTAAAAGAGTGCAACCAAGAAGAGAGCTCTGCATTAAAATCGGGATTGTCTCCAGCTATTTTACGGTCAATACCTATATAACGGGAATCCAATCTTCCTACGGTGTAACCTTTATCTCGTAATAGTTCCTTCCAGAAATAATCAAGTGAAACATCTAGATTATTTTGCATAACTACCTTTTCTGATAATCCTGAATAATGAGCTATTTTTGTCGCTATTTCTTTTCTTTTGGATTCTTCCAGCATGTTGCCTTTGCTCAAAGCAGGAAGGAGTTCATTTAGGGCAAAATCCTCCACTTCGGGAAGCATGGCGGTCAAATCTTTATTTTGTAAATCTGGGGAAAGCATTTTGTGATACCAAGCGGTTGCAGCAAAATAAGGTAATCTCAGGGCGGCTTCAGAGACAACGCCTCTTTTGATTCCTAAATCGGTTGGCGATACCAAGATAACACCATTTAGATACATCCATTGCTCATTTTGTAATTGCAAGGCAAGTCCAGAAACACGGGTTGTTCCATAGCTTTCTCCAATCAAGTATTTTGGGGAAGCCCAACGATTGTTACGATTTACAAAACCATTAATCCAATCTGCCAAATACTTAATATCGGCATTAACACCAAAAAATTTAGTGCTTGGTACATCTTTACTGATTGGTCTTGAATAGGCAGTATTTACGGGATTTACAAACACAATGTCGGCAACATCTAGAATGGAGTACGGATTTTCTTTAATTCCATACGGTTGTACTGGGTAGCCTTCATCGTCAATATTGAGGAGATGTGGTCCCGTATATCCAATTTGCATCCAAACCGAAGCCGAACCTGGACCTCCATTAAAAGAAATGACTAAAGGTCTCGACGCATTGTCTTTTATATCAGAACGTTCATAGTAGGTGTAAAATAGTCCTGCAATTGCTTTTCCTTCTTCATCCCAAACTGGCATAGTTCCGGTAGTTGCCCTAAAAGGAATTTTTTGACCTTTTATTGTCGTAATGTGATTTGTTATAACTTGTGAATCTGGTTTGAAAGTTAGACTGGCTGGCGAAATACTTTCTTTTTCGGCAGTTGCTGTTGGAGGAGTTGGTGTTGACTTTGGATTTTGAGCATACAAAGTGGTAACAAATACAATCAAGATAAAAGAAATAGAAGCTTTTCTCATAAGGTTTTTGTTTGGTTAGTTTGATGTTATTTAAAAGGACTAATATATTGCTTTTTAATAGGAGAGCAATTTTAAATACTAAAAAAAAGGATGATGTTCTTTGGGTATATCTTTGGAATCGGGTTGTTTTTTATTCTATTAATTTAGTTTTTTAAATGCTTCTTTGGTAGAATTTAAGCGAATCGCCGGGAATACCTCCATTGTTGCATCCTTCATTTCGACATTTGTCGCAAAAAAATAAACTGAATTATTTGTTTCTAAATAACCCAAGAACCAACCATTATCTACATCATTTCTCATGCCCCAACCCGTTTTTCCATTTAAAGTATAACTTTTGGTTTTCTCGATTAGCATTATGTTTTTCATGATGTTTTCGGTTCGTTTGGAAATAGATAATTTGGAAAAATACAATCTTTCCAGAAAGTCTATTTGTTGCATCTGGGAAATTTTGGATTTTCCTTGCAGCCAAAAATTATCGATGGTTAGAGTGTCAAAAACCATTCCGGTATAATTTAATTTCTTTAAGTAGGTTTTCATTCTTTTAACCCCAACTTTTCTAGCAATTTCTTGATAACAGGGAACACAAGAAACTTGAAAGGCTTTTTTGAAAGTTAAATCTTGTTCCCATTTTTTGAAATTGCGTTTTTCTCCATTCCATTTAAAAATGACCGAATCATTTTGGATTATTCCAGTTTCTAAGGCAATAATTGAATTTGGAATTTTGAAAGTCGAGGCAGGAATGATTCCCATTTTTGCCCAAGCAAAATCATTCGAATAATAGGTATTGTTTTTTACATCGTAAATTAAAATCGCTCCTTTTACTTTCAGGCTGTCTAAAAATTTTCCGAATTCGGGTTTTGAGACTTCGTTCGTTTTTATTTGCCCATGCGAGTTTAGATTTACGAATAGAACCAGGTTTATAAGGATGAATATTTTTCTCATTTTAATTAGTCTTTTGTTTTTTCAAATTTAACCCTATTTTTCGCCATTTTATTGTATTGTGATTTCTGTATAAAAGACCAAAAGCTATAAAAATCGAAGAGACTTTTATAGCTTTTACGTTTTGTAAGTGTATTTATGAAAGTATAGATTGGAAAAATCCCTTATTTTCTCCCTTCTACGATTGCCATGTAGGTTTGAGTTTTCATTTCGATAAAATAATCCAAATAGGCTATTTGGTACACAACAAAATCAGAGGCATATTTTTTCTTATCCAGAGTAGCAAACAAATTCAATCGTATTTGATTAATTTCTTTGTTAAATTGAATTTCGTCTAATTGCAACAGCGATTCGTAATCAAAATTTTCTTCACTTTTGGCAAAAGTCGTAGAAAATTCATTCTCGACAGCACCTTTTCCTGTAAAGGCTAAGGTTTTTTTAGGTTCTTTGGCATCAACACTAATCTTTAAATCATATCCATTGTTTAGATAAATTCCATTGGGAAATAAACTCGAACAGTTGCTTACGTAATATTTGCCACCTTTTACATTCAGTGTATCTTTCAGTATTCCGTCCTTGTTTGTTTTAATGACTTTTTTGAAATTAGGGTTTTTGTACGAGATAATTACTAAAGAATCGACTTCAAGATTGGTAATTTTTACTTTAAGAGTTGCGTAGTTTTGGGTTTGGCTATTTGCGTTAAAAGCAAAAAGTAGTGTAGCTACGAATGGAAACAGGTTTTTCATTTAAAATATTTGTTTTGTTAATTTATCGCAAAAATATTTTAATTCTCTGTTTGCAATGTTAACCGAACAATAAGTTAATGTTTGGTGAATTATTTTCTTAAGATGATAATTTGGGAAGTTTTTTAATTTATCAATTTTGATTGTCGATATTAATTGTGGGGACGGATTATGAATCGCGTTCGGTTTTTTGCATAAAATAGATTGAATGTAAATTAGGGTTTTGAATCCTAAAAAAAGCACATCAATACTAAACCCTAAAAATATATTTTGCAATCTTTGAACTCAAAAAATTAAATAGCATTATGAGTAAGACAAAATTAATTATCAATCGCAACGGATCTATAAAAATTGAGGGTGATTTCGAAATAATGGATCAAGAAGGTAACGTTTATGGACTGCAGGGAAGAGCAGCTTTGGGACTTTGCCGTTGTGGATTATCATCCAATAAACCTTTTTGCGATGGTGCACACCGCAGTACTTTTGAACATGATTCAAAAGCATTTGACTTGCCACCTATGAAAACAAATTAAGGAATTCGTTTTTTTATATTCAAACAAGAAAGCTGCATTTTTTATTAATGCAGCTTTCTTTTTTTAATTAAATAGGACTTTGATTGCGGTCACTGATCTCACACGAGCATAGCGAACTGACGAAGTAAATCTGTACTATTGTTGTATTGCTATATCCACGCTATTGAACTAACATTGCTAAAAAAAACAGTAAATTAATTATATTTCAAAGATAAAAGTATCTCTTCTCTATAGTTTGTAGTACTCGAAATTCTAATCTCTTTCAAACAAGTCCCTTTTTCATTTTTGGTCACACAGCTTATTAAAACTTCATCAATAAGTGTATCATTTTTGTCTCGGATAACAATTTTAGAGAGTTCATTGTTCGTGTAATAAAAATACTGTTTGTGGAAAGTTGTAAAATTATCTATTATATTATCAATAGTTCCATCAGTATTATAATGATAAATGGCTTCATTTTGTTTGTATGTTTTTTTGGTGTAGCAACTGATGCGTTCGCGTTGATTCGGTTTCCAACGTGTTTTACAGTAATACGGTTCTTTATTCGGATACGATTCCACTTCAAACCATAATCTCTTTTCGGTTTCTTGCAATAGATTGCCTAACGAATCAACAGTTTTGGAATATTTGATACGACCATTTTTAGTAAAGACGATATCCTTTTTATGCAAAAGTTTTTTCTGATCATTGACTACCGCATATCTTTCTTCGGTTGCAGACTTTATTCCGTCAGGCAGCTGTAGTTTCTTTATGTACTTTTTTGTAGCACATGATTGTACTGTTAAGAGTAGGATTAAAAAAAATAAAACTCTCATAATCGTAAAGTTTAGTTATGCGCTAAGTTACGGATTTTAAAATATTTAAAACAGAATTCGATAGCTCGGATTTGCAATCGGGCACACGCTGATTCATTTAATCCTCAACCGCTATTGGCCGAGAATCTATAACCTTATTAGTGATGTAGGTTGTAAAAATTAAATCTCCAATCAAGGTTTCCTCTTCATTTGTATTGGAGTTGATGTTTATCTTAATGATCTGTTTGCCATTTAGGGTAGCGGCATGTATTGTTCCGGATTCGTCCGTTTTATAAAGTACTAAATCGAAGTTCCTTTTATTCAGTTCTATTATGACAGTATGGTTGCAAGGGTCTATTTCTAGGGACATCGTCTCTTTAGTAGTTACGATTACGCCATTTGTTTTTTTTATAATACCGTTTTTATTGGATGATGATTTTATTACCTGAGAAGAACAGCCGTCATTTGGTGTGACGATTTGCATGGCATTTGCTTGGAAACCGATAGTAAGCAATGCTATAATAATTAATTTTTTCATTTTCAGGTTTTTAAATTAGTTATTATTTTGTTTTCAAAGATAATGCCAAAAAAACAGTAAATAAGATTAAATACGTTATTTGTCGATAAAATACATCTTTTTAATTTTAAAATAAATAAAAACTTATAATTAAATTTATTTTACGCAAATTGGCATGAATGTTTTGAGTTTCAGAATTCTGAATTTCTGTCTCTTGGAATTTAGTTTAGCAGGTCACTAGAATTTTGTACTTTTAATAGAAAATTCAAGCTGATGAATAGTCCTATAGCCATTGACCGAAATGAAATTCTGAAACGGTACAAACCCATTGTCCAACATACGCACAAAGGGATGCAGGGACATGCTTTGATCATTGGCGGGAGTTATGGCAAAATTGGGGCGATGTGTTTGGCTAGTAAAGCGGCGTTGAAAACGGGTTGCGGGTTGGTGACTGCTTTTGTGCCACAATGTGGTTACGACATTGTACAAATTGCCATTCCCGAAGTGATGGTGGTGACGGATGATCATGATAAATATTTATCGGAGATTACTTTTCATTTGGAACCCAATGCGATAGGAATTGGCCCCGGAATGGGGCAGAAAATGGCAACCCAAAAGGCACTTCATGATTTTTTGTCGAATACGAGTCTTCCGTTGGTTATTGATGCTGATGCGCTGAATATTTTGGCACATAATTCGTCTTGGGTGGCGTTGATTTCTCCTAGAACAGTTTTGACTCCGCATCCCAAAGAACTGGAACGGTTGATAGGGAAATGGTATTCGGAAGAGGAAATGTTTAGCAAAGCGGTTATTTTTTCGCTAGTGAACCAAGTCGTTATTGTGATGAAAGGGGCACCAACCTACATTATTGACGGAGACGCAATTTATGTAAATACTACTGGAAACGCCGCTTTGGCCACAGCCGGAAGCGGAGATGTCTTGACGGGAATGATTACGAGTCTTTTGGCACAATCCTATAAACCTATTGATGCGGCTATCCTGGGTGTGTATCTCCACGGATTGACCGCCGATATTGCTTTGCCCGAAACAGGCCATCAGTCTTTTATCGCTTCGTCTATTATTGAGAATATTGGGAAAGCGTATTTGAGTTTGGAGGGCTGAGGGTTTGAAATTGTTTAAAAGTTTAAATTGTTTAAGGGTTTAGAAGTTTAAAAGTTTAGAAATTTGAAAATTGTTATTTGTAAGTTTGTAGTTCGTAAAATTCTACCATGAAAAAACCACTTGAATTAAGAACCGTAAATGTTACGCGCTACATTTCGCCGCTGCGGGAAGGTGGTTCGTTGCCCGCTCTAGCAGAAGCAGACGATGATTTTAAATATGTCTTGAAATTTAGAGGTGCGGGACATGGCGTAAAAGCCCTTATCGCTGAACTCATAGGCGGAGAGATCGCCAGAGTTTTGAATCTAAAAATGCCTGAATTGGTGTTTGCGAATCTCGACGAAGCTTTTGGTCGTACCGAAGGCGATGAGGAAATTCAAGATTTATTACAAGGAAGCCAAGGACTGAATTTGGCGTTGCATTTTTTGTCGAGAGCTATTACTTTTGACCCCGTAGTGACGAAATTGCCTGCTGAGTTGGCGTCGAAAATCGTTTGGCTCGATGCCTTTATTACCAATGTAGATCGTACGTTCAGAAATACCAATATGCTTATTTGGCACAAAGAATTATGGCTTATTGATCACGGAGCCTCTCTATATTTTCATCATTCTTGGAATACTTGGGAAACACATGCCAAAAGTCCTTTTGCGTTGATAAAAGATCATGTGTTATTGCCTCAAGCCAGTGAATTGGCAGCGGCCGATCTTGCTTTTAGAAAGTTGCTGACCAAAGAGATATTGCAGGATATTGTTAATTATATACCAGAAGATTGGCTCCATTGGGAAGACACCGAGCAAACTCCAGACGAAATAAGAGCCGTTTACTTTCAGTTTTTATGGACTAGATTGAACCATTCAGAAATTTTTATAAATGAAGCCCAAAATGCAAGAGAAAAACTTATATGAATATGCCGTTATTCGCGTTGTGCCAAGGGTAGAACGAGAAGAGTTCCTGAATGTAGGCATTATTCTGTTTTGCAAAAAAGCAAAATTCATAAAAATGCTTTATTCTGTTAATGAAACGAAATTGTTGATGTTCTCAGAAGATTTTGATTTAGAACAACTTGAATTGAATTTAGAAGCCTTCCAAAAAGTGGCAAACGGAGGCAAAGGCGGGGGACCTATTGGCGAGTTCGATATTCCGTCTCGTTTTCGATGGTTGACTGCTATCCGAAGTTCAGCGATACAAACTTCCAGACCTCATACGGGTTTGTGTACGGATTTGGATAAAACGATTCAATGCTTGTTTGAAGAATTGGTATTGTAAATTTAAGGAATGCTATTCAGGTGACGCGCAAGATGCACACCCATACTAAAGCAAGCCTGAAGAAGATAGCCACCCGTGGGTGCATCCCAGTCCAGCATTTCTCCAATACAATATTGGTTTTTCAGATTTTTTAATTGGAAGTTTTGATCCACGGCATTCAATCGAACACCTCCTGTTGTGGATATGGCATCGTTTAATAGGGCAGAACCAGTGATTTCTATTCTAAGTTTTTTGATATTTTGTGCTAACAGTTCCGGATTGAGGTAGGTTTCTTTTGAAAGATATTTTTTCAAAAGTCCAATCTGCGCTGCACTCAATTTAAGCTCTTTTTGTAATTTTTCGCTTGTCTTTTTTAAGGTTGATTCTTTAATCTTTTGATGCAAATCTTCAAAACTTAATGTAGGCTTTAGATCTAGAAAAATAGTGGACTTTTGGTGATTTTCAAGTTCCTCCCGAATTTGTGGACTAAGCGCATAAATCGCATTCCCTTCTAAACCGAAACGGGTGATTACCGCTTCGCCTTTTTGTCTTTTATTCAAACAGCTAATCGCTACATTTTTTAGCGGACTGCCTTCATGTTCCATGATGAAATCTTCCGGCCAGTGAACACGGTAGGCACAATTAGAAGCCTGAAACGGAGCGATGTCAATTCCCTGAGTTTTGAATAAATCAAGCCATGTGCCATCAGAGCCAGTTACCTTCCAGCTGCTTCCGCCCAAGGCAAAAATGGTATAGTCCGATTTTATCTCTGTATCAGTATTGAAAACAAGATCATGGCTGCTATTCCAACCTGTCCAGATGCGATTATATTGTATGTCAGTACCCTGCTTGTCAAGTACAGCGAGGATTGCGTTTAGCACCGCTATGGGTTTAATTCCGCTTTCCGGATACACACGCTTGCTACTGCCAATGTATGTTGGAATCCCGATGGTATCAATCCAATTTCGAAAATCTTGGTTGTCAAAATTAAGTAATGCTTCTTGCAAAAAATGGGGTGGAGTATACCTCGCGATGAGTTCAGCAATGGGTTCCGAATGGGTCAGGTTAAATCCCCCTTTTCCGGCCACCATAAATTTTCTCCCCAATGCTTTGTTTTTCTCGTAGATCGTAACCTTAAATTTCTGAGAATCCAAAAATACAGCGAGTAAAAGTGCTGCAGGTCCTCCTCCTATAATTGAAACTGATTTCTTCACACTGCAAAAATAGGGTTTGTTTTACCGATTAACCCTGATATTCGTTTTTTTATTGGCTAACGTTTTAACGCCCGTTTGAAGAATTGGTTTTGTATCCGAATATCAACCCCAACTATTTTCATAATCTGGGAGTAACCCCAAAGCAGAAAATTTCGTTTTTGATTCAACCATCTGCTACTTTGGGGTCGGGCTTTTGGCTTTATCTTTATTTTTCTAAAGAAAAAAAATAAAGGATATCGCCGCAAATGAAATTCACCGAACTCGAATGAAAATAAATACAATGTGAGGTAATCCCTTACGCGAGCTGCTCGTAGATTGCGAGAAATTTATGGGTGTCTGAGAAAACCAGTTCGTTCTAATTTTTAATTGGTTTTTATTTGGCCGAAAATGTCTTTTTATTGACTAACCAACAAAAACTATAGTCACTATATTTGCACTTTAACTTATTATTATTATTATTATTAATAGTGATGAATCAAAAATTTGTATTCTTAGTTTTACCACAAATACATCTCATGGATTTGGCTGGACCAGACCAAGCCATTCTTGAAGCTATAGGTTTTGGTGCCGATTTTGAAATTGAATATTGCAATTTAGAGAACAATGTTGTAACCACAGCAGGATTGCCAATTGCAAATTTGAAACACTTTTCGGAAGTACAATTTAAGAAAGGTGATTTTTTAATTATTCCGGGGTCAAATGCAAATTATCTGATTTCTGATGAATTTAAAAAACATACTGATTTATTAAATTGGATAATAAATAGCTATAATTCTGGTATTAAAATAGTTAGTATTTGTGCAGGTGCATTTGTTTTGGCTGAATGTGGCTTGTTAAACAATATTTCTTGTACAACACATTTTAAATTAACCAATAAACTACAAGAATTATATCCGCTAGCTAAAGTTCTTGACAATATCCTTTTCACACAACAGGATGGAATTTATACAAGTGCCGGAATTGCTTCGGGTATCGATGTAACATTACATATTATTGAAGAACTAAAAGGAAGTCATTTTGCACATCTTGTTGCTAGGGAATTAGTCGTTTACAATAGAAGAGGAGGAAATCAGAAGCAAGAAAGTGAACTGTTGGGTTTTAGAAATCACATACATTCAGGAATTCATAAAGTTCAAGATTGGATTATTGAAAACATCAATCAAAAAGCAAATCTGGGTGAATTGGCAGAAATTGCTTGTATGAGCGAACGTAATTTCACTCGAATATTTAAAAAAGAAACCGCAATTACTGTAAATGATTATATCACTATTATCCGAAAAGAAAAAATTAAAGAATTTTTAAAGAACCCTGATTTGACCAGATTAGAAATTGCTACCCATGTGGGTTTACAAAGTGAAAGACAGTTAAGTCGGCTAATTAATTAAAATATATGACTATCCGTGACTAGTACCATTTCACAGAATAAATTAGTTGTTGAATGTTTTTCACAAACTTTATCCTTTCTGTTCTTTGCGTC
>NZ_QCZH01000009.1 GCF_003097655.1 Flavobacterium laiguense
GTCATTTACTTCATTACCATTAGGGGCAAAACCTTTAACAGAAGCTTGATTGGTTATTTTTCCATTATCAATATCGGTTTGAGTTACGGTATATGTTGCTTTATAAATCCAGATTTCAGTAATTTCTAATATACTATTATTATTACTGTCGCCGCTTTGTAGAGCAATTGGAGCCAAGCCAATATGAGGGTCTAGAACAGTTACATCATTTAAACTTTCATTACCAAGATTGGTCACGGTAAAGGTATAGGTTACCACATCACCTACTTTTAGGGTGGCGCATCCATTTTCCCCAACTACAATGTCATTGGTTTTTACAATAGCAATTACACATTCTTTTATTGTTAAGGTAACTGGAGTACGAGTTAAACTTATGCAGGAAGTTTCATCGTTAACAGCCTGGGCATAGTAAGTAACACTTCCAACGGTATTAAGTGTAGGGGTTTCTACAATATTACCATTCGTTGCGGCATTATACCAAATAATATGTTGACCAGCTGGGACAGTTGCCGTAGCCGTTAGGGTTTGTGTTGAAAGGTTCTTGCACTCAGTTATATCTCCTCCGGAAATTGGAGCGGCAGGACTTAGATTAACAATTAAAGTTACAGTATCCTCAGTGTTGCAAGTCCCATTTATGATTTCCCATTTCAGTACAGCCGTGCTACCTGCCGGTACGCTTGTAACAACTGATGTTTCTAAATGAATATCCGCAATTGTTGCTATTCCGCTGACTACAGTCCATGTTCCTTCACCTACAGATGCAGCATTAGCTGCAAGAGTAAAGCTCCCGTTGTTACATTTTGTCTGGTCTGTTCCGGCATTAGCAGTTGTTGGAGTTTTGTATCTTGTAATGGTCATTTCATCGGTTGAAGATGTGCATGTTCCATTACTAATTGTCCAACGGAATATATTGGCTTCATAACCAAGAGCCGTTACACCAGATGTTGGAGAAGTTGGTGTTGTGATTGTTCCAGCTCCGCTAACTAATGTCCAAGTCCCTGTCCCTACAGTTGGAGTATTACCCGCAAGAGTTGCAGTTGTTGCCTCACATTGTTCTTGATTTGTTCCTGCATTAGCCACTGTTGGAGTTAGGTATCTTGTAACAGTCACCACATCGGTTGAAGCTGTACATGTTCCATTACTGATAGTCCAACGGAATATATTGGCTCCATAACCAAGTGCTGTTACTTCCGTTGTTGGAGAAGTTGGCGTGGTGATTGTACCTGCACCGCTAACCAATGTCCAGTTTCCTGTCCCCACAGTTGGTGTATTACCCGCAAGAGTTGCAGTTGTTGTCTCACATTTTGTCTGGTCTGTCCCTGCATTAGCGGTTGTTGGAGTTTGGTATCTTGTAATGGTCACTTCATCGGTTGAAGCGGTACATGCTCCATTGCTAATTGTCCAACGAAATACATTGGCTCCATAACCCAGGGCCGATACACCAGATGTTGGAGAAGTTGGTGTTGTGATTGCGCCAGCTCCGCTAACCAATGTCCAAGTTCCAGTACCGACAGTTGGAGTATTCCCAGCAAGAGTTGCAGTTGTTGTTTCACATTTGTTCTGGTCAGGTCCTGCATTAGCCGTTGTTGGAGTTTGGTATCTTGTAATGGTCATTTCATCGGTTGAAGCTGTACATGTTCCATTGCTAATTGTCCAACGGAATACATTGGCTCCATAACCAAGAGCTGTTACTTCTGTTGTTGGAGAAGTTGGTGTGGTGATTGCACCTGCACCGCTAACCAATGTCCAGTTTCCTGTCCCCATAGTTGGAGTATTACCAGAAAGTGTTGCAGTTGTTACCTCACACTGTGACTGATTTGTCCCTGCATTAGCAGTTGTTGGAGTTTGATATCTTGTAATAGTCACCTCATCGGTTGAAGCTGTGCATGGACCATTGCTAATTGTCCAACGGAATACATTGGCTCCATAACCCAAAGCAGTTACTCCTGATGTAGCTAAATGGATATTGGATATTGTTCCAGCTCCGCTAACCAATGTCCAAGTTCCTGTTCCTACAGTTGGAGTATTACCCGCAAGAGTTGCAGTTGTTGTTTCACATTTTGTCTGGTCTGGTCCTGCATTAGCCATTGTTGGAGTTTGGTATCTTGTAATAGTCACAACATCGGTCGAAGCTGTACATGTTCCATTGCTAATTGTCCAACGGAATACATTGGCTCCATAACCCAAAGCGGTTACTCCTGTTGTTGGAGAAGTTGGTGTTGTGATTGCACCTGCACCGCTAACCAATGTCCAGTTTCCTGTTCCCACAGTTGGAGTATTACCCGAAAGTGTTGCAGTTGTTGTCTCACATTGTTCCTGATCTGTTCCTGCATTAGCAGTTGAGGGAGTTTGATATCTTGTAATGGTTATTTCATCAGTTGAAGATGTGCATGTTCCATTACTAATCGTCCAACGGAATATATTGGCTCCATAACCAAGAGCCGTTACTCCAGATGTTGGAGAAGTTGGTGTTGTGATTGCGCCAGCTCCGCTAACCAAGGTCCAGTTTCCTGTCCCTACAGTTGGAGTATTACCCGCAAGAGTTGCGAATGTTGTCTCACATTTTGTCTGGTCAGGTCCTGCATTAGCCGTTGTTGGAGTTCGATGTCTTGTAATAGTCACATTAGCTGTTGAAGCTGTACATGTTCCATTGCTAATTGTCCAACGAAATACATTGGCTCCATAACCAAGGGCTGTTACTTCTGTTGTTGGAGAAGTTGGCGTGGTAATTGCACCTGCGCCGCTAACCAAGGTCCAGTTTCCTGTCCCCACAGTTGGAGTATTACCCGTAATTGTTGCTGTTGCAGTTTCACATTGTTCCTGATTGGTTCCTACATTAGCCGTTGTTGGAGTTTGATACCTAGTAATAGTCACATCCGCGGTTGAAGGGGTACATATTGTCCCATTACTAATTGTCCAACGGAATACATTGGCTCCATAACCAAGAGCTGTTACTTCAGTTGTTGGAGAAGTTGGCGTGGTGATTGCACCTGCACCGCTAGCCAAGGTCCAGTTTCCCGTCCCTACAGTTGGAGTATTTCCCGAAAGATTTGCAGTTGTTGTCTCACATTTTGTCTGGTCTGTTCCAGCGTTAGCTGTTGTTGGCAATGGATTTACCGTTATTGTTGCTGCACTTGTGGGGATTGGATTTATACACAAACCAGTATACATAATTAATGCCCTGAATAGGGTCGTTTCCGTTAAATTGATGGCAGTATGGTAAAGTGTTGTATTAGTAATATCATACCATACAGTCCCCCCGTCTGTACTGTATTGCCATTTGGTAACACTATAACTGCCTGTTAGGCCAGTTATACTTAAATCGGTACTATTGTTTACTTCGCATACAGTTGCATCTGGACCAACTGATCCTTTGAGTGGAATTACAAATGTAAGAGGTATGTCAGTACATCTAGATGAAGTTGGAGAACCACCACTTACCGACGCCAATTTGGTTATAGTAATAACACCAGGTTCATCGGGGTCGCAAATATCAATATTAAGGCTTTTAAAAGGAATATTAAACTCAAGAAACTGTCCATCACCAGCAGAGCATCCATTAGAATCTCCATTGGTTGCACTAGAACCGTTAGGTAATATTACAGTTTTTGTTGTATGATCATTTACATCTGAAAAATACAATGTGAAGGTAGAATTGTTTTGGGCATCAAGCTCCAAAATATAATCTGCTCCTGCTACAATCAAAGGACCACCAAATTGATCTAGAGTTAAGCCTGATGTTGGGTCTTTGTCGGTATCTAAATATAACCTAAAAAGGGATGATCCCGAATTACCAATTTTTAATCCTATTTTTAATACTTTCTCCCCAGTCCCATCGGTATATATTTTTGCCCATATCTTGTAAATTTCGCATGTTGATGATGCGTTGGGGTCTACAAGCTGGCTAAAAACAGTTCCAGTAGCATATTCATCACCATTAGGTCCAGGAGTTCCAGGAGCAGGGCAATAATCTCCATCGATACCTGATTCTTGGGCATACCCATTTGTAAAAGTGACTAATATAATCAAAAAGAAAAATAAAAATGTTTTTGTCGAATGAGTAAAAATTGTTTTCATATTGATTTGTTTTAAATCGTTAGAAAGTATTATGAGTATATCTAATAAAATTCACCTATAATTATGTGTGAATTGTTAAATCAATAATTTTATAAAACTATAAAGCTTTATAAAAAAAAATAAATAATAGTTATAGTGTTGCTCCATATTGGAGCTATAAAAGGCAAATTATAAAATTGGTTTTATGCCTTTAAACTATGCTAGCAAATGGAGGCAAAACATTGCTAACGAGCATTTATGAAGTCAGAAAAAAAAGTATTTTTGTTCCCATTCAATTAAATTTAAGTTCACGATTGGAGCTAACTGATTTTCTTTAATTGCTTACTTTGAATTTTTATTTTTTAATTCAATCGTTTTAAATTCGTTTTAGAATAAACCGAATTAAGATCATAACTTATTTGTAACGTTCTAATTTTGATTTTGGGGGATATCAAAATTATTTTTCTTTCTATTTATAAAAACTATAGACTTTATTAATAGGTTTTTATATTCCATTTTGGATTTTTATTTGGGAATGAAATCAAAATGGATGCTAAAAATTAGAACTTGTTTATAGCTTAAAATTAAGCATAATCTTAAAAATATATTCTCATTATCTTTTAATAACCTAAATACTCGTTGAAAAGTTCAAAATATAGTACAAACCATATAGATGTTTCTTTAATTTATTAAAAAAGAGGTGTTTACTGGGTGTTGTTTGTTAAAAAAAACACAACAGTTTTAATTAGTTTAAGTTTTAGGTGTTTTTGTGTATTTTATAAACAGGGAATGATACTGAATTGGTTGATTTCTAAAATAACCAAAATGAAAAATCAAAATAGACAATTCTAATTTATTTTTTGTAAATTGTTACTCCCTTAAAGAATGTGATTTTATTTCTTAATCATTTATAGTATTGTCGTAGGAGCATATTTATAATCTGAAATCTTATTTTAAA
The DNA here is from genome assembly GCF_003097655.1 of Flavobacterium laiguense. Lineage (GTDB taxonomy): Bacteria > Bacteroidota > Bacteroidia > Flavobacteriales > Flavobacteriaceae > Flavobacterium > Flavobacterium laiguense. The sequence goes on from NZ_QCZH01000009.1 coordinate 5,015, forward strand.
AACTAGCATTCGATATAGTTGTCAATTTTTATAAATTTAATAGTTGTGTTTTATGAAAAATTTAATATTAGTACGGCATGCAAAGTCAAGTTGGGAAGCTCCATTACATGACAAAGATCGACCATTAACAGCACAAGGGATGAAAAGCGCGCATTTGGTCTCTTCCCATATAAATAAATTTCTTCCTAAAACCTATAGTGTTTGGAGTAGCACGGCAGAAAGGGCATTAGAAACTGCCATGATTTTTGCCCAAAATATAGCATTCCCCTTAGAAAGTATTCTATATAAGGAAGAGCTTTATACATTTGATGAAAGAAAATTAGAAAAAGTCATTAAATCCTGCAATAATGATTACGACAATATCATTATTTTCGGGCATAACGAGGCTATTACAAATTTTGTTAATAAATTTGGAAATGTTTTTATAGATAATGTCCCTACGGCAGGATTTGTTCAGATTGAATTCGATTCAGATAATTGGGACACAATCGAGAAAGGACATACAAAGAAAGTACTATTCCCCAGAGATTTAAAATAATAAAGAGTGTTGGAACAAAGATATATAGATAGAGAAAAAAGTTGGTTAGCCTTTAATGCAAGAGTACTTCAAGAAGCAGGGGACGATAGCGTTCCATTATTGGATCGCATGCGTTTTCTAGGAATTTTCTCTAATAATTTAGACGAATTTTTTAGGGTTCGTTTTGCCGCTATACGAAGATTGAGTTTAAGCGGAATCTCAGGCGAGAAATATTTTGGAGGAGTTTCTGCTCAACAATTGATTAAAGATATTACAGAAATCGTAATTCAACAACAGTCAGAAAGCTTGAGAATATTAAGCAATATTGAATCCCAATTAGTGACTGAAAATATTTTTATCATCAATGAAAAGGACATTAATGATGAGCAAGAAATTTTTTTGAAAGATTTTTTTATTCAAACATTAAGCCCGGAATTGGTTACCATTATATTAAATGACTTAGCAGAATTTCCAATATTAAAAGATTCGTCAGGTTACTTAGCGGTAAAGTTAGTGATGAAAAAAGATCTGGAAGTACGATATGCTATAGTTGAGATTCCAAAAATGATCAATCGTTTTGTGGTATTGCCAAGCAATAATGAAAAGCAATATGTCATTTTAACAGATGATGTTATTCGACATAATTTGAGCAGTATTTTTAATATTTTTGATTATGAAAGTGTTTCGGCGCACATGATAAAAATCACAAGAGATGCCCAATTGGATATTGATAGTGACTTGAGTAAAAGTATGTTAGAGAAAATAGCTTCTAGTGTAAAAGACAGAAGAATAGGGGAGCCGGTACGTTTTATTTATGATCAAGAAATAGACAAAGATACGCTTCAATTTTTCTTAGACAAAATGAATATTGATGCCACAGATAGTATCATTCCGGGAGGGAGGTATCATAATCGTAGGGATTATATGGATTTTCCCAATTTAGGCAGGTATGATTTATTGTATAAAAAGAATGATCCATTGCCAATTCCGGGACTCAGTTTGGAAGGAAGTATTTTGGAAAAAATCAGCAAAAGAGATTATTTGTTAAATGCACCCTATCAATCCTTTTCCTATTTAATAAAATTTTTACGCGAAGCAGCTTTAGATCCCAAGGTTGTATCCATAAAAATTACTTTATATCGATTAGCCAAAAATTCGCAAATTATTAGTTCTCTAATCAATGCAGCCAAAAACGGAAAGAAAGTTACGGTTCAAATTGAATTGCAAGCCAGATTTGATGAAGCTTCCAATATTTCCTATTCAGAGCAAATGCAAACCGAAGGTATTGAGCTTATTTTTGGGATAAAAGGATTAAAGGTTCATAGCAAAGTTTGTGTTATTGAAAGATTTGAAAAGGATAAAATAAAAAGATATGGTTTTATTTCAACTGGTAATTTTAACGAATCAACTGCAAAAATATACACCGACGTAACTTTATTTACGTGTCATTCACAAATCTTAAAAGACGTCTCAAAAATATTTGAGTTTTTTGACATTAATTATAAAGTACAACGCTATAAACATCTCATTGTTTCTCCTCAATACACGAGGCATCGTTTTGTAAAATTGATTGACAGAGAAATTATTCATGCCATTGCAGGGAGAAAAACTTATATGAAGTTAAAAATGAATAGTTTGTCGGATTTATTGATGATTGATAAATTATATGAAGCCAGTAAAGCGGGGGTCAAAATTCAGCTGGAGGTCAGAGGGATTTGCTCTTTAATCCCTGGGGTAAAAGGATTAAGCGAAAACATTGAGGCCATTAGTATTGTAGATAATTATCTGGAACATTCCAGAATTTATATTTTTGGGAATGCAGGATTACCTGAGGTTTATATCTCTTCGGCCGATTTTATGACCAGAAATATAGATGCGAGAGTAGAAGTAACCTGTCCTATCTACGACCAAGCGATAAAAAATGAATTGATTGATAATTTTGACTTAGGATGGAAAGGAAATGTAAAAGCAAGATATCATTCTTATAAATTAGACAATAAATACAGAGTTCGAGGAAATAACCCAATATTTAGGGCACAATTAGAAACGTATAAATATTATCAAAATAAAGTAGCTGTATTTGAAGAGTCAATTTAATTTCTGTAATTATTCAGGACTCTAATTTAGATGTTAAGTGATTAATTTGATGGTGTTTAAAGTTTAAGTTTATTCTTTTTTGAAAAAAATATGCTTGAATCTTAAGAACTCAGAATCTTAGTAACTATTGGATAGTTACAAATTTTAAAATACCAAATAGATAACCCAATAGTACAATAAACTATTAATCGTATCCATAGAAAATGATTAAACTAAGAAAATATGCCGCTATAGATATTGGATCGAATGCCATGCGTTTATTAATTACCAACATTGTAGAGGAGGATGGTAAAGAACCTCAATTTAATAAAAGCTCCTTAGTAAGGGTTCCTATTCGTTTAGGGCAAGATGCTTTTACAGTTGGAGAAATATCTCCAGAAAATATAGAACGCATGTGTGACGCCATGAAAGCTTTTAATCTATTGATGAAAGTGCATAAAGTAGAGCGTTATATGGCATTTGCAACATCTGCAATGCGAGAGGCTTACAACGCAAAAGAAGTTGTAATGTTGATCAAAAAGAAAGCAGATATAAAAATTGAAATTATAGATGGCAAAAAAGAAGCTGCCATAATAGCTTCTACAGATTTACATCATTTATTGAAAACAGATGAAACTTATCTTTTTGTAGATGTAGGTGGTGGTAGTACTGAATTTACCTTGTTTTCAAATGGAAAAATGGTTAATTCAAGATCCTTCAAAGCGGGAACAGTTCGATTATTGAACGAAATGGTTTGTGATGTAGTCTGGGATGAAATTGAAAAATGGATTAAAACCAACACCGAAGACTACGAGGAAATTACTTTAATTGGATCAGGTGGGAATATCAATAAATTATTTAAAATGTCTGGTAAACTACAGGAAAAACCATTGTCCTATATTTATGTAAACTCCCAATATGCCTATTTGAATTCATTAACATATGAGCAAAGAATTTCACAATTGGGCTTAAACCCCGATCGTGCGGACGTAATTGTCCCTGCCACTCGAATTTATCTAAATGCCATGAAATGGAGCGGAGCCAGACAAATTTATGTTCCGAAAATAGGTCTTTCAGACGGTATTGTTAAAGCAATGTTTTATGGAAAAATTTAAAGATTTAATATTTTAAAATAACGATTTTTGATTTCGATGTTTACATATATTTGAGATCAAAAATCGTTAATCATCATTCAAAAAAAAACATTAAGCATCCAAATCCAAACCAAATGTACTTCTTAAAAGCTCGATGTTTGGATTTAGCTGTAAAAGTCTATTGTAGCGATCTTGGTCTGTGAAGTTTCTTTTCAGTTCAATTGTTTCGTTCACATTTACCTCTATGGTAATGTCATGATTGTGTAAATGACCTCTTAAGTGGCCTAAGAGCCCGATCATTTCACTTTCGAAATCTAGTTTTGAACCTTCATTTGGCAATTCAAAAGAGATAGTCGTTCCGTTTAATACAGGATCATTTATCAATAACAGGGATTCCATAATTTTATATCCCTTTTCTCCAAGACGTTGTGCATATTTTGTCCATTGCAAAAACATTTCTGTTTCTGTAAAAGGCTCAGTTGGCAAAATCGAGGTTTCTTTTACAAATCCTTTCAAACTTTGTTCTAAAGCTTTCTTGGCTCGAATGCTAGAAAGTGATAAAGCTGAAACTTTAGGTTCGTTGCTTGATGGATTCGGAGTTGCAACAGTAGCTGCTTGTGGCTTTTCCTGAGGAATAGCAATCGGGTTTGAAATTTCAGTTTTTAAATTGAAATTTTCATTGTTATTGATATTGCCATTGTTTTTTGTATTCGGAACATCCGCAATCGAATAATCAGGGGTTTTTCTAAAATAAGTAGGCGGAATTATATATTGCTCAACTTTTTTTTTTCTCCATCAAAAGTGATAGAGGCCAATTGCATCAAGCAAAGTTCAACAAGCAGTCGTTGATTCTGGCTTGCTTTGTATTTTAAATCGCAATCATTGGCAATTTCGATTCCTTTTAGCAGAAAATTTTGACTGCATTTTTGCGCTTGAATGCCGTACATTTTTTGAGCCTGTTCACCCACTTCCAATAAAACAAGGGTAGAAGGTGTTTTGCTTACCAATAAATCTCTAAAATGAGAAGCCAATCCTGAAACAAAATGATGACTGTCAAATCCTTTGGCTAGAATATCATTGAAGGCTATTAACAAATCAGGAATTTTATTTTCAAGAATTAAATCGGTAACTGTAACGTAGGTTTCGTAATCTAAAACGTTTAGGTTTTCTGTAACGGCTTGACGGGTTAAGTTGCTTCCGCAAAAGGAAACGACTCTGTCAAAAATTGATAAAGCATCACGCATAGCGCCATCTGCTTTTTGGGCAATAATATGTAAAGCATCATCTTCAAAAACAACGCCTTGACTTGTAGCCACATCGGCAAGATGTTCTTTGGCATCTTTTACGGTAATTCTTTTGAAATCAAAAATTTGACAACGCGATAAAATCGTTGGAATGATTTTGTGTTTTTCGGTTGTTGCCAAAATAAAAATAGCATGTTTTGGCGGTTCTTCCAATGTTTTCAGGAAAGCATTAAAAGCGGCTGAAGACAACATGTGCACCTCGTCAATAATATAGACTTTGTACTGACCCGTTTGTGGCGGGATACGAACTTGGTCAATCAGATTCCGAATATCATCTACTGAATTGTTGGAAGCAGCATCGAGTTCGAATACATTGAAGGCAAAATCTTCGTTGGGATCATCATAACCTGGCTGATTGATTTTGCGTGCCAATATACGGGCACAAGTAGTTTTTCCTACACCACGGGGTCCTGTAAACAATAGGGCAGAAGCCAAGTGGTTGCTTTCTATGGCATTAAGCAAAGTATTGGTAATGGCTTTTTGTCCCACCACATCTTTAAATGTTTGTGGACGGTATTTACGAGCCGATACTACAAATTGTTCCATAGGTTTTTTTATTCGAAAGCAAATATAGTTTTAAAAAAATCAAATCCAAAATAAACAAAATTCAAATTTTAAAAAACAACCTAAAAACGATTTAGCGACAAATTTTGAGCTGAATTTATAAATTTTAGACCAGATAATGGATAGTCAGATACTCCTTTCCGTTGAATCAAGACTTTGAATTTTGTCCCTAAATCCATCAATAATCTGTAATTTATAATTGATTCTTGTAGAGCCAATTGCACATTTGATTGTTTGTCTTTTACTAATCTATCTTGATATTCCTTAAAGCCAAGACCCAATAGAAAATTGGCTTGATTTACCAAACCACAGTATTTTAATCCATATTTAGCTCCCCAATCTTTTAAGGCCGAAAAATTGGTGTGAGTTGTGATGTCTTGCTCGCCAATGAACTGATAGGGATTGTCATTGATACGATGCTTGTTAAAACATAAAAGTGTCCCTAAATGCCTTTGAATTTCATACAATTCCGAAGATAAAGCGCCATAATCGATAGTGATTACGTATCCCTTTTTTAGCCATTGTGCCACTTCTTTTATCCAAGTGATGGCTTCAAGGTTGACTTCGGTTCGGAATCCTTCTGGCAATGTTACGTTCAAATCTTCAAAATAGGTAATAAGGGCTGCATTTGCAGGTTGTAGAACTTCTTTAAATCCATGCTCGTAATCGACAAAGATTTCCATTAATTGATCTTCCATGACGACTTGATGGACAGCAAAATTATCAACTAATTCATTTGATAAAATACAGGCATTCATTTGGGGGATTTCTTGAATCGAAGAATGCCAGCTTACTTTTTCAGTCAAGTGTGTCTTTTCAATTTCACGCATGCTGGTGCTTTTTTCGATAATGGAATAGGTGAGACTTTTATATAAGTCGGCATTGGTTTTTAAATAATCTAAAATATCATGGCATAATAACCCGGTTCCGGCTCCGTATTCAATGATTTTAAACGTTTTTTTATCTAAAGCTTGCCACATTTCTTCTATTTGGCGACCCAACATGGCTCCGAATGAAGCAGAAAGACTGGAATTGGTGTAAAAATCACCTTCGGCTCCGATTTTGTCTTGTTTAGAGTTGTAATAGCCCAAGTCAGAATAATATAAGGCCATTTCCATAAAATCCTGAAAGGATATAGGTCCTTCATTTTTGATTTTTTCGATTATTATTTCTGGAAGTAACATAGGGTAAAAAAAATCAATTTCAATGGCAATTTCAAGATCAAAAAAAAAAGAATATTTCATCATTTAAATAATGTTCTTGTTTTACGTGGATCTTACGTGAAGGATAGAAGGAAGCTACCGAAGTAGCCCGGATAGCCTGACAGCAGTAGGAAAGGGGCCGAATAAGCGGTTTGTATATTTGGCCTCTTTTCTACTGGTGGCACGCCCTAATGCAATTTCAATAGCAATGGAAATATCAATAGCAATGAGTAAAATGGTTTTATTTACCTTTTGATACTCAATTGAATCAATACTTGTGTAGCTTCATTGACAGAATTTGCGGAGAATCCTGCCACATAAACGCCTTTTTTACCCGAACTTGATTTTATTCCGTAAACAATGGCTTCATCGTCTGAACTTGAATCTCCCTCGTAACGGTAGACATGTACGATCTCGTATTTGTCTGGATTTTTCACAATATCGGCTTCGTGAATATTGAAATCATAGGTAAAACCTTTTTCATTCAAATCATCCAATGCTTCGGAAACAGTGGCATAATGATACATTTTTGTCATGATATAAAGGAGATTAGTTTTAAAGACTAAAGTTAACTATTTTATAATTAAGATGTTGTAAAAGTATGGTTAAAGTAAACATGTTGAAATAGTAAACCACCAATAAATAGTGTAAATTTGCACCGCAGACCGCCTTATCGTCGTTTTGCTCCCGATAGCTATCGGGACAAGAGGGAGGAAAGTCCGGACACCAAAGAGAAGCATAGCGGGTAACACCCGTCGGTTCCGATTTATCGGGATTAGGACAAGTGCAACAGAAAGTATGTACAGGTAATGCTGTAGTGAAACCAGGTAAACTCTATGCGGTGAAATATCAAGTATATCAGCATTTAAGGGCTTCTCGCTCGTTGCTGAAGGGTAGATAGCTTGAGTCTTGCAGTAATGCAAGATCTAGATAAATGATAAGGTATCGTTAGTGATAACGAGAACAGAATCCGGCTTACAGGTCTGCATTTTTTTATTGTCTCTCCAATTTTTTTACTATTTTAGTAAAAAAACATGAAAAATTTTCCTTTTTTATCTTCATCACAAACACTTCTACTTTTTAGAATCATACTTCCATTGTTTTTTGTAGCTCATGCGGTTACAAGAATTGCGAATGAAACAATAGAACGATTTGCTGGATTTTTATCCAATAAAGGCTTTTTTGTAACTACTGTAATGGTATGGGGAATTACTCTTTATGAAATTATAGGAGATATAGCACTGGCCTTTGGTTATTATACTAAATATTTATCTCTCGGATTTATTTTGATGCTAATAATGGGTAATGTCATCATTCATTATGAAAATGGTTGGTGGGTTGGCGAGCATGGTGCTGGAGGAATGGAATACAGTTGTGCTTTAATTTTGGGGTTGGTCGTTATTGCGGCTACTAAAAACGAAAAGAGAATCTTGATAAATAATCAATAATAATGAAAATACGAATAGGAATTTTGGGATTGGGTGGAGTAGGTGGTTATTTCGGAGGGCTATTGGCCAAAGCGTATGTTAAATCTGATAAAATTGAAATTGTATTTATTGCTCGTGGTGAAACTCTAAAAGTTGTTTCGGAATCGGGATTGAAAATTATATCTGATAATGAGGAAAGCATTGTTTTTCCAGATTTGGTTTCAGATAATCCTGAAGCAATTGGTAAACTGGATTATCTTATTTGTGCCACAAAAACGTATGATATAGAAGATAGTTTACTTTCTATAAAAAAAGCGATTACAAAAAACACCGTTATTCTTCCTTTATATAATGGTGTAGATGCTCCGGAACGTATCAGTACCCTTTTTCCGGATAATGAAGTTTTGCAAGGTTGCGTTTATATTGTTTCGATGATTGCTGCTCCCGGCGTGATTAAAAAAGTTGGCCCTTACGAAAAACTATTTTTTGGATCAGAAACGGCTTCTATTTATAAAATGAATGCGTTGCAAACCATTTTTGAAAACGCTTCCATTGAAAGCTATTTGGTTGATGCTATTGAAGAAACGGTTTGGGAAAAGTTTATCTTTATTTCGGCTTTAGCCTCAGCTACTTCGTATTTGAATCAGAATATAGGAGAGTTGTTAAGTACGGAATCGAGCAGAAAGTTTTATGTTTCTTTATTGAATGAAATAACAATGATTGCGGCTGTTAAAGGATTAGATTTACCGAATGACATTGTTCTTCAAACCATTTTGAAACTCGAAAAAACCCCTCATGATGCAACATCATCCATGCATCGGGATTTGATGGCGGGACGAAAAATAGAACTGGCCTCTTTGACTGAGTTCGTGGTAAATGAAGGTTTAAAATATGAAATTGATACGCCGATCTATAAAATGGTGTTTGAGAAACTAAAGTGATAATAAACTAAAACAACTACAAAGACTTGATAAATATAATAATTATATTACATTTGGCGCATTTTAATTTTAGCACAATCCTAAATGAAATTGTTCCATTCGTTTGTTTGCTTTTTGCTTTTTTGTCCTTTAATTAAAACTACTGCTCAAGAAACTACTGTTGTTGAGAAAAATCAATTCAAGATCAATTTAATATTACCCGGTGTTGTTTACGAGCATGGCTTTAGTGCTAAAAACACCCTTTATTCAGAATTGAGTTTTGGAGTTGGTTATCGTAATAGTGATTTTGGAGGCTCAAATTGGTCCTATTATCCAACTATAGATGAACAGTTTCGTCATTATTATAACATAGAAAAAAGAGCAGGCAAAGGAAAGAGAACTTTAGGTAATTCGGGTAATTTTTACGGATTTAATGCGATTTATCGTTTTGAGTCTATTAATTCTAATTCGAATTATTCATCATCAACTCCATCCATTACAGTTGCTCCAGTTTGGGGTTTTCAAAGAACTTATAAACACAATTTAAATTTGAATTTAAACGGAGGTGTTGGGTATAATTTTGACAAATATGGCAGTCAAGTAGTCCCAGTGATAAACTTTACAATAGGTTGGGTAATTGGAAAATAGTTTGTAATGAAAAAAATAATTTTATTTATCCTGCTGATTATCTCCATGAATGCAAACGCTCAAACCGTTAGAGGTTTTGGCGGTTTTTCGAGTTATTTGCAATGGGATTTTTATAAATCATCTTATTTTGGAGTAAATACAGGAACTGAGTTTAAAATTAGTTCTTATTTTATGCCAGAATTAGAATTCAGTTATTTTTATGGCACACTTGAACAAGCATCTCGATATAATAATCAGCTTCTTCAAACTTCATCCTATACTCGGTCTGTTTCTTCTCTAAATTTTAGTTTTTGCCCCAAAATAGCTCTTGGCAACAAAAAGGATGGAGCAGGCTATCTTGTTATTTTACCCAGATATACCTTTTCTCAAATAGAAGCAAAAGGGGATTTTATTGTAGTAAATGAAAGTAAGACGTTAATCGAGAATCGTGATTTTCAAAAAGGCTCGCAACATTCTTTAGGTCTGGGTATTGGATATGATATTGATACATCGGATGATAATTCCAATTCATTGTGCCTTATTTTATACTATAGTGGAGTTAATTTAGGTAAAGTAATCAATGAGATGGAGCACAGTAGTGGCTACAAGATCAATGACAAAGGAGTTTTGGGTGCAGGTCTAAACTATTATTTTAGTTTTAAAAAGGAACCTAGACCAAAACCAAGACCTATTAAAATACCAGAGCCCTTGCAATAACAAGGGCTCTCTTTTTGGGTATGTAATTTTCTATAAATTAATCTTCGTCGTCTTCGGTGCTTTTTCGATTGGACTCATCATCAATTTCTTCCTCTTCGGTTGAATCCAATTCGAAGAAACTGAAAATAGAACCACCATACGTTTTATGAAAAGAGAAATTAATCATGTGATCCAGTTTGGTGTATTTAGAATGCTCAATAACCATCATACCTTCTTCATTGAGTAATTCTTTTTCGAAAATCAATAAAACGATTTTTTCAAAGGTCTTTTGGTCTAAAGCATACGGTGGATCGGCAAAAATAATGTCATAAGAGGTTTTGCATTTTTCTAAAAAAGCAAAAACATCACTTTTTGTAGCCGCAATATTAAAATCATATTCGGCTGCCACTTGTTTGATGAATTTTACGCAACCAAAATCACCGTCAACAGATGTAATAGGCATACTCCCGCGGGAAGCAAACTCATAACTGATGTTTCCAGTTCCAGCAAACAAATCCAATACCTTCAAGTTTTCAAAACTGAAATGGTTATTCAAAACATTAAATAGTGCTTCTTTACTCATGTCTGTCGTTGGGCGAACAGGTAAGCCTTTTGGCGGGGAAATGCGTCTTCCTTTGTATTTTCCGGATATGATTCTCATGAGTTAAAAAGTATAAAATGTTGCTGATTTTGAGCTGTTGAAAAAGGGTTGTTTTTTTGTAAATCAGTTACATCAAAGAAGGATACATTTCGAATGTATTTTAAAGCGATTTTATAAAAATCATCTTCTTCGGAAATGGCTCCTAATAATTCCAATTTAAAACTTTCAGGATTCATATTTAATTGTTCGGCGGTAAAGAGCAAATAATAAATAAAATCTTCGGGAGTTTTATATTCGAATGAATTGAATAAAAGTAATTTTTGGTTTTGAATGACAATAATTTCAAAATGACCTGGATTAAAATGGACCATCATTTTCTTTTCTTCATTGTTTTTGGAAGCATCCAAAAGTTTTGAAACTAGAATACTGTTGGCGTGTCTATAATCAAATGAACCAAATTGGTCTATAAAGAAATTATTGATGTTAACGTACGGAATATAAACTGCATTCATTTGATAATTTGGAATTTCATCAAATGCAAAAAAATCGGTTTCAAAAACCTTTGTATTGTATTGCAAATAACTCCCCAGAAAATGTTCATCAAACAGAGCAGTAGGAACAAATGTTGAAAGGTTATTATTGTGTATTACTTGAATTTCGTCATAAGACTCTTTTAATTCCGGGTAATCCCGAAAAGCATCCGAAAACAATTCTTCTATTTTGGTTGCTTTATGAAAAGTATCAAACTGAATTTCATTCAGTGCCGTTATCTTATTGTTCAAAGTGTCAAAACAACAAAAAGAAAGCCCTGTCAAGGAAACTTGAATAGAAAGTTTTTTGTATTTTTTATCTGTTATAATGGTGTTCATAGATTTGTTTTCAACAATGCAAACTTACAAATTAAAAAGGCAATGGCAATATCAAGGGCAATATCAATTTCAATGCCAATGGCAATAAAAAAAAGCAAGCAAATGCAATAAGTAAACGGAACAATTTGTTGTCGTATGATGTAATTTCGATGGAACGCGGATGACACGGGTTCGCTAAAGCGAAGACACTGATAAAAACAGATTTTAATTTTGCGTTGAAAAGAAACTCGGATTTAACCGCCCTTGGCGGATTATACGGATTTTTATTGACTGTAAAAAACAATCCTCATTTTCAGTAGCGAAAAAACAAAATGCATCATTAAATTATTCGCATTACTTAGAATGATTTTTTCAATTTTAAAATTGGAATTCTAATTGTTATTGATTTTTACAATTGTCTTTGAGTTTTGCCATTAAATATTAAAATTAGTGTTCCAATTGTTTTTGAAATTGCCCTTGAAATTGATTTTTGAAATTGAAATTGATATTGCCATTGATATTGCTTTACTTTGTCATCAAATTACACTTCATGAATTCCTCCCTATTTTATAGTCTTCTACAGAAAAAATTTCCTTTTCAACCGACCTACAAGCAGGACATATTTTTTCAAAAAATAGCCATTTTTTTGACCGAAAAGGAGAATGACACCATTTTTGTACTAAAAGGATATGCGGGAACGGGAAAAACAACTGTTATTTCTACGATTGTAAACAGTTTATTGGAAATTAATAAAAAATATGTTTTGCTGGCTCCAACAGGACGCGCAGCCAAAGTAATTGCCAATTATTCTGAAAAACCAGCTTTTACGATTCATAAAAAAATCTATTTTCCCAAGAAATCTTCCGGTGGCGGTGTTTCATTTACTTTACAGCAAAACAAACACAAAAACACCATTTTTATAGTCGATGAAGCCTCGATGATTTCAGACACGAATTCGGATTCTAAATTGTATGAAAACGGTTCTTTGCTCGATGATTTGATTTCGTATGTATATTCGGGAACCAATTGCAAAATGATTTTATTGGGAGATACGGCTCAATTGCCTCCTGTAAATCTAGATGTCAGCCCCGCATTAGACATTCAAACATTAAGTTTAAATTACAATAAAGAAGTCGATTATATCGAACTTGATGAAGTGATGCGTCAGGAAGAAAGTTCTGGAATTTTACATAATGCCACCGAATTACGGGAATTATTGAAAGATTCTTTTATAACCGAATTCAAATTTGATGTTCGAAAATTCAAGGATATTGTACGTTTGACCGATGGATATGACATTCAGGATGCTATCAATTCGGCTTACAGTAATTACAGTATTGAAGACACGGCTTTTATCGTTCGGTCGAATAAAAGAGCCAACCAATATAATGAGCAAATCCGAACCAAAATTCTCGACAAAGAAAGCGAACTGTCAACAGGCGATTTTTTGATGGTCGTGAAGAACAATTATTTTTGGTTAAAAGATTCGGATGAAGCTGGATTTATTGCCAATGGTGATATTATTGAAGTCTTGGAAATATTCAATATCAAAGAATTATACGGTTTTAAATTTGCCAATGTAAAAATTCGAATGATTGATTATCCCGATCAGAAACCCTTTGAAACCGTACTTTTAATGGATACTATAAAAAGTGAATCGCCATCGCTAACGTATGAGGAATCCAACAGATTGTATCAGGAAGTATTGAAAGATTATGAAGGGGAAACCAAGTTCAAACAATTCCAGAAAGTAAAAGCCAACGAGTATTTTAATGGCTTGCAAGTTAAATTCTCCTATGCAATAACTTGTCATAAATCACAAGGAGGGCAGTGGAATACGGTTTTTATAGAACAACCGTATCTGCCAAATGGAATCGACAGAGATTACATTAGATGGTTATACACTGCTATGACACGTGCCAAAAATAAATTATATTTGATAGGTTTTAAGGATGAAAGTTTTGTGGAATGATTTTTTAGCCATGAATTTAGCACCCTTTTTTTAATTATTTTTTTTTAAAAAATATCCTAAATTAGAAACAAAATTAAATCGACTCACAGCAACAGCGCTGCGAAATTCGAAAATTAATACCTTTAGAAAAATAACAATAAAAAATGAAAATAATAGCAGTCATTCCAGCCCGTTACGCTTCTACACGATTTCCAGCAAAACTCATGCAAGATTTAGGAGGTAAAACCGTTATTTTAAGAACCTATGAAGCCGCCATAAATACGCAATTATTTGATGATGTTTTTGTGGTAACAGATTCCGATTTAATTTATAATGAAATTGTTTCTAATGGAGGAAAAGCCATTCGAAGCATCAAGGAACACGAATCGGGGAGTGACCGTATTGCTGAAGCGGTAGAAAATCTGGATGTGGATATTGTGATCAATGTGCAGGGAGACGAACCCTTTATAGACAAGGAACCTTTGGCAAAAGTTATTGAAGTTTTTAAGAACGACTTGACTCAACAGGTCGATTTGGCTTCTTTGATGCGTGAAATAACAAACGAAGAGGAAATCAATAATCCTAATAATGTAAAAGTGGTGGTCGATCAAAACGGGTTTGCCTTATATTTTTCACGTTCAGTGATTCCGTATCCTAGAGAGAAAAATGTAGGAGTTCGATACATGCAGCATATTGGTATTTACGCCTTTAGAAAACAAGCCTTACTGGATTTTTATAATTTACCCATGAAATCTTTGGAAGCATCCGAAAAACTAGAGCAATTGCGCTACCTGGAATTTGGGAAACGCATCAAAATGGTTGAAACCACTCATGTTGGTATCGGAATTGATACTATTGAGGATCTAGAAAAAGCGAGGAAAATGTTGTAATTAATCTTGATTTTTATGATCAAAATAACCTTTTGATTTTATTTTGGTAGAGAAGAAATTTAAAAACAAGACAATAAAAAATAAGAAAAGTAAAGCTTGGGTGCTAACTAAAAATTTTCCAATTGTGGTAACAGGGAAATAATCGCCGTAACCAATAGAAGAAGAGGTTATTATGCTAAAATACACAGCGTCAAACCAATGGGTAAAAGGTTTGTTTAAATAACTATCACAGGAATAAAAGACCGCATACGTAAAGGAAATTTCTAAATAATTAAAGAAAAGCAAAAGCATAGATCGTTTATATGACCGAGGTTTAGAGAATGAATCAGAAGCAAAAATTAATGTTGGGATATACAAAACAGTTTCTAAAAACACATAAAAAAGAACCCAAACGAGCCAAGTATTGTTTTGCCAATGGTTCATTAAAATAAGTGTTGGAAATGCCACTTTGAGTAAAACATAAAAGTCTAAAGCTAAATCTTCATATTCAACTCCCTTTTTATTAGCTAGAAATTTGAGATAGATTCCCGGAAAAAGCAATTGTGAAGAAGAAAGAAATAAACGAATAATTTTCTCAATACCATTGTCATCTTGGTGATCATTATTCCAAATCGATCTAATATTTTGAATCCTTTTTTGTATAGGATTGTATTTAGGTCTTTCTAGATTAGAAATTTTACCTAACAATAATTTCTTTAGAATTGATTTCATTGATATGCTTTCTTTTTTGATTTAAATTTTTTTATGCTTTTTTTTTAATAACAATCAATTCATTATGCATTTCAATTCGAGGAATTGATTGAATTTGGTATTGATTGTCATTAAATTCTTCAATATATTTTTTGTTCCGGAAATTATGGGCAGCTGTTAAACACATTGTATTAAAAAGTACAATTCCTTTACTTTTTAATAAAAAACAAATACGACTTACAAAAAACTGTTCAAATAGAAAATTGGGCATTGTTGTATCTTGAAAAATATCTATAATTATTAAGTCGTATCGATCTTTTGTTTTCAAAACGAATTCAAAAGCGTCGTCAATTACGATTTCCAAATTTTGAATTTCATTGAGTTTAAAATATTCATTTGCAATTGTTATAATTTCAGAATCAATTTCTACTCCCGTAATTTTACCTTTAAAATTAATCTCCTCAACCAAAGTTTTAATCACGCTTCCTCCAGCAACTCCCAAGACTAAGACATTTTCCATCTTTGCTATTATTTCAAATCCAATATATTTTAATCCTTTTCTTAAAATACGTTGCAAACTGCCGTAGGAATAATTGGTGTTTTCTGAATCTAAAACCAACTCTCCATTTGCCCAAGTTACTTCTATGGTTTTACTTAAGGATGAATTTACTTTAAATATTTTTATAGGGATAAGATAACTAAACAGTTTTTTTAACATTAGTTTGAGTTTTTATCAAAAATAAGATATAAATTATTTATTTTGCGCAAAATTGAAAGTTAATGAAGAAACAAATCTACAAATGGATATTTTTTAACCTTATGGGGTGGAAAATAGAAGGAGATTTTGATGAGAAAATTAAAAAATGTGTTTTAATAGTGATGCCGCACACCAGCTGGCATGATTTTTATATCGCCATAATTTGCAGAGGAGCAACGGGTATTGATATCAATTGGGTTGGAAAAAAAGAATTGTTTGGTTTCCCATTCGGATGGTTTTTCAAATATTTGGGAGGGGCTCCACTGGATCGTACAGGAGGCTTAAATAAAGTAGATTCTATTGCCGCAATTTTTGATTCAAAAGAAACATTCCGTTTGGGATTAGCACCGGAGGGAACCCGTAAAAAAGTAGAAGAACTCAAAACTGGATTTTATTATATAGCTCTTAAAGCTAAAGTGCCTATAATTACGGTTGCCTTAGACTTTGGAAAAAAAACGATTGGTTTTGGAAAGCCGGTAATTCCGTCAGGAAATATAGATTCCGACTTAGCTCTTTTGATGACTCATTTTATTGGAGTAACAGGGAAATTTCCTGAAAAGGGATTCCAAATAAAATAAAATTTTAGTTTGCTATTACCATCCTGAGAATTGGATAAAACAAAAAGAATAACATAAAGTCCCGAATTTTTAAAATTCAAGAAACAAGTACTTCAATATTAATTTGGGGAATAAACCTTAAAAGTTCCATTTTTATATAAAAACACAATTTTTTCTAAATCATCAGAATGAGATGTATTAGAAAGATTTGTGTTTTCTGCTTTTTGAGTTTCAACAGAATTAGTTACTATTGGGTTTTTAATTTCTGAAAATAAATCCAATGGTAAAGTTTCCGAATTGGATGGGGTAGCGGTACTACTTTTCAAATCTTCAGAAATAAAATCTTTTTTTGAAAGGGGGACTTCGTTTATTTTAGGAAACGAACCAACACCTTTTAATATCCAGTATAAATCTACCTCTGGAAAAATGTCAATTATTTTAAGAATAAAATCTAAACTAGGTTTATTTCTACCCGAAAGGAGGTGGGACATGCTAGATCGTTGTACTCCAATTTTATCGGAAAAAGAAGAAGCATTTAGACTAAAATAGTCTAAGATAATCTCAAGTCTTTTTATAAATTCATCCGTGTTTACCATTGTGAATTATGATTTAAATCGGGTTATTTACAAATGTAATCAAAACGAAATACATGACCTAATTTACAATGGTAAAACATTAAAAACATCCTTATTTACATCTACTAACACATTAGGTTGGCTATTGTAATCTATTTATTTAATGATATTTACGATGTGTCTTGACAAGATTATATTTTGTTTTAAATTTTGTTTTTCTTTGTAATTTAAAGGACTAAAGGAGTGTTTACAAACTTAAATAAAAGCAAATTTAAAATATTTACAATTGTAAATATAAAGATGTTTACTTTTGTAAATTAAACATTGTAATATGAATTTGGAACAATTATTTATTCAGAACAAAGAAAATTTAATCAATGGACGCTATCTTACTTTAGATTCAATAAGCCCTTTATTGGAAAGAAATAATATAAAAAAGGATGTCAAAGTTATTGGAGAATCCGTTTTGGGAGCACCTATTTATAGCTATCAAGTTGGAACCGGAAAGACTAAAATTTTTCTTTGGTCTCAAATGCACGGGAATGAAAGTACAACTACGAAAGCGCTTTTTGACTTTATAAATCTATTGAATAGTGAAACGGATCTAGCGAAGCAATTATTAGGTGCTTTTACCTTTTATTGTATTCCTATGTTAAATCCTGATGGGGCAAAATTGTATACACGCGCCAATGCTAACGATGTTGATTTGAATCGTGATTCTCAAAACCTAACTCAACCAGAAAGCAAAGTGTTAAGAGCCACTTTTGAGGAATTTAAGCCTCATTATTGTTTTAATCTGCATGATCAGCGTACTATTTTTGGAGTTTCAGATACTGGAAAACCTGCAACCATATCTTTTTTGGCACCATCCTATAATGAAGAAAGGGAGGTAAATGCATCTAGATTGCAAGCTATTAATTTAATTGCGGGAATAAATGACATTTTGCAACAATACCTACCGGGTCAAGTAGGTCGATTTGACGATTCATTTAATATTAATTGTATTGGAGATACTTTTCAATATCTTGGAGTCCCAACATTATTATTTGAAGCTGGGCATTTTCAAGATGATTATTTGAGAGAGGAAACAAGAAAATTCACATTTATGGCTTTGGTTTCGAGTTTTATGATACTCAGCGAAAACGATGTAGTTAGCAATGGAATTGATAAATATTTAAATATTCCGCAGAATAAAGTCGTTTTTTATGATTTTATATATAAAAATGTCAAAATAAATTATGATGGTATTGAAATAATCACGAATTTTGCTGCTCAATATAGAGAAGAATTAATAGAAGGTCAAATTTGTTTTAATGCTTACATAATTGAAGTAGGTGATTTAGAAAATTATTTTGGTCATTATGAGTACGATGCTAAAGAAGCATTTTATAAAGATGATGCTACCAATTTACCTAAGATAAATCAAAAAGCAAACTTTTATTTAAATGACAATTTGCGTTTTGTTAATGGGTTATTAAAAAAGTAATTTTTTTAGCATTTATTTGATTTTTATGCATAAATTTAGTCTTTCTATTAGAAAATAACCGTATAATTAAAGAATTATGAGTAAGTTCCGTTTAGATGAAGTAGATCACCAGATATTAGATATGTTGATTGACAACACAAGAGTTCCGTTTACCGACATTGCCAAAAAATTATTGATTTCTGCTGGAACTGTCCATGTTAGGGTGAAAAAAATGGAAGATGCTGGTATAATCATGGGATCTTCATTGGTTCTTGATTATGATAAATTGGGCTATTCTTTTATCGCTTATGTAGGAGTTTTTCTTAATAATACCTCTCAAACGAAGTTTGTTTTGGAGCGCATAAATGAAATTCCTTATGTAACTGTAGCTTCAGTAACTACAGGTAAATTTAATATTTTTTGCAAGATTAGAGCAAAAGATACGAAGCACGCTAAAGATGTAATCTTTATGATTGATGACATTGAAGGAGTGTACAGAACGGAAACTATGATTTCGTTAGAAGAAAGCATCAATGATAAAAAGCGTTTGATGCACACAATTTTTAAAGAAATGTAACAAATTCTTGAATGCTATATTATAAATATAACCTCAAGTCTATTCTTGGGGTTTTTTTATGCCAAATTAACCAATTTTAACCGATATTATTTTATGTACACGCTTCCTAAAATCGAACGTTTTAACCAAGACGTTCTCTCAAAATACCACATTTACAACAGTGTATTTATTACTTTACCTTTTGACTCCATTGATAATACTGGTGTATTGTTGCCTATATTTACAGATGTTTGTGATAATGGTTTTAAGAAACAAGAGACTCCGAAAGAAATAGTTGATTTCTTTTCTAAAAAATATATGCACAGCACTTCCGAAAAGGATAAAATCACTTTAATGTTTCATTTTATCCAATATATCGAGCGTCAAATTGTTTTGTTTGATGCTATCGAAGACGCTGCTTTTCCAATTGTGAATAATATGGAGGGAAGAGGTTCTCTTCGTGATATCAAAGAAAAATCAGACGCCAGGGATAATAAAGAAGAGTTAATTGATTTTTTAGAAAACTTTAATGTTCGTACGGTTCTTACGGCACACCCAACACAATTTTATCCTGGAGCTGTTTTGGGTATTATTAATGATTTGACTGAGGCAATTCGAAAAAATAACCTTTTGGATATTAAACAATCCTTAGCACAGTTAGGAAAAACTCCATTTATCCAAAATGAGAAACCGAATCCTTTTGATGAAGCAGTAAGTTTGATATGGTACTTGGAAAATGTGTTTTATAACACTTCTGGAGAAATGGTACATTATCTTCAAAAGAATATTTTTGAGGGAAATTCAATCAAAAACCCTTTAATTAAACTTGGTTTTTGGCCAGGTGGAGATCGTGATGGAAACCCTTTTGTTACAACGGAAATTACTTTAAAAGTAGCAGAACGTCTTCGAACTTCAATTTTAAAGTGTTATTATATTGAAATTAGAAATTTAAAAAGAAAGCTAACATTTTCTGGAGTAGATGTTTTGGTTGCTGAATTGGAACAAAAGCTTTACCGTTCTGTTTTTTATTCTCGAGGTGAAATCTATATTACATTGGAAGAATTTAAATTGCAATTAACTAAAATAAAAACAATTATAATTGAACAACATCAATCTTTGTATTTAGATAAAATTGATGCCTTACTTATTCGATTGAATTTATTTGGTTTTCATTTTGCCTCTCTAGACATTCGTCAAAACAGCAAAATTCATGATGCCGTTTTTAGTGATATTGTAGACTATCATTTAAAATCAGGCTCAAATGCTTTTCCTGCAAACTATTTTCAATTAACAGAAGCAGAAAAATTTGAAGTTCTGTCTAATGTAAAAGGGGATTTAGATTTAAATGATTTTGATAACGAAATGACAAAATCTACTTTAGGATCGATACAAGCCATTAAAACCATACAAGAGAAAAACGGGGAATTTGGAGCCAATCGTTATATCATCAGTAATAATGAAAGTGCCTTGAATGTGATGGAAACTTTTGCATTATTTCGTTTGAGTAATTGGGAGCATGCAACGGTGGATATAATCCCGCTTTTTGAATCTGTAGATGATTTGCAAAATGCCCACATAATCATGGAGAAATTGTACACCAATCCAGAATATGCCAAACATTTGGAAAGCAGAAATAAAAAGCAAACTATTATGCTTGGTTTTTCTGACGGTACAAAAGATGGAGGTTATTTGATGGCGAATTGGAGTATTTACAAAGCAAAAGAAGAATTGACTTCCATGTCAAGAAAATACGGTATTAACGCTATTTTCTTTGACGGACGTGGTGGGCCTCCTGCTCGTGGTGGTGGAAAAACACATAAATTTTACGCATCATTAGGTCCAAATATTGAAAACAATGAAATTCAAATTACCGTTCAAGGGCAAACTATTAGTTCTAATTTCGGGACATTAGATTCTTGTCGTTATAATTTAGAGAATCTTTTGAGCGCAGGTGTGGCGAATCAGGTTTTTAATAAAGGCCAAAATGAATTGTCTACCAATGAAAAAGAAATTCTGGATCAACTGGCAGGTTTAGGGTATGACAAATATTTGAGTTTTAAGAATCATCCTAAATTCATTCCGTACTTAGAGCAAATGAGTACTTTGAAATATTATGCTAAAACGAATATTGGAAGTCGTCCTTCAAAAAGAAGCAAATCTGAAACTTTAGATTTTGCAGATTTGCGTGCGATTCCTTTTGTGGGCTCTTGGAGTCAGCTTAAACAAAATGTACCAGGATTTTTTGGAGTAGGTTCAGCCTTGAAGCATTTTGAAGATACCGATCAATGGGATAAAGTTCAAGATCTATATAATGGATCCTTATTTTTTAAAACGCTTTTAGAAAACAGTATGATGTCATTGGCTAAATCATTTTTCCCTTTGACAGCCTATATGAGTAAGGATCCAGAATTTGGTGCTTTTTGGCAAATTATCTATGATGAATTTTTGGAAACCAAAAGATTATTATTAAAAATTGCGGGACATACTGAATTAATGGAAAACTATCCTGATGGTAAAGCATCTATTCAAATTAGAGAGCGTATTGTATTGCCTTTGTTAACGATACAACAATATGCTTTATTGAAGATTAATGAATTAAACAAGGAGAAAAATCCTGATTTAGAATTAATAAAAGTATATGAAAAAATCGTAACTCGTTCTCTTTTTGGAAATACAAATGCCAGCAGAAATTCGGCATAAAGTAGACATCGAAAATATCAATTCAATTTTATAAACCATTAAGAAATTAAGTTTCATTTAGACTCAATGCTTAAATTCCTTAATATCTTAATGGTTAAATTTTTGAATTTACAATTTGTTCTGTTGGAGGTTTTAAAAATTAAACAATTCAATTTTAAAAAATAAATTTATGAACTCAAACCAATTACCCGTTAATGAATATGCGAGTTTTTATGCTACTTATATAAAAGCTATTGAGAATGTTGAATTGATTGAAGAATTAGAAATTTGTTTGCATGACTTTATAAAATTTGTGCAAAACATTCCAATGGATAAATTTGATTTTCGTTATGCCGAAGGAAAATGGACGATCAAAGATATTATTCAGCATCTTATTGATGCCGAACGTGTTTTTAGTTATCGTGCTTTGCGCATATCAAGAAATGATAAAACGCCATTACCTGGTTTTGAAGAAAATGATTATGTGGATAATACAAATGCTAACGGTAGAAGTATTCAGGATTTATTAACTGAATTTTCTGCGGTAAGACATTCTAGTTTGTTGCTTTTTAAAAGTTTTTCTGATGAACAATTGACAAGAATTGGAATTGCTTCTGGACAAGAAGTTTCTGTTCGTGCCATTGGGTTCATTATTATCGGACACCAAAAGCATCATCAAAAAGTTTTTCAAGAAAGATATTTGTAGATCATTTGAAGCATGTTGACCAAATTTTCAACTTGTTCAAAAGCATTGTATTGGCGAAATTCGTAAAAGGCATCACTTATTAGGTGATGCCTTTTATTATTAAATTGCCACATTCTCTTTTTCTATCAAAGCCAAACCAATTCTTATTTTGTCATAAGGAATCTGCTCCTCAAAGAATTCAAAATAGGGCTTAAGCGCATTTGGAGATTCTAATTTAATTTTGGCTTCTGCAATTTTTGAAATTTCTGCTTCAGTGATATAAACACTCAAATCGATCGGATGTCCATCTAGATATAGTTTTGCCAAATGTGAAGTTATGGTAGTTACTCCCAATTTTCTTTTTAACGAAATTTCTTCAACGGTCAGTCCGCTTTGAAATAATTCCAACGTTTCTTTATAAGTGCTTCCTTCTTTTTTCTTCCGAACTACTTTGTTCTTTTGAAATTCAATGATTGTTTTAATAAAAGAATCGCCATATTTTTCAAGCTTGGCTTTACCAACTCCATCAATTGCTAGGAATTCATCGTCACTCATGGGTCTTTGGATTTCCATTTGTTTCAGAGTGGCATCATTAAAAATGATATAAGCTGGAACTTCTTCTTCTTTAGCGATTTCGGAACGTAGTTTTCTGAGTGTTTCAAAAAGTGAATTGGCACTACTTTTAGTTTTAGCTTGACTGATTTCAGATTTTTCAGCATTAAATTTGAGTACAGTTGTCAATTGAACTTTTTCGCCCTCGAACAACACTTTTTTGGCGAAAGCGGTTAATTTAATTTTATTTTGCTGATGAAAAGCAATTTCGCAATAACCCAAATTAATAAGTTGAATGATATACTGATTCCAATCGTGCCAAGAAATATCCGCTCCAACACTATAGGTTTTTAAATTTTGATAGCCTTTATCATAAATAGAAGCACTTTTTGAACCTCTCAAAAAATCAACAATTACGGGCAAAGCTTCCGATTCTTGCAAACGCATTACAGCTGATAATGCTTTTTGGGCAATGATGGTACCGTCAAAAAAAGCGGGTGGGTTTTTACAAATATCACAATTTCCACAATTCTCGGTAACCAATTCTCCAAAATAGGAGAGTAATATTTTTCTGCGACAGCTTAAGGCATCTGCATACTGTTTCATTCTTTCTAGTTTGGCCAATTGTACCTCGGCATTCAAACCTTCGGATGCGAATTTTTGCAATTGAATTACATCACCATAACTTTCGAACAAAACGGTTTCTGACGGTAAACCATCTCGACCGGCACGACCAATTTCTTGGTAATAGCCTTCTATGTTTTTGGGTAGATTATAGTGAATTACCCAACGCACATTCGATTTGTCGATTCCCATACCAAAAGCAATCGTGGCGCAAACCACCTGACAATCATCATTTATAAATTCATCTTGTGTTTTAGATCTAATTTTATTGTCTAAGCCTGCGTGATAGGCTTTCGCTTTGATTCCAATTTTTTGTAATTTTTCAGCCAGTTCTTCCGTAGTTTTACGACTTAGACAATAGACAATTCCGCATTCATTGGGCTTGTCTTTGATGAAATCTATAATTTGCTTCACTCGATCTAAAGCGGGTCTTACCTCTAAGCTTAAATTTTTTCTATCAAAAGAGGCAACAAATATTTTGGGGTTTATCAAGTTCAACTGATCGCTGATGTCGGTACGCGTTGCTTTATCGGCAGTCGCAGTCAAAGCCAAGATTGGAGTAGAAGGGAAGCGGTTTTTTAGGTATCCCAAATTGGTATAGGCTGGTCTAAAGTCATGTCCCCAAGCCGAAATACAATGGGCTTCATCAATAGCAATGAGACTAACAGTTATTTGACTGAAGGCATTTTCAAGATAGGATAAACTCTCAGGAGCAACATAAACCAATTTAACTTTGTTGTCTTTTAAGTTTTGAATATGCAGTTGCTGTTCTTCACTGGACTGGGAACTGTTGATGTAACAAGCAGCTATTCCATTGGCTTTTAAGCTATCAACCTGATCTTTCATCAGAGCGATAAGCGGTGAAATCACAATGGTTATTCCAGGCAATACTAATGCGGGAAGCTGAAAACATATTGATTTCCCACCACCGGTTGGCATAATTGCCAAGGTATCCTGTCCAGAAAGGATGCAATTGATAATGTCTTCTTGATTGGGTCTGAATTTTTCAAACCCGAAATTTTCTTTGAGTTTGGCGTGTAGAATTTCTGTAGTCATTTTGGCGTATATTTTATTTTATAAATCTAATAAAAAAAGGAACCCAAATTTGAGTTCCTTTAATTTATTTTAAAAAGTATAATTACTCTTCGTCATCGTCATCATCGTCGTCTGCAACGTCATTTTTATCTGAATCTTCATCGTCATCATCTCCATCAACATCTGGTTTGTCAAGATTTTCATCTTCATCTTCATCATCGTCGTCGTCTGCATCGTCAACATCTAGTTCAAGACCGCTTATTGGTTCAACAACATCATCAATTTCATCATCTTCATCGTAATTACCAATTCTATCAGCCAACTTAGTACTTACTTTTACTAAATATATGGTATCTATTGTTTTAACTTCAACAGCCTCGATCAATTCATTTTTGGCATTTCTAAATCGTATGATATCGGAATCATCATAACCATCAGGAAATTTTTCGACCAAAAGATTTAAAATTTCGTTGGTCAGTTTGGCGTAATCAACTATTACTCTTTTCATAAATAATTATTATAAATCTAACAAATAAGCAAAAATTAATGGAGCTACAATCGTAGCGTCAGACTCAATAATGAATTTTGGTGTTTTTATATCCAATTTACCCCAAGTAATTTTTTCATTAGGAACTGCTCCAGAATAAGAACCGTAACTGGTTGTTGAATCTGAAATTTGGCAGAAATAACTCCAAAACGGAATATCATGCATTTCCATATCTTGGTACAACATCGGCACCACGCATATTGGAAAATCTCCAGCAATACCACCACCAATTTGGAAAAAACCAATACCGTTAGCACTATTTTTAGGATACCAATCAGACAAGTAAACCATGTATTCGATACCCGATTTCATTGTTGATGCTTTCAATTCTCCTTTAATAACATAAGATGCAAAAATATTACCCATAGTACTATCTTCCCATCCTGGTACAATAATAGGTAAATTTTTCTCAGCAGCTGCATACATCCAACTGTCTTTTAGGTCAATTTCATAATATTCTTCCAAGACACCCGAAAGTAGCATTTTATACATGAACTCATGAGGAAAATATCTTTCTCCTTTGTCATCAGCATCTTTCCAAATTTTATAAATGTGTTTTTGAAGACGACGAAATGCTTCGTGCTCTGGAATACAAGTATCGGTAACTCTATTTAATCCTCTTTCTAATAAATCCCATTCATCTTGTGGAGTCAAATCACGGTAATTTGGAACTCTTTCGTAATGTGAATGTGCTACTAAATTCATTATGTCTTCTTCAAGATTGGCTCCTGTACAAGAAATAATTTGAACTTTATCTTGGCGAATTATTTCGGCAAAAATCTTTCCAATTTCGGCGGTACTCATTGCACCTGCCATACTTACCATCATTTTTGCACCATTGGCTAATTGCTGTTCATAAGCTTTTGCAGCGTCAACTAAAGATGCAGAATTGAAATGCAAATAATGCTTTTCAATAAACTGACTGATTGGTCCTTTACTCATTTTCTTTTCGTTTTTTATTTAATGTTTAAAAGGTTTTTTTGAGATTTGTGTTTACAAATAAAAGGAATTTATAAACATCAAATTTCTTAAATCACAATTTTTATTGATTCTTATTATAACCTAATATTTTTAGTACATCCTCAGCGGTTTGTTGCTCAGAAAATACTTCGGTGGCAAGAATGCCATTTTCGTCTCTGTCTATTAAAATATGTTTGGGTTGCGGAATCAAACAGTGATGTAAACCACCATATCCTCCTATAGTTTCCTGATAGGCCCCAGTATTGAAAAATCCTAAATATAATGGTTTTTCTTTGTTGTATTTGGGTAAATAAATGGCGTTCATATTTTGCTCGGAGTTGTAGTAATCATCACTATCACAGGTCATTCCGCCCAATAAAACTCTTTCATAAGTTTCATTCCATCTATTGATTGCCAACATGATAAAACGCTTATTTATAGCCCAAGTATCTGGTAATGTCGTTATGAAAGAAGAATCAATCATATTCCATTTTTCCCTGTCATTTTGTTGCTTCTGATACAACACTTGATAAATTGCACCACCGCTTTCTCCAACGGTAAATGAACCAAACTCGGTAAAAATATTAGGGACATCAACTTCCGCTTCGTCACAGGCAATCTTGATTTGATTGATAATTTCATCAATCATGTATTGGTAATCGTATTCAAATGCCAATGAATTTTTGATAGGGAAACCACCACCAATATTCAAACCATCAAGGGTAGGGCATTCCTTTTTCAAAGCTACATATACCTTGATACATTTTACAAGTTCATTCCAGTAGTAAGCATTGTCATTGATACCGGTATTAATAAAAAAGTGTAACATTTTAAGTTCCAACTTCTTATTTTCTTTTATTTCTTTCTTGTAAAAAGGAACGATATTTTTATATCCAATTCCTAATCTAGAAGTATAAAACTCAAATTTTGGTTCCTCTTCAGCTGCAATTCGAATTCCAATTTTGAATTTTCCTTTTATTTGAGATTGCAACAAATCCAATTCCTCGTAATTATCAATAATTGGAATCGTATTCTTATGTCCATTATTGACTAATCGTGCAATATTATCAATGTACTGATCTCTTTTGAAACCATTACATATAATATAAGTGCTTTTATTAATCTTGCCTTTTTCTAATAAATTTTCTACAATATTAATGTCAAAAGCTGATGAAGTTTCAATGTGAATGTTATTCTTGAACGCTTCATTCATTACGTATTCAAAATGAGAACTTTTAGTACAATAACAGTAGTAATATTTAGCCTCATATTTGTTTTTTTCCATCGATTTACGAAACCAAGCTTTGGCTTTGTTGATGTTGTTTGAAATTTGAGGTAAATAGGTGAATTTTAATGGTGTTCCGTAAGTTTCCACCAGTTTCATCAAATCAATATTGTGAAACTGAAGATTATCTTTATTTAATTTGAATTCTTCTTGAGGGAAGTAATAGGTTTGATTTATTAAATCTGAATATTTTGTATTCATCGTAAATGTATGTTTTTATATTAATTTTATTTTTTGAAATAGAATTAACATAAAATCAAACCCTAATGTTTGCGTAAATAATTTGTAGCTTCTCGTAATCGGCTTTGAAATATTGAAAAAGATCAAAACTAAAATTTCCTTTTATGCCATAGAAACGCTTCAATAGCCTTAAAAAGGACCTATTGTTTCCGTTTCTTTTGGTAGAAAAATTAGTGGTATTTTGATTCTTATTCATTAGGGCAAATGTAAAAAATAATATAGACGTAATGCAATGCTTTTTATTAAAAAAAAACTAAGATTTGTAATCTTCAAATGCGCTTAGAATTAATTCGTTTTCAACCGATTGATTGATTTTGATTTTTCCGATGCCTTCAATCAATGCAAATTGAATCGTTCCGTATTCGTTTTTTTTGTCATGAATAAGCAATTCTAGGATTGGCTCAATATCGCTTTCTTCAAAAATAATATCATCGTATATTGACTTTAGAGTCGACTTTATTTGATTGTATTCGGCTTCCGTAATTAAATTTTTATGCAATGAAATATAGCTTTCCAAGATCATTCCAACAGCAATAGCTTCTCCATGCAATAAAGTAGTCTTGTTTTCATTTTCCAAAAAGTAACTTTCAATCGCATGTCCTAAAGTATGCCCAAAATTTAATGATTTTCTAATGTTTTTCTCCGTAGGATCTTGCATTACAATTTCATTCTTAATTTCAACAGAACGATATATCAGCTGATCTAAATCGGCAAAATCAATCGCTTTTAAATCTAAAAATTGCTCCCAATACCCTTTATCAAAGATTAAACCGTGTTTTAGCATTTCGGCAAGACCGGAACGCATTTCATTTTGAGGAACTGTTTCTAAATAATTAGTATCAATCAAAACCATTTTAGGCGTATTGATAACACCAATTTGGTTTTTTAAATTCCCTAAATCTACGCCATTTTTTCCACCTACCGATGCATCGACCATAGATAATAACGTAGTTGGGATGTGAATAAAATCTACTCCTCTTTTGAAAGTAGAGGCGACAAATCCTCCCAAGTCAGTTACAACACCGCCACCTATATTAATAATCAATGTTTTTCTGTCGGCACCTAGTTCCGTTAAAACATTCCATATCTGAATACAAGTCTCTATGTTTTTATTGATTTCACCAGCTTCAAATTCTATGATTTCTATTGTCAAATCCGTTTCTAATATAGGAAGCAATTTAGGTAAACAATGTTCATTAGTATTACTGTCAACTATTATAAATAGGTTTGAATATTTATTTTCTTTTAAATGTTGGTTTAGTTTTTCATACCCAGTTTCATTGAAATGAACAGGGTAATTATTGGCTTGAATAGATTGCATCATTGTTATTTAATTGAAAGCGCAAAATAAGGTATTTTTTGGTAAATAATATTCATAGTCTCTTTATATTTGCATAAAAAAATATAACAAAATATGGATAATATATTTAATAATACTCAAGTTGCGTTTTCATTAAAAAGCGATACAGAATTGGATAGAGCCTATTTTCTTTTCAAGTTAATAAACAATCAACCTTTAGTTCGAATCGGAACAGCGGTTACAAATTTTGCTTTAAAAGCGAACCTTCCAGTTGAAAGCTTGATTCGCGCTACTGTTTTTGACCATTTTTGTGGTGGAGTAAACGAAGATGATTGTCTTTCGGTTGTAGATAAAATGTTTAAGAAAGGAGTTTCTTCTGTTTTGGATTATTCTGTAGAAGGCAAAGAAGAGGAAGATCAATTTGATGCTGCTCTTAAAATGACACTAAAAACTATTGAGTTTGCTAAAGAACGTAAAGCGATTCCGTTTGCTGTTTTTAAACCTACTGGTTTAGGTCGTTTAGATTTATATGAGAAAATAGGCGAAAAACAAGCCTTAACTCCAGAGGAACAATCTGAATGGGATAGGGTGGTGGCTCGTTTTGATTTGGTTTGTAGCGAAGCACACAAAAAAAATGTAGCCTTGTTGATTGACGCCGAAGAAAGCTGGATGCAAGATGCAGCCGATGATTTGGTTACCGAAATGATGCGTAAATACAACAAAGAAAAAGTAATCGTATTTAATACTTTGCAAATGTACCGTTGGGATCGTTTGGATTATTTGAAAAAATTACATGAGCAAGCAAAAACGGAAGGATTCTTTATTGGAATGAAATTGGTTCGTGGTGCTTATATGGAAAAAGAAAATATCCGTGCAGTAGAGAAAGGATATCGAACTCCAATATGTGCTTCGAAAGAAGCTTCTGATGTAAATTATGATGCAGCAGTTCTATATATGGTAGAGCATTTGGACAAGATGTCGATTTTTGCGGGAACTCATAATGAATTGAGTACCTATAAATTGATGGAATTGATGAAAACTAAAGGAATTCCATCGAATGATGATAGAATTTGGTTTGGACAATTATACGGAATGAGTGATAATATCAGTTACAACTTGGCTGAAAAGGGGTATAATATTGCCAAATATTTACCATTTGGGCCTGTAAAAGATGTGATGCCGTACTTGATTCGTCGTGCTGAAGAAAACACTTCTGTGGCAGGACAAACCAGTCGCGAACTTTCTATGATCAAAGCGGAACGCAATAGAAGAAAAGGGAAGTAGAGAGCAGTTTTCAGTTTTCATAAAAAAATCCATTTGTTTTCACAAATGGATTTTTTCTTTCTTAAAAAATAGAACTAAGAATTACTAAACTGTAAATTACTCAAATTCTTATACATCCCATTTTCTAAATTGATTAATTCCTGGTGGGTTCCTTGTTCGCTGATTTTTCCGTTATCAAGTACTAAAATTTGATCGGCAGAACGAATCGTAGAAAGACGGTGGGCGATAATGATACTCGTTCTTCCTTCCATCAAAATTTCTAGGGCTTCTTGAACCAGTTTCTCGCTTTCGCTGTCCAATGAAGAAGTTGCTTCGTCCAGAATTAGTACCGATGGGTTTTTCAACAAGGCACGTGCTATCGCAATTCGTTGTCTTTGTCCTCCAGAAAGTTTAATTCCTCTTTCTCCAACTATCGTCTCAAATTTCTCTGGGAAACCTTGTATAAAGTCGTAGGCATTGGCTTGCTTGGCGGCTATGTTAATTTCTTCCTCCGTGGCGTTGGGCTTACCGTAAGCTATATTTTCTTTTATGGTTCCTCCAAAAAGGATTACATCTTGCGGTACAATACTCATATTCCCACGAAGATTTTCTAAATCATAATCGTAAATATTTTTTCCATCAATTAAAATCTCACCGCTATTAATGTCGTAAAAACGCAATAATAAAGAGGCAATGGTTGATTTTCCCATTCCGCTAGGCCCTACGATAGCTATTTTTTGACCAAAACTGGCTGTGAAATTAATCCCTTTCAAAACCTGAATTTCTTTTCGGGAAGGATAACTAAAAGCAACATTATTAAAGGTTACATCTCCTTTTATTTTATTTATAGTAGGAATGTGTTCGCTTGAGTCGATTTTTTCCGGTACTTCGTCCAATAATTCGAAAACTCTTTCAGTGGCTCCAATTGCTTTTTGCATTTGTGCATATAATTCGGCGATTCCTCCCGATGAAGCTCCTACATAACTTGAATACAAGATAAAAGTAAATAATTCACCAACCGTGATTTCACCTGCAATACTCAATTGTACACCATACCAAACAACAGCAACAATGGTTCCAAACAAACATATAATAATAAAGGATGCAAAATAACCTCTGAATTGCCCTCCTTTTATACCAATTTCAACCACTTCTTTGATTCTGTCTCTGTAACGCGCAATTTCATACCATTCATTGGCAAAAGCCTTGACGATACTGATTCCCTGCATTGTCTCTTCGACTACGACCTGGCTTTCGGCTACCTGATCTTGTACTTTTTTAGAGTATTTTCGAATAAACCTTCCAAAAATGACAGCCGCAACTCCAACTAACGGCACTACCGAAACCATCATAATCGTCAATTTAATATTGATACTGGCCAGCATGATGAAGCTTCCTATAATCAATATAAACTGTCTTAGAAATTCGGATATAGTAGTAGTTAAGGTGTCTTGAATCTGGGTGATGTCATTACTGATTCGGCTATTTAATTCCCCAACGCGTTTATGCGAAAAAAAGGTCATAGGTAATTTGACTAAGTTGGTATACAATGCTAGCCGAACATTTGCCAAGGTGTTTTCTGTAAAATTGACAAACAGCGAAAGTCTAAAAAATGAAAATACGGATTGTAATAATAGTACAAGTCCCAAGCCCAAAGCAATTTCATTAGCTAAACCAGCATCTTTTTTGTTTACGCAATCTACAAGCATTCCCATAAACTTAGGAAAGGCTAGGGCAGTCACGCTGGTAAGCAATAAAAATACTAGCCCAACATAGAATTTCCATTTATGATGTGCTGCATATTTGAAAATTAATAGTGCTTTATTTAGTGAACTTGCCGTAATTTTTGATTTTGGTAAATCGTTTTCTTTGAATCTCCCCATTATTTTTAGTTTATCATACAAATGTAATGCTATAACCAACTTATAACAAAAAAATAATGCTGTTTCCTTTTGTAGTAACCCGCTGTTACTGAGTTTGTAAAGAAATTTATTCGTTTTTTTATGAATATTTTTCATTTTTATGCTTGCAAATACGAGTTCTAGTTGTATATTTGCACACGCAATGACGACAACGAAAGTTGTTTAACTGCAAAAATAGGGCGATTAGCTCAGCTGGTTCAGAGCACCTCGTTTACACCGAGGGGGTCGGGGGTTCGAACCCCTCATCGCCCACAAAACTTCTCAAGAAATTGAGGAGTTTTTTTTTGCTGTAAACTGAAATTTTCCCCGATGGCGCTAATATCGGGAACTGTGGATTATACGTTTTTTTTCTTTAGACACCTTCCTCTCGGCTCATCACCCTCATGAAGTACAATTTCGGAATGTAGGAACTGTGCGGCCTCTGCTGAATCTTTAACTTTAGAAGCAGAGCGTTCTAACATTTCTGATTCAAATTCAGTTAATACACTTTCTCTCACTCCGGCTTTTCTCCATTGAGATGCAGCTCTACATCCTCTTGAGATCCCCCGAGCCAGTGTGAGTGCATCTAGTAGAGCTTGATTCGCCCCCTGTCCTTTGAATGGACTCATTGGGTGAGCCGCATCTCCAATCAGAGTCACTTGCCCTCCTTTCTCCAATAATTCTAACTTGAGTAATTCTCGGTCATACACGGGATAGCCAGAAATCTGAGCTTCCAGGGTCGTCGATAAAATCTGAGGAATAGGATCGTGCCATTGAGTTCTACGACACGCTTCTTCCTTGAGTGCTTGAGGTCCTTGAGCACTTAACGCCTTAGCCTCATTTTCAGGCATTGGGAAGCTAAGTTGCCACATCACCGAGTCTGATGTATAAGGCATTATGTAGATCCGCTCATTACCATTGGCGGTTTGAAATACAGTGGCCGAGTCCAGCAAAGAACTATCAAGACCTTTGAGAGCGCTCAAAGGACAAATACCCAATATCACAATACAACCTAGGTAACGTAAAGGAGTAATATCCTCGCCAATCAGCAACCTTCGTACCGAACTGCGAATACCATCGGCTCCAACTACAAGATCCGCCTTGAAGGGCTGAATCTTACCGTCTACAAGAAAGTTCAGGTCAACACCTTCACCCTCACATGCCGCAAAATCTATTAATTGGTGCCCCCACTGTACTGCATCATGTCCGCCGAGTTGCTCAAGTAGAGCTGAGCGTAAAGACTGCCGTGAGATATGCATATTTGTACGTTTCGAAGACGTTTTTACATCTGACTGCATCCATTTTCTGATTCCCCATTCACCGATCACTTTCCCATCTGTAGTATGAACCACGTGCCTTGTTGAAATCACCCTTTCGTCCAACGAGAAAACACCCAATCCCTCGATCGCTTTACTGGCTTGTTGCAAAGTGAGTCCGTAGCCCTGAGATCGAGCATCGAAGTTGTTATCGCGTTCATAAAGGGTAAAAGGGATCCCGCGATGCAAACAAGCCACAGCCAGAGCCACTCCTCCTATACCACCACCAATAATAGCAATGTGTGGATAATTTTCTTTATCCACTACAGGGTGGCTAGCAGAATGAAGCAATCCAGATCCACTGCAATTCAAGCATGAGTGTAGGTGTCCCTTAGGACGAACTGGAGCTATTCCTTCGCCTTTCGTTTTTTCAAATTGATCCAATGCCATCTGGTAGTGGCGTCGCGCTTTATCGCTAAGTCCTCGGCTTTTTTTGCCGCGTCCCTGACATTCCTGACAAATAGTCCAGCTTCCTTCTTCATTTTTCCCTTTTTTCACTTGCTCTTTATTTATCTTGATCTTGACTCTCCTCTGTAAAAAAAATAGCCTATACAATTGATGATCGGCCTAAAAAGTAAGTAGTGATTATGACTTTTATTACTTCTATATAATTTAACGTGAGAAATTTATATTTTTCTGTGTTTTGCTGCTTTTGGCAGTTGCGCAAATTTAAGACAAAAGATTACCAGTACAAAACTACTTTAGAATTTTCGGATAAAACTCCAAACAAAAGCTGAGCTAGCAATTTACACAAACGTTTGTTATCTACTGGTTTAGGTCTTTAAGTACCACTAAACTTCCAAGTAATTGAGAAGTTTTTTTATCATTCTATTTTAAAGCTATCGAGCACTGAAGGATTGATTTTAAAACCTATGGAGAGGCAAAATTTAGGCATAAATATTAATTAGCCTAAAAAGGAACTAAGAACCGATTCTTTCTTAGAAAAAAATCTATTTCAAATTTTAAAGTTGTATTTTGCTTTATATTTAAATTACTAGGCGTGCATAGTATCTTTTATTACATTTGCCACAACCAAAAACTTTATGTAATGACAAAATCAACGCTAACAGCACTTTTAGAGATTAAACACCCATTGATAATGGCTCCAATGTTTCTGGTCTCCAATACTAAAATGGTTATTGAAGGAATGAAATCTGGAGTAGCAGGTTGTATTCCTGCTTTAAATTACCGCACATTAGACGAGTTACGTGCTTCAATTATTGAACTTAGAGCAGCTAAAGTGGAAGGAGGAAGTTTTGGATATAATTTAATTGTAAATAAATCAAATATCAAATACAGAGATCAATTGGCTGTTTTGTGTGAAGAAAAAGTTGATTTTATAATTACTTCTCTGGGTTCACCTGAGGAAACTATCAAAGAAGCTCATAAAGTTGGAATTAAAGTTTTTTGCGATGTTACAGACTTGACTTTTGCTAAAAAAGTAGAAAGTTTGGGAGCGGATGCTTTAATTGCCGTTAACAATCGAGCAGGTGGGCATAGAGGTGAGTTTGCTGCAGAAGAATTAATTAAAGAGTTAAATCTAAATACGACATTACCAGTTATTTCTGCGGGTGGTGTTGGTACTAAAGAGGAACTGAAAACAATGCTTGGACATGGTGCAGTTGGTGTTTCTGTTGGTAGTCCTTTTATAGCCTCGATTGAATCTGGAGTTTCACAAGAATATAAGCAAGCCTGTGTTGACTATGGTGAGAAAGATATTATTTTAACCGAAAAAATATCGGGGACGCCTTGTACCGTTATTAATACCCCTTATGTTAAAAAAGTAGGAACCCAACAAACTTGGCTAGAAAAGACTTTAAATAAAAATAAAACTTTGAAAAAGTGGGTGAAAATGATTCGGTACATGATGGGGTCAAATGCTGTTACTAAAGCGGCTACTCAAGTTACTTATAAAACCGTTTGGGTCGCTGGACCAACGATTGAAAACACTACTGAAATAAGCCCTATTTCAAAAATAGTTGATAAATTGTGTTTGTAATTTTTTGCTAACGTCATTTAAGTCTATATTCTTTTATTAATGGTTTAATTGAAATTGTAATTTTTTTCATTCCGTATTTTATTATTATATTTGGCCTTTGTAAACTAGCCCTGATAGAAGTGGAAATCCTTTACTTTTTTCTTTAAAAAAGTAAAGATTACTTCACCAAGTTAATAATTGTTTTGGTGTTCAGTGAATTGCATTTACAACGGATAGCAGGAATAGCTCCTAATAAAAAATAAACTAATTTTAGAATATGAAATTACTAGAAGGAAAAGTTGCCATTATTACTGGTGCAAGTCGTGGAATTGGAAAAGGAATTGCAGAAATTTTCGCAAAAAATGGTGCGAATGTTGCCTTTACATACAGTTCATCTGTAGAATCAGCACAGGCTTTAGAAAATGAGTTGAATGCTTTAGGAATAAAAGCCAAAGGTTACCAATCTAATGCTGCTGATTTTAATGAAGCACAAAAATTTGTAGATGCAGTTTTGGCTGATTTTGGAACTGTCGATATTTTGATAAATAACGCTGGAATTACTAAAGATAATTTAATGATGCGTATGTCTGAAGCTGATTTTGACCAAGTTATCGACGTTAATTTGAAGTCAGTTTTCAATATGACCAAAGCGATTCAAAAAACATTCTTGAAACAACGTTCCGGTTCTATTATTAATATGAGTTCTGTAGTTGGAGTAAAAGGAAATGCGGGTCAAACTAATTATGCGGCTTCAAAAGCGGGTGTGATTGGTTTTTCAAAATCAGTGGCTTTAGAATTGGGTTCTCGTAACATTCGTTGTAATGTGATTGCTCCAGGTTTTATCGAAACTGAAATGACTGCGAAATTAAGCGATGATGTTGTAAAAGGTTGGAGAGAAGGAATTCCTTTGAAACGTGGTGGTTCTACAGAAGATGTAGCCAATGCTTGTTTGTTCTTCGCATCTGATATGAGTGCTTATGTTACAGGGCAAGTGTTAAATGTTTGCGGAGGAATGCTGACTTAAAAAGGAGTATTCAGTGTTCAGATTTTTAGTGTTCAGTCTTGTATAATGTGTTATACTATAGATAAATCTATAATGCTGAATAATTACTGCAAGGATAAAAGGATGCTAATAACTGATCACTAAAAAACTGAATACTGAACACTAAATAAAATATGACAACAAACACGATTCTATTACTACTACTTTCTTTATTAATAGCGGGTGGTTTGTCGTTTTTTCAATATTTATACAAAGTCAAAAGCAAATCGAAAGTTGGTTTGTTTTTGACTTTTTTGCGTTTTCTTAGTATTTTTTCAATACTGTTGCTTCTGATAAATCCCATTATCACGACTAGTAAGCTAGAAATTATCAAAACGCCTTTGCCTATAGTGGTTGATAATTCTAGTTCAATTTCTTTTTTGAATGCAAAAGAAAATGCAGTTGAATTAGCCCAAAAAATAACCTCAAATAAGGAAATTCAAGAAAAGTTTGAAGTGCAATCGTATCTTTTTGATACTGATTTTCAACAATCGGATAGTTTAACTTTTACGGGGACTCAAACTAATTTGGATTTGGTTGCCAAAAATTTGAAGAGTATTTATAAAAATGCGTTTTATCCAACGGTAATTATCACTGATGGAAACCAAACTTCGGGGAATGATTACGTTTATAGTTTTGATGAAAGCAATAAAGTTTATCCTTTAGTTTTAGGCGATACTACCAAAGTTTTGGATTTGAAAATCAATCAGCTGAATGTCAATAAATATGCATTTCTAAAGAACAAATTTCCTGTTGAAGTGTTTTTGCAATATTCTGGAGATAAAAGTGTTGCGGCTAATTTCAGTATTACGCAAGGAAATGAAGTGTTGATTAAACAAAGTGTTTCCTTTTCTCCATCAAAGAAAACGGCTGTCGTAAATGTGCTTTTGCCTGCCAATAAAGTTGGATTGCAAGTGTATAAAGCAAAAATAGATTCTAAAGAAAGCGAGAAAAACACCTTCAATAACATCAAGAATTTTGCGGTTGAAGTTATTGATCAAAAGACAACAGTTGCTATTGTTTCAGCTCTAAATCATCCTGATATTGGTGTTTTAAAAAGAGCTATAGAGTCTAATTTACAACATAAAGTGATATTGTTGAAGCCGAATGAAGTAAAGTCGTTACAGGATTACAATGTTCTTATTTTATATCAGCCAACCACAGCGTTCAAATCGGTTTTTGACGCTAATAAAAAAGCAAATCTAAATACGTTTATCATAACTGGAACGAGTACTGATTTTTCGTTTTTGAACCAACAACAAAACAATTTCGTTTTTAAAATGAGTGGTCAGGAAGAAGATTATTTGGCTGGTTTTGATTCGCAGTTTAATCTTTTTGCCGTGGATAATTTAGGATTCGAAAATTTCCCGCCGTTGCAAAACAGTTTCGGATTAATCACTACCAATGGTGAAGTGAATGTGTTGCTTTCAGCCAAAATTAGAAATATAGACACCAAAGCGCCTTTGTTGGCTTTTACGGAAAATCTAGGGAAAAGAGCGGCTTATTTATTTGGGGAAAACAGTTGGAAATGGAGTTTACAAAGCCATATCGACAATCAATCCTTTGAAAAATATGATGTTTTCATCAATAAGATTATTCAATATTTGGCTTCCAATAATGCCAAAAAATCATTGGTTGTCAATCATGAAAGTTTCTATAATTCGGGTGAAGCGATCGAAATTACCGCTCAATATTTCAATAAGAATTATGATTTTGATGAAAAAGCACGTTTGACAATTGCTGTGACTAACATTAAAACGAAACAAACCAAGAATTTTGACCTTTTGAAAGGAAACAATACCTATAAAGTAAATCTTGACGGACTTTTGGCAGGTAGTTATAATTTTTCAATAAAAGAGTTGAATTCGAAAACCTCATATTCCGGACATTTTGAGATTCTGGATTTTGATATTGAGAAGCAGTTTGTAAATCCTGATGTTCAGAAATTGAAACAATTGGCAGTACAAACGAAAGGGACAGCATTTTATCCAAATCAAATTGATGCGCTGATAAAAACACTGTTGGAGAATGAGGAATACAAAGCCGTTCAGAAAGATGTTGTTACCAAATCTCCTTTGATTGATTGGAAATGGCTGTTAATTTTGATTGCTGTTTTTCTTTCTACCGAATGGTTTGTTCGGAAGTATAATGGGATGTTGTAGGTTTTAATTTAGACAAAAATACTAATTATGGATTTTAGACTAAAAGTATTTTTTACTGTCGCTACTCGATTGAGCTTTACTAAAGCTGCTTCCGAATTGTTCATTACGCAACCCGCTATTTCTAAGCATATTCAGGAGTTGGAAGAAGAATACAAAATCAAGCTTTTTGAAAGAAACGGTTCAAAAATAGCATTGACAAACGCTGGTGAAGTGTTGTTGAAGCATACTAAGAACATTTTTGAGATTTACAGGGAAATTGACTTTGAGATGAGCACGTTTATCAATGAACGTAAAGGTTTGTTGCGATTAGGAGCGAGTACCACAATTTCCCAATATATTATTCCGCCACTATTGGCTCGTTTTCATCAAAAACTGGAATCTGTTAAAGTAAATTTGCTAAACGGAAATACAGAGCAAATAGAAAATGCTTTGCTAAACAAAGAAATTGAAATTGGAATTGTGGAAGGACAGTCCAAAAATAAATCGATAAAATACACGCAATTCATTAAAGATGAGTTGGTTTTGGTTTGCAATCCCAATAATCCATTAGTTCGGAAAAAAGAAATCACACCTGCCGATTTTAAATCCTTTCGATTTGTAATGCGAGAACAAGGTTCTGGAACACTTGAAGTTATTGAATATGCCTTAAAACCTTTCAATATCAAAATAGACCAGTTGCAGGTTGAAATGCAATTGGGGAGCACCGAAAGTATAAAATCGTATTTGATGAATTCGAATTGTGTCGCTTTTATTTCGATGCATGCTATTGGTAAAGAATTGAAAAATAAAGAATTACAGATTATAGATGTCGATAATTTGATTATTGAGCGTTATTTTTACATCATTACTTTACAAGGTAAATCAGATTCTCTTTCGGAATTATTTATAAAAAACATTTCGAGTTATTATAACTTAAAGTTATAGCAGATTGTTTTTAACAATTAGTAACGATATGGTTTTATACCGACCTTTGTGGTGTTAAAAATGATCTTTACCAATGGAGAATAATGTTAATGCCCCAAGTTTTATAAAAAACAATAATACTATACAACAAGTTATTTTTGTTTTATTATTAGTTCTTTGTTTATTCCCAATCATTTCTCCCCCTATAGCCTTGTTATTGGGTTTGGTTGTAGCTAACCTTTTTGGACATCCTTTTTTGCATTTAAATAACAAAGCAACTAATATTCTACTTCAAGTTTCGGTGGTAGGATTGGGGTTTGGAATGAATGTGCATAGTGCGGTAGCGGCGGGTAAGGAAGGTTTTCTTTTTACCGTTGGATCTATTATTGTGACTATTATTTTGGGGACTTTATTGGGGAAATGGCTTAAAATTCAAAAAAAAACATCTCATTTGATTTCTTGTGGAACGGCTATTTGTGGCGGAAGTGCTATTGCAGCTATAGCTCCAGTAATCGAATCTAATGAAAAGCAAACTTCGGTGGCTTTGGGGGTAATCTTTATACTTAATTCTATTGCTTTGTTCGTATTCCCTGTTGTTGGACATTGGCTGCATATGTCCCAAAACGATTTTGGTTTGTGGTGTGCAATCGCCATTCACGATACGAGTTCTGTTGTTGGAGCGGCAAATAAATATGGATCCGAAGCCTTGCAGGTAGCCACAACGGTAAAATTGGCAAGAGCTTTATGGATTATACCTGTTGCTTTGATTACTGCAGTAGTTTTTAAAAATAAATCGAATAAAGTGAAAATTCCATATTTTATTGGATTGTTCATTTTGGCAATGGTTTGCAATACCTATTTTTCTCCTGTTGCTAGTGTTGCTCCTTATTTGGTTTCAATTGCCAAAACAGGTCTTACGATTACCTTGTTCTTAATAGGAGCAGGTTTGAATAGTTCAGTTTTGAAATCGGTTGGACTGAAACCTTTATTTCAAGGCGTATTACTTTGGGCATGTATTGCAATAGGAACTTTAATTTCTATTCTTTATTTTAATTAAAATTGATTTTTTTTCGTTTAATCGTAATGAAATTCAAACGGATATAATCATAGTAAAGTGTAATCAATAGAAAAAAAGCTGCAATAAATAGCGTTTTTAGCGCTAGAAAACCGTAGATAAATCCGCCCATAAAACACCCCAGAAAGAAGAAAGAAATAATGGATAGTCTTAAGTAAATACTGGTTTTTAAGGCTTTTCGTTCCTCTGGTTTTTTATAGAAAAATAATTGTGACAATTCAATTCCCAAATCGGTAAAGAGTCCTGTTAAGTGTGTGGTTCTAACTGTAGATTGAGAAATTTTGGTTACCAATGAATTTTGTATACCCATGGCAAAAAGCAGACCAAAGGCCGTCCATTTTCCGTCAAACAAATAAAAATTGGTTTGCATTCCAAAAAGACCCAAAGAGACCAAAATTGCTATTTCAATTGTTATTGGAGCTACATGGAAAAGGTCTGGATTTTTTTTAGAAATTAATTCGGCCAAAAAATTGGAGGCAAAAGATCCCGCCAAAAAGAACAAAGTATATATCAAAAATACAATGGCAGCTTGATAATTGTGTTTGGTTACTTCTTCGGCAAAAAAAGCAAAATGTCCAGTAACATTGGTGGTTAATGTTTTTACGGACAAAACTCCCGTTATATTTACAATTCCTGCTACGAAGGATAATAATGTAGCCAGACGTAAATTGTGTTTAGAAGTTCTGCTTTTGCCTTGATGTCTAAACATTGTAATTTAATTTCGTTGAATTAACATAAATTTAAACCTGATTTGCTTGAATTATCTTTAAAAAAAATACTTTTGTAGTTCAATTAAATAGATATAATGAAAAATTTTAAATTAAAGCAGTCAGTCCTTACTTTTTCAGCAATTGGTATCGCTTTTATTAGTTTGTCTTGGGGTATTTTTGGCCACGAACATATTAATAATGCGGCGGTTATGGCATTGCCAAAACCATTGCAAACTTTCTTTTATAATCATCTTGATTTTATAACACAGGAATCAACGGTTCCAGATTTGCGTAAATATACGTTACGTGACAAGGCAGAAAATCCACGCCATTTTATGGACATGGAGAATTTTGGTGCTGTAGATTCTATTCCGCTTCCATTTGAGGATGTAAAGAAAAAGTACGATGAGAAATTTTTATCCAGTAATGGTATTCTGCCTTGGTACATACAGGAAACAATGACCAAGTTGACTAAGGCTTTCAAAGATAAAAGAAAGACTGAAATTTTGTTTCTGGCGGCTGATTTAGCGCATTATATTGGTGACGCACACATGCCTTTGCATACGTCTGCGAATCATGACGGACAATTGACCAATCAAAAAGGAATTCATTCTTTGTGGGAATCACGTTTACCGGAAATGTTTGGTAAAAATTATAATTTCTATACTGGTGAAGCCAAGTATGTAGATAATGTGGAAAAAGCGACTTGGGATATGATAAAAGATACCCACAGTCTTGTTGAGCCACTTTTGCTGGTTGATAGAAATCTTCGAGCCACTTTTACAGCAGAGACCATGTATGACAAAGATGAGAAAGGAAATATTGCCAAAAACAAATTTGGTGATTTGATTTATTCCAAAGAATATGCTTCAAAATTTCACGAAGCTTTGAATGGGATGGTAGAGAATCAGATGCGTAAAGCAATTGTTGTAACAACCAATTTTTGGTACACGGCTTGGGTAAATGCTGGTAAACCAAATCTGGATGATTTAGATTCAAAAGAATTGACCAATCGCAACAAAAAGAATTTGAAAAATGATTTGAAACTTTGGAAGCAAGGAAAGCTTTTTGGTTTAGAAAGTGAGAATGATTTTAATTAAAAAAGTTCTGCATCAAATAACACGTAAAATGATTTTAACCGCAAGGGACGCAAAGATTTTTGTTTTGTTTTTTTTTTGAAAAATGCAAGGAACGCAAAGCTTTGCGACCTTTGCGGAATACAGATAAAGCGAGGAAAATCATTGCGCTCTTTGCGGTAAATAAAAGAGTTAGATAGAATGACACGATTTAATCACATTTCGGGACAGAAGCTAAAAATAAAAAAGCCTGTAAAATTATTTTTACAGGCTTTTTTGTATTTCTAAAATTGGTGTTTTATTTCAATCGTTGGTATTTCTTTTTCTTCAATATATCCGAAGCTGTTTGATAATATGAGATAGTTTCGTTGACAAGATCCGTTCTTTCGTTGCTCATCGGAACTTGATCGTAATAGATTTGAAATTCAGGTGCTACTTTTTGATCTGGTTTTAAAGTCAATTGAAACTGTTTTGCGGTTTGTTTAGGCGAAATAATCGTTAGAACATTGTCTTTTATTAATCCCAAATCCTGATAAGTCGCTATTAATGCCCTTGGCTTATAATCGGATTTCAAAACATCCTGTCCGTAAAATTTACTTTGGTAATTGAAATTTAATAAACCAAAAAGCGTTGGCATTACGTCTATTTGCGACATTACATTGGTATATTTTTGTGGCTGAATAAAGCCTGGACTATAAATCATGGCTGGAATTCTGTATTTATCTACGGGAAGTTCTGTTTTACCAGCACTTGAAGCACAATGATCGGCAAGAATTACAAATACGGTATTTTTGTACCAAGGTTGTTTACTTGCCATTTCGAAGAATTTTCTCAAAGCATAATCGGTATATTTTACACCACCGTCACGAGATTTGGCGTCGCCAGGAATATCAATTTTATCGTTTGGATATGTAAAAGGACGATGGTTACTCACGGTCATCCAATGATTAAAGAACGGTTTGCCTGTTTTAGCTTCGGCATTCATCACTTTTATCGCTTTATTAACCATGTCTTCGTCACAAACTCCCCAAATATTGGCAAAAGTAATTTCTTCGGGAGTAAATGATTTTTTATCAACAATGTCATAGCCGTTTCCAGCAAAAAAGTCTTCCATATTATCAAAAAAGGCATCTCCACCATAGAGATACTTCACATTGTATCCTTTTTGTTTAAAAATAGATCCTGTAGAAAATTTGTCTTTATTATCTTTTCGTTTTACCACACTTTCTCCAGCAGTAGGAGGAAAACATAATGTTACGGCTTCAAGTCCACGAACAGTCCTATTTCCTACAGCATATAAATTGGTAAACAATAAACTTTTTTGAGCAAGATTATCCAAGAATGGAGTTATGTTTTGCTCATTGCCATACGCTTTCATAAAATCAGCGCTATAACTTTCGATGGTGATTAAAACTACATTTTTAGGAGTTTCGGCAGTATCACTTTTGATTTGTCTCAAAGAGGATACCCCAGAAATGGAAGGAATCTGTTTTCCTAATAAAGCAAATGCTTCTTTTTCGGGTAATGTTTTGTAAAATTTGAAATAATCCAACTCACTGTTCATAAAGGCTAAGTAGAATCGGTACATTCCATTGGCTTGCAGTTCATTGGTAAAAACATTTTGGGAGTTTTCTTTTTTAGCTAAATAAGGAACAGTCAATAAAGAAAGTCCAAATAATGAAAGATAAATTCCGGATAGTTTTAATTTATCAGTAAACGTTGGAATAGTATCAATGTAGTTTCTGGTCTTTTTGACAATAAAATAAGTCACTGTTCCCGCAATTAGAAACAATCCTGAAAATAGCGGAATTACAGGATAGGATTCCATAATATTTCCGATTACCTCATTGGTGTAAACCAAATAATTCACGGCTATGAAATTGTATTTAACGCCAAATTCATTCCAAAAAAAATATT
This sequence comes from Flavobacterium laiguense, assembly GCF_003097655.1. Taxonomy (GTDB): domain Bacteria; phylum Bacteroidota; class Bacteroidia; order Flavobacteriales; family Flavobacteriaceae; genus Flavobacterium; species Flavobacterium laiguense. Next base: position 49,582 of record NZ_QCZH01000009.1, read on the forward strand.
CGCTGATCCCATTTTGAAGAATAAGGACAACATATAGAAACATCACAAAGGTGAACAACCAAAATCTGATTTGGCTTCGGTATTTTGGAAGAAAAAGCAGTAATCCAAATAAAAGTGTTTTAAGACCTACGAAAATTAAACCGATTTTTGGTAAGGCTCCACCGTATTCATTTAGAATACTTTTACCAGATGCAATGTAAAGTAATAACGCTGCTAACAATCCAAAAATGATGTATCCGTAGGGTTTGTAATATTTTGAGTTGGATATAAAAATAAGGTACAGCCACAAGAATCCGGTTGCTATTACAAATACAAAGGCGTCCGAAACTAATCCTATAGTGAATATTTTTAAGCTATCTATAAAAACAAAAGAAGTCTGTGTTATGGGATGAAATACCAAAACGATTCGCAAAAGGAAGCTAACAATAATGTAGAAAAGAGCGAGATTATAAAAAGGGGAAAACTTTTTTAAAAGATTCATAAAAATTAAATTTTTTGCAAAAGTACAATATTGATGCTTCTGCATTAAGTATTCTACTCTTAAAGTTATCTTAAGACCTTTTTACGCATACAATTCGGTGATTGTTTTGAGTTAAATTTGTAAAATAATAATTGTATTTTTATGTGTTAAAAAAACATAAGGTTTTATCTCACTAGGAGCATTTTTATTAGTCAGAATATTTAATTTAAAAATTACTGAACTTATGAAATTATATATTTCAATATTATTTTTGATGACAAGTGTATTTGGATATTCTCAAAATTGGAACACCAACTTTGAGGATGTGAAAGTAAAAGCCGAAAAAGAAAATAAAAATATACTATTGGTTTTCTTTGGTTCAGATTGGTGTGGACCTTGTATTAAATTGGATAATATAGTTTGGAAATCATCCGAATTTCAAGTAGAGGCAGATAAAAGTTGGGTGATTTATAAAGCCGATTTTCCAAAGAAAAAAGCCAATCAGCTTTCATCAGAGTTAACGGAAAACAATAATAAGCTGGCAGAAAAATACAACAAGAATGGCAGTTTTCCATTAGTAGTGCTTTTAGACAAAAAAGGAAAAGTATTGGGAATGACTGGTTTCAAAAATGTTTTGGCCTCAGAATATATTAAACTCATTCATTCATTCGAAAAATAATGAAAAAAACACTATCCATCGTTTTTCTATTTGTTGTCTTCTCATCCTTTGCCCAGATAATCCATAAACGAAAAACATCGATGTTGGGCAGTCCATTTGAGATAAATGTTGTTGCCAAAGATACTACAGAAGGTAATATTTATATTAATATGGCGATTGGAGAAGTAAGAAGAATAGAAAATGAAATATCGGATTGGATTCCAACAACACCTATTTCTGAAGTGAGCAGAAATGCGGGTTTAAAACCTGTAAAAGTGCCGGTTGAAGTTTTTGAATTGGTTGAAAGAGCGATTAAAATTTCGGAAATCACCTATGGTGCTTTTGATATATCATATGCTTCTATGGACAAGATTTGGAAGTTTGATGGTTCCATGAAAGAAATGCCAACACCGGAAGCCATAAAAAAATCAGTGGCTAAAATTGGTTACAAGAACATTATTTTAGATAAAAAAGAGCATACCATTTTCCTAAAAATGGAAGGAATGAAACTAGGTCTTGGCGGAATTGGTCAAGGTTATATAGCCGATAAAATACACACTTTGTTATTGTCAAAAGGATGTGATTCAGGATTGGTAAACGTATCTGGGGATATTTTTGCCTGGGGTAAGCAACCAAGTGGTAAACCCTGGACTGTGGGGATTGTAAATCCGATGAATAAAAATAAAATTTTCGCCACTTTTCCTTTAGAGAATAGTGCAGTGGAAACATCAGGCAGTTATGAGAAGTTTGTGGTTTTTGATGGAAAAAGATATTCGCATATTATAGACCCAAGAACGGGTTATCCTGCAACGGGAGTAGTCAGTGTATCGGTATTTGCAAAGAAAACCGAGATTGCAGATGCTCTGGCAACCGGAATTTTTGTTTTAGGGGTTGATGTAGGTTTGGATTTAGTGAATCAACTCAAGGGAATTGAATGTATTATTGTTGATGACAAAGGCAAAATATTTTCATCCAAGGGAATAGATATAAAGAAATACAGTAAATAAGAGCAGTATGAAAAAAATTGTGTTAGTTGCAAGTATTATCGTTTTGCAATCTTGTAATTCAGTAAAAGAATATCAAAAAATGAACATTAACGATCCAGAAATGAAATTGGGTGCAAAAATGACTGAACGATATGAAACAACTTTTCAGGTGTATCGAGAAGCTGCAGCTGGAGCCAATGGAGGTAAATCGGGTGGTGGTTGTGGTTGTAATTAATTGCCGCTGTTTTCCCATTTATAACAATAAATAAAATACCCAAAATGAAAATTATAAAAGCACTTTTTCTTATTATACAGTTTAGTACTCTTTCTTATGGACAAGAGAAAGATTCTACTGTTGTTTTTAAAAAGAGAGTTTTAGAAAGTGCCGAAGTTGATTTTATGGCCAGTTATTACGATCAAGACGGAACACATTCAGCTGTTTCTGGAGGTATAGGATCTGAAAAACTTTATGATTTTGCCACAAATATAATTGTAGCTATGCCATTGAATGACGATGATGTATTAACCGTAGATTTGGGATTATCAGCATACTCCTCTGCTTCATCCAGTAATATCAATCCGTTTAATTCTTCCTCTGGGGCTTCTGGAGGAGGAGATGATGATGTAGAGGATGATAATGATGGTGGTACTAGCGGTGCGGGGCCAACTCCTTGGCAAGCCTCATCAGGTGCATCTGGAAACGATGAATTATGGTCTGCAGTTGCCACCTATACACATAATAGTGACAACAGAAATTTTATTTGGAATGCCGATGTTTCTTTTTCCAGCGAATACGATTATACTTCGGTCGGTTTTGGAGGTGGAATTACCAAGCTTTTTAATGAGAAAAATACAGAAGTAAGTGTGAAAGCCAATGTCTATTTGGATCAATGGCAACCGATTTATCCAACAGAATTACATGAATATTCCCTTTATGGGAATGATTTTCAAAATCAAGGGTATTTTAACGGAATAACTATTCTGGATCAAAATGGTCTGCCTTCTAAAAATTATTTGCCTTCCAAATTTGCACCTGTAACCTCTGTGAACAGAAACTCTTATTCGGTTTCGTTTGCTTTTTCCCAAGTGATGACTAAAAATTTCCAATTTTCGGTGTTTTTTGATGTTTTGCAACAACAAGGATTATTATCGTCACCTTATCATAGAACGTATTTTGCGGATAAACCTCATTATTACATCGGTCTACCACAATACATAAATGAGTACACGAGTCCTAGTAATGTTGGGGTCTACGAACTAGCTGATGATATTGAAAGACTTCCTGACAATCGTTTTAAGTTACCGATTGGAGCTCGATTAAATTATTATATCAACGAGCATTTTATAGTAAGAACCTATTATCGATATTATACCGATGATTGGGATTTGAAAGCGCATACGTTCAATATTGAACTTCCTGTAAAGATTTCGGATAAATTCACGGTTTATCCCATGTATCGTTATTATTCGCAAACGCAAACGAAGTATTTTGCCCCTTATCAGACGCATTTGTCAACGGATAAATTTTATACTTCTGATTATGATTTGTCAACGTTCTCGGCCAATCAGTATGGTTTTGGAGTTTCTTATACTGATCTTTTTGCAAAAGCCCAGATTTTTTCTTTTGGAATGAAAAATATAGATTTGAGGTTCAATCATTATGTAAGAAGCGATGGTTTGTCAGCAAATATTGGTACTATAGGTTTTAAATTTGTTTTACAGTAAAATATGAAAATTCTAATTGTAGAAGACGAAATAGGAATTGCCAATTTTCTAAAGCAAGGCTTGGAAGAGGAGGGCTATGAGATTTTGGTTGCCTACGATGGTAAATCTGGACTCGAAAAAGCTCAGAGTCAAAAAGTGGATATCATTTTGCTGGATTGGATTTTGCCTCAAATGTTAGGTATCGATGTGTGTAAAGAAATTCGAAAAACAGATTCAAAAACACCAATTTTGTTTTTAACCGCCAAAGATACCATACAGGAAACCATTGAAGGATTGAAAGCGGGTGCCAATGATTATATTAAGAAACCATTCAGTTTTGATGAATTGGTAGAGCGCATTAAAATTCATTTTAGAAATGAAAATCAAAATGAGGTGCTTTCACTGGGTAAAATTAAAATTATTCCCTCAAAACACCAAGTAATCTTAAATAAACAAGAAGTATCACTTACGCAAAGAGAATACGAATTGCTGGTTTATTTGATAAAAAACAAAGGGCAAGTGTGTACCAGAAACCAAATTATCAATGATGTTTGGGATATACATTTCGAATACGATACTGGAGTAATTGATGTTTTTATGAATGCTATCCGAAAAAAACTCAATTTGAATAAAGAAGAAGATTTGATAAAAACCATTCGTGGTGTTGGATATATTGCAAACGATATAAATTAAATTAATGTTTTCATTCTCCTATAAAACTAGAATTGCGTTCAATTATATTCTCAGCACAGGACTATTGATATCGGTAGTGTTTTGTACTATTTATGCAATTACTTTATACAGTATCAACAAACATATAAATGATGATATTTTAGAAGAGTCAAGTGAATATCAGGAAGAGATTGAAATTGACAGTAATAATGCGTATTTGATTCAAGTTGATCAATGGAGAGAACGAGACAATAATAGGGTAAATGTTAATCCTGTTTTTGTTCAGTTTTTAGATAATAACAACAAATTGATAGATAAGTCTCCCAACCTCAAAGGATTTCAACTTCAATTGTACAAAGCAAATAAAGACAATCAATTTGTAGATACTTTTTTGAATAAACAGCCAATCAGGCAAATCCAAATTCCACTTTTTGATAAAAATATAAAAGTAGGTTATCTTTTTGTGGCGATGTCCTTAGATGAATCTACATTGATATTGACCAATCTTAGAAATACACTTTTTATAACTTTTCCATTAATACTGATACTCTTGTTTTTTATTGCCCGATTTATTGCTGGTCGTAGTATAAAACCAGTAACGCTAATTACGGAGACTTCTAGTAGAATTACTACGGACAATCTAAAAGATAGGATAGATTTACCTCAAAATAAGGATGAATTGTACGTGCTTTCCAAAACAATTAATGATTTATTGGATCGCATGGAAAATGCAGTCGAAAGAGAAAAGCAATTTACCTCAGATGCTTCCCATGAATTAAGAACCCCTTTGACAGTATTGAAAGGAACCCTTGAAGTTTTAATTAGAAAACCAAGAAATCAAGCCGAATACGAAGAGAAAATTAATTTCAGTATTTCTGAGGTTAATCGGTTGAATAATTTAGTGGACCAGTTGCTATTATTAGCACGGTTTGAAAACCAGAAACAAAGTTTAAGAATAGAGAAAATCTATTTAAATGCCATAATTCTCGATGTTATTACATTGTATTCTAATAAAATAAGCGATAAGAAAATAGAGGTTTTATATGATTTTTCAAAAGATTATTTTATCAAATCGGATAATTATTTGGTTTCTATAATTATTGGTAATGTGATTTCAAATGCTATAAAGTATTCCAATATAAATGGGAGAATTTCAATTAGCCTTTCCAAAATAGATTCAAAAACGATTTGTTCAATATCCGATAATGGTATTGGTATTGGTAAAGAAGATTTAGAAAAGGTTCTTAATCCTTTTTATCGCTCAGATTCAACCAAGCATCCTGAAATAAAAGGTACCGGTTTAGGGCTTTCTATCGTAGAACGAATCACACAATTACTCAATATTGAATTTAAAATTAAAAGCGAGTTAAATAAAGGAACACAAGTCTTTTTTAAATTTTAAAATTTATAACCGTATCTGAATCAATTGTAAAAAAATGATAAGCCTCTAATAATTAAGCCAATATTAATGATTCTGTTTTTTGAATTGTATAGAATTGTATTACCTTTAAAATTATATAATCTTTAATCATTAAATCAAATTATATTATGAACGACGCTCATTTACACATGGTAGTAAACCATTTTCCAATCATTGGAACCATCTTTGGATTTGGTATTTTAATTACAGGACTAATATTGAAAAATAAAACACTCCAAAACGCTTCTTATGCCTTATTTGTAGTTGCCGCTATTTTTGCTGTAATTAGTATGGGAACAGGAGAAGGAGCAGAGGAGTTGGTGGAAGATATGCCAAATATAGGGAAAGAAATTATCCATGAGCATGAAGAATTAGCCGAAAAATTAGCTGTATTGCTTTATGTTTTGGGTGGTTTATCTCTTGTAGGAATGTATTTGAATTTTAAAAATCATTCAAAAGCCAAACTACTTTCTTTTTTGATACTAGGTATTGCAACCGCTGGATTGTTTTTAATTCAAAAAGTAGGTACTTCCGGAGGAGAAATTCGCCATACAGAGATAAGGGCAAATTTTTCAGCTACGAATAGTGGTGGAGCCGAAAAGCAATCGGAAGAACACGATGACTAGGTATTTGTCATTCCTAGTAACGTAAAGTTATTTGGGAATGGTTTTGTCAAGTTTTTAGAATAGCCCACGGTTTTAACCGTGGGTTTTGTTTGTTTGTTTGTTTGAAATTCAAGAAAAATTATCGATTACTCAACTTCGCCTTTTCCTTTATAATATCACTTATTTTTCGGTTTTCTATTTTGCTTTCTAGCCAAGAAATAATGTCAAGATATAGAAAAGCTCTTTTCTCGTAGGTGTTTTTCTCTAGTTCAATAAAACGTTCTCTCATTTTTACAAATTCTTTTTTGATGTCACTTGGATATAAAGTGCTTAAATTTTTAAGGAAACGAATAATCTCTTTTTGGACTTCATGCAAATCATTCATTTTGAGCAAAAACTTATAGGTGTTTTTGAGTTGGTTCTCTAAGTAATAATCTTTCCCCAATTCATAATGTACAATTAAACATAAAAGCCTTGCAAAACACATCAAATCTTCCCGCATAGAAAGATTTTTATTGTTGATGATTTTTTCTAAATAAAAGATGGATTCATTATATTTTTCATTGCCAAAGTAAATACAAGCTATTTTGTAATAAAACATCATTTCGTGATGTTCATCTAAATGCTCATTGTGAATTTTTATTTTATTTAAAATTTCTGGAATTAGGTATTCGCTTTCCGCAAAAGTCCCTTCGAGTATATGATAATTTAATTTGTTATTGTACAAATAAAGAAAAGACAACGAAGCAATGTTATCGTTTACAGGGAAACGAGGGTCATTGATAGTTTCTTCCAGTAATTCTAAATATTTTTTGAAATTCGATTTGTATTTGAGCATGAATAAAGACTCCAATAAATAATGATTCCCTTTTAAGAAGAACACAGGGTTTAGAAAAATCATATTTTTATTATCATAAAATAAAGTAACCCATTTATAGGCATATTTATAACAGGAAAGAAAGTCTTGAACCAAAAAACTTCTCCAAAGATTGGCATTGTAAAACCAATATTTTTCTCTAAACTCGAATTTGGATTGATCTAAATGAGCGATATGTTTATTGAAATAATCATCAATATATTTATATTCTTCATCACTTTTTACGTAGCCTGTTTTTAGCATAATACCATACAACTGCAAGGATAAATTCGATAATTTACTTGAAATGGTATTGCGATAGTTTAATTCTTTGGCTTGAACAACCAATTCATCTGCCCGCCCTTGAATACTTCTTGTGATATATTGTGATTCGATCAGTTTTTCAAACTCGACAATTTCAAAAGCCATGTATTTTTCATCATTCTCTAAGGCTTGTTGTTTTGTTTTATCCAATATTTTTAAGCTTTGCCTGTACAACCCTTTATTGTATAAAATAGTTGCAAAGTCAATTTGCTCCCTTAGCTGATAACGAATATTCTGGCTTGGAATATTCAACCGAATGCTAACCAGAATTTGTTTGTACAAATATGATTTTAGATTGGATAATTGTACTTTCTTTATGAGTCCATTTTTTAAAATAAGTTTCTCGTCATAGTTTTCAGATTTATCCAAAATATTAAATAACTCGATAAACTTTGTATTCGCACTTGTTTCTAATCGACTTGCAAATATCTTAAATTGTCTTTTTTCAGATTTGGATAACGATTTAATTAATACAAATAAAAAATCTTTTTGTGGGTTAGCCATTGTATTATATATGGATTTAAAATACTGATAATCAGATACTTATATTGTTATTTTTTGATTTATAAGTAGTATATTTCATTAAAACAGGTTTAGTTTTAGTGAAATGAAATCTATTTTTGTTTATAAGATGTGAAATTACATTAAATAAATTAAAATGAATAGAGAGAAAGTCCAAATTTTTGACACCACTTTAAGAGACGGAGAACAAGTCCCAGGATGTAAATTAGATACCAACCAGAAACTTGTTATAGCCAATCGTCTAGACGAAATGGGTGTAGATATTATTGAAGCTGGTTTCCCTGTTTCTAGTCCAGGTGATTTTTTGTCTGTTTCTGAAATAGCTAAAATTGTAAAAAACGCAACTGTTTGTGGACTTACCAGAGCAGTAAAGAATGATATAGATGTTGCCGCTGCTGCATTGAAACATGCTGTTAAACCACGTATACATACTGGGATTGGAACATCAGATTCACACATCATTCACAAATTGCAAACCACTCGTGAAGATGTAATTGCCAGAGCAAAATATGCTGTCTCTCATGCTAAATCTTACGTTGAAGACGTAGAGTTTTATGCAGAAGATGCCGGTAGAACCGAAAATGCATTTTTAGCAAAAGTATGTGAAGAAGTAATCAAATCGGGAGCTACAGTTCTTAATATACCGGATACAACAGGATATTGTTTGCCAGAAGAATATGGCGCAAAAATTAAATACCTAAAAGAGAACGTAAAAGGAATTGAAAACGTAATTCTTTCTTGTCATTGTCATAATGATTTAGGAATGGCAACTGCCAATTCAATTGCTGGAGCCGTAAACGGAGCGAGACAAATAGAATGTACTATAAATGGAATAGGGGAGAGAGCCGGAAATACAGCTCTTGAAGAAGTGGTGATGATTTTTAAACAACATCCGTACTTAAATTTATATACTGATATCGATAGCAAACAATTGAACGAAATGAGTCGTTTGGTTTCTGAAAGTATGGGAATGATTGTGCAACCCAATAAAGCGATTGTTGGAGCCAATGCTTTTGCACACAGTTCAGGAATTCATCAAGACGGGGTAATTAAAAACAGAGCGACTTATGAAATCATGGACCCTTTGGATGTTGGTGTCAATGAGTCTTCTATAATTCTAACAGCAAGAAGCGGAAGAGCGGCATTGGCATACAGAGCCAAAAAAGTAGGGTATGAATTGACAAAAGTACAATTGGATATTGTATATGTAGAGTTTTTAAAATTTGCCGATATCAAGAAAGAAGTTTTGGATCATGATATTCATCAAATTATTGAAGCTTGTAAAATTGAAATCCACATCTAAAAATAGTTTTCTTTCGATGAAATTAAAAAGTGTCCCGATAATTATCGGGATGACAACCAAAATTTAAATACTTTTTCGGAAGAAATGAACTAATTTATTTAGAGACGATTTTTAGTTGATAATAAAATGTCATTGCGTTAAGTATAACAAATAAAAATAGAAAATATGAACTTAAAAATAGCAGTACTTTCAGGAGATGGGATAGGTCCAGAGGTAATCTTACAGGCAAAGAAAGCTTTATATGCTATTAGTGTTGCATATGACCATGAGTTTATTTTTGAAGATGCTTTAATAGGTGCTACAGCCATTGACAAAACTAGAAATCCTCTACCGGAGCAAACCTTAAATCTTTGCTTGAATACTGATGCCGTTTTATTTGGTGCCATTGGTAATCCAAAATACGATAATAATCCGGATGCAAAAGTACGTCCAGAACAAGGATTATTAAAACTTAGAAAAGAATTGGGGCTTTACGCCAATATCAGACCTATAAAGCCTTTTAAAAATCTTCTGGATGCTTCTCCGATAAAAAGAGAAGTTATCGAAAATGTAGATTTTGTAATTTATAGAGAACTTACAGGAGGTTCCTATTATGGTGAAAAAATAGTTAATGAAGAAGGAACTTTTGCTTCAGATATATGTGAATATTCAGAAAATGAAATTAACCGTATCACGCATCAAGCTTTCAAAGCAGCTCAAAGCAGAAGAAAAAAAGTAACATTAGTGGATAAAGCAAATGTATTGGAGACTTCCAGATTGTGGAGAAAAATTGTCAAAAAAATTGCGCTTCAATATCCGGATGTTATGTTAGAATGTCAGTATATCGATAATGTGGCTATGCAGATCATTACAGATCCAAAACAATTTGATATAATCTTAACCGAAAATCTATTTGGAGATATTCTTTCTGATGAAGCTTGTGCTATTATGGGATCTATTGGTTTAATGGCTTCTGCTTCAATAGGAAATAATAATGCGCTTTTTGAGCCTATCCACGGATCATATCCTCGAGCAAAAGGCAAAAATATTGCCAATCCTATTGCTTCAATTTTATCTGCGGCCATGTTATTAGAGCATTTTGGACTAGAAAAAGAAGCGAAGAAAGTATATGAAGCTGTAGAAAAAGCTATTGAATATAAAGTAGTTACTATTGATTTAAACCCAGGTTCGAGATTTGGAACCAATGATGTTGGAGATTTTATTTCAAACGTAATATTAAGTAAAGATGATTTGTATTTTAAGAATGATAATGTTCAAATTGGGCAATCGACTATCGTTTAATAGGTAAAAATCACAAAACGTTGAATTATATCACTAAAAACACTTAAGTTGTTGAAGAAATGTTTTTTTATTGAATTTGTTTTTTATACTTTTGCAGAGTCAAAAAAACAAGGAAATGAAAAACATTATCAATCTAATTTTAATTTTAAGTGTCATTGTGATTATCACATATGAAAAGGGATTGGTATAAATATAAGTGAAAAATATATTTAAAACCTCCCATAATTTTGGGAGGTTTTTTTTTAAATAAAAATTTAAATACACAAATTAACACAGAATGGAATTAAATAAATACAGCAAGACCATTACGCAAGATGAAACACAACCAGCAGCTCAAGCTATGTTGTACGGAATTGGTTTAACAGAGGAAGATCTAAAAAAAGCTCAAGTCGGAATTGTCAGTATGGGGTATGAAGGGAATACTTGTAATATGCACTTGAATGATCTTGCCAAAGATGTTAAAAAAGGAGTCTGGAATGCAGATCTTGTTGGATTGATATTTAATACAATAGGTGTTAGTGACGGAATCTCAAATGGGACTGACGGGATGCGTTTTTCATTAGTTTCCCGTGATGTAATTGCCGATTCTATTGAAACAGTAATGGGAGCACAATGGTATGATGGATTAATTGCCATTCCTGGTTGTGATAAAAATATGCCGGGTGCCTTAATTGCTATGGGAAGAGTAAATCGCCCAGCACTTATGGTTTACGGAGGAACAATTCACTCTGGAAAATGGAAAGGAGAATCATTAAATATCGTTTCTGCTTTTGAAGCATTAGGAAAAAAATTCCAAAATACGATTACTCCAGAAGATTTTAAAGGAGTGGTACAAAATGCTTGTCCAGGTGCCGGTGCTTGCGGAGGGATGTACACGGCAAACACTATGTCTTCGGCTATAGAAGCTTTAGGAATGAGTTTACCGTATAGCTCTTCTAACCCAGCTTTGAGTGATGAAAAAAAGCAAGAATGTCTTGATGCAGGAAAGGCTGTCCGAATATTATTAGAAAAAGATATAAAGCCAAGAGACATTATGACTCGCAAAGCTTTTGAAAACGCGATCACAATTGTAGCCGTTTTGGGAGGTTCTACTAATGCGGTAATGCACTTAATTGCCATGGCACATTCGGTAGATATCGAAATTACGTTAGCCGATTTTCAGGCCATAAGTGATAAAACACCCGTGTTAGCCGATTTGAAACCAAGCGGAAAATACATGATGGAAGACTTACATGCTGTTGGTGGTATTCCTGCAGTTATGAAATATTTATTGAAAGAAGGATTTATTCATGGAGATTGTTTGACTGTAACAGGAAAAACAGTAGCAGAAAATTTAGCAAACATTCCTGATTTACAAGATGGGCAGGAAGTTATTTTTGAGATTCAAAAAGCTTTAAAATCAACTGGAAACATTCAAATATTATATGGAAATCTCGCTTCTGAAGGATGTGTCGCCAAAATAAGCGGAAAAGAAGGAGAGTATTTTGAAGGAACAGCCGTTGTTTTCGAAAGTGAATTCGAGGTTATTCCAGGCATTCAGGCCGGAAAAGTTAAACCAGGAAATGTAGTTGTCATCCGATATTGTGGACCAAAAGGTGGCCCAGGAATGCCAGAGATGCTAAAACCAACATCGGCCATTATTGGAGCTGGATTAGGAAGTAGCGTTGCCTTGATTACGGATGGTAGATTTTCTGGTGGTTCACATGGTTTTGTGGTAGGACACATTACACCAGAAGCGTATGATGGTGGTGGTATTGCATTAGTTGAAGATGGTGATTTAATTGCTATTGATGCTGTTAAAAATACAATCAACCTGAAAATTAGTGATGAAGAATATGCAAAAAGACGCGCCAATTGGGTTCAACCTGCTTTAAAAGCAACAAAAGGTGTTCTTTTAAAATATGCAAGATCGGTGTCAAGCGCATCTACAGGGTGTGTTACCGATAAATAAGAATCAATTTCAAAATTCAATAGCAATTTCAATGTCAATTGCAATGAGAATGACAATAAGATTCTAAACGCTTTTAATGTTGATGTTAATATTGAATTTGATTTTAAATTGAATTTGATATTCATATTGAAATTGAAATTGCCATTGGATTTTAAAAAGGCATTTGCCAAAAAGATAAAAAATGAAAAATAATAAAATATCAGGAGCTGAAGCAGTTATAAGATGTTTATTAGCTGAAGGAGTAGACATCGTTTATGGTTATCCAGGTGGTGCGATTATGCCCGTTTACGATGAGTTATATAAATTTCAAGATCAATTGCATCATGTTTTAGTGCGTCATGAACAAGGTGCAACTCATGCAGCACAAGGTTATGCAAGAGCCACAGGAAAAGTTGGGGTTGCTATTGCGACTTCAGGTCCAGGAGCTACCAATTTAGTCACCGGAATTGCCGATGCCCAAATTGATTCGACTCCTATGGTTTGTATTACAGGTCAAGTTGGTAAGCATTTATTAGGATCGGATGCTTTTCAAGAAACAGATATTATTGGAATTTCGACTCCAGTAACCAAATGGAATTATCAAGTTACCGAAGCTCATGAAATTCCTGAAATTATTGCTAAAGCTTTTTTTATAGCACGATCAGGACGTCCGGGACCAGTATTGATTGATATTACTAAAAATGCTCAATTTGATGAGCTGGATTTTAGTTATGAAAAATGTACCAGTATTAGGAGCTACACTCCAAGACCAACTTTAAATCTAGAAAAGGTAAAAGAAGCGGCGGATTTAATAAACAATGCCAAAAAGCCATACATTGTTTTCGGTCAAGGAATCATTCTTGGTCAAGCCGAAGAGCAATTGAAAGCCTTGGTAGAAAAATCAGGAATTCCTGCTGCTTGGACAATTTTAGGTCTTTCGGCATTGCCAACAGATCATCCTTTAAATGTTGGAATGCTAGGTATGCACGGGAATTACGGACCAAATGTATTGACCAACGAATGTGATGTTTTAATTGCTTTGGGAATGCGTTTTGATGACCGTGTAACAGGGAATTTAGCTACTTACGCCAAACAAGCCAAAGTCATTCACTTTGAGATTGATCCTGCTGAAATAGACAAAAATGTTAAAACAACAGTAGCTGTTTTGGCAGATGTTAAAGAATCATTAACGGCTTTGCTTCCACTTATCGAAAGTAAAACACATGATTCTTGGCATAACGAATTCAAAGAGAAATATAAAATTGAATTAGAAGCAGTTATTAACGAAGAATTGGCTCCAACCAACAATCGTGGGATTTCAATGGGAGAAACTATTGAAATGATTAATAAACATTCTAATGGAGATGCCATTATGGTTTCGGATGTGGGACAACACCAAATGTTTACTTGTCGCTATTCTAAATTCAATACATCCAAAAGTAATATCACTTCCGGTGGTTTGGGAACGATGGGATTTGCTTTACCGGCAGCTATTGGTGCCAAAATGGGAATGCCAGATCGAGAAGTAGTCGCCATTATTGGTGATGGTGGTTTTCAAATGACGATTCAAGAATTGGGAACGATTTTTCAAACCAAAGTTCCCGTTAAAATTGTTGTTTTGAACAATGAGTTCTTAGGAATGGTGCGTCAATGGCAGCAGTTGTTCTTTGATAAAAGATATGCTTCGACTGAAATGATTAATCCGAATTTTATAGCTATCGCCGAGGGTTATTATATCAAATCAAAAAAAGTGACCAAGAGAGAAGAACTGGATGATGCAGTTGCCGAGATGATGGCTTCTAAAGATTCTTATTTCTTAGAGGTAATGGTAGAAAAAGAAAATAACGTGTTTCCGATGATTCCAACAGGAGCTTCAGTTTCTGACATAAGATTATCTTAAAATAGTTTAAAGTTTAAGGTTTAAAGTTGTTTGAAAAATGCAAATTATAATTTCATTAAACGATTTTAAACTTTAAACAAAAGAAACTTTAAACAAAAAAAAATGGAAAATAAAATGTTCACCATTTCTGTTTATTCAGAAAATAACGTTGGCTTATTAAACAGAATATCGGGTATATTCTTGAAACGCCACATCAATATTTTGAGTCTAAATGTTTCCGAATCTGAAATTGAAAATGTTTCTAGGTTTGTTATTGTTGTAAATACCACCGAAAAATGGGTACATAACATTGTAGGTCAAATAGAAAAACAAATAGAAGTCATCAAAGCGTTTTATCATATTGATGAAGAAACTATCTTTTTGGAAAGTGCAATTTTCAAAATAGAATCCAGTTTGCTTTTTGACGAAAGACAAATTCAGAATATTATAAAAGAAAGTAAAGCTGAAATTGTTACGGTATCAAGAGAGTTTTTTGTGCTTTCAAAGTCTGGTAAACGCTCGGAAATCGAAGAATTATATGCAAAATTAAAACCTTTTGGAATTATGCAATTTGTCCGATCAGGAAGAATATCGGTTTCCAAAGAAAAAATGGAAATATCAACATTATTAGAGGCACTTTCTTAGAAAGATAACAGATTTCAAATTTTCGATTAATTATAAATTTTACATACATTAAATATTAAAAAAATGGCAAATTATTTCAATACATTACCACTTAGATTACAATTAGAACAATTAGGAGTTTGTGAATTCATGGATCAAGCTGAATTTTCAAATGGAATTACTGCTCTGGCAGGAAAAAAAGTAGTCATTGTAGGTTGTGGAGCCCAAGGTTTGAATCAAGGTTTGAACATGAGAGATTCTGGATTAGATATTTCTTATGCTTTGCGTGCAGATGCAATTTCAGAAAAAAGAGCTTCTTTTAAAAATGCTTCAGATAATGGTTTCAAAGTGGGAACTTACGACGAATTAATTCCAACTGCTGATTTGGTTTGTAACCTTACACCAGACAAACAACATACTGCTGTAGTTACAGCAATCATGCCATTGATGAAACAAGGAGCTACTTTGGCCTATTCTCATGGTTTCAATATCGTTGAAGAAGGAATGCAAATTCGTAAAGACTTAACGGTTATTATGTGTGCTCCTAAATGTCCAGGATCAGAAGTGCGTGAAGAATATAAAAGAGGTTTTGGTGTACCAACTCTTATTGCCGTTCATCCAGAAAATGACCCGAACGGAGCTGGATTAGAACAAGCCAAAGCCTATGCAGTTGCTACTGGTGGTCACAAAGCGGGAGTTTTGAAATCTTCATTTGTTGCCGAAGTAAAATCAGATTTAATGGGTGAGCAAACTATCCTTTGTGGAATGTTGCAAACAGGATCTATTTTATGTTTTGATAAAATGGTAGAAAAAGGAATCGAACCTGGATATGCTTCAAAATTAATTCAATACGGTTGGGAAACTATTACCGAAGCTTTGAAACATGGTGGAATCACCAATATGATGGATCGTCTTTCTAACCCTTCAAAAATTGAAGCGTATCGATTGGCAGACGAATTAAAAGTTATTATGCGTCCATTATTTCAAAAACACATGGATGATATTATTTCTGGTGAATTTTCAAAAAATATGATGATTGACTGGGCAAATGATGATGTCAATCTTTTGACTTGGAGAGCAGCAACAGCTGAAACTAATTTTGAGAAAACAGCTCCAACTACCGCTGAAATATCGGAACAAGAATACTTTGATAATGGAGTATTAATGATTGCAATGGTAAAAGCAGGTGTAGAATTGGCTTTTGAAACTATGACAGAATCTGGAATTATTGAAGAATCAGCATATTACGAATCATTACATGAATTGCCTTTGATTGCTAATACAGTAGCAAGAAAAAAATTATATGAAATGAACAGAATCATTTCGGATACAGCGGAGTATGGTTGTTATTTGTTTGATCACGCTTGCAAGCCATTATTGACTGAATTTATGAAAACGGTTGAGACGAATATAATCGGAAAACCTTTTTCAATATCAAATGGAGTAGATAATGCAGTATTGATTGCTGTAAATAGTACTATTCGTCAACATCCTATAGAAGAAGTGGGAGCTTGGTTGAGAGCGTCAATGACTGCGATGAAAAAAATAGGATAATAAAAAAAAAAAATTGCCACACATGAGGGTGTGTTGGGATTTGCATTATATCATAAGATTTAAAATATTTTGAATTAGTAAGCACTTATTGTGAAATTGAAGATTTTAATGCATTTTACATTCACTTAACTTCGAACGAGGGTGTAAGTTAAGTGAAGTAATCCCTGTTATTTTTGAATGAAGATAATTAATTTAAAAGTACGATGTATTTTAATTTTTTTTAATTGGTATAAGATGTTATTAATCTAAAAAGGCGTGAGGGATATCTTTCACGTCTTTTTTTGTATTCAGTATAATTTGAATAATTGAGATATGCTGATGATAATTTAAAATAATTTTATTTTTTTTATATATAGTGTAATTTTTACATTGAATTATTAAATTAAATAATTATTAGAATCAAGGGAGTTTTTATACATTTATAAAAAAAAAAGATGAGTTACTATAAAATTGATAGTTTAGAGCAGTATTTTAAACATTACAACAAATCGATTCGAGAACCAAGAAAGTTTTGGGGAAAAATTGCAGAAGAAAACTTCACTTGGTACCAATATTGGGATAAAGTTGTCGATTTCAATATGGCTGAAGCCGAAGTAAAATGGTTTACTGAAGCAAAAGTAAATATTGTGAAAAATTGCATCGACAGACATTTGGCGAAAAAAGGAGAAAAAACAGCCATCATTTTCGAACCAAACGATCCTTCTGAAGAAGCTTTACATATTAGTTATAATGAATTGTACGAACGTGTTTCAAAAATGGCAAATGTTTTGCGCGAGCAAGGGATAACCAAAGGAGATCGTGTTTGTATTTACTTACCAATGATTCCTGAATTGGCCGTTTCTGTTTTGGCTTGTGCTCGAATTGGTGCGATACATTCGGTTGTTTTTGCAGGTTTTTCTGCTTCAGCAGTGGCTTCTAGAATAAATGATAGTGAATGTAAAATGGTTATCACTTCTGATGGAGGATACCGTGGAAATAAAACGATTGACTTAAAAGGAATTATTGATGAAGCTTTACAAAATTGTCCATGCGTTACCTCTGTTTTAGTAGCTAAAAGAACCAATGCTGAAATAAAAATGAAAGAAGGGCGTGATCAATGGTTACAACCTCTTTTAGATGAAGCAACCAGCAATTGCGTCGCTGAAATTATGGACGCAGAAGATCCTTTGTTTATATTATATACTTCAGGATCAACGGGTAAGCCGAAAGGAATGGTTCATACTACAGCAGGTTATATGGTGTACACGGCTTATACTTTTAAAAATGTCTTCAATTACGAAGAGAATGATATTTTTTGGTGTACGGCTGATATTGGTTGGATTACAGGACACTCTTATATTCTTTATGGACCATTATTGAATGGTGCAACAACAGTTATTTTTGAAGGAGTTCCATCTTATCCTGATTTTAGTCGTTTTTGGGAAGTTATCGAGAAGCATAAAGTAACTCAATTCTACACCGCTCCAACAGCAATACGTGCTTTGGCAAAGGAGAATTTATCCTATGTTCAAAAATTCCCATTAAAATCGTTGAAAGTAATTGGATCCGTTGGAGAACCAATAAACGAAGAAGCTTGGCACTGGTACAATGACCACGTAGGAGGAAAACGTTGTCCAGTGGTTGATACTTGGTGGCAAACTGAAACCGGTGGTATCATGATTGCTCCATTGGCATTTATCACACCGACAAAACCAACGTATGCTACATTACCATTGCCTGGAATTCAACCTGTTTTAATGGATGACAAACGTAATGAAATAGAAGGAAATCAAGTGGATGGTAGCTTGTGTATTAAATTTCCATGGCCAGGTATCGCCAGAACCATTTGGGGAGATCATCAAAGATATAAGGATACTTATTTCTCTGCCTTTCCTGGTAAATATTTCACTGGAGATGGGGCGCTACGTGATGAAGTTGGATACTATAGAATTACCGGTCGTGTAGATGATGTAGTTATCGTTTCGGGACACAATTTGGGTACAGCACCTATTGAAGATGCTATTAATGAGCATCCAGCTGTTGCAGAGTCCGCAATTGTTGGTTTTCCACATGACATTAAAGGAAACGCATTATATGGTTTTGTAATTTTGAAAGAATCTGGAGAATACAGAGATAGAGAAAATCTTAGTAAAGAAATCAATCAACATGTGTCCGATCATATCGGACCGATTGCGAAATTAGATAAAATTCAGTTTGTTACTGGATTGCCAAAAACAAGATCTGGAAAAATCATGCGTAGAATTTTGCGTAAGATTGCAGAAGGAGATTATTCTAATTTCGGAGATATAACAACATTATTAAATCCAGAAATCGTGGATGAAATTGTGAAAGGTAAAATAGAATAAAATCTATTTAATTTTTTTTAAAAGCTGCTTCAATTTTTTGAAGCAGCTTTTTTTGCTTTAATTAGTAAGTATTGGTTTAAATAAATTACCTAAATTAGCTACACTATGAAAAATAATAGAGCTATAACGATTATCGGCGGTGGTTTAGCAGGATTGACAGCAGCAATTCACTTGTCTAAGATAGGGCTGAAAGTTGTTTTGATAGAAAAAAATGAATATCCAAAGCATAAAGTTTGTGGAGAATACATTTCAAATGAAGTCGTTCCTTATTTTGATTGGCTTTCCCTTGCTATTTCAGAATTAAAACCGACTTCAATTACCAAATTGCATTTTTCAACAGTAAACGGAAAAAGTATTTATTGTGATCTACCACTTGGTGGTTTTGGAATAAGTCGGTTTGCATTGGATGCCTTTTTATATAAAAAAGCAGTTGAGAATGGATGTGAAGTGATTCAGGATAATGTTGAAAGCATCATTTTCGAGAACAATAATTTTACTATTTCAACCTCGAATAATAGAGTTTTGAATTCGGAGATTGTTATAGGAGCTTTTGGAAAAAGATCCACTATAGATTTAAAGCTAAACCGTAATTTCATTCAAAGAAAATCGCATTGGTTGGCAGTTAAAGCCCATTATTCTGGTGATTTTCCCAATGATCTGGTGGGTTTACATAATTTTGAAGGAGGATATTGTGGCGTTTCAAAAGTAGAAAACAATGCCGTAAATATTTGCTATCTCGCCAGTTATGAAACTTTTAAAAATTATAAAAATATAGAGGAATATCAAAATCAAGTAGTTGCCAAAAATCCACATTTAGAATTAATTTTAAAAAATTCTAAACTACTTTTCGACAAGCCTTTGACGATTAGTCAAATATCTTTTGATAAAAAAGAAACGGTAGAAAATCATATTTTAATGATTGGAGATACCGCTGGTTTAATTCATCCTTTGTGCGGTAACGGGATGGCAATGGCGATCCATAGCGCCCAAATTATCTCTCAGCTAATCATTAAATATTATAAGGGTGAAATAAAATCCCGTACTGAGTTGGAAAATAAGTACATTAAAGAGTGGGGTTCAAATTTCAAAGAGAGACTTAGGATAGGACGATTTTTAGCTTTTTTGCTACAAAAACAAACGTTATCTGCTGTTTTGATGAAAATATTGATTAAATTCCCTTCGTTAATGGCAATCATTATAAAAAGAACACATGGAAAGCCGATTCCGATGAAGTAATTTTAAGTACAATAGCAATTTCAATAGCAATTTCAATTTCAAAAAACAGCATGTTTATAAATACCAAATACAGAACCGATAAACCTGAGATAATGGACGATTTTAATTTGGAAGGTGATGTTTTAAGAGATGCTTTGAATAAAATTGCTAAAATAAATCAGTTTTTGGGAGGCAACCAACTCACTTTGCAAGGAGTGAAAAAATTGATTTCGAAAGTACCCCAATCAGATCAAATTACGATTGTAGACGTTGGGTGTGGAAATGGAGACATGTTGAGAAAACTAGCGGATTATGGTGCTGAAAACAAATTGAATTTTCAATTAATAGGAGTGGATGCCAATAGATACACGGTAAGTTATGCACAAGAATTATCTATGAAATATTCGAATATCAAGTATTGTTGTGAAGATGTTTTTAGTAATTCATTTAAAGAAATAAGCTGCGATATACTATTGTGTACCTTAACATTACATCATTTTAAAAATAAGGAAATAATAGATTTATTAACCATTTTTAATCTAAATTCCAGATTAGGTATAGTTGTGAATGATTTAGAACGAAGTGCGATTGCGTACCGATTGTTTCAGGTTTTATGTGTGATTTTTAAATTAGAAAATATGTCTTGCGAAGATGGATTGACGTCTATTTTGAGGGGATTTAAAAAAAGAGAATTGGTTGAGTTTGCAGAAATATTAAATTTCAGTAACTATAAGATTCAATGGAGATGGGCTTTTCGCTATCAGTGGATTATTGAAAAAAGCACGGTTTAAAACAAACAACAATTTTTTTATGGAAATAAAATCAGAAATCAACACCAGAAATAAATGAGTGTAAAAATAAAATGTGTTGCAAAACAGTTACCTAAATATTCAAGAACTACTCAAGAGATTATCCCTTTTCTGGATTCTTGGCTAGTTGGACAAGAAGACCGCTTTATTAAAAAAGTGAAGAAAATATTTGAAGGAGCTGCTGTAGATAAAAGGTATTCTATCATGGATCCTCTTGAAGTTTTTACGAACACTTCTTTTGAAGAGAGAAATGATATTTATGTTCGGGAAATAATCGATCTGGGTGAGAAAGTATTGGATAAAGCTTTGAAAAAAGCGGATTGGGCACCTCAAGATTTAGATTATATCATTACGGTTAGTTGCACGGGAATTATGATTCCTTCATTAGACGCATATTTGATCAATAGTTTAAAACTACGTCAGGATATTGTACGATTGCCTGTAACAGAGATGGGTTGTGCGGCTGGAATTTCGGGAATTATATATGCAAAGAATTTTCTTCAGGCAAATCCAGGGAAAAGAGCCGCTGTGATTGCTGTAGAAAGTCCAACGGCAACATTTCAATTGGATGATTTTTCAATGGCAAACATTGTTAGTGCGGCAATTTTTGGTGATGGTGCAGCTTGTGTATTGCTGTCTTCTTGCGAAGATGAAACGGGACCAGAAATTATAGCTGAAGAAATGTATCATTTTTACGATAATATTCACATGATGGGTTTTAAATTAACGAATTCCGGCTTGCAAATGGTATTGGATATAGATGTTCCGGATACAATAGCATTCCATTTTCCGGATATTATTCATCCATTTCTGGAAAAGAACCAATTAAAAATAGAAGATATTGATCATTTAATTTTTCATCCCGGTGGAAAGAAGATCGTGCAAACGGTTGAAGATTTGTTTTCTGATTTAGGAAAAAATATAGATGACACAAAAGAAGTATTGCGATTGTACGGAAATATGTCTAGCGCAACCGTATTATATGTTTTGGAACGATTTATGGATAATTATCCAGAAAAAGGCTCAAAGGGTTTAATGTTGAGTTTTGGCCCGGGATTTTCGGCTCAAAGGGTTTTGTTGCAGTTTTAAGATAAAAATGAATAGTACGCTTGATTTTTAAATCTTCTCGCAAAGACGCCAAGACGCAAAGCCTAACGTTGTTTTTTTGCGACTTGGCGTTTTTGCGAGAAAGCAACACTAAAAAAATTGTATTTGAATTTAATTGGGCATTAATGTAGAGCAATGGAAGAAAAAGATATACTATCAAAATTACCATATTCGAAACCGTTTCTGTTTGTGGACAAGATTGTCAGAATTGATGAAGATGGGGTAGAAGGGGAGTATACTTTTGATAGAGAATTGGAATTTTATAAAGGGCATTTCAAGGATAATCCAGTCACACCAGGTGTGATTCTAACAGAAGTTATGGCTCAAATCGGGTTGGTTTGTCTTGGTGTTTTTCTATTAAAGAATCAATTTAACAAAAAAACTTCAATAGCTTTAACATCAACAGATATTGAATTTTCAAAACCTGTTTTTCCTAATGAAAAAGTAACAGTGATTTCTAAAAAAATCTATTTTAGGTTTGGAAAGTTAAAATGCAAAGTTAGCATGAAAAACGAGAGAGACGAAGAGGTTTGTAACGGGACAATTGCAGGAATGATAGTTTGAAAAATTGAAAAGAGGTAATGATTTATTATTAAAAATTGCATTACCATTTAAAATTGATATTGATATTGAAAAAACGTGTTGTAATAACAGGACTTGGCATAGTTGCTCCAAATGGGGTTGGACTTGATGTGTTTACCCATGCCATAAAAAACGGAATTTCGGGAATTAAGTTTGATTCCGAATTAGAAAGTTTAAAATTTTCCTGCCAAATTGCTGGAAAACCAGAAGTGTCAACAGCATTAGCTTTAAACTATTTTACGGAGTTGGAGTTACGGAATTTTAATGCATCCGGTATTTTATACGGTGTCATTGCAGGAATTGATGCGTGGAAAGATGCTGGTTTATCGATAGAAATTCAAGAAGAACCAGATTGGGATAGCGGAACCATTTTTGGAGCAGGGACTTCGGGTATTGATAAACTTCGCGAAAGCATATATAAAATTGACGCATTGCAGACACGAAGTTTAGGGAGTACAAGTGTATCTCAAACGATGGGTAGTGGTGTAAGCGCCTATCTGGGGGGGAAACTAGGTTTAGGAAATCAAGTGACGACCAATTCATCAGCTTGTACAACGGGGGTGGAAAGTATTTTAATGGGCTATGAACGTATTAAATCAGGACAAGCCAAACGAATGCTAACAGGAAGTACCAGTGATTCAGGTCCGTATATTTGGGGTGGCTTCGATGCGATGAGAGTATGTACTTTCAAACATAACGATTCTCCTGAAACGGGTTCTAGACCCATGTCCGCAAGTGCTTCGGGGTTTGTTCCCGCAAGTGGGGCAGGAGCATTAGTATTGGAAGATTTGGAAACTGCTTTAGAGCGTGGCGCAACCATTTATGCCGAAGTTTTGGGCGGTAATGTCAATTCTGGTGGGCAAAGAGGAGCTGGATCAATGACAGCCCCAAATCCAGTAGCTGTCCAAAAATGCATAAAAAATGCTATAACAAATTCGGGAATTACAGCTTCTGAAATAGATGCTATAAATGGCCATCTAACAGCTACATCAAAAGATAGTTTAGAGATTATGAACTGGAGTTCAGCTTTAGCTAGAAAAGGAACTGATTTTCCGTATATAAATTCGCTAAAATCGATGGTTGGGCATTGTTTATCGGCTTCTGGAAGTGTAGAGAGTGTGGCAACGGTATTGCAAATACAACAAGGATTTATTTTTCCGAATATTAATTCCGAAGATTTGCATCCCGAAATTACAGCTTGCATTGATCCGTTAAAAATTTCGCAACAGTTGATTAAAAAAGATATAAATATCATTGCAAAAGCCAGTTTTGGTTTTGGAGATATAAATGGATGTGTTATTTTTAAGAAATATAATCCTCATACTTAGTCATGATATGCGGCCCGAACTTTTGCGAATAGGAGAAACAATTACATACAACCAATAAAAAACAATAAATAGCAATATATGAATAGAGAAGCAACAATTGAAGAGTTAAAGGGTATCGTAAAACCGTATATTCAAAATGAAGAAGCTTTTGAAGCGCTTACAGAAGACACTGATTTCATTAATGATCTAAGAATAAATTCGGCAAATTTGGTTGATGTTATATTAGATATTGAGGAAAAATTCGATGTCATTATCGATAATGAATCAATGGAAAAGATGGTAAATGTAAAAGCCGCAATAGGTATTATTGAAGCTGAATTATCCAGAAAATGATTGGAAATGACATAGTGGATTTAGATTTAGCCCTAAAAGAAAGCAATTGGAGGAGAAACCGTTTTTTGGATAAGATTTTTTCTCCTAAAGAACAGCAATTGATTCTGAATTCAGAAAACCAAGATCTTATGGTTTGGAATCTGTGGAGTAGGAAGGAGGCTAGTTATAAAATTTACAACCGAAAAACGGGAATTAGAGGTTTTTTTCCGTTGCGATTGGAGTGTCATTACAATGATAAAAATACAGGGACAGTTTCTATTGATGATTTTGTTTTTTATACCCAAACGGAGATTACAACTAATTATGTTTATTCGGTAGCCGTTTTTGAAAAAGAGCATTTTAAAAAAATAAGGGTTTTAGATACTACTACTACTACTACTACTACTACTACTACTACTACAATTATAAAAAAAGAGAATGGCATTCCTTATCTTTTAGATTCAGTTTCAAATAGTATGAATCCAGTATCTGTAACACATCATGGGCGTTTTCAAAGAATTATTTCGGTGCTATAACCCCAAAAAAGTAACCATTCATTGCTGAATGGTTACAAATTATTTAATGCCCAATCTTGATTTTAATTTTAAAAACAACAAGGCAATGGTATAGGCATCTTCCGAAGGGGTATTTCTATATGTTTTTGGTAATTTAAAAATATCCGATAACTCATCTAGGGAAAATTGCTTGTCGTTGATATCCTTAAGTTTTCGATACATTACATCAATGTCTAATGCTTCGTTTTTTAATCTGCCACAACCTAATCTTTCTAAGCTAGCGTTGATCATTTCTACGTCAAAGTCAATATGATGGCCTATTAGAACGGCGTTACCAATATAATCAACGAACGCTTGCATGGCATCTGGTTCGCTTAATTTTCTCATCTTACTTTCTACAATAAACTCATTGGATAGTCCATTGTCATGAAGATATATATATTGCAAAAGAACAGCTTCAAAACTATCACCAATATGTATGCTATTATTGACTATCGCAAAAGAACCAATAGAAAGAATCACGTCTTTAATGGGATTTAGCCCAGAAGTTTCAGTTGAAAAAACAACAAATCGATTCGGTTTTTCTTCAAACTTTGATAGATATGTTTTCCAAAAATCAGGATAATCTTTGTTTATGTTTTTTAGCCAGTCTAACATTGCTATGAAAATTGAGTGAGTTTGAAATTACTTTTTATTAATTCTTCTAAATCTTTCATTGGAATGAAAGCGTTTTTTAGTTTTTCTTTATCCAATTTAGTCAATTCATCTAAATTTATATATTGTCCCGAATTGTCATTTTTCAAACCTTCGTTGACTCTAAATCTGGATAAAATCAAAAAAGCTTCCGCACAATTAAGATAAATATCGGCATTTTTAGGATCTATAATTGCTAATTGTTTGAATCTTAAATAGGTGTTATTGAGTCCTCTTATGTTAAAGTGTAGTGCAAAAAGCCTTGCACCATCAATAAGAGGCATTAATGCCCTGGTTTTTATATCAAACTTATCTTTATTTGGTTCTTCTTCCTCAACTACAAATTTCTTAAAAAAAGTTAGGGGAGCATTTTTTCTCAAAGCGTCATTTCCTAAAAAATCAAAAAATAAAGTATTATTTTCTATGTTTTTGAAAATCACATTTTCTAACGTTTCAAATATTTTTTTCTCACCAAAAACCAAGTCCAAATCAAAAAATATACTACTCAAATCATTACTGTTTTCACCGGGAGTATTCATCCAGCTGTCATATTGTTTGGTCCAATCTGTCAGTGACTTACACCACAACATGTTACTTCCCATATGTCCGTTTGGACATAATTCATAACCTGTTTTTTCAAGTGTTAAAGTGGTTTTTTTACCGAGCTTTAAAAAATAATCTCTGATATCTCTATATTTATCAGGAAGGACATCCTCAAAAACTAAAATACTATCTTGATCGGTGATCAACAATTGTTCTTTTCTGCCTTGACTGCCTATACTTAACCAAGCAAAACGAGCAGGAGGAGAGCCCAACTCTAAAATCGATAATTCTACAGCCCTTTTTAAAATGGCTGAGTTTATCTCACTGGCTATATTGTTGATATGGGAAAGCGGAATGTTTTTATTAATAGAGTTTTGTATCAGTTCGGCTAAACGTTCCCGAATTTGTCTTAATTCTTTTGGGTTTTGGGATCTTTTGATTTCTTTTATTAAAACTCCTGGGTTGCTGGCTTGGGCTACAATTAAATCATGCTCTGATATTACACCTTTTACGGCTGATTTGTCAGTACCATCTTGGGTTACACATAAATGACTAACATTGTTTTTCAACATTAATAATTGAGCTTCGGCCAAAGAAACATTTTCGGCAACTGTTACTACTGGTGCAGACATGATAGAGTCGACAGTATTGGTTATGGGAAACAAACCTGTAGCTATTTTTGAACACATATCTGTAGTTGTTACAATCCCGACAGGTAAGTAGTTTTCGCAAATAACGGCACTTGTTGAGAGATTCTCAGTCATACGCAAAGCCACTTCTTTAGCATGATCAGTCACTTTTACAATAAGTGGCGACCGATTATAAGCGAGAGACTGAAAATATTGCATTTCGTTTTTTTGATCTGCATAGAAAAAATTGTCAGAAGCTAATTTCCCTCTAAAATTCTCTTTGTCTTTTGGATTCCAAGTATTAGAAGCAAAACTTTCCAAAAGAAAATTTAAGACTTTAGGATTATTGGCAACAAAGGGTCTGAAAGTAGCAATTGGAATACCGTAAACGATACTTTCTTCGCGAGCTTTTGCGGTCATCATGTAGTTGTTTTTGGCAAAAAAAGGTCGAAGTCCAAAAACATCACCAGCATGACATTTATTTAATAATGTTTCTTCAGCATCTGAAATCACTGACAAAGTGACAGCGCCTGATGCTACAACATAAAAACAATCATGTAAAACATCGTTTATTTGAAACAATGTTTTGTGTTTTTCTAAATTAATAACGCGAATATTTGCGGATATTTCTGAGAGTTCTTGAAAAGTCAAGTTGTCAAATGGAGGATACTCCTTTAAAAAATCAGCAATATGTTCAGCTATTGTATTCATGTGTGGGTAATTATTGTTTTTTATTTGTCATTAGGACCAATATGTATTCTTACACATTTCATGGTTTGAAATAATGTATTCTTTGTAAAAATAATAAAATTAGCCTAAAAAAGAAGGCATATATAAAGGAATGTGATTTAATTTAGAAATAGTTAATTTTTTCATAAAAAAATATTGAATCGTAATAAATAAATTGAAGTTATTCTAAATTTATGCCTAATCAAAAAACTAAACATTATGGAATTATTAAGGAAAAGGCTATTGTTACTAGTTGTTATTTTGAGTGCGACATTCGTTAATGCACAAGAGAAGCCTAAGAGTCCGCCTGAAAAAGCAATGGGAACGATAAATGGTGCTAATATTGAAATTAATTACGGAAGTCCTTCAGTTAGGGGTAGAAAAATTTGGGGCGAATTGGTCCCTCTTGATGAAGTTTGGCGTGCCGGAGCCAATGAAGCAACCACATTCGAAACAAATAAAGATCTTACTATTGAAGGTTCAAAATTACCTGCAGGTAAATATTCCTTTTTTATTATTCCAAATAAAGATGAATGTATTATTGTTTTTAATAAAGAGTCCGAACAATGGGGAGCTTATAAATATAAAGAGAAAGATGATCAGCTTAGAGTAAAAGTCAAACCACAAGCTTCAGAATCAATAACTGAAAAATTAGTGTACAAGATTAATCCTAGCGATATTGTTTTAAGTTGGGACAATTGGAATATTGGTTTTACTGTAAAATAACATTTTTAAAATTTTCATAAAGAAACATTGTTGTAATCGGCAATGTTTTTTTATGTCTCCGATTTTCAATAGTAAGGGATTTGTTTCAAGAATTTGATTTATTTTTCAATTCTTATCAGGTGATTAGATATAGATTTTTATGACAACTAATTATGGATTATATAGGGTGTTAAAAAAGTCTATTTTACATAATATAAATTATGGTTCACTTTATATAGTATCTATTTGATAGCTAATTGTTTAACTCTAATTTTATTAGTATGTTTAACACTGGCTTAATAGATTCACTAAAAATCCGTGTCAAACTAGATAAGGTAAAAATTATAGATAAGCGCTTAATTACTGACTTCATAGCGTATTACCCGAACATTGACGAGCTTGATGGAGAAAATAACCAACAGGGAAACTTAGGCGAATCCGTAAGAAAAGCCGAACCATACACCAAAATAATTAACGGAATTACTTATAGATTCTACATTAAAGCTTTTATAGATGCAAAAAAAACAGCCAACGAATACGTTGTTTTTCAGATTTCCGCAAAAATGCTTAAAGAACAATATTTTGAAGGAATTTCATCCTCCAATTATGGTCGTATTGTAGATGATATAAATTCTTTTGGAGTACTACACATTACCAAAAAAGATTTTTTACAGGGTTTAGTTTCTGATATTGATATTTGCATCAATCAATTGATCGATTTAAAATCACTTAAAACTGCATTTTCTTTCATCATGCAGAACCCAAACGAGGGAAAAAAACCTCTAATACACTACATAAATCAATCCAATTCGATTAAAAACACTTCCAATTTGGGAATGGATTTTAATAAACGTGAAAAAGCAGCAAACACTACTCCATACTGCAAAATCTATCACAAAGGTTTCGAATTACTCTCAAAATCAATTGTCTTTTACAAAGCGTTTTTAGAACCTATGAAAACTTCGGTAATTGACAATTTGGTGCGTTATGAATTTACCATAAAAGCACACAAACACAAAGAATATTTAGCAAGCAAGGGATTTAAAGCCGATTTTAAGACATTTTATGATTTACTGGCGGCAAGTCCTAAAGATTTAAAATTAATAGCGCAAAGCGGCTTAAAACACTACATCGAGCCAAAGCAAAAATCAAAAGTCAGTAACGAATTAATGCCTAATGATATCATGGTACAGTATTACATCGAAAATTTAATCAAATTGGGATTTGATGAGGAAAAACTTTTAGGGTTCACTTATCTAATCGAAGACCCCTCTTCAAAGTCTAGAACTAAATCTAAAGCAAAAAAATTGATTGATGATTTAAAAAATAGAGACAAAAATTTGAAGGCTGAAATTGAACAAAATGACCGTTCAAATACCTTTTTAAAAAACTTAGGAATATGATACTAAAACCATCTAAAATTATGCCTTTTTTAATCGATTTTTTTATTGATTTAATATTAACCTATTCTTGGCCAAAAAGCACCAAAAAATCTACTCTCAAAAAAAGTCAAAATCCCGACTAATGATAGTCGGGATTCATTTAGCAAATGTGCTAATTTTCTAAAACCAAAAAAAACCAAAAAACTATGACTGAAACCTGCCAAAATTGTGCCTTTTTTGATGATTCAAAGCACAAAAATAATGCCCGTACCAAAGACGCTGGAATTTGCACAAAATGGGTTCAAATTGCCTTCAAAAAAGAAACCTGCAAACAGCATTTTTTAAACACCAATTTGTCGGAAAAAGATGTCTTTTCTGTAACTGCAGTTAGTCGACAACAAACGGATAATGTCCAATTAAATCTATTTTAAAATGAAA
This sequence comes from Flavobacterium laiguense, assembly GCF_003097655.1. Taxonomy (GTDB): domain Bacteria; phylum Bacteroidota; class Bacteroidia; order Flavobacteriales; family Flavobacteriaceae; genus Flavobacterium; species Flavobacterium laiguense. The sequence goes on from NZ_QCZH01000009.1 coordinate 79,692, forward strand.
AAAAAAACTCAAAAACAACTAGAGAACGAAATTAATATTTTGGAATTGTCAATTCTTCATATGAATCTTGATTTACTAAATGATGATATTGGCAAACAATCAAAAAAAGTAATATCTGAAATACTGAGCTCTCACATTACCGAATTAAAAAGATTAATCGAAAAATTAACCAAATAAAAAAGGGAGTGTACGACCACTCCCCTAACAAAATCATGTCCCATGCAAAATACAACCTACACAGACTACACAAAATTATCGTTCAAAGATATTGAAAGTTTATTAATTACGGTTTCGACCAAAACGGCAAAGCAATATTATACCGATATCAAAAAGGAATTGAATGTAAAAACAGTTCTATTCTGCCATTTCAAACAGTATTTTAAGATACAGGAAATACCCAAAAATACCTAAAACACCCCCAAAAGACCCCCTAAAGTCTTAAACCTCCATTTCGGGGGTTTTTTTATGCACAAATTTGTACCTCAATCATCAATCATTAATCAAAATAATCAAAATGGAATTATTTACATCGAAAAACAAAAACATTACTACCTCTGGTGTGTTGCTCCTTACGAAGTCTATCGGTGCTATCATTGTTTCGACCTCTTTAGACGTTGAAGCCTTGACCACCGAACAAATCAAAGTCGAGGTTGAAAAAGCCACAGGAAACGAGGAAATCACTAGAGGCTATATGTCTTTACAGGATTTCATCTATCTGACAACCTTTAACGGTGATGCGATATCTTCGGATGCAACTTACAAAACTACAGCTGAGTGTGAAATCTGTGAAGATGGCGCAATTGTGTTGGGAGATAAAGACGTTATCAAAATATCCCTTATAGGATTGAAAGGTGCAGAAACCTACGTGCTAAACGGAATTGAAATGCCCGAAATGTCTAACAAAACTTTGGCATTTGAAAATAAATCAATGTCTTCTGACGATAAAGACAAACACTTTGAAGTGTACCATTGTGATTTAGCCTTATTGGACAATTCAGACGATATCCAAGAAGTGTCGTACACGTTCTTGAATGACAATGTGGTAAAATACACTATGCACGAATTGCGTGTGTTGTCTCGTTCTGTTGACCCTGTAGCCTATGTAAGACAGGATTTTACGGTAAAAGGTGCTTTCAGCGGTAAATTACAGCTTCCTTTATTTGGAGTGAAATCTATCGAAGTTCGTAAGAACCAAGGAAACATTGTTAACCTTCTAATGAGAATTGAAGCGTAATGGGTTTCTTTAAAAAAATTGGGGCTGCCGTAAAAAAAGGAGTTAAGCAGATTTCCCTCAAAAATATAGTAAAAGTAGGTACTCCCCTATTGTCAATGATTCCAATCGTTGGAGGTTTGGCACAAGATGTAGTCGGAGGCATAAGTGCAGCTGCAGCAAAAAAGAAAGAGGCAAAACAAGCAGCTGAAGCAGGTAGAATTGAAGAAGCTAATGCGTTGAATGCACAGGCTAACTATTTAGCGAGCCTATCGGGTGGACAAGTAGGACAGCAAGTAGGTGCACAGTTGAATGCCTTTACCAAAGGAGTGACACAGGAAGCCATAGCGCAAACGTCTAAAGGATTTAAGCAGGATGTTGGACTAGTTGGTGCAAATGTAGCCGATAGCACTATGACTGAATGGTTAAAAATGCACTGGATTAAACTAGCCGTAGGCTTTGGTGTCATTGGCGGTGCAATCTACATGTTTATGAGAAAAGGAAACAATTCTAATTCTAGAAGAAGATAATGCGCAGCGCAATGTTAGGTACTGCGGGTATTGGGGTAATCGAGGGGGTGCAACACGTACCCCCAATTACTCCCACCATCGAAATAGTGAAAATTGCTATACAGTTGGTAGTCGGAATAATAACGGTTTTTAAAATGTTTAAAAAACCAAAAGAAGTCATTTCTAACCAAAATCAAAATTAATTATGTACGGTCAAAATCAATATCAGTCCAATTACGGAAATCAGAGAAATACTGCAAATAATTTCCAAAGAAACAATCAATATGTTGCAGCACCAAACTACAGTCCACAAGCCCCGCCACAACACAAAAGAAGCGGTGCGGTGTATTCCAAAATCAAAAACGGAAATTTTGAGGGTGAAATCATAGTTAATGCTTGGAGGGTCACAAAAAATGGCTTAATGCAAGCAACCGTAACGCCTTATTCTGGTCAAGGAGGTAAAGGGATGGAAATGGTTCACTCAAACGGTAAGACTGGAAATACTCCTAAAGAGTACCAAAAAATGATTTGCAAAGTGTTCAATACATCGATGGGAACTAGTCAAATTTACCCCGTTTTAATGAACGTAAAAACCCAAGTGATTTCAATATCTGAATTAAGCCTTTGCATCACTCCAAACGGAAGCGGTACCACAAAAAGTGGAAAAAGAGTAACAGGATATTTCGGTAGAAACTTTAAAAAATAGACTATGAAAAAATTTACAGGAATTGTAGGAGGACTTAAAACATTCCTAAAATATGGGGTGTACATTATGGCTATCATAAAAATCGTAGAGTTTGCAATCTCCACACTTGATGAAATCGGTGGGGATGAAAAAGTACTAAAAGAACATCCAAAAGATGAGTAAGTCATTTTTAAACGCCCACAAAGTCAGAGGTTTAAGAAATAATAATCCTGGCAATCTGAAATTCACCGCCATAAGTTGGCAGGGTAAAATTCCAATAAAGCAGAATAAAGATAAGGTCTTTGAACAGTTTGAAAACATCACATTTGGTCTTCGTGCGATGATGAAGGATTTAATCAATGACATTAACAAAGGAAAAAATACGGTTAAAAAGCTAATCAGCGAATACGCTCCAGCATCTGAGAACAATACAACAAGTTACATCAATTCAGTATGTAAAAGTATAGGAGTTACTCCAGATGAAAAGATAACAGCCATTAACCGTAAATTTTTACTTTTATTGTCTAGAGCCATTATAAGAGTCGAATTAGGCGATGCACATAAGGAAGTAGCCGATAATGACATTGAAGCTGCAATTGATAATCTAGGCAATGTTTCAACGGTAAACCTAAAGGTAAATACCTCGTGGATTAGACAGTTCACCCCCGCCTTACTTTTTTTTGCTTTTTTTTTTTAATTAACCACTTTTACAACAACAATAAAAACAATACAAAATGGAAAAAATAAAAACATTTTTCGTAGTTCATCAATTTGAGGTTTTAGCAAGCTTAATTCTAGCCGTTGGTTTCATCGGGTACAAAATTTTTGCAAAGCCAAAAAGATAATGAAATAAACAATTGACATATAGAAAAAAGCAGCAAACAACACGTTTTCTGCTTTTTTTTTCAAAAAATCAAATATGGTAAGAAACACAAAACAAACCGATTACGGCACTCAGTTCATGGAATTCATGCAAAAATATTGGATGGTCATTGGAGGTCTGATTTTCGTTTACCCCTTGCTAAAGAGGTATTTGGCTAAACAAAAAGAGTTAGCTATTGAACAAAACAACAATCTTGTAGTCGACCAACAGAAATCAAATGCCACCTATGTAAAAGAAATTCGATACATAAATAACATGGACCCAAAAAAACAGTTGACCGAAAGGCAAAAAATCACGGGATCAAAAGAACTTTGGGCGGCGAGTACAAACTTAGCTAATGACTTTGGAGTCATTTATTCAGACGATTCAAATTGGTATGATATCTTCAATGTAAGAGGTTGGACGGAAAATGATCGTGAAATTCGAAATACGCTTTCAAAATACAGAAATTACTTTGGTATACTAGAAAAACTGTACTTCCAAGTCGATACCAACAGTAGAAACTTAAGAAAAGACATTTTAAAGTACTTAGACCCACAGGAGTTAAAAGAAATAAGAAAATTTATTAAAATTTAAAATATGGTCACATTACATTACATTAATCGACAAATGGTTCTTAATACAATGAAAATTGACAGTTTGGAGGCTTGTTTTCGCATTCCCGAAGATTTAATTTTTGTGGCTTGTAGGCAAGGTATTGAGTTCATTAAGGTAGCACAAGAAAGTATTGCATTTACAGATATAGAACGCTTAATCATGTATTCAGACCATTTTGATTTGTCGTTTATAAAATTAGAAGATTTTAGAAAACAAAATTCAGAAATGTGTCCAAAACTACCAATAGGCGGTTGACTGCCAATTGACTTTAAGATTTCACAGGTCGATCGTTTTTGGTTGTATTGGGAGTACGAACCACTTGTACACGTTCAATCATCATTAGATAATATCACATTTTCAAACGTAGATTCTCAATTACATGAAGGTTACGATTTGACAATGCCCGAATTACAAAGAAGAACCGTTGCATGGTATCGTTTATATGACCCTGCATTGAATATATACAGTCCTTCTGTGTTGTATGACAAAATTCCTGAATAAATAATTTAACATAAATTAACAATTAAATAAGAATTATATGTATATTTGGCAAAACTTCAACGAGAGGCAAAAGTGCGCTAACACTTCTCTCACTGATAAAAATCAATCTACATGAAAAAGTACAACTATTTATATAATAGAATGCTCCTTAGTTGGGGTATTCTATTTTTTTTTATCTCTTCCCCCCTCTCTGATTTCTCTATTTTTTTTTATCTCTTACCCCATGAGTGAGATATTTAAAAAGAAAAATGATTACTCAGTAACTGTTTTTCTAAATGGAGAAAAAAGACTATTTACCGAATACGTACATACAATTTACAATTATTCTCAATGGCTTCAAAAACAATCAATAGCTTGGGATTACTTACTGGTTTACGTGAGGAGAAACAGACAAATATTATGCTTTTATGAAAATGGGGATTTTCTTCATGCTTACCCCACCTTCGAGAATAGGGGTAGGGTTAAACAAGGTTGGTAACCTAAAACCGCAAACTTTAACGCACAAAAAAAGAGCCTCAAACGTTACGCTAATAACTCGGCTCTCATTGATAAAAATCTATGGCAAATATAACAAACATTTCCGAAAAAAAGCGTTTTCCATACTATAAATTATAGTTCAAAATATGACATTCTAATTATTCTTTCAAAATGCCAGTTTCGCAACCAAATCCAATTACTAACGGTATTGAGAAATCCGCCATATTGCCAAACTACGATTAGCGGCTGCCTTTATTGTCCACCGTATTGTTTTAGTAAGGAAGTAGTTTCAGTGAAATTCTTTTCATTCGCGATAAATAAAGGTGTCTGACCATTGTCCATTTTTGCATTAATGTCCGAACCACTTTCAATAAGAAGCTTTGCTAGTTTTGTCTGTCCGTTATGCGCTGCTGAATGTAATGGTGTTACACCTTGCAATTGTTTTGCATTTACGTCTGCACCATTTTTTAGCAATAACTCGGTAATGTCGTAGTTCGATATTGCACAGGCCGAATGTATAGGTGCTACTTTAAATTGATTATTTGAGGGAATGTTAACATTAGCTCCTCTTTCGATAAGATATTTTACAATGCTGTAGTGTCCGAAAAAGCAAGAAAGTCCCAAAGGTGTAAAACCATCTATAGAATATGAGTTTAATAAATTTGAATCTTCCTCAAGTCGTTTTTTCAGATTGTAAATATCGCCAGTACTTGCGGATTCAAAGATGTCAAGTTGTTGCTTGTGTTGTCTTAAAAGGTCAACCGCAATTTTATTTCTACAATATGCAGCAAATTGTAAATACGAAATTCCTTGTTCCGTTTTGCTGTCCATAAGTAACGGATTTTCTTTTAATGCCAGTTCTAATTTGTCATTCTGACCTGTTTTAATAAATTCAAGTATGTCGTTTTCTATATTCATTGTCTGTGTCATTTTAAGGTTGCCGCTAACTATCTTATATGTAAAGGTTTTTCCTCCTTTTGTACTCATCAAATATAATAAATTTTTCTTACAAACTACAGCTCCCCTTTCGTCCTCTTCTCAGGTCTAATAATCATTCGCAACGATTGGTCTTTTGAGAAATAAGCAATCATCCAATGGTAAAAGGTATTCAATCGGTTGCGGTAGGTTATCAAGGACATTAGGTGTACAAATAACCAAATCATCCAAGCGAAAAAACCTTTGAAATGCATTTTGGGTTTTGGTAAATCAACAACGGCTTTGTTTTTTCCAATGATGGCCATAGAACCTTTGTCATTGTATTTAAAAGGTTTTAGAGGCTTATTTTGAACCATTAGTTTGAAGTTTTCGGCCAAATTTATCCCTTGTTGGATGGCCACTTGCGCTACTTGCGGATGACCTCCTAGGAAATCTACATCGTTGAGTTGAATGCAGGTATCGCCAATAGCGTAGATGTTCTCGGTAGTGTTTACTTTGTTGAACGCATCGGTAGCCATTCGTTTGCCACGACCGTAACTTTCTGCTGGAATTCCTTCAAATTCCCTTGCGGAAACTCCTGCCGCCCAAATTAAATTTTTGGTTTGAATGGTTTTTCCATCGGCAAAGAAAACGGTGTCGTTTTTATAATCGACCACTCGGGTGTTTAGTTTTACGAGGACTCCAAGTTTGGTTACTGCTTCGAGCGTGTCTGCTTGTGATGCCACGCTCATAGGCGATAACAATGCATCACCACCATCGACTAAATAGATATTACTAGCGGATGTTTCTAATTCGGGATATTCTTTGAGTAATATGCTTTTTCGCATTTCGGCAAACATTCCGGAAACTTCAACACCGGTAGGCCCACCACCAACAACCACAATGGTCAAAAGTTTATGGCGTTCTCTAATGTCTTTGCAAATAGATGCTTTTTCCAGATTTTTCAATAAGGTATTACGCATTTCAATGGCATCATTGAGCGTTTTCATCGGAATGGCATTTTTCTTGACATTCTCCATTCCAAAATAACTCGTTTCAGCTCCAGTTGCAAAAACTAAGTGATCGTAATGCAATTCGCCATTATTGAGGATAATTTTGTTTTCTGAAGGAATGACTTTGAGTAACTCTCCCAAGCGAAATTGCAGATTCTTTTTGCCTGCAAAAAACTTTCGGAAAGGATAACTAATGCTTGAAGGTTCTAAAAAGGCTGTGGCTACCTGATAGATAAGTGGCGGAAAAAAATTATAATTGTTTTTGTCAACTAGCGTTACTTGAATTCCTTTTTGGTTTACCAATTCTTTGGCTAAATTTATTCCTGCAAAACCACCACCAATTATAACGATTTCCATATGTATTAAAATTTCATTAAAAAAAAAGATCCATAAATATACATAATTTATGGAAGCTGTAAAATATAGATTGTTAAAAAATTTTTATATAATTAGTTTCTTTCTCGCTCCTCAAAGTCTCCGACTTTGAGGATGTGTTCGTCAGTCTGTGACTGACTTAAAGTTGTTACAATCTAAAACAAAATCGGTTGGAAACCGAAAGTCACTACCTCAAAGTCATGAGACTTTGCCTAGCGGGATATTGTTCTGCTTGAAAAAGTTACAAAGTTTAAACTTATTCTGTTTGAAAGATAAATCAAAAAAAATGAGGCTGTCCATTTGGACAGCCTCATAAAAACTTAAAAAAACAATTTAGAAACTATATCCTATTCTTGCAAAAACAAAACGACCGTTTTGGCCAAATTGCGATACGTTTCTTGAATAAACGAATTGGTTTGCGTTAGATAAATCTACAGTAGGAGTAGTAGCACTATATATAACATTTCCATTAGCATCTAGACCTGTTTGCGGTACACCGGCTATAGTAGGGGTAATAATATTTATTGCTCTTTTTGCTGAAATAGGACCATAATTAAGTGTTGGATAAATATCAAATATGTTATTTGCTCCAACTACAATTTTTGCATTTTTGGTTAAATTATAGCTAACAGATAAATCAGTGATAACTCTTGAACTCCAAACTGGGTGCTCAACTTCAACAGCAAATCCATTAACTGGCACTGCTTCTATTCTTCCATCTCCATTAGCATCAACAGTATTGGGATCAGTAACTTTACCAAAATATACGTTTCTTAAGAAGAAATCAAATTTTTTGACAGAAAGAGTATTGGTTAAATTAATTTTTTGTCTTGGCACAGCTTCCTGAAGATATACTCTACTTGCTTCAGAATAATATCTGTTTATTTGACCATTGGCTGCTAAAATAGGTGAAGCGTGAATGTCTCCAATTCTTTTGGTTTCTCCAAAAGTAGCAGAAAGGTCATTTTTTAATTTTAAACCATTTCCTATATTGGCTACTTGACTAATTACAATGTCGATTCCTTTTGATTGAGTGTCAATAGCATTTGAAAAGAAAGTGGCGGCTGTCGCCCCTGCTTGGTCAAATAAGCCATTTAATATGTCAGCAGGAGATCCTGCTGCCGGAGTTCCACCTGGTCTTGCAAACTGATCTGTAAGAACCACTCTATCTTGTATTTCAATGATATAAGCATCGGCTGTCAAAGTTAAATTTACTGACGGTACTTTAGCTGTAAAACCAATACTTGCACTTAGAGATTCCTCTTGTTTTAATTTAGGAATTCCTAATATTTGGGCAGCTTCTGAATCGTTGCTAAATGTTCCTACTTCAAATGGAACACCGCCTACAAATTGAGTTGAAGTAGAATTGAAATATATTTGGTGTAATGAAGGTGCTCTAAAACCAGTAGCTACTGCACCACGTAAATTGATATTATCGGTTACTTTATAACGAGAAGCTAATTTAAAATTGGTTGTGTTTCCAAAATCTGAATAGTTCTCAAATCGTACCGCTCCATTTACCATCCATTTAGAAGTGATGTCATATTCTAAATCTCCATAAAGTGCCACACTGTTTCTACTTTTGTCACTAGCATTTGCAGGTCTAAAACCTGGGAATACTTGTGCACCACCGGCTCTGGCAGCGCCGTAAAAATCAGTAACCTTTATGTTTGCAGGTGTAGATCCTGTAACCACTGCACCATTAATATCATATAAATTATACGAATCTGGAACACCAGCATTTATTTTATAATTTTCATTACGGTATTCAGCACCAAAAGCGACATTAAGTTTATCGAACTTTCTATTCATATCAAAATTGGTGGTATTTTGTGCAAAACCTAATCCACCTGCATCAAATTCTGTAGGAGAATTTTCCCTCATAGAAGCATTTACAGTATTTTCGATTTTATAATCAAAAGTATTTTTACCATAGGTGTTACTCAAATCATAATTCCAACTTTCGAATATTAGACCTCTTATTCCTATTGCTGCAGAGACATCATTAATTGTTGAGTGAATTTCTGGCAAGAAACCATTTGGATACAATCCTGTGTAAGACCTAGATTGATTTGGTCTTCTGTAAAAACCTGCTGAAGCACCATTTCTATAACTTGTTCCTCCAAAGGCATAAAGTTCACTATTTTTTGAAACTGGATAAGCAGCATTCAAAAAGAATTGCGCGCTTGTCAAAGAAGATTGTCCCACATTCATATTAAAATTTCGTCTTTCTAATCCTCTGAAGTCTAATTCTCCTGAAGTTGCATCAAAATTTAATGCAGTTTGCATTTCAGCTATTGTACTGGCATTACTAATTGCAGTTTGTTGTATGGGTGTAAAATAGCTTACTTGAGGTGCATACGTTTTTATTGTTGAAAGTATCTGAGCCGTGTTTGGAGTATTTGTTATATTTCCGAACAATGCGTTGATATTTGTTCCTGCTGCTGCGGCTCTATCTTCGACAGCATTATAGCCATTGAATAAGGTACCAGTTACATCGTTTGCTCTACTCGTGTTGCCTCTTAATTGAAAACTAGCAGTAGCATTTATAAAACTTTTTTCCTTTCCAAGATTTGTACCATAGTTCAAGTCAAGCTGTACATTATTACCGTCATTGCCACCATTATGATCATTTGCCCCTTTAGAAAAATTACTTCCTCCAAAAAGCGCAATGTCAAATTTCTTAGTGTCTTTCTTTACATTTAAGTTGATTACGCCAGCGATGGCGTCAGAACCATATTGGGCAGAGGCTCCATCCCTTAATACTTCTATTTTTTCTAGAGCAAAAGCAGGAATTGCATTTAAGTCAGTTCCAACAGCTCCTCTACCTGGAGTTCCATTAATATTTACTAAAGACGAATTGTGTCTTCTTTTTCCGTTAATTAATACCAAAACTTGATCAGGGCCTAAACCTCTTAATTGTGCAGGGTCTATATGATCTGTTCCATCGGCAACAGTTTGAGTATTAGATGTAAATGAAGGCGCCACCATATTCATAATTTGATTTATGTTTACTTGTGGTCCTTGTGAAGTAATTGCTTTCATATTAATTACATCGATTGGCACAGCAGACTCCGTTACTGTTCTACCGGGTGTCCGAGAACCAACAACAACTACATCTTGAAGCGTTTCGCCACTTGTTTTTAGAGAAACATTTACTTCGCTTCCTGTTACTGTAACGGATTGTGTTTCAAACCCAATATAGGAAACAAGCAAAACATCTCCTGTTTTCGCATTGATTGAGAATTTCCCTTCCAAATCTGTAGAAACTCCGTTTTGAGTTCCTTTTACCATGACAGAAGCACCTTCTAAAGGACTGTTCGAGTCGTCTGAAACAACTCCCGAAACTTTAATTTCTTGGGCAGTCATTCCTGCCGTGAAAATTAAAGTTAGAATGAAGAATAATTTTTTCATTTTTGGTTTGGTTTTTTAGATTAGTTAGGTGAAACTACAAATTTGATAGCAATTTACCTATTAATTTCTTAAATAAAATATGAACAATGTAAAATTGGTGCTGTTCTGTTACTATTTTATCAAAACAATAAGTTTTTTCTTTTTATTTATAGATTTGAAAGTGCTTAATTTTAACAAGAATCTAATAATAAAATAATAGGATGAGAAGGATTATCGCTCCTCAAAGTCTCCGACTTTGAGGATGTGTTCGTCAGTCTGCGATTGACTTAAAGTTGTTACAATCTAAAACAAAATCGGTTGGAAACCGAAAGTCACTACCTCAAAGTCGGAGACTTTGCTGAGCCTTTAGAAAAACTTAAAACTTCCAATTCTTTTGCCACGACCGTAACTTTCTGCCGGAATTCCTTCAAATTCTCTAGCTGAAACTCCCGCTGCCCAAATTAAGTTTTTGGTCTGTATGGTTTTCCCATCGGCAAAGTAAACGGTATCGTCTTTATAATCGACTACTCGAGTATTTAGTTTTACAACAATTCCAAGTTGGGTTATCGCTTTTAAGGGTATCCGCTTGTGATTCCTTGCTCATTGGCGATAATAATGCATCACCGCCATCGATCAAATAAATATTGCTGGCAGATGTTTATGATGTTATTAAAAAAAATAGCATCCATAAATATACGTTATTTATGGATGCTATAAAATATGGATTATTAAAAAACTTTTAAATAATTAGTTCCTTTTTAGTTTTTTAACGGGCTTTTCTACTATTTCAGTTTTGTTTTGCAACAAATAACTGGCTAATAATTTTTCAATCAATTCATCTTTGGTCAGATGATGAAAAATGGTTTTTATTTTTGTTTTTAATTCGGCATCGACATCGTGATTCGGTTTGGTTTTGAAGATTTGTTTTGCCCATAAAAGCGTATTATTTTCTTCAATACTTGCAACAGATGGTTTTTTGTATTTGGTAAATTGAATTCCCAATTCTCTTTCGAAATCAGCAATTTCAGCTACTTCCTCAGGTTGTAAAACGGTCAAAGAAAGTCCTTTGGCCCCTGCCCTAGCCGTTCTTCCGCTACGGTGAACGTACACTTCATACACATCAGGCAAGTGATAATTAACTACATAAGAGATTTCTTTTACGTCAATTCCTCTGGCAGCCAAATCAGTTGCTACCAATATATTGATGTGCCCCTCACGAAATTGTTCCATTATTCGGTCACGGATTCCTTGTGACAAACTTCCGTGCAAAGCTCCAGATGAAAATCTGTTGATGGCTAGATTTTTGGCTAATTTATTGACAGCCGCTTTGGTTTTACAAAAGATAATACCGCGTTCCCCTTCTTTCGAATTTAGGAAATGCATTAAAACATCCAGTTTTTCGATAGGATCTACCACAATATAGTTATGGTCAATCCCTTGATTACCGACAGTTTCCATGTTGGCACTTACCTGAACTACGTTCTTATTAAGGTAATTTTGAATTAATTGCTTAATCGTCCCCGGCATGGTCGCCGAAAACAAAAAGGTTCTGTAGCTTTTAGGCAATTCGGTAATAATTTCGTCTAATGCTTCTTTAAGGATGGTTACCATTTCATCGGCTTCGTCAAGAACCAAGAATTTGGTTTCTTTTAGGCTAATAGCTTTGCGTTGCATTAAATCGATCAAACGACCTGGTGTTGCTACAACGATGTGCGTTGGAGCTGTTAATCGTTCGATTTGTGGTTTAATTGGGATTCCCCCACAAACGGTTGCTATAGAAACTTCGGGAAGGTATTTTGCATAATCTTCCAGATTACGAAAAATTTGTTGTCCCAATTCTCTTGTTGGCACTAAAATTACCGCTTGTACTGCAGCTAATTGTGTGTCTATTAATTGTAATAATGGCAAACCAAAAGCAGCGGTTTTACCGGTTCCAGTTTTGGCAAGTCCTACAATATCTGTAGTGTTGGACAAAAGTAACGGAATGGTTTTTTGCTGAATTTCTGTTGGTTCAACAATTCCCATTTCGGTAATCGCTTTTAGTATTCCTTTTGAAACTCCTAAATCTGAGAATTGTTTTGACATTTTTTTTGTTTTTAATTTTATGAAAATGGTCTTGATTACCACTTTATTTTTTTAGCCCCGATAGCAGTGAAAATCCTTTTATGTCTCGTTTTTTAGAGACATAAAAGATTACTTCACTTAACTTTTATTTTTAGCGGAGTTCAGTGAACTTCGTTTGCAACGAATAGCGGAAATAGCTCCTAAAAACTATTATTATATTATCCGTAAAGAGACGCACTGCCGTGCGTCTCTACAAGTTTGCGTTTCTATGACTGAACACTTATAACTGAATACTGATCACTAACTAATCGGCTTCGTTCATGATTTTCTCACGATATTTCTTTCCGATTAACAAGGTCATTTTTAATTTATAATCGTCCATAAGCCATTCTCTGTAGTTTTTGCTACATTGACTAAGGCATTTTGAAAATCGTTTTACACGACATTCTATATCAGCTTCTAATTCTCTTGATAATGCTTTGGCTTCCTGTAATTCTTCGGAATTATCGACACACATGGCAGCGTGTTGATCTATTGATTTCTCCAAAACTACTTTGGACCTTAAATTTTGTGCGATTGCCAGTTTGTGTTCTTCATCTACATCAAAAGTCACATCGGCAGTTTTACTGAATTTGGCACGCAATTCTGGTGGCATAGCGTATTTGAAATACAACTCAATCTCCGTATCATCCCTTAAATTTTCTAGGTAAAACTCAGGAGATTTGAAGATATGTTGCCAATTTACAGGCTCACTCCACAAACCAAAACGAGCCGCATTATTCCCTAAATCGATAACATTAAAGATATCTTTATTAGGCAACTTTCTTGATCCACGACCAATCATTTGATAATATAAAGTCAATGATTTTGTGGCTCTGTTTAGTATAATAGTTTCAACAGTAGGCTCATCAAAACCAGTGGTAAGGATACCAACTGAGGTAAGAATCGCGTCTGGAGTATGCTTGAACCAATGTAGAATCTCTTTTCGTTCTTCGTTGCTACTGGTGTTATCCAAGTGACGAATAGCATAACCTGCTTCTCTAAAAGTTTCATACACATAAAGAGATGTATTGATACCATTATTGAAAATCAAGGTTTTTTTACCTAAAGATTTCTCGGTGTAGGCATGCAATAATTTCTCTTGCATGGCCATATTGGTGTATAAATCATCGGATGATTTCACGGTGTAATCACCATTAATACCTACTTTTAAAGATGTTAATCCAACATCATAACTATAGGTAATTGCTTTTGCCAAGAAACCATTTTCTATCAATGAACTGATGGTGTCTCCCACAATTAGTTCATTATAACTTTGGTGCATTGGTAATTTGATATTGGAACTCAATGGTGTTGCTGTCACACCCAGTATAAATGCATTTTTGAAAGAGCTCAATAACTTTCGGAATGAATTGTAATGCGCCTCATCGATAATGACTAAGCCGATATTGTCTAAATGTAGTTTTTCGTCATTGATACGATTTTTCAAAGTCTCGACCATGGCCACAAAACAAGAATAATCGTTTTGGTCTGGAAGTTCTTTTACTTTACTATTGATGATTTTGTTTTTTACGTCAAAACCTTTTAACATTTTTGAAGTTTGCTTGCACAACTCAATACGGTGTGTCAGAACAACTACTTTTTTCTTGTGTTGAGCTAGATAACGACGAACGATTTCAGAAAAAATTACTGTTTTTCCTCCACCAGTAGGCAATTGATATAATAAATGGTGTTGCGGAGGAGCATTGTCTATACGTTCAAATATAGCGTCAATGTCCCCTTGTTGGTAAGCGTAAAGTTCTTTTTTGCTTTCAATTTCAATTTCTAACGTGTCTTGATGCATTGCTTTTTATTGGATTTTTGCAAAACTACGCCTAAAAAACAGTTATTCAGCCAAAATTTATTTAAAAATTATAGGAGGGATTAAATAAAATTGATTTAAACGCGATTACTGCCTAATCAAACTGTTCTACAATTCTTTTAAAATCAGGCTCATTATACCATTTTTGCAAGGAAGCCTGACGATGTGCTTCTCTGATTCTGGTTTTGAATTCGGCTACAATTCCATTCGAAAGGATAAAATTTACAGCTTGTTCGAAAGAATTGAACATACTTTTATAGAACAATTCTTGTTTTATGACATTCTCTGCGGAGAAAGCCTGCGCAATTTCAATATTATAAAGCATGACATCCGCAATTACAAAAGGATCTACTCCTAATAGTATAAAATGCTTGATGTATTTTTGAGCTACAGAACGTCTCATTTTTGGCTTTTTTCTTTTACCTGTAGTTTTAACAGGAAAGTATTCATTAGCAATTTTGAGTTTGCATTCCTGCAATAGTGTTTCTTCTTTCGGATTAAACACGAAATTGTAATACACTTTTACCGGACTGAACTTTTCATACAATTCGAGGATTTGCTCTTCTAGTTGCTCTTTATTGAGTTCATTTAAATATTTTTTTAAATCTCGCTTGCTCATTTTCAAAGTTTAAGAATACAAAAGTAATTTACTTTGTTAAGGAATGGCTCTAAAATCAATGTTATTACTTAATTTTGTCTTTTATTTTAAGGATTTTATGAGGTATCGTTAGTTTCACAAATACTTCTTAATACTTAATTCTTTGTACTTTATAATATTTAACTTTCTCCCTATGCTCAAGATTTTTAAGATTACCGCCATTTTAGAAGGAATTTCTTATTTGGTTTTATTTTCTAATATGCTTTTTGTTAAGCCAAATCATATTGAATTGTATAAAACATTGTTGTATCCAATCGGTATGAGTCATGGCATATTATTTATGGGCTATGTTTTGTTGGCTTTTTTGTTGAAAAGTGCCCAAAACTGGGATTTTAAAAATTTCAGCTTTATATTAATTGCTTCAGTATTGCCTTTTGGAACTTTTTATGTTGAAAAAAAATATTTGTAAAAGATGAGCAAACTCATTCATTTCATTTTTAGTTTCCTCTACCCCGTTTTCAGACATTGGGGTTTGAGTCGAAGTTTTGCGACTTATTTGAGTTTGTTTTTTAATACAATTGTGCTTTGCTTTTTGGCCTACGGTTTATATGTAGTTTTCCGATTTATATTGGTAACCATAATGGCGATTGTTGCCCAAAGAACCAAAACTAAGTTTGATGATTTGTTGGTTACCAATAAAACAGCCAAATATATTGCCTACTTAGTTCCATTATTTTTTGTCTTTAAATCAGTTCCTGTAATATTGGATAAATTTGAATATTGGGAAGGTGTTTTTGGAAAATTAGTGGGGATTTACATCGTCCTGTTGATTTTATGGATCATTAGAACCGTATTTAATTCTTTGAGAGATTATCTAAAACTGATTCCGAGATACAGCGATAAACCCATCGATAGCTTCATTCAGGTTATTATGATTGTGCTGTGGATGTTTGGAATCACGGTAATTATATCCAAATTATTTGATATAAATCAAAGTGAACTTTTAACCATTCTTGGGGCTGTTTCGGCTGTGATTATCTTGGTTTTTAGAGATACTATTTTAGGCTTTGTGGCGAGTGTTCAAGTGGCGATAAACGATATGGTACGTATTGGCGACTGGATTACCATGGATCGTTATGGAGCCGATGGAGATGTGATCGAAATTAATCTGGCTACCGTAAAAGTTCGAAATTTTGACAATACCACAACTACGATTCCTACCTATAGTTTAAGTTCTGATTCCTTTCAAAACTGGAGAGGAATGCTCAACTCTGACGGAAGACGTATCAAGAGACACATTATTATTAAAGCCAGCAGTATTCGGTTCTTACAGGATCAAGAACTCATTAATTTAAAAAGAATAGATCTTTTGAGTGCTTATATTGACCTTCGAAAAACTGAAGTGGACAATTACAATCGCAGCCATAAAATTGATAAAAGTATCGCTATAAATGGCCGAAATTTGACTAATTTAGGTCTTTTTCGAAAATACATTACGGAATACCTGCAACAGTATCCGGGGTTAAACAAAGATATGATAATGCTCTGCAGGCAATTACAACCCACTCCTTACGGTGTTCCCCTTGAAGTGTATGCTTTTTCTAAAGACAAGCGTTTTGAAAATTATGAATACATCATGTCTGATATATTCGACCATATCTTTGCATCGGTTCCCTATTTTGATTTAGAAATTTTTGTAATGCCTTCTGAAACTATTGTAAAACCATAAACCTAGAATCTGCTATCTAAGTTAGCTCAATAAACAAAAAATGGAAGGAGAAAAGAATTTAGAAAAGTTACTCAAAACAATGAAACCTTCTCACAATGTTGGAGATTATGTTTTTTGTGCGGTAGATGATATAGCTGCCTTGAATAACAGTGATATTGTTATGTTTTTCAGAGAAACAGAAAGATTTACGATTATAATCAAAAAAGAATTGGCAGACAGTCTCAAACTGGAATATTCTTTTGTGGCCTCTTGGATTACTCTAACTGTATATTCATCACTTGAAGCAGTTGGATTAACAGCGGCATTTTCTAAAGCATTATCACAGGAAGGTATTAGTTGTAATGTTGTTGCGGCATTCTATCACGATCATATTTTCGTAAGTAAAAAAGATACCGATAAGGCTATGGAAATTCTTAATCATTTTGCGAAATAAACATTGAGATAAGATTCTTAAAATCTCGTAAATCTGTTAAATCCGTATTCAATTGGCACGCAGATTTAACAGATTTTCGCAGATTTTCAACTCTTGTTCCTGATCTTAGTCACTCAGAATCTTAGTGTCTAAGCGACTTTTTTTAGACCATTCTATTTTTAACATATTCAATTTCGGTTTTTCCGTGTGCTTTTGGTTTACCATCATCGCCTAAACTCACCATGGTAGTGTTGTCTATAGTGATGATTGTCTCACGGGTCATCATGTTTCGTGCTTCGCATTTTAACACTAATGAAGTGTTTCCAAATTTAACAACATCAATCCCAATTTCGATAATATCGCCTTGTTTAGCCGAGCTTCTAAAATTAATTTCAGACATGTGTTTGGTAACGATTCTGGAGTTTTCTAATTGTATAATGGTGTACAATGCTAATTCTTCGTCAATCCAAGCCAATAATTTCCCACCAAATAAGGTGCCATTCGGGTTTAAGTCTTCTGGTTTTACCCATTTTCTAGTATGAAATCGCATATTTTTTTATTTAATAATGCTAATTTAAGACATTGCTAACAGTAATTTTCATAAATTTAAAGAAAAAAGAAAGATGAATCAGAGAGATATTTTAATAAAAGAAATTCGAGGGGAATCATTGGGAAATGTGAACAATCAATCATCCTCAGATGAGTTATTTCAAAATGAAGTGCTTAGACCTATTTTAAA
This sequence comes from Flavobacterium laiguense, assembly GCF_003097655.1. Taxonomy (GTDB): domain Bacteria; phylum Bacteroidota; class Bacteroidia; order Flavobacteriales; family Flavobacteriaceae; genus Flavobacterium; species Flavobacterium laiguense. Next base: position 97,653 of record NZ_QCZH01000009.1, read on the forward strand.
ATTACAAAACGATTTGTTTATTGCTTCTTTTTTAAATTATATCAGCAAGTATAAAAGAGATTTTTATTCTAAAACTGTCGAAAACAAATTGGCGGTTATAGAAAATGCTATTCAAAAAGACATTAAGTTTAGAAATGCCTTAAAAGGGATGATCATTGGGTTATTTACTACCGATGAATATGAACTTTATATTCAAAACTCCTCCAATCTCAACAAAAGAATGATGAATTTATTGATCGAAAGATTAAAAAGTCAAGTGCAATTATTTGATATTGAGGTGGAGTGAAATATTTTTTAACATAGGAGTCATATAAGTTAATAGAAGCTAACTTATATGACTTATATGGTTAAATTTTTTTGTTTATTTTTAATTAGCTACATTTTTACTCGAAACATAAAAATCCTTGTTCACTTCTACTTTTTCAATTTTATAAAGACAGGTAAATTCATTCCATTCTGATTTTGGATTCAAAGTAACCTCTGTTCCATTCAGCGATACCTTTACAGGCATATCAAAACCAGCGACGGTATTTGTCCAACGGTATTTCAGTGAATTTTCTTGAAATGTATATTCTAAAGTTGGAATTCGAATATCTCGCAAATATTGATTGAAGAATGGATTCAAGTCCATGCCTACTTGTTGACTTAAATAATCTTCAATTTGTTTAGTCGTAACCGTTTGATGGTAGAAAGTGCTATTCAAACCTCTCAATATAGTTCTCCATTTTTCATCGTTATTTACAATTTGTCTTAGTGTATGCAACATATTAGAGCCTTTGTAATACATATCGCTAGATCCTTCATTGTTAACATCGTAATGTCCGATAATGGGTTTGTCGTTTTGAATATTTTTTCTTAATCCTCTTTCGTATTCAAAACCTGCATCTTTTCCATAGTAGTACTCTACAAAAAGACTTTCAGAATAATTGGTAAAACTCTCGTGAATCCACATGTCGGCAATATCTTTGTAGGTAATATTATTGGCAAACCATTCGTGTCCCGATTCGTGAACAATAATAAAATCAAATTTTAATCCCCAACCCGTTCCGCTTAAATCGTGTCCCAAATAACCATTTTGATAACCGTTCCCGTATGTTACAGAACTTTGATGTTCCATTCCTAAATAGGGAGCCTCTACCAGTTTGTAGCTGTCTTCATAAAAAGGATAAGGGCCAAACCAATATTCAAAAGCTTTCAACATTCTTGGGACCTCTTTGAATTGTTCTTTGGCTTTCGCTAAATTGTCTCTCAAAACATAATAAGTACAATCCAAATCACCTTTTTCTCCTTTATATTTTTCTAAAAAAGTTACATAATCGCCAATATTGACATTTACCCCATAATTGTTTATCGGATTTTTGACTACCCAAGTATAGGTTTTGGTACCGTCTTTTAGATTTTTTACATTTTGCAAGCGCCCATTGGAAACATCCGTTAATTTTTCAGGGACATTTACGCTAATTTTCATTCCTTCCACTTCATCATACATGTGATCTTTGTTCGGCCACCAAATACTGGCTCCCAACCCTTGACAGGAAGAAGCAATAAAATCTTTCTCGTTAGTGTCTTTTCTCCAAGTTAATCCACCATCCCACGGTGGTCTAACAGCTACTTTTGGTTTACCATGATAAAAGACTTTTACCTCTTTTATGGCTCCTATATTTTGTTTTGAAGCCAATGTTATGAAAAAGACATTACCTTCTCTTTTGTATTTTAATGCAACACCATCTTGAGTAACTTTGGTAATCTCCATCGGATTTTGCAAGTCAATTTGCATTACATTATAAGGTTGCAATACTTTATATTGAATAGCGTTAGATCCTGTAATTGTGCTATCTGCAGGATTTACTTTTACGTCCAAGTTATAATGCTTTACATCCCACCACACTCTTTCCTTAGTGATACTACCTCTTAAAGAATCTTGTCGAGTAAATACAACATCCGATTTGGCAAGTAGACCTTGTGCTTGAATTCCATTAGAGATTAAAAATGCAATCAATAATAGTTTTAGATACTTCTTCATGTGTTGATAATTTTCTTCCAAAACTACATACTTTTTTTGATTTTTTATTATCAAAAAGAAGCTATTTCAGTTTTCAGTCGCAGTTCTCAGTACATCTATTGCGACTGAAAACTGCGACTAAAAGCTGAAAACTTTTTTTATTTCTGACGGCTTTTCAAAACATCAATCACATCATTCAATTGAAAACCTTTGGCTTGCAGCAAGATTAAGTAATGAAAAAGTAAATCGGCACTTTCGCTAAGGAACAAATCATCGTTATCATCTTTGGCTTCGATCACGACTTCTATTGCTTCCTCCCCTACTTTTTGGGCAATTTTGTTGATTCCCAATTTAAATAAGGAAGCCACATAACTTTTTTCAGTCCCGACGCCTCGGGAGGCATTTTCTCTTCGAGTTTTGATGGTGTCTTCAAGATTGGAAATAAAACCATATTCTTGTTTGTTTTCGGTTGCCCAACAAGTATCGGTTCCTTTGTGGCACGTTGGCCCTACTGGTTTTACTTGAATCAGTAATGTATCGTTATCACAGTCGTTTTTGATGTCAACCAGATTCAAAAAATTACCACTTTCTTCACCTTTCGTCCAAAGTCTTTGCTTAGAACGGCTGTAGAAAGTCACTTTTTGAGTGTCAATTGTTTTTTGATAGGCTTCGGCATTCATATACCCCAACATCAAAACGTTTTTGGTCTCACTATCTTGAATGATGGCAGGAATTAACCCATGTGCGCTTTTTGAAAAATCTATTTCCATTTTTATAATTTTGTAATTGAAAAATAAAAGATTGAAGGTTGTCTAGTCTGATTTTCTTCTCTCTTTTTTCTATATTCTGACTTCTATATTGTTATTTTTAAGTTCTTTTTTTAATGCTTTAATTTCGATTTCTTTAAAATGAAATACGCTTGCCGCCAATGCTGCATCTGCTTTTCCGTCAATAAAAGTATTTACAAAATGCTGTATAGTTCCTGCCCCACCGGAAGCAATTATTGGAATATTAACCAATTGTGACAATTTTGCCAAAGCTTCATTGGCAAATCCATTTTTGGTACCGTCGTTATCCATCGAGGTAAAAAGAATTTCTCCTGCGCCTCTTTCCTCTACTTCTTTTGCCCAATCAAATAAATTCAATTCGGTTGGCACCTTCCCTCCTACCAAATGAACTATCCATTGACCGTCAATTTGTTTGGCATCTATAGCGACCACTACACATTGACTTCCAAATTTTTGTGCCAAATCATTAATCAATTGCGGATTTTTTACTGCAGACGAATTAATAGAAACCTTATCCGCTCCATTTTGCAGCAAAACCTCTACATCTTCAACAGTTGATATCCCTCCACCTACAGTAAACGGAATATTGATCGTCGATGCAACTTTTCGAACCAAATCTACCAAGGTTTTTCTGCGTTCTTCGGTTGCAGAGATATCGAGGAAAACCAATTCATCGGCTCCCTCATCCGAATAGATTTTGGCCAATTCCACAGGATCGCCCGCATCACGCAAATCTACGAAATTAACGCCTTTTACGGTTCTTCCGTTTTTAATATCGAGACAGGGTATTATTCTTTTTGTTAACATAATTTCTGTTTATTGTTGGTTGTTTTACGTTTATGGTTCGTGGTTTTACGACTACAAACCATCAACAATAAACTATAAACCAATTATATAATTTTCCAATTGTTTCAACGAAATTCTACCTTCGTAAATGGCTTTCCCAATGATGGTTCCTTCACACCCCAATTCGGCTAATTTTGGCAATTCATCAAATGTTGAAATTCCACCAGAAGCGATTAATTTTATATCTTGGGCTTCCGCTAAAATTTTAGCATACAAATCAAAACTAGGTCCTTCCAGCATTCCATCTTTGGCAATATCGGTGCAAATTACGTACTGGATTCCTTTGTTTTGATAGTCTTGAATAAATGGAACCAAATCTTCATTGGAATCTTCCAACCAACCCGAAATAGCTACTTTTTCATTATTGGCATCGGCTCCCAAAATGATCTTATCTGAACCGTATTCGGCAATCCATTTTTCAAAAACCGCTCTGTTTTTCACGGCAATGCTACCGCCTGTGATTTGGTTTGCACCACTTTCAAAAGCAATTTTCAAATCGGCATCCGATTTCAATCCACCACCGAAATCAATTTTCAGTTTGGTTTGCGTGGCAATTTGTTCTAATATTTTATAATTGACAATTTTGCTGGATTTCGCACCATCCAAATCTACCAAATGCAAGTATTCGATTCCATGGGCTTCGAATGATTTTGCTACTTCAAGCGGGTTTTCATTGTATATGATTTTGGTATTGTAATCGCCTTTGGACAAGCGAACACATTTTCCTTCTATAATATCTATTGCGGGGATTATTCTCATTGAGATTTATGATTGAAGATTAACGATTGTTGATTTTTGATTTAAAACTGCCATTGAAATTGCTACTTTATAATTTCAAAAAATTACCAAGGATTTGCTCTCCAATATCACCGCTTTTTTCAGGGTGAAATTGTGTTCCGTAGAAGTTGTTATTTTCTAAAGCCGAAGAATAGGCCACTTCATAATCAGTGGTTGCGATGGTTTCTTTGCAAATAGGCGCGTAAAAACTATGGACCAAATACATATATTCGTTCTCGGATATTCCTTTGAACAAATCTGATTTTAGGTTATAAATGGTATTCCAGCCCATTTGGGGAACTTTTACTTTTGAAGAAAACTTGATAACATCCACGTCAAAAATGCCCAATCCTTCCGTGTTTCCTTCTTCCGATTTGTTGCACATCAATTGCATACCCAAACATATCCCGAAAACGGGTTGTTTCAGCGTTGGAATCAAAACGTCCAAACCACTTTGTTTAAGCATTCTCATCGCATAACTCGCCTCGCCTACTCCCGGGAAAATCACTTTATCAGCTGACTTTATTTCCTCAGGATCATTACTCAAAATCGCTTTGAATCCCAATCTTTCGATGGCAAACATGATGCTTTGAATGTTTCCTGCTCCGTAATTTATGATTACTATTTTCATTAATTTTTGTTTCAAGTTTAAGGTTTAAAGTTTCAAGTTCCCTAAGACAACCTGAAACTTTAAACTTTAAACAATTTTACAACATTCCCTTCGTACTCGGTAAAATCATCTTCTCGGTATCGCGTTTTACGGCTACTTTTATCGCTTTTGCAAAAGCTTTAAAGATGGCTTCAATTTTGTGGTGTTCGTTAGTTCCTTCCGCTTTGATGTTGATGTTAGCTTTTGCCCCATCCGAAAATGATTTAAAAAAATGGTAAAACATCTCTGTTGGCATTTTACCTACCATTTCACGTTTGAATTCAGTTTCCCAAACCAACCAATTTCTACCACCAAAATCAATGGCTACTTGCGATAGGCAGTCATCCATTGGCAAACAAAAACCATAACGCTCAATGCCTAACTTATTTCCTAAAGCTTTGGCAAAAACCTCTCCCAATGCAATTGCGGTATCTTCGATAGTATGATGTTCATCAACTTCTAAATCTCCTTTCACCAAAATTTCCAAGTCCATTTGGCCGTGGCGTGCAATTTGGTCGAGCATGTGGTCAAAAAAAGCAATTCCGGTTTCGATTTTGCTTTTTCCAGTTCCGTCAAGATTTAAGTTGATATAAATATCAGTTTCATTGGTTTTTCTGGAAATAGTTGCCGAACGTGCTTCGAGTTTCAAAAACTCATAAATGGCTTTCCAATCGGTAGATTGCAAGATGATTACTTCGTCTAATGCTGATCTCTTTGCAACAATTTCAGTGCTACCAGCACCTTCAGAGGTATTCATGAAAATAGCTTTTGCTCCTAAGTTTTTGGCTAACTCTACATCGGTCAAACGGTCTCCTAAAACAAATGAGTTCGCTAAATCATACTCCGGATTGTCGATATATTTGGTTAGCATTCCTGTTCTTGGTTTACGGGTTGGCGCATTGTCTTCCGGAAGAGAATGATCTATAAAAATATCATCAAAAAGAACGCCTTCGTTTTCAAAAGCTCGCAAGATAAAGTTTTGTGTTGGCCAAAAGGTGTCTTCTGGAAAACTGTCTGTTCCTAAGCCGTCTTGATTGGTTACCATAACCAATTCATAATCCATTTCATTGGCGATTTTAGCCAAATATTGAAAAGCTTTTGGGTAAAATTCTAATTTTTCTAAACTGTCTAATTGATATCCTTCCGGTTCTAAAACGATTGTTCCGTCACGATCTATAAAAAGTACTTTTTTCATTTTTTATTTTTTTTATTAAACCCGACGGGTTTTAGAAACCCGTCGGGTTTAATGCGTCGATTAATTTTTTATTTTCTTCTTCTGTTCCAATAGTCAAACGCAAACAATTATCGCATAGCGGTTGTGTTGTTCTGTTACGGATTACGATTCCTTTGGCTATCAATTCGTCATATCTTTTATTGGCATCATCAACCTTAATCAAGATAAAGTTAGCTTCAGTAGGATAAATTTTTTCTACATATTTAACATGAAGTAAAACTTTAAGTAATGCTGACCTTTGTTCTATAATTGATTTAATTTCAGAGGCAATAGCTTTAGTATTATCCAGTCGTTCCAAAGCTCTGTTTTGTGATAACTCATTCACGTTATAGGGTGGCTTTATTTTATTCAAAACCGAGATGATTTCTGCGGAAGCATAACAAATTCCCAATCGAATTCCGGCTAAACCATACGCTTTTGAAAGTGTTTGAGTGATAATCAAATTTGGATATTGTTCTAATTTTCGCAACCAACTTTCTTTTTCAGAAAAGTCAATATAAGCTTCATCAATAACGATTAGACCGTTAAAATGTTCTAGCAAGATAGTTACACTTTCTTCCGAAAATGAATTCCCTGTTGGATTATTGGGAGAGCACAAAAAGATCATTTTTGTGTTGTCGTCAATGGCGCCAAAGATTTTCTCTATTTGAGGCTGAAAATCGGTTGAAAGTAATATCTCTCTGTTTTCAACGGCATTAATATTAGCCAAAACACCATACATTCCGTAAGTTGGTGGTAACGTAATCACATTATCTACTTTGGGCTCACAGAACGCTCTGAAAATCAAATCCAGTACCTCATCACTCCCGTTTCCTAACAGCATTTGGTTTGGATTTACTTTGTTTTGCTTCGCCAATATACTTTTTACCGAAGCTTGTTGTGGATCAGGATAACGGTTTACCCCATTATTGAACGGATTTTCATTGGCATCCAAAAAAACCATATCGGCGGTGTCAAAATCCTCAAATTCATCTCTGGCAGACGAATAGGGCTTTAAAACCTTAACGTTCTCACGAACTAAACTATCTAAATTAAAACTATTGATCATTTTTAAGTGCTTTTAATCGTAATGTAACTGCATTTTTGTGGGCTTGTAATCCTTCTGCTTCTGCCATTATTTCAATAGCTGAACCTATTTTTTGTATCCCAATTGGAGAGATTTTCTGAAAAGTCATTGCTTTGGTAAAACTATCAAGGTTCACTCCGCTGTAATTTTTGGCATAACCATTCGTAGGCAAAGTATGATTGGTTCCAGAGGCATAATCCCCAGCGCTTTCCGGAGTGTAATTCCCAATAAAAACGGAACCTGCATTGGCAATATTGTCTATGTAAAAAGCTTCGTCTTGGGTGCAAATAATAAAATGCTCCGGACCGTATTCATTAATTAATTCTAAAGCGATGGTGTCATTCTCGACAAATATCAATTTTGAATTGGCAATGGCTTTTTCTGCAATAGCTTTTCTTGGAAGGACATCCAATTGTGTTTGAATTTCTTTTTCAACCTCATCAATCAATTCTTTTGAAGTTGAAACCAAAATCACTTGGCTATCAGTTCCGTGTTCGGCTTGAGACAATAAATCGGAAGCTACAAAAGCAGAAACGGCAGTATCATCAGCCACAATCAACAATTCGGATGGACCTGCAGGCATATCGATAGCAACACCAAACTGAGTCGCCAATTGTTTAGCCACCGTTACAAATTGGTTTCCGGGTCCAAATATTTTATACACTTTTGGAATGGTAACCGTTCCAAAAGTCATTCCGGCAATGGCTTGAATACCTCCTATTTTTAAAATTTTGGTAACACCACACAAATAAGCTGCATATAAAATAGCAGGATTGATATTTCCATTTTTATCTGGAGGCGAACACAAAACTATTTCGCTGCAACCTGCAAGATTTGCTGGTACCGCCAGCATCAATACGGTTGAGAACAACGGAGCAGTGCCACCAGGAATGTATAAACCAATTTTTTGAATTGGTCTTTTTTCCTGCCAGCAGTTGACTCCTTCGATGGTTTCCACTACAACGCGATTTGTTTTTTGGGCTGCGTGGAATTTTTCGATATTTGATTTTGCCAATTGAATCGCTTGTTTTAACTCATTGGAAATAGTTGCAATAGCTGTCGCTATTTCGGTTTGGGAAACTTCTAAATCAGGAACTGAAACCCCATCAAAAAGCGAAGTATATTTTGCAACAGCAAAATCACCTTTTGACTGTACTTCCTTAAAAATCCCTTTTACAGTTGCTTCTATATCATCAACTGTTTTAGTTGGTCTTTCTAAAATTGCAGACCAAGTTTCTGGTTTTGGATTGTAAATTTTGTTCATTTTTACCCCCTAGCCCCCTAAAGGGGGAATTGCTACAGGAGAGGTAGCCTGTATTTTATAATATTTCTATGTTTCAAATTTTAATAAGATAGTTCAATTCCCCTTTAGGGGTTAGGGGCTTAAAGTACCATTTTCTCAATTGGGCAAACTAAAATTCCTTCGGCACCAACCTCTTTCAGTTTATCAATGACTTCCCAAAAAGTATCTTTGTCAATTACCGAGTGCACACTGCTCCATCCTTCTTGTGCCAATGGCAAAACAGTTAAGCTTCTCAATACGGGAAGAATCTTGCCAACTGCTTCGATTTTGTCATTTGGAATATTCATCAAAATGTATTTTGATTTTCTGGCTCTTAATACCGATTCTATTCTGAATTTTAAGGTGTCAATTATTTTTTGAGATTCAGGGCTTACTTTTGGTGAAACCGCCAATACCGCTTCGCTTTTAAAAATAACTTCAACTTCTTTTAAATTATTTTTAAATAAAGTACTTCCGCTAGATACGATATCTACAATTGCATCAGCCAAACCTATATTGGGAGCAATTTCTACCGAACCTGATATTTGATGAATGTCTACAGTAAGACCTAAAGAACCAAAATAATCATTAACCGTATTAGGATAAGACGTAGCGATACGCAATCCGTTTAAATCATTGATAGAATTGTATTTGAAAGCTTTAGGAACGGCTACTGAAACTTTACATTTTGAAAAACCTAATTTTTGAATTACTTCAATGTTTTTCCCTTTTTCAACTAATAAATTATCTCCAACAATAGCAATATCTACAACTCCATCAATTAAATATTGGGGAATATCTGAATTTCGTAAATACAAAACCTCTAAAGGAAAATTGGAAGCTTCTGCTTTTAATTGATCTATTCCATTATCAATTGAGATGCCTGCGTCTTTTAGGATTTGAATGCTTTCTTCGTTTAAACGTCCTGATTTTTGAATTGCAATTTTTAGTGTACTCATTTTAGTTTTTTTTTTAGTTTTTTAGTTTAGAATAAGGTCTGAGTACAAATTTTAGGCAATAAAAAACCCGTTTGATGTACTCAAACGGGTTTTAAAATATGATGATTTACATGCATACCATTAACACATCGCTTGAGAGCAATTATGAGAATGATGATGATGTAATTGAATTGATAACATAACTTTATATATTTAGATAACTCTTTGTTTCTTTTGCAAATATAGAGGATAAATCAATTACAATCCTATTTTTATTTTAACGTTTGGCTATTTATTTGTTAAATTAAAAACCACAAAATGAATTGATTTGCCAAATTATCAGGCAAAGAATTGATTTTTGACAAGTGTTTGTTGAAAAAACAAAAAACACCTATTAATATTGCTTTTTGTACATTATTAACAGGTGTTTCAACCAACTTCAAAAATAATTATAAGTAATCTATTAATTCAAAACTGCTTCCAAAGAAGGTCCGGCAGTGACTAAGCGTTTTCCTTCTTCTGTATCTGTGTATTGTTCAAAGTTTTTAATATAACGTTCTGATAAATCTTTTGCTTTACTTTCCCATTCATCAGTATTTTTATAAGTATCTCTTGGATCAAGGATTCCTTCGCTAACATTTGTTAATGCAGTTGGGATAGTCAAATTCAAGAAAGGAATTGTTTTTGTTTCGGCAGCATCGATTTCACTGTTGATAATAGCATCAATGATGGCTCTTGTGTTTTTAAGAGATATTCTTTTTCCTGTTCCGTTCCAACCTGTGTTTACCAAGTATGCTTTTGCTCCGTGTTCTTTCATTTTTCCAATTAATGTTTTAGAATACATTGTTGGGTGTAATGTTAAGAAAGCTTCACCGAATGCTGGAGAGAATGATGGTTCTGGTGCAGTAATTCCTCTTTCGGTTCCTGCTAATTTAGAAGTATATCCGCATAAGAAGTGGTATTGAGCTTGATCTTCATCCAAGATAGACACTGGAGGCAATACTCCAAAGGCATCAGCTGAAAGATAAATGATTTTACTTGCGTGTCCAGCTTTAGAGGGCAATACAATTTTGTTAATGTGATAAATTGGGTAAGAAACTCTAGAGTTTTCAGTGATTGAGTGATCGTAGTAATCAATTTCTCCGTACTCATCAACGATAACATTTTCTAACAATGCGTCTCTTTTGATCGCTCTCCAGATATCTGGTTCATTATCTTCAGACAAGTCAATTACTTTGGCATAACAACCACCTTCGTAGTTAAATACTCCATTGTTATCCCATCCGTGCTCATCATCACCAATTAAGTATCTTTTTGGATCGGCAGAAAGGGTAGTTTTTCCTGTTCCAGAAAGCCCGAAGAATACTGCAACATCACCTTTTTCACCAACATTGGCAGAACAGTGCATGGAAGCCATTCCTTTTAGAGGTAAGTAGTAGTTCATCATTGCGAACATCCCTTTTTTCATTTCACCACCGTACCATGTTCCACCAATGATTTGAACTTTTTCGGTAAGGTTGAACATTACAAAGTTCTCAGAATTTAAACCTTGTTCTTTCCAATTTGGATTTACTGTTTTTGAACCATTCATTACGATGAAATCTGGCTCTCCAAAGTTTTCCAATTCATAAATGGAAGGTCTAATGAACATATTGGTTACAAAGTGGGCTTGCCATGCCACTTCCATCACAAAACGTACTTTTAATCGTGTATCTTTATTAGTTCCGCAAAAAGCATCGACAACATACAATTTTGGTGAAGTTGAAAGCTGTTTTAACACCAATGCTTTTAAATCATCCCATATTTGAATTGTAGTTGGGAAATTTACTTTATCATCCCAATAAATAGTGTCTTTTGAAACAGCATCTTTAACTATATATCTATCTTTTGGAGAGCGGCCTGTAAATATTCCTGTTTTTACCGCTACTGCACCAGTATCTGTCAAAGCCCCTTTTTCGTATCCTTTTCTTTTATGTGAAACTTCGGCTTGGTATAATTCTTCATAAGAAGGATTGTATACTACTTCATGGTAACCTGTAATCCCAAGATTGTGTAATTCCTGAATAATTTTGATGTTTTTCATGACTTTTAATTTATATATTTTGGTTATTTTTTCTATTCAAATTTAGGAATGATAATCCCGAAAAAACCTGATTTTTATCATGTTTGAATATAAATTCACGCAAACGTTTTCGTGTTTCACGGGGCTTGACGAGTTTTTTTACTTTTATAAATTATATGAATAAAAAAGGATAATTTTATCAAACATGATTTTTATCATAAGAAATTATTGCATGAAATCATTCCTTTACACTATTGTATAACAATTAAAATATACTATTATGTTCGATTGGTTTAGAATATTGTTTACTCCCACCGAAACGCCGGAGATGACACAGTCGTTAATTGTGCTATTTATGGCCATTAGCATAGGATTTTTTGCAGGAAAACTCAAAATAGGCAATATATCACTGGGTGTATCTGCAGTAATGTTCGTAGGCCTCTTTTTAGGTCATTTGGGCTATGGCATGAATGCGGAATTAATTCAATTCGTACGGGAATTTGGTTTAATTCTATTTGTTTACGGTATCGGTATTCAAGTAGGACCAACTTTCTTTTCTTCGTTCAAAAAGGAAGGGTTGGTTTTTAATGCTTTAGGAGTTGGAACTGTTTTTTTGGGTGGAATCATTACCTATTTCATTCACATATTAGCCAATATTAAAGTTGAAAATGCCGTTGGATTAATGTCGGGTTCGGTCACAAATACCCCAGGATTAGGAGCTGCTAAATCGACTCTCCTTGAAATTCAAAAACAATTAAATTTACCTTTGGACCACTTTTCTGATCCTGCTATTGCTTATGCCATTACTTATCCTATTGGCGTTTTCGGGATTATCATTATGATTATTTTAGCCAAAAACTTTCTAAAAATTGATTTGTCTAATGAAGTTGTTTTACTCCATAAAAAAAACAAAGAGGCTGAAAACAAAATCATCCGCCAAAAATGCAGAGTTACCAAATCCGAAGTTATTGGAAAAACATTCAAACAGGTATTCAAAGAATTCAACATTGAGCATGTAATTATCTCCAGACAAAAACAAAGCGGAACAAAAGTGGTGTATTCTCCTTCATTAGATTCAATTATAAAAGACAAAGACGTTTTGATGGTTGTGGCTAAGCAACAAGATGTTGATAAATTCGTGAATCTTGTCGGAAAAATTTCAACTGATTTATTCATAGAATCCGAAGATGATGTTACTACAAAAATCATAAGTGTTACCAAAAAAACAGCTACCCATAAAACATTGGCGCAATTGGATTTGTATAACCAATATGATGTAAAAGTAACTCGCGTGATTCGTTCCGGATTAGAAATCTTAGCTCAGCCTTCACTCGAGCTTTATTATGGGGATACTTTAATGGTAGTTGGTAGTAGGCCATCCATTCATGAAGCTGAAAAAATTATCGGAAATTCAACAAAAATATTATTAGAGCCTGATTTTCTTTCTCTCTTCGGAGGATTGATTTTTGGGGTTATTATTGGCTCAATTCCTATTATGATACCTTCTTTGCCCGTTCCTCTAAAATTAGGATTGGCAGCAGGACCGCTTTTGGCCGCTTTATTTATCAGTAGATATGGAGGAGTTGGCGTAATTCATTCCTATATCAATAACGGCGCCATTCATTTCATGAAAGATTTCGGGATTTGTTTATTCTTTGCTGCTGTGGGGATTAAAGCCGGTCATGGTTTTACTGATAACTTCGTCGCAAATGACGGATGGATGTTGATCTATTATGGTTGTTTTATCACTTTTGTCCCTTTGATTCTATTGGTATTGATTAGCCGATTTGTGTTTAAACTGAATTTTTATCAAATGGTAGGTATTATGAGTGGTTCATATACCGATCCTGCTGCCTTGGCCTTTAGCACTAAATATTTAGATTCAGACATTCCGAATCAATCATACGCTACGGTTTATCCTTTGGTTACCATCAGTAGAATATTGGTAGCACAATTGCTTATTTTGCTATTTGCGAGTTGATGTTATATCTGTTTAGTTCAATTAAAAAGAGGCTGTCTAAATTTAATAGACAGCCTCTTTTTATATTTAAAATTTAATTTTAAGTCTGTAATTAATACTTCAAAAGTGCTTTTAACTCCTTTTCAAATCGACCTTTCGGCAAATATTGATCTTCCAAGGCTTCATCACGAATAAAATAATTTAATAATTGATTCTAAAATGGACTAAAAATTCAATTTTATTGCTGTTGTTTTGTTGCTGCCAAAACAATTTCCCTAATGTTTACACCTTGCGGTTGGCTGTAAGCATATAAAATAGCATTAGCTACATCATTAGGATCTAATACGCCACCCATTTCCTCTTTCCATACGCCATATCCCTCTTTAATTGCTTCAGAAGTAGTATGTGATAGCAATTCGGTTTCAACGGCACCTGGAGCAATAGTTATCATACGAACATTAAAACTGGCTGCTTCTTCCCGTGCATTTTCAGTTATGGCGTGCACCCCAAATTTAGTCCCGCAATAGGCTGCATGATTGGGGAAGGTTTTTCTGCCGGCAATAGAACTGATATTGATAATTGTTCCGTGTTTTCTTTCCTTCATTTGGGGTAATACGGCTTGCATTCCGTTTAGTAAGCCCAAAATATTTACGTCAAACATCTGTTTCCATTCTTTAGGATCTTGAGTCGCAATATCTCCAAGCAACATCATCCCAGCATTGTTGACAATAGCGTCAGCAAGACCATAAAGCATTTCTGCTTCGATAACGGCAGCTTTAAAGGAATCGTAATCGGTAATATCCACTTTTTTGCAAAGGGTATCAGGTAAACCCAAAGCTTCGATTTTCTCTATTCTTCTAGCCAATAACAACAAAGGGTGTCCTTGGGATGAAAATAATTTTGCTGTAGCAGCACCAATTCCAGAACTGGCTCCGGTAATAATAACTAAAGATTTATGATACTTTTTCATTATGATGTATATTTGTATATATTTATATGACCACAAAGGTAGCGCTCTTGTAATTGGAGTCAAAATACTATTTTTGAATACCTATCATACATAATAATTATGGATATAAGAATATTAAAGTTTTTTGTTGCCGTTTATGAACAAAAAAATCTGACCCGAGCCGCAGAACAGTGTTTTGTTTCCCAACCTAACATTTCAAACGGAATAAAACAACTCGAGCAAGAATTAGGAAAAGAACTCTTTAGTCGTCACAAAAGAGGGGTTGCCTCCAAAGAAGCCGCACATTATTTATATCCGATTGCCAAACGGATATTGGGCGATTTAGCCTCCTTGTCTGATTTATTTTTGCATGAAAAATTCAAACAGAAAATTTGTATTGGTGTCGCACAAGACCTTCCTCAAGAATTTAAGAGTCATTTTTTTAAGAAAGTATCCCAAAATATCGAGTTATTAGAATGGGATATTCGCCCAATTGGAAGAGATTGTGAAATTAACCTGTTGGTACGGGAATGGAAATATGAGGAGGATTTGTTCCTTTCCCTCTGGCATGAAGACTATGTTTTATGCATTCCGGATAATCATGCTTTGCTAGAAAAAGAAATCATTGAGTTGAGTGATTTGGCCGATGAAGCCTTCATTCATTGTCCTCCTTGTGAGGCACATCAGCAATCCTTATCTATCTTGAACAGTTCCGGAAGTAAATGGAATACTGTTGCCAATTGCGCCACCAAAACCGAAGTACTGACGCTCTTGATGGCTGGCTTGGGAATCACGTTTCTTCCGGAATCTTTCGCTAAACCCTGGAAAGGCTTCCAAATAAAAACCTATAACGGTCCTAAATACTACAGAGAAATAGGACTTTCTTACCCCAAGGAAAGTCTAAGTAATCCTGCTATTTCCCAACTGATCGCCCTTTTTTCCAAATAGTGTATAATTAAACAGCCTCACGAAATCGCGAGGCTGTTTAATTCTATTAATGATTAATTATCGTTTAATACTCCAAAAGTGCTTTCAGCTCCTTTTCAAATCGGCCTTTCGGCAAATATTGATCTTCTAACGCTTTTGTAAACGGAATGGGAGAGTCTAAACTCGCCACACGTTTTACCGGTGCATCTAGATACTGGAAACAATTTTCCATAATCAATGCCGAAATATCGCTAGCAATACCACCAAACATTGAATCTTCTTGGTAAATAATTACCCTTCCAGTTTTCTTAACGGAAGCAAAAATAGCTTCAGTATCTAAAGGTTGTAAGGTTCTTAAATCCAACACATCGGCTTTGATTTCAGGTTTTTTGGCTAAGGTATCCAAAGCCCAATGTACTGCTGCTCCAAAAGAAATAATAGTTACATCATTTCCTTCTCTTAGCAAAGCTGCTTTTCCTAATGGTAAAGTATAGTAGTCAGTAGGAACATCTTGCGAAAAGCTTCTGTACAGTTGTTTGTGTTCGAAGAATAATACAGGATTCGGGTCATTGATGGAAGCATTCAATAAACCTTTTGCATCGTATGGAAATGCTGGGTAAACGACTTTTAATCCAGGTGTTTTGGTAAACCATGCCTCATTGGTTTGCGAATGGAAAGGTCCTGCTTGGGTACCTCCACCACATGGCATACGAACTACTACGTCTGCTTTTTCTAACCAACGGTAATGTGATTTTGCTAGTAAATTCACAATTGGATTGAAACCTGTCGAAACAAAATCAGCAAATTGCATCTCTACAATGGCTTTGTATCCATTAATAGACAATCCCATACCCGCAGAAACCACAGCACTTTCGCAAATAGGTGTATTACGCACACGTCCTTTCCCAAATTGTGCCACAAAACCATCTGTAATTTTAAAAGCACCACCATATTCTGCAATGTCTTGCCCCATGATAACCGAGTTTTCATGTCGTTCCATCGATTGACGCAAACTGCTGGAAATAGCATCTATAAAACGAATATTTTCAGTTGCTGCAGAAGGATGAATTACTTCGTGTGTGTACGGTTTGTAGACATCATTTAGTTCTTCTTCGTAAGTGGCTTCGATTTCGGGCTCGGCATTGGCAATAGCCAAACTATCGTCAATATCCTTTTTGATTTCCTGACGTAATTTTTCATCATATTCAGCCGTAAGAATATTATTTTGTGTCAGATAGTTTCTGTAATTGTCCACTGGATCTTTTGCAGCCCACATATCCATCAATTCCTGAGGAACATATTTGGTACCACTCGCTTCCTCATGGCCACGCATTCTAAAAGTTTTAAACTCCAATAAAACAGGACGTGGATTTTCAATCATAGAAGCTTTCAATTCAGACAATAAATTATAAACTTCTAATAGGTTGTTTCCATCAACAATATGACTTTCAATACCATAACCCACTCCTTTGTCAGCTAAGTTTTCACAACGATATTGCTCGTTTGTAGGTGTAGATAAACCATAACCATTATTTTCAATGATAAACATAACCGGTAATTCCCAAACGGCAGCAATATTTAAAGCTTCATGAAAATCACCTTCACTAGTTGCTCCTTCACCAGTAAAAACGGCTGTTACTTTTCCGTTCTTTTTTAATTTATTGGCTAATGCTATTCCGTCTGCAACTCCCAATTGAGGCCCCAGATGCGAAATCATTCCGATAATTTTATATTGTTGTGTTCCAAAATGGAAACTACGGTCTCTACCTTTGGTAAAACCATTGGCTTTGCCCTGCCATTGTGAAAATAAACGATACAAAGGAATGTCTCTTCCTGTAAAAACACCTAAATTTCTATGCATTGGCAAAATATATTCATCGGTATCTAAAACCGCTGTAACACCTACAGAAATGGCTTCTTGCCCAATTCCTGAAAACCATTTGGATACTTTTCCTTGGCGAATAAGGATCAGCATTTTTTCCTCAATTAATCTTGGCTTGAGTATTCTTCTATATAAATCTAGTAATTTCTCGTTGGAAAGGTTTTTTCTGTCAAAATTCATTTTTTTCTTTTTTATTGAATAGCTCAAAGATAAAAAAATATAACAGGTTTGATGTTTTTTGTTATATTTTTTTAATTTGTTGATAATTTATAAAACGGCTAATTAAAATTATTCTATATATTTGTGCTTAAGAAGTTTTTTTAAGCTTCGAAAGTATTAAATATAGACATACTATGCAAAACATTCCTAGTGTTAACTTGCGTGATTTCCTTTCGGACGACCCGAAACGTAAACAAAAATTTGTAAATGAAATCGGAAGTGCATTTGAAGACATTGGCTTCGTAGCGCTCAAAGGGCATTTTTTAAACGATCAATTGGTTGAGGAATTGTATGGAGAAATTAGAAATTTCTTCGCATTACCATTAGAAACCAAAAAAGGTTATGAAATTCCAGGAATTGGAGGACAAAGAGGGTATGTTTCTTTTGGAACTGAACATGCCAAAGGCAGAAAAGAAGGGGATTTAAAAGAGTTTTGGCATTTTGGACAGTATGTGGACAAAGATTCCAAATACGCTTCAGAATACCCTGAAAATGTTGAGGTAAAAGAGTTGCTTCGTTTTAATGTTGTAGGTAAAGAGGCCTATCAAATGCTAGAAAAAACGGGAGTTTATGTTCTGAGAGCATTGGCATTGCATCTTGGTTTGGATGAGTTTTATTTTGATGAATATGCCAAAGACGGTAATTCTATCTTAAGACCAATTCATTACCCACCTATTACAACTGAACCTGAGAATGCCATTCGTGCAGCGGCACATGGAGACATCAACTTGATTACTTTGTTGATGGGGGCTCAAGGCAAAGGATTACAAGTTCAGAATCATGATGGAGATTGGATTGATGCTGTTGCAGAACCAGATGAATTGGTAATTAATGTGGGAGATATGTTGTCTCGTCATACCAATAACAAACTGAAATCTACGATTCATCAAGTGGTAAATCCACCTAGAGAATTATGGGGAACTTCACGTTATTCTATCCCGTTTTTTATGCATCCAGTTAGTGATATGAAATTGGATTGTTTGGAAAATTGCATCGATGCTGAAAACCCTAAAAAATTCGAGGATATTACCGCAGGAGACTATTTATACGAACGTTTAGTTGACTTAGGTTTAATTAAAAAATAATTCTTATTTTTATAATGTAAAAAAGATGTCAAGTTCGCTTGATGTCTTTTTGTTTTTATAGAAATTAAAATCTGCGTCATCTGCGTTCAAAAAACAAACAAAAAATGGATTTAAAAGACCAATTAAAGCACCTTTTTCCGGATCACGAGGTATCACCAGAAGAAGAAATTGAAAAAGAAGCGCACGAATTATACGTTCAAAAAGAACCTATGATTTGTAAATTCGAAAAAAGAAAAGGTAAAGCAACAACTATAATTGAAGGATACGAAGGCACTGATGAGGATTTTAAAATTCTAGCCAAAGAAATTAAAACGAAATTGAGCGTTGGCGGGACTTTTAAAGATGATTCGATTATCATTCAAGGAGATTATCGTGATAAAATCATGACCATTTTAAAAGAAAAAGGTTTTAAAGTAAAACGTGTTGGAGGATAGAAAAGGTTTAAGGTTTAAAGTTGTTGAAACGTCGAACAACTTTAAACCTTAAACAAAAATTAAACTTTAAACAAATTAAACAAATAATGGCTATACAACAATCTGAATTAATACTCAATCCTGACGGGAGTGTGTATCATCTTAATTTGAAACCAGAACATATTGCTCACGATATTATTTTTGTGGGGGATCAAGATCGGGTGGAGAAAATCACCAAACACTTCGATTCAATTGAATTTTCGACCCAAAAAAGAGAATTCAAAACCCAAACAGGTATTTATAAAGGCAAACGTTTAACCGTTATGTCGACGGGTATTGGCCCAGATAATATTGATATTGTTATCAATGAACTGGATGCGCTTGTCAATATTGATTTGGAAACCAGAAAACCAAAAGAAAAACTCACCTCTTTAAATATTATCCGAATAGGAACTTCAGGCTCTTTGCATGCCGATATTCCTGTGGATAGTTTTGTATTGTCAAAATTTGGATTAGGGCTCGATAATATGCTCCGCTCCTACTTGATTGATGCCTTTTCTAATATTGAAATGGAAAATGCTTTTGTCGAACACACCAATTGGGATTTGCGCAAAGGTAAACCGTATGCAATTTCATGCTCCGAAAAACTGGAGAAAATAATCGAAAGCGACAAAATACACAAAGGAATCACTGTAACTGCTGGAGGGTTTTATGGCCCACAAGGGAGGGTTTTGCGTTTGGATATTCAAGATGGCAACTTAAATTCTAAAATGGATAATTTTCTTTTTGAAGGCAATAAAATTACCAACCTTGAAATGGAAACGGCAGCTATTTATGGACTTTCAGCACTTTTAGGACATCATGCTTTGTCCTTGAATGCAATTATTGCCAATCGCGCTTCGGGAACTTTTAGCGAAGATCCATATAAAGCCGTGGATGAATTGATAGCGTATACATTAAATAAACTTTCAAATAGTATCTAAATGCAAAATGCAACCTTAAAATTTGAGCAATTGCTTGACGAAAATGCTATTTATTTTCCAACTATTGATAATGCGGCTTTAGAAGCAAAAAATTCTGGCAAATGGTCTAAAAAAGAGATTTTAGGGCATTTAGTAGATTCGGCGATTCATAATTTAGTTCGTTTTACAGAAATAAATTACCTCGAAAAGCCTTATCATCACAGACCTTATAGCCAGAATGATTTAGTTAATTTGAATCAATATCAAACAATGGATAGTAACGAATTAATACCGCTTTGGCTTTCATTAAATAAGCAAATTGTTAGGGTTTTCAAAGGTGTTGATGAAAAAGCACTCGATTATCAAATTATCATGAATGATCAATCGGTAATTGATTTAAAATTTCTAATGACTGATTATGTTGAGCATTTAGAATATCACATCAATCAAATTAAAGCTTAGAAATGACTTTACGATTCACCAGACATACCAACAACTTAGAAAAAACAGAAGATTTTTATATCAATATTCTGGGTTTTGAACGTCTGGGAGGCTTTCAAAATCATAACAATTATGATGGCATTTTTATCGGGAAACCTGATTTAGATTGGCATTTTGAATTTACGGAATCAAATTATAAAGCCAATCATCATTTTGATGAAGATGATGTTGTAGTTCTTTATCCAAGTACTATTTTAGAGTACAATAACCTGCTAGATAGTATTTAAAATAACAATATCTCAATAATTACTTCAAAAAACCCGTATTGGAATGAAAACGGGAAAATGGTTCTTGACCCAGATGGTTTCCGGATTGTTATTTCGCCTTTAAAGGCAAAAGCATGATAATTGAAACCAATCGTTTATATCAAATATTAAAACAATGAATATACTTCTAGAAACAGAACGCCTTATTTTAAGAGAAATAGTGCCTACAGATGAAATGGCTTTATTTCTTTTAGACAACAACCCAAACGTACATCAATACTTAGGAAATAACACAGTTTCTTCAATCGAGGAAAGCCGTAAGTACATTGATCACGTAAGAAACCAATATGCTCAAAATGGTATTGGACGATTTGCGGTGGTTTTAAAGGAAACCAATGAAATGATTGGTTGGTCTGGAATAAAATTCATCACAGAGCCAGAGAATAATCATGTCAATTTTTATGAAATTGGGTATCGACTCATGGAAGAACATTGGGGAAAAGGATATGGCTTTGAATCGGCCAAGGCTTGGCTTGACTATGGATTCAACCAAATGAAGATTCAAAAAATGTATGCTTCTGCCAATAAAGAAAACGCTGGTTCCATAAAAATCCTTAAAAAAATAGGAATGCAACAGGTTTCAGAATTTGATTGGAACGGTATTCCTTGTTACTGGTTTGAAATGGAAAACAAATAGATTATGGCAACCGATTTAACCTCCAAAGAGGAATTAGCACAACAGCTTCGCGAATTAGACATTACTAATTGGGATGATGTATTACTTCACGTCAAAAATATTCCCTATGGTCGAAATTCGAATCGGGAAGATTTGTCTTTGGTTTTAAAAGAAAACAAAGGCAGTTGCAGTTCTAAACATGCTTTTTTGAAAGAAATTGCCAGTCAAAATAACATTCCAAACGTTCAGCTGATTATCGGAATCTATAAAATGAAAGAATCCAATACTAAAATTGGAACCATTCTTTCCGAGAATACGATCTATTATATTCCAGAAGCACATTGCTATCTGAATATAAATGGCGAGAGATTGGATTACACAACGGGATCTTCCAATTTTGAAAAAATAAAAAATGATTTACTTGAAGAAATTGAGATTGAACCCTATCAAGTTGGAGAGTTCAAAATCAAATACCATCAGGATTTTATAAAAAAATGGTTGTCCGACTCAAATGCGACTATAACTTTTGATCAATTGTGGGCTGTTCGAGAGCAATGTATTGCTTATCTATCAATTTAATTACTTGTGAATTAGTGCTTTTGTTCCGATGTTTTTTTAAGGGCAGAATTAATTATATAAGGGTTATATTTGCATTTTGAAAAATACTACGATGAAAATAATTCTTACGGGTGCTACAGGTGTTTTAAGTAATGGTTAAAATTTAATGTCGTATTTTGTACCAATATTATTCAGCACAAAGTTTAATTTTTCTTTGAGGCTT
>NZ_QCZH01000010.1 GCF_003097655.1 Flavobacterium laiguense
TTTCTGTTCTTTGCGTCTCTGCGCCTTTGCGAGCCCAATTTCACGCAAAGGCGCAGAGACGCAAAGTATATTTTCAATATTTAGACTCTTGGTATGAGTTACGGACAGTCATATTAAAACATCAATATTGAAAAATACAAAAAAACAATTACTGCTAATCTTTTTTTCAATGATGATGCTTTCTTCAAACGTTCAAAATTCAAAAAACAAATACTATGGAACTGACACAAAACAAACAAGCGAAAATTTTAGACATTAAACCTTCAATGACATCTTCAGAAAATGATTTTGATTTTTTACAAGGCAAATGGAAAGTTCACAATCGTAAGCTGAAATCAAGATTAACCAATAGTGACGAATGGACTGAATTTGAGGCTGAATTGCATATGAAAAAAACATTAAACGGATTTGGAAACTTAGAAAATTTTTATTCAAACAATAATGGTGAACCTTATGAGGGAATGGCAATTCGTCTTTTTAATAAGACATCAAAACTTTGGAAAATATATTGGATCGATAGCAACGGCACTACCATGGATGAAAAACCCGTAACAGGTTCATTTGAAAATGGCTTGGGAAAATTTTATACAAATGACATTTTTAATGAGAAAGAAATTCTTGTGATATATCAATGGGATGCTACAAATCCGGAACATCCAAAATGGTCACAAGCGTTTTCGACTGATAATGGAAAAACATGGGAATGGAATTGGAAAATGGAACTATCAAGAATAGAATAGTTCACAATCAATATATAAAACTAAAACTGAAATGATAACCGAATTACGAACGTACAAACTCAAAAAAGGCACGAGCGAAACCTTTGAAAAAATATTTACAGAACAAAGTTTACCTATGCTAAAACGATGGAAAGTAAATGTTGTTGATTTTGGGTTTTCATTAATTGATCAAGAGAGTTTCTACCTAATTAGATCATACGAAAGTATAGAACAACGAAAACAAAGTCAAGACGCATTTTACGGAAGTGAGGAATGGATTAATGGACCAGATAAACCGCTAATGAATTGCATTGAGTCCTATAATACAGCGATTGTTGACAGCACAAAATTGTCAATAAAAAAAACAGAATGAATTAACAAGAGGAACTGAAGTTGAGGGTGAAGTGCTAAATTGAACATTTGTATTTCTAAATCTCCTACTTCGCAAATCCTAAAACGGTAGTGGTCATTTTACCGAAACTCTCAAACATTTAAACAAACAAAGAAAAATGAATATATCAAAATTAGACAATCCAGCCTTAATTCTTATTGACATTCAAAAAGGATTTGATAACATCCAATATTGGGGCGGACAGAGAAATAATGCAGATGCGGAGCAGCATGCAAGTGAACTTTTAAAACTTTGGAGAGCCAATAATCTTCCGATTTTTCACATTAAGCATTGTTCATCAAATCCAACCTCTTTACTTAACGAGACAAATGCAGGAAACGAATTTAAAGACATCGTTAAACCAATTGGCGAAGAACCAATAATAAAAAAGAACGTGAACAGTGCTTTTATTGGGACAAACTTAAAAGAACAACTTGACAATGCTAACATTTGTAAACTTGTTATTGTCGGTTTGACAACCGATCATTGTGTCTCGACAACTACAAGAATGGCTGGGAATTTTGGTTATGAAACATTTCTTGTTTCAGATGCAACCGCAACATTTAATAAAAAAGGGATAGACGGACAAAATTTTTCGGCGGAACTCATTCACGAAACAGCACTTGCAAGTTTAAATGACGAATTTGCTACTGTTGTAACTACTAAGTTTATTAAAGAAAACATATAATTTCAAAAACTTCTTCGTTCCGCATCCAGACTCATTTTGTAAACGGAATATTTCCAAACCAAATATTGAAAAAACCACAAAGTAACAGGTTATTACTTTGTGGTTTTTGATTATTGATTTGTATTGTCTGCTCAGCGTGTGTGCAAAGTCAGGAGATTCGAAGAGCCAACGCATGTCGAAGAGTGGGCATAATTATGCTAATTTAAGTTGTTTTTTAGATAATAAATTAGCCTGTTTTTTTTGGCCGAATTTCAGTAAACCACATATAATGGTAGAATCATTTATATTTTTAAAAATGGGTTTTGTGTTAAATTTAGCCTTTAAAATTAACACTAAATAAGGATTGTTCTTTGCGATTTTATCACGATTAAATCGTAAATTAAAGGTTAAAAATAACGCTCCATTGAAACCCATTTTACTTATAGTATCACTAATAAGTGTCACTTTATTTGCTCAAAATAAAGTCCCTCTTAGTGATGTAGTAAACTCAAGTACATCAAAGGAAATCAAAGGAGAGTCGGTTAGGGTGGTGCCGCATCAACAGGTTTTAAATACGATTCAAAAGGACACGCTACTTTCTTTTTTGCCAAAGGAAGAGAACACCGTTTTGAATGAAGTGGTTGTTTCAGCTGTAAGTAGAAAGCAGATTAAGACCGTTCCTGGTGGGAAATTGTCTTTTGATCCTCATAAGTTGAGTATGGTGCCTAATTTGACAGGAACGGTTGATATTATTAAACTGTTGCAATTAACACCAGGAGTTCAAAATTCTGGCGAAGCCAATGGGTATTTGTATGTTCGGGGAGGTGACCCTGGACACAATTTAATGCTCTATGCCGATGCTCCAGTGTATGGAATGGCTCATTTACTGGGCGTTTTCCCTTTCTATAATGCCGATCCAATTCACGAAATTCAATTTGATAAATCGAGTTCCAACGCTAGATTTGGCGGAAGATTGAGTTCGACCGTTTATGTAACGCCTTTTCGGGAAATTCCTGAGGAAATTTCGATAGAAGGAAATGTTGGTTTGTTAGCATCACAGCTCACTTTGGCTTTCCCGATCAGCAAAAAAACGGGTTTGTTTGTTTCGGGTCGAAAAACCTATATCGATAAAATAATTGGACCGCTTTTAACTCCCAGAAAGACCAATGACAACGATGTGAAAGGGTTAAATTATGGTTTCTCAGATGGTAATTTGACTTTTATTTCGGATGTTTCGAGAACGCAACGATTCGTTTTTGATGCCTTCATTAGCGGAGACGAATTGAAGATGTCGGATTCTAATTTGGGACTCGATGCAAGATTAAAATGGGGTAATGTAGTTTTAACACCTTCTTGGAAATCAATTCTTTCGGAAAAAGTAAATATGGTTAATTCAGTTTTTTTTTCCAGATATGAAAATTCATTAGTGATGCGACAAGAGACTGTTCAGATGGATATTTCTTCGTATGTAGAAGAATTTGGGTTTGCTAGTAAAGTGAATTATACCCTTTGGGAAGTCCCTTTTGAGAGCGGATTGCAATGTGCTTATTATGAATTACAACCCCAAAACATTGAAATTGAAAATATAAAATCGATTGCGACAACCGGAAAATCATTTACCACTCGTTCTAGTAATTACGCGGCATTTGCGATGGCCAAACCAAAATTGCTGGAGACGCTTAGTGCCGAAATAGGTTTGCGATTGAATTATTATTATGCAGGTGCCGAAAGTAAGCCCAATCATTATTTTCAATTGGAACCCCGAATTACTCTAAACTATAGTCCGACGACAAAAGATGCTTTTTTTGCGACCTATACTCGGCAAAATCAATATTTGAATTTGGTAACCACTTCCAGCGTTGGTATTCCAACCGATTTTTGGGTGGCTAGTGGCAATGGAATTCCGTCGCAAGCGTCAAATTCTTTTTCGGGGGGCTACAATCGAACTTTTAGCAAAGAATACAATGCCTCTCTCGATGGTTTTTACAGAACAATGCACAATCTGATCGAATATCCTTATGGCGTGACGCAGTTCAATGAGATTTCTACCTTAGAAAACGATTTACTTGTGGGGGATGGAGAGGCTTATGGTGCTGAATTCATGTTTAAGAAAGAAAGAGGGAAATTCAAAGGATGGTTGAGTTGCACAATGAGTTGGTCCATACGTCAATTTGATGAAATCAATGAGGGGCGTGCTTTTTATTCTAAATATGATAGACGCCACAATCTGGCTCTTGTTGGTACGTATGATTTTAATTCAAAATGGTCGGCAGGAGTAACTCAGATTTTTAGTTCGGGAAATCGGTTTACCATGCCAACAACTTGGTATTTTATAAATAATAATCCAGTTAAAGAATATGGGAGTTTTAATAATGCAGTGATGCCCAATTATTTTCGCACCGATTTGTCTGTGAATTATTGGTTTGTGAAAACGCCAAAAAAAGAAAGTGCATTGAGCATTTCCGTTTACAATGCACTAAACATCTCAAATCCTGTTTATATTGTTTTTAATGTGAATGTAGATGCAGGGGGGCGGTCTGTTTCTGTAAGTCAAGAAGAAAAAAAATTATACGGCATTTTGCCTTCACTGAGTTGGAGATTTAAATTTTAGAAAGATGAAATCGCCATGATTCCAAATCACAAACACGGATGAAGAATGGCGATACCATATTCCATAAAAAAAACAAATATTAGCTACATATGAAAAAGAACTATTTTTTACTGGTTTTGGTGCTTCTATGGGGGTGTAATACGGTGGATTATACGGAAGAAGTGGTGGTGGTTTCAAAAATTGTAGTCCAAGGATATATAGAAGAAGGCGATGTATCCCATGTGATTTTGTCCACGAGTATCCCAATTGGATCAACGGTTGACAGTTTGTCGATTCTGAAACACTTGATTCTGCTTGCTAAAGTTACCGTTTCCGACGGCACCAATTCGGAAGAGTTGAGTCTGCGATTTGATAAAAATTGGATTCCACCATTGGTTTATACAGGGAAAGATCTTGTTGGGAAATCTGGAAAAACCTATAGTTTGAAAGTAGAATACGAAGGAAGAGTTATAGAATCGAGTACTACCATTCCAACGTCTGTTCCAATTCGAGAATTGAATTATGTTAAAGACAATCCTGCGGATACCACGGGTTATGTTTTTGTCAAATTTGAGGATCCTGTTGGAGAAAAAAATCAATACCAGATTTTGACGAAAGTGGATAAAAAAGAAGCTGTTTTTGTGCCTGCTTTTTATGGTAATTTGAATGATGATGATTTTTCGTCTCCAGTAGTTAATTTCCAAATTAATAGAGGCGTATTAATGTTCTCTAGTACTAAGTTTAGACCTTATTTTACAGACGGGGATTTTATATTTGTAAAATTAAGAACAATGGACAAGGCATCGTTTGATTTTTGGAATGATTACCAAAATGAAATCGTGAATGGCGTAAATCCTATCTTTCCAGCAAATACCAGTTTGAAATCAAATATCGTTGGGGGTATTGGCATTTGGGCTGGCTATGGCGTGTCGGTTGTTTCGCTGCAAACTCCTTAGGAAAAAGGAAGGAGGTGTGACTGCTTAAACAACGAAAATCCGTGCTTCTAGAAATAACAAAACACCAACCTTTCAGTTGATGTTTTATTTGATAATAGTGCGAATTGGTTTCTTTCACCCCAAAAAAGCCTTCAATTCCTCATAACTCGAAATTTTTACGCTTACTTTTTCTTTGTTCATTACGCTTTCTATTTGTGATGGTAGAGGTAAAGTAACTCCCAAAGCTGGTTCTACCACATCCAAGAACTTGATAGGATGTGCAGTTTCCAAGAAAACACCAATGGCATTGGGTATATTTTGCAATTCCTTTTTCAATCCCAAATAACCAACGGCTCCGTGTGGTTCTGCGATATAGCCTTTTTCGTTATAAATGGCTTTCAACGCCACCAAAGTTTCTGCATCGGTAAACGCATAAGAACTAAAATCTTTTTTGAATTGGGTCAAATCATTTTGGTACATCTCTTGAATACGAATAAAATTACTTGGATTCCCTACGTCCATGGCATTCGATATCGTTGCGATAGACGGTTTTGGGTCGTAAATTCCGTTGGCAAGGAATCTAGGAACAGTATCATTCACATTGGTAGAAGCTACAAAATGTTCGATAGGCAATCCCATTTTCTTGGCGATGATACCCGCACAAATATTCCCGAAATTACCGCTTGGGCAAGAGAAAACTAGTGGTTTACCTTGTTTTTTCAACGCTTTGTAAGCAAAGAAAAAGTAAAACATTTGTGGCAACCAACGTGCAATATTGATTGAATTGGCAGAAGTTAACTTAATATGATTCAGGCTTTCATCCAAAAATGCTTTTTTGACCATGTCTTGGCAATCATCAAAAACACCATCAACTTCAAGTGCTTTTATATTCTGTCCCAAAGTCGTTAATTGCTTTTCCTGAATGTCGCTCACTTTTCCAGAAGGATAAAGAATTACAACATCTACACCGTTTACGCCAAGGAAACCACTGGCTACGGCTCCACCTGTATCTCCAGAAGTCGCTACAAGAACTGTATTTTTATTGTTTTTGTTGTCTTTATTGAAATAGGCCAGACAACGGGACATAAATCTCGCCCCAACATCCTTGAAAGCCATGGTTGGACCATGAAACAATTCAAGGGAATAGATTCCGTTTTCGACTTCCACCAAAGGGAAATCAAAACACAACGTTTCTGCAATGATTTCTTTTAAAGTTTCGGCAGGGATTTCATCTCCCACAAATTGTTTGATCGCTTCAAAAGCGATTTCTTCATGGGATAAACTTTCGATAGTCTCAAAAAAACTTGGTGCTAATGGTGTAATCGTTTCGGGGAAATACAATCCTTTATCGGTTGCCAATCCTTGTATTACTGCTTCCTGGAAAGAAACGTTTGGTGCATTATGGTTTAAACTGTAATATTTCATTGTGATTTTTGATTGAGAATTAACGATTTGTGATTTATGATTTTTTTCGCAACATGGGTTACATCTAAAATGCTGCGCCAGTTCGCTGACGCTCGGGTCAAAAATCGTTAATCATAATTCTTAAATTATTGTTATCCCTTCGTCGTTCACTTTGGAAACGTGAATTTCATAAGGCAAATTCATTTCTTCGTAAACGGCACTCATCGCTTTGGCAATTTTATCGGCGTTTTCCTTTCCTTTGCTTAAAGCAAAAATAGAAGGACCGGAACCTGAGATTCCAGAACCCAAAGCTCCATTTTCATAAGCGGTTTGCTTGATTAAATCAAATCCTGGAATCAGCATAGAGCGAACAGGTTCTATGATTTCGTCGTGCAAAGAGCGACCGATTAATTCGTAATCCTGAGTGTACAATCCCGCTACCAATCCGCCTACATTTCCCCATTGGGTAATAGCGCTTTTTAGGGAAACGGTTTGTTTCAATACCGAACGCGCATCCGATGTTTTCAATTCAATTTGGGGATGTACCACCGTAGCATACAATTCAGATGGACTTTCGATTTTGATGATATCCAAAGGATTCGAGCATCTTACCAAGGTAAAACCACCCAAAAGGGCGGGTGCAACATTATCGGCATGGGCATTTCCACTGGCTAATTTCTCGCCTTGCATGGCAAATTTCACCAATTCTTTTCTTGTGAAAGGTTGTCCCAATAATTCGTTGATACCAAAAACAGCACCTGCAGAACTGGCTGCACTACTGCCAATCCCGCTTCCTGCTTTGATGTGTTTGTAGATTTCAATCTCAAAACCGAATTCGGTTTCTATTTCTTCTAGCATCGCCAAAGCAGCAACTCCTGCCACATTGTTTTCTGTTTCTAATGGTAAATCGGCACCGACTATTTTGGTAATACGAACACCCTTTATATCTGATTTGCGAACGATCATTTCATCGCCAGCAGTTGCTAAACA
This sequence comes from Flavobacterium laiguense, assembly GCF_003097655.1. Lineage (GTDB taxonomy): Bacteria > Bacteroidota > Bacteroidia > Flavobacteriales > Flavobacteriaceae > Flavobacterium > Flavobacterium laiguense. Next base: position 7,697 of record NZ_QCZH01000010.1, read on the forward strand.
TAATCCGAGTACATCAAATCCACACGAAAGATTCGCGATAGTGGCAGGGCAAAATATTTTTATTTCTTTCATTATTTTTATTTTTGGTTGTACAGACGCGATTTATCGCGTCTCAGTTCTAAAAGGAGACGCGATAAATCGCGTCTGTACAATTATATATTTCCTATTCTAATCACATCTGCAAAAATCCCTGAGGCTGTAACCGCAGCTCCAGCTCCAGCGCCTTTTATCAACAACGGCTGATCTACATAACGATCCGTATAGAATAAAACGATATTGTCTTTTCCTTCCAGATTGTAAAACGGATGGTCTTTTGGTATGAATTGTAAACCGACACTTGCTTTTCCATCTTCAAATTGAGCTACATATTTCAAACGGGAATCTCTGTTTAAAGCTTCTTTGTAAATGGCTTCAAAGTGGGCTGCATGTTTTTGTAATGATTCAAAGAACGCTTCGTTTGTTGTAGTGGCAAGGCACTCAGCGGGCATGAAAGATTCATTCGCAATAGCGTCAATTTCCATTTTGTATCCGCTCTCTCGAATCAAAATAAGGATCTTTCTGGCTACATCAATTCCACTTAAATCAATCTTTGGGTCCGGCTCTGTAAACCCTTGTATTCCAGCTTCTTTAACTACTTCATGAAAAGCATTGTTTTCATCAAAATTGTTAAAGATAAAGTTTAAACTGCCTGACAATACGGCTTGAATTTTATGTACTTTATCACCAGAAGCGATTAGGTTTTTTACCGTATCTATGATGGGCAATCCGGCTCCAACATTAGTTTCAAAAAGGAAAGGCGCATTGAATTGACGCGATAGACTTTTTAGATTTTTATAATTATCATAGGCTGATGAACAGGCAATTTTGTTACAAGTTACCACGGCAACATTTTGTTTTAAATACTGCTCGTAGGTTTTTGACACTTCTTCATTGGCAGTGATGTCCACAAAAATACTATTGCGTAAATTGAGTGCTTTTATATTGGCAATAAATTGTTCTTTGTTGGCCACTTCACCATTTTCCAAATGCGATTGCCATTCTTTTAGTGGAATTCCATCTTCGTTAAAATACATTTTTCTAGAATTCGAAACGGCAATAACTCTTAGGTTTATTTTCAAGTTTTCTTTTAGGAATTTCCTTTGTTGCTGAATTTGCTCCATGAATTTCTCACCCACATTACCAACACCCATTACAAATAAGTTTAACTGCTTAGTGTTTTCTTCAAAGAAGTTTTCGTGTAATGTATTCAGTGCTTTTTTGACATCTCTTTCGTTAATAACCACCGAGATGTTTCTTTCGGAAGCGCCTTGGGCAATCGCACGAATATTGACATTGTTCTTTCCTAAAGTACTAAACATTCTACCGCTTAAACCTTGATGATTTTTCATGTTTTCACCCACCAAAGCGATAATGCATAGATTTTGCTCTACGATGCAGGGATCGATTTTGTTTTGGGCAATCTCCAGTTGAAACGCTTTATTGATGGCAATCTCGGCAGTTTCGGCATCCGAATTTAAAATCCCTATACAGATAGAATGCTCCGATGAAGCTTGGGTAATAAAAATGACGTTGATATTCTCGTTTGATAATACTTCGAATAGTCGTTTAGAAGAACCAGCAACACCAATCATTCCAGAGCCTTCCAGAGTAATCAAAGTGATATTGTCGATATGGCTAATTCCTTTTACAGGATTGGTATGTGATGCAGGGTTGTTGGAAATTAAAGTTCCTTCAGCTGTTGGCTCAAAAGTATTCTTTATAAAAATTGGAATATTTTTTCTTAAAACCGGTTGGATTGTTGGCGGGTACAATACTTTGGCACCAAAATGCGACAACTCCATTGCTTCTTGATAGGATATGGTAGCGATAGGTTGTGCTTGTTTAACAATTTTTGGATTGGCAGTAAACATTCCATTTACGTCAGTCCATATTTCTAAATCGCTTGCGTTTACGGCTCCTGCAATAATGGCAGCAGTATAATCCGATCCTCCACGACCTAAAGTAGTGTTGATTCCGTCAAGCGAAGAAGCTATAAATCCAGGCATTACGACTACTTGCGCAGTATTCGAAGCGAAAAAATCAGCGATCAGTTGGTTTGAAACTTCAAAGTTAACGGCTGCTTTTCCAAAATGATTGTTGGTTTTTATCAACTCACGGCTGTCTTTGTAACTGCTGTTTTTTAATTTTTGTTTTAAGGCTTCTGCAATAATATAAGAAGACAATAATTCTCCAAAACTTAGAATAGTATCGGATGTTCTAGGGGATAATTCACCCAAAAGAAAACAACCGTCAAGTAGTGTCTCTAAGTGGTTTATGATTCTTTTGATATGGCTTAACAAACCACTTTGTTCACTTACAGGAATCAGTTGCTTAAGCGCTTCTAGATGTTTTTTCTCAATTTCGGCAACAATGTCTTTGAAACTTTCGTCATTGGAAGCTGCTTTTGAAGCTGCCAATTGCAATAAATCGGTTACTTTGCTTAAAGCGGAAACAACTACAACAAGTTTTTCTTCCTGCGCTTTATTGATAACTATGTCTAATACTAATTTTATATTTTCTGCATTGGCTACCGAAGTTCCGCCAAATTTTAATATTTTCATGTGATGTCTGTATTTGTAATTTAAGGGTCGCTATTTTTTATAATTAGCTGTATTTTAATCCTAGCGATTTTTATTTGTTTTTAAATGCAAATGTTTTCTATGCACCCAAGACTTTCTTTCTTTAAGAAAAAAGTACAAAAAATGGTCTATATGTAAAATGTATACCCCTAAGGGGTAGTTGTAGTTGTAGTAGAAGTAATAGAGGTAGTGGTAACAGCAAGTGCAACCCAGTTTTGAGTTGTTATCGAAGGATGATATGTGCTGTTAAATTTATTCATTTTGATTTTTCAAAAGTACAGTTTTTTATAAAAAATCAAAGCTTTAGAGTTTCTTTTTGCGAATACTTTAATAATTAAATTTAATAGTGGTTCAAATTCGATATTGCGTAATGTATCGTATTGATTATTGAGATTATTCTTTTTTTTATTCTTTTATCAAAGAGATGTATAGGTGCTATTTTCCTCTAATTTAGTTGTAATAGGAGTTGAATTGACTTAGGATTTATATTTTAATGGTTGGGTTTTAATAATTACTGATATGAGATGTAAAACTTCTTCTTCTTCTTAAATTAGAATTACTATAACTCGTTGGGTGTAATTGTTTTTTTTACCACATAGAAGCATAGAATTTTTAGTTTTTGAAAAGAGTTTGATAGATGTTTTACTTTTCACATAGTCAATCTGTGTGAAAAATAGTGCTATTTTCTATTCTTTCTTTAATTATCAGTTATAAATCTATGTATCTATGTGGTTTATTTTTTATTTAAACAGAATTACACCTAATGGGTTACTATAATTATTTTAAATGGCTGTCCGTAACTTAGCTGTCCTTAACTTATATCATGAGTCTAAATATTGAAAAGATACTTTGCGTCTCTGCGCCTTTGCGTGAAAATGGGCTCGCAAAGGCGCAAAGACGCAAAGAACATAAAGGAAAAAGTTTGTAAAAAACATTGGAGAATAGATTTATTCTCAGAAATGGTATTAGTATGAATCTTTATTTTTGAATCTTTGTTTTAAATAATCCTCAAAAAACATTGCTTTTTAATATTGATTTGTAGAATTTTGAACTCTTAAAATCAAACAAAATGGAGAATACACATTATATAAGTACAGAGTTACTTTCTTTTGAAGCGTTGCAAGAGATTATATCTCATAATAAATCAGTTTCATTGTCTGAAGAAGCTAAAGTAAACATTCAAAAGTGTAGAGAATACTTGGATGCTAAAATGGCTTCCCATTCGGAACCTATTTATGGAATCAATACGGGTTTTGGATCCCTTTGTAACGTGAAGATTTCAAATAAAAACCTATCAAAACTTCAAGAAAACCTTGTGAAATCACACTCTTGTGGAACAGGGGAGGAAGTGCCAAATGACATTGTAAAACTAATGTTGTTACTTAAAATACAATCGTTGAGCTATGGTCATTCAGGTATTCAATTGCAAACGGTAGAACGATTGGTTGATTTTTACAATAATGATATTCTACCTATAATATATACTCAAGGATCTCTTGGGGCTTCTGGTGATTTAGCGCCTTTGGCACATTTATCTTTACCTTTATTAGGAGAAGGTGATGTTTGGTTTGAAGGTAAGAAAGTACATTCTAGCGAAGTTTTAAAACATTTTGGTTGGGAACCTATCGTTTTAAAATCGAAAGAAGGATTGGCGTTATTAAACGGAACTCAGTTTATGAGTGCATATGGCGCGCATATTTTGATGAAGGCGAATAAGTTTTCTTATTTAGCCGATTTAATTGGAACAATCTCTTTGGAAGGTTTTGACGGTAGAATAGAACCATTTAATGAGTTGATCCATTATATACGTCCTCACAATGGTCAAATTGCAACTGCAAAAAGAGTGAAAGATTTTCTGGAGGGCAGCGAAATTATTGAGCAGCCTAAAGTGCATGTTCAAGATCCATATTCTTTCCGTTGTATTCCACAAGTGCACGGAGCGTCAAAAGATGCTTTTGATTACGTGAAAAAAGTATTCAAAACCGAAATTAATTCGGTTACCGATAATCCTAATATATTTGTAGAAAGTGATCAGATTATTTCTGGTGGAAATTTTCATGGGCAACCATTGGCACTGGCACTCGACTTTATGGCAATTGCTTTGGCTGAGCTAGGCAGTATTTCTGAGCGCAGAACGTATCAATTGATTTCAGGATTGCGTAATCTTCCCGCGTTTTTGGTAGATAATCCAGGACTGAATTCAGGATTTATGATTCCACAATATACAGCTGCAAGTATTGCAAGTCAAAACAAACAGTTGGCAACGCCATCGAGTGTAGATAGTATTGTTTCAAGCAATGGTCAAGAAGATCACGTGAGTATGGGAGCCAACGGTGCTACAAAATGTTTGCGTGTAATGGACAATCTAGAGCGTATTTTGGCTATTGAATTGATGAATGCTTCACAAGCCATTGAATACAGAAGACCTTTACAATCCAGTGATTTTATCGAAATGTTTTTAAAATCTTACAGGGAAGAAGTTTCTTTGGTAAAAGAAGACAGAATTTTACATTACGACATTGAGAAAACAGTTTCCTTTCTAAACAGTTTTCAAATCGAAGACGATTTGTTAACAATAGCTTAACATTGGCTTAAAATAATGAAGTAATTTTGCACCACTAAAATATAAACAAATGTCATTAAATAGTATTTTTCAATTTTTAGTCCCAAAGGACAAAAAATTCTTTCCTCTTTTTGAAGAAGCATCTAGCAATTTAATCGAATTAGCTTCAAATTTGCACGAAGCTGTAAACCTTCCTTTGAAAGAAAGAGAAGCGTTGTTTCAAAAAATAGACGAATTAGAGCAAAAAGGAGAAGATATTACACGTCAAACCAATTTGGAATTGAGTAGAAATTTCATCACTCCATTTGATAGAGAGGATATTCACTCTTTGATTACCTCAATTGATAACGTAGCCGATTATCTTCATGGTGCAGCTAGCAGAATGCGTTTGTATCAAGTGGATAAAATTACAAAATCGATTCGTAAAATGACAGAAATCAATCTAGAAGCCTGTCAGCATATTGATGCCGCTGTAAAAGAGTTGAAAAACTTGAGCAACATGAAAACCATCACTAATGCTTGTGTTAAAATCAACAAGCTGGAAAATAAATCAGATATGGTATACAATAAAGCCGTTTTTGAAATTTTCGAAAATGAAACCGATGCCAAAAACATCATTAAATACAAAGAAGTATTGTCAGTTTTAGAATCAGCAACGGATAAATGTAAGAGTGTTGCCAGTGTTTTAGAATCTATTACAGTAAAACATTCTTAATTTAATTCTATTCAATCTAAGATATAGATATGACTTTACTCATAATTATTATTGTTCTAGCCTTAATATTTGATTATATTAATGGTTTTCATGACGCTGCCAATGCTATTGCTACAGTTGTAGCAACTAAGGTTTTGTCCCCTTTACAAGCTGTTATTTGGGCTGCCTTTTTTAACTTTTTGGCTTACTTTGTCTTTGGTTTTGGAGTGGCTGATACAGTTGCAAAAACAGCTAGTACTATGGATATCAACCTAGTTGTAATTCTAGCTGGTATTATTGCTGCTATTATTTGGAATTTAGCTACTTGGTGGTTAGGAATTCCTTCAAGTTCTTCTCATACTCTAATTGGTGGTTTTGCAGGGGCTGCAATTGCCCATGCTGGTTTTGGAGTGGTTTCATGGTATAAAGAAGGAAAAGATGGTGGAATGCCTTCAGGTGTTTTAATTATCGTTGCTTTTATCGTTTTAGCTCCTTTATTAGGGGCGCTGATTTCTTATTTGATGTCTATTTGGTTACTTAATGCTTCTAAGAAAAGTATTTATCCAAAATTGTTTACCCTGGCATTAATGGCTTTGACTATCTGGTATGTTGCCGGACAATTAATCCCTTTTGAAGAAATTGAAAAGCCTCGTTTTGATTCTCCTTTTTGGAGTTTTGTTTTTGAAAAACATAACATCAAATGGTTTATAGTTGCTTTTATTATACTTTCTATCAGTATTTTTGCTTTGATTTTTAGTAGTTTGAATTTGAGTCAATCGAATTCAGCTCTTAAGAAAATGCAATTATTATCATCTGCTGCCTTTAGTTTAGGTCACGGTGGTAACGATTCCCAAAAAGTAATGGGTATAATCGCTGCTGCTGTAGCGGTTTATATTCACACAACAGGACATGGACAGGTTATGCCTGAATGGTTAAATGTTGTGCTTCCTGATGAAGATAAAGGGATAAAAGCAGAAATGCCAGCTTGGATTCCAATAGCTTGTTATTCTGTCATTGCTGCGGGTACGCTTAGTGGTGGTTGGAAAATTATAAAAACTATGGGATCAAAAATCACCAAAGTAACCTCTTTTGAAGGTGTAGTTGCAGAAACTGCCGGAGCTTTAACTTTATATTTCACTGAACATTTCAAAGTTCCAGTGAGTACAACGCATACTATTACAGGATCTATCATTGGAGTAGGTATAACAAAACGTGTTTCTGCTGTTCGTTGGGGTGTAACAGTAAGTTTAATTTGGGCTTGGGTATTAACCATTCCAATTTCAGCTTTATTAGCTGCTATAATTTATTATACTTTAAGTGTATTTGTAGGATAAGATTTTAAAATTTATATAATAAAAAAAAACCATTCGTAATTGAATGGTTTTTTTATGCCTCTTAAGAGAAGATGTTGAATAGGATTTCCAAATTCTGCAATCTGATTTCTATTTTCCGTATTCTATTTTCTAAAAAAAAAACTACTTTATCTTAAAGTTCTTTTCAATTGCCTTAATCATTTCCCCAGCAATATCTTTATTAGTTGCTCCTTCAATACCTTCAAGACCTGGTGAAGAGTTAACCTCAAGCAATAAAGGCCCTTTTGCTGAACGAATTATGTCTACACCGGCTACTTTTAAATCCATTGCTTTCGCGGCTTTTATAGCAATCTTTTTTTCTTCGGATGTAACTTTGATAATAGAAGCTGTTCCGCCTAAATGAATGTTGGCTCTAAATTCGCCTGGCATCGCTTCTCTTTGGATTGCCGCGACCACTTTGCCGTCAATCACAAAACAACGAATGTCTTTTCCATTGGCTTCTTTGATGAATTCTTGAACTAGGATGTTGGCATTTAAACTCTTGAAAGCATTAATTACACTCTCTGCAGCTTTTTTTGTTTCGGCTAAAACTACTCCTTTTCCTTGTGTACCTTCCAATAATTTTACAATTAGGGGAGAACCTCCAACCATTTTTATCAAATTATCGGTATCCAAAGGGGAATTGGCAAAACCTGTTGTTGGAATGTCAACACCATGATTCAGTAATAATTGCAAAGAGAATAGTTTGTCTCTGGATTGCGTGATAGCTGTCGATGAGTTCAAACAAAAAACTTTTAAAGCTTCAAACTGTCTGGTTAAAGCACAGCCATAAAAGGTAATACTTGGACGGATTCTTGGAATGATGGCGTCAAATTGATTTAATATTTTTCCGCCACGATAGTGAATTTCAGGAGTTTTTGCATCTAGTTTCATGTAGCATTCCTTAATGTTTAAGAAGTGCATTTCATGTCCTCGCATTTCTCCGGCTTCCATGATTCTTTTGTTGCTGTACAATTCGGGATTACTGGCTAAAAGCCCTATCCTTAAACCAGAGCTTGCTTTTTCTGAGTTTACGTATAATGCCGCAAGGCTTTCTGTAGTTGGTTGTCCTAAAAGATATTTTTGTTCAGGATCAACAAGAATTCTTCCGCTCATGGCTTCTCGTCCCAAAAGCATTCTGAAACCCATAGAATCTCTATTGGTCAATGTCATTTCTATAGGCCATTTTGAATCGCCTATGGCAAGATTGGTTTGGATCACATAGCGATGTTCCCTAAAGCCACTGGAGCTTTTTACAATACGTTTATCTACTAACGGGGCTTCGCAATGAATAACCGTTTTTATGTTATTTTGAATAGGATTGATGTCAAATTTCACCCAATTGGTATCATTTTTTATAAATGGAGCAATATTGATGGCATGCAAAGCAGATGTTTTTGCACCAGAATCAACACGAGCTTTGATGGTTGGAATTCCTAATTCCGGAAAAGAGCACCATTCTTCGCTACCCAGTATAACTTTATTTTGAAGCATAAATTAATTTTAGTTTGGTCTATTTTTGAATTATCAAATGTAAATATTTGTTTTTTAAAACAAAGAAAATTCTCCATAAAGTACAAACCCGTTATGTTATTAAAACGTAACGGGTTTATTATAGAATAAATTATTGAAATTTATTGATTTGTAGGCTCTCCCGCTTTATGAATGTTAACCGTTAGTTCTTGTGAACCTTCTTCTATATCCATGAAAATTTCATCGCCACTAGTTATTTTTGAAGTGATAATCTCTTCTGCAAGTACATCTTCTACATATTTCTGAATCGCTCTTTTCAGCGGTCTTGCTCCAAATTGTTTATCAAATCCTTTGTCAGCAATAAAAGCTTTTGCTTTGTCAGAAAGGTTCAATTGATATCCTAATTCTTTTACACGATCGTATAATTTTTTCAATTCAATTTCTATGATCAAATTGATGTGTTCTTTTTCTAAAGTGTTAAAGACAATTACGTCGTCAATTCTATTCAAAAATTCAGGTGCAAATGTTTTTTTCAAAGCGTTTTCAATAATGCTTTTCGAATTGTCATCAGCTTGGGCTACTTTGGCAGCAGTTCCAAATCCAACTCCTTGTCCGAAATCTTTCAATTGACGAGCTCCAACATTAGAGGTCATAATGATAATCGTATTCTTGAAATCAATTTTGCGTCCTAAACTATCGGTTAAATAACCATCATCAAGAACTTGAAGCATCATATTGAAAACATCAGGATGTGCTTTCTCGATTTCATCAAGTAATACCACACAATATGGTTTTCTGCGTACTTTCTCGGTTAATTGCCCACCTTCTTCGTATCCTACATATCCCGGAGGCGCTCCAACTAATCTTGAAATCGCAAATTTCTCCATGTATTCACTCATGTCAATTCGAACTAAAGCATCCTCAGAATCAAATAACTCTTTGGCAAGTACTTTGGCTAATTGTGTTTTACCAACACCGGTTTGTCCAAGGAAAATAAAAGAACCAATAGGTCGGTTTGGGTCTTTCAATCCAGCGCGATTTCTTTGGATAGAACGGGCGATTTTTAAAACAGCCTCGTTTTGTCCAATTACTTTATTTTGAATTAGTTCCGGTAATTTTGCTAGTTTATTGCTTTCTGTTTGTGCAATACGATTTACAGGAATTCCAGTCATCATAGATACAACATCGGCAACATTGTCTTCGGTTACTAATATTCTATTGTTTTTAGAATCTTCTTCCCATTGTTCTTGAGCTATAGCTAGATCTTTTTCGATCTTTTTCTCATCATCACGAAGTTTGGCAGCTTCTTCATATTTTTGTTTCTTAACAACCAAATTTTTCAACTCACGCACTTCTTCTAATTGACGCTCCAAGTCCAAAATTTGTTTAGGGACATCAATGTTAGTAATGTGTACTCGTGATCCAGCTTCGTCTAATGCATCGATAGCTTTGTCCGGTAAAAAACGCTCAGACATATAACGATTGGTTAGTTTAACACAAGCTTCAATGGCTTCTGGCGTGTATGTTACGTTATGATGATCTTCGTACTTATCTTTTATATTATTCAAAATAGTAATTGTTTCTTCAACCGAAGTTGGTTCTACAATTACTTTTTGGAAACGTCTTTCTAGTGCTCCATCTTTTTCTATGTACTGACGGTATTCGTCTAATGTTGTGGCTCCAATACATTGAATTTCACCTCTTGACAAGGCAGGTTTGAACATATTTGAGGCATCAAGCGAGCCTGTAGCTCCGCCAGCACCAACGATAGTGTGAATTTCATCAATGAAAAGAATGATGTCGTCATTTTTTTCAAGCTCATTCATAACCGCTTTCATACGTTCTTCAAACTGGCCACGGTATTTTGTACCAGCAACAAGGCTAGCCAAATCAAGAGTTACTACTCGTTTGTTGAATAAAATACGAGATACTTTCTTTTGAATGATACGCAAAGCCAGTCCTTCGGCAATAGCAGATTTACCAACACCTGGTTCACCTATTAATAAAGGGTTGTTTTTTTTACGACGACTCAAAATTTGAGATACACGTTCTATTTCTTTTTCACGTCCAACAACTGGGTCTAGTTTGCCTTCTTCCGCCATTTCTGTTAAATCTCTTCCAAAATTGTCAAGTACTGGAGTTTTAGATTTTTTATTTGATTTATTGGCGGGGTTATTAAAATTCCCTTCTTTAAGGCTGTCATCTTGTCCGGAATCATCGTTGTATGATTCGTTTTTTGGCAGGTTTTCTAAAAAATCTTCTTCGTTTGGGGTCATATTTAAATATTGTTCTTTAGCTACATCATAATCGATTTTAAGTTTATTCAGTAGCTTGGTTGTAGGATCATTTTCGTTTCTTAAGATGCACAGTAATAAATGTGCCGTACTTATAGAAGAACTTTGAAATACTTTAGCTTCAAGAAAAGTAGTTTTCAAGGCGCGTTCTGCTTGGCGGGTAAGGTGTAAGTTCTTCTTTTCTATGCTTACCTCATGGCTAGGGCTTGCAGGACTAAGGATTTCGACCTTTCTCCGCAGATGTTCTAGATCTACAGAAAGATTATTGAGAATATGGATTGCTTTTCCATTCCCATCCCTTAAAATACCAAGCATCAAATGCTCCGTACCTATAAAGTCGTGTCCTAAACGCAATGCCTCCTCTTTGCTGTAGGTAATCACGTCTTTTACTCTTGGTGAAAAATTATCATCCATAATTTCTATATATTGGTATTGTAAATTTAGTGAATTAGTAATTGAAAAACAAAAACCATACCTTTAATAACTGTTTTTGCTAATTGACAAAAAAATGATGAAATTTAAGTTAAAGAAGACTTAAATTTATTAACCAAAAGCCAATATTAATTTGTTAATAAATCAAATAAATTTACATCGCATTATAGGTGAGATTTTATCGAGAAAGGTTATATTAGCGGGATTTTTTAAAACAAAATAATTTTAATTTAAGTATATATTATGTCTGAAGGAGAAAAGTTAATTCCTATTAACATTGAAGATGAAATGAAAACTGCTTATATCGATTATTCGATGTCGGTAATTGTATCCAGAGCACTTCCAGATGTTAGAGATGGCTTGAAACCAGTACATCGAAGAGTACTTTATGGAATGCATGATTTGGGAGTTAACTCAAAATCTGCCCACAAAAAGTCCGCAAGAATTGTCGGAGAAGTTCTAGGAAAATATCACCCTCACGGAGATACCTCTGTTTATGATGCCATGGTTCGTATGGCACAAGAATGGAGTTTACGTTATTTATTAATTGATGGTCAAGGTAACTTTGGTTCTGTAGATGGCGATAGTCCTGCAGCAATGCGTTATACAGAGGCAAGAATGCGTAAGATTTCGGAAGAGATTTTGGCGGATATAGATAAAGAAACCGTTGATTTTAAATTGAATTTTGATGATACTCTAGAGGAACCAACAGTTATGCCAACTCGTGTTCCTACCTTATTAATAAATGGAGCAACAGGAATTGCAGTGGGTATGGCAACTAATATGCCACCACACAATTTAACCGAAGTAATCAACGGTACGTTGGCTTACATGGATAATAATGATATTGAGATTGATGAGTTGATGCATCATATTAAAGCACCAGATTTTCCAACTGGTGGTATAATATATGGTTATGAAGGAGTTCGAGAAGCTTTTAAAACTGGTAGAGGTAGGGTAGTAATGCGTGCCAAAGTTGGTTTTGAAGAAGTGGATGGTCGTGAATGTATCATTGTTACCGAAATCCCTTATCAAGTGAATAAGGCAGATATGATTAAACGTACTGCCGACTTAGTGAATGAAAAGAAAATTGATGGTATCGCAAATATCCGTGATGAATCGGATAGAAACGGGATGCGTATCGTTTATATATTAAAACGTGATGCCACGCCAAACGTGGTTTTGAATACGCTTTATAAGTTTACACAATTGCAATCTTCTTTCTCTGTAAACAATATTGCCATTGTAAAAGGTCGTCCGCAAATGTTGAATCTGAAAGATCTGATTCATTATTTTGTGGAGCACCGTCATGATGTGGTAACTCGTAGAACGCAATTTGAATTAAAGAAAGCGGAAGCAAGAGCTCATATTTTAGAAGGTTTGATTATTGCTTCTGATAATATTGACGAAGTAATTGCTTTAATCAAAGCTTCAAAAAGTACTGAAGAAGCTAGGGAAAAATTAATCGAAAGATTCAATTTGTCAGATATTCAATCTCGTGCCATTGTAGAAATGCGTTTGCGTCAATTAACAGGTCTGGAACAAGACAAGTTGAGAGCTGAATATGAAGAGATTATGAAGTTAATTGAGCATTTAAAAGCTTTATTGGCCGATGTTAATTTAAGGATAGCTTTGATAAAAGAAGAATTGACAGAAATTCGCGATAAATATGGGGATGCACGTCGTTCTCAAATCGAATATTCTGGAGGGGATGTAAGTATCGAAGATTTGATTGCAGATGAAAATGTGGTAATTACTATTTCTCATGCAGGATACATTAAACGTACTAACCTAACAGAATACAAAACACAAAATAGAGGAGGAGTTGGACAAAAAAGTGCTGGTACTAGAGATCAAGATTTCTTGGAACACATGTTTGTGGCAACCAATCACCAATACATGATGTTCTTTACTCAAAAAGGGAAATGTTTCTGGATGCGTGTTTATGAGATACCAGAAGGAAGTAAAACAGCCAAAGGTAGAGCGATTCAAAATCTTGTGAATATTGAAAGTGATGATAAAGTGAAAGCTTTTATCTGTACCCAAGATTTAAAAGATAAAGACTATATCAATAGTCATAATTTAATTATGGTGACCAAAAAAGGTCAGGTTAAGAAAACTTCTTTAGAGAAATATTCTAAACCTAGAGTAAATGGTGTTGCTGCAATTACAATTAAGGAAGGCGATGAATTATTGGAAGCTAAATTGACAAATGGTGAAAGCCAAATCATTTTAGCGGTTAAATCGGGTAAATTAGTTCGTTTTGAAGAAACAAAAACTCGTCCGATGGGAAGAACTGCTTCTGGAGTTCGTGGAATTACCCTTAAAGATGATACCGATGAAGTAATTGGAATGGTAACTGTGAATGATATGAGCAGTGAAATTCTTGTGGTTGCTGAAAATGGTTATGGTAAGCGTTCAAGTCTTGATGAGTATAGAATTACAAATCGTGGAGGTAAAGGAGTAAAAACACTTAATATTACCGAGAAAACTGGAAAACTAATTTCTATAAACGCAGTTACAGATGCAGATGATTTGATGATTATTAACAAATCAGGTTTGACTATCAGAATGGCTGTCGAAGATTTAAGAGTAATGGGAAGAGCTACTCAAGGGGTTAAATTAATAAACATCAAAGGAAAAGATTCTATTGCCGCTGTGACAAAAGTGATGAAAGATGACGAAAAAGAAGTGATACTTGACGAAGATGGAAATGAAATTGAGGTTGAAATCGAAAGAGTGAAACCTGTTTTAGAGGTTCTTGAAGATGATGGTGTAACTGAAGAAGATGAGGATGAAGAGGATGAAGTTGAAGAAGATGACTCAGACGAAGATGGTTCTGATGATGAGGCATAATTAAATAGTAATAGAATAATAAATATAAAATAGATTAATATGAAAAGTAGGTATGTAATAATAGCGTCAGCATTATTTTTATCAGTAGCAGGATTTGCTCAAAAAAATGAAATAAAATTAGCTGAAAAAGCAATAAAGGGAGGAAAGTCGGATGAAGCTATTACTATTTTAGCTGGAGTAGAACATATGATAGTCAATGCTCCTGATGCTGAAAAAGCTCAATTTTTATTTGTAAAAGGAAATGCATATTTAGATTTAGCAAATAAAAATGTAGATACAGATAAGAATTTAAGTCTTGCTGCTAAAGCGTATCAAGAATTAATGGAGGCTGAAAAAGTATCTGAAAACAACAAGTATTCTACTCAGGCAACAGCTTCTATTATTGAAATAAAAGGCAAATTAATCAACGCTGCAATTGCTGACACAAAAATAAATAAAAATGCAGAAGGTGCAAAAAAGTTGTATGAGGCTTATTTGTTGGAGAAAAAGGATACTATTAATCTGTATTATGCGGCCTCTACCTATGTAAGCGCTAAGGATTATGATAGTGCACTTAAATTATATGAAGAGTTGAAGACTTTGAATTATTCAGGAAAAGCTAATTATTATTATGCTGTGAATAAAGTAAATAATCAGGAGGACTTTTTTAATACTGCAGCAGATAGAGATCGATTGGTGAAAATGGGAACTCATGAGAAACCAAGAAATGAAGCTGTACCATCAAAAAGAGGAGAGATATATAAAAATATTGCTTTAATCTATGTTCAGCAAGGAAAAGCTGCTGAAGCTAAAAAAGCGGTTTCTGATGCAAGAAAAGCAAATCCAGATGATACTTCATTGATCTTGACAGAAGCGAATTTGTATCTTGAGGCAAAAGATATGGATACCTATAAGAAATTAATTGCTGAGGCATTAGAGAAAAATCCAAATGATGTAGATTTAATTTTTAATTTGGGTGTTGTAAGTGCCGGAGCAAAGAATTATGTCGAAGCTGAGAAGTTTTATAATAAAGTTATAGAATTAGATCCTAAATATATCAACGCCTATATTAATATGGCTGCTATGAAATTGGAAGATGAAAAAGCAATCATTGATGGGATGAATAAATTAGGTACTTCGGCAGATGATATGAAGCGTTATAATGCCTTGAAAAAGAAGAGAGAAGACTTGTTTAGAAGTACTATTCCTTATCTTGAAAAAGCTGTAGCACTAGAGCCAGGAAACGTAGATGTTTCTAGAACATTATTGAATGTTTATAGTGCGTTAGAGATGACGGCTGAATATAAAGCTTTGAAAGCTAAAATGTAGTTCTTGCAATTTCAATAAAAGAAAATCCCATTCAGTACGAATGGGATTTTTTTTTAAGATTACTTATTTGGTTTTGAGTGTTAAAAAAAGAAGTCTTTTCCTAATTATAAATAGTGGGTTACATTTCGGTTAATTTTTCTTTAATTTTCAGTTGTATAATCAAATTTTAATTCTATTTTTAGGCCAAATATATTTAATTAATAAAATATTAGTTGATAAAAAAACGATGTAATTTAAATATTGTTAAATTTATGTTTATAGTTAAAGATATTGCTTTTTTTAGGATTTAATTTTTTTAAACCAACAAACTACCAATTTATGAAAGAAAACTACTTTATTGTTACATCGAGTCTCGTGTCTGCGAGAGCTGCTTATTTTCAAAATAAATTGAATAAAAGCGGATAAAATGGAGGTAAATAATGCTTAAAATACTATGGCTATAATTAATATAAAATAATTATTTTATATAGTTTGCCTTTACTGAATAGTAGTATTTAGTTTGAAATACAATAGAAAAAGCATTAATTTATTGCATTGAGTCCAAAAGTGAACCCCAAAACCTTATTTAATAATAAAACCTAACCAAATGAAAAGAAAATTTGTAATGCTGTCAATAGTATTATTGATAAATGCAGGAATATATGCTCAAAAAGACCAAATCAAAAGTGCTCAAATAGAGTTTGAAAGTGGTAGATACCAAGATGCATTGGGTATTTTGAAGTCTTCAGAATATCTTATATTTAATTCTACAGATGAAGATAAATCTGAGTTTTATTTTTTGAAAGGAAACGTTTTGAAAGCTCTGGCGGGAAAAAACATTGATATGGTAAATAATTTATCATCAGCTTCCGCTGCATATCAAGAATTGATCAAAGCAGAAAATGAATCTGGTAAATTTAAATATACATTGCCTGCAAATGTAGCGCTTAGAGAGATGAAGTTTAAATTAGTAAATGAAGCAGCCGCAGATTTTCAAGCAGGTAAGTTTAATGAAAGTTCAGAGAAAAGTTATAATGTGTATTTGTTTGATAAAAAAGATACTTTGCATTTGTATAATGCAGCTTCAACTTCAATGGAAGTGAAAAATTATGATAATGCAATGAAATATTATGAAGAGTTAATTAAAATTAATTATTCAGGAAAAGGGACTGTTTTTTATGCCGTTAATATAAAAACAAAAACAGAAGAATCTTTTGTTTCAGCTAGTGTAAGAGAGGTAAGTATTAAAACTGGAGCTTATGAAAAACCTAGAAATGAAGTGTCCTCTTCTAAAAAATTGGAGATAAATAAAAATTTAGCATTTATTTACTTAGAAAAGAATGATGCGGAAAAAACTGAAATGCGTTATAATAAAGTTTTAGAGTTAGATCCTAATTGTATAGATGCATATATTAATATTGCTTATGTAAAGTTGGGTTCGAAAAAAGCTTTAGTGGATCAGATGAATAATCTGGGTAATACTCCAAAAGAAATGGAGCTTTATGATCAGTTAAAGATTAAGAAAGATAATATAGTACGTAGTGTGATTCCATATCTTAAAAAAGCCATGCTAATAGAGCCTAAAAATCAAGATGTAGCTAAATCACTTATGGGTGTTTACAGATCATTAGAAATGACAGCGGAATATGATGAATTGAAAACGAGGATTTAATTTTGTTATTTCTATTTTAAAAAAAAAGGGGTGAAATTAAATTTCACCCCCTTTTTTTTAAATTATTTTTTTTATTACTCGAAGTTTGTGGGTGTGCTTATTTAAGTCGGCATTATAGATACCTAAATGGTCTAGACGGTCAATCCTCACTTTGCCGCTTGCATGAATGATATAGTTGTTTTCCATGATTATGCCAACATGTATAATGTTACCCTCTTCATTGTCAAAAAAAGCTAAATCACCGGGTTCGCTTTCTTCTATAAAACTTAAAGCTTCTCCTTGCATTGCCTGTTGGGAGGCGTCTCGCAATAATTTATAACCATTGAGTTTGTAAACCATCTGGGTAAAGCCGGAACAATCAATACCAAAGGGTGTTTTTCCTCCCCAAAGATAAGGGGCGTTTAAATACATAAAAGCAGAGTTTAATAAAAAATTTTTTGGCTTAATACCACTTGTTTTTGTGCCTTCAAAATCAAAATTGCAAGTATTTATTTCACTGTAATTCAAAAAGGATAATGATGAACCGAGTGGAATGGGGATTAGTAAATTTGAGGGGGCTGTGATGTATTCTATCAAATCGGCATTAAGGATTATCGCGTCTTTTGAAAGTTGCTTAAAATTTGATTCTGTAATTTCTTGAAACTGTTTAGTGTCAATCCAGCCTTCGTAATCGTCATACTGCATTTTAATACGGGACCATTGTTTTAATTGTTCTAAAATTTCAAAATGTTCTCCAAATAAAACTTGAGAAACAATTTCGCTTTTATCACTAGCTTCAGCTCGAAGGGGTATTATGGCTAAATTACAGATTCCAAACATTTAACATTGTTTTAAATTAAAAATAAAAGGTCTTCAATTATTTGGAAGTAATCTTAGACCTTTTATTCATTGTTTTAATTAAATTCTTTCGATAACAATTGCTGATGCTCCACCACCACCGTTGCAAATTGCCGCTGCGCCTACTTTAGCATTGTTTTGTTCTAAAACATTTAATAAAGTAACAATGATTCTTGCTCCTGAGCAACCCAATGGATGTCCTAAAGAAACGGCACCTCCGTTTACATTAACTTTGTCGTTATCTAACCCAAGAATTTTTGAATTAGCTAAACCGACTACAGAAAAAGCTTCGTTGAATTCGAAATAATCAACATTGTCTATTGATATTCCTGCTTTCTCTAAAGCTTTAGGGATTGCTTTCGCAGGACTTGTAGTGAACCATTTTGGTTCTTGGGCTGCATCGGCATATCCTTTTATGTAAGCTAGTGGTTTTAATCCTAAAGAAATTGCTTTTTCTTCACTCATTAATACCATTGCTGCGGCTCCATCATTAATTGTGGATGCATTGGCGGCAGTCACAGTTCCGTCTTTTGTAAAAACAGCATTTAAAGAAGGAATTCTATCCAAACTCACATTGGTATATTCTTCATCCTTTGAAATGATAATAGGATCACCTTTTCTTTGAGGAACAGCTACAGGAACTATTTCGTTATCAAATTTCCCTGCATTCCAAGCTTTTGCAGAACGCTCATAGGATTGAATTGCGAAATTATCTTGGTCCTCTCTGGTAAAGTTGTATTCAGTGGCACATAAGTCAGCACAAACCCCCATGGCGTTATTGTCATAGGCATCTGTAAGTCCGTCTTTTTGTAGACCATCAATCATAGTGCTTGGTCCAAATTTTGTGCCATTTCTTAAGTGCATATAGTGTGGAATTAAACTCATGTTTTCCATACCACCTGCAATTACAATTTCGGCATCGCCACATTGTATGGCTTGAGCGCCAAGCATTACAGATTTCATGCCTGAAGCGCAAACTTTGTTTACGGTTGTACAGGCAACAGAATTTGAAAGTCCAGCATAAATAGCGGCTTGGCGTGCTGGAGCTTGACCTACGCCAGCTTGAACCACATTACCCATAAATACTTCGTCGACTAAATTTGGATCTAAATTTATTTTATCTAAAGCGCCTTTTATAGCGATTGCCCCTAGTCTTGGAGCAGTAACAGTAGATAATCCCCCCATAAAACTGCCGATAGGTGTTCTAACAGCAGAAACGATAACAACTCTTTTGTTCATGTTTAGTATATGTTGATTTGTGTAGCAAATTTAAACTTTATTTAAATGAATTCAAATTTTGATTCGATATTAAGTTTTGGGATATTTGCTTGATTTTTATTTTTTGCTATATATTTGATAGTGAAGTGATTTTGTAAAAATAGAAAAAAACATTAAAAAAAAACCTCAAAATACTTGTGAGAACTCTAAAGATGTCTTAAATTTGCAACCGCAAAACAGGACACGTTTCCTAAGAGTTTTGGAGAGGTGCCAGAGTGGTAATGGAGCAGTTTGCTAAACTGTCATCGAGTGATCGGTGCCAGGGTTCGAGTCCCTGTCTCTCCGCATATTTCTTTTATGTTAAGATTTCTAGCAAGATTCAAATACCGAAAGGTGTTTTTCATAAAATTAATAAGTAAGATTGAATTTCGGGGTGTAGCGTAGCTCGGTTATCGCGCCTGCTTTGGGAGCAGGAGGCCGCAGGTTCGAATCCTGCCACCCCGACAAATTATTCAAGAGCAATGGAGGCATAGCTCAGCTGGATAGAGCATCCCGATTCTTATCGGGACGGTCGAAGTCTAATGAATAAAAGATTATAATGGAGGCATAGCTCAGCTGGATAGAGCACCTGCCTTCTAAGCAGGCGGTCGAAGGTTCGAATCCTTCTGCCTTCACATAAAAACCCACTGATTTTAGTGGGTTTTTTTTTTATGGAAAATACTAAAATAACATACTATACCGATTTTTAATCGAATGGACAATGGTTAATGAATAAAAGATTATAATGGAGGCATAGCTCAGCTGGATAGAGCACCTGCCTTCTAAGCAGGCGGTCGAAGGTTCGAATCCTTCTGCCTTCACTTAAAACGACACTAGAAATAGTATCGTTTTTTTTGTTTTAAATACTTTCCTGATCTTTTTAAATTTTCCCTATTTTTATGAAAATTTATTTGACATGATTTCTACCTTAAAACCTTTATTGATTCTCCTTTTTATTTTGTATGTAGTAAAGTGTAATTCACAAACTGTAGCAAATAGTTCTAAACCGTTAGCAATGATCAATGATACCACTTTTGTGAATCTTAAAGAGTACAGCCAAGATTTTGTGTATGATATGAAATATGCCACAGAGGATAATTTTCTAAAAGCGAAAGTATATGATTGTGCCAAATGCTATTTGCGTTATAAAACGGTTAAAGCATTGATTCTTGTCAATGAAAGATTAATGAAAAAAGGTTTTAAAATAAAACTATTCGATTGTTATAGACCACTGGACATTCAAAAAAAAATGTGGGCTATTGTGTCAAATCCAATATATGTTGCTAACCCGAGCAATGGTTCTATTCATAATAGGGGAGGAGCTGTAGATATTACGCTTGTAGATCTGAATGGTAAAGAATTGGATATGGGAACTGCTTTCGATTATTTTGGAATAGAAGCAAGTCATGATTATCCAAATTTTTCGAAGGAAATTAAAAACAATAGGAAGCTTTTGAAAAAAAATATGGAAAAAGAACATTTTAATTCATTTGATTCAGAATGGTGGCATTACAATTTGAAAACTGGTTCAAAGGATTCGGTTTCTAATTTTAAATGGGACTGTAATTAATGAGTTTTTTACTTTTTTTCTCATTCTTCGAATAATTTAAAAGTCATTTTTCGTTGTTTTCTAATCCTTAAGTGGTTACAAACCCTTTTTATAAACTACTTTTTTTTTGCTCAAATTTAATAAGCGTAACTACTTTAAGGCTTGATTGTTGTAAAATGCGTAAGAAAAAACATGAAAATACATTTATTATATGCATTTCATCGATTATATTGTTGTTTAATTGAATTATATTTTATTTTCGCGCTATAAATCATTTAAAAACAATGGTTTGTAAGCAAGATAAATTTAACCCCCATATTGAATATTAAGAGTAGCTTTTAAAATTGCTTTTAAATTCAGTTTTTTGATTTGGTTGCAAAGTGAAAAGATATGTCTACTATTTGTTTTAAAAACAAATGTAGAAATGTCAAAAGATATTATCTATACAATTAATAGTGTCTCTAATTCATGTATCAAATTGAAAAAGAATATAAATTTGATAGATGAAAACGATATTGCAAAATAGTTTTTTTAAATGTATTGGGCCAGAAAATAAAAGTGGAATTACATTTGTTGAAGTGGTTGTTGTAGGTGTACTAGTTCCTCTAGTAGTGCGTAACGTGAAAAATTATGTGACGTATATAGAAAAGAATAACGAAAATCGAGATAGTTATTCAGCATAAAAAAAACATTTTTAAACGGGAGCCTGTCCGTTTAAAAATATTTTTTTTTAGTTTAAGTTTTGTATTTATTCGATACAACGTAAATTGTCTATAAAATAAGTTTCGGGACGGTATATTTTTCCATCTAGTTCGGCTGTGAATTCTTTTTTGAATACGTAGTCTTCAACGTCTGTTAAATATTTTATTCGCATTAAGGATATAGGAGATGTTTTTAAATCTTGAAAATTGTCTTTCATAAACATGAAAATTCCAGTTTTGACTCTATTATCAAAGCCTTTGTCATCTCTTACCATTGAGCCGCAGCTTTCTTGATCAATATGTATAAGAGTTATGATTTTTCCATTTTGGAGTTGTAAATAAATTTTTGAATCTTTATCAAAACAATTTGCTTTTAAAAAATCTTTGCTTTTTTGAATCAATTGTACATTTAACGTAGGTAAACCATCGGTTAAGGCTAAAGAATAAAATATGTAATTTGAATTTCCGGCAAAAACTTTCTCACTGATTAAATATGCTGGAGTCGATTTATAGGTACCAATGGAGTCGGTGACATTGGCTGAATATTCGCATGGTTTTTGGGCAAATAGAGTAAAGCTTAAAAAGCTAAAAGTTAAGATCAGAGCGTATTTCATATGTAGATAATATTGTTTTTTATTAGGAACAAGGTATCGCCATTCTTTATTTAGATTTATGAATTTGAATCATGGCGATTTCTTTTTTATTTTAGTTTGCTGCAAATTAAGACAATTTTATTATTATTTTCATCTGTTGTGAAAAAACAATACAGATTTCCACCTTCTTTAATTTTCCATTTTTTTCGGATATTTTCAACAGTTTCCGGAAAATTTCTTGTCGTTACATTTGCTTTCTGATTTTCTAAAAACTGCTTCATTTCTATTTTACCGTATGCAATGGAATTTTCAATTTTAAAAATTCTTCCCGGAAAAGAAATTAGATCATCTGAGGTATATAGATGGGAGTGCTTATGGAGTTTGTTTAATTTATGAAATGATCCAACTTCATCAAATCCTCCTGATTTCATTATTGAACTATTGGGTTCGTATAAAAATTTTAGAGGTAAACTATATGTTGGAATTTCTATATATTCGTTTAAAACAAAATCAAAAGTTTCTGTTTTTTCCTTTGATATGGAAATAGTTTTAATTTTAACATTTCCAACATGGCCTTTATGTAATTCCCAAAGCAATTCTTTTACTTCATTGTCAATTGCTACAATATGGATCGTTTTTACATGCTGCAATTCGGATAATCCCGCTGTAATATCAAGTATTGGAGCCGTTTTTATCAATACAGCGTCTGATTTACTAAAGTATAGGTCTAGATGTTCTGGCACATTGGGGAGGCAGTCTTTTAGCATGAACACTTTACCTTTAATATCACTTCTTCTGGAAGGATCAATGTATATCCAATCCCATTTTAAATCTAAAGCGTTTAAAGTCGCTAAACTATCACCAGCGTAGCAAGTGATGTTTTTTGTATTTAATTGTTTAAAATTGTGTTTTACGATATCGGACAATTCGGAATTGATTTCGCAATGCACTACATTTTTCATTTGTTTTGAAAAATAGTAATCATCAATACCAAAGCCTCCTGTTAAATCAATCAAATTTTCGCCAGAAACAATAGAAGCTTTGTATAATGCCGTTTTCTCCGAAGAAGTTTGTTCTACTGAAATTTTGCTGGGATAAATAATATTAGGGGTCGAAAACCAGGTAGGGAGCTTTTCTTTTGCTTTTGTCTTTGCTGCGATTTGATTTAAAATATCAATCCATTCTACTGTAGGAAACGGGTTTTTTTGAAGCGCCAATTTTGATACAGCTTTCCCAATATTTGAATTGATAAACTCCTGTATTTTAGGATTTAGAACGTCTAAATTCAATTTATATGTTTTTAGTTATGAGTTGAATAAGTTCATTGTCGGGAAAAAACTCTTTGCAAATTACTTTTATAATTGTGTATATAGGAACAGCAATTATCATTCCCAAGATTCCAAATGAGAATCCTGCTATCAATATTACCAGAAATATTTCCAATGGGTGGGAACTTACGCTTTTAGAAAATATGATGGGTTGTGAAAGGTTATTGTCAATCACTTGAACAATCCAGAAACCTATTAATACATATATAGTAGTGGGTAAAATTTCAGTTTGAAAATCAGATCCAAGATGGCTTATCATGGTTAAAATAGCTGCTAAAACCGAAGCAATTAAAGGTCCTAGATAAGGGATGATGTTCAAAACGGCACATAAAAAGGCAATTATAAACACATTGGGTATTCCAAAAACAGATAAAACAATAGTGTACAATATAAAAACTATGAATAGTTGAAGTAGCAAACCTATAAAATATCGGGAAAGCAATACGTTTATTTTCTCTATCGAGTTTAAAATTTTCTCTTCATGAGAGTCGGGGATAAGCAGTTTGGCACCATTTACAAACATTGACCTGTCTTTAAGGAAGAAAAAAGTAATAAACAGTACAGCACCCATCCCCATACCGAAATTACTGATTGTTCCAACTACTATATTTAAAAAGTTAGGGATTAGGTTGAAATTTACAACAGATTTAAAGTTTTTTACATCAAAAACGGCTTTGGAGTCTATATGATGGCGCTCTAAAAATGTGTTTATTTGTTTGATAAGCTCTAAACTGTTTTTTTCAATTTCAACTGTATTTAAAAGTGATAAATTTTGACCCTGTGATATAATTAATGGAATAAACATCATTATAAAACCCAAAATGATCAAGATATAAAGTGTTAAAATGGTAATTGTTGCAATAGTGTGTTTGAACTTTAGTCTTTTTTTGAAAAATTCTAAAACAGGGATGCCAATTAAGGTTAGTATTAATGAAACTAAAACATAAATTAGGACGTATTGAATTTGGTACAAAAAATAAAGTAATAATGCCGCTAAAATTAAAGTGCCAATAGCTCTTAAAATTCCATTTGCTAAAATTTTGGATGTAATCATATCGTTATATTAGGTTATAAAGATAAAAAAACTCGCTAACAAGTAGCGAGTTTTGAAAACTAAAATTTTAGTTATAATTATATTCCGAAACCTGATCTTGCTCCACCAGAAACAAACAAAGCAGACATTCTTGATTTTTGACCATTAGAGAACATAAACATTCCTCTATCGTCAGTGTAATCCATGTAGTTCATAGTCATTTCATTATGAGCAGGAAGACAAGTACTTACGTGTGGGTATGCAGGAACTCCATAGTTTGAAGTTTGAGCAGTTGGTGTATCAGCAACCATATCGCTTCCGCAATTTGCATCACCCCAAATGTGACGTAAGTTCATCCAGTGACCTATTTCATGGCTAGCAGTTCTTCCTAAGTTGTATGGGTAATTTGCTGTACCTGATAAACCAAAGTATTTTGAATCAATTGCAACTCCATCAGTAGCTGCAGCTCCACCAGGGAATTGAGCATAACCTAAGATTCCTCCTCCAATTGTACAAACCCATAGATTAAGGTTGCTACTTGGTGATGTAGGTGCGATACCACCTCTTTTTGCATTTTTCATAGTGTCAGTAGTACCCCATGAAGTTTTTGTAGTCGATTTTCTGATGATTTGTTTTAGTTCAAAAGTGATATCAACATTAGCGGCAACTCCTGCAAATTCAGCTGGTGTATTCGCAAAATCAGGGTTTGTTGCTGTAAAATCTTTGTTTAATACATCAATTTGTGATTGTATTTGTGCATCCGAAATATTTTCTGCTGCTGTTCTGTATAAAACGTTTACAACTACAGGAATTACTACTTTTCCGTTTACTAAACGTTTTGTAAGCATTGCTTTTTGAGTAAAAGCTTCAATTTGGTTCATTCTGATAGCCAATGTAGGATCTGCTTTCATTTGAGCTTCAAGTACATCTTGCGTAGCACAACCTCTTTTTGCAATCGCAGAGGTATCTGAGTTTGCCAGATCTGTTTGATCGTTTTGGCACGAGAAAAACAATAGTACAGCTGCTGCCGAAAAAAATAATTTTTTCATAAATAATTGGTTTTTTTGTTATAAAAATGTTTGGTTAGTTAATTATTTCACAATTTTATAACAATTAATCAAAAGCTGCAAGTTACTTGAGTCAAAACGGTTAAACGGTATGATTTATCCGTTAAAATGCTAATTTAAGAAAGAAAAATCTGTAAAAACAAATTAAAGCGTATTAGCAATGAAAGGTTTATCAATATTTATGATGCTTTTTTGTGTTGCATTATTTCTAAGGCGTGACATTGTAATCAAAAAAAAACTCACCAACATGTGGTGAGTTTTATTTTCAAAATAAAAAAAAATATAGTCTAAAAGATGCTCTTGATCCACCTGAAAGAAAAATGGCAGACATTCTGCTTTTTTGACCAGTTGAAAACATGTACATTCCTCTATCGTCCGTGTAATCCATATAATTCATTGTCATTTCTACCGGTGTACCAGTACAGGTGCTATAATGTGGATATGCAGGAACGCCATAATTAGAAGTATTTATGAGTTGGAGTGTCTGATACTAAATCACTTCCGCAAGTTGCATCCCCCAAATGTGTCTTAAATTCATCCAGTGCCCCACTTCATGTGTAGCGGTTCTTCCAAGATTGAAAGGTGCATTTGCAGAGCCTTATAAACCAAAATATTTAGAATCGATAGCAACACCATCAGTAGAAGATGATCCTCCAGGAAATTGTACATACCCTAGTATACCGCCACCAATAGTACAAACCCACATATTAAGTTTCGTAGTTGGAGATATTGGAGCTAATCCTCCTGAGCTTGTTTTTTTTCATAGCATCATTTGTTCCCCATGATGTTTTTTGGTTAATATTGTTATTCCAATTGACCAATATGTTTTAGGCCATTAACTTCTCGTATAATGCCGTTGTATTTTTTGTTTAGTATAATTTTTATTGGACTAATTTAAAAGGAATAACGGTATTGGTCAAAATAATAAATACAATCGGTATTAATTGGTAAAAATGTAATTAATAATATTGGCACCCATTTTTAAGGCTTTCTCACGAACTTCAAATGGATCATTATTTACTTCAGAATCTTCCCATCCATCTCCGAGATCACACTCATAAGTATACAATAAAACTAATTTGGAGTCTATAAATATTCCGAAGGCTTGTGGTCTTTTACCATCGTGTTCATGGATTTTGGGTAATCCATAAGGAAAGGAAAACGGTTTTTGAAATAGTGCGTGATTAGCAGGAATTTCAACTAAGTTATTATTTGGGAAAATTTTCCTTATTTCTTTTCGAATGTATTGATCCATACCATAATTATCATCAATGTGAAGGAAACCACCACCTAGTAAGTAATTTCTTAAATTGATAACATCGACATCACTAAAAACGACATTCCCATGACCGGTCATATGAACAAATGGATACGAAAGCAAGTCAGGGCTACTGGGTTCTACGGTTCTTGGTTTGGATTTAATTTTGGTATTGATATTGGCATTGCAAAATTTTATTAAATTAGGCAAAGAGGTTGGATTGGCGTACCAATCACCACCACCACTGTATTTTACAAGCGCAATTTCCTGTGAATAGGAAGCAACAGAAATGAATACTAAAAGGAAATATATTTTTTTCATTTACTATGTAGTAATTTTAATGGCAATGGCAATATCAATGACAATTTCAATGACAATATAAAATCTGCAGTCAAAAATCAGAAATCGACTCCCGAAAGCTTTCGGGACTAAAATCTACTCTTCATTTATAAATACTACGCTATGACAGGCAACAATAGCGGCAGTTTCAGTTCTTAATCTAGTATTGCCTAACGAAACAGGGATATAGTTATTTTCTAATGCCAAAGCAATTTCTTTTTCAGAAAAATCACCTTCGGGTCCAATTAGAATAGTGTAGTTTTCATTAGGTTTTAAAACTGATTTCAGTGTTCTTTTATCGGTTTCTTCGCAGTGTGCAATTAACTGTAAACCTTCGTTTTTTTGTTTTACGAATTCTTTGAATGTTACCGCAGGATTTAATATAGGAAGATGCAATTGGTTACATTGTTTCATTGCCGATAAAATAATCTTATCAAATCTTTCGGCATTGATGACTTTTCTTTCGGATCTATCACAAATAATTGGCGTGATTTCGTGAATACCAATTTCGGTAGCTTTTTCAAGTAACCATTCGTAACGATCATTCATTTTAGTTGGAGCTACGGCTAAATGCAATTTGTATTTAGGAAGCTCTATCTTTTCAAATGACAAAATTTGAACCGTACATTTGCTGTCGGATGCCAATGTGATTTCTGTTTTAAATAAAAAACCTAAACCATTGGTAACAAATAAGATGTCAGTGTCTTTTTTGCGTAAAACTTTAATAATATGTTTGCTTTCTTCTTTGTCAAAAGAAAAAGTCTCAGTAGATTCTGTAATAGTCGGATTATAAAATAATTGCATAATTTAAAATTGTATTCGTGCTTTTGAAACAACTGCAGTCGTTTCAAATGTTTCAGATAAAAACTTTTGATAACCTACAATTCCAATCATTGCAGCATTATCGGTGGTGTATTCAAATTTAGGGATAAATGTTTTCCAACCGTATTTATTTTCGGTTTCTTTTAATGTGTTTCGAATTCCGGAATTGGCAGAAACTCCACCGCCAATGGCAATTTGTTTGATGCCGGTTTCTTTGACAGCCATTTTTAATTTATCCATCAAAATTTCAATAATAGTGTATTGTATAGAAGCGCAAATATCATTTAAGTTCTCTTCGACAAAATTGGGGTTCTCTATTTTTTTCTTTTGGATAAAATATAAAATAGCCGTTTTTAATCCAGAGAAACTAAAATCTAATCCCGGTACTTTTGGTTTTGTAAAAGGAAATGCTTTCGGATTTCCAAGTTGAGCATATTTGTCAACTAAAGGGCCACCAGGATAGGGAAGTCCCAATATCTTTGCACTCTTGTCAAAAGCTTCTCCAACCGCATCATCTGTAGTTTCTCCTATGATTGTCATGTCAAAAAAACTATTTACTCTCACAATCTGGGTATGGCCTCCACTAATGGTTAAAGCCAAAAAGGGAAATGTTGGTTTGTCAAATCCCTCTTCGTCTATAAAATGTGCCAAAATGTGGGCGTGCATGTGATTTACGGCAATAAGTGGAATTTGTAGAGCCAGGGCCAATGATTTGGCAAAGGAACTTCCTACCAAAAGAGATCCCATAAGTCCCGGACCTTGCGTAAAAGCAATTGCAGACAGTTGTTCTTTTTGAATGTTAGCTTTTTTGAGTGCCGCATCTATAACCGGAACTATGTTTTGTTGATGTGCCCTAGAAGCAAGTTCAGGAACTACACCCCCATATTGGTTGTGAATTAACTGATTAGCAACAACATTAGACAGTACTTTGTCGTTATGTAAAACGGCTGCAGCAGTATCATCGCATGAACTTTCGATGGCAAGAATAAAAACCTCGGAATTTTGCATATATATAAGGACGAATTTTGGTCTAAATTTGATGAATTACCATAAAAATAGTATTTTTACAGCGATGCCAAAATTAAAGATTTTTTATTTAAGGTATTATCATTTCCATAGGCAAAATGTTATTTTGGAGAAATAAATTAAAAACGACCCCTATCAAAAAAATTAAAAAAATAATATTCCGTACGCTACTTGGACTAATATTACTTTTACTAGTACTTTTTATAGCACTTACTTTGCCTAGTGTTCAGACAAGAGTGGCTCAATACTTCGTGAAAAGCATCAATGAAGATTTTGGAATTCATATTGCTATAGATGAAGTGCAACTTACCTTATTTGGTGGTGTTAAACTTAAACAAGTTCTAATAATAGATCACCATAAGGATACTTTAATTTATACCAAAAGGATAAATACAACGATTCTAGGAGCTAAACAGCTTTTAGAAGGTGATTTGTTATTTGGAGATTTAGCGATGAACGGTGTGCTCTTTAATTTGAAAACTTATAAAAAAGAGAAGAAAACGAATCTTGATTATTTTGTTGATGCTTTTGAAACTGGAGCTCCTCCTTCAAAAAAACACTTTTTGCTAAAAGCCACAAAAATTGATTTAACCGATGGTCGTTTTATTTTAACGGATGAAAATAGAGAAAACCCTAAAGATGTAGATTTTACAAGACTAAATATTTTGGTTACTGATTTCAAAATTTACGGACCAGAAGTCTACGCGAACATCAAAAAAATGTCTTTTTTAGATCATAGGGGTTTGTATGTAGAAAATCTAACAGGAAACTATAGTTTTACCCAAACGCAAATGAAACTCGAAAATTTGGCGATTAAAACCAAAGAATCGAGTATAAAAGGAGATGCAGCATTAAATTATGATATTGATGATTTTGCTTATTTTACAGATAAAGTCGATTTTGATGTCAAAATTAAGTCTGGTATTTTGGCTTCAAATGATATTCGTCATTTTTACAATGAATTAGGGAAATATCAATATTTTAAGATCAAAGCTCGAATAAAAGGGCCGCTTAATAATTTAAAATTGCTGGATTTAAAGTTAAAAGACAATCGTGGCACTGAACTGGAGGGGTTCATTAATTTTAAAAACCTTTTAGGGACCGAAGACCAGAAGTTTTATATGAATGGGAAATTCGATAAGCTTAAGTCTAATTATGATGATGTAGTAAGTATACTGCCAAACGTTTTAGGAAAGAAGCTACCTCTTATTTTAAAAAAACTAGGTGATATTTCAATAATTGGGAATGCTCAAATTACCACCACATCCATAAAAGCAAATCTTGCCATGACTACCGCTTTGGGACATGTGAAATCTAATTTTAAGATTAAAGACATGGATCAAAGCGATAAAGCAGCTTATGTAGGGTATGTGGTTTTGAATGATTTTAATATTGGAAATCTTTTGGATAATAAAGATTTGTACAAGGTAAGTTTAAATTTAGATGTTGATGGGAAAGGGTTTTCAGAAAAATATTTGAATACAGCGTTAAAAGGATCGGTCTCGAAAATCGATTATAATAAGTATACATATAGTAATATAGTTTTAAATGGTAATTTCAAATTGCCTTTATATGCAGGAAATGTTAAGGTTAACGATCCAAATTTAAAATTGAATTTTGATGGATTGCTTGACTTTAGTAAAAAAGACAGTAAACATGATTTTAATATTGATATAGAAAGAGCCGAATTGCATAAATTGAAGTTTGTAAATGATAGTATTTCACTTTTTAGAGGAAATATAATTGTTAAGACACAAGGGAATTCAATTGATGACATGCAGGGGAATATTTATGTAAATAATGCTACTTATACCAATTCTAAAGATACGTATCAGTTTAATGATTTTAATATCAATTCAATATTTGATGCAGGAAGGATTCGAACCATAAAAGTGAATTCGCCTGATATTACAGATGGGGAAGTAGTGGGTAAATATAAATTTTCAGATCTGAAAGGTTTAGTCTCTAATTCGTTGGGAAGTCTATATACAAATTATAAACCTATAAAAGTAAATAAAGGACAGTTTTTAAAATTTAATTTTTCTATTAACAGTAAAATAGTTGAAGTCTTTTTTCCTGAAATAAAAGTTAGTGAAAATACAATTGTAAAAGGGAGTATTAACTCGGATAATAATGATTTTAAATTCAATTTTAATTCCCCTGTAATTAAAGCTT
Source organism: Flavobacterium laiguense (assembly GCF_003097655.1). Taxonomy (GTDB): domain Bacteria; phylum Bacteroidota; class Bacteroidia; order Flavobacteriales; family Flavobacteriaceae; genus Flavobacterium; species Flavobacterium laiguense. The sequence continues at coordinate 38,923 of NZ_QCZH01000010.1, forward strand.
TCGAAAATACTTTTGATAATATTAGGATTTCAATCGATAATAAAAATCCACTGTATAATGCCTATATCGAGTTAGACAGCATAAAAACTGAGATGTATAAAATTCGTGATTTTAGTTTGATAAATGTGACTTCAAAAGATACCTTATTCTTTCGAACAGAATTTAAAGGCGGTACAAAAGGGGAAGACAGTTTTAATCTGGATTTATATCATACTATGAATAAAGAAAATAAAAATGTAATTGGTTTTAGTAAATCGGAAATTAAAATAAAAAATAGTTTATGGTTTCTAAATGAATTGAATTTATCTAATAACCGAGTTGTCTTTGATAAAGAATTAAAAGAATTTCGCTTAGATGATTTTATTTTATCCAATAAAAAACAGGAAATTACATTTAGCGGGGATATTATAGGGAAAGATTATAAAGATTTTAAAGCACATTTTAAAGATGTTAATATAAATGACTGGGTATCTGCGCAACAAAGTTTTTTAGTATATGGTAATTTGAATGGAGATGTCAATTACAAACAAAACAAGCTTAAATATGAACCTACAGCTTCAATAGTAATAGATAATTTGAAAGTGAATGATCACGAGTTGGGTGTTTTGAATTTTGATATACGAGGTGATGAAAATTTAAAAAAATTCACTTTATTTTCAACCATTGAAAATGAAAATTTTGAGTCTTTTAATGCAGATGGGAGTTTTGAAATTGAAAACGAAGCAACGGTATTTGATTTAAATCTAAAATTTGACCGATTTAATTTAGCTACTTTAAGCTCTTTGGGTGGCGATGTGATATCCAATATTAGAGGATTTGTTTCTGGAAATGCAACCATAGGCGGTACTATGAAAAAACCGGAAATTAATGGAAGACTTTATGTAAATGAAGGGGGATTATCTATTCCTTATCTAAATGTTGATTATGCGTTAAATAACAAAACTATCATTGATTTGACAGGGGAGAAATTCTTATTCAGAAACAATACCCTAACCGATACAAAATATAAAACCACAGGAACATTGAATGGGGTTGTGGAGCATAATAATTTTTCGGATTGGAAATTGGATTTGACTGTAAATTCAAAAAGGTTTTTGGCTTTGGATACAAAAGATAGTGAAGATGCGGCTTATTTTGGTACTGCATTCATTGATGGTAGGGCAACTATTAAAGGACCTGCCGATGCGTTGTTCATAAAAGTAGACGCAAAATCAGAAAAAGGAACTGCTGTAAAAATCCCGATCAATAATGCAGAAAGTGTAAGCGAGAACAGTTTTATTCATTTTGTGACCCCTAAAGAAAAGTTCAATTTGCAAAAGGGTATTGTAGAAAGCAAGAAGAAATACAACGGACTTGAATTAGAGTTTGATTTCGAAATAACCCCAAATGCCGAGGTGGAAGTGATATTGGATAGAAATTCTGGACATGGAATGAAAGGAAGAGGAAATGGAACCTTATTATTTAAAATTAATACTTTAGGTAAGTTTAATATGTGGGGGGACTTCTTGCCTTTTGATGGAACATATAATTTTAAGTATGGAGGAATAATTGACAAGAAATTCAATGTAAAAAAAGGAGGATCCATTGTTTGGGAAGGTAATCCACTGAAAGCACAATTGAATTTAGAGGCTGTCTATAAGATATCGGCAAATCCGGCATTGCTATTAGAGAGTTCGAGTATCAATAAAAAAGTTCCTGTTGAAGTTGTTATTGGTATTCGTGGCGATTTAACTAGGCCAGAACCGGATTTTATGATTAATTTCCCAACTGTTACAAGTGTGTTGAAATCTGAACTTGAAACGGAATTAGCAGATAAAGACGTGCGTCAAACTCAGGCTTTGTATTTATTGTCTACAGGTAGTTTTTTAAGTAAAGATGGAACTAATCAAATAGGTGCGTCAAGTTTGTATGAAACGGCTTCAGGAATGTTAGGGAATATTGTACAGTCGAATGATGAAACTTTTGAAATGAATTTTAATCTTGTAACGCAAGACAAAAGACCCGGAAAAGAAACGGATGGAAGATTTGAAGCTATTGTTTCTTCTAAAGTGAATGAACGAATAACCATCAACGGAAGGATAGGAGTTCCTTTTGGAGGAGTTAATGAATCGGCAGTTGTTGGTGATGTCGATATTAAGTATAGAGTTAATGATGATGGTTCTTTTAACTTGCATGTATTCAATAGAGAAAACGATATTAACTACGTTGGGCAAGAAATTGGATATACTCAAGGAGGTGGACTTATTTATGAAGTCGATTTTGATACTTTCAGGGAATTGGTCGATAAGATGTTTAAAAGCAAAAAAATAACAATGCCTACTAAAGGAAAAACAGACATAGAGAATCCAGATTCTAACTTAAATCCAGATTTTATTAATTTTTCTAAACCCAAAGAGCCCAAATCCGATAAGCCTAAAATAAATCAGGATGCCGTGTTGCCAGAAAACGACTAAGGTAGAAATATAAGTTATCGTTTTTAGATCCTTGCCTAAAGGATCTTATATTTCTTAATATGGTAAAAATTTAACACTCTCTGTTTAGAATATAGCTCTATTGATATTGGTGTATAATACACCCTATTTTAATTAATGCTCTACTTTATAAATGAATCTTTATAAAGCCAACTTTATTTATATAAGATTTTTTTTAAACTCGATTTATTGGATTCTAGTTCCTTATAAAATAACACAATACTTGAATTTTAATAGGTTTAATAGGGGGCTATTCTTGCTTAAAAAAAAACTTATCAACGAAAACGTTTGAATTAGCGTAGCTTTATTAAAATGTTAGAAGAACAGCTGCTATAGTCCGTTTTGTTTGCTAATTTTACGTTTTAATACTTAAAAAAATGTCAAAAACAATAAAAAAGATAGGTGTTCTTACATCTGGAGGAGACTCTCCGGGTATGAATGCCGCCATTAGATCAGTTGTTCGTACATGTGCTTATCATAATATTGGATGTATCGGGATTTATAGAGGATATCAAGGAATGATTGAAGGGGATTTCAAAGAAATGGGACCTCGAAGTGTAAATAATATTGTAAACAAAGGAGGAACTATATTAAAATCAGCTCGATCACTTGATTTTAAAACTCCAGAAGGCCGTGAAAAAGCACATCAAAATCTGGTAAAAGCTGGAATTGATGCATTAGTTGTAATAGGTGGGGATGGTTCTTTTACCGGAGCATTGTTATTTAATACGGAATATAATTTCCCTGTAATAGGAATTCCTGGTACCATCGATAATGATATATTTGGAACCAGCCATACACTTGGATATGATACCGCTTTGAATACTGTTGTAGAAGTTATCGATAAAATTCGTGATACTGCGAGTTCGCATAATCGATTGTTTCTTATTGAAGTAATGGGACGAGATGCCGGACACATTGCTTTGAATGCTGGAATAGGTGCAGGAGCCGAAGAAATTCTTATTCCTGAGGAAGATTTAGGATTAGATCGATTATTAGAATCTTTAAGAAAAAGTAAAGCAGCAGGAAAATCATCTAGTATTGTTGTAATTGCCGAAGGAGATAAAATTGGTAAATCAGTATTTGAACTTAAGGATTATGTGGAGTCAAATTTACCAGAATATGATGTTCGTGTTTCGGTATTGGGACACATGCAGCGTGGTGGTGCGCCATCTTGTTTTGATAGAGTTCTAGCAAGTCGTCTTGGCGTTAAAGCTGTAGAGTCGTTGTTAGAAGGAAAATCAAACTATATGGTTGGAATATTATGTGATAAAATTGGTCTTACTCCGTTGGAGCAAGCTATAAAGGGACATACTGAAATTGATAGAGAATTATTGAGGGTTTCAGATATTATGTCGATATAAAAAAAAGTGAAGTTTATTGTGAGGAAATTAGACTTTAATTAAGTTAAACAATAACAAAAAATTAAACAAAATGTCAAAAGTAAAATTAGGAATTAACGGATTTGGTAGAATTGGAAGAATTGTTTTTAGAGAATCTTTCAATAGAGATAATGTAGAGGTAGTTGCAATAAACGATTTATTAGATGTTGATCATTTAGCTTATTTATTAAAATATGATTCTGTACACGGACGTTTTAACGGAACTGTTGAAGTAATAGATGGAAAATTATTTGTTAATGGCAAAAATATAAGAATTACTGCAGAAAGAGAGCCAGTTAATTTAAAATGGAATGAAGTTGATGTTGACGTAGTTGCAGAGTGTACAGGTTTTTTTACAACTAAAGAAACTGCTAGTGCGCATATTAAAGGTGGTGCTAAAAAAGTAATTATCTCAGCACCGTCAGCTGATGCGCCAATGTTTGTAATGGGTGTAAATCATACTAAAGCTTTGGCTACAGATACAGTAGTTTCTAATGCTTCTTGTACTACAAACTGTTTAGCTCCATTGGCTAAAGTTATTAATGATAATTTTGGTATTGTTGAAGCTTTGATGACAACTGTACACGCTACAACATCTACTCAAATGACTTGTGATGGGCCATCTAGAAAAGATTGGAGAGGTGGACGTGCTGCTTCTTGCAACATTATTCCATCGTCTACAGGAGCTGCAAAAGCGGTAGGTCTAGTTATTCCGGAATTAAACGGAAAATTAACAGGTATGTCTATGCGTGTACCAACTACAGACGTTTCTGTTGTTGATTTAACTGTGAAAGTAGCTAAAGAAACTTCTTATGCAGAAATAATGGCTGCATTTAAATTAGCTTCTGAAACTACTATGAAAGGTATTTTAGGGTATACAGAAGATTTAGTGGTTTCTCAAGATTTCGTTTCTGATTCAAGAACATCTATTGTTGATGCAAATGCAGGAATTGGTTTGAATTCTACTTTCTTTAAAATCATTTCTTGGTATGATAACGAATATGGTTATTCAAGTAAATTGATTGACTTAGCTGTTCATATTACAGCATTGAAATAATTTTTTTATATTTACAAAATCCCATTAGGTAAAATTAATGGGATTTTATTTTTTTTGTTCGGTTTTTATAGTATTCAAATTTGCATTGAATTTTATAGAGAAAGCGACAAAATTCATAACAAATATTATCTACATATGAAATGAGCATAAGTGTAAATTGGTCGTACACACCAATTCAGCTATGCGAATTACATATGACCGATGAAAAACAATAAAAATCAGCATATGAAATTAATAGTTGACAGTGGTTCTACTAAAGCAGATTGGATTGCTATAGATGATGAAGGAAAAGTTTTGTTTACTACACAAACATTAGGTTTAAATCCAGAAATTCTTAACGGTGATGAAATCGTAGAACGATTGAATGATCGATTTGATATTTTACAGAATAAAAAGACAGCTACCCATTTGTTTTTCTATGGTGCTGGTTGCGGGACAGATAGAATGAAATTGATGCTTTCACAGCTTTTTCAAGTCTATTTTCCAAATGCCATAGTTGTAGTTGAGGAAGATACTTATGCGGCTGTTTATGCAACAACCCCAAAAGGAGAAAAAGCAATTGTCAGTATATTAGGGACTGGTTCAAACTGCAGTTATTTTGATGGACATGTATTACATCAAAAAGTGCAATCTTTGGGATATATCGTAATGGATGATTGTAGTGGTAATGTTTTTGGTAAAGAATTAATTAGAAAATATTATTTTAATAAAATGCCAAAAGAATTAGCGGAACTTTTTGAAAAAGAGTACAACGTAGATCCGGATTTTATTAAAAATAAATTATACAAGGAGTCAAATCCAAATGCTTATTTGGCGACTTTTGCAAAATTCTTAATTCAAAATAAAGAACATGAGTTTTGTAAAAAAATAATTTTTAAAGGGATGAAATCTTTTATAAAAAATTATATCAAGCAATTTGAAAATTGTAAAGAAGTTCCTGTGCATTTTGTAGGATCGATTGCTTTTTATTTAAAAGATGAATTAGCCGTAATTTTTGAAAAACACGAATTACAGTTGGGTAATGTTTTAAGAAGACCTATAGATGGTTTGATAGCGTATCACGCAGCTAATGTGTAGTAGTATAATAGTATTCAGTGTTCAGTTTTTTAGTGTTCAGTTACCACACTGTTGAAAACTGAACACTAAAAAACTGAACACTGATCACTAAAAAATTGCGATCATAGATATTTCTACATTTACGTTTTTTGGCAAACAGGCCACTTGAACCGTTTCACGTGCTGGAGCGGTTTTTTCATTAAAATAAGATCCGTAAACGGTGTTGATGCTTCCAAAATCATCCATATTCATAATGAAAATGGTTGTTTTCACCACGTTTTCAAATGTCATTCCGGCTGCTTCAAGAACGGCCTTCATGTTTTCCATCACTTGCTTGGTTTCTACTTCAATGTTGTCTACTACTAATTCCATAGTTGCAGGATTCAACGCAATTTGCCCTGAGGTATACAAGGTGTCTCCTTTTAAAACGGCTTGATTATAAGGTCCAATTGGTGCTGGAGCTTTTTCGGTGTAAATTATTTTTTTCACGGTTGCTTAATTTAAGATTTATTAATTAGTAAGATTTCTTTTTTCCCATTTAATATCACTAAGGACTCCTGATTTGATTCCGATATAGAAATTCCAACTGGCATTATCTCCAAAAGGAGTCCAGTTAAAATCCATTCTCCAACTCATTAAATCTCTTTCAAATCGAAGCTGTGTAAAAGTGACTCCATTTTGCACAAAATCATAACCAGTTGAAATCCCCGCTTTCCACTTAGCAGTAAGGTCAGCATTTGCAGAAACCATAATAGAATTTCCAATTACTTTGTTTTCTCTATTACTGTTTCCGTAAGTAAGGGAATAGGCAAAAGTCATATCCCATGGTAATTTTGATCTAAAGAATTCAGATATTTCATCTTCTTCATCCTCATCACCAAATTGACTTTTTCGATCACTCCCTACATCAATGTCCGAACCAAATAAATCATCGCCTCTTCCTCCATTCCTAAGACTTTGGCTGTTCTTATCCTTTTTGGTTCCTTTGTTATCAATAGAATAATTCATGGTTAGATTCGCACTGGTCATTCTAAACAAGCTTCCACCGTTGTTTATGTTAAATACATCTATTTTATTTCCACCGTTATCTATGGCATAAGGGTCTAAAGTAGCGCCAAAATTGGCAGACAATTTATTGTCGAAAAATTGGGTTCCACCACTAACTCTCAGAGGGGACCAGTTAAGGGTTTTAGCATCAAAATTATAACTCGTGTCAAAATTTAAATTATTGAGCAACATAATTTTTTTAGCCTCTGTTTTCGTGCTGTCCTTGTCTCTGACTTTTGCCTCGAATGTGTTGCTAAGATTTAAGCCTAAAAAATTTGAACTATTCTTATTAGGGAAACCGTAAATTCCTCCTTCAAATCGGGTGTAATCTTTTTGCATTGTTCCGCTTGCATCTGTGGCATAAGTATCATAGTATTTCTCAAAACTAGGCCTGTAACTATGCGAAATAGACGGACGCATTACGTGTCTTATGGATTGTATTTTTTTATCCGAACCCAAATTAAAGGTACCGTATATAGTTGTTCCTAAATTTGTAGAAGTAGAATAGGTCCTATAGGTATCAAATCCTTTTACATCTGTTGTTATAACAGTGTTTAGCTGATCGTCATATCTTTTATTTATTGTTTTAAAGTACCATACTTCTTCATAATTTAGAGAGGAAGAAACGCTAAAATGTTTAAACACCTTAAAATTGGTGCTTAATGGAATGGAATGTTGAAAACCAATATCTGCATTTTTAAACATTTCAGGCTTGAAAAACAAAGAATCGGTTGTTTTAAAGCTGTTTTTTCCGTTTAAATTATACTGCAAGTTGATGTTTTTGATAAAGCCTTTTTTCGCTCCATCATTTAATGCAAAGGGATACATACGATCTACACTAAACTGTAATGTAGGTAGTGTCATATTGATTTCTTTGGTTTGCGTATTTTGGGAATGTGTCGCTGTTAAAGATATTCGGGATTGAGGGACTCCATTAAAGACGGTGCTATACGAGATGGATGAACTCAAAGTGTTGTTTAACGAGGAACCAACATTGATCTGATTGATGGTTTGTTTAAAATATTCACTACTTCCAAGGTTTACCGAAGCTGAAAACGTGGAATTTGGATTTGCTTTAGAATCTTGAGAATGAGACCACTGAATGTTGTAGATTTTGGTCTTAGAATAATCAGGATAGCCTCTTTCGCTAGTAATGTTGTTTTCATATCGAACATTAAAGGTCCCTTGAAAATGGTATCTGTAGCCGTAAGAAGATTGTGCTGCTATACCGTAACTTCCATTAGTGTAATAATCACCAGTTAATGTTAAGTTGTAATAATCGCTCAAGGCAAAATAATATCCTCCATTTTGGAGTGAAAAACCTTTGTCGTTAGAATCATTATAGGAGGGTAGAATAATACCCGAAACACTGGTTTCTTTTGAAAGAGGAAAATAAGCAAACGGGAGAAATAATGGGGTAGGGACTCCTGCAATAACCATGTTGGTAAACCCAGTTACTATTTTTTTTCCGGGTGTGAATTTAATTTTATTGGTTTGAAAATAATATTCCGGATTATCAATGTCTTTTGCAGTTGTAAATCGAGCACCTTTTAAGAAATATACAGAATCATTTTCTTTTTTGGTGATAGCTGCTTTTACGTTAAATTCCCCTTGATTGGATCTTGAATTCCAGATTAATGCTTTCTTTGTTTTAAAATTAAAACGAATCGAATCCGGCTCTATAACATTGCTGCCTTGCTTGAAATTTGGAAATTGAGTGTAATTGCCTAGAGAATCTTTAATTCTTCCGGCATAAACCTCATTTTTTTCGTAATCCATAACGATAATACCCGACTTTAATTCTACATCTTGATAGTATAATTCGGCTTTGTCGTATAGGGTAATGTGTTTTTTCTTCTGATCTATTTTGACATAGTTTTCGGCTTTGTACTTGACTTTACTGTCAAGAACGCCTTTTTTTACTTTAACGGTATCTAATCTTACCGTGTCAGTTTTTACTTCAACCACGGATTTATCTACACTGTTTTTAGTGTCGGAAGACTTAACTTCTTGTTTTTTAGAAGGTATGGTGGTTTGTTTCTTTTTTATATCTTGTGAATATAAATTACCAGATCCTAAAGATAGGAAAATTGATAGTAAAACGATATTAAATAAGTTTGTATGCAAAGGTTTAAATGCTATTTTTGTAAAATGAAGGCTTGTGTATTCGCGGGTCAAAATTACATATAAATTTTTGTCAAAAATAATCAATTGATAAATTTATAACACAACTCTTATAATTAAACGAACTATATAGATGTATAAGTTAAATAAAATAAATATAGCATTCACTTTTTTACTAGTGATTATGTCTATTGATTCCTATAGCCAATCCAATAATTTTAAAGTTGCATTAGATGCAGGACATGGTGCTCATGATTTTGGTGCTGTTTATAGTGGTCGGGTTGAAAAAAATATAGCCTTGGCGATAGTCTTAAAAGTCGGTAAAATTTTAGAATCTTATCCTAAAATAGATGTTATCTATACCCGAAAAACGGATGTCTTCATTGATTTGATAGAGAGAGCCGATATAGCCAATAGGGCAGATGCTTCTATTTTTGTATCGATTCATTGTAATGCAAACAAAAACACTGCTGCTGATGGTACCGAAACGTATGTAATGGGTATGAATAAGATTGCTTCAAATCTTGAAGCGGCAAAGAAAGAAAACTCTGTAATTACTTTAGAAAAAGATTATAAACAAAAGTATGAAGGTTTTGATCCAAATTCTCCCGAAACGATGATTGGCATGACCTTAATGCAGGAAGAATATCTTGAAAACAGTATTTCATTAGCGAGTAAAGTGGAAGAGGCTTTTGGAAGATTGGGTAAAAAGTTGAGACATGGAGGCGTAAAACAAGCTCCTTTTATGGTATTGCATAAAGCATATATGCCTAGAGTGTTAATTGAAACAGGTTTTATATCTAATCCTGTTGAAGGTGAATTATTGAATTCAGAGGATGGTCAAAATGAAATTGCCAGAGCTATTGCCGATGCAATTATTAGTTATAAAAATGAATATTTTGGAGACGGAGGAACTGAGACCTTTGAAGAAAGACCTTCACAAAAAACAATTGAAAATAAAATTAAAGCAAATGATTCTTCCCAAACTAATACTCCGATAATAAAAAAAGATACTTTAGGGGTTATTTATAAAGTTCAGTTGTCGGCCAGTAAAAAGAAGATTGCTTTAGTGTCTAAAAATTTTAAAGGATTGAAAAATGTTTCAATGATCTATGAAGATCAGATTTATAAATATTTTTTTGGTGAAACGGCAGATTATTTGGAAGCAAAAAATCAATTAAAGGAAGCTAAATCGAAAGGATATGATTCTGCGTTTTTAATTGCCTATAAAAATGGAAAAAAAATAAGCATACAAGAAGCGATTAAATAATACTTACAAGTTCGAATATTTTATATTAGATTTGCAAAAAAAAGACATAAATTTTGAAAATTACAAGAGAAATAAAAACTGCTATTTTAGTACTTACTTCAATTTTATTATTCATTTGGGGGTACAGTTTTCTAAAAGGCAAAGACCTTTTTAATAATTATAAAACATTTTTTGTTGAGTATTCAAATGTAGAGGGATTAGCTCCTTCAGCAGCAGTAACTATAAACGGTCTTGTAGTTGGTAAGGTTAAAACCATAACAATAGGTGATAAAGGAACTTTGTTGGTTGAGTTGCAATTAAATACTGATTTTCCTATTTCAAAAACAAGTACAGCAACGCTATATGACGGTAGTCTTATAGGAGGAAAACAAGTATCGATTCATCCCAATTTTAAGGATAAGACCATTGCTGAAAACGGGGATTATCTAGTAGGTAATTCACAAGCTAGTTTAATGGATTCATTAGGTGAAAAATTATCACCTGTCGCAACTAAGGTGGAAAAAGTATTGACCAGTGCTGATAAATTGATCGCAGGACTTAATTCTGTTTTGGATACTAAAGGACAAGAAAATTTAAAAAAGACTTTGGCTGAGTTAAGCGAAACTATGGAGCAATTTCATAAAGTTTCGGTAAATGCCAACAGCATTTTAGACGAAAATAAAGGACAACTGAAAGGAGTTGTATCCAATTTCAATAAAGTGTCAAGTGATTTTTCTAAAATATCAGATTCTTTAAATAAAGCCGATTTAGGAAAAACAGTTAGGAATTTGAATGCTGCATTAGGTAAAGTGGATGGCCTTATGAGAGATTTAGACTCTGGAAAAGGAACAATGGGTAAATTGCTTAAAGACGAAGCATTATATAAAAATCTAGAAAAAACTTCAAAAGAATTAGAATTACTTTTACAAGATGTTAGATTAAATCCAACACGATATGTAAATGTTTCTGTTTTCGGAAAGAAAAACAAGCCTTATGTTACTCCAAACGATTCTATAACAAAATAAAAAACTAGTATATGGGTTATCTTAGTAATGTGTTATTTGCCATAGTATTGATTATTGGATTTGGATATTTTTATTCAAATGTCAAGAAAATAATTAGAAATATTAATCTAGGTGTCGCTGTAAATCGTAAAGATAACGCAAAGGCAAGATGGAGAAATATGGCTATGATTGCGCTTGGGCAGTCAAAAATGGTTAAAAGACCCGTTGCGGGAGCACTTCATATTATTGTATATGTTGGTTTCGTAATTATCAATATCGAATTATTAGAGATCATCATTGATGGTTTATTTGGAACACATAGAATTTTTGCATCTATTGGAGTTGTTTATGATGTTTTAATCGCTTCTTTTGAAATATTGGCTTTTTTAGTCTTATTTGCCGTTACTGTATTTTTGATAAGAAGAAATGTCGTTAAGTTGAAAAGATTTATCCATTCTGATTTAAAAGGATGGCCAAAAAGTGATGCTAATTACATCCTGTATTTTGAGATTACATTAATGACTTTGTTTTTGTTAATGAATGCCTCAGATTTGCATTTGCAAAATGTTCCTGGTGGTTTTTCTCATTTTATAAAAGCAGGTTCTTTTCCAATTAGTCAATTCATAGAACCTATTTTTAATGGAATGTCTAATGAATTAGTAATGATATTAAATGAAGGATTCTGGTGGATTCACATAGTTGGTATCTTGGTATTTATGAACTACTTGTATTTCTCAAAACACCTTCATATTTTATTGGCTTTTCCAAATACTTACTTCGCTAATTTAAATCCACAAGGACTATTTGATAATTTAGCTTCTGTAACTGCCGAAGTAAAATTGATGATGGATCCAAACGCCGACCCTTTTGCGGCAGCGCCCGTTTCAGAAAATGAAGTTCCAAGTAAATTTGGAGCCAGTGATGTTCAGGATTTAAATTGGGTTCAGTTATTAAACGCTTATACGTGTACTGAATGTGGCCGTTGTACTTCATCTTGTCCAGCCAATCAAACAGGGAAAAAATTGTCTCCTCGTAAAATCATGATGGACACGAGAGATAGAATTGAAGAAGTTGGAAAAAACATAGATGCCAACAAAGGTGTTTTTATCCCCGATAATAAATCATTATTAAATGATTACATCACTCCAGAAGAATTGTGGGCTTGTACATCGTGTAACGCTTGCGTTGAGGAATGTCCTGTAAATATCAGTCCGCTATCAATTATCATGGATATGAGACGTTATTTGGTTATGGAGCAAAGTGCAGCGCCAATGCCTATAAATGCTATGATGACCAATATTGAAAATAATGGAGCGCCATGGCAATACAGTCAACAAGATCGATTGAATTGGAAAAACGAAAATTAGTCTCTTATAGATTTTGGTTTAAATAAATATAAAAAATACTTGCAAACAGATGCTTTTGGGCATTTATGCAAAAAAATATAAAAAGTTATGTCAGAAAGTTTAATAGTGCCAACAATGGCCGAAATGCTAGCCCAGGGAAAACAACCAGAAGTTTTATTTTGGGTAGGTTGTGCAGGAAGTTTTGATGATAGAGCGAAGAAAATAACAAAAGCATTTGTGCGAATATTGAACCGTGCCAATGTTTCTTTCGCAGTTTTGGGAGCTGAAGAAAGTTGTACTGGAGATCCTGCAAAAAGAGCAGGAAATGAATTCTTGTTTCAAATGCAAGCCATGATGAATATCGAAGTGCTAAATGCCTATGAAGCTAAGAAAATAGTTACTGCCTGTCCGCATTGTTTTAATACTTTAAAAAATGAATATCCGGAATTAGGAGGTCATTATGAAGTAGTGCATCATACGGAATTCCTTAAATCATTATTAGATTCTGGTCGATTAACGATTGAGGGCGGACAATTTAAAGGAAAACGAATTACTTTTCACGACCCTTGTTATTTAGGAAGAGCCAATAATGTTTATGAGGCTCCAAGAGATTTAATTCGGAAATTGGATGTTGAATTACTTGAAATGAAACGTTCCAGAGCAAATGGTCTTTGTTGTGGTGCTGGTGGTGCCCAAATGTTTAAAGACGCTGAGCCAGGTGACAAAGAAATCAATGTGGAAAGAACTGAAGATGCTCTTGAGACCAAGCCAGACATTATTGCGGCAGGTTGTCCTTTTTGTAATACTATGTTAACGGATGGAGTTAAAAACAAGGAGAGAGAAGGCGATGTGAAAGTAATGGATATTGCCGAATTAATTGCCAACGCTCAAGATTTGTAAAACCTCAGACCAAGTCCCGCTCCAAAGAAGTGTGGCGCAAACTACAGGTTTTTAAATCTAAAATCTGCAATCTAAAATCTAAAATCTTAAATCCTATGTTTGTTCCTTTTGAAAATTTACCCGAAGAATCTAGAATTTGGATTTATCAATCGAATAGAAAATTTTCGGATGCCGAGTTTTCCGAAATCGAAACTGATTTGCAAGCTTTTCTTAACGAATGGGCTGCACATGGAACTAGCTTGGAATCCTCATATTTGTTGAAATACAATCGCTTTATTATTATTGCCGTAAATCAAGATGTTCAAGCAGCAACGGGTTGTTCTATAGATTCATCAGTAGAATTTATTCAAAGTTTAGAAAAAAAATACAATGTAGATTTATTGGATAAAATGAATGTAACCTTTAAATTGGGTGAACACATTGCACATAAAACATTGATTGATTTCAAAAAAATGGTAAAAGACAAAGCCGTTACCGAAAATACTATTGTCTTTAATAATTTGGTTAACAATATTGAAGAGTTTAACGAATCATGGGAAGTCCCTGCTATAGATAGTTGGTATAGTCGATTTTTTTAAACTTATTTATAAAATCAATATGTTTAAAATTTCTTCCCTTTTTATACTGCTTTTTTGCTTTTCTGTATCTAATGCCCAAAATTCGGATATTGATCTTTTAAAGAAAATAAATTTAAATAGAAATACTGGTATCGAGTCAACAATGATTGGAATTACCAATAGTACAATCCCAATCAGTATTGGAACGCCTATTGTTATTTATGCGGTTGGATTAATTGAAAAAGACAGCACTACTAAGAAAAAAGCAATTTTTATAGGAGAAACATTAGGTGCTTCTGTATTTATTTCTTTAGCATTAAAAAGCATTACCAAAAGAGACAGACCCTACGAGACTTATCCCGAAATAGATAATGTAACAGTAGAAGACAGTTATTCTTTTCCTTCAGCGCATACTTCATCAGCTTTTGCGACAGCTACATCATTGAGTATGGCTTACCCTAAGTGGTATGTTATTGCTCCCACTTTTTTGTGGGCTGGTGCAGTAGGGTATTCTCGTATGTATCTCGGTGTACATTACCCTACGGATGTTTTGGCAGGAGCGATTGTAGGTAGTGGTTCTGCTTTTTTGTGTTATAAATTGAATAAATGGATTAATAAAAAGCGAGCTCCCCATAAGAAAAAGCTTTGGGAGTAAATTTTCTTTTATGACTATCCGTGACTAGTACCATTTCACAGAATAAATTAGTTGTTGAATGTTTTTTACAAACTGTATCCTTTCTGTTCTTTGCGTCTCTGCGCCTTTGCGAGCCCAATTTCACGCAAAGGCGCAGAGACGCAAAGTATATTTTCAACATTTAGACTCTTGGTATGAGTTACGGACAGTCATATTTTCTTTTTTAGTATCAGTGCTTTTTTTTGAGGTGGTTATAATAATTTCATAAAGTAAGAATACATTTAAATTAAAATACTATTTTTGTTATTGTGAAATTTGTAAATATCATATTGTCAATTGTCTTTCTATTGCTTTCCTGTATGCCTTGCGCAGATATGGAAGTAAACAGTGCTGCCCATTCGGCAATAGAATTTACATCCAATCAGGATAACCATTCGCACGATAAGCAAAACGATTTATGTTCGCCATTTTGTACGTGTAATTGTTGCAGTGCACAAGTGTTAACTTACTTCCCAGTTTCTGCAATTAATTTTTCTGCGGATACTACTATTATCAAAGTACCATTACCGACTTATAAATCAATTTTTGCTTCCAATTTCTTCGGAAGCATTTGGCAACCGCCTCAAATAGCATAATGAGGCCCGTCCCGATAGTTATCGGGATTCGGGTTAGAGAGTTGTGGTTTTTCCACAGTATTTAGAGGGCAATTTATTGACCAAATTTCTCATTCATTATAATATTTAAATGTTAGATAAAATCATACAATTTAGTATAAAGAACAAGTTCATTATACTTTTATTTACCCTTGTGCTTATAGCTTGGGGAAGTTATTCTGTTAAAAATTTACCCCTTGATGCTTTGCCTGACGTGACCAATAATCAGGTGCAAATCATTACTACAGCTCCTACATTAGCCAGTCAGGAAGTAGAACAATTAATTACGTATCCGCTCGAACAAGCAGTAAAAACGATTCCGAAAGTTATAGAGTTACGAAGTATTTCTCGTTTTGGACTTTCAGTGGTTACGGTAGTCTTTAAAGATGATGTGGATATTTATTGGGCAAGAGAACAAATTTTTCAGCGCTTAAAGCAAGCCCAAGATAATATTCCTTCTTACGCTGGGTCTCCAGAGCTAGCCCCAATTACAACAGGGCTTGGTGAAATTTATCAATATGATGTCTATGCTAAAAAAGGTTATGAAGACAAATATGATGCGGTCAAGTTAAGAACAATTCAAGACTGGATTATTATTCCGCAATTGCAAGGAATTGAGGGAGTTGCTGAAGTAAGTGCTTGGGGTGGAAAACTCAAACAGTATGAAGTTGCCGTGAATCCTAATAAATTGAATAGTCTAGGGGTAACTATTACGGATATTTTTGATGCACTCGAAAAGAACAATCAAAATACAGGAGGTGCTTACATAGAAAAAGATCAGTATGCTTATTTTATCCGTGGTGTTGGTATGGCAACTGGTATCAAAGATTTGGAAAATGTTGTGGTTACTAATAGGAATGGTACTCCAATTTTGGTTCGAAATGTAGCTGAAGTCCGTGAAGGAATTGCGTTGCGTTATGGGGCATCCACCAAAGACGGAAAAGGCGAAATTGTTTCTGGTTTAGCATTAATGTTAAAAGGGGAAAACTCTAGCGCTGTAGTTGATAGAATTAAGGAAAAAATGATTCAAATCAACAAGTCATTACCCGAAGGCGTAGTTGCAGAAGCCTTTATTGACAGAGGTAAATTAGTAGACAATGCCATTGGTACTGTTGCGAAAAATTTGCTTGAAGGAGCATTAATCGTGATTTTTGTATTGATATTGTTTTTAGGGAATCTTCGTGCTGGATTAATTGTAGCATCTGTAATTCCGTTGGCAATGCTTTTTGCAGTAATTCTAATGAACTATTTTGGCGTAAGCGGAAACTTAATGAGTTTGGGAGCAATCGATTTTGGAATTATTGTCGATGGTGCCGTAATTATTGTAGAAGCCACGATGCATCATTTGCAAAAACTCAAAAGAAAAAAAGATTTAACACAGTTAGAAATGGATTCCGAAGTGTTTCATTCTGCTTCAAAAATCAGAAACAGTGCCGCTTTTGGAGAGATTATCATTTTATTTGTGTATTTGCCAATTTTAGCATTAGTGGGAACAGAGGGAAAAATGTTTAAACCAATGGCAATGACGGTTGGCTTTGCAGTAATTGGAGCGTTTGTTTTGTCTTTGACTTATGTGCCCATGATGAGTGCGTTATTTTTATCTAAAAATACGGAACACAAAACCAATTTTAGCGATAAAATGATGGCTTGGTTTGAAAAAATATACACACCATTTTTAGATACAGCGTTACAATTTAAAAAAGCAGTTTTAGGTATTGCTATAGGTTTATTTGTATTGGCAATTATAGTGTTCCAAAATATGGGTGGTGAGTTTATTCCAACTATTGAGGAAGGGGATTTAGCGATCAATGCTACCATTATGACGGGTAGTTCGCTGACGCAAATGGTCAAAACCACGACTGAATATGAAAAAATCCTAAAAGAAAAATTTCCAGAAATAAAAACGATAGTTACCAAAATTGGTAGCGGAGAAATTCCGACTGATCCGATGCCTATTGAAAGTGGCGATTTGATTATTGTATTAAAAGATAAAAGCGAATGGACATCTGCAGATAATTGGGAAGATTTAGCTAACTTAATGAAAGAAGAAATGGAAGCTATCCCTGGTGCTACTATCGAAATTTCACAACCCATTCAAATGCGCTTCAATGAATTGATGACAGGAAGCCGAAGCGATATAGCAATCAAAATTTTTGGAGATGATTTGGAAATTCTAGATACTAAAGCCAAGGAATTGATTGCTAAAGTCAATACTATTGAAGGTATTGGAGATTTAAAAGCCGACAAAGTAACAGGTTTGCCTCAAATTACAGTGAAATATGATCATGACAAGGTTGCTTTGTATGGTTTGAATATTTCGGATTTAAATAAAATTTTGCGTTCTTCTTTTGCAGGAGAAAGTGCAGGTAAAATTTATGAGGAAAGTAAGCGATTTGATGTGGTTGTTAGAATGAACAAAGACAATCGTAGTGATATTACTGATGTGAGCAATTTATTTATTCCGTTGCCGAATGGACAACAAATACCTCTTTCGCAAGTAGCAACGGTATCGTATGAGCAAGGTCCTGTGCAAGTAAGTCGTGAAAACGGTAAACGAAGAATTACTGTTGGTTTAAACGTACGTGGGCGTGACGTAAAAAGTGTTGTGGAAGAAATTCAGCAAAAATTAGATGTAGATTTCAAACTACCGGCAGGATATTATATTACGTATGGAGGTCAATTTGAAAATTTAGTGGAAGCCAATAAGCGTTTGTCGGTAGCATTGCCGGTGGCACTAGTTTTGATATTGGTATTATTATTTTTTACGTTCAAAAGCGTGAAACAGTCCATTTTAATTTTTACAGCTATTCCATTATCGGCTATCGGTGGCGTTTTTGCCCTGTGGCTTCGGGGAATGCCTTTCAGTATTTCTGCAGGGATTGGTTTTATTGCTTTGTTTGGAATAGCAGTACTGAATGGAATCGTGCTCATTTCCTGTTTTAATCAACTCAAAGAGGATGGAATAATGGATCCGCTGCAACGTGTTTTAAAAGGAACAAGGATACGACTTCGACCAGTTTTAATGACCGCAGCTGTGGCTTCGTTAGGTTTTATGCCTATGGCTTTATCAACAAGTGGTGGTGCCGAAGTACAAAAGCCACTAGCAACAGTAGTTATTGGTGGATTATTGTCAGCAACATTACTAACGTTGATTGTCCTACCAATACTTTATTTATTATTCGAAAAAGGGTTTAACCGCAAAGAGCGCATAGAAAAATAACGCTAATTGCGCAAAAAAAAAATATAAAATGAATTATATAAAATATAGCTTCAGAATCATAAGTCATGCAAACCTTGCGAAGAAATCTTTGCGAACTTTGCGGTTAATTTTTATCCTATTGATCAGTAGCTTTTCTTTCGCTCAAAACGGAAAATCAGTTTCGTTGCAAAAAGCAATAGAAATGGCTAAATCCAATAATATCAATTTAAAAATTGCGGACAAGGAAATTGAAAAGCAAACCGCTCTCAAAAAAACGGCTTTTCAGGCAGATCCTTTGCAAGTGCAGTATCAGGGAGGACAATTTAATAGTGTCGATTATGACCACAATATTTCGGTGCAGCAATATTTTCCGGTTGGTAAAATTACCAAAGCCAATCGTCAGCTTCAGGAAGAGTTGATTCGGTTGTCCGAAAAACGAAAAGCATTATCAGAATATGCAATAGAAAAGGCAGTAACCATCGCTTACTATCAATATTTATATGGTGTTTCCATTCAGAAATTGAACAATGAATTGGATGCTATTTATACCAAATTCTTAAAAAATGCGGAACTCCGTTTCAATACCGGCGAAAGTGGTAATATTGAGGTAATCAGTGCTAAAGCAAAGGTTAAGGAAATCGAAATGATAAAAGTACAATTAGAATTTGATTTGGCAATTTACCAAAAGCAGTTACAGTTTTTTGTTCAAACCGAAGAGAATATTATACCTGACAGCACAACTCCAATGCAGTTTTCAATGGTAACAGCTGGAAGTAAATCAAAAGTTGAAAGTTTAGTAACAGATTATTACCAGCAACAAATTTCAGTCTATCAAAAAGAGGCAAATACTTTTAAAGCAATGCGAACACCAAAGTTAGGTTTAGGATATTTTGCCCAAAGTATTGACACTAAATTTTATTATCAGGGATTTACGGCTGGTTTACAAATTCCATTGCTTGGTGGTGTAAATACAGCTAGAGCACAAGCATCCGCAATAAGTATCTCGCAGTCGGAATTGGAGTTAGACAAAAATAAGTTAACGCTAAAGTTGCAAATGCAAGAATTAAAAAACGATTTTGATAAGCAGCAAAAAGCATTAGACTATTATCAAAAAGATGGATTGCACTATGCTGAGCAAATTATCACAACCGCCCAAAAAAGTTATGCCAATGGGGATATGAGTTACTGGGCTTACATTAGTTTTCTGAATCAGGCCATTGATATTAAAAAACAAAGTGCTGAAGCTACGAATGCGTACAATCAAAGTGCAATTCAATTGCAATTCCCATCCATTTCAAACAACTAAAATTAATTAAAATGAAAAATATATTTTTAAAATTAAATTATAATCTGGCTTCGTTTTTTAGTTTCTTTATTCTATTCTCTATTCTCTTTTTTCTAACTTCTTGTGGAGAAAAGAAAACAGAAGAACTCCACGAGGAAGAAAAATCAGAAAATGAAGTAGCATTAACTGGTTCACAATTTAAAACGGTTGGAATAGAATTTGGTTCTGTAGAAAACCGAAACTTAAATTTAGTGATAAAGGCCAACGGTTACACTACAGTTCCTCCACAGAATATGGCAAATATTTCAACCTTAATTGGCGGAACTGTTAAAGATATTTTGGTCTTGGAAGGTACTTTTGTAAACAAAGGAAAAGTATTGGCAACGATTCAAAACTTGGAAGTTGTAGAAATGCAGGAGGATTATAATTCGGCTATTGCAAATATAGAATTCTTGCAATTAGAATTCAACCGTCAAAAAACATTGAGCGACGAAAATGTAAATCCGAGAAAAACGTTTCAGGAAGTAAAATCAAAACTAGCTGTTGAAAAAGCTAGAGCTCAAGCGGCAAAAAATAAATTGCAAGCCTTGAATATGACTACAAATGGTTCTAGTTTAGTACCAATAGTTTCTCCTATTTCAGGATATGTTGGAAAAATCAGTATTGCAAAAGGAGCATTTGCCGAAACAGGAACAATCCTTTTTGAAGTAGTGGATAACAGCCAAATGCACTTGGATTTGAATGTGTATGAAAAAGATTTGGGTTCCATTTCCATAGGGCAAACCATAGATTTCATTTTGACAAACCAAGGTAATAAATCCATTAAAGGAAAAATATTTGGTATCAATAAATCATTCTCAAACGAAAGTAAGACCGTAGCGGTTCACGCCAAAATTAATGCAAACGATGCCAAAGATTTAATTTCAGGAATGTATGTTTCCGCCAATATTAATATAACAAACGCCACTGTTCCTGCTTTGCCAAAAGATGCGATTGTTAGAAATGGTGATAAATATTTTATCTTTATACAAGATCTGGCACATATTGAAAAAGAAGAAAAACATACCGAAACTTCAAAAGAGCATAACGAAGTTCACTTTAAAGCCATAGAAGTAATGCCTGGAACAACTGATTTGGGTTACACAGAAGTGAAGTTTGTTGAAGCAGTTCCTGCTAATGCCAAAATAGTTGTAAAAGGAGCTTTTTATCTGCTTTCTGCAATGAAAGGTGGTGGAACACACGAACATTAGAATAATAATTATTTAGAAATAATTCTGTTGGATGTAATTGTGCAAAATAATTGTATCCAGCAATTAATAAACATTTAAAAAACATACTATAGATGCTATATAAAAATATAATACCCTACTTTTTGGCTTTTATCTTTACCTTATTGAGTTGCACAAACTTGTTTGCGCACGGTGTTGATGACAATACAAAAGTTTTTTTGATGGATAATAATGGTTCTGCATTTTTGCCATTCTTATATGTTGGTGCCAAACACATGATTACAGGATATGATCATTTGTTGTTTTTAGTTGGGGTAATTTTCTTTCTCTACAAACCAAAAGAAATATTGATTTATGTAAGCTTTTTTACTATAGGACATAGTATAACGCTACTTTTGGGTGTATTACTAAATCTTCAAATAAATGCTTATTTAATTGATGCTATAATTGCCTTGTCAATTGTATATAAAGGGTTTGACAATTTGGGAGGGTTTCAAAAAATATTCAATTTCCAACCCAATACTAAAATGGCAGTCCTTATTTTTGGTTTGTTTCATGGCTTGGGTTTAGCAACTAAATTGCAAGAATTTAATTTTGATAAAGAAAGTTTGTTTACCAACTTAATCGGTTTTAATATCGGTGTAGAAATAGGGCAGTTTTTGGCACTTTTGGCTGTACTTATTTTGATAAGTGTTTGGCGTAAGTACAATTCTTTTTCACGCTTTTCAGTCGTTACCAATATTTTGCTAATGATTGGAGGTTTTGTTCTAATGGCTTTTCAATTCACAGGATACTTTAACTCTTAAATAAATAATAATGTCAAATAATAATTCACAACCCAATCTAACTTCTTCACAAATAGTTAAAGCAACTATTATTGCGTTAGTTACCTCATTCGTTCTAGCAATAGTTGCTGTTTTGCCAGCTGAATATGGAAAAGATTATACTGGTTTAGGCAAAATACTAGGCTTTTCTCGATTACATCAAAACGATGATGAAGTCGAACAAAAATTGGCCAAAAAAGAAGTAGCAATATCAATTTTTAAAGAATTAACACTAAATAATGTTGGTTCCAGTCCTGAGGTAGAAAAGCCTGTTGAAGCCAATAATCCTGCTCCCATAAAGCAATATGAGAGCAGAAAAGACAGCATAAAAATTATGGTTCCTGCCGGTAAAGGATTAGAGTATAAAATAGCTCTTTTAAAATACGGACAAGTAAAATATTCATGGAAAACCAATAACGGGGTACTTTTCGTCGATTTGCACGGTGATGTCAAAAATGCAAACAACAATACTGATTATTTTGAAAGTTATACCGTAGCAAATTCGAATAACATGGCGGGTTCATTTATAGCACCTTACGAAGGAAAACACGGTTGGTACTTTAAAAATAAATCCGATCAAGACATAGAAGTAAGCATTAATTTAATAGGTGAATATCAGTTGATTAATCAATAATTTGTGGCAGAAATGTAAAAAACAAATATTAATGATGGACACGGTCATTAATTTAAATAGTTAAAAATAACAATAAACATTATTTCAAAATGAAAAATCTAAAATTCAATTCTAAATTGGCAGTAACTTTAATAGTTATTCTGTTTTCAATCACTTCATCATTCGCGCAAGAAAAAATGATGAAAGGAAAAGCAGTTATAAAAACCGTTTTGAATTGTGATCATTGCAAGGAATGTGAAACTTGTGGACTAAAATTTAAAACAGAAATGTTAAAAATTAAAGGAGTAAGAATGTATGAGCTAGATGATAAAGCAATGACATTTACAGTATATTATAATCCTAAGAAGACTGATTTGCAAACTATAAAAGAGGCTATTTCAAAATTGGGTTATGATGCAGATGAAGTGAAAGCAGATCCTACAGGATATGAGAAATTAGATAATTGTTGTAAGGTTTGAAATTATGAAAGTGTATACTACAATGCCCAAAGTATTGATGCCATTTTATAATAGAGAAATTGCTGCTGCCGATTTGAGTTTACTCAGTAGTGACTTTCAAAATTGCTGGTATCATTTGGAAAGGGCACACATTATAGGACAAAAATATCCTTTCGAGCATTCATTCGTGCATTGGAAAATGCTGCAATTCGGATTTATAATCAAAAGCCAGAAGGAAATTATAGGACAAATTCCAAGATTGCTTGTTGGTGGAATAAAATCATTTGTTGGTCATATTCCAGTTGGTAATACTGGTGGTGCAAATGTACCTCCATTGCAATCAATGGAAATTCCATCGGATATAAAGTCAATACTAAAAGCTAATTCTTAAATAGCAAAGAACATGGCACATCAGCACACATATAATAAAGGTAGTAAAGAACCGTGTTGCGTAGTAGAGGGAAATAGCAATCATAAAGCTGAAAATCATTCGGATCATGACGATCACGACCACAATCATTCAGATGTAAATCAAACGATACTTCAAATGTTCTTGCCCGCAATATTAGCCTTTTGTCTATTGCTTATTGCTATCTTGATGGATTATTATTTTCCCCAAACGTGGTTTGTGGGTTGGGTACGTATCGTTTGGTATGGTGTAGCGTATATTCCTGTTGGTTTTCCAGTTCTAAAAGAAGCTTTTGAAAGCATTCGCAAAGGAGAAATATTTTCAGAATTTTTATTAATGGGTATTGCAACCATTGGAGCATTTGCCATTGGTGAATTTCCTGAAGGAGTAGCAGTAATGTTATTTTATGCAGTAGGAGAAGTATTCCAATCATTGGCAGTTCAAAGAGCGAAGTCAAACATAAAACTGTTATTGGATCAAAGACCCGATTCAGCTACTGTTTTGAAAGGAAATAAAACGGTTTTGAAAAAGGCATCCGAAATTGCCATTGGAGCAATCATTCAATTAAAACCGGGTGAAAAACTAGCTTTAGATGGAAAATTAATTTCTGAAAGGGCCACTTTTAATACAGCCGCTTTAACAGGTGAAAGTAAACCAGATAGTAAGAAAAAAAACGATGTAGTTTTAGCGGGTATGATCAACCTAAATACAGTTGCAGAAGTCGAAGTTACAACCGCTTATACCGATAGTAAACTTTCTAAGATCTTAGAAATGGTACAAGAGGCAACTGCCAAAAAAGCGCCAACGGAATTGTTTATTCGAAAATTTGCTAAATTATATACGCCAATTGTAGTTTATCTGGCTGTGGCAATTTGTTTGCTACCAATGTTTTTTGTTGCCGATTATGTCTTTAGCCATTGGTTGTATCGGGCATTGGTTTTCTTGGTGATTTCTTGCCCTTGTGCTTTAGTGATTTCTATTCCACTGGGGTATTTTGGTGGAATTGGAGCTGCGAGTAAAAACGGAATTCTGGTCAAAGGATCTAATTTTCTGGATATAATGGCAGCCATTCAAGTTGTTGTCATGGACAAAACAGGAACGCTGACTAAAGGTGTTTTTAAGGTTCAGAAAATGGTGGCTGTTGGTGTTTCAGAAGAAGATTTAATAAGATACACATCGGCATTAGAATCGAAATCTACTCATCCTGTTGGGACTGCGATTGTTGAATACGCAAAAGGGATTGATAATTCAATGAAAGTTACTGAATTAGAAGAAATTGCAGGACACGGACTAAAAGGAAAAGTAGATGGAAACGAAATCTTGGCAGGAAATGTAAAACTAATGAAGATATTCAATATCAGTTATGATGCAGAAATTGACAATACGCCATTTACTAGTATCGTTATTGCAATCAATCAAAAATATGCAGGATATTTTTTAATCGCCGATGCCATTAAAGAAGACGCAAAAGCAGCCATTCAAAGTTTGCATAAAATAAATGTCAAAACCATAATGCTTTCGGGCGATAAACAAGCGGTTGTTGATGCTGTTGCAAAAGAGTTAAGTATCGATCTAGCTTATGGTGATTTGTTACCCGAAAATAAAGCAGAACAAGTAGAAGCATTAAAAGCACAAAATCTAAAAGTTGCATTTGTTGGTGATGGAGTAAATGATGCGCCAGTGATTGCACTTGCCGATGCCGGAATTGCAATGGGGGGTTTAGGTAGTGATGCGACTATTGAAACGGCGGATATTGTCATTCAAAACGATCAGCCTACAAAGATTTACACGGCAATTAACATTGGAAAACAAACTAAAAAAATAGTTTGGCAAAATATAACCATGGCAATTGTAGTGAAAGCTGCTGTTCTAATTCTTGGCGCGGGAGGTTTGGCAACCATGTGGGAAGCGGTTTTTGCGGATGTAGGAGTTGCTCTATTGGCTATTTTGAATGCAGTTCGGATTCAGAGAATGAAGTTAGAATAGTTAAATTTTAACTTTTTTTTTATAATAATCTACATCGAATCTCCTTAATTTCGTTTCACTTAAAAAATATACATGAAAATAGCAATAGTTTGTTATCCAACATTTGGTGGAAGTGGCGTAGTTGCTACAGAATTGGGTCTAGAATTGGCTAGACGAGGTCACGAAATTCATTTCATTACTTACAGTCAGCCTGTACGATTGGCATTATTAAATCCCAATGTACATTATCACGAAGTAATTGTTCCAGAGTACCCACTTTTTCATTTTCAACCGTATGAGTTGGCATTGTCCAGTAAGTTGGTTGATATGGTGAAATTATATAAGATTGAATTGTTGCATGTTCATTATGCCATTCCTCATGCTTATGCGGGCTATATGGCTAAACAAATGCTGAAAGATGAAGGAATTGATATTCCGATGGTAACAACACTTCACGGAACCGATATCACATTAGTTGGGAACCATCCTTTTTATAAACCAGCGGTGACTTTTAGTATCAATAAATCAGATTATGTGACTTCGGTTTCCCAAAGTTTGAAAGACGATACGTTGAAGTTATTCAACATAAAAAATGAGATTCAGGTAATTCCAAATTTTATTGAATTAAATAAAATTCAAATGGATGCTACAATTCCTTGTCCTCGTTCAGTGATGGCAAATGAAGATGAAAGGATAATTACGCATATCAGTAATTTTAGAAAAGTAAAAAGAATTCCGGATGTTATTAAGATATTTTATAAAATTCAAAAAGAGATTCCAGCCAAATTAATGATGGTAGGGGATGGACCTGAAAAAGAAAAGGCCGAAAAAATGTGTAGAAAATTTGGTATTCAAGATAAAGTGATATTTTTTGGAAACAGTAATGAAATAGACCGAATCTTATGTCTTACCGATTTATTTTTATTGCCATCTGAAACCGAGAGTTTTGGATTGGCAGCACTTGAAGCAATGGCATGCGGAGTTCCCGTGATATCAAGTAATTCGGGGGGATTACCTGAAGTAAATTTTGACGGAGTATCTGGTTATTTGAGTGATGTGGGAGAGGTTAATGAAATGGCTAAAAATGCGCTTAAAATACTAAAAGATGACAATGTTTTGAATGAATTTAAAAGAAATGCTTTACATGTAGCCGAAAATTTCGATATTAAAAACATTCTGCCTTTATATGAAGATTTGTATCTAAAAGCCATTAATAAATACAGATAAACCGGGGGAGTTACTTCCGAAAAAAATGAAATAATAAGCATATAAAAAATCCATCTCAAACGTAAGTAGCGAGATGGAATTTTTTTTAGAATTTGTATCGTACTCCTAAACCTGCATTAAAACCAAAATCATTTTTTTCGTAATTATTAAAAACATATCCGGGTCTTCCATCAATAGAGAGCTGAATAGGGACATCTTTAAAATGATATTCAATTCCAATATCTCCAGTAACGACAATAAAAATACCGGCGTCATCTGCATATTCATTATTATAATTATCATCTGTATTCCAAGTGCCAAATCCACCACCACCTCCTGTATACCAATATAATCCCTTTTCAAGATTCCAATACCATTGATAAATTCCAATTAGTTTAAAGGCTTCGGTATTGTCATTACTGCTCCAACCGCCATTCATTTCAAGACGGTTTTTTGGGGATAACATCCTTTGGTAGGTTATCTCTACTTCTAAACCATAATGATTTCCAAATCGTATTCCAATTGCGTTCTTTGAAATACTTTCTTGAGCTTGAATTGAAAATATTAATCCTATTAACAGAAATAAACTGAAGCTAATCTTTTTCATATCGGAGAATATTTGTTAGTTAATGAAATGTAGTATTGCCAGAGTATGTTTTAATGTAAATATAAGAAAATAAAACGATTGATATTCAGATTTTTATCAGATAAAACTCGAATATTTGTCCTGATGTTTTTACTTCAATAATTTTAAAGCCTATTAAAATATCCTACTTTGCTTTTACTTTATGTCTTAGTTTCGATAGCTATCGGGATAGTATCTACTAAATAGTTATCATTTGAGAATAAACATTAAGTATGCATAAGTAAAGAATAACAGATTTGATTTTTATTAGGATCATGCTTAAATGGGCTTAGGTGACTTATATTGTTTTAATTTTTCTGCAATGTTGATAGAATGATAAAATTAAAACCATTGATTATCTTGTCTTTTAAAAAGCCAATAGATTGATAAAAATTGTAAAATATTACTAATTTATTGTTTTTTGTTTACTCCTTAAAACTTACATTTGCCTAAAATTAAAAGCAATGGCAGGAAATAACTACGGAACACTATATAGAGTAACCACTTTTGGAGAATCACATGGCGAAGCATTAGGCGGAATCATTGATGGTTGTCCCTCTGGAATTCAACTGGATTTGGATGCCATTCAATTTGAAATGTCCAGAAGAAAGCCAGGTCAGTCTGCGATAGTAACCCAAAGAAAAGAACCAGATGACGTTCAATTTTTATCTGGAATTTTTGAAGGTAAAACGACAGGAACACCAATAGGTTTTATCATTCCAAACACCAATCAAAAGTCAGACGATTATTCCCATATAAAAGATAATTACAGACCAAGTCATGCCGATTATGTGTATGAAAAAAAATACGGTGTGCGCGATTATCGTGGAGGCGGAAGAAGTTCTGCACGTGAAACAGCCAGCAGAGTTGTGGCGGGTGCTATTGCAAAGCAAATGTTACCGGAAATTAAAATAAATGCCTATGTTTCTTCGGTTGGACCAATATTTTTAGAAAAACCATACCAAGAACTAGACTTTTCAAAAACAGAGAGCAATCCTGTTCGTTGCCCAGATTCAGCATCGGCAGTGATTATGGAAGAGTACATTCGTGAAATCCGTAAGCAAGGAGATACGGTGGGAGGTACCGTTACTTGTGTGATTCAAAATGTACCAATTGGTTTGGGAGAACCGGTGTTTGATAAACTACATGCGGAATTAGGAAAAGCAATGTTATCGATCAATGCCGTGAAAGGCTTTGAATTTGGAAGCGGATTTTGTGGTTCTAAAATGAAAGGAAGTGAGCATAATGATTTATACAATCCTGATGGAACCACACGAACCAATCTTTCAGGAGGGATACAAGGAGGAATAAGCAACGGAATGGATATCTATTTCCGAGTGGCTTTCAAACCAGTAGCTACCATTATGCAAAAGCAAGAATCATTAGACAATAAAGGAAATATTACTGAAATGACTGGAAAGGGGCGCCATGATCCATGCGTTGTACCTCGTGCAGTTCCAATTGTTGAAGCTATGGCAGCTATTGTTTTAGCTGATTTTTATCTTTTAAACAAAACGTATCTATAGTTGAACCCCATACACAATATTTTGACGAGCTAAATATTGAGATTTAATCTTTAAATTAATTTAATGACCGCAACTACGACCACAAACACAAAACCATCATTTTTTAAAGGCCTTACAGGTCAGATTTTAATTGCCATGCTCTTAGGAGCAGTTTTAGGTGTAACTATTCACAATACTGTTTCGGCAGAAGGAGCTTTAGAATTTAGCGCCAAAATAAAAATGTTAGCGACTATTTTCATTCGATTAGTTCAAATGATTATTTCTCCGTTAGTATTTACCACTTTGGTAGTTGGAATTGCAAAATTAGGAGATATAAAAGCGGTTGGTAGAATTGGAGGGAAAGCTTTAGGTTGGTTTTTTACGGCTTCTTTCATTTCGTTATTGATCGGAATGTTTTATGTAAATTTATTGGAACCAGGAGTTGGATTAAATTTATCAAATGTTGATTTAGCGACTGCAACGGATGTAACAGCCAAAACTCAAAGTTTATCTTTTGAAAATTTTATAGAGCACATTGTGCCAAAGAGTATTTTTGAAGCGATGGCTACTAATGAAATTTTGCAGATTGTTATCTTTTCTATATTCTTCGGTTTAGCGGCTGCATCAATAGGAGATCATGTGAAACCAGTAATTAGTTTTTTAGATAAAACATCCCATATCGTTTTAAAAATGGTGAATTTTGTAATGAAATTTGCGCCAATCGGTGTGTTTGGAGCTATTGCAGGTGTATTTGCGGTAAGGGATTTCCAAGAACTGGCAATAACATATTTTAAATTCTTTGGTTCATTTTTAGTGGGAATCAGTACGCTTTGGGTAATATTGATTCTTGTAGGATATCTTTTTCTGGGCAAAAGAATGAAAACATTATTGCAACATATCGTGAGTCCATTGATTATTGCTTTTGGAACGACCAGCTCTGAGGCAGTTTTTCCAAAACTTACAGAAGAGTTAGAGCGTTTTGGAGTAAAAGATAAGATTGTTTCTTTTATGTTGCCATTGGGGTATTCATTCAATCTGGACGGAAGTATGATGTACATGACTTTTGCAGGTATTTTTATTGCTCAAGCTTATGGGATACATTTAGATTATCCAACCCAGTTTACGATGCTTTTTGTTTTAATGCTTACCAGTAAAGGTATAGCGGGAGTACCTAGAGCAAGTTTGGTAGTTGTTGCCGCTACCTGTGGTATGTTTGATATACCGATTGAAGGAATAGCATTGATTTTGCCAATTGACCATTTTTGTGATATGTTTAGAAGCGCAACAAATGTTTTGGGGAATGCATTAGCGACTTCGGTAGTTGGAAAATGGGAAGATGAAAAAGAAAATTTAGTCGTTGAATAAAAAAATAAGTTTAAAAAGATTTAAAAAAAACAGTTACGCTATTTTAGAGTAACTGTTTTTTTTATGCATAAATTCCTTTTTTCATAAATTACCAATGTATTTTCTGTAAAATACTTAAAATAAAAGCTTTTAATTTTTATTTTTAAGTGTATATTTGAAAAAACATTCGCTATTTATGCCCTTCACAAGAATAGTCATACTGATTGCTTTATTGCTTAATTTCTTAGGTTATACTTTAATAGGACAAACCCAATTGTCAACTAAAAAAGAGATTGATAAATTAATTCATAGCGCAACAAAATTACGCGAGTCCGGAAATTTTGAAAAATCTTTATTGATTTCAAGAATTGCATTGCGTAAAGCAATATCAATAAAAAATAACGAACTCACTTCTGAAAATTATAATAATATTGCGGCAAATTATAACGCATTAGCGGAATTTGATAAAGCTATATTTTATTATAACAAAGCCTTGATCGTAGCTAATTTTACTAATAATGACAAAATAAAGCAACGAATAAATAATAATTTGGGCAATATGTATTGCTTTGAAAAAAAGAAATACGAAAAAGGAATTAAATTTTATAAAAAGGCATTAGAGTACAGTGAAAAAATTTCCGATTCTTCTCAGATGGTATTAACTAATCTAAATATCACATGGGCTTATTTTGATGTTGGTCGTTTTGAAGAGGGCGAGAATAATTTAGAATTTTTAAATAAGTATCATGATAAACATTCGGATAGTTCTATCGTTGTAGTCCTTAAAATGCTCAATGGCATGTATTATAGCTATAAAAATGAAAAAGACAAGGCTGAAGGTTCTTTTGAAGAGGCGATTAAGTTAGGGTTAGACCAAAAGAATAAGTCAGATTTGTCTTTTTCACATTTGGAATATTCTAAGTTTTTACTAAAACAGAAAGAATATAAAAGAGCTTATGAAAATCTAGATCATTACACTAAACTAAATGAAGAAATTTATGCCGAAGAAAAATTAGAAAAAGCGAATGTAGAAGGGATTAATTTTGAATTGGATGAATACAAAAGAACCATAGATAAAATAGAACACGAAAAAGATGTACAATATAAAAGTTTAAAAAAATCGAGAATAATAGTATTGCTTTTTATTATTGTGTTGTTCGTATTGTTGCTTTTTCTTAATTCTTTAATTAAAAATAATAAATACAGAATAAAGTCAAATTTAGATTTAATGAATGCCAATGAGGAGTTGATTATTTCAAATAAAAAAGCCGAAGAGTTATCTCTTCTTAAAACACAATTTGTATCAACTATAAGCCATGAACTTAGAACTCCTTTATATGGAGTGGTGGGAATTACTGATCTACTTCTTGAAGAACATAAAGAGCTTGCTTCAAGTCCCCATTTAAATTCCTTAAAATTTTCGGCTAGGTATTTACTGTCATTAGTAAATGACATTCTTCAAATTAATAAAATAGAGGAGAATAAAATTGTTTTGGATAATTTAACTTTCAGTATTTCAGATGAAATAAACATGATCAAAAATTCACTTTCTTTTTTTGCTCAAAAACATAATAATAAAATAGTTATAGACATTGATCCCTTAATTCCAGATAGCTTAATTGGTGATAAATTAAGGTTTGCTCAAATTCTCATGAATTTAGTCAGTAATGCATTGAAATTCACAAAAAATGGAGAGGTTCAGATTATAGCAAAACAAGTAAAAGTACAGGGTAATATACATACTCTTGAATTTAGAATAAAAGATAACGGCATAGGTATTTCTTCAGCTGACAAGGATAAAATTTTTGATAAATTTGTTCAAGTTGGTAGAAAAGAAATAGATTATCAAGGTACAGGTCTTGGATTATCTATTGTTAAAAGGTTATTAGAATTGTTTGGAAGTGATATTGCTGTAGAAAGCGAACTGGGTAAAGGGGCTACTTTTATCTTCGCGATTGATTTTGAATACGATTTGGTTAAAACAATCGAAATTATCAACGATATCCAGATAGATCTAACTTCTGGTCAGGTATTCAATGTACTCGTTGTTGAAGATAATCATATAAACCAAGTCATTACAAAAAAGATACTGGAAAGGAATAATTATTCCTGTAGCGTTGTAGATGATGGGTATGCAGCTTTAGCGATTTTAGATATAGAAGAATTTGATATTATTTTGATGGATATAAATATGCCATTGATAAATGGTTTTGAAACTTCAAGAAGAATTAGACAAAACGGTATCGAAACGCCTATAATTGCATTAACCGCTTTTGAAAAAAATGAAATTACTGATGAAGCAATTGCTGCAGGAATGAACGATATTATTGTAAAGCCTTTTGATCCGGTACAATTATTTAAAATTATAAACCGACTTATACAGAAAACAAAAAGCATGGTCTGATAACGACGCTTTTTTAGTTGATAAAAAAAACACTTTTTAACTCAAGTTTAAAAAGTGTTTTTTTTACATTTTAAATGAAACAAAAAATGACTTAATACCAACGTTTTTTGTTTTGTTTTGAGGCATCGGATTTTCTTGATTTATGAGCTCCACCGCTTCTGTTTGAGTTTTTTTGAGCGGCTGGGGCTGCTCCTGGGCTTCCTGAGTGCCATGGATAAGGATGATCACTTATGGTTTGAACATTTACTTTTATTAATTTTTGAATGTCTTTCCAATAATCGTGTTCATCTTTGCTACAAAATGAAATTGCAATTCCGCCATTTCCTGCACGACCAGTTCTACCTATTCTATGAACATAAGTTTCAGGGATATTTGGTAAATCAAAATTGATCACAAAAGGCAATTGGTCAATATCAATCCCTCTAGCAGCAATATCTGTAGCTACCAGTACACCAATTTCTTTGTTCTTAAAAGCGTCTAGTACTCGTTGTCTCGCATTTTGTGATTTGTCACCGTGTATGGCTTCGGCTGCGATATTATTTTTCCTCAATGCTTTTACCACATTATCTGCTCCGTGCTTTGTTCTTGAAAAAACAAGTACGTTAGATAGATTATCATTTTTGATCAAATGATATAGCAAGTTTCTTTTTTCGGTTTTATCAACAAAATAGACACGTTGTTCCACATTTTCTGCGGTTGATGATACAGGAGAAACGGTTACTGTTTCTGGATCTGTAAGGAACATTTCGGCCAATTCTCTAATAGCAATTGGCATAGTAGCAGAAAAGAAAAGCGTTTGTCTGTTTTTCGGGGTAAGCTTTACGATTTTTTTTACATCATTTACAAATCCCATATCAAGCATTTGATCAGCTTCATCAAGAACTAAAGTATGCAAATGGTCTAAATCAATAAATCCTTGTTTGTGCAAGTCAAGAAGTCTTCCTGGTGTCGCAATTAGGATATCAACACCATTTTTAAGTGCATCTACTTGTGGATTTTGAGAAACTCCTCCAAAAAGAGTCAGTTGTGTCAAATTAGTGTATTTTCCATAAGTGTCAAAACTTTGTCCAATTTGAACTGCTAATTCTCTGGTTGGGGTTACTACGAGCGCACGAATTACCTTTGCTTTTTTTGTTGAACCGACTATTCGGTGTAATTGATGTATGATTGGAATAGCAAAAGCTGCCGTTTTTCCTGTTCCGGTTTGTGCACAACCTATTAAATCTTTTCCGGCTAATACTAGTGGAATAGATTGCTCTTGAATAGGAGTTGCAGTGGTGTAGCCTTCTTCATATACGGCTCTTTGTATACTTTTTGAGAGTGATAAATCTTCGAATAACATAAATTTTGGGTATTAAATATCTTGTATTATGTACATAGATAAGTTTGCAAAGATAGTGTTATTTATCGATTTGCTTAATCGGTTGTTTTTTTAACCGATTAAGCGTTTAAACTGTTAAATAATTTGTTGGTTTGCTTTCATGAAATCGGTTACTAAATAACCTATAAGTTTTCCAATCAAATGGTTGTTTTTTTCTTCGCCCAAATCGGGTGCTCCCTCACAAATATGCAGATAGGTTGCATTTTTGTTTTTTGCAAAATAAGAAACAAATTGACGAAGTTCTTCAATAGAAAAACCACTTAAAGTCATGGCACTACTGGCAATATTTGGTATGGCATCCAAATCAATTTCTATTCCGTAACTATCATTTTTAATAAATTCCAAAGCATTAACCATTTCTTGGTTAAAATCTTTTTCTTTTCTGATGTTTACACTATCGTAAGTGTTGTATCGAACTCGGTCTTCAATTTTCTTTATAATATCCAGAACACTTTTGGAAGTGTAATTTTCATGTAATCCGAAAATGAAATATTTTTTCAAAAAACCTTCTTCATAAGCATACGAGAAACCATTTCCACTGTGACGACCTTCAAGAATCCTAAAATCAGAATGGGCATCAAAATTTATGGCGTTTATGGCTTTTCCTTTGGCTAGTGCAGATCCTTTGATATTTCCGTAGGCATTATTGTGACCTCCACCTATTACGATAGGGATTTTTCCGGATTGAACAATTTTACATATAATATGGGAGACTTCTTTATCAATTTTGACAACCAATTGACTTAATTTCGAACGATCATCTACGTCATTAAAATCTAGATTTTCGACTTCTTTCATTTCCTGACTAACGTCTAGTTGACCTAAAACGATAATTTGATTGCCTTTAGAAAAACGATTGTGCTGAATATTAGCGATGCTTTTTATAGCACTTTCCCATGCAGATGCCGCTCCTGGTCTCCCAAAATTGGCTCTTACCCCAATGTCTTCAGGAATACCAAACAAAACAAATTTAGCGTCGCTTGATTTCATGAAGGTTACAGGATCTGTATCCTTAGGGATTGTAAGCATTTTTTCGCCAAATTTTATTTCCCCACTTCTGTGGTTTGTGATTTTGGCTAGATCGTTAATACTGAATGTGATAAGTTTTTCCATAAAAATATATTTCCCAAAAATAATATAATTGTACATACTTGCGTTATATATATTATTAAATTTGTTTAAACAATAATATTTTAACATGGAAAATCAAAAAAGCAATTCAAGTCTAAAAGCTGTTATAGCTGTTTTAGCTATTTTATTAGTAGGAAGTTTAGTTTATATTTTTAAAATGTCTTCGGAAGTCGAATCGGTACATACTGAAATGACAAAAACCAGTTCTGAAAAAGAGTCTGTAATGAAAGATTTACAAGACTTAAAGGCTACATATGACGCAGCAATTGCAGAAAACACATCGATGTCTGAGGAATTAATTCAGGAAAGAGATAAAGTGGTAAGTTTGATGGAAGAACTTAAAAAATCAAGTGGAGATGTATCTAAATTTAAAAATAAAATACAAACTCTTCAAGGGAATATGAAAGTTTTGATGGCTGAAAATGAAGGTCTGAAAAAACAAAATACAACTTTGACCATTCAACGTGACAGTACGGTTGTTGTTTTGGGAGAATCCAAAAAATTCAATGAAGTGTTAGTGGGACAAAATGAAGATCTAGCTAAAACAGTTGAAAAAGGATCTAAATTATCTGTTTTAAACTTGCAAACTGCTGCTTATAAATTAAAAAGCTCAGGAAAAGAAATTGCAACAGATAAAGCAAGTAGAGCTAATGTTCTTAAAATAAGCTTTACCATTGCTGAAAATTCCATAGCAAAATCTGGTGATAAAGATTATTACGTACAAGTGATTGATAGTAAAAATAATGTTTTGGGCGATGCTAAAACGATTACTTTTGGGTCTAAGGAATTAATGTACAGTTTTATTTCCAGTGTGAAATATGAAAACAAAACAGTTCAAGTTTCTCAGGATTTAGCGGGTAAAGACTTTGCAAAAGGAATGTATACCGTAAATGTGTTTGATAAAGATCAATTGGTGTCTTCAACAAATTTCTCTTTGAAATAGTAAGCTACTATAATAAAAAAAGAGCGATATTCAATTGAGTATCGCTTTTTTTTGCTTTAATTCAAATGATTAAGTTTTTTTGAACTATTCAGAACCTATAATATGAAATTGATTTTTTAATGAAATAAAACACGAATTTCACTAATTAGCACTAATTGTTTAATTCTTTATTGTAAAAACATTATTTGAACCTATTTATACTCGGACATTAACTCGTGTTGCCTTTTGTTAATACTGACTGATTAGTTACTGTGTTTTTTTAATATATTTTCCCATCTAACATTACACTGTCAATTAAATTACTGCCAAATGCATAAGGCAATTGATAATAAGAGGGAATCGATTTTGTAATGATTAGGTTTGCTTTTTTTCCTATTGTAATACTTCCATGGGTACTAGAAATACCCATTGCATAAGCACCGTTTATAGTTGCTGCATTTATGGCTTCTTCAGGAGTCATTTTCATTTTGATGCAAGCGGTAGCCACGACAAAATTCATATTCCCGGATGGAGTAGAACCTGGATTGTAATCGGTTGCAAGTGCCAAAGGAAGACCTGCAGCAATCATCTCTCGAGCTGGAGTGTAGGGAATACTCAAAAAATAAGAACAGGATGGTAAAGCCACTGGCATGGTTTCTGTGTTTTTTAAGGCTTCAATATCTTCCGGTTTCATTATTTCGAGATGGTCTACCGAAAGCGCATTGTATTTTACTCCTGCTTGAATTCCGCCAATAGAATTGAATTGATTGACGTGAATTTTTGGTTTTAAGCCAAATTGAATCCCCGCTTCCATAATTTGCTCTGTCTCTTCAACAGTGAAATACCCTGTTTCACAAAATACATCTATAAAATCGGCTAATTTATTTTTGGCAATTTCGGGAAGCATTTCGTTGATAATACAATCAATGTATCCTTTTTTATTGTCTTTGAAAGCAAGTGGAAAGGCGTGTGCTCCCAGAAAAGTTGCTTTTATGGTGATAGGGTAGTTTTTTGATAATTGCTGGATAACACGAAGCATTTTGAGTTCTCCATCAATTGTTAGACCATAGCCCGACTTAATTTCGACGGCTCCAGTACCTAAATACATTACTTCTTCGAGACGCGCTTTAGATTGATTGTAGATTTCTTCTTCCGAGGTTTCGTTGAGTTTTTTGGCTGAATTTAAGATCCCACCACCACGATTGGCTATTTCTTCATAGGTCATTCCGTTAATGCGATCCACAAACTCTTGCTCGCGATTGCCTGCATAAACGATGTGAGTATGACTGTCGCACCAAGAAGGCAAAACTATTTTTCCGGTGGCATCGATAGTTGTATCTACAGCAATTTTAGGCAAATCATCCATAGACCCAAAACCAGCAATCAAATCATCTTTGATCAATAAATAGGCGTTTTTTAGTGTTGGTAGTACTGCCATCTCGGCGCCTGAAACTTTTAAAACAGAAGCTTCTCTAACTTGTAGTAGTTCTTTTATGTTAACGATTAGTGTTGTCATGCGAAGCTAATATTTGTTTTTTATAGGAACATGGTATCGCCATTCTTCATGTATTTATGTTATTTGAATCATGGCGATTTTATTTTTTATTTATTCAGAAACAGTTATTTCAAACATTTTATCCCAATTTTTACCAGTAATAAATATGGTTTTTGTCTTTGGGTTGTAAGCAATTCCGTTTAATACATCTTCTGGGGTTACTTTTAGGAATTTACGCAAACCAGACATGTCCAAAATTCCTTCCACAGCTCCGTTATTTGGGTTTACCACTGCAATGGCATCTTTTTGGAAAACATTAGTATAGATTTTACCATTAATCCATTCCAGTTCATTTACAGCCTTAATTTTCGAACTTCCGGAATACACATTGATATTGTCAATCATTTTTAGGGTTTTGGGATCTACTTTCCAAATCTTCTCTGTTCCGTCTGTTTGATAAATGTAGGTACCATCATTGGTCATTCCCCAACCTTCAATATCTTTGTCATAAGTAAATGATTTTTCTAGTTTCAAAGTTTTAGCATTATATATAAAGCCTGTTTTTTCTTCCCAGGTCAATTGGTATAGTTTGCCATTTATAAAGGTGATTCCTTCTCCAAAGTACTTGGAATCCAAATCAATTTGTTTGTAAATCTTACCTGTTTTATAATCGTATTTTCTAAAATAAGAACTCCCTTTTTGTCCGGTACTTTCATATAAAGTGTCTTTATAGAATTCTAATCCTTCTGTAAAAGAATTTGTGTCGTGCGGAAAAGTATTTACAATTTTATATTTTAATAATTTGGGTTGCACATTCGAAACTAATTCGACTCTTGCCGTTGCTTCTGAGTTTTCTCCGCCAAAATAAACTAAAGCTTTTAGGTATTGGTAGCCCAGTTTTTGTTCTTTCAATTCAAATTTAAGTTGCTCTAAACCTTTTGTCGAACCTACTTTTTTATCGTTTACATAATAGATAATACTGTCAATTGTTTTAGAATTTGGGTTCAAAACACCCAAAGAAAGGACGTCTTCGGGCAGGTATTGTGACTTAAAATTAGAATTATCGAAGGTAAATATAGAATTTTCACCTTTTTTTGTTGCTTCACAATTTACTAAAGTGATTCCTAATAAAATGATAAATAGGAAGTTATAATTTTTCATAGTTTTAATATTTTAAAAAGCCAATATACAACGATAATTTTAAGGTGCAAAGCTCTTGCAAAGATATAAAAAGATTGTATATTTGCACCGGCAAGTCCTACACGACCAGCTCCTGCAGACTCCCCCAGGATGGGAACATAGCAAGGGTACGTGGTTGAGCGGTGCGATGTAGGTCGCTTGCCATTTTTTTTTAAATTATACAAAAGTAGTCTTCCTTCGGGAGGATTTTTTTATTTTCGGACCTTTCTTAATTAGGTATAGATTGTACTCGACTTGGTAAACGGTCTAAAATAAAGTACATTGGCTTATAAATACATCTATTAATCACAACACCAAACAATGAATAAAGTAGTATTAATTACAGGAGGATCTTCGGGAATTGGGAAATCTATTGGGGAATTTTTGCATCATAAAGGATTTGTGGTGTATGGTACGAGTAGAAATCCGGAACGTATTCTTAATTCGGTTTTTCCTTTAATAGCTTTAGATGTTAGGAATGTAGATTCAATTCATTTGGCTGTTGCCAAAGTGATAGCAATTTCGGGAAGACTAGATGTAGTAATTAACAATGCTGGTGTTGGTATTACTGGTCCTTTGGAAGAAATTCCGATGAATGAAATTAAAAATAATTTTGAAACCAATTTTTTTGGTCCAATTGAAGTAATGAAGGCAGCATTGCCACAAATGCGTGAACAACATTCGGGTTTGATCATTAATGTAACCTCAATTGCGGGATATATGGGCTTACCATATCGCAGTATTTATTCGGCGTCCAAAGGAGCTTTAGAGTTAATTACCGAAGCATTGAGAATGGAGGTTAAGTCTTTTGGAATACGAATTGCCAATATTGCTCCAGGTGATTTTGCAACAAATATTGCTGCAGGGCGTTTTCATGCTCCAGTAATTAAAGGTTCAGCTTATGAGGTGCCTTACGGGAATAACCTAAAAACCATGGATGAGCACGTAGATAGTGGTAGTAATCCAAACGAAATGGCAGAAGCAGTTTATGCGGTAATTCAAAATCCAAATCCGAAAATACATTATAAAGTTGGTGCTTTTATGCAAAAGTTTTCTATTGTATTAAAAAGAGTGCTTCCAGATAAAGTATATGAAAAAATGCTTATGAATCATTATAAGTTGTAAGGTTAGACGGATAGATAATAGACGGATAGATGAAAGATACTAGAAGAGTAATTTGATTATTCGATTTTTTTGAATTGATTTTTGATATTGTAATTGAAATTGCAATTGTTATTGATATTGATTTCGTAATTTTGCACCTAATTTTTCGAACACACAATTAAATATAAATATATTATGAAATTTTTTATTGACACAGCTAATTTAGCTCAAATTAAAGAAGCACAAGCATTAGGCGTTTTAGACGGAGTTACGACTAATCCAACTTTGATGGCTAAAGAAGGAATTACTGGAAAAAACAACATCTTGAAACATTATGTTGATATCTGTAATTTGGTTGATGGTGATGTAAGTGCCGAAGTAAACGCACTAGATTACGATGGAATGATTAAAGAAGGTGAGGAATTGGCTGATTTACACGAGCAAATCGTAGTTAAATTGCCAATGACTAAAGAAGGAGTAATGGCTGCTAAATATTTTTCTGATAAAGATATTAAAACAAATGTAACTTTAGTTTTTTCTGTTGGGCAAGCTTTATTGGCTGCTAAAGCTGGAGCTACTTATGTTTCTCCATTTATTGGTCGTTTGGATGATGTTTCTACTGATGGTTTAGCACTTATTGAAGAAATACGTCTAGTATATGATAACTATGGTTACGAAACTCAAATTCTTGCAGCTTCTGTTCGTCATACTATGCATATTGTAAACTGTGCAAAAATTGGTGCAGATGTTATGACAGGACCATTATCTGCTATTTATGGTTTATTGAAACACCCATTGACAGATATCGGATTGGCTCAGTTTGTTGCTGATTTCGAGAAAGGAAACAAGTAAGAAAAAAGTTTTCAGTTTACAGTTTTCAGTTCCGAAACTTGCGGGATAGTAATCAGTGATTAGTCTACTTTTGAATAAAATAAAATCCCATTTTACTAATTTGTAAAATGGGATTTTTATTTGTACTCGTTTTACTGAATACTGCAATCTGAAAACTGAATACTTCTTAGTGTCCTCCAGCAATTTTCTTGTCAAAATCGATTCCATGACTTTTTAATATTCCGCTTACTTTCCATGCATAAAAAACTAAATAAGCAAAACAAAGAACACCTACAATATAACTATTTTGGATACCGATACTTTCTGAAACAAAGCCTTGAAACCAACTAACAACACCACCACCCATAATCATCATGATTAAGAAGCTACTTCCTTGACTAGTGTGTTTCCCTAAACCGCTAACAGCTAAAGTAAAGATACATGGCCAAAGTGTACTGCAAAATAAACCAACACTTGTAATGGCATAAACACTAACCATTCCGCTTGTTGTCATTCCTATTAGTAAGGCTATAATTCCTAGAGTAGAAAATATAAGCAACATTCTGGCTGGATTTCCCTTACTGGCGATATCGGCAGCAATTAATATTAAAATGACTAATCCATATACGTAGAAAGGAGTTAAATCGTGTTTCGCTATTGCATTTACGGCTAAGAAAACTCCAAACGCCAAATAAGGGGCTAAAAAACGAAGTATTTTTTGTAAACTCATGTCGTTTGTAAATGCTTCAACTGCACCTGTCCAACGACCAATCATCAAACTCGCCCAATATAAAGAGATGTAAGGAGCAATATCTTGCAGACTAAATCCTAATTTTGTTTCCATATAAGCAGGTAAATTACTTGCTGTAGAAACTTCAACTCCAACATATAAGAAAATGGCAATCATCCCTAAAACCAATTGGGAGTAATGTAAAGCTGTTTTTTTTGTTGGTTTTCCTTCGTTTTCCATTTCATCAATTAATTTTGGTTTGTCTGGAAGAGAAGAAAATTTTAATAATATCGCTACTATCAAAAATGCTAATCCAAGTATTAAGTAAGGAATTTTAACACTTTCGATACTCATGCTTGTAGTACCATTGGCATTGGTTCCAAAAATAGCAAAACTTACAATTAAGGGGCCAATAGTAGTTCCTAGATTGTTAATTCCGCCTGCCATGGTAAGACGTTGTGAACCTGTAGAAATAGGCCCTAATGCTATTGCTAAAGGGTTTGCCACTGTTTGTTGCAATGAAAAACCTAAAGCGACAATGAATAAACCAGTTAGCATTAAAGGAAACGAATGAGTGTTTGCCGCAGGATAGAACAATAAAGTTCCAAGAGCAGAAATACCTAATCCTAATGACAACCCGTTTTTATAACCTATTTTATTAACTAGATCTTCTTTGATTAAAACTGAAACAAGCATATAGATTATGGAACCAACGGTATAAGCAATATAGAATGCTAATGACACTAATTGGCTTTCACCTTGTGATAAATCAAAGGCTTTTTTGAATACGGGAATTAAAATGTCATTACTTGCAGCTACAAATCCCCAAAAGAAGAATACGATGGCTAAAGGGATAAATTGACCCCATTTGGTCTGTGAATTTTCTGAACTCATAATTTAAAATTTAATTTTTTAGTTAATAATTTGTTTTTTTGATGCTGCAAGAGTGTAAATATATTTGTTAGGAATTTCTAAAAAAAATTAAAGGGGATAATTTTTTTTACTTTTATATAAACGACATAAATTCTTCAACAAAGTGATTTTTTTTGGGAAAAATAGACCGTTAAAATTCATTATTAATGATTGTCAGAATGAAAAAGGATGTACTATTGTCTAAAAAGTAATTCGTGTTACTTAGATTTAAAAAAAACTAAGTTTATCTATTTTCAAATAGAATCTTAAAATTAGTGACTTGCATAGAATTAAATGAATGAAATTTTAAAGTCAAAATAATAGCCATTAGAATTCATTAAGCTTTGAGCTTAAATAATCTTTAATTTCTTTGTGGTTAAAGAAAAGTCTGAAATTGAATTTGCATTTATTTATAGGAGAGGCTCAAAAAATAATAGTTGCATTCTTAATGGTGTAAAAAAGTAAAACACAAATGAATTTGAATTTATAGTTTCAGCCAAAAAAAAGTCTTCTGACATTTCGATATTCGGGTATTATTCAGTTAGAAATAAAATATCAAATTCTCAGAAGGTTTTTTTTAAGGTGTAGAGTGAGTTTGTAAATATAAAACTCAGTTTATCAGTGTGTTGTGGTTGTTTTTGTTCGGCTTTTAATTTCTTAAAAAAAACAAGGAAATAAAAAAATGATTTTTTATTCTAATATTCTAATTTTCACTTCCTTGCTGTAATTTCGTCCAATAGGAATAGTATAAGAGTTTATATGTATTCGATTCCCTTCAATTGATTTTACCTTGTTTAATGCTATAGTGAATGATTTATGAATTCGCATAAATCGATCTGCAGGCATTTCTTCGGTCAAGGATGTTAATGATTTGTGCGTAATATACGTTTTATCAGTAGTTGCCACTTTAATATATTCTTTCATTCCTTCTATAAAAAGAATTTCATCAATATTTATTTTGACCATTTTTTTATCGACTTTAATAAAAATATGGGGTTCTATGCGATGGTTATCGACCTTAATATTATTTTTTAAATTAAAATCGGCTTCAATTTTATGAATGGATTTAATGAATCTTGGTAAAGGAATAGGTTTTACCAAATAATCAAGTACTTCTAGATCATAACTTTCTGCAGCAAATTCCCTGAAAGCAGTGGTTATAATGATACGGGTCTTTTTTTCGAGAAGACTTATTAGTTCAAATCCGGTCATCATAGGCATATTGATGTCTAAAAAAACAACATCAACACTATTGGTATTTATAAATTCAAGCCCTTCTAATGAATTGTTAAATGTACCAATTACCTCAAATTCTGAAAAATTATCAAAATAATTAAGTAATACTTTTATAGCTAATGGTTCGTCGTCTATCAATACACATTTAATCTTCATTGTACAGTGGTATTTGTAATGTGATTATATAAAAATTAAATTTCACTTTTTGTGTGATGGTAAAATTATTCTTAAAAATTAGTTTCAATCTTTTTTTGGTATTGGTTAACCCAATTCCTTTTTTGTTTTTTATATTTTGTGAAATTACAAAATTATTTAATATTTCAAATTCAA
This sequence comes from Flavobacterium laiguense, assembly GCF_003097655.1. GTDB lineage: Bacteria > Bacteroidota > Bacteroidia > Flavobacteriales > Flavobacteriaceae > Flavobacterium > Flavobacterium laiguense. The sequence goes on from NZ_QCZH01000010.1 coordinate 82,720, forward strand.
GCATAGTCTTTGTAACTCTAATATTTATTTTTATTTTGAGTTTATCATTGTTTACTCCTCCATGTTTAAATGCATTTTCTATTAATGAAATAAATAATAAAGGCGGAACTTTGATTGAATCTATATTTGATTCAAGATTCATCCGTACTTCTACATTCTCAAAACGCAGTTTTTCAATTTCAATGTAATTTTGAATGTAATCTATTTCTTTTATCAATGGCACAAATTTGTAGCCTTCTATGTCATATAAGACATATTCCATCAAATTAGAAAGTTTTATAATTACATCTGGAACTTTATCAGATGATTCTAATGATAATGCATATAGGTTATTTAAGGTGTTAAAAAAAAAATGAGGCTGAATCTGATTTTTTAAATATTTTAATTTAATTTTATTTTGATTGACCATTATAGTCCTGTTTCGTTCTCTTTCTTTAAGCCAGGTTAACATGAAATAAATTGAAGTGGCAATTGCCAAAACATACAATTCTCCAATACAAACGGCTACAATGTGATTGATATCGAAGGGGTGGTAATCTCGATTGGCTTCTGGCCAAATGTCCTTTGATATAATAAAGTAGGTTAATCCTGTTTTTAAAACATATACAATTATCAGACTCAAAAATAATACCAAAGTGTACTTGTAATATTTATTTTGAAGAACATATTTTGGTACAAGTATATATATATTGAAATATACTAAAGGAATGTGCAAACAGAATTCGATGATGTTTGACTTTAAGGAATATTCATAATCGTTAAAATAGGCTCCCCAGCGCAAAAAGTTGAGAAAAAAATAGATTACCCAAAACCATAAATGATATTGTGCTTTAATGTCAAGATTTAATTTTTTCATTTTTGGACTTTTAGATTATTATAATACAATTGAAAATCTAAAAAACGGTAAGCATTTGTATTATTTAGTGCAACATTAATCAATTTGTCAATAAAAATAGAATTATATCATATAAAAAGCATTAAAAATCCCGTAATGGACTTTAGAAAACGTTTTCGTAAAACGCATTGTTGTTAAATATCTGTCGTTTGTTTAAAAAACAATGTTGTTGGTTTAATTTATTTTTTTGAAAATCACCTTCCATATAAATTTACATCATAACTAACAAAAATAATTTAAAAATGAAAAAAATTTTTCTAATCGTAATGGTTATTTTTACTGCGCAAGTTTCTCTTGCACAGGTAAAAACAATCAAGGGGGTTGTTTCAGATGCAAAAGGCACTCCACTACCGGCCGCAAATGTTAATGTGAAAGGGACGAAAGACGGTGCATCAACAAATTTTGATGGTTCTTTTACTATTGAAGCAAAAGCTGGTGAAACTTTGGTAATTTCTTATTTAGGATATGAAACTAAAAGTGTAACAGTAGGAGAATCAAGTACAGTTAATGTACAATTGGCCGAAGCGGGTTCTACAGCTTTAACGGAAGTAGTGGTTACTTCATTAGGTGTAAAAAAATCTAAAAAATCTTTGACTTATTCTGCACAAGAATTAAAAGGAGAAGAGTTGGTTAGAGCTAAAGATGCGAATCTTATGAATACAATTTCAGGTAAAATTGCAGGAGTTGCCGTGACTAAAAGTGCTGGTGGTACTGGAGGTTCTACAAAAGTTACTATTCGTGGAAATTCATCTACTACAAACAATAATCCTCTATATGTTGTTGATGGTGTACCAATGTTGAATGTTTCTTCTATTCAGCCAAATGATGCATTTGGTTCTACTCAAGGTGGTAACCGTGATGGTGGAGATGTTATCGGATTATTAAATCCAGATGATTTTGAAGGGATGACAGTGCTTAAAGGTGCTTCTGCAACTGCTTTATATGGTAGTCAAGGTGCAAGAGGGGTTATCTTATTGACTTCTAAAAAAGCAAAAGAAGGTGTTTCTTCATTCAGAGCTTCTTCTAATACAACAGTTGAAACAGCTGCTTATTTGCCTAAATTTCAAACTTCATACATTGCTAAAGCAGGTGCAAAAGAATCATGGGGAGCTGCTCAAAGTACTCCAGATCATACTAGAGACTTTTTTGATACAGGTATAACTCAAATATCTTCTTTTGGTTTCTCTACTGGTTCTGCAAATTCTGCTACTAATGTATCTTATGCCAATACTACAGCTAACGGTGTTTTACCAACAAACAGTTTGAGTAAAAACAACTTTAGCCTTAGACAAATGGGTAAATTTTTTGGGGATAAATTGACTGTTAATGCTAATGCAAATTATACTTCTCAAGATGTAACAAACAGACCAACTAGTGGTTTGTATTTTAACCCGCTTACAGGTCTTTATTTGATGCCAAGAGGAAATGATTTTGAATATTATAAAAATAATTTCGAAGTATTTGATCCTGCTAGAAATTTAATGGCTCAAAACTGGATGACTAATGAAGATATCTTACAAAATCCATACTGGGGATTGTACCGTAATCAATCTAAAGATTCTAATCAATATATGAATGGTTCTGTTGGATTGAACTACAAAGTAAATAATTGGCTTTCTGTTGGATCAAGATACAATTATGATAGAATTACTGCTGAATTTGATAAAGAAATTTATGCAACTACTCAAGGTACTTTATCTCATCCAAATGGTAGATATATTAACATTAATAACGTAAGTACTCAAAATTATGGTGATTTAATTGCTACAATTAACACTAAAATCAATGATAATCTTACCTTTTTTGCAAACGTAGGTACCAGTTTTACAAAAAGCTCTATTAATGATGAAACGGTTTTAGACTCAGATCCTTCTGGTTTAGGTATTACAAACTGGTTTACTCTTCATAATTTTAACTCTAATACAGGTAATTTTCAAAATTACGGATTCAAGAGAGAGCAACAATCAGTTTTTGCTGCTGCAACTTTTGGTTACAAAAACATGTTGTATTTAGACATTACAGGACGTAATGACTGGTCTTCTACATTGGCTAATACAGGTAATATGTCTTTCTTTTACCCTTCTGTAGGTACAACTTGGCTTATTTCTGAATCTTTTAAAATGCCAGAATCAATTTCATTTGCTAAAGTTCGTGCTTCTTATGCTCAAGTGGGTAATGACGTTCCTGCGTTTTACACTTCTCCAACTTCTGCTTATACTGCGGCAAATCCAAACAACATCAATCCAACTGTTGGTCCAAGACCAGGTACTACTTTGAAACCAGAAAGTCAATCTTCTTATGAGTTAGGTACTGAGTGGAGATTTGTTAACAATAGATTTGGTATAGAATTGACGTATTATAATAATGAGACTAAAGATCAATTGCTTACAATTCCTGCTCCATCTACAAATGCAGAAGGATACCAAAATTATGCTTACAATGGTGGTGTAATTTCTAATAATGGTTTTGAGGTATTATTGAATGCTAAAATTATTAATAATGACAAGTTCAAATGGGATGCTACTGTAAACTACTCTAAAAACAACAATGAAGTTTCTGGATTACCGGAAGAATTAGGAGGTACAGTTATTTTGACTCAACCAGGTGTAAACAGTTATAGATATTCATTAATCAATGGTCGTCCATTTGGAGTTATCGAAGGGATTAACCTTAAGAAAGATGCTCAAGGTAGAATATTGTTGAATGAAGATGGTTCTATTCAAAAAACTGATTTTGAAGAAGTTGGAAATGCAAATCCAGATTATATGTTAGGTTTGACTAACTCATTCAAATATGGTAACTATTTCTTAAACTTTACAATTGACGGACGTTTTGGTGGAGATGTAATGAGTATGACTGAAGCCTTGAATGATAAATATGGAGTTTCTCAAGTAACTGGGAATGTTAGAGATGCTGGTGGTGTAGATATTAATGCAGTTTATGCTCCTGGTACAACAAAAGCGGGACAAGCTTTTGCAGGGAAATACGATACAGAGCGCTACTATAACCAAGTTGGAGGTAGAGAAGGTGCTACTGGGGAATATGTATATGATGCGACCAACGTAAGTTTGAGAGAATTAGCTTTAGGATACACATTTGATATTAAAAACAGCAAAATTTTCAAAGCAGCTAGTTTATCTTTAGTAGGTAGAAATTTATTCTTCTTCTACAAAGATGCACCGTTTGATCCAAATATTTCTTTGAGTACAGGTAATGGTTTACAAGGTATTGATATTTACGCAGCGCCTTCTACAAAAAGTATCGGTCTTAATTTAAATGTAACTTTCTAATCTTATATCATCATGATACTAAATAAAATAAAAACAACTGCTATATGTGCTACATTGCTTGCCGCAGTAAGTTGTACAAGTGATTTCAACGAAATTAACACGAATCCAACTGGGATTACTGCTCAAGAACTTGAGCAAGATTTTAATCATGTAAAAGTTCCTTTCAGTACTGTTTTTACAGGAATTTTTAATACTACGCATTGGAAATACCAATTGCAACAAAATCTAAATGCGGATATATGGTCAGGTTATATGGCTACCCCAACTCCTTTTAAAGGGGCTGCAGGAGACAACTCAAATTATAACTATGTTGATGGTTGGAATGGTTTTATCTGGAGCTTGCCTTATACGGATGTAATGGCAAATTCACTTAAAATTGAGCAAAGAACCAAAGGAAAATACGATCAATTTTATGCTGTTTCTTTGATCTTAAAAGTAGAAGGAATGCATAGGGTAACTGATGTATTTGGACCAATTGTATATTCTGAATTTGGAACTACAAATACTACAATTCCTTATGATTCACAGGAAGCAGTATATACTAAAATGTTTTCTGAACTTGATTTCGCTGTTGCAGAATTAACTAAAAGAGTAGATGCGGGTGAAAAATCAACTTTTGGAAGTATAGACATGAGTGGGTATGCCGGTGATTACAAACAATGGGTTAAATATGCAAATTCATTGCGTTTACGTTTAGCAATGAGAGTTGTTAAGATTAAACCGGCTTTGGCTAAAACAGAAGCTGAAAAAGCGGTTAATCATAAATTTGGTGTAATGACAACTAATGCAGATATCGCTAAAGTTATTATTCCTAATTACATTGATCCAATTTTAACGATCTCTTCTGCATGGGGTGATATTAGAATGTCTGCAGATATGGAATCTATCATGAATGGGTATACTGACCCAAGACTTGCTAAATATTTTAAAGAATCAGCTGATTTTGCTGGTCAATACAGAGGAGTTCGTACAGGTATTAATATGATTGCTAAATCTGATCGTACTGGTATGTCTGAAATTGGTTCAATTGTTGGATCAAATGAAAAAGTGTTAATGACTACTGCTGAAGTATTTTTCTTAAGAGCTGAAGGAGCTTTAAGAGGATGGAATATGGGAGGAACTGCTCAAGGTTTATATGAAGTAGGTATTACAATTTCATTTGGACAACATGGTGCTTCTGGTGCAGCTTCTTACATAACTGATAATGTAAAAATGGCAAGAGATTTTGTTGATGTTAAAGATGCCGCTAATAATGCAGCAGCAGTAAACAAAGTGACTATTGCATGGGATGGTGCAGCTTCTAATGAAGTAGCTCTTCAAAAAATCATTACTCAAAAATGGATTGCTAACTTCCCAGAAGGTCAAGAAGCTTGGTCTGAATACAGAAGAACAGGATATCCTAAATTATTCAGAGCGTTACACAATACTAGTGGTGGAAAAATCACTACTGAGTTTGGACCTCGTAGAATAAATTTTGTACAGTCTGAAAAAGATGGTAACCCTGGTGGTGTTGCAACAGGGGTTGCTAAATTAGGTGGGCCTGACAATGGAGGAACTAGATTATGGTGGGATACTACTGCAGGTAACTTCTAGTCCTATAGATTAATTGAATTAGTTAAAATTAATGGTATAAGTAATGCAAGTTACTTATACCATTTTTAATACCGTTGCTAACAGAAAAAGAATTGTTTTTTGAATATAATAAGTGATAAGGTTATTACTTGTTTTTTGTAAAAAACTATAACGAATAGGGCTAATTTTAAGGATTGCATTAAAATTAATTGCTATTTGATATCCTTTTTACTGACTTGAAAATACACATTATTGATTAAATAATGCTGTTTGTATAAGAACTATTGCTGTTGGTTTTTTTTATTTTTATAAGAATGATAATAGGTATACTTTTGAAATGTATTAATAGAAATTCTTCTAAAAATAAGGGTTTGATGCTTTATAATAGAGAATTTAATTAATATAAAAATTATAATAAATTATTAAAATGTTTTATTGAATTACCAAAATGAATTTGATAATTAATAAAGTTCATTTATCCTTTCAAAGAAAATAATAGACAGACTAAAATAAAAAATTAATAATAAAACTTACACGTTATGATTACTTCGTCAATTTTAAAAAAAGACATAAGCTTTAAGACGGCAGGGCAGTTTGAAGAAACCCGTTTCGAAAAAATACACAACGTCATTTTTAAAAATTCAATAGAAGCTTCAGTTGTTGTGGCTCATGAAATTGCAGATTTAATTCGTTCGAAACAAGAGAGAAATAAACCGTGTGTACTAGGACTGGCAACTGGTTCTTCTCCCATAAAAGTGTATCAAGAATTGGTTCGCATGCACAAAGAAGAAGGCTTGAGTTTTGCAAATGTGGTGACTTTCAACTTAGATGAGTATTATCCTATGCCAAAGGAAAGTAATCAAAGTTACCATTACTTTATGCACCAACACCTTTTTAATCATGTAGATATCAATCCTGAAAATGTAAATATTCCTGATGGTACTATTGCTATCGAAGATTTGAATCAATTTTGTGTTGATTATGAAATAAAAATTAAAAGTGCTGGAGGACTTGATTTTCAATTGTTAGGAATTGGACGTACAGGTCACGTAGGATTCAATGAGCCTGGTTCGCATATCAACTCGGGAACCCGCATTATTACATTAGATCATATTACAAAAGTTGATGCTTCCGGAGATTTTAATGGTATCGGGAACGTTCCTAAAAGAGCGATTACGATGGGAGTTTCAACAATCCTTAGATCCAAAAGAATTGTATTGATGGCTTGGGGGCAAAACAAGGCATCTATAATTAAAAGAACAATCCAAGGAGATATTAGTTCTGAGGTTCCAGCAACTTTTTTACAAAATCATAATAATACCACTTTTATATTAGATGAAGGTGCTGCCTCAGAATTAACAAGATTAGAAACACCTTGGTTAGTAGGGGAGTGTATTTGGACTCAAGAATTAAAAAGCAAAGCGATTGTTTGGTTGTGCCAAAAAACAAAACAATCCATTCTTAAATTAACGGATAGAGATTATAACAACAACGGTATGTCAGATTTATTGGCAGCCGGAAGTTCTTCGTATGACTTGAATATCAATATGTTTAATGTCTTACAACATACTATTACCGGATGGCCAGGAGGGAAACCAAACACGGATGATTCTAATAGACCGGAACGTTCAACTCCAGCAAAGAAAAGAGTTATTCTTTTTAGCCCACACCCAGATGATGATGTAATTTCTATGGGAGGAACTTTTGCCAAATTAATTAAGCAAGGTCATGATGTACATGTAGTGTATCAAACTTCAGGAAATATTGCCGTTACTGACGATGAAGCCTTAAAGTTTGCCGAAGTGTGTAATGATTTTGTGGGAGAAAACAAATCCGGAATTAATTTCCAATCGGTTATTGATACCATAAATGCTAAGACTCAAGGTCAAATGGACTCTTTGGAGGTGCGTAAATTGAAAGGCTTAATTAGAAGAAGAGAATCTTATGCCGGAGTTAGGTATATTGGATTGAAAGACGAAAATGTTCATTTTTTAGATTTACCGTTTTACGAAACAGGAGTGGTACAAAAAAATCCTTTGGGACCTGCAGATATCGCTATTGTAAAAGATATTATTGCTACAATAAAACCACATCAAGTCTTCGCTGCTGGAGATCTTGCTGACCCACACGGGACACATGAAGTGTGTTTGAATGCTATTTTTGCGGCAATGGGAGAATTAAAATCAGAGCCATATATGGATGATTGTTGGTTGTGGTTATACAGAGGTGCTTGGCACGAATGGGATATCCATGAAATAGATATGGCTGTTCCGTTAAGCCCAGATGAAGTTATGACGAAACGACAAGCCATTTTATGTCACCAATCTCAAAAAGACAGAGTAATGTTTCAAGGAAATGATGCCAGAGAATTTTGGGTTCGTGCCGAAGATCGTAACAAAAATACCGCAAAATTATACGATGATTTAGGGCTAGCCGAATATGAGGCTATCGAAGCTTTTAAACGTTTTGAATATTAAAAATTAAGTTGAGTTTGTTTTGAAAGTATCGGACCAAATTCATTAAAATCATTTTTTGATTTTGGTTCGTACTTTTTTTAATCCCACCTAATTCGATTGTCAATAAACTGTAATAACAAAAAATGAAATACCTAATAATCTTTTTATTTGCCTCTTTTATCGCTTCTGCTCAAATTAAAAAAGAGCAACTGGATGTTATGCCATGGCCTCAAAATTTAATCTTGACAGAAGGTACTTTTACTTTAACTAAAAGTTTTAAAGTGAATATTACTGGTGCGCCAAATTCTAGAATATTTAATGGTGCTACTAATTTTTTGAGAAGATTGGATGGTAGAACAGGACTGTTTTTCGATCAAGGTTTTATAACAAATACCAACGAAGTTCCTACTGCTCAATTGCAAATAAATTGTGTTCGAAGTGGGAAAATTGAATTATATGAAGACGAAAGTTATTTGCTTAAGATTGTCGGAAATAAAATAACGATTAACGCTACTACAGATTTAGGAGCCTTACATGCTTTAGAAACATTGTTGCAATTATTGCAAAACAACAATAATTCCTATTATTTTCCGAATGTAATAATTTCAGATTTTCCAAGATTTACTTGGAGAGGTCTGATGATGGATGTTTCAAGACATTTTATGCCGGTAGATGTTGTAAAGAGAAATATTGATGGAATGGCAGCAGTAAAAATGAATGTTTTTCACTGGCATTTAGTAGATGATCAAGGGTGGAGAATTGAAATGAAAAAACACCCGAAATTAATTCAGATGGCTTCGGATGGGAATTATTATACTCAAGAAGAGATTAAAAGTATAGTAAAATATGCTGATGACAGAGGAATTTTGGTAGTTCCCGAAATAGATGTTCCCGGTCACGGATCTGCAATACTTACGGCTTATCCAGAAATTGGGAGTAAGGTTGTAACAATGAATTCTAACACTATCGAAAACGGGAAGCAATCTGCTCAAATAGAAACGTATAGTGTTGAAAGAAATGCTGGTATCTTTTCGCCAACATTAGATCCTTCAAACCCTAAAACATACCAGTTACTAAACGAGTTTTTTGATGAAGTCTGTCCGCTTTTTCCAGGGAAGTATTTTCACATAGGTGGAGATGAAAACGAAGGGAAAGATTGGGATTCTAATCCTAAAATACAAGAGTTCAAAAAGAAGCATAATCTAGCGAACAACCATGAATTGCAGACTTATTTTACGATGCAATTGATTCCGATGCTCAAAAAGCACAATAAAGAATTGATGGGATGGGAAGAAATTATGACCAAAAATATGTCTAAAGATGCCATTATTCATTCCTGGAAAGGTGTTAATGAAGGTGTTCCTGCAGGAAAATCACTTGTAGATGCTGTAAAAGGGGGATATAAAACGGTTTTGTCTAACGGATATTACATTGATTTGGTTTTTGGTGTTGAAGATCATTATACTGTGGATCCAATGCCGAGTAATGTAACGCTCACCGACGAAGAAAAAGCCAGAATTTTGGGTGGCGAAGCCACTATGTGGTCAGAATTAGTTACACCGAGCACTTTAGATTCTAGAATATGGCCAAGAACCGCTGCAATAGCGGAAAGATTATGGTCCGATAAATCGGTAACGGATATCAATAGTTTGCGTAAAAGATTAAAAACGATCTCTTTTAGATTAGAAGAACTTGGTTTGACTCACATAAAAAGTAAAGAAGCTTTGCTAAGAAATATTAGCAATAATCAAAAGAATGTCGCTTTAGAAGATTTATCCAATATTTGTGAGCCTATCAAAAAATATTCAAGGAATAAAGGAGGAACTGAATATCAAATGTATTCGCCGCTAACATTATTTGCAGATGCTTGTACTCCGGACGCCACAGATGCTTTAGGATTTGATTTAGCAGTGATTAATTATTTAAATAACAAATCTGTTGAAAATCAAATTGTAGTGACAAATTATCTAAGTAAATGGATTAAGATGAATGTGGATCTAATTCAATTAAGTAATAATGCACCACTTATTCAACCACTTTTGCCTCTATCTAAGAAATTAAATGATTTGTCTGAATTACTATTGTTGAAAATTGATAAGAAGCAAAACGTAGATCCTTCTATACTAAATGATTTACTAGAGAAGTGTAATACAAAAGAACATGCCGATGTTGAATTAGCGGTATATAATAGTTTGAAAAAGTTAGTTCAAGCTTAGTAAAAAAAATAAAGATGAAAATAGTTATTGTTAGGATTGAGTTTGGTTATTTGTATTTTAATAATATTTTTATTTAAGTTAAATTTTTTTACCTGGTAATTCGTTACCAGGTTTTTTTTTGAAATTAATAGGTATAATGCTAGTTATATATTAAGTGTAATTATGACTCGTAAATTCCACTATTTTTTATACTTTTGCACAAAATTTTAATAAAGAGATCTTCATGTTAACAGTCAATAATTTATCAGTTCAGTTTGGCAAACGAATCTTGTTCGACGAAGTAAATACTACCTTCACACACGGAAATATTTATGGAGTTATTGGAGCCAATGGTGCTGGAAAATCAACTTTTCTTAAAATAATAGCAGGTGATATGGACCCGACTTCGGGACATATTCATTTGGAACCTGGAAAACGTATGTCGGTTTTAAATCAAAACCACAATATGTTTGACGAACATACGGTTCTTGAAACCGTTATGATGGGGAATAAAGTCTTATATGCTGTCAAAAAAGAGATGGACGCGCTTTATCTTGATTATAATGATAAAAATGCCGATAGAATAGGGGAGTTGCAAGTTCAGTTTGAAGAAATGAATGGATGGAATGCTGATTCAGATGCAGCATCCATGTTATCTAATCTTGGAATTACAGAAGACAACCATTATACTTTAATGGGTGATTTGGAAGGTAAAATAAAAGTTCGTGTGCTTTTGGCACAAGCCCTTTTTGGAAATCCAGATTTACTTATTATGGATGAGCCTACTAATGATCTAGATTTTGAAACGATTGCTTGGTTAGAAAATTTCTTGGCAAATTATGAGAATACCGTAATTGTAGTTTCTCACGACAGACACTTTTTGGATTCAGTTTGTACACATATTTCTGATATTGATTTTAGTAAAATAAACCATTATTCAGGGAATTATACGTTTTGGTATGAGTCAAGTCAATTAGCGGCTAAACAACGTGCTCAACAAAACAAAAAGGCTGAAGAAAAGAAACAAGAATTAGAAGAATTTATCCGTCGTTTTTCTGCGAATGTTGCCAAATCAAAACAAGCTACTTCTCGTAAAAAAATGATTTCTAAATTGAATATATCAGAAATTAAGCCATCGAGTCGTCGTTATCCAGCGATTATTTTTGATCAAGAGCGTGAAGCAGGAGATCAAATCTTAAACGTTCAGGATTTAAGCGCTTCTGTAGATGGAGAATTATTGTTTAAAGGAGTAGATTTGAATATGGCGAAGGGCGACAAAATTGTTCTTTTCTCTAAAGATTCGCGTGCTACTACTGCTTTTTATGAAATCTTAAACGGGAATCAAAAAGCAGATTCTGGTACTTACGATTGGGGGGTTACTACCAATCAAGCGTATTTACCGGGAGATAATCATTCGTTTTTTGAAAATGATTATTCTCTTGTAGATTGGTTGCGCCAATGGGTAAAAACCGAAGAAGAAAGAGATGAAGTAAACATTCGTAGCTTTTTGGGTAAAATGATTTTCTCTGGTGAAGAGGCCTTAAAAACCTGTAATGTATTATCAGGAGGAGAGAAAGTACGTTGTATGTTGTCTCGAATGATGATGGAAAGAGCCAATGTTTTAATGTTGGATGAACCTACAAATCACTTGGATTTGGAATCGATTACAGCATTCAATAATTCATTGAAAAATTACAAAGGTTCTGTTATTTTTACCACTCATGATCATGAATTTGCTCAAACGGTTGGTAACAGAGTAATAGAATTGACGCCAAATGGTGCAATTGACCGTTACATGACTTTTGATGATTATCTGGATGATGAAAAAGTTCAGGAATTAAGAACAAAAATGTATACAATATAATTTTGATTTCAGATTAACGATTTCAGATTTTTGATTTTGTCTATGTTATAAAAAAAACTCCCGTTGTTCGATATAGCGGGAGTTTTTTGTGCATTAGATTAATATGACTGCCGCAAAACATACCAAGTATTTTTTTTGCCACAGATTCACTGATTTTTTTTAATTTGATACCTTTTAGAAACGGCACTGATTTATAGTCTTTATAAGGAATCTGTGTATATTTAGTTGTTAATAATCTAATTTTAATCTGTGAATCTGTGGCTATTTTTTTTAGGCGTTAGCCTTGTCATTGCCCTGGTATTAGTTACGGATAGTCATATTAGATTAAGTAATAGTGAACGGTTCAGTTTTAAAATAAATTGTTTTTCTTCCCTTTGTAAATAAAAGAAATATTTCTCGGCTTCTATTTAATAAATCCTAAATCGGAATTTGTATATTTGCTTAACCAAAGAAAATCCTTAAAATATGAAATGAGCATTACCTAAAATTGGTCGCAAGCACCAATGTTGATATGCGAATTACATATGGCCTTTAAAAAACAATAAAAACCAACATATGAATCAAAAAGTTTTGCTTAATTCTAAAGAAGTCAATATTATTTTGAACCGCTTGGCCTGTCAGTTGATTGAAAAACATCTTGATTTTTCAGATACAATTTTAATAGGGATTCAACCTAGAGGTACTTTTTTAGCAAAACGATTGAAAGAAATATTAGAAAATGAGTATCAAATTCCAAACATTGCTTTAGGGTATTTGGACATCACTTTCTTTAGAGATGATTTTCGAAGAGCGAACAAGTCTTTAGAAGCCAACAAAACCCAAATCGATTTTTTAGTTGAAAATAAAAAAGTCATTTTTATAGATGATGTATTATATACTGGGCGTAGTATTCGTGCGGCATTGACAGCGATTCAATCCTTTGGAAGACCTTCTGGGATTGAATTATTAACATTAATTGATCGCCGTTTTAGTCGCGATTTACCCATACAGCCCGATTATAGAGGTCGTCAGGTAGACGCAATCAATGGTGAGAAAGTAAAAGTTTGTTGGGTAGAACAAGATGGCGAGGACGGAGTTTATTTAGAAACAAATTAGACTTTTTTGACTCGAAATCTATAATTTCTAAACAACATGAAACAATAAATAACAAACAGCAAAAAAGATGAGCGAACTAAGTGTAAATCATTTATTAGGGATTAAATACATTAACAAAAAAGATATTGACCTAATTTTTGAAACTGCCGATCATTTTAAAGAAGTCATTAATAGACCGATAAAGAAAGTACCTTCATTGAGAGATATTACTATTGCTAATATTTTTTTTGAAAATAGTACCAGAACAAAATTATCATTTGAATTGGCTCAAAAAAGGTTATCGGCAGATGTGATAAGTTTTTCGGCGGCCCAATCATCGGTAAAAAAGGGAGAAACACTTATTGATACCGTTAATAACATCCTTTCTATGAAAGTAGATATGGTTGTCATGCGACATGCAAACCCTGGAGCTGCTTATTTTTTGTCTAAAAATGTAAAGGCCAGTATTGTAAATGCAGGAGACGGAGCTCATGAACATCCTACTCAAGCGTTATTAGACAGTTATTCTATTAGAGAAAAATTGGGTGATGTAGCCGGTAAAAAAGTAGTTATTGTTGGAGATATTTTACATTCAAGAGTTGCGTTATCCAATATATACGCTTTGCAGATGCAAGGTGCAGAAGTTAAGGTTTGTGGTCCAAAAACGCTTATACCTAGATATATAGAATCACTTGGAGTAACAGTAGAGCCAAACCTACGCAAAGCCTTAGAATGGTGTGATGTAGCTAATATGTTACGCGTTCAAAATGAAAGAATGGATGTAAATTTTTTTCCATCTACCAGAGAATATGCACAACAGTATGGGGTAGATAAAGCCTTGCTTGATTCGCTCGACAAAGAGATCGTTATAATGCATCCAGGACCTATAAATCGCGGTGTTGAAATAACAAGTGATGTAGCAGATTCACAACAATCTGTAATTTTAAATCAAGTAGAAAACGGTGTTGCCATTAGAATGGCAGTAATCTATCTTTTGGCTTCAAAAATTCAATAAACTCATATAATGAAAGTTACTACAAAAGGACATACTATTATAATTAAAGATACCGAAGGAAATATTGTAGCGTTTTTAGAGAAAATAAATAATCAATACAATAGTTTTAAGAAGCATAATCTTATTTTGGACATTTCCCATGACAAATCAGTTGATGTAAAATCAATTACCATTTTTTCTGATTTAGCCAAAAAGCATAAAAAAGAAAAAAAATCATTGGTTTTAGTTGCTGAAGATATAGATTATAACAAAGTTCCCAAATCTATTGTTGTTGTGCCAACTCAACTAGAAGCACATGATATGATCGAAATGGATGAAATTGAAAGAGATTTAGGGTTTTAGCCCCCAGCCCCTGAAGGGAAGTCTTTTCAAAACAATTATTTGGAACTGTACATTGCGCTGAATACTGCTATAGAATACTAAAAAATGAAACTAACCATTCTTGGCTGTTATGCCGCAACTCCACGATCTTTTACAAATCCTACTTCACAGGTTTTAGATATTAAAAACAGACTTTTTTTAATAGACTGCGGGGAAGGGACTCAAGTACAGTTGCGAAAAAACAAATTGAAATTCTCAAAAATCAACCATATCTTTATTTCCCATTTACATGGTGATCATTTTTTTGGATTAATTGGTTTAATCTCAACATTTGCCTTATTAGGACGCATTACCGATCTACATGTTTTTGGTCCAAAAGGAATAAAAGAAATAATTGAAATGCAATTGAGATTGTCGAATTCCTGGACCAATTATAAATTGTTGTTTCACGAATTAGAGTCTAACGAAAGTGAAACAATCTTTGAAGATGAAAAAGTAATCGTCAAAACAATTCCACTAAAACATCGAGTGTATACAAATGGTTTTTTGTTTCAAGAAAAAACTGGAGATAGGCTATTAGACTTCAAAGCCGTCCAAAATTTTGAAATTGATAAATGTTATTATCAAAATATAAAAAAAGGGAAAGATATTAATTTAGAAGACGGTAGGGTTATTGAAAACGCAAAATTGACTTTTGATCCCATTGCACCAATGAGTTATGCTTTTTGTTCGGATACCAAATATTATGAGTCAATAATTCCTATTATAAAAGAGGTAGATGTATTATATCATGAATCTACATTTTTAGATTCAGAAGAAGCTTTGGCAGGAAAAACAATGCATTCTACAGCCAAAGAGGCCGCTAAAATAGCTTTAAAAGCCAATGTAAAGCAATTATTACTAGGACATTATTCTACCAGATATGCTACTATTGATTTATTTAAAGAAGAAGCCCAAACAATTTTTGCAGCAGTTTTACTGACTGATGATGGCAAAGTTTTTGAATTTTAGTAATTTATTAGAATATTAAAAAGATATAAAAATGCATGATCTAAGTGATTACAGAAAGTCGTATGAAAAAAGTGAATTGTTAGAATCCTCTATTCCAGAAGATCCGATAAATCTTTTTAATAGATGGTTTCATGAGGTAGAAGATTTTGATGGTGCTGGAGAAGTCAATGCAATGACCGTCTCTACAATTGGTTTGGATGGTTTCCCGAAATCAAGAGTGGTATTGTTGAAAAAATTTAATGAAGAAGGGTTTGTCTTTTATACCAATTATAATTCGGAAAAGGGTAGGGCTATAGCTAATAATCCGAAAGTTTGTCTTTCTTTTTTTTGGGATAGTTTAGAGCGTCAAGTGATTATAAAAGGAATAGCCGAGAAAATACCCGAGAACATTTCGGATGGTTATTTTGAATCAAGACCAGATGGGAGTAAATTAGGTGCAATAGTCTCCAATCAAAGTGAGATTGTACCTTCCCGTGATTATCTGGAAGAAAATTTGAAACAATTAGAGAAAGAGTATGAGGGGAAAGAAATTTTAAGACCCAAACATTGGGGAGGTTTTTTAGTAACCCCCTTAGAAGTAGAATTTTGGCAAGGAAGACCCAACCGCTTGCATGATCGCATTCGATATACTTTTCAAGAAGATTATTCTTGGAAGATAAATCGTTTAGCTCCATAAACTGATTGCATAAGTTTTATGAGGATTATTAGAATATATGATCTGATGCCTCGTTCCGAGTGATTGGTACTGGAATGATGTAAATGAATAGTACAATTAAAAAAGCAGTAGTAAACAAAAGTTTACTACTGCTTTTTTTGTGCTTATATGGTTCTGTTTTAGTTTGTTTTTGGTGTTGTATTTGGTTGAAAATCAGTATGCAATTTGGAATAATATGGGATATATCGCAGCTGTGTTTTTGCTGAATTAGTAAATACTCAGTTCTAAGCATTTCGAAAAAATAACCTCTTTCTATAATCATCAATTGTATTTCTTTTTGAATTGTTGTTTTAAAGTTAAAAAAAGTAAGATAAGTACTTTATAGTTTTTATTATTTATGCATTTCGTCGGTTTTTTTTGTCTGTTTAACTTAAAAAGCATTACTTTGATATAGAATTAAGTTGTTAATCTAAATATTAATCTTAAAGAAGTTTGCCCCACAATCTACTTTAAACTTAAACTACATTATTATGAATTCGAAACTACTTCCGTTGACATTTTTTGTCGTTATTTTGAGTTTTATGGCTTCATGTTCTCCCGAAGACAGTGATCCGACCCCAGAATCACAATTGCCAGTTGTTTTAAACTATGAATACAGTCCTTTAGAATTAGAAACCATGGCTTTGATTAACGATTACAGAGTTAGTCTTGGTTTAAATGCTTTAGAAAAAATAAACCATGTCTCGTTCAAATCTGAAGAACATGACCATTATATGATTGCTAATAATGTGGTTAATCATGATGATTTTGTCTCCCGTTCCGAAAACATAATTAAAGCTTTAGGAGCTAAAAAAGTAAGTGAGAATATTGCCTATAATTACAGTACTGCAAAAGGAGCTTTTGATGCTTGGTTGAAAAGTGAAGGACACAGAGAAAACATAGAAGGTGATTTTACTCATTTTGGTATCGCAGTGAGAGAGAATCCTGTAAATGGCAGAAAGTATTATACAAACATTTTCGTAAAAATATAGTTTTTACTAGACAGACGCCTAATCCTTGAAAATAAGACTGGGTTAATAAAAAAGAAAGTAAAATTTTTAGACAGTAGTAGACAAATGGCTGTTGCTTTTTTTTATAAGTTCTCATTGTTATTGTTTTTATTTAAAATGGTTGATTGTTTTGATGTCTATTTTTTTTATTATGTTGATTGGATATTCTTTCTTAGCAATGTCAATCATCATATTATAGATAATATTCTAGGAAAATTATTAATCTTTAAATTTTAATGATGTAGTTTGTCGATTTTGTTTGGTAGTTTAACATAAAAGGTATTTATTTGAAAAATAATAAAACCGTAAAATATTAACCTAACCATCAACTTTAAAGAAGTTTGCCCCACAATCTACTTTAAGCTTAAACTACTATAATTATTATGAATTCAAAATTTTTTCGCTTGGCTTTTTTTGCCTTTATTTTAAGTTCTATGTATTCTTGTTCAACAGAAGACAGTAGTTCAACTTCAGAATCACAACCATCAATTGTTTTAGATTATCAATACAGCCCTTTAGAGTTAGAAACGATGGCTTTGATTAATAATCATAGAGTTAGTCTTGGTTTAAATGCCTTAGAAAAGATAAACCATATTTCATACAAATCTGAAGAGCATAATCATTATATGATTGCTAATAATGTGGTAAACCATAATGATTTTATAGCCCGTTCAGAAAACATAATGAAAGTGTTAGGCGCTAAAAATGTAAGCGAAAATATAGCTTATAATTACAATAGTGCAAAAGGGGTCTTTGATGCTTGGTTGAATAGCGAAGGACACAGAGAAAACATAGAGGGTAATTATACTCATTTTGGTATTGCAATTAGAGAGAATTCTGCAACTGGCAAAAAATATTACACAAACATTTTCGTGAAAATATAGATTTTATTACAATTGAATAGATTTCAAAAAGGCTACCTGATAAGGGTAGCCTTTTTGGAATCTAAGAGTTGTTTTAATTTATAAAGCGGTAATAATAAACTCGCTACGTCTGTTTTGTTGATGTTCATCTTCGGTACATTTTACGCCATCGGAACAATTATTGTATAATTGATTTTCACCATATCCTTTGCTGGACAATCGGTTTGGGTTGATACCGTTTTGAATTAACCATTCTCTGGTTGATTTAGCTCTTCTATCGGATAATCCTTCATTGTATTTAGAGGTACCTCTACTGTCGGTATGGGATCGGATGTCAATTTTCATGTTGGGGTATTCCCCCATAACATCCAGTATTTTAGCCAAATCCAATGCCGCTTCTGGTTTAATAGTTGATTTGTCAAATTCAAAATAGATCCATTTGATTCCAAAACATTTCCCCAAGTCATCTCCAACAGCCACTTTGCATAATGCTTTTTCAAAAGTCAGATTCAGTTGGGTTTTACAGTCTTTCTCTGCAATTGCAATGGTTTTTTCGGTTGTGGTATACTCTTCTTTTTCGGCTCTCACACTATATGTTTTTTCGCCTTCTATATCGAAAGAATAATACCCTTTATCATCGGATTCCGTTGTTTTGAGTAATTTGTGCTGGTCATCGTATAGCGAGACTTTAGATTTGGAAAGTATTTCAGCGGTTAATAAGTCCGTTGTGGTACCGTTTAATTCGTATTTACATTTTATGGGTCTGGTTTCTAAGAATTGATAGATATCGTCATATCCTTTTCCGTTCTCTCTATTGGAGGAAAAAAAGCCAATTCGACTTTTGGTGTCTATTAAGTAAGCAAAATCATCTTTTTGGGAATTGACATCGGCACCTACGTTTTGGACTTGACCAAAAGTACCATCTTCCTTGATTTGAGCCACAAATATATCGAGTCCCCCAAGACCAGAATGGGTATCCGAGGCAAAATAAATTTCATTGTCATCGGTAACAAACGGGAAGGTTTCCTTGCCGGGTGTATTTATGGTTTTGCCCAAATTCACGGGGGTGCCATAACTGCCGTCGCTATTGATACTCACCTTAAAAATATCCGATTCTCCCAATGAGCCTGGCATATTCGATACAAAATACAACGTTTTTTCATCGGCGCTAAGAGCGGGATGAGCCGTACTGTAGTTGTCACTATTAAAGGGTAATTCTATTATATTGGTCCAATCATTTTTTACATAACTGGCTTTGTATATTTTAATTAGAGTAACTTTATTTCCATCTTTTCCTTTTTTGCCTT
>NZ_QCZH01000011.1 GCF_003097655.1 Flavobacterium laiguense
AACGCCATATATAAATACATATAAATTTGCCAGTTAATCTTTTAAATTTAATTGTTTTTTATCATAGAATGCGCTACAAGGTAGCTAGCTTCTATCCCTCTTGCGAGCATGATCTCTCAAAATAAACATAATATATCCCTCACATTTCAAAGCCCATTACAAACAGTCCTAAAATAGTTGAAAAAATTCAAAAAAGGATTGCACCCTATTGTTACCTTTGCAAAAAAAATTAAACATGTCAAACATTTATATAGGGTATCATTTTACCATAGCACCAAAAGAGTTGGGGTCGGAAATATTAATTGCGGAATTGGGCGAAAAAGCCTTTGAAAGCTTTACCGAAACCGAGACAGGAGTTTCTGCCTTTGTACAAAAAGACCTTTGGGACGAAACGATATTAGATGATATTCAAATTTTAGAATCTGAGGAATTCAAAATCGATTATACTTTTGAAGAAATTGAGCAAGTGAATTGGAATGAAGAATGGGAAAAAAACTTTGAACCGATAGATGTAGAGGGAAATTGTCATGTACGCGCCCCTTTTCACCCGAAAACCGATGCCGAATTTGATATTGTGATCGAACCTAAAATGAGTTTTGGAACAGGACATCATGAAACCACACACATGATGATTCAGCATTTATTAGAAATAGATGTTACCGGTATGAAAACATTAGACATGGGTTGCGGAACAGCGATTCTCGCGATTCTTGCCGAAATGAAAGGAGCTCAACCTATAGACGCTATTGATATTGATAACTGGTGTTATTTGAACTCTATAGAAAATGCCGAACGTAACAACTGCAAACACATTACCGTTTACGAAGGTGATGCCGCTTTACTGAAAGACAAAAAATACGATTTAATCATTGCCAACATCAACAGAAACATTTTGCTGAACGATATGCAAAGTTATGTAGATTGCCTAAATCCTAAAGGGACAATACTATTTAGTGGTTTTTACGAAGAAGACATACCGTACATTGATGCTTCATGCACAGAAAAAGGATTAACGTATGTTAAAAAGCTTCAAAAAAACAACTGGGTATCAATAAAATACGTAAATTAGACCTAGTTTTTTTATTATTAACCGGAGTACAAAACCTAAAAACATGAGTACCAAAGAAAAAATAAGAGAAAGAGTTAAAGTAGAAGATATAACTACTATCAATAACGAAATAATAGTATATAATGATGATGTAAATACTTTTGACCACGTTATTGACACCTTGATTCGAGTTTGTGGTCACACTGCTATTCAAGCGGAACAATGTTCGCTAATAGTGCACTACAACGGGAAATGCACCGTAAAAACAGGTGAATACGATAAATTAAAAGTACAATGCACAAGATTACTGGCCGCTGGATTAAGCGCCGAAATAATCTAAGTTAACAATACCATTCCAAAAATGAGTTTTTGACGAAACCTATTTAAGATATTACCAATCTTAAGTAGGTTTTTTTTTGTCGATTACCCAAAACTGAAAACTATTTTCGAAATCCAAATTCCGGTCCCAACTATTATCTATCCTATAGGTACAAATCCAAAAATAGAACACGACCCGAGCGACAGTGGATAGGCAAAGCAATTACAGCGTTTTGCATCCTAATTATTGAATACTCGAAACAAAACACAAATAACAAGTAAAACCAATAACAATATCGATAATTATTTTATATTTGAAAAAAAATATCCCCAAAATGGAAGAATACGGTAAAATTTTAATTTTTGTTATGCCTGTTTTTTTGATCTTAATTGTAATCGAAAAAATCTACGGCCATTATAAAGGAGAAGACACTTCTCCAAACATGGATTCGGTTTCGAGCATCAGCTCCGGAATGGTCAATTCGGTAAAAGATGTTTTGGGACTTAGCATTACACTTGTATCGTATGAATGGTTCGAAACCAAGTTTGCCGTAATACATCTTGAAGCCACCATTTTGGCTTATATCGTTGGATTTATAGTGATTGATTTTTATGGCTATTGGAGTCATCGTCTGTCTCACCAAATTAATTTTTTATGGAACAAACACGCCATCCATCACAGCAGCGAGGAATTTAATTTGGCTTGTGCTTTGCGCCAGACGGTTTCGAGCTTTGTCAATCTTTTTACTTTTTTATTGATTCCAGCTGCACTATTAGGAGTGCCACAAAAAGTAATAGCCATCATACTCCCTATTCATTTATTTTTGCAATTTTGGTACCATACCAAACACATCAAAAAAATGGGCTTTCTGGAAAAAATACTCGTTACTCCTTCCCACCACCGCGTACATCATGCGATCAACCCCATATATATGGACAAAAACCACTCGCAAATATTCATTATTTGGGATAAAATTTTTGGTACTTTTCAAGAAGAATTAGATGCTGTTCCTCCGGTTTTCGGCATAACAAGACCCGCACTGACGTGGAATCCCTTCCGGATTAATTTTCAGCACCTGTGGTTATTGGTTACCGATGCCTGGCGTGCCGAAAAATGGAAAGACAAACTCACCATTTGGTTCAAACCTACAGGTTGGAGACCCGAAAACTTTGAAGAAAAATACCCCGTAAACAAAATCACCGATGTATATGCGTTTGAAAAATACGGCACACAGCATTCTAATAAATTAATGTATTGGTCCATATTTCAAACCCTAATCACTTTATTGTTCATTACCTACATGTACAATTCAATAGCGATTATTGGTTTACCCAATGTGTTTGTATATGGCGCCTTTATTTTTCTAACCGTTTACAGTTATACCGAATTGATGGATACCCGAAAAATTTCATTGTTCTGGGAGGGAATTCGCTTTCTATTTGGCATCGCCATTATTGTCTCTCTTGGTGATTGGTTTGGGATGAGCGGTCTTTTCCCTTTTGCCAGCTCCATTATAATTGGATACCTCGTTTTGTCATTGTTCGTTACCATTTACTTTGTAAACACGAATTTTGACGCAAAAAAAGTTCCCGTAACAATCACTTAAATAACTGCATGAAAACATCTTTACTTCTCAAAACGTATATTGGTTTTACCCTTCTTTATCTTATTATCCTTTTCCTCAATTTAGAGGGATTCGATTGGTATATGAAGCCTCTTTTGCTCCCTCTTTTACTAGTGGCTGTTACTGTTGCTGAAAATTTTCCCACCAAAAAAATCATTTTAACGGCATTGACTTTTTCTTGGATAGGAGATATTATACTTTTATTTACAGACAAAGGCGAACTCTATTTCATCTTCGGACTAGTGGCTTTCCTCCTGTCGCATGTTATTTACATTGTCCTTTTCAGCAAACAGCAAAACACCCGAATCAACGAAAAAAAAGAGATATTCTGGTTGGGAAGCCTAGCAATACTAGCCTATTTCTTTATCATGATCGACACTTTATTCCCCAAACTGGGTGCTCTAAAAATTCCAGTTTTAGTTTATGCCGTTGTGATTACCACGATGCTTTTCTTTGCTTTCAAAGGCAGTTTAAAATGGGCAACTCCAGCAAACAATTACATTCTAATGGGAGCCATTGTATTTGTGAGCTCGGATAGTATTTTGGCTTTCAATAAGTTTTATGCACCAATAACACACGCTTCATTTTTCATTATGGCAACCTATTGTATGGCGCAATATTTAATCGTTTTGGGTATTCTAAAATTGAATACGAAAAAATAAGTTTTGTTAAATTTCATGGATCTGGCTCATTAATTTGTTCCTAGTAATAACGCTTTTCCCAAAACACTGAAAATGTTTATTTTATATTACTTTTTTTGTGTAAAATATGCCTCGGAAAAGTCGCGAAGGCGCAAAGTTTAAAACCATTTTTTTTGCGTCTTCGCGTCTTTGCGAGAAACAGCTTCTGCAAAACTCTAGCGTAAAATATTTAACTTAACAACATTAGTATCTATCTTTAAAGTTCTCGTGAAAAGTGGCATTTATCCTAAAAAAAAGCATTTCCCGATTTAGAAAATGCTTTTTTTTTGAAGAGTATTGACTATTAATGAGGCAATTTACTTCTTAAAGCACCATAAATAACAGTACCAATCAATGCGCCAATAAGTACAATAATTACAGGCATAAATCCTGCTCCTATCAATATAAAAATAGGTCCTGGACAAGAACCCACCAATGCCCAACCCAATCCAAAGGATATTCCTCCTACCAAATACCGGACAGAACCGTTATCTTTTTCTTGAATCTCAATAGGTAAGCCTTTGATATCCTTGATGTTTTTTCTTTTGATAATTTGAATCCCAATAACTCCCGTTGCAACTGCAACCCCAATTATTCCGTACATGTGAAACGATTGAAATTGAAACATTTCATAAATACGGTACCAAGAAACCGCTTCGGATTTTGTGAGAACAATTCCAAAAAGGAATCCTACGAAAAAATATTTTAATGTGTTCATAGTCTAAAAAAGTAAGGGTAATAAAAAATGGGACATAATCAATCCGCCAATAAAAAAACCAATAACCGCTTTCAAGGAAGGTAATTGCAAATTACTTAATCCCGAAATGGCATGTCCCGATGTGCATCCTCCTGCGTAACGCACTCCAAAGCCAATTAAGATTCCACCTATAAGAAGGATGAAAATACTTTTAGGCGATTGCCAAATTTGGTCTCCAAATAATGCATCAGGCATTAATTTACCGTTGGGAGCTTCGATTCCCATTTGGGATAACTGCGCTATCGTTTTGGGATTAATAGCAACATTTGAAGGATCTCCCATAAAATGAACCGCCACAAAACCTCCAGCCATAGCACCTAGTACCACAAGAAAATTCCAGCGATTGGCTTTCCAATCAAAATTAAAATAGTCTATCCGTTTACCCAATCCCGTCATGGAACATAATGACTGAAGATTGGTTGACATACCAAAATTCTTGCCGAAATAAATTAGAGAAAGCATTACCATTCCGATTAAAAAACCCGAAACGTACCAAGGCCATGTTTGAAAAATAATATTCATAAATTTTCTTTTTCAACAAAGATAAAAAGGATAAAGCAATCCTAATGTGAGAAATGTTACATTTGTAAAAATAATATCAATTACAAAATTTAATATCAAACTAAATGATAATTACATTTTTATTATTTTTGAAATTGTAATAAAACCTTTAAATTGGAATAAACAATTAACTCCAAAAATATGAAAAAAACAGCCTTATTCATTACTACACTCCTTCTACTAGCTTCATGCGGAAGTATTAAATCATCAATAAAAAACATAGACAACAATGCTCCTGTACCAGTTGTGGGTAAAAACAATTCCTTTGTTATTACAGCATACAGTAAAGACAAAAGATATGGTTATGATAAAGACTATCCAATCAATATTTACTTCAGAGGAACCAAAAATGACACAATCAACCAGAAATTTTTCTTGAATGCTTTGGCTGGACCTAAAGGAGAAAAAATAACCTATACCAAAATGGAAAACTGCTGCCCATTCCCGACCAAAAATAGTGAAATGGGTGCTGGATTTCTAGATGTATACGAATTGAATTGGGAAGGTTTGAAAAAACCAGTTATTTTGTATTTGAACATCTATGAAAGAGGTCTATTGATGGTTCCGGTAGGTCTAAGTTTGAAGAAAATGTAATTGAAACCGCTACTGTCCTAGCCCTGATAGAAGCGGTATTCTTTTTTGACTCGTTTTTCACGAGACAAAAAAGATACAAGCGGATAGCAGGAAATAGCTCCTAATTATAGCTTATACAATTCTAAAATTAATTTCAATTTGTAATTAGGAAATCGCAAAATCAAACTACCTTTGCACTTTCAAAAAAAACACATTATGAACATACAACATATTCCTCAAATCAAACATACTGAGAGCGGTAACTTTTTTTTATTGGCTGGTCCATGCGCAATTGAAGGCGAAGAAATGGCCATGCGTATTGCAGAAAAACTAGTTGGTATCACTGATAAATTACAAATTCCTTATGTTTTTAAAGGATCTTTTAAGAAAGCAAATCGTTCTAGGATAGACAGTTTCTCTGGAATTGGAGACGAAAAAGCGCTTAAAATACTAGAAAAAGTTTCTAAAACTTTTGGTGTACCAACCGTTACTGACATTCACACCAATGAAGATGCGGTTATGGCTGCTGAATATGTAGATGTATTGCAGATTCCAGCGTTCCTAGTTCGTCAAACGGATTTAGTGGTGGCTGCTGCCAATACCGGAAAAGTAGTCAACTTGAAAAAAGGACAATTCATGAGTCCTGAAAGCATGAAACATGCGGTACAAAAAGTATTGGATTGCAACAATCAAAACGTGATGGTAACAGACCGTGGTACGATGTTTGGCTACCAAGACATGATTGTAGATTACCGTGGTATCCCAACCATGCAACAATATGCAACAACAGTTCTAGATGTTACCCATTCTTTGCAACAACCCAACCAAACGGCGGGTGTAACTGGCGGAAGACCCGATATGATTGAGACAGTCGCCAAAGCTGGTATCGCTGTAGGTGTAGATGGAATCTTTATAGAAACCCATTTTGATCCAGCCAATGCCAAAAGTGATGGTGCCAACATGTTACATTTAGATTACTTTGAAGCATTAATGACAAAGTTGGTTGCCATTAGACAAACCATAAATCAATTTTAATTTAACAATAAAACATTGAAAACAAATTTTTTATACGTCTCCTTTTTAGTTCTTTTTTTATCGATTAATACCTTTGCCCAAGAAAATATACCAACTACTGAAAGATATACTGCCCACAACAAAGGGAAATTCTTTGGACACATGGGAGGAAATAGAACTTATTACACTACTTCCGATTTGCATTTTGAAGGAGAGGGATACAATTTTACAGTAGAAAATGCACAATCACATGATTTACCTAAAGGCTGGAATATTGATTATATTACTCCTGGAAAATTAACAACATCTCAGACTAACTGGAAAGTTGGTTATTTTTTCCACGATAAGTTTAATGTTTCTATTGGGATTGATCACATGAAATATGTGATGACTCAAAATCAAACAGCGATGATTAATGGAACTATTAATTTGCCTTTGACTGAAGCCGGTTCTCAATTTAACGGAACTTACAATAACGAACCAATAGATTTAACTGACGGTAAATTTTTAAAATTTGAACATACAAATGGATTAAATTATGTCTTTACAGAAGCAGCTTATTACACCGATATCTCTTCAATTTTTGGGATTACAAATACCGATATATTTCAACTAAATTTCACACAAGGATTAGGAATGGGATTATTAGTTCCTAGAACAGACGCTACAGTTTTACAAAAACCAAGACATGATGAGTTTCATATATCTGGATACGGTTTTTCTGCTGATGCTGGTTTAAATTTTACTTTCTTCAAACATTTTTACATCCTAACCGAGTTAAAAGGTGGCTATATTAACATGACAGATGTTAGGACTACTTATACTGATGATCACGCTCAACATCATTTTTGGCACGGAGGAACAATCGTTTCTTTTGGAGGTATCTTCAGACTGTAATTCACACATCTTAAATAAACAAAATCTCCTCCGGGGGATTTTTTTATTTATACAAAGTTACTGCTTCCAATATCACATCATCCAAAACTGCATTATCAATAGCTTCTGAACTAAAATACCGAAGTGACTTTACCGTATTTCTCTTTTCATCCACAAGCCAATCTTGGTTTCTTTTTAATTGAAATCCACGAGCAAAACCAACATCTACAAAACCTTTTTTATGATTGGGAGCCAAATAACAAAATGGTTTTTTCTTATAATAAAAATAGGGCATTCCCCATTTGAATAGCAATTCCAATTCAGGAATAGCCCGTTCAAACACGCTAATTAGATGCAATAACATCACTTGGTACTTTTCGGGTTGGCGGTAGATGTATTCGTCTGTGAGTTTCATTCATTAAATATTGGAATCCTTAATTTTTATCATTTGCTTTGTGACTCAAAGCACTATAAATCTAAAAAAATAAAATGAAGAAAACAAAGTATCTTTTTGCCGCAATTACCTTTCTGATGAGTTTTGGGTGTGCCTTATTCATAGCCAATTCTATGTTTGGGAATATTCTTTTTGGTACCCGAGCTGTTAATCCATTAGACAAAATACAGGAAGGCGATATGATTTTTCAAACTTCCCAATCCAAGCAATGTGAGGCGATTAAAATAGCAACGAACTCCAAATTTTCTCATTGCGGCATTGTCTTTATTCAGGATGGCAAAAAATATGTTTTTGAAGCGGTACAGCCCGTAAAATATACACCGCTCGAAGTCTGGATTACCCACGGAAAAGAGAATCGTTTTGTGGTAACAAGACTGAAAAATGCATCGACACTTTTGAGCCCAGAAACGATTAAAAAAATGAAGGCTTACGGAAACCAATTGAACAACAAAAGCTATGATCTGTATTTTGAATGGTCTGATGACAAAATATATTGTTCCGAATTAATCTGGAAAATATATAAAAACGGAGCAGGAATTGAATTGTGCCCACTCCAAAAGTTAAAAGATTTTAATCTAAAGAATCCCAAAGTTCAAGCTATATTAGCCGAAAGATATGGAAACAATATCCCGCTAGATGAAAATGTAGTAGCTCCATCAAACCTTGAAAGTTCTAAAATAGTGACTACCATAATTGACACGTACTAAGATCCTCTCTTTTACGGTTTTTTATTCTGCATCAAATATTCTATCCTAATGATTGAAACAGCATAGAAAACCACATTCTCTCCAAACCAAAAAACTACAAAATAATAGCTAATTACTTTGTAGTTTTTGATTTGCCTTACTTACCCAGCAGATGTATGCTACCGCTTGGTCGCTCCGAAGAAAGAGTTTCTATTTTAATTTTTAAAATTTTATTCCTCAATAACAACTGCGGTAGTCTGACTATTACCCTTATGATTAATAGACGACAGTAATTGTTTTGCACTGCTGTTAAAAGGGTCTATACTTATTGCTTTTTGAATATAAAAAGTCGCCTCCTTGACAATTTGCTCTTTTTGTAATTCCAATTCCGAACAGACTCCTTTATTGGATACAGAACCACCTAATCGATTTATTTTCAAATCAATACCAGCACTTTCATCTACTAACAACTGAGAAAGACTGACATAGGCTTGTACATATTTCGGGTCAATTTCAATGGCTTTTTTATAATATTTTTCGGCGCCTTGATAATACTTTTCGTTTTGACAACTCACTCCAAAATTAAAAGCAACTTCGGAATTATTCATTTTTGACTCTACAATAATAGTGGCTAGTTTATCGAAAAAATCATATTCTTTTGTTTCCAAATACAAATTGGCCTCAAGAATGGCTAGTGAATCATCATTATCGTTCAAATTTCGAGCCATTCCAATAAATTTTAACGCTTTTTCTTTATAGCCTTTTCTCACATAAATCAACGCTAAACTTTTATAAATTTCTTCTTTTTTGGACTTTACCTTTTGCATTGGTTTGATGTAAAATCCACTTTTAATTTTAGCGTCTCTTTCTTCAATAGAAGTAAAATACTCCTCTTTATGTGTATTCTTATTATAAGCACTATAAATATTTGTATTACCCAAATAGTTAATCGCTTTTAATTCCTCATAACATTTCAATGCCAAATCATCTTCATTGGCATTCTTATAGCTAACTGCTGCATTATATAATTGCAATGTATCTTTATCATCTATAAAGTATGTCTGACGATATTTATTGCCCGATTCGATAAAATTTTGACTTACCAAATCTTCCTCGGCACTTTTAACAAGATCCATTTTTATTTTCCTCAACGTTTTAATGGCTTCTGACGTATGCTTATCAATAGATGCTTCTTGCTCCATTCGAATTAAATCTTTCAATGCCGTAACAGCCATAGACTCACTTCTAAAGTCATTACCGTTTTTGTTTAGTAAGTTAACTAAAGCGGAGCTTTTTAAATAATAGAAGTTAATTTTATCCTCATCAGATGCATTGATAATTAAGTACTCCACAGGAGATAGAATAGCAATAACTTGTTCAGAATTACCAGATTTTAATTCCTTTTGTGCTTCTTTAATTTGCTCTTTTTGAGCATAAATAGAAGGGATAAACAATAACAGACCGAGAATGTTTTTTAAAATATTTTTCATAATTATCAGATTTTAATTAAAGTCGTGATACCTCAAAAAAAAACCACTTAGCCAGTTTGCTTTGCCAGAATCGTAAAAAATATTCTTGATTACGGACTAGCCTAAAATAGCACTATTTTAATTTTAGTTACAACTAACCTGTAGCCTTTTATAAATTTTAGAAACACATTTCTAAAAACCTATAAATATCACTAGAAACATACTTAGCAACTTTAATGTTAAAGTTAAGGAAAATAACCTTTAAATACATTTATCATCGATAAAATACACGTTTTTTATTTTTTAATAAATAAAATTCTTATAATTATTATATTTTTTTTGAATACAATTATTTTGCTCAACCATAACACAATTTATTTTCGTCTCAATAACTCAAAAAGTTTAGTATTTTTGAAGACTGAAAATGAGGATATGAAAAAATATATGATTCTGCTAATGGTGATCGCCATTGGTGTTGCTTTATACGAACAGACAAGTGAGGATAAAAATATCTATGTAATGGTGATTGCCATAGTAATTTTTATGATGTGTATGATGCGATTGAGTAGCAAAACACCAAGTAAAAATCAAGATAAAGAAGAAGACGATGTTCAATAAAGGAGATAAAGTTTCGGTGCTGGATGAAGCGGTCGATGGCGTGGTTTTGTCGGTAAAAGACAAAGTGGTGACTATTGAAACGACAGATGGTTTTATGATGAATTTTGCCGCCAATGAACTCATTAAAATAGGGGATTCCGGTAATTTAATGGATGGCATAAAAGGCATTAACATCAGTGAAATATCAAAAGAAAAGGAGATTCCGAAACCACGGAGTTTTGTAAAAGAGAAGAAAGACAAACATGAATTGCCTGTTCCTGAGTTTGATTTGCATATTGAAAAACTGGTACCCAACAAGCGTGGAATGTCCAATTACGATATCTTGACTTTACAGTCGGAAACAGCCAAACGCCATATTGAATTTGCAATTCGCAATCGGATTCCGAAGATTGTTTTCATTCACGGTGTGGGTGAAGGCATTTTGAAATCGGAGTTGGATTTTTTATTGGGACGTTATGACAATGTAATTTTTCAAGATGCTAATTATCAAAAATACGGTTCAGGTGCAACCGAGGTGTATTTTAAGCAGAATACTAAATAGATTCTCTTTCTCATTAAAAAGAAAGCAAAAAAAACGTCAATTCTCTATTTTTATGAGAATTGACGTTTTTTTATCATCACTATTTTTTTTATTATTTAACGGTTTGCAATTCCCCGTATTTGTAACTGGTACCCAATTGAAAATTACTATTGCCTTTTACTAGCGTTACATTTTTAAGGATTATAACGTGTTTAAAAACATTAGGCCCGTTGGTCGAAGTAGTCACTTCTATAATTCCCCCTACTTTTCCTAACCATTCCTGACTAACGGTAGGCAACAATGGCACCGTAGCTTGACAAAAATAATCAGGTGATACAACTCCATTGGTAAACAAACTGTACACCAATTTGTTTACGGTTGCTCCTATTACTCCTGTTCTAGGGGCATTTGGAGCTGTTACTTCGTTAGCGATTAATGCTGAATCAATATTTAATGTAAATGATTCGCTAGCACTAAAACCATAGACCTGACCATTACTGCAAATGTTTAAAAGTCCGCTGAAAGCAAATGGTAAAGGATCAGCTGGTTTTGTGTAATCGCCAAAAGCAAAGGTTTCATAAAACTGACTGGTTCCATCTCCTTTATCGAAAGTGATGTTTTTGAAAACTATATTGTTATTATACCCTGTTATTCTAGTACTGTTATTGGTTTCATCCAGTTTCTTAATATCGGTTGTGACAATTTCTATCTTACCCGATGATGCTTTCCACTGGCTGTTTACATTTGGCGTTGCAGGAGGAATTACGTCACAAATATTTCCAGAAACCACTTTCCCGTTATAAAAACTATATACTACCTGATTCGTTCCGTTTACATCCAGAATAATTGGTGCATTTGGATCCGTTGGGTTGTTGACAAAAGTAGCAGCTGGAACTTTAAGAATTAAAGATTCATTTTCGTTGAGCTTATAAAGTAGATTATTGGTTGCACAACTTTGTGTTTGCACTGCCGAAAAATCAATTTTATCTACCACTAAATCACCATCATCACAACTGTGTAATGCAATTGTGCAAATCAAAATCCCTAGAAATCGTTTCATTATATATTATTTTGAACAAAAGTAGAATTTTTAATTTGTTTCCTAAACTTTACGAGCCAAAAAGGTCTATTTTAACTCAGAAATAGATACTGAGATGCTAAGATTCTAAGTTTTGAAATAATGAGGTGGATAGATGTTAAATTTTATAACTATCCAAATACATGCATTTTCAAGCCTGATATTGAAATCAATTTATTGTGTTTTGAATCTTATCCTCTTAGTTTCTCAGATTCTTAGCAACTTATTAAAGACATAGATTCGCAATAGAATTCCTTATCTTTGCCCCGAATTCTACTTTTCAATGAAAAAATACAAATACTATTTCGCTGCTTTTACGGCATTTTTTATCTGGGGGTTTTTCAGTCTGGCTTTAAAACCAATATCCAATTACCCCTCATTGGACATACTGTTCTATCGCGTGTTTTTTAGCGTACTGACCATGACGGCTATTAATCTCGTTTTTAGACAAAAAAACATTCGAAAAAACTGGAATAATTTTAAAGCAATGCCACAAAAAAGAAAAAGAACCATTGTAGTATTGACCTTAGCTGGAAGTTTGATTTTGGCTTCCAATTGGTTTATTTTCATTTATGTTGTCAATCACATCAATGTCAAAGCGGGTTCTTTGGCTTACCTGATTTGCCCCATTTTGACTACCGTTTTTGCTTTCTTTTTGCTACACGAAAAATTAAGTAAATGGCAATGGGTAGCGGTTGCTATAAGTGCTTTTAGCTGTACTTTATTGTCTTTAAATAATCTACACGATATTTTTTACAGCTTGGTTGTGGCTTCAACCTATGCTTTGTATTTGGTAAGTCAGCGCAAGAATAGTGAAATCGATAAATTTCTGGTTTTGAACATACAGTTGCTTTTTGTTGCTTTATTAATTCTGCCTTTTTATCCAAAATACAGCGGAGCTATCCCTACGGAACCTTTATTTTATGCTTGCTTATTTTGCATCGTCGTGTTTTTTACCATTGTTCCGCTTTTTTTAAACCTTTATGCTTTAAAAGGAATCAACTCATCAACGGTGGGAATCTTAATGTACATCAATCCGATCATCAATTTTGCTTTGGCAATTTTTTATTTTAAGGAACAAGTAACTTTACTTCAAATGATTTCCTATTCCTTAATTTTGGTCTCCATTATTGTTTTCAATCAGAAAATAATTTTTGCTAAAAAAAACAAATCCAAGACAATCGTTGAGGATTCAAAATCTCTATAGTATATGAAAAAAGTATATCTCGATAATGCCTCTACGACTCCTCTTCGTCCAGAAGTAATACAGGAAATAACCAAAGTGCTGACCGAAGATTATGGCAATCCCTCCTCTACCCATAGTTTGGGGCGCAATGCCAAAAGCATCCTTGAACTTTCCAGAAAATCGATTGCCAAGCAGTTGAATGCTACTGCACAAGAAATTATTTTCACTTCATGCGGTACCGAAGCCAATAACTGGATTCTGCGATCAGCCGTAAAAGATTTGAAGGTAACCCGAATCATTACCAGTAAAATAGAGCATCACGCTGTTTTACACACGGCGATGGAATTACAAAAAGAATACGCCATACAAATCGATTTTGTAAATGTAAAGTCCAATGGTGAACTCGATTTAACGCATTTGGTCGAATTATTATCGGAAGAAAAAAAGACTTTAGTTTCGTTGATGCATGTCAATAATGAAACCGGAGCCATTTTAGACCTCGGTAGAGTGAGCCGGATTTGTCAAGAACATAATGTCTTATTCCATTCGGATACCGTACAATCTGTTGGGAAAACCAAAATTGATTTACAAACAATTCCTATTGATTTTATAGTGGCGAGTGCCCATAAATTTCATGGTCCAAAAGGAGTTGGTTTTGCTTTTGTTCGAAAAAACTCTGGATTACAACCTTTATTTTTTGGTGGAGAGCAAGAAAAAGGACAACGCCCGGGAACCGAAGCCGTACATCAAATTGCAGGAATGGCCAAGGCTTTAGAGCTTTCATACCAAAACCTAGAAGCCGAAAGCCAATACATTGCTTCATTAAAAGACTATGCTATCGAAAGACTAAAAGCGAATTTTCCTGAATTTAAAATCAACGGAGAAAATACTTTTCACAACCTACTCAATGTTATTTTACCCATTGAAGAAAATAAAACCGCTATGCTTTTGTTTCATTTAGACATGAAAGGAATAGCCGTTTCGAGAGGTAGTGCTTGCCAATCCGGAAGTATTAGACCTTCACATGTATTGGCCGAAATGTTATCGGAGGAAGATTTAAAAAAACCAAGTATCCGTATTTCTTTCAGTCATTACAATACCAAAGAGGATGTTGATTTATTGATCGAGGGGTTGAAAAGTATTTAATTTAATTGGCTTTCTTTTTTTCCTTTTCCTGCTTTTTAAAATAGCCTCGTAATAAAAAACTATGTTTCATGGCTTCAAGATCTTCGTTGAGAAGAATTGTTGCTTTATTTAAGTTTGTCATGGTTGAGTCTATCTTTTTTACCAAATTAGGATCGTTAGACAAATAGTTTATAGCCCCTTTTCCGTTTTTGATGTTCGAAATAGTGCCATTTAAGTTTACAACCACTTTGTTTATCTCTTGACTCGATTGATCCAAATTGTCTACGATGGTTTTTATTTTTTGAGCTACAGCGGGGTCATTTAACACCCCAATCACACTGTTTTTATTTCCTAAAGCCACAACCATTTTATTCAAATTATTAACAGTTTCGGTTGTTCCTTTACTTGTCAATTTAAGATAATTCATAGTTTGTTTCAAATCAGAAGCCATGATTGTGTCTCCAACCAAAGTTCCTAAAGTCCCCTTCCCTTGTGTGATTTCTTTAGTGATTTTAAGCAAATCGGCTGTGAGAAGTGCGGCATTTTTGTTGGTTACACTCAAAGTATTCAACAGATCATCAGTACGAATACGACGCGAGGATTTAATTTTATCACCAGGTTCAATATGGGATTGATTTCCTTTTCCTGGAATGATATTAATAACCATGCTTCCTACCAATCCATCTGAACCAATAGTGGCAACAGCGTCTTTCTTGATGTGCGGAAAAATAGATTTATCAATAATCATATCTACACTTATGGTCGAATCATTTATCATTTCGATACCCCGAACGGTGCCCACATTAATCCCTGAATACCGAACGTTATTCCCTAATTGTAATCCATTTACATTATCGAAAATAGCGGTTAAATGATCGGTTTTCCCAAACATTTTCTGCTTGTTCCCTATAAAATAAACAACAAGAATAAAGAGTATAAGCCCTATGATAACAAAAATGGCCAATTTTATTTTTTCTGAAGCTGTTTTTTCCATTTTTATACTTATTTAAAGAAAGCTTTCACTTTTGGATCTGTTGATGCAGATAAACTTTCAAAGGTTCCTTCGGCATAATTTATACCGTCTATTAATAAAATCATGCGATTTGAAATCATTCTGGCACAATCTACATCATGCGTTATAATTAGGGATGAAGTGTTGTATTTTTTTTGAATAGACATCATCAGTAATAGTATTTCTTTTGAAGTTATAGGATCTAATCCTGTTGTGGGCTCATCATATAGAATAATTTTCGGCAATAGAATCAATGTTCTTGCCAATGCAATTCTACGCTTCATTCCTCCCGAAAGTTCGTTGGGCATTAGATCAATGGTATGAGCTAAACCAACACTCTCTAAAACTTCCATAACTCTAGGTTTGGTGTCTTTTATAAATCCAAATTTTTTGGTGTGTCTCCGCAAAGGAAATTCAAGATTTTCTCGAACCGACATCGAATCGTAAAGTGCACTTCCCTGAAAAAGGAAACCTACTTCGGTTCTAAGTTCGTCTAGCTCTTCTCGAGATAGTTCACTAATATTTTTCCCCATGATTTCTATACTTCCGCTATCCGGCTCTTCTAATCCGATAAGGCATTTTATCATTACTGATTTACCTGACCCAGATTTTCCCATAATAACTAAATTCTCTCCTTCATTCAATTCCATGTTAAAGCCATCCAAAACAAGATTATCACCATAACTTTTTTTCAAGTCTTTGATGACGACTATGGGTTTTTTATTTTCTGAAATTGAGTCCATAAATTATTTAAACATCATAAAAAATATTGGCAATAAAAACAGCTATAAAGTCAATTATAAAAAGAAGCATCGAAGAAAAAACAACCGCAGAATTTGCCGCCAACCCAACTCCTGCAGTACCTTTTTTACAATAATACCCTTTGAAGCACCCCACCAATCCGATGGCAAACCCGAAAAAGAACGTTTTGATGGTTGACGGAATGACATCAAAAAACTCTAAATGATTAAAAACTTGTGTAAAATATAATAAAAACGACACCTCCCCTTTTAGGTTTTCAACCATCAAAGACCCTAAAAGCGCTACCGCATCGCCAAAAAAAACCAAAACAGGAAGCATCAAAGTAGTGGCTAGTATTCGGGTAACCACTAAATATTTGAAAGGATTTGTCCCCGAAACTTCCATGGCGTCTATTTGCTCAGTAACACGCATAGAGCCTAATTCAGCTCCAATTCCTGAACCAATACGTCCCGCACAAATTAAGGCGGTAATGATAGGCCCGATTTCCCTAATTATAGAAACGCTTACCATAGCCGGTATCCAAGAAACGGCTCCGAATTGTTGCAAAGTGGGTCTGGATTGTAAGGTGAAAACCAATCCTATAATAAAACCGGTAACTCCTACAAGCAGTAAAGAGCGGTTACCCATATTATAGCATTGTCTAAGAAATTCTTTGAATTCTAAGGGAGGTTTGAAAACTTCTTTAAAAAAACGACCCGCAAAATAAGACAGTTCGCCGATTTCCAGAAGGGAAATTTTGAATAATTCTATAATTCTAAAAACACTATTCATGAAGTTTATGAATTAATTTTCAATACGAATCTTACCCAAATATACGGATATTATATTGATTTAATTTGTATTAACAGTCACAAAATGAATCGAATTTCTTTTTAGCTCTCATACAGTTTAAGTCTATTTTTTATTGTAATTAAATCTTTCTCCAAACGGTCTATTTTTTGCAAAAGATTAAAAACTACATCAATTCCTTCGGGATTTACTTCCAATTCATGATGCAACCGTATCATTCGCTCTATATCCTTTATTTGCTCTTCTCGAATATAAGGTGATTGCTCAATGATTTCAATTTCAATCAAACCAATTTCGCTAAGATGGGTAAAGAAAGGAAGCTCGACTTGATAGTGAGAGCTAACCGTTTTTAAAAGGATTAAGTGATCCGTTTTCATATCGTTCTAAGCTTTGATAGTTCTGTAAATAACTCTTTTTCCTTTTCGGTTAGGTTTGTGGGTATCCTAATTTGATAGGAAATGTACAAATCCCCAAATTCCCCTTCTTTTTTATAGATCGGGAAACCTTTTCCTTTTAGTTTTACTTTGGTACCATTTTGGGTTCCCGGCTTAACGGTCAATTTTACTTTTCCGTCAAATGTGTTGGCTGTTATTTCTCCTCCTAAAATGGCTGTGTATAAATCTATATCAACTGTGGAATAGAGATTGTGTTTGTCGAGTTTAAAATTAGTATGATTTGCTATGCCAAAGGTAAGATACAAATCACCTTTGGGCCCACCATTGGCACCTTCACCACCTTGCCCGCTTATTTTTATGATCTGACCGTTTTCGACTCCCGCAGGAATGGTCAATCTTATATTTTTCCCATTTATTGTTAAGGTACGTTTGTGAGTGGTATAGACGTCTTTTAAGTCAAGGTGCAATTCGGCATTCAAATCTTGACCTTTAAAAGCAGCGGTTTGACGGCTACGGCTGCGTGCTCCTCCACCAAACATGGACTCAAAAAAATCAGAATAGTCTCCGCCGCCACTGAAACCACCGCCGCCAAACCCACCTTGTTGTCCTCCTCGTTGGTATTGTTGCTGTTGTTGTCTTGCTTTTTCGTATTCTTCCCCATGCTCCCAGTTTTCACCATACTGATCGTATTTTTTACGATTCTCGGGATTGCTCAACACCTCATTGGCTTCGTTGAGTTCTTTGAATTTTCTTTCGGCTTCTTTGTCGTTGGGATTTAAATCGGGATGGTATTTACGTGCCAATTTTCGGTACGCTTTTTTGATATCGGCTTCCGATGCACTTTTATCCACTTCTAAAATTTTATAATAGTCTATAAATGCCATTTTACTTCGTTTATCTAATTTGAATTATGATGTGAATACCCTTCTTGGGCAACAGAAAAAAACAGAAATATCAACTGGAAATAAGATAATTGCACACTCAAATTTAATCATTTTTTTAATATTAAAAGGCGGACAGGGTGTTTTATTGCAGGATGTTGTTAAGCAACAAATAAGTATTATTTTTTACTAATTATTGAATCTATGATAAGGCAAATAGGTAACGATAATTTCGATTATTCTTGTCATTCGATACGAAAACCAATTAATCAGTTTTGAAGATACACTACTCTTTAATTTAAGGGTTTCGGGAGTAATTTTTTGGGATTGCGAAATAATATCGCTGAGCAATACTTGAAATTCTTTAGAAAACTGTTCCGAATAAATTGCTACATCCATCTCGACACTTGCGTAAGAACTCAAATTATTGAGATTAAAAGAGCCGATGGTCGTCCATTTTCCATCTACTACCATCGCTTTTCCGTGCAAAACAGAATGATTCCATTCATACAGTTCCATATTGTATCGAAAAAGTTTCGCATATAAATAACAAGTAGCCCGTCGAACCATTGGAACATCTGATATTCCCGATAAAATCAATTTGATTTGCACTTTATTTTTGGATGCTATTTTCAAGGCCTGAATTATTTTCCTGCCAGGCAAAAAATAACTTCCCACTATAATTATTTCTTTTTCGGCATTACGGATCGATTTTATATACGCTCCTGTAATTTCCTTTTTTCTTTTTAACCAATCATTTTGAAGAAAAGCTACATATCCTTCTTCGGGAATCGAAACTATTGGTATTATTTTCCTTTCCTTTTTTAAATAAACTGCCCTGCAAAACTCTTGTAACGGTTCTCCTATTTTCCCATTCAGCTCAACTGCAAAATCCAACCAAGGCAATTCTCTCTCTGTTCCCCTGTATTTATTGGCAATATTAATACCTCCAATCAGCACCGTTTTTGCATCGGAAACAATTACTTTATTATGCAATCTCCTGCCGATATAAAAAGAACTTGCTGAAAACATGGGCGAAAAAAAACGAAAGTTAATCCCCATTTCTTTCAGTTCACTTATTGTTTTTGAAGAAAACGAAAAAGAACCAAAACCATCCAATACAATGTATATTTTGACATTGCGTAGTGCGGCTTCCTTTAGAGCGGTTAGAATTCTGCTTCCTGTTTCATCCTCATCGAAAATATAGATCTGAATATGAATTTCTGTTTTAGCATCAGCGATAATCTGTTCCAGACGCGAAAAATAATGGGCACCGCTATGAACAAGGCTCATACTTTCTATAGCATTAATTGACTCAGTATCCATTTGAATGGTTTTGTTTTGCTTTTATGGAATTGATCAAAATGAATTCAGAAACATTATCCGCATCCAAAATCCCTGTAAGCTGGTCGTTTTCATTGACAATTAAAACACTTGCCTTTTTTTCATACACCTGTTCAATTACTTTTTCTAATGGAGTATTTATATCAATGTAAGCCAGACTTTTATCCATCACATTATAAATAAACTCCTCTTCTCCTTTTTCAGAAAGAGCTTTAATAATCTGATTTTTGTTTAATGTCCCCACGAGTCCTCCATTCTGGATTACCAAAAATTTCCTGTGTTCACTTTCCAGAAGTATGGCTATCGCTTTTTTAACTTTTTCATCTGCTCCAATAGTTTGATACTCCTTCATAACAACATCTCTTACGGTATATCCTTCGAGTAAATTTTTGAACTCTACCGATTCGGTTTCAACTTGAGCTGAAAAAATAACAAACAAACCAATGAGAATCAAAAAAGGGTTAGAAAAAAACCCTATAAAAATAAATCCTACTGCTATAAATTGACCAACACGGGCTGCAATTTTAGTAGCTGTATTTCGGTCTAGTTTCAAAGCCAATAATGCCCTTAATACCCTTCCTCCATCCATAGGAAAAGCAGGAATTAAATTAAAAACCGCCAATGTCAAATTTACAATGTAGAAATTTAAAAAAAAATTATGGGCATTTATACCTCCAGATAATTGAACCAACCATTCCTCTGAATTTTGGGGTATGGTAATAAAAAGTTGCGTTATAAATGCCAAAACAAAATTTACGATGGGTCCTGCGATCGCTACGATTAATTCTTCTGATGGATTTTCGGGTAATCTTTCTAAACGTGCAATTCCCCCAATGGGTAAAAGTGTAATGTCCTTGGTCTTTATATTGTATCTTTTTGCAGTCAGGGCATGCCCCAATTCATGCAAGAGAACGGTAATAAAAATGCATAAAATAAATAATACTGACCATGCTATTTGCACAGAATTTTGCCCGTTTCTATAATTTATAAAAATAATAAACGCGATCAGTAGGGCAAATGTCCAGTGTATAAATATGCTGATGCCCGCAATGGTTCCAAGTTTAAATAATCCTTTCATTTTATTTTATTTTATTTTATTCATGATATAGGACAATAAATCACTTAACGTATTTGTTTTTCCATAATCTTTCTCAGGAATTTCAATTCCCAACTTTTCGTTCAGCGCTATAATAAATTGTAAAGCATCAAAGGAATCGATCCCCAGAGTTTCCCGAATATTCTCATCGGGTTTCAATACTGAAGGCTCTGTATCTGGTGCTATTTTTTTTAATAACTGAAAAATATTTTTTTTAATCTCATCTTCATTCATAATGATTCCGGTTTTTGTAAATTTCTAGCCAAAAGATTTAAAAACTGACTTCCCGTAAGTCCATCAGTGGCACGATGATCTCCCGCCAAAGTGGCATTAACCACAGATCGAACACCCAACATTCCGTTTTCTGCAAAGGGCTGTTCCGAGATACTACCAAAACCTATAATAGCAACTTGTGGTGGATAAATTACCCCAAAAACAGCATCAGCGCCACCGTCACCCATACTGGTAAGTGTTATAGTGCCATCACTCAATTCAGAGCTTCTCAATTTCATGGCTCTTGCTCTAGGAATGATATCATTTAATGTTTGCATGATTTCATCAACGGTTTTCAAATCAGCCTGATGAATGGCAGGAACCATGATTCCACCATTATGCAATGCCACCACAAAACCAATATTAATATCCTTTTTGGGCTTCAATCCATTGTCCCAAATGGCATTCAAATCTGGAAAATCCAACAATGTCTTCGCAATTGCTTTTATAAACAAAACAACAGGAAGCAATCTCGACTGTACTTTTCGCTGTTCATTTGCTTCTTGCAACCAGGTCAAGGCTTTGGTCAAATCTATTTTTTTTTCCAGATAATAATGCGGAATCTCCCTATTGGATTTACTCATTGCTGCGGCTATTGCGGCACGAATCGCTTCGGAAGAGGCAACTGTTTTCTCTGTTTCAATTACCGTTTTTTCTTTATCAATGACATCCCGTTGTGCGATGACATGCTCAACATCTTCTTTTGTAATTGCCCCATCAAATCCGCTACCTTTTATCTGAAAAAGTGCAATATGATGGTCTTCTGCCATTTTTTTGGCCAATGGAGAAGCTTTTATATGAATTTCTCTTTCTGCTTCCTGTGTAATCCCTTCTGTTGTTTTTTCTTGGATCGGATGCAATTCGATTGGTTTTTCTTTTTTGGTTTCCAAAGAGACTTCAATCGGATCAATCAATGCCAATACAGTTCCCACAGGTACTTTGGTGCCTTCCTCAATCAATAATTTTTCGATAATGCCTTCATCGAAAACTTCAATTTCAATGAGTCCTTTCTGTGTTTCCACTTCTGCGATAATGTCCCCTCGCTTCACTGAATCTCCTGTTCTTTTCTTCCATTCGATCAATGTACCGTCTTCCATGTCTGCACCCAAACTAGGCATTAAAAACTCAATCATGATGTATCATTTTTTTTACTGCATTTACAATATCCTGTATTTGGGGAACGGCAGCTTCTTCCAGATGTGCCGGGTACGGTATAGGCACTTCAATGCCACATAACCTTAATACTGGAGCATCCAAATCATAGAAAGTCTTTTCCATGATACGCGCGCTAACTTCTGAAGAAACACTTACCGAGCGCCAAGCATCTTCTACAATAATTGCCCGATGAGTTTTGGCTACCGAAGCCAGAAAAGTAAACTCGTCCAGTGGTCTTAAAACCCGCAAATCAATCACTTCAGCATCAATTCCAACTGTGGCTAATTCGGCAGCGGCATCGAGGCATTTATAGACTCCGATTCCATAAGTTATGATTGTAATGTCTTTCCCTTTTTTCAGCACTTTTGCTTTGCTGATATCAAGTATATCCGAATCAACAGCTACTTCTTTTTCCAAATTGAGCATTCCCGTGTATTCAAATAGCACTACAGGATCTGGACTTAGCAATGCCAAACGCAGCATGCCTCGAGCATCTTCATGAGTCCCCGCAGACAAAACAACCAAGCCTGGGATATGTGCGTAAAAAGGTTCCCAGCTATGCGAATGTTGGGCACCTAATTGCTTACTAATGCCACAACCCATCCGAATTACAAGCGGAACATGCAATTGTCCTCCCGACATGTGTTGTAGAGTAGCCGCATTATTTACAATTTGATCCATGGCCAGCAAACTGAAATTGACGGTCATTACCTCAACAATTGGTTTCATTCCAGCCAAAGCAGCACCAATTCCAGCACCTACAAAACCCGATTCAGAAAGAGGTACATCCATAATGCGTTCCTCGCCAAATTCCTGTAATAATCCTTTGCTTACCGCAAAAGCGCCTCCGTAACGTCCCACATCTTCACCCATCAAAAAAACGTCTTTATCATTTTGTAACGCTTCGCGAATGCCTTGTTTTAAAGCTTCACGGTACGTAAGGGTTGTATTCATAACAGGATTTTCCATGGATGTTTTTTTTTATTTTTCGCTGTAAATAAATTTAGTCAATTGTTCTAATGGCTCCCATGTTCCCGCTTCCGCAAAATCTACTGCCATCTGGATTTTGTGCTCTATTTTTTGCTCCATTAGCTCTATTTCACTTTCTGAAATCCATCCCTTTTGCAAAAGAAATTGTTGGTATTGTGGTATGGGATCTCTTTTTTTCCATTCGTCCACTTCGGTTTTTTCTCGGTATAATTCGGCGTCAAACATAGAGTGCGCTCTAAACCGATACGTATTACAAACCAACAAGTATGGTTTCTCTTCGCTTCTAACTTTTTTAACCGCTTTATTGGCTGCTTCTATAACAGCCCGCAAATCCATTCCATCCACCGCAGCAGATTCTATACCATAAGTCGTTCCTTTTTTTTCGATATCTGTCATCGCATGGGAATACTTTAAGGCGGTGCCCATAGCATACAAATTATTTTCACAAACAAACAAAACCGGAACTTTCCATAGAGCGGCCAGATTTAGGGCTTCATGAAATTCTCCTTCGGCAGCGGCGCCTTCACCAAAAAAACAGCAGGTAATGTTTGTTTTCTTTTGTTTTTTGGATGCCAATGCCATTCCCACAGCTATGGGAAGATGACCACAAACAATGGCATTACCACCGAAAAAGTTTTTTGAGATATCAAACAAATGCATTGAACCGCCTCTCCCACGACTACAGCCTTCTAGTTTGCCATACATTTCGGCCATTATAACATCGGCATCAATTCCTCTAGCCAAAGCATGACCATGTTCCCGATATGTAGCCAATACATTGTCATCGTCATTTAAAGCTTGTATTACCCCTACTGCCACGGCTTCTTCACCAATATATAAATGAAGAAATCCTCTAATTTTGGCTTTAGAATATTGTTCGGCGGCTTTTTCTTCAAACCGTCTTATGAGCAGCATTTGATATAAGAGTAAGAGCCCTTTCTTCTCATTTATCTGAACAGTTTTTATATCAGATTGTAGCATGTTATTTTATTTTTATAGTCCAAATGCATAATAATAGTAAGTAGGGTCATTTGTCTATTTCCCTAATGCATAACAACTCAACTTTTCGGTTGAAATTGATTTTAATTTTCACTTTATCTCTAAAGACCTCAAGATTGCTCCAAAGTTGAAATATCTCCTTCGGGAAGTCCGAGTTCACGCGCTTTCAATAATCTCCGCAAAATTTTTCCGCTTCGGGTTTTGGGAATGCTTTCCACAAATTCAATTTCTTTGGGAGCCACGGCGGGTCCCATTAGTTTTCTGGCAAAACCCATAATATCCATTCGGATTTCCTCATTGGATTCTATACCGCTTTTCAAAACCACGAATGCTTTGACCAACTCTCCAATTATAGGGTCAGGTTTACCAATAACAGCAGCTTCGGCA
Organism: Flavobacterium laiguense; assembly: GCF_003097655.1. Taxonomy (GTDB): domain Bacteria; phylum Bacteroidota; class Bacteroidia; order Flavobacteriales; family Flavobacteriaceae; genus Flavobacterium; species Flavobacterium laiguense. The sequence goes on from NZ_QCZH01000011.1 coordinate 24,672, forward strand.
ACTGCTGGATGTCGCATTAGCGTGCTTTCAACCTCAAAAGGGCCAACCATATGTCCCGAAGTTTTGATAATGTCATCGGCACGACCGATAAACCAGAAATATCCATCAGCATCTTTTTTGGCCAAATCACCGCTTAGATACCATTCGCCAATAAAACATTTATTGTACCGTTCTTCTTCATGCAAATACCCCCGAAAAAGAGAGGGAAATCCTTTTTTCAAAACCAGATGCCCTTGAATATTGGGTTCAGTAATAAATTTTAATTCTTTATCATTTATTTCGGCAATGGCTATTTCAACCCCAGGAAGCGGTTTTCCCATCGATCCGGGTTTTACTGTCATCGATGGGTAATTGGCAATCATAATTCCACCCGTTTCGGTTTGCCACCAATTATCGAGAATTGGAATTCCGAAATTTTCCTGACCCCAGATCACGGCTTCTGCATGAAGTGGTTCTCCTACACTTAGAATTAGTCGAAGGTCCTCAAGATGGTATTCTTCACATGGTTTAATTTCCAATCGCATTAATCGTCTGATGGCCGTTGGAGCCGTGTACCAAATCGAAATTTTATGTTCTTCCAGAATCGAATACCATCTTATGGCATCAAATTCTTCTTCGTCTATAATACTGGTAACCCCATGAAGCAAAGGAGTAATTATTCCATACGAAGTTCCCGTTACCCAACCTGGGTCTGCGGTACACCAATAGCGATCACCTTCGTGAAAATCAAGCACATATTTTCCAGTGGCATAATGGGTAAGTACGGCTTGATGCACGTGCAATACCCCTTTGGGCATACCGGTTGTTCCACTGGTAAAATGCAGTAATGCCGCGTCTTCGGGATTGGTTTCCGGTATGCTAAATTCGGCACTGGCTTGTTCCATAAGTTTAGGAAAAGACATTATTTGCGCTGAGAAATGTTCGCTAGCGTCTGTTAGAATAATGAACCGAAGCGAGGGAAGTCTTTCCAATAATGGTTTTATTTTTTTTTCAAATAAAAGAGAAGTGGTCACCAAAACTGTAGCATCGCCCCTACTCAACCTTTGGAAAACAGGATCTGGTCCAAAAACCGAAAATAACGGACAAAAAACAGCTGTATATTTTAATGTTCCCAAAGCTGTTGTATATAATTCAGGGACTCTTCCGGCAAAGGAAAAAACGCGTTCTCCTTTTTTAACCCCTAACTTTTGAAGTACATTCGCAAATTTGGAGGTCTGTTTTTGCAATTCACCATAAGTGAGATCTTGAAAACTTCTGTCTTTTCGAATAAAACGAAGTGCAACCGTATCTTTTAAATGGGTTTGTGCATGGCGATCTATGGCTTCATGGGCTATATTCAATCCTTTCCCGTCAGGGAGCTCGTTTAATTCTTTGGCAATTTCATCCCATGAAAAAGAAGATTGTACTTTGTCATAATTCGAAAGATGGTGATCAATATTCTTTTTGATGGAAATCATATTTTATTTTATAAAAATGGAACCAAATAAAATCTTAAAAACGTTCTTATTTACTGTACATTAACTATATACAAGGAATGAAATTTGAAGAAAACAGGAAGACTTAAGGTTCCTTTTCTTTTGCCAATTAATTTTAAATTCACTTCATAAGCATGAATTCAACTACTGTTTTATTTTTTCTATCCGTACCGAAGTTATTTTATATTCAGGCGTTTGCACATAATTATCTCTAAACGGCCCTGTTATTTTGTTGATAAACACTTCTGTATTACTGAATGTTGCAAAGCATTCCCCTTTTCGAACACTGTCATCCATTTTCACTTTCAAAAAAGCAGTTCCGTATTTGCTCAAAATTTTAGCCTTTTCCCCTCCTTTCATTTTCATAAGCGTGGCATCATCCGGGTGAATGTGAATAAAATCGGAAGGTTGGATTTCTTTATTGGCAGTTCTGTAAGTCATTGTCCCCGAATTGAAATGATACAATTCCCTTCCGGTAACTAGTATAAAAGGATACAATTCTGAGGTTTGCTCAAGTGTAGGTACAAAATCTATTGAAGAGAGATTCGCCTTATCACCAATTGGGAAGCTTTTTTCATGAAGGATTTCCGTACCGGGATGGTTTTCGTCTGGACATGGCCATTGCAAACCATTATTTTGTATACGCTGATAGGTAATTCCGAAAACGGCCTTCCATACCTGTCTGATTTCATTCCATATTTCTTCGGCTGATGTATAACTGAACAACTCTTTTTTATCCATTTTTTCAGCCAATTCGCATACAATTTCCCAATCGGTTTTTACCTCCTCTGGTGCTGGAATCATTTTTCTTATTCTTTGAATTCTTCTTTCGGAATTCATAAAAGTACCCTCTTTTTCGAATGAAGAAGCAACGGGCAGAAACACATTGGCAAATCGTTTTGCAGTCTCGGTCAAGAACATGTCTTGCACGATGAGTAAATCCAGATTGCTGAAAGCTTTTTCGGTATGGCTTGAATCGGGCATGGTAAAATAAACATCAAATCCCACAATCCACATGGCTTTGAGATGACCCAATGCTGCAGTATCAATCATTTCCGGAAGAGTGAGTCCTTTTGTATTGGGCAAATTGGTGTTCCAAAGTTTTTCAAACCGCTCCCTATCTTTTTTTACGGATGCAAGCCCCGTATAAGAACCTGGCTCACAACCCATTACGGCCGCACCCTGTACATTGTTTTGTCCTCGCAAAGGATTAATTCCGGATCCGGATTTACCCATATTCCCCGTAATCAGTGCCAAATTTACCAAAGCCATTACCGACTCGGTTCCTTGGGTATGCTCCGTTAATCCAAGTCCGTGAAAACACATCGATGGAGATTCGGCAGCATATAAGCGGGCGGTTTCCCAAATTAATTCTTCCGAAATCTGACATATCCTGGCCGCACGCTCTGGTGTCCATGCGCTGATAAATTTTTTAAAGGCTTCCCAACCTTCCACTCGATTGTCTATAAATTTTGCATCAAACAAACCTTCTGTTATAATAACATTTGCCATAGCATTAAACAGCGGAATATTGGTACCTGGCTTTAACTGCAAATGGTATTTGGTATATTTTGCGAGTTCAATTTTCCGAGGATCTATCACAATCAAATTGGCGCCATTCAACACGGCCTGTTTGATTCTTGCCCCGACTATTGGGTGATTTTTCGTGGCATTGCTTCCTGAAATCAGAATTGTTTTGGCTTTCTCAATATCATCAAAAGAATTGGTGGCCGCTCCAGTCCCCAGCATCATACTCATTGCTTTGGCTGTGGGCTGATGGCAAACCCTGGCACAATTTTCTACATTATTTGTTCCGATAACGGCTCTTGCAAATTTTTGTATCAGATAATTTTCTTCGTTTGTTGCTCGTGCAGAACCAATAATACCAATACTGTCAGGACCGTGTTGCGCTGAAATTGCTTTAAATTTCTCGGCACAAAAAGCGAGAGCCTCATCCCATGAAACCTTTTGCCATTCTCCATTTTTTCGAATCATGGGATGTTTTATACGATCTTCGGCATAATTATAATTCCAGGCATAGCGTCCTTTCACACAAAGATGTCCTTTGCTTACGGGAGATTCCATTACAGGACGAATCCCCATAATTTTTTCGTTTTTGGTTTCAACATTTATTTCGCATCCCACACCACAATAAGCACAAACGGAACGAGTCGTTTTTTCTGCAATCCCAAATTGAATGACATTTTTATCTTCAATTGCACCCGTTGGACAAGTATCTACGCATGCACCACAGCTAACACAGGAACTTTGGGCAAACAAGCCCTTTGAGTCGGATACAATTTGTTCTTGATCTCCTCTTTTCGACATGTGCCACACGAACTGACCTTGCACTTCATCACATATTCTGATGCATCTCTCACACTTAATGCATTGTAACATATCAACTTGAATATAAGGATGGGAGGTGTCTTTATGGGATTTGGTTTTAATTGATAATTCTCCCTTTATACCATAATGATTCAACCAATAATGAAACTCTTTATCAGGAAATTCTTTTACGGCAGATTGCGGATATTCTTTGGCCATCATGCCAAGAATTCCTTTTCTGTAAACCTCTATTTCCTGAGAAGCGGTTTCAATTTCCATCCCATCCAAAAGCAAAGTGCTACAGGATGGATGCCAATGTGGATCTCCATTTACTTTTACAAGGCAACTGCGGCAAACCGATGAGGAAGAAAGTCTTCTATCATGGCATAACGCAGGGATCTTAATAGCATTGTTTTGCAACAATTCTAGAATGGTTGTTCCTGCTACGAAGGAAAAAAGACGGTTATCTATTTTTGCTGAAGGCATTCCTTTAATTTTATGGCATTTATTTTTCACTTCTTCTTAAAAAAACAAACCAATACACCAAACCCACCAATACTGCACCACCTATAATATTGCCAATAGTAACAGGCAGTAAATTATTGAATAGGTAATTATACCATGAAATGGATTCATAATTTAGTGTCGATTGATGAACCAGTGCCAAAAATTTAAGATCACCATGATTCAACACCAAAATAGCTTCGGGGATGAAATACATGTTTGCAATACTGTGTTCAAAACCACAAGTCACAAAAGCCGTTATGGGAAATAGAATGGATGCAATTTTTCCGGCTATTGAACGCGAACTAAAACACAACCAAACTGCCAAGCAGACCAAAATATTACACAAAATCCCTAACATTATGGCCTGAACAAATCCCAATTCACATTTGGCTTTTGCTATATTGAGTGCGTTTATTCCCACTGAGCCCGAAGCAAATGAATATTGCTTGGAAAAAAACATTAAAAAAGCAATGAATAGTGCCCCAATCATGTTTCCCAGATAGACCAAAAACCAATTCCTTATGATTTGGGAAGTGCTTATTTTTTTATTTGCCCAAGCCATAATAACCAAATTATTGCCCGTAAATAATTCCGCACCACCTACAATCACAAGAACTAGCCCAAGACTAAAAGAAAACCCTCCAAAAAGTCTTGTCATCCCATAAGACATAGTTGAACCTGCCGTAACCGTTGTAAAAAAAATAGAACCAAAAGCAATAAAAGCCCCTGCAAGCATAGCTAGAACCAGCGTTTTTGATAGAGACATATTCACTTTTGAAACGCCTATCAATTCTGCTTGCAGAGCCATTTCGGGAGGAAGTAAAGAATCTACATTTTTTACATTCATTTTTTAGTATTTAAAACCCGTTGGGTGTAATTGTTTTTTTACCACATAGAAACATAGAATTTATAGTTTTTAAAAAGAGTTTGATAGATGTTTTACTTTTCACATAGTCAATCTATGTGAAAAAAAGTGCTATTTTCTATTCATTCTTTAATTATTTGTTATAAATCTATGTATCTATGTGGTTTATTTTTTATTTAAACGGAATTACACCCAACGGGTTATTTAAATATTAAAAACAATGCCTTAAAATAGTTCATCCAATTCGGCTATACTTAAATTTAATTTTTCATGGATCGTTTTTTCCGCTTCCAAAATATTTTCAATTCCTTTTATCAGCGCATCAGGATTAAAAGAAATACTGTCGATTCCTTCTTCCACCAAAAATTTCGCAAAAGCAGGAATATCACTAGGTGCCTGACCACAGAGTCCTACTTTTATTCCCATTTTTTTGCCTACTTTAATGGTTTGTCTTATCAGGGCTTTGACAGCTGGATTTTCTTCGCTAAACAAATAACTGACCAATGAAGAATCGCGATCCAAGCCTAATGTCAGTTGCGTTAAATCATTGGAACCGATGGAAAAACCGTCAAACAATTTTGCAAATTCCTCTGCCAACAAAACATTACTCGGAATTTCGACCATAACATACACTTCTAAATCGTTGACTCCTTGCACCAATCCGTTTTTTTCCATTTCTGCCAATACCATTTTTCCTTCTTCAACCGTTCTGCAAAATGGAATCATCAATTTTACATTGGTAAGTCCCATTTCGTTACGCACTTTTTTCATGGCCTCACATTCTAATGCAAACCCTTTTCGATAAAAATCGCTGTAATAACGGGAAGCTCCCCGAAAACCAATCATTGGGTTTTCTTCATCTGGTTCAAAGTATTGTCCGCCGATGAGATTTCTGTATTCATTGCTTTTGAAATCGCTCATTCGTACGATGACATCCTTCGGATAAAAAGCAGCAGCCACTATAGATACTGCTTTGGCTAATTCATCCACAAAATATTTTTTGCAATCCGAATAGTCTTTGGTCAATTCTTTTATGGTTGAGATCACTTTTTCATCAATCACTTTTTCAGGTTCACACAAAGCCAGCGGATGAATTTTTATGGTATTCGAAATCGCAAATTCCATTCGCATAAGGCCAACACCTTGATTGGGGTAGTAACTCAACTCGAAAGCCCTTTCTGGATCAGCCAATATCAACATGGGTTCTGTTTTTGGCATTTCAAGTTTACTGAAATCTTGCTCTTTTACTTCCCATTTCAATAATCCATCATAAACATTACCATCTTTACCTTCGGCACAGGAGACTGTAATTTCCTGACCGTTTTTTATGGTAGAGGTGGCATTACCACATCCTACTACTGCAACAGTTCCCAATTCCCGGGCAACAATGGCGGCATGACTTGTGCGGCCTCCTTTATTGGTAATAATCGCCGCAGCTCTTTTCATTATGGGATCCCAATCTGGATTGGTCAAATCGGTTATAATAATTTCGCGATCTAACAATAAATTTCCCTCTTGTGGGCTGTTTAGGATTCGTGCTTTTCCCGAAATTATTTTGTCGCCCAATGCTATTCCTTTTACTAAAAGTGTCCCTTTTTCTTTTAGTTTGTAAATTTCCCGAACTTGTTTATTTATTTTTCCGTGAATAGTTTCCGGGCGCGCCTGAACGATATAGAGTTTATTATTGAATCCGTCTTTGGCCCATTCAATATCCATAGCTTTTTTATAATGTTTTTCAATTTTATAACACCATTGAGAAAGCTGAATCACTTCTTTATCGCTTAGCGTAAATTGATTTTGTTTATCTAATGAGGTTTCGGTATTTGCAATCGTATTATCAACAGATAAACTTTCGGATTTATCAGCGTAAATCATGGTGAATTCTTTCCTTCCGCAATGTCTTTTTAAAATGGGATTCAAATTTTGGTTTTCTAAAGTCGGTTTAAAAACCATCCATTCATCTGGTGTAATACTACCTTGCACAATATTTTCGCCTAGTCCCCAAGAACCATTAATGATGATTGTGTTTTCGAAACCAGAATCGGGATCAATTGTAAACGCCACACCGGAGGATGCTTTATCGCTACGTACCATTTGCTGAACTCCTACTGAAATGGCAATGTCCAGTTTGTCAAAACCCATATCAATTCGGTATTTTATGGCTCGATCTGTATATAAAGAAACAAAACAGCGGTGTACGGCTGCCACTAATTGTTCTGATCCACTGATATTCAAAAAAGATTGCATTTGCCCTGCAAAACTCGCTGTAGGCAAATCTTCAGAAGTTGCACTGCTACGTACCGCCACATCAAGATTGTCTTTTTCACATTGTTCACAAAGAGACCGATAAGCATTCTCTATTTCTTCTCTAATTTCTTCTGGAATTACAGCTGATAAAATCAGAGCTCGTGCTTGTTCACCAATGGCAGAAAGGTTAGTGTAATTTTTTGTGTCTAATTGAATCAATAAATCTTCAAGTGGTTTAACTAAATGATTGGTTTTAGTAAATAAGCAATATCCATCTGCCGTAAGGGCAAAACCATTGGGAATAGCAACGCCTATGGGATTAAGCTGGGTGTACATTTCTCCAAGTGAAGCGTTTTTCCCGCCAACTTTACCAATTGCAGTAATACCAATTTGATCGAAGAAAAGTATATGCTTGTAGTTTAACATATCTTATCGCTTTTAATGTTAGAATGACATTAGAGAAAAAGAATTCTAATTGTAAATGTATTTTGCTTTACATTTAATTTAATGAGTAAATCTATTTTTTAAGTTTTCTAAACACTAAAAAGTGAGGATATCTATATAAATGACTTTTAGTATTTTTATCAACCATTTGCACACCATAACCAGAAGCTTCAAATAGGAAACCTCCTTAATAGAACCAGTTTTATTATAAAAAAAATTCTAACGACAATACTAAAAAACAATTATGGCGTTTTAGCATACTTCGGATTTAATGAAAGGCAACTCTTAAGTAACATTGTATTTTAGCTGCTAATTACTTGTAAATTTAATAAAATATAATTGCTTTTAAAATAAAAACTCCTTTTTTTATTTTAAAAAACCTGATTAAACAACTATTAAACAAACACTTAACAAAATATAAAATCTTAAGCTCTTATGAGAGGGAATAAGAAAATCAATTATTAAATCATTGGATCCTTTTTATGCACCAGATATAAATTTTAGCTTGTTTTAAATCATTGCAATTGCAAATTATATATTGTTACGCTTTCAGAATTTCTGCTTTATAATTCTTATTTTATTTTTCCCAATTTATTATACAAAGGATTTATAAGTAGGATATACATTTGAGAAAACAACCACCCAAAGGTTAGTGCAAAAAACAAAGCCACTTTTCTCTTTATGATACTTTCGATATTGATTACTTTGGCTAGAAATTTAGATAAAAACCCAACCAAAAAAACGATAAGCGTTATTCCGATAAAATTATACGAAATCGCAAATTGCCATATCGGAGTCGCATTATGCCAATTCACAATCAATACAAACAAAATGTACAACAAGAGTACACCGCCAAGACCTAATACGGAATAATTGAATGCTTTTGATAGCCTGATTATTTTGAAAGGAACAAAACAACTTACTTTTAATTGTTTAACGAGTTGTTTATCTTTTGCGGGAAGCGCACAACTGTCGGCTACTTTTAAGAATTTCCAATTTGTTTTTTTTAAGTTGTCTCCACTATGGTCGTGCATTACTTGCTGGTATCCGCTATACATTAAAGCATAGGCTTCTATGTCATTGAATGAATCCAAATCGGTTCTCACTTCGCTAAGTCCTTTTTGAATTTTCGTCATTACTCCATATTTCAAAAGCGAATTTTCGTCCTCAATTTCTTTATCATACAAAAGACTTCTGTTAACATCGGTGCAATCTATCCAACTAACCGGGAGTTGAGACAATCCGTTCTTCAAATGTATAATATTCAACTTATTGACAATAGAAGAGTATTTTCGGGCTTTTAAATCCTGTAATTGAATCTCTCGCAAGCGTTCTTGCAAAATAGTATCCACTCTAAAAAACAAGGACACTGGATTAGCTGTGTTTTTGTCATTGTTTTTCATTTGAGCACTACCGTCACTTATAATAATCTCATTGCATTCCTGCTCCAGTATAGACGCAATACCCTGATTGTCATGCACGCCTCCATCTATTAATTCTAAATCAAAATTTTTATACAATCCTTTTAGCACCAGGGGTTCGAATAAGACAGGAACACAGGAAGAAGCCGCAACGGCATAACCTAAGCTGAATTTTTTATATCCATCGGGTGCATTATCATAATACATCCTTCTTAAACGTGGTTTCACATCAAAATCATCCGAAATGTAAGTGGGTGGCTCTCCCATCCAGGAGGCCGTAAACTGCCAGTTGTGTCCTGTATTTACTGATGTTGCATTTAGAATTAACTGTGGTACTTTATTCGTTCTCTTCCAATTATCATTGCTAAAATCAAATTTATCATTGTTAAAAGGAGTAATGAGTAAATCACTCAAGTATATCGAATCCGTATTTTTAAATTTTAAACTTTTAGCCATTAATGGCTTATAAAAATACTGTTCGTACAGTTCCCCCAACCTATTGGACCGAGAATAGGATCCTTCTTTCAGCATTTCAATATTTTTGGAAAAACTAGTCAGTAAACGCATTCGGATGTTCCTTTGAACCGCATCCAAAAATTCTTTTTCAATTTCTTTTACCAGTTTAACATAATCCTCATGAACTATATCTTTATCGGCTTTGTTTTCAAACAATTGCTTAATTTTCAAGTAATAAAAAGCCCCGATTATAGAACCTCCAGAGACACAGGAAATTACCTCAATATCTTTTAATTTGCCTTTATCTGCCAATGCGGCCAAAACACCAATATGAAATAAAGCCGCCCTAAAACCACCGCCGGACAAACCTAATCCCACTTTGCTTTGCTTTTTTTGCTTGGAGTGGACAGTATCCGATCGGAGATTTAAAGCCATTAAACAACGATTTAGATCTTCCTCTATAATTTCCTCTTTCTGGAATGGATCAATGTTTGTAGCCAATTGATTTTTTTCAATTCTTTGATAATAGGACAGATTATAAATTTGCTTGCTAAACGATTTAATTTGCCAATTTTCCTTTTTGCCTGCAGTGTGCAGCATAATAAAATAAAGGGCTTCCTTGTATTTCCTAAGACCAAAAAAAGCTTCGGCTAATGCAGGATACAATTTTTCTTTGGCTTCAATTTCGGCTCTAAATAAAGGCTTACCCGTACCTGTATCATCTAAATAGGCATGAATAATTTCCCTTCTAATATCTTGGGCTGTTTCAAATCTTTTGATGGTTTCACTGGTAATTTCTGAAGTTTCAGAGAGCCGTTCTAAATTCTCTATAACAATTAACTCATTGATGTGCGCATAATTTACTGCGGTATTGATGCAATCGGTTTCGGCATGAATCGATTTATGTGATTTGCTTTTCCAAATTAGGTAGCCTTTTTTATAATAAGCCCTAGATTGCAATAAATTATGAAACTGATGGTCAAATTTCCATTTATGTTTATACACTTCTCCCGCCAAACTTAGTGTTTTGCAATTTTTGGTGTGTTCTAAATCGCAAAAAGACTTTAGAATATTTATCGCTTTTTCAAATTTAAAATAGGAAGATAGTGTGGTGTCTTTGTATATATTCTCTGCTAAATCTTGATAATTCGAAAGTTTGATTTCAACGCCATCTGCCTCATTATCGGCTATTTTTTCCAATAAAATCTCTGTGGCATATCCAAATTGCTCATATTGAATCAATTTTGAATACAAATCCTCAAAATGAATAGAATTTGAAATGTCTTCACCTCTTAAATAATTTTTAGCAAATTCTATCGCTTGCTTTTTACTTTCCATATTTTAAAAAATTTATCATCGAGATACAAATGACTACACTATTTACGCTTTTTTCTTTGCGAAAACATTCTATAAATTTAAAGAAAATAATAGAACAGTAACAATTATAAATACCAAACTCTATTTTAAATGTAATATTATTGCTAATAAAATCAAATAGTATTCAAAATAAAATGTATTTTTACAATATTAACTTACAAAAATACATTTGAATGAAAAAAATGATTTTCGCTATGACATTAGTTACTGCATTGGTAACTAATTCCCATGCTCAAGAAGCTACTTTTGTCACTTCGGTTGAAGGAATAAAAGAATATAGCTTAACCAATGGGATGAAAGTTTTATTAATTCCCGATGCTGCACAATCCAATGTGATTGTCAATATTGTATATGGGGTTGGTTCCCGTCATGAAGGGTATGGCGAATCTGGAATGGCACATTTACTGGAACACATGCTCTTTAAACGTTCCTCTAAATTTACGGATATCAAGAAAACCATTGCAGATAAAGGAGCGCAAGCCAATGGAACAACTTATGCCGATCGTACCAATTATTACGAGATTCTGCCTGCTACAGAGGAAAATCTAAAATGGGCGCTTGAAATGGAGGCCGACAGAATGGTAACGTCGGCAATTCTTCAAACCGATCTGGATACCGAATTTAGTGTGGTGCGAAATGAATTTGAAATAGGCGAAAATTATCCTTCGGGAGTTTTATTTGACCGTGTTCTTTCTGCTGCCTATTTATGGCACAACTACGGAAAATCAACCATTGGTAGTAAAGAAGATATTGAGCTAGTTCCTGCAAGCAGACTTAAACTTTTTTATCAAAAATATTACCAACCCAATAATGCCACTCTTATCATAGGAGGAAAATTTGATGAAAAGAAAACGCTTTCTTGGATTTCTCAATATTTTGCTCCAATTCCAAAATCTAAAACGGAAATTGAACAAACCTATACTGTAGAACCAGCTCAAGACGGAGAACGATTTGTGGAGCTCAAAAGAAATGGAGACATTCAATATCTGGCCATGGCTTATCATACACCCTGTTATTCTGATAAAGAATATGCTGCCAATAATGCCCTTACAGCTATTTTGACCAATAATCCCTCAGGAGTTTTATATAAATCATTAGTAGAAACAAAATTGGCTACCAATTTATCTTGCTATACTCCCACTTTCAAAGATCCTGGATTTAGTTTTTACTCTTGTGAAATTGCTAAAGACACAGACATCAATGTCGTTCAAAAAACATTTTTGGAAACCATGAATGCTGTTCCAAAAATGACTTTTACCGAAGACGATCTTAAACGTGCCAAAAATGAATTGCTAAAACAATTTGAAAATACTTACAATAAAACGATTAATTTATCGGTAGCCATGACTGAATATGTTGGAGCTGGCGATTGGCGTTTGTTTTTTATAGACAGAGATAATGTCGAAGCCTTGACAGTTGCAGATATTCAAAATGCAGCCAAAAAGTATTACTTGCAAAGCAATAGAACTTGGGGACGATTTATTCCGGAAACAACAAGTGAAAGAACAAAAGTAAATCCTGCCAAAGATATTGCTGCACAGGTAAAAGGATATAAAGGAAAAGCTATGGAAGCCAATACCACTACCTTTGAGACCTCTGTAGCCAATATTATAAAATCGACCGAGGAAGGAAAATTAGCATCAGGAGGAAAATATGCCTTACTGGAAAAACCTGCCAAAGGAAATAAAATTGAAGCGCGATTGATTTTGAGAATGGGAGATGAAAAATCATTGAGCCAAAAATCAATGATCGCTGACTTAACCGCACGTATGCTTAAAATGGGGACTAAAACCAGAAGCAAAAAAGACATTAACGACCAACTCGATCAATACAAAATAAACCTAACGTTTTCTGGATCGGTTGACGGGCTTTTTGTGAGAGTGAGTGCCGATAAACCTAATTTAAGCAATGCTTTAAACTTGGTTCAAGATATTTTAAGAAACCCATCATTTGATCCAGCAGAATTTGAAAAAGTAAAACTGGAAGCCAAAAGCGAATTGGAATCCAATAGGAATGATCCTCAATTTGTATCGAGTGAAGCGTTGACAAAAACGACCCAGTTGTATCCTAAAGACCATCCCTATTACACAGAATCTGTAGACGAGAGTTTAGCCAGCCTAAACAAAACTACGATTGACGATATCAAGAATTTCTACCAAGAATTTTATGGAGGATCAAATAGTATTTCATCATTTGTTGGTGGGATAGATAAACCAGTAATCAAAAAATTCTTAACCTCAACTTTTGATAATTGGAGTCCGAAAAATAAATACACAAGAATTCCAACTCAATTTTTTGACACAAAAGCCCAGGAAAAAACAATTCAAATCAATGATAAAACAAATGCGGCATTGATGGCTAAAATCAATTTGAACATAGGAGAGACCAACGCCGATTATCCTGCAGTAGATATGGCAAATGAATTATTGGGTGGTGGTTCTTTCTTATCCTCTAGAATACCGCAACGTTTGCGTGAGGCTGAAGGTCTTAGTTATGGAGCCGGATCCTATTTACAGGCAAACGCTATAGACCCTACAACAGATTGGGGAATTTATGCCTTTTACAATCCTACCATGAAAGAAAAATTAGGTAATGCCCTTAATGAAGAAATTCAAAAAGCTTTGACCAAAGGTTTTACCAAAGAAGAATTTGACAGTTCATTAAAATCATGGTTGCAAAACAGACAAACCATGCTAGGAATGGATGAGTATCTGGTTTATAAACTTAGAGAAAATTTAGATCTGGGAAAAAGCTTCAAAGATTATGAAGACTATGAGGCAAAAGTAAAAGCATTGAATGTACAAAAAGTAAATGCTGCACTTGTAAAATATTTTGACCCAAAGAAACTAGTAATTATTAATTCTGGAGACTTTACTAAAAAGTGATTCCAGTAGAGACTAAGTTACTAAGGGGTTAAGAATTAAAAAAGACAAACTTTAGCATATAAATTGCTACTAAAAAGGTATTGAGCAATCGATACCTTTTTTGCTTTTATAAAATAAATGCCTAGTCCTAACTAAAGATCCCTTCAAACAACTCAAAACATTTGGGATTAAAACATTCATCATTATTTCCATAACCCGTTGGGTGTAATTCTGTTTAAATAAAAAATAAACCACATAGATACATAGATTTATAACTAAGAAAGAATAGAAAATAGCACTATTTTTCACATAGATTGACTATGTGAAAAGTAAAACATCTATCAAACTCTTTTCAAAAACTATAAATTCTATGTTTCTATGTGGTAAAAAAACAATTATAACTAATGTTTTTTTTTTAATGTTTTGAAAATCATTTTTTTATATTTTATAATATTCATCTAAATTTTTACTTTCTTCCGTTAGCTGAAGGAGTCAATTTTAGGCGTAAATATGTGGAATTACACCCAACGGGTTTTCATAATAAATTGACAATGAAAAATTTAAGCACAAAACAAACCTAAATATTTGATTCCAATTCATTAGTATTTTGTAATTTTATGAATCCCAATCCGTTATATTAAAAAACACTATTTATTTATTTTCTCAAAATGGTTTTTAATTCTCTAAAAGCTAAATTTATTACAAACAGCGCTATTTCTAATTCATAAGTAAATCTAACATTGCTTTCAAAAAAACTCACATAACGATTCAACTTAAGTTAATTTTAAAACATAAAGACATGAAAAGACAAACTGGCATCTGGATTGATTCATCAAAAGCTATTATTGTTACTCTTGATGGTGGAAAAGAAAGAATCTCTGAAATCGAATCTGATTTAGAAAATAAAATGTACCACGAAAAAGAAGGAAACAAAGGAACCTTTAGCGGTAGTCATCACAGCAATAACGAAAACAAATTTGAAGAACGAAGAAAAAATGAAACCAATCATTTCCTCAAAAATATTCTGTCTCATATCAAATTAGCCGATGAACTATATATTTTTGGACCTGCTGAGGCAAAAATAAAATTAGAACAAAAAATAAATACCGATAAATCATTTGATTCCAGCAAACTAAAAATGGTCGAATCGGCAGAGAGTATGACCACCAATCAAATTGTGGCCAAAGTGAAGAAATTTTATCATTAGAAAATAAGGTGCTCAAATTAACAAGACTGCTTGCATTCATAAAAAGAATCTAAATCTTGAAAATATGCTTTTGCGCCTCAGCGCCTTTGCGTGAAATTTGGCTCGCAAAGGCGCAGAGTAGCAAAGGGCATAATGAATAAAATTTGTGGAAAATTAATACTCATCACAGACAGTCACGTTATTCTAAAACCTAATCAAATTCAAAACATGAAATTTAGAATCGAAAAAGACACCATGGGAGAAGTTCCTGTTCCAGCAGATAAATACTGGGGAGCACAAACCGAACGTTCCCGAAACAATTTTAAAATTGGACCACCTTCGTCAATGCCCTCCGCCATTATAGAAGGTTTTGCCTATCTCAAAAAAGCGGCTGCCTATACCAACTGCGATTTGGGTGTTTTATCTATTGACAAGCGTGATGCCATCGCAGAGGCATGTGATGAAATACTTGCGGGAGAACTTAAGGATCAGTTTCCTCTTGTGATATGGCAAACGGGTTCGGGAACACAAAGTAATATGAACGTCAATGAAGTTATTGCCAATCGTGCCCAGGTTTTGAAAGGGCGTACTGTTGGCGAAGGCGAACCTTTTATCAAAGCCAATGACGATGTCAACAAATCGCAATCCTCCAATGATACTTTCCCAACGGCAATGCACATTGCCGCTTATAAAGTGGTGGTCGAAAACACCATTCCAAGCATTGAAAAATTAAGGGATACACTCCAAGGAAAATCAACCGAATTTGCCTCAGTGGTCAAAATAGGCCGTACCCATTTGATGGATGCCACTCCCCTAACCTTAGGTCAGGAAATTTCGGGTTATGTGGCACAATTAAATCACGGATTAAAAGCCCTCAGAAATACATTGGAACACTTATCCGAAATCGCTTTGGGCGGAACTGCAGTAGGGACAGGACTCAACACTCCAGCAGGATACGACATAAAAGTAGCGGAATACATTGCCCAATTTACAGGTCATCCTTTTGTAACTGCCCCAAACAAATTTGAAGCTTTGGCAGCACACGATGCTATTGTGGAAACGCATGGCGCATTAAAGCAATTGGCCGTTTCTTTACATAAAATAGCCCATGACATCAGAATGCTGGCTTCGGGGCCCCGTTCCGGAATTGGAGAACTCTTGATTCCTGAGAACGAACCAGGTTCTTCTATCATGCCGGGAAAAGTCAATCCAACGCAATGCGAAGCGCTTACCATGGTTTGTGCACAAGTTATGGGAAATGACGTAGCCATAACTATTGGTGGTATGCAAGGGCATTATGAATTGAATGTTTTTAAACCCATGATGGCAGCCAATTTTTTGCAATCGGCTCAGTTGTTGGGTGATGCTTGCCAATCCTTTGATGAGCATTGCGCACAAGGCATAACGCCCAACTACAAACGCATCAAGGAATTGGTTGACAATTCGCTGATGTTGGTTACCGCTTTGAACACCAAAATTGGGTATTATAAATCGGCGGAAATTGCTCAAACCGCCCACAAAAACGGAACCACACTCAAAGAAGAAGCTGTTAGATTGGGCTACGTAACTCCCGAAGATTTTGATGATTGGGTGAAACCGGAAGATATGGTTTAGATTTTAGATTTTAGATTTTTAGAAAAGAGAACATAGAGAAGAGAATATAGATTTTGATATAACCGAAAAACCTGTAAATCGATAATTTGCAGGTTTTCTATTTTTATTTTTTTGAGTTACTTACTTAAAGAAAAACACACCCCCAACCCCTCTCAAGAGGAGAGTTAGGAGTGCATAAAAGGAGTGAGTGATTAAACGACATCTACTAGGTCAAAAAAATATATAAGTAAATTTTGTAATTTCTTATAAAAACTAAAGATTTTATGTTTGCAGGGTCACATTCCCCTCTTGAGAGGGGTTAGGGGTGTGTATACGTGATTGATTACTTCACTAAATCTTGAAAGCAATTGGCTTTAAAACTAAAAAACCTGCAAATCAATGACTTGCAGGTTTTCTTATTTTCAATCCTTATATTGGAATTTTATTTCCCATCCACATAATCCTGTAAATAACTGAAACGCTCGGTCAATTTCCCATTTTCAGTCATTTTGGCTCTTTTAAGAATCCCATCTTTGTCTCCGTTAAAAAAAGCGGGGATCACATGTTGCGAAAACATTTCTCCAAATCCTTCGCTCGCATCTTTAGGCAATTCACATGGCAAATTATCGACCGCCATAACTACAATTGCGGCAGGATGAAAGACATCTACTTCTTTGTGTTCGCTAGGCAAATAGCCGTACAAAGGTTCTGCTATGGTTGAGGAACGCAAGGTACAGGCAATAGGTCCATTGACGTCACAAGAGACATCGGCAACCACTTTTATCATGCAATCATTGGCCTGAAGCATTTCACGGGTTAAAATTGCTGGGGATTCATTGGCATGAAAATGACCCGTAATAAACATATCCGAAACTTTTGTGAATTTTTCAAAATCTGAAGTATATTCTTTTGGATTGTGATAAAAATCGGTGAAATCCAACACTTGTCCATCTAACCTTTTGTTATAATCCAAAACATCGATCTGTGTGTACACGGGTTGCGTATAAGTCTTGGTCAAATAATTTTCAACTGTAACTTCTTTAATTTTCATGGCATCCAAAATTTCTTTGGCGCCATTCCCAACTTTTCCGGTTCCCGAAACCACAATCTTTAGCGGAGGTAGAATCAATCTTTTTAAATGGGTAATCAGCGCCTCTTTTCCCGAAAGGGTTTCCGCTTTTGGCATTTTAAACAATTCGAATTTTATTCCAAAAGCTCTAAAAGCATTGTAGGCTCCCACAATACCAGCATAACGACCAAAACCGATTAAACGTCGATTATGGGCATCGACAATGGTTTCATGATCATACAAATCGATATTTTTATCTAGTATGGCTTGCAACAGCTTTCTGTTGTAAGGTTGTTTTTTTATGGTATGCGAAAAAAAGAAATACCCCTTATTTGGAATCAAATTCTCTACGGGAACTTCTTTCACTCCAAACAGCACGTCGCAATCACTAACATCATTGGTCACATCAATTCCCATACTTTGGTATTGAACATCGGGGAAAATACGAATATCGGAACTTTCTACTTTTACGGTACAGTCATGATACAGCTGCTTTATTTTAGCCAATTCATTAGGAGAGAAAACGACTCTTCTATCTGGTGGATTTTTTCTTTCTTTTATGATTCCAAACTTCATTTTTATTATTTTAAATTTATAAAAATATAACTTAATTCGTGGTATTTGTTACAAATATAACAATTTATTTTTGTTTTTACTTTTTTTATAAAAAAATTGTTGTGGAATACGCATAAAACAGTACTAATTAGTTGAGTATCATTAGAACCACTAATTGACTTTTATAAAAGAGTCTTAAAATTTAAAAAAAACAAAAACAAATCCAATCGATTCTATATATTTGCTTTTTAAGTACCACAAAAATGAATTTTATAAAAAAAGCAAATATACTACATTTACTGCTCGTAATTGTAGTAGCCAGTTCTTGTAAAAATGAAGCCAAAGACATTTCAAAAACAGAAATAAAAGATGCCGATCTTCCAAAAAACGTTTTACCAAAAATGAAGCCTTTGACCAATGAACCAAAACTTACGGCTTCTTACATTGCAGAAAAGCAACGAAAAATAGATTCTTTTTACAATAAAAACTGGCCTAACAACAGCATGAACGGGGCATTTCTTGTTGCTAAAAACGGTCAAATTATCTACGAAAAATACGAAGGCTATGCCAACCTTAGAGATAAAACACCTATAACGAGTACCACTCCTATTCATATTGCTTCTGTCACTAAAGTTCTTACCGCAACGGCAGTTTTAAAATTAATAAACGCTAAAAGAATTGGCTTGGACCAAAAAGTGACTGACTTTTTAAAAGAGTTTCCTTATCCGGATGTTACCGTAAGAATGCTGCTTTCTCATAGAAGCGGGATGCGCAGTTATGCTTATTTTACAGATCGGGATAAAAATGTTTGGGACAGGCATAATACACTGACCAATCTGGACATTTTGACCATTATGGGAACCAAAAATATCGCTTTGGAACAAAGAACAGGTACCCGATTCGCCTACTGTAATACTAATTATGCGATGTTGGCTTTAATTATCGAAAAAGTAACCAAGCTTTCGTACAGAGAAGCAATGAACCAAATCATTTTTAAACCCTTGGGGATGAAAAACACTTTTGTTTTAGATTTTGACAATGACAAAAAGAAAGTAGCTCCATCCTATAAAGCAAACAAAGTTGAAATAGGTATTGATTATCTGGATAAAGTTTATGGAGACAAAAACATTTACTCTACTCCCAGAGATTTATTGAAATTTGACAGAGCCAGAAATTCCCCATCCTTTTTGGAACCCGAATTGTTAGCCCAAGTTTACACCGGACACAGCAACGAACGAAAAGGAACTAAAAATTACGGACTGGGCATTCGTATGGTCAATTGGGAAACCGGTAAAAATTTCTATTTCCATAACGGTTGGTGGCATGGTTTCACTTCCTCTTATATAACATTAAAAGACGAGAATGTTACCATAATTGCCTTGTCCAATAAATTCAACAGAAGCACTTATGCGGTTCGAAAACTATCGGTTTTGTTTGGCGATTATCCTTTTAAAGTAGCAGACGAGTAGCTACAAGTAGACAGTGATCAGTTTTTAGTATTCAGTAAAGCAGTTTGAAATAATTCGTTTATAGTATAAATTCTCCAGATATTGATTTTTGATATTGATATAAATTGATGTACCTTTGCAATATAAAAGTCGACAGCATCTGAATCATTCAGTTAATAAACTGAATACTTAAAAACGGAACACTGAACACTAATTAAATGGGGTCGACTGGTTTTGACAGCAAGTCGAATTGG
The DNA here is from genome assembly GCF_003097655.1 of Flavobacterium laiguense. Classification (GTDB taxonomy): domain Bacteria; phylum Bacteroidota; class Bacteroidia; order Flavobacteriales; family Flavobacteriaceae; genus Flavobacterium; species Flavobacterium laiguense. Next base: position 44,761 of record NZ_QCZH01000011.1, read on the forward strand.
AAAGTAAGCACGTCGAGAACTGGGACAATTCTCGTAAATAAAAGGTCTCAAACATTTTACACGGCGAAGGAAACTACGCTCTTGCTGCATAATCTGAATTATAGTAAGATTAGCCTCGTCCTACCAGGTAGGAAAGCAGGATTCATCTCGAAAGCTTTGGTTTATAGCGGTCGATAAAGATGAATCGTAAATTTAAACCTAGATATTCATACGCTTCGGGTGAGTATTGAAACTAAAGAAGATAAGCAAAGAGAGGTTGTTTCTGACCTAACTCCGAGACGAAAATCCATTCAGAGAATAAGCGTGTAGAAAGCTCTTTAGTTGCTTGTTTGGACCCGGGTTCGATTCCCGGCGATTCCACAAAAAGCCTTGCAATTGACTGATTGTAAGGCTTTTTTATTTACACTACTCTCCAAAATTCCGAGTTACCACAACCTACAAAGACATTTACAATACTGCTCATCATAACTAAATCTTTACTTTTACGGTATTAAAAAGTACTACCTATGGAAAAGCTATATTCCCTTGTCATTCATCCTCCAGAGGCCATTCTAATTTTGGTGAAGTCCATGAAAGAACAGTTAGCGACTGAAGTGGGCTGGTTCAACAGTAAAAATTCTGTAGGACATATTACAATCTGCGAATTCAAGGCAACGGATGCAGCAATTGAAAAGATTAAAATTCAAATCAATAGATTGTGCGAAACGTTGTCTCCAGTTGAAATACTTTTAAATGAATTCGGCGCTTTTCCCAATGGTGCTTTTTTTATAGCACCAGACAAAGATTCCAAAACCAACTTGAAGCACATCATGAAACGGTTCAATCAATCGCTTCGTATTCCCAATATGCTAAAAAGTGATAATCCGCATCTCTCTATTGCTCGAAGACTTACTCCAGAAAATCTAATAAAAGCCAATCATTTATTCACTACAATAGACCTGAATTTTGTTTGTGACAGTGTTGTTTTACGACAATTTGACGAAAACATAAAACAGTTTTTTGTAACGGACACCTTCGAATTCAAAGATAATCCACAACCTAGATTGATACAGGGAACACTTTTTTAGTTATTTTTTACATTTGGGCTAGGACATTCATTTTCATCAGGGCATATTGATTAAAAAAAAAACATCTTTCCCCTTTTGTAACTATCGAGAGTTGTAAATATAAATGGGTTGGTATTAGTTTTGAATAGTTCAGTTTTTTATTTATATCACTCCTTGTCTATTACTCAATTACCTCATAGGTATTTACCGGTACCGATTTATTTTTCAATACATATTCCCCATTTAATTCACACTTAAATGATTCTTTAGCAATATGAAAAACTGCCTCCGAAATAAGGATTTGCCCTGGTTTGGCAACACTTTGTAATCTTTGAGCCGTATTTACCGCATCGCCAATAACGGTGTAATCAAATCGCTTTAAGGATGCCGAACCAATATTCCCGGACACCATTTCCCCGGAGTTAATGCCAATTGAAATTTGTGGTTTATAGATTTTATCCCCAAACATTATTTCCTCGCTGTTCTTGATTTGATTTCTTATAGCGAGTCCCGCATCAATAGCTCTATCCAAATGATAGTCCCCTCTAAAAACAGCCATAACAGCATCACCCATAAATTTATCTACATGCCCATCTTGAGCTATGATTTCTTTTACAATTGTATCAAATAGTCCGTTAAGCAAATTCACTATTGTATTTGCTGGAATTTGTTCGGTTATTGAAGTAAAACCACATACATCTATAAAAAGCACGGTGGCTTCTAACATTTCATTTTTAAGGAGACTACTTTCGAACTCCTTGTTCGTCATAAAATTAATTACATTTTCATCAACATACATCTTAAGAATATTATTCTCCTTGATTGCTTTAATGGTTTCCTGCAATTGTTTGACATGCAATATCGTTTTTTCCATAGTCAAATCCAGATCATCGAAATCAACGGGCTTACAGACAAAATCAAATGCACCTCTATTCATAGCCAACCGTATATTGTGCATGTCCCCATAGGCGGATACCATAACCGCTTTCAATATCGGATTGACCTCAGGCAACTTGCTTAATAAAGTTAATCCATCCATTATCGGCATATTAATATCACTGAGTATGATATCCAAGTCTGAATGTTCCAAAATTTTCTGCAATGCCTCTTCCCCATTCTGGGCAAAAATGAACTGATAGACATTTTCCCGAATCTTTTTTCTGAACTTTTGCTTTACCAAAATTTCTAAATCTGCTTCATCATCAACTACAAGTATCTTAGCCATTGTCCATGATTTTTTTTAGTTTCTCTTTTAATACATTAAAATCTAACGGTTTTGTTAAAAAATCATTTGCTCCATTCTCCATCGATTGTTTATAATTTTCATCATCCCCATAAGCAGTAATCATCATTACCACTGGCTGTGGTCCATTAAAATCATGACGTATTTTTGACAAAAGTTCGATTCCGCTCATTCCTGGCATATTAATATCCGATAGAATCAGCACCACTTCAGAAGCTTTACCTTTAAGATATTCTAATGCTTCCTCACCCGAAAGGGCAAAATCAAATTCAAAATCGTGACGACGTAATTCTTTACGAAAATGTTGCAAGAAAAGTGGCTGTACATCAGCTTCATCATCTACTACCAGTATCTTCATATTTAACTGTTTTTTTGGCTATTACAATCAAATAACCATTGATTTTTAATTATTTACATATTGTTAAATTTACGAATTTTATTATTTGAATACTATGCTTTTATTCAATTGGAAGTAATATTGTAAAAACAGTATGGTCATTTTCTTTGCTATCAATGGCAATGGTGCCTCCATGACCTTTTACCACTATATCATAACTTAGTGACAGGCCCAAACCTGTACCCTCACCAGTTGGTTTAGTGGTAAAGAAAGGTTGCATGACTTTGTCTTTAATGGCTTCTGGAATTCCTATACCATTGTCCCTAACTGTTATTTCGATCCCATTCTCTTTTAATACGGTCTTCACACTAACCATTGGTTTGTATGCTTCATCTGATTTTTTCTGCATTTGATGTGTGGCATAGAAGGCATTGGTGAATAAATTCAGTAAAACACGTCCAATTTCTTGCGTAAACACATTTATTTTTGGCAAATTTTCATCAAAATCAACAACTAGGTCGGCATTAAAACTTTTGTCTTTGGCACGAAGTCCATGATAGGCAAGCCGCAGGTATTCATCGGCCAATTTGTTTATATCTGTAGCTTCTTTAGTTGTATTTCCAGTTCGACTGTGTTGCAACATTCCTTTTACAATACTATCGGCACGCTTACCGTGATAATTTATTTTTTCCAAGTTTTTTTTGATGTCACTTGCAATGTTTTTTACTTCTTCAAAATCACCTTTAACTATTTCTTCATTCATTTCATCCAAAAGCTCAACACTCACTTCGCTAAAATTATTGACAAAGTTTAATGGATTCTGAATTTCATGGGCAATTCCGGCGGTGAGTTCACCAAGTGAGGCCATTTTTTCAGATTGTATTAACTGGTTTTGTGTCGTTTTGAGTTCATCAAGTGCTTTTTGCAACTCCTCTTTTTGACCAAGGATTTCAGCTGTGCGTTCTGCTACCTGTATTTCTAATTTTGCCTTTAAAATTTCGGACTGTTGGAATTCTTTTTCTAATTCTACAGCTTTTAATTGTTCCCTTTCCATGTCTTTGCGTTGTTTTCTAGTGATGAAAAACATGGCAAAAAACCAAATGATTGAAAATACAATTGCCGTATCAAAATAATTATCCCACTCTTTATGAAAGGAAGAACTGATGAGTTCTGTAAAATCTTCTATAAAATTTACGACTACAAAGGGCAACATGGAATAAATAAAAGACTTAAGAGATTTAAATTCTTTTAGAGTAAGGCAAAAGTATATTACAGCAAATAAAAGCACATGTGCTATCCAAGCGGTAATGCCTTTCCTAGAATCTACAATTACTTGAGTAATTAAAAGCGCAATCGAAAGCCAAAAACCCATAAACAAATACTTGTCAATTTGAGGCAATAGGATTTTGCTTTGCAGTTTTTTCCGCAAATAACTAAAAACAATTATCAGTAGAATATAATCAAAGTTCATATTTAATTGCATTAAATAGTATTAAATAACCCGTTGGGTGTAATTGTTTTTTACCACATAGAAGCATAGAATTTATAGTTTTTGAAAAGAGTTTGATAGATGTTTCACTTTTCACATAGTCAATCTATGTGAAAAATAGCGCTATTTTCTATTCTTTCTTTAATTATTAGTTGTAAATCTATGTGGTTTGTTTTTTATTTAAACAGAATTACAACCAACGAGTTATTAAATAGTATTAAATCATCTAAATAAACGGAACATTTTTTTTGTCGTATAACGTAATTTCAATAGAACGCGGATGACACGGAATCGCTAAAGCGAGGACACTGATAAAAACGAATTTTTTTATCGACTGTAAAAAACAGTTCTCATTTTCAATACCGAAAAAACAAAATACGTTATTAAATTATTCGCATTACTTAGGCAAGGTTATAATAAAAACAGAACCCTTGCCTTCTTCCGTTTCTATATTGATAGTACCTCCATGTGATTTCACCACAATATCATAACTCAGTGACAACCCCAAACCAGTTCCCTCTCCTGCCGGTTTTGTAGTGAAAAACGGTTGCATTATTTTGTCTTTAATTCCATCTGGAATTCCTGTTCCATTGTCTTTTACTGTAATCTCAACAAAATTTTCTTTTTGAGTTGTTGTCACGCATAAAACAGGCTTGTATTCTTGGTTTGCGGTTTTTTGCTTTTGGTGTGTTGCATAAAAAGCATTGGTAAACAGGTTGAGAAAAACCCGGCCTATATCTTGTGGGATTACATTAATCTTTGGAAGGGTTGCATCAAAATGAGTTTCCAGTTCAGCATTGAAGCTTTTGTCCTTGGCACGCAAACCATGATAGGCTAATCGTAAATACTCATCGGCAAGCGCATTGATATTTGTTGGTTCTTTTTGTCCCGAGCTAATGCGGGAATGCTGCAACATACCCTTTACAATCGCATCTGCACGTTTGCCGTGATGGTTTATTTTTTCTAAATTTTGTTTAATGTCTAAAGCTAAATTTTTAACTTCTTCAAAGTCTCCTTTTTCAATTTCTACATTCATCTCTTCCAACAATTCACTGCTCACTTCACTGAAATTATTCACAAAGTTCAATGGATTTTGTATTTCATGGGCAATCCCAGCAGTGAGTTCACCAAGTGATGCCATTTTTTCGGATTGAATGAGTTGGAGTTGAGTAGTCTTGAGTGTATTAAAGGCCTTCTCAATTTCTCGGGCATGGGCAAGCTCTTTTTCTTTGGCCAAAGCATGTTCTTTTTCAAGCAGTCTTTTTCGCTGGAAACGGTCTACCAAAAATACACCAAGTATAAAGAGGATTCCGTATAGTGTATATGCCCACCAGGTACGCCACCAAGGAGGAGTAATACGAAACGCGACAGAAGCTCCTGTTATATTCCAAACACCATTACTATTAGCCGCTTTTACTTTGAATATATATTCCCCGGGAGGCAGATCATAATAATATGCGGTTCGAATATTCCCTACTTCTCGCCAGTTGTTATCATAGTTTAACAGTTTGTAGGCAAATTTATTTCTAGGGGGATTTGCATAATGTATTCCTGTGTAATTGATGGATATACTGTTTTGATTGTACTTTAGAACAAAATCTTTTGGCTGTGCTTTTTTATATTTTTTAATAGAATCGATGCCATAATATATTGAATTATCACCAATTTTAAAATCGGTAATAAATACTATTGGTGGGGTTGAATTTTTCGAAATAGTATTTGGATTAAATACCGTGATCCCATTATTGCCTCCAAAAACCATAATTCCTCCCGATGTCTTGAGGTAAGCTCCATCGGCAAACAATCGTCCATGAATACCATCTTCCATCGAAAAATTATTAAACTGCCCCTCTTTTATACTGAATCTGCTGATTCCTTCAAAAGTACTGAGCCAAAGTGCATTGTTTTTTTCGTCTGCCAAAATACCCTGAATCCCCATAGAAGGCAAACCATCCTTAGTTGTATACGTTATGATTTTTCCTGTTTTGATATTGTATTTACCAAGACCACCATCCCAGGTCCCAACCCAAACTATTCCTTCTTTATCCACATGCAGCGAGTTGATGTCTTGCGATTTTAGAATATCCCCTTTTTTCTTGTCAAATCCATACCTTACCACTTTATCGCTCTCATAATTATACAGAAACAATCCGTTATTAGTGAGTAACCATATTCCGTATTTAGGGCTTTCGTAAATATTGATTATTTCATTACTGGTAATATTTGAACCCGAAATCTTCTTCAAATCAAAATGACGAAGTGTTTCTTTATTTTTAATTTTTAAAAAAGCCCCATTAGATGTGCAATACCATTGATTGTCTCGACTGTCTGTAATCAGATTGAAAATATGGAGTTTAGCCAGTATGGGATCGAGAGTAATTTTTTTAAAAGTCTTATTATTGATATTAAAAAGAAACCGACCAAGGTTCGTTTGGAAGAGAATTTCCTCAGGAGAATATAAACCGATTCCATTAGACCAAAATGCCCCAGGTACTCCTTTTGCAATCGGATAAGGTGTTACAGAATTCTTAACCGGATCAAAAACATCAAGACCTGTTTCGGTAATCATCCAAATTTTACCATCACCACTTTCAAACATTTTACTGAGCCAGCCAGAAGTGATAGAATTTTTATCTTCTTTTTTGTTAACAAAGGATTTCAATACGGTTCGATTACTATATCTAAATATCCCCTGAGATTCTGTGCCAATCCAAAAATTATCAAAGGAATCCAAATAAAGGCAAGTAAGAGCATTTCTTACCGATCCTTGATTTTTATTTTCATTCAACACTTCAAATTGCTCTTTTTTCAGGTCAAAACACAGTAAACCAAAAGTGGTAGCAAGCCAGATATTTCCTTTTGAATCAAACTCCATTCCAGTAATCCAAAACGCACTGTTCTTTTCAGTGAATGATTGTTTCAATGGATAAGTTTTTACTTTATCGGAATTGGGATTCCATACACTGAGAACTGAACGAACATCATTGCTTGAAGTAATCCATATATTGCCTCTAGCATCACTTTTGATTGTGCTATAGTATTTATTAGTCGGGAATTCAGGGATTGGCCATTTCTTATTATCAATAGCATTATTTTTATCAATCCTGAAAAAACCATTATTAGCCACTATCCAAACATGGCCCAAAGGGTCTGTAGTGGCTTTATAAACATTTTTCACTTCAATAGAATTGGGAGAATCAAAACGTTTGAGTTTAGTACTGTTTTCATCCTTATAAAAAAGAGCATGGGAATCCTTACTATCATTATAAGAAACCGCTCCAAAATAAATCCTTCCTCTGGAATCCTCATTTATGGTTGTTATTATGATTTGTATTCCCAAAGGAAAATCGGCGAGTTTAGATACAATATAATTCTTGAATCTTTTTGTTATGGGATTGTATTCACTGACTACATCTGTACAGCCAATCCAAATATGACCATTCCGAGCTTCAAAAAGTTTCTGGGTCAAAATACTTCCCATTTTTTTTGAATCTTTGGGATCAACATCATAATGTTTGTATTCATACCCATCATATTGCACAAGCCCATTACTGGTTGCTATCCAGACAACCCCACGACTATCAGTGATAATATCAAGGATAAAATTGCCTTCTAAATCAGGATAAGTAGTAAAATTACTGAATTTGAGTTGCGCGTTAACCGAGGAAAAAAACACCTGAAAACTGACTAATAGGATAACCAAAAAGTACTTTTTCATAGTTCAGCTATTTTTATTAATGTATTTGAACAACAATCTTTCTTTCCTAACCTTCCTTGATTTCTTCTTTCGATTATCTTCATGTTCTTTTACAATAGCGTAAGCCAAAGACATTCGAAAACCGATAACTTATTGGGTAGATTGGGTGGCAAAACAAAGAAAACTTAACTAAAACAATACCAGTCAATTACATGTATTAAAATTACATAAAAACTAACAAACTGATTAGCCTATTCTTAATTTAAATGCAAATAAATTATTCGAGTTACTTCTTTAAACATCAATATTAAACCTTATGAACTCCACAAAAAAACCGTTATTACTTAAATTTATAAGTAATAACGGTTTTTCAATAATTAAGAACTAACCTTTACCTTTAATGCTACTTTATTTTTTTCCTAATTCTCTAATATAATTGACCAATTCCCAACGCTGGTTGTCAGTTAATAGTTCAAAATAAGAAGCCATTGGTGGTTTCCCGTTAGTGATTTTCCAAAAAATGGCTCCATCGGTTTGGCTTTTCACATTTAAAGCCAAAAAATTGGCAGGATGCCGTTCTAAGGTAAGACCAGCTTCTCCGTTCCCTTCTCCTTTTAAACCGTGGCACAGCACACACATTTGATTGAACGTCTCTTTTCCTTTATCGGTTGCTTTCTGATTGCCTAAAAAAGGGTTTTTTAATGAATTAGAATACTCTGGGGCAACCCAACTTATTTCTTGGGAAAAACTTTCAGTACCACAGAACAAAAACAACACAAATACTATTAAAAATCTGAACTTTACTTTCATGGCGCTATTATTTAAATTAATACATCAAATTTAAGAAAACGTTATAGTAATAAAACTGACACTTATCATAAAATTCCACTTTTTTAAATAAAATTTACAAAATATCTACAAATAACAAGTAAAAACAAGATTTACTGATTATTCCACACATTTTATTTAATAACATAACATTCATACAAACACCATTTTCCAGAATTACTGCTTTTAATATTTTTTTGATCTAAAGGTTAAAATCATTTTTTGCCCATAACTATAGACTTCCTGTCATTTTAAATGGTAAAACTCATCTATTAAAAAACGAATCAATAGATATAAAATGGTAACGATTAAAGCAAAAGCAATAATAAAGCTAATGACATTAATAACTATATTGGGAATAAATTTCAGTTTGGGATGCACATAATAAGGCTCACGATGTAAACGCTCATGCATCTTTTTGGCGGCTATTTTTATTTTCTTTTTGATACTTATTTGCTTTAATTAATTCTATACCAATTTAAGATTTATTTGATACTTTTTATATTTTTTAACCTTTTGGGTGTAATTATTTTCAATACATAGATTTTGTAAGCTCAAAAGTAGGTGTTTCACTTATTCAAAATACACATAGTTCTCTATGTGAAATAAATGTATTTCTTTTTTTTGTATTTTTTTTATGAAAGTCCGCAAAGTGTACCATGTATATTTTTTTTTGCCACTGATTTCACAGATTCGCACAGATTTTATTCACATTATTAGAGAAACCTGTGTGAATCTTTTTATCCCGATAGCTATCAGGAGTGGCCAATTTTATTGGTTTGGTATTAATCACGGATACTCAAATTCTTTTTTAAATAAATTCTATGTTTCTCCTATGCTTGCGAAGTTATCGATTTTAATTTTTAAAGTCAATAAATTTGAATAATGAAGTTCGGACATAATCTGAACCTAAAACTATCTTAAATAGTTAGAAAATCTGTTCGAAGAATGGGGTACAGAATACAAACTTCTATGATTCTAATGCGGATTCTGGGTTTAAGAGTGACCGAAGAGGAGACAACTGCCGATTCTATTCCATATAAAAACGCCAAATTTGAAAATAAAAAACCCCGATATTGCTCAAAATTGAGTCAGTATCGGGGTTTTCCTCAAAAACAAACAAATGGGGATCGTTTTGGAAATAGAATTTATTTTCAGCTAATTGGTATTAATCATAATCAACAACAATACTTTCTTTTCCTGTATAAAAATGGGAGACACCTTCGTCCTTCCAAATGTACTCGTATTCGCTCGAAAATCCTTTGTTAGATATGTTTACATCATCGGGATCACCTTTACTGTATTTCACCATATCAATGTGCATTCCTTTCCATATAAAATTATTGGCTAGTTTCTCGCAGTCTTCTTTGCTCCATTCAGGATGTAATTTCTTAATACTTCCTGCTTTGGTTTTCATAAACTGAATATTTTCTTTTTCAAAGGCAACTACTTTTTTATGATTTTCGGAAGCTTGGTATTTTTGATTTAATTCATTAGTATACTTTTCTAGTTTATCAAGAAAAACAGTTGCTTCTTTTTTATTATCTATTGCTTTATAAATATGTAATATACTATCCAAATTTACCTTATACTTGGTTTTAACAATTGACGTAGTGGCATTGTTAAACCTTAAATTATTGATAGACTCTGCATTCTCTTTAGAAGAAAAGTATACAGACACAATTAATCCAACTACAATTAATACGATGGGTACATTTTTTTTCATCTGTAATATTATTTGTTTTTAAATAATTCTATCTCAATATTAAGATTATTATTGCCCTGTTGATGTATTGGAAGTATTTTGTAACCCTTATTAAATACTACCGATCATTTACTTCAAATACACAAAAAACATTACCTTAAATAACTGACATTAATATAGATAGACTACCTACTCCATTATTTAGATTAAAAAGTAAAATATTCTAATTTTATATATTAAAAGTAAAAAAATAAATCAACACAACAGATTAAATTCTTTTTTTTTCGACAAAATACAATTAAAAAATAGTATTGTAAGTTTAAAATTACACGTAATATTACATCCTTTTTAATACCCAAATTGCCCCATAGATTTTACTTCTAAAAATTATCAACAAAAAAGCCACCTCATTCCAAAAAATGAGATGGCTTTTTTAATTTTAGAATGCAGATTTTAGATTTCTCACCTAAAAAAAGCAGAACTGCAATCATTTCTTAAAAACTACAAAATATAATCTGTATTGATAAAATTGGATTCTTTGCTATTCAACAATTCTTGCAAAATTTCATTGTTATAAGCATTGTCTTTCGAAGCTACAAAAGTTCTAATTGAAAACGAACGCAAGGCATCTTCGATACTTAAAGTTCCAAAAGCAGAATCCTTTCTTCCTGTAAAAGGAAAAACGTCTGGTCCTCTTTGGCAAGAACTATTCAAGTTTACTCTACAAACCAGATTTACCAAAGTATCAATAAGTGGTGCAATAGTTTTGATGTTTTTTCCAAACAGACTCACTTGTTGTCCGTAATTAGATTCGGCCATGTCATTCAAAGGCTCTTGAATGTCTTTGAATGTTATAATAGGTACTACTGGTCCAAATTGCTCTTCATGATACACACGCATTTCTTTATTTATTGGAAACAAAACAGCTGGAAATATAAAATTCTCTGAATGCTCCCCTCCTTTTGCATTGATCACTTTGGCACCTTTGCTGGTGGCATCATCAATCAATTCCTGAATATAGGCCGGTTTTTCGGTTTCAGGAAGCGGTGTCAATGAAACTCCTTTTTCCCAAGGATTTCCGAATACTAGAGCATCTACTTTTTCAGCAAAACGTTTGTTAAACTCTGCAGCTATATTTTCGTGTACATAAATAATTTTCAATGCCGTACAACGTTGCCCATTAAAAGACAAAGAACCCGCAATACATTCTTGGATGGCCAAATCCAAATCGGCATCTGGAAGTATTATCGCTGGATTTTTGGCTTCTAACCCTAGTACCAAACGCAATCTATTTTTGTTCGGGTGTTGGTCTTGCAAAGCAATTGCCGATTTACTATTACCTATTAATGCCAAAATATCGACCATTCCCGATCTCATTATTGGCGAAGCAATTTCACGTCCTCTTCCATAAACGATGCTGATAACCCCTTTTGGAAAACTACTTTTGAATGCTTCTAATAATGGTGAAATCAATAACACTCCGTGCTTAGCCGGTTTGAAAATCACAGGGTTCCCCATAATTAAGGCGGGAATAAGCAAGGTAAACGTTTCATTTAAAGGATAGTTGTAAGGTCCAAGACACAATACTACTCCTAGTGGTCCTCTTCGAACCATGGCATTAATTCCTTGCACTTTTGAGAAATGAGCCGAACGACTGTTTAATTCTTTATAACTTTCTATTGTATCATTTATATATTCAACAGTTCTGTCAAATTCTTTTTCAGAATCTCCTAATGTTTTTCCAATTTCCCACATCAAAAGTTTAACTACTTCGGTACGGGTTGTTTTCATTTGAGTCACAAAATGCTCCATACATTTAATACGATCCACCACTTTCATGGTTGGCCATAAACCTTGACCATTATTGAATGCCTTTTGAGCTGACTCTGCTACTTCAATAGCTTCTGTTTCTCCCATAAATGGAATAGATCCTAATAAAGTAGGGGCATAATTTTCTGTTGACGAAATAGTAGAATAAACTTCAGTTGTTTTTCCAGTCCATTTTTTTAATTCCCCATCTACTAAATAAGTATCTTGTATAAGAGGCTTTGTAATTTGAAATTCTTGAGGTATTGTATTCATTCTTTTGGTTATTTTGGTTATTTCAATTTTTGGTTATTTGTGCTTTAAATGCAAAAAAGAGGCAAAAGCCTCTTTTAGTATATGGTTAAACTATATCACCATTCCATTCTATAATTCCACCTAACAAATTGTAGGCATTTTCAAACCCCAACTCATTCATGATTTCACATGTTTTTCCGCTTCTAGCTCCAGAACGACAATAGATATAATAATTTTTACTTTTATCTAATGCAGCAATTTCATCTATAAAAGCCTGACCTTTATGAAAATCAATATTGATAGATCCTTCTATTATACCTTGATCACATTCATCTTCAGATCTCACATCTAGCATTACTCCTTTTTCATCGGCTTCAAATTGCGAAACCCAATCTTCTTGTGTTAAATTCATAATATTTATTTTTTTGTAAAAATACAAGGTTTTCTTTAAACAACACCGCTCTTTATTACGAATTACTCAATAAATCAAAGAAAACGTTTTCGTAAAACACTAAAACGCAGTGTATTTAACGTTTAACTTAGTAAACCATAAAACAGAGCTGTTTTTAACTTAGTAAATTTCATTTTCAATAATTCAATTTTTCGAAAATTCACTTTAAAACCCATCTCTTCAATAATGACTAAGAAGCTATTTTTTTTACTACTTTTACAATATTAGTACCTAGCTAATTTCAAATTAAAAAAAATGTCAGACCAACTACAAAAGCTATTTCCTTCTTTCTCCAAAGAATTAATTCAAGATATAAAAGCAAACGAAGTCATCAAAAACTTTAGCTCAGGTGAAATTATCATGCGTACTGGGCAATATATCAAAAATACGGTACTGGTAACCAAGGGAACCATCAAAGTCTATCGTGAAGACGATGATGGTGGTGAGTTTTTTATGTATTACTTAAAACCTGGCCAAGCTTGTGCACTTTCTATGGTGTGTGCCACCAAGAATGAAAAAAGCCAAATAATGGCCAAAGTAGTTGAAGATGCCGAAGTGATAATGGTGCCTTTGTCTTTAATGGATAAATGGATGATGGAACATAGAAGTTGGTACGAATTTGTAATTGGCACCTATCGCAATCGGTTTGAAGAAGTTCTGGAAGTGATTGACAGTATCGCTTTTAGAGCCATGGATGAACGCCTAGAGTTCTACCTAAAACGCCAAGTTGAAGCTTGTGGTTGCAAAGAATTGAAACTTTCTCATCAAGAAATTGGATCGGATTTGAATACTTCAAGGGAAGTTATTTCGAGACTTCTCAAGAAAATGGAACAAAGAGGTTTGGTAAAACTACATCGCAATCAGATAGAGATATTGATGTAAAGAAAAACTCAATGTGACAAAAATCACATTTTACCACATTTTTAAGCACGACATTTGCATAAACATATTTACAAATGGAATACTTTGGTTATTTGGCTTCAATAATAATAGGGCTTTCTTTAGGTCTTATTGGTGGTGGTGGTTCTATTTTGACAATTCCTATTTTAGTCTATTTATTCAAAATAGACCCAAAATTAGCGACTACTTATTCACTATTTATCGTTGGAATTACCGCTTTATCTGGGTGTTTCAGTCATTATAAAATGGGAAACCTTAAGATGAAATCGGCTTTGTATTTTGCGGTTCCTTCTGTTTTTTCGATTTTAATTATACGAGAAGTAATTTTTTTAAAAATTCCAAATGTACTTTTTACAATCGATGACTTTCAAGTGACCAAAAATTTTCTGATCATGATTATTTTCGCAGTCTTGATGATGGCTGCTTCTTTTTCGATGATTCGCAAAACCAATTCAAACATACAATCAGCTGGCACCAATTACTGGCAATTGGCATTTATAGGTGCTATTGTAGGGATTGTAACAGGTTTTCTGGGTGCTGGTGGTGGTTTTTTAATTATCCCTGCCTTATTATTTTTTGCTAATCTACCTATGAAACAAGCGGTTGGAACCTCCTTATTTATTATATTTATCAACTCTTCTATCGGTTTTATGGGCGATTTATATATTGGAACAGCTATTGACTATCCTTTTTTATTAACTATTTCTTCAATTGCTTTCTTCGGAATGTTAATAGGAACTCAGCTTTCAAAAAAACTAGACGGAGATAAATTAAAACCTATTTTCGGTTGGTTTATTTTGGTTATGGGAATCTATATCATTATCAAAGAAATTTTCTTAAAATAAACTTTCGTTAAAAGTAACAATTGTCACAAATAGTATCAAAAAACGAAATTAACTTTGTACCATATTAAAACAAAAAACACCATGCAAATAGAACAAATATATACAGGATGTCTGGCTCAAGGAGCTTATTATATCACTTCCAATGGAGAAGCAGCTATAATTGATCCACTAAGAGAAACACAACCCTATTTGGACAGAATTGAACGGGATGGGGTCAAACTAAAATATATTTTCGAAACTCATTTTCATGCCGATTTTGTTTCCGGCCATCTTGATTTAAGTAACGAAACGGGAGCAACAATCGTTTATGGACCAACTGCAAAACCCGAATTTGAAGCCATAATAGCCATCGACAACGAAATATTCGAAATAGGAAATATCAAAATAAAAGTACTCCACACCCCAGGTCACACCATGGAAAGTAGTACTTATTTATTAATAGATGAAAATGGAAAAGACTATGCTATTTTCTCTGGTGACACCCTATTTATTGGAGATGTAGGAAGACCCGATCTCGCTCAAAAAGCAGCTTCTATGACTCAAGAGCAATTGGCTGGTTTATTATTCCATTCGTTAAGAGACAAAGTGATGACACTGGCAGACGATGTCATTGTATATCCCGCTCATGGAGCTGGAAGTGCCTGCGGAAAGAATATGAGTAAAGAAACGGTATCTACTATTGGAAATCAAAAAGAAAACAATTACGCATTAAGAGCCAATATGACCGAAGCTGAATTCATTACAGAAGTGACCGATGGACTTCTTCCTCCCCCAGCCTATTTTGGGATGAATGTGGCCATGAATAAAAAAGGATACGACAGTTTTGAACATGTAAAGGATTTAGGCATGAAAGCGTTAACAGTTAACGAATTTGAAGCTCTGGCTGAAGAAACGGGTGCCTTAATTTTAGATACTCGAAACAATGGTGATTTCTGTAAAGGTTTCATTCCGCAATCCATAAACATCGGAATTAATGGTGACTTTGCCCCTTGGGTAGGCGCCCTGATAGCTGAAGTAAAACAACCTATTTTATTGGTGACCGAACTTGGAAGAGAAGAAGAAACCGTAACGCGCTTGAGCCGAGTAGGATTTGACAATCAAATTGGCCATTTAAAAGGTGGTTTTGAAACTTGGAAAAATGCTAGTAAAGAAATTGACACCGTAAACCGCATCAATGCCGAACAGTTTAATGAACAAGTAAAAATTGGTGAAAGCAAAATTATCGATATTCGTAAAGCCACAGAATATAGTGCAGAACATATAGAAGAAGCGTATAGCAAACCACTTGCCAACATCAACGATTGGATAAAAGACATCGACCCAAAGGAACATTTCTTTATGCATTGTGCCGGGGGGTATCGTAGCATGATTGCAGCATCGATTTTACAGGCTCGTGGATTTAGAAATTTCACAGAAATAGAAGGTGGATATAATGCTATTGCCAAGACTACAATTCCAAGAACCGATTTTATCTGTCAAAGTAAAATTCAATAGCAATGACAAAGGTAAATTCAAAAATAAAATGATAATTAGGGCGTGACCGCGTTGAGCAAAGGGGCTTACCTATAGCACTGCTCATTGAGCCCCTTTGCTCCACACGGTCGGGCTATCACGAGCGCTATGGCGCCTTGTTCTATCCCTCACGCTTACGTTATATCGACACTATTTAGTTTAAACCAGAAAAAATGGCAATGACAATTTCAATTTCAAAAAAAAACAAACTTATTTAATTAAAACAACTAGAGTTTAAATGTTAACGGAGTCGTATTCCCCTCTCGAGAGGGGTTAGGGGTGTGTTTTCACTTAAATAACTCGGAAAATACAACAACAATTAATCATCCAACAAACACTTTATATTATGAAAAAAAATATGGGTTCAACAGACAAAATGATTCGCTCAGTAATTGGGATAATTATTGCTATACTCTATTATTCCGGTGTGATAAATGGTAAACTTGCAATTGTTTTATTGGCTTTTGCCATAGTATTTTTACTAACTAGTTTTATTAGTTTTTGCCCTTTGTATAAAATTTTAGGTATCAACACCAATAAAAAATTATAAATATGGAAGATTTAAAATGTTGTATAGTATCCTGCGAAAAACCGTTGGACCAATCCTATTGGGACAATCAATATCTATCCAATACGATAGGATGGGATCTTGGCGAAGTATCGCCGCCCATAAAGAGTTATGTCGATACTTTAAAAGATAAAACCATTCGGGTATTGATTCCAGGTTGTGGGAATACTTATGAAGCGGAATATCTTTTGGAAAAAGGATTTACAAACGTTACCGTTATTGATATTGCACCAACATTGGTCGAAAATCTAAAAATAAAATTCAAAGACAACCCCAACATCAATATCGTATTGGGAGATTTTTTTGAGCATCAGGGCGAATATGATTTAATAATCGAACAAACCTTCTTTTGTGCCTTACCTCCCACCCTGCGCCAAAAATACGTTTGGAAAATGCATCAGCTACTAGCCAAAGACGGAAAAATTACAGGATTATTATTCAATAGAACCTTCGAAAGTGGCCCTCCTTTTGGTGGAAGCCAAGAAGAATATAATTTGCTTTTTCAAAAAGCTTTTAATTTTCAAAAAATGGAGGTTTGCCAAAATTCTGCCACTCCAAGAGCTGAATCCGAATTGTTTATCGAATTGCAAAAAAATAACGAAGTTCTTGTCAGTCTATATCCCTTTGAAGGTATCACTTGTAGTGGTTGTAAAAATACCGTTTCCGAAAAATATGCAGCAATTGAAGGCGTTCTCAATGTAAGTATGAGTAGTAATTTTGCCGAAGTATTAATAGTAAGTCAAAATGAAATTGATTTAGAAATTTTGCAAAAAGAAATTGCTTACGATGATAAATATAAAATAACTCAAAAGATTTAGAAAATAAATAAATGAAAGATTTACTATTCTCCAACTGGCACGTAATGCGCATTTTCCGTTTGGCTTTTGGAATATTCTTATTTGCACAAGCCTATAATACTCATGAATGGTTTTTCATTGCTTTTGGGCTATTTTTCTTTGTTCAAGCCATTTTCAATACGGGCTGCGGGCCAAAAGGGTGTGCAGTTCCCAGAAAAAAATAAAAAACAATAAAAATGAGTACTTTCAACAATATTATACAATCCGAGAAACCAGTTTTGGTTGATTTTTTTGCTACTTGGTGTGGCCCTTGTCAAACATTGGCTCCTATTTTAAAGCAAGTCAAAGACAATTTGGGTGATCGTATCTCCATCATCAAAATTGATGTGGACAAAAACCAACAAATCGCTTCGCAATACCAAGTTCGCGGTGTTCCAACTATGATTCTTTTCCAAAACGGGAAACAATTGTGGAGACAATCCGGTGTCCTAAGCGCTTCGGATTTAATAAAAGTAATAGTAGAAAAGAGCAACTCATGACCAAAAAAGCGATCATTATTACTAGTATAGGAATTCTAGTTGGTGCGATTGGCGGCTATTTGTATTATCACTTTGTGGGTTGTGCTTCTGGCAGTTGTGCCATAACATCAAAACCAGTAAACTCGACACTTTATGGTAGTTTACTCGGCGGATTATTGTTTAATATGTTTGTAAAAGAAGAAAGAAAATAGATAAAAAAATAGTAGCCACTAATTTCATAAATTAATCAGTGGAAATCTGTGTAATCAGTGGCGAAAAAAATCACAAGTATTTCAACTCGAAATACTTTTTTTATTTATCTTTGTTAACCAAACGGTTAAACCGAACAGTTAACACCAATGACCACAGAAGAAAAAATATTCAACGCCGCTAGAATTGTATTCCAAAAAAAGGGATTCGCTGGTGCACGCATGCAAGAAATTGCAGACCAAGCTGGCATCAACAAAGCAATGCTTCATTATTGCTTCAAAAGCAAACAGTTACTTTTTGAAGCCGTTTTTATGAATGCTTTCAGCCAATTGGCTCCACAAATTAATGAGATTTTCAATTCGGATGCAACGGTTTTTGAGAAAATTAGAAAATTCACGCACAGTTACATTTCGTTTGTCATTGTCAACCCTTATTTACCGCCATTTGTAATTCAGGAAATGAACAACAATCCCGAATTTGTAATGTCATTTTTGAATCACAAAAACAAACCCAACCCTACTCCATTACTAGCCCAAATCGAAAAAGAAATAGCCGATGGAATAATCAAACCCATCCATCCAAAACAGCTTTTATTGGACATTTTTTCGATGACGGTTTTTCCTTTTGCCGCCAAAATGATGGTGAAAGGAATCATTCAGCTTTCCGAAACAGAATTCAATGAAATGATGGAAGAACGAAAAACTAGCATAGCCGAAACAATCATTAATTCGATAAAAAAATGAGAACTTCAAAATACACCATTGGCATCTTTTTTTTATTCCCCATTTTTGCTTTAGCACAGCAAAAAATGACACTGGAAAATTGTTATTCTTTGGTTCATCAAAATTATCCAACAGCCAAACAAATTACATTATTACAGCAAAAATCCGATTACGAAGTGAATGCTTTACAAACTGGAAAACTGCCAAAAATAGATTTGAATGCACAAGGAACCTATCAAAATCAAGTTACCGAAATTCCAAATCCATTTGTAACACCACTGAACAAAGACCAATACAAAGCCACTTTAGATATCAACCAGTTGCTTTATAATGGCGGGTTAATTGATGCCAATACCAAACTCAAAGAAGCGCAAACCAAAACCCAACAGCAACAAGTCGAGGTTAATTTATACCAACTCAAGTCCAAAATAAATCAGTTATTTTTTTCTATTTTACTTTTGCAGGAGCGAAAAGACCTTTTGATTGCCAAGCAAAAACAATTGGAATCTAAAATAAAAGAGGTCAAGGCAGGCATTCAGTTTGGTGCCATTCTACCCGCTTCCGAGAAAGTATTGGAAGCCGAAAATCTTAAAATCAAACAGCAACTTTCGGAAATTCAATATGACAGGAAAAGGTTGTTTGAAAATCTTTCTTCCATAACCTATACCACAATTCCGGAAACAACAGAATTAGATAAACCAATTATTACCACACCAACAAATACAACCATTAACCGACCAGAAATACATTACTTCGAATTACAGGAACAACAAATCGATGCTTCAAAAAGCATATTGACCAAAAATAATTTACCCAAAATAAATGCCTTTGGAATCGCAGGTTACGGAAATCCAGGTTTGAATATGATTGAAAACTCGTTTGAACCCATTTTCATGGTAGGATTGAAAGCCAATTGGAATGTCTTTGACTGGAACAAATCAAAATCAGAGAAGGAAGCACTTATTGTTTCTGCCGATATCATCGCTACCGAAAAAGAAACGTTCTTGCTCAACAACAACATTCAACTGCAAGAAATCAATGCAGAAATACAAAAATCGGAAGCCAACATCGCAACCGATACCGACATAATCACTCTACGAGAATATGTAGAGAAATCGGCCAGTTCACAATTAAAAAATGGCGTCATCACCGCCTCCGAATATTTGACCGAATTCACCAATTTGTATGAAGCTAAAAACAGCCAAAAAATTCACGAAATACAATTGGAACTGGCAAAAGCCAATTATCAAGTCGTTATTGGAAGTCCTCCCCCGCCCCGCCCCTAGCCCCTAAAGGGGGATAAATAGGGCGACACAATTAAACTTTTAAACCATTAAACAAAATGAAACAAATATTTATCCTAACACTTCTGTTAAGCCTGTTTTCGTGCAACAGCAGCAACGAAAAAGCCGATGGTTACGGGAATTTTGAAGCGACCGAAGTCACCATTTCGGCGGAAGCCAATGGAAAACTGGAGTATTTAAATCTTGAAGAAGGTGATATAATCGAGCCAAATACTTTGGTAGGATTGGTCGATACCATTCAATTGCATTTGAACAAGCAGCAACTCGTAGCTTCAAAGGCGACAGTGTATTCCAAATCGGAAAATGTATTATCACAAATCAGCGTATTGCAAGCACAACTCAAAACCACATTGAAAGAGCAAAAAAGGATTCAGAATATGTTTGCCGAAAACGCCGCCACCAAACGTCAAGTTGATGAAATAGAAGGAAAAGTGAATGTAATTAAAGAACAAATAAAAGGAGTTCAAACCCAAAATGCACCAATTATAAACGAAATCACCTCAATTGATGTTCAAATCAAGAAGATTAATGACCAAATCAAGAACAGCAAAATAATCAATCCGATAAAAGCAACCGTTTTGGCCAAATATGCCGAACCCAATGAAACAGCTTCCTTTGGAAAACCGCTTTATAAAATAGCCAACCTCAGCCAAATGACGTTACGCGTTTACATTAGCGAAACCCAACTCCCGCAAATAAAATTAAATCAAAAAGTAACTGTAAAAATCGATAACGGAACCGGAATGAAATCCTATCCCGGAACAATTTCCTGGATTTCATCGGTAGCGGAGTTCACTCCAAAAATCATTCAAACCAAAGAAGAACGCGTAAACTTAGTCTATGCCGTAAAAATGGAAGTGAAAAATGATGGCGGTTTAAAAATAGGAATGCCCGCCGAAATGTGGATAGCCCCCAATGATATTAAGTTAAGGATAAAATGATAAATTTGATTGCAGATTTTTGATTAACGATTTTTGATTTTTGATTTTCTTTGATTGCCATTGTTATTGAAATTGCCATTGACCATGAGTATAAAAGTCCAAAACATTTCCAAATCCTACAACAAGTTAAAAGCGGTTGAAGCCATTTCTTTTGCCGTAAATGAAGGTGAAATATTTGGTCTCATTGGGCCTGATGGAGCCGGAAAAACAACGCTTTTCAGGATATTAACCACTTTGCTGATTGCCGATGAAGGAACTGCATCCGTTGCGGGATTTGATGTCGTCAAAGAATACAAATCCATACGAAATTGCGTGGGTTATATGCCCGGAAAATTCTCTTTGTATCAAGATTTATCCGTTGAAGAAAACTTGACTTTTTTCGCGACACTTTTTGGCACTACCATCAAAGAAAGTTATGATTTAATCAAAGATATTTACATTCAGATAGAGCCTTTTAAAACTCGAAGAGCGGGAGCACTTTCAGGCGGAATGAAACAAAAACTGGCTTTGTGCTGTGCTTTAATCCACAAACCAAAAGTCTTATTTCTGGACGAACCCACAACAGGAGTAGATCCCGTTTCCCGAAAAGAATTTTGGCAAATGCTCAAGCTATTACAACAAAAAGGAATTACGATTTTGGTTTCAACACCGTATATGGATGAAGCGGCTATGTGTGACCGAATTGCCTTAATCCAGAAAGGACAAATATTAATAATTGATTCTCCTAATAACATTATCGAGAAATATGAGAAAACCATTTATGACGTTCGAGCCAAGAACGCTTATCAGCTCCTACTCGATTTAAAAAGTTATCCGAGTCAATACAGTGTTTTTGCTTTTGGGGAATCCATTCATTATATCGATAAAAAAACAGAATTTGATAGTAACGAATTGCATAAATATCTAGAAGAAAAAAAACATGCCGAAATAGAAATTCGAATAACAAAACCAACCATAGAAGATGTTTTTATGGATTTGTAATTAATTACTAAATAATCTCCATCCACAATGAACCAAGAAAAAATCATCACCGTAAATAACCTCACCAAAGAATTTGGCAGTTTCACCGCTGTCGACGGCATTTCCTTTGATGTGTACAAAGGGGAGATTTTTGGGTTTCTTGGTGCCAATGGAGCCGGAAAAACGACGGCTATAAAAATGCTTATCGGGATTTCAAAACCCACCTCTGGCGAAGCTCTCGTGGCGGGATTTGATGTAAAAACCCATGCCGAAATGGTCAAAAAAAGCATTGGCTATATGAGTCAGAAGTTTTCCATGTATGACGATTTGACCATCAAAGAAAACATCACTTTCTTTGGCGGAATCTATGGTTTGTCCCGTGCCAAAATCAAAGAAAAAACAACACAATTAATTCAGGATTTGAATTTACAAGATGTTGCCGACAAGCTGGTAAAAGCACTTCCTTTGGGTTGGAAACAAAAACTTTCCTTTTCAGTGGCATTGTTGCACGAGCCCAAAATTGTATTTCTCGACGAACCCACAGGAGGCGTTGACCCCATAACCCGAAGACAATTCTGGGAAATGATT
This sequence comes from Flavobacterium laiguense, assembly GCF_003097655.1. Lineage (GTDB taxonomy): Bacteria > Bacteroidota > Bacteroidia > Flavobacteriales > Flavobacteriaceae > Flavobacterium > Flavobacterium laiguense. Next base: position 67,483 of record NZ_QCZH01000011.1, read on the forward strand.
TATGCAGAAGCCCACAAAGGCACGACGCTATTTGTCACCACACATTATATGGACGAAGCCGAATATTGCGACCGAGTCTCGATTATGGTCGAAGGAAAAATAGAAGCCCTCGACAGTCCAAAAAATTTAAAACAAAAATACAATGTCGATTCCATGAATGATGTTTTCCTGAAACTCGCCCGAAACGTAGAATAGTTAGCAGGTTACAGTTTTCAGATTGCAGTATCACATACAGACAAAAACAGTAAAAAATCTAATAATCCAACAATCTAATAATCTAAGCAGTCAAAATGAAAAGATTCATCGGTTTTGTAACAAAAGAATTCTACCACATTTTTCGGGACAAACGAACTATGTTTATCCTTTTTGGAATGCCTATGGTTCAAATTATGCTGTTTGGGTTTGCCATTACCAATGAAGTCAACAATGTCAATATCGCAATTTTCGACCAATCCAAAGACAGCGAAACCCAACAAATAATCAATAAAATAAGTGCTTCGAAGTATTTTAAAATCGAGAGCCAAATCACCCACGAAGCCCAAATAGAAAGCATTTTCCGAACCGGAAAAGTAAAAGCCGTCTTGGTATTCGAGAAAGACTTTATCCAAAACTTACAAAACAAAAAGACAGCCAAAGTCCAAGTCATCACCGATGCCACCGACCCCAATATGGCCAATACCATCACCAATTACATTAATGCCATTTTACAAAACTATTCACAGGAAATCAATACAAACAGTAAACCCCTTTACCAAATCCAGACCCAAACCCAACTCTATTACAACCCCGAACTCAAGAGTGTTTTCACTTTTGTCCCGGGAGTGATGACGATAATTTTGATGTTAGTTTCGGCTATGATGACCTCCATTTCCATCACGCGGGAAAAAGAAATGGGCACCATGGAAGTGCTTTTAGTCTCGCCCATAAAACCCTTTCAAGTGGTCATTGGCAAAGTATTTCCATATATTTTTCTATCGATAATCAATGCAACTATCATCTTGCTTTTGGGCATATTTGTGTTCAAAATGCCCATCGAAGGCAGTCTTTTTCTATTGGCCCTCGAAAGTATCTTATTCATCATTACCGCATTGTCACTGGGAATTTTAATCTCCACTATTGCTCAATCACAGCAAACCGCCATGATGTTTTCCTTAGCAGGATTAATGCTGCCCGTCATCATCCTATCGGGTTTCATTTTCCCCATTTCGAGTATGCCTGTACCACTACAAATCATCAGCAACATCATTCCAGCCAAATGGTTCATCATCATCATCAAAGCCATTATGCTCAAAGGAGCCACCATCCATACCATCTGGAAAGAAACACTAATCCTCATCGGAATGACGCTGTTTTTCATAGCCGTAAGCATCAAAAAATATAAAATTCGTCTAGAATAGTGAGAAAGAAAAAAGAATTAAGAGTAGAGAAAATAGACAACGAAATCAAAAAACTGAAATCTCTGTGCCTTAGCATTGAAAACACAATCCTCTTTGCGTCTTTGCGCCTTTGCGGTGAAAAAACTCAGCTGTAAAAAACATCAAAATGAAAACAATCATATTCATCATCCAGAAAGAATTCAGACAAATCTTTAGAGACAAAGGAATGTTACCTATTATATTTATTTTACCACTTATCCAACTTTTGATTTTATCCAACGCCGCCAGTTTTGAAGTCCAAAACATCAAGTTTTCTTATATCGATCATGATCATTCAGCAGCATCTAGAGAACTCATTAGTAAATTTCAGGCTTCAAAATCTTTTAAAATAGTAAATCAATTCAATACTAAAGAAGAAGCCAATATCGAAATGCAAAAAGGAAACGTCGATATTATTCTTGAAATTCCTACTCATTTTGAACGCAACCTCATCACCGAAAAAGCCACCACCCTATCCGTAAGTATCAATGCTATCGATGGGGCATCAGCAGGAGTTGAGAATGTATACATTTCGCAAATCATTGGGACGTACAACCAAAAAACACAAAGTCAACTCTTTCAATACAATGACGGTACTTTTGTTTCGCCACAAAACATAGTCACCATTCCTTCCTTTTGGTACAACAATACGCTAAACTACAAAACCTATATGGTGCCTGGAATTTTGGTGTTATTGGTCACCATGATTACTCTTTTTCTGTCGTCTATGAATATAGTACGAGAAAAAGAAATTGGAACCTTAGAACAAATCAATGTGACTCCTATCAAAAAACACCAATTCATTATTGGCAAATTATTTCCTTTTTGGATCCTAGGTTTGGTCATTTTATCTATTGGTTTATTAATTGCAAAATTCGTTTTCAATGTCCCCATGTTAGGTAGTTTGGTTTTGATTTACGCCTTTACATCTATTTATTTATTAGTCATTCTCGGCATCGGAATATTCATTTCCAACCATTCAGATACTCAACAACAAGCCATGTTTATTGCTTGGTTTTTTATGGTTATTTTTCTACTGATGAGTGGATTATTTACCCCAATTGAAAGTATGCCGCACTGGGCACAAAACATTACGTTGTTCAACCCCATTCGGTATTTTGTCGAAATCATAAGGATGGTCATGCTCAAAGGAGCCACTTTTTCGGATATAACAACTCAGTTTTCTATTATAACTGGCTATGCCATTGTTTTAAATACTCTTGCTGTATTGAGTTATAAAAAAGTTAATTAATGACAGATTTTCAAAAAAAGCAATAAATTTGAATCATCATTAAAATCAAAAACCATAAAAATATGAAAAACTTAATTGCAGTTTTGGCCGTAACATTATTTTCAGCAGGCATGAATGTGAGTGCTCAAGAAACTCCGAAAAAAGAAACTCCGAAAAAAGAATGCAGCGCAAAAGATAAAAAAGCTTGCGTAAAAGATCACAAAACCTGTTCTGCTGAAGAAAAGAAAGCTTGTGATAAAACAAAAAAAGCTTGTTGTGCTGCTAAAACTGAAAAGAAAGCGTAATGTAATTTAATTTATAATGACCCTAAAAGAGTGTTTGAAGGTTCAAACACTCTTTTTTTTTGCAAAAAACTCATTTACAGACCATTTATTACCAAAAACACCTTTGCTGCTATTTTATAATTCTATATTTTTGAGAAAACTTATTTTTCATGCTCAAAAAATCATCGATTGTTATTGCAATACTTCTCATACTATTTATTGTTTTCAGAGTATTTATTGTAGACAGTTGCAGCTCAAAAGATGCCGAATATACCGAGGTTCTCTCTTCCAACAACGCTTACGTAGGCGATCAATCCTGCAAAAATTGCCATACTACCGAGCATCACCAATGGAAACAATCCGATCATTATATGTCTATGCTTCCTGCGAATGATTCGACAGTAAAAGGAGATTTTAACAATGTGACTTTCACTGCGGATGGCATTACCAGTAAATTCTACAAAAAAGGCTCTAAATTTTTTATCAATACTGAAGGAGACGATGGAAAAAACCACGATTTTGAGGTAAAATATATCTTTGGATACCAACCCTTACAACAATATCTGGTTCATTTTCCGGGAGGTCGCATGCAAGTACCCCGCCTGAGCTGGGATGTCAATCAAAAAAAATGGTTCAATCAATATTCCGGTCAAAAAATAGCTTCTCATGATTGGTTCCATTGGACTGGTAATTCCCAAAATTGGAATACCATGTGCGCCTCCTGCCATTCGACCAACTTGCATAAAAATTACGACACCAAAACAGACACTTATAAAACCAGTTATAGCATCATCAATGTAAGTTGCGAAAGCTGCCATGGCGCAGGTCAAAAACACCTTGGGTATGTAAAAAGTGCCGATTATAAATCAGGGGATAAAATAACAGGAAGTTTTCTTAAATTAGGTAAAAAATCCGGTCAATTGGAACAAATCAATACCTGTGCGCCTTGTCATGCCCGTGTCTCCGAAATTAGTCCTAAACATATCGACAGCAAAGAAATCATGGACAATTACATTCCGCAAATTCCAGATACCGAGAATTTCCATGCCGACGGACAAGTAGATGACGAAGATTATATTTATACTTCTTTTTTACAAAGTAAAATGTTTAGCAAAGGAGTAAAATGCAGCAATTGCCACAATCCGCATAGTACCAAATTGAAACACACAGGCAACCAAACCTGTGTGCAATGCCATGTAGCGAACAAATATGATACCCCAAAGCATACTTTTCACCCCTTGGGATCCAAGGGAGCATCATGCATAAACTGCCACATGCCCGGAAAATTGTATATGGGAAATGATTTGCGTCATGATCATAGTTTTAGAGTTCCCCGTCCTGATCTTTCTGCAAAATACGGCACTCCAAATGCTTGTAGCAACTGCCATAAAGACCAATCCGAAAAAGCCTTGGCCAATGCTGTAATCAAATGGTATGGTCCTAATAGAAAACACCATTTTGCCGATGATTTGATTCCGGGAAGCCAATTGGATGCTAAAAGTGAAGCCCATTTAGCCCGATTAATCAATACTAAAACCACTCCAGAAATTATAAAAGCTACAGCTGCTTTTTACTTGGGTAGTATTACAACTCCAACGAGTCTAGCTACTTTATTATCTTGCTTAAATGATAAAGATGCACAAGTGAGATATAGGGCTTTACGCAGTTTGTCGAATTTTCCTCCAAATGGTTGGATAGACAATGTAGCTCCATTAGTATCAGATAAAGTAAGAGCCGTTCGTATCGCTGCCGCCGATTTATTTATAACGCTTCCCAAAGATCAAATACCAAGTCAATACGCAAGTGCTTTTGATGCTGCACATATAGAATTACAAAAATACCTTCACTATCAAACTGATTTTTCGACAGGGAATATAATGCTTGCCGATTATTATCTTAAAATGCAGGATTACACGAATGCGGAACTTTTTTACCTAAAAGGACTTAGAAAAGACAGTCAAATGAACTATGCCTTGCTCAATTTATCCACACTGTATAATACCGTTGGAAAGAATGATGCTGCTTTAAAAATGCTGCAACGTGCGTTAAAAAACGATGCAACCAATGAACGCATTTATTACAATATGGCTTTGCTTTATAATGAAATGAATGACAAACCTGCGGCCGAAAAATCATTTGCCAAAGCAGTTGACTTAAAATCTCAAAATCCAAGAGTGTATTATAATTATGGTTTGATGTTGAATGCCAACAAAAAGTTCAAAGAGGCTGAAGGTATTTTGCAAAAAGGAATTGCCATAAACCCTAGTACTCCTGATCTTTATTATGCCCTCACTTTTGTTTATATTCAGACTGGGAACAAGACAAAAGCACAACAAACTGCTTTTCAATTGAAACAATTGGATCCAAACAACCCTAATTATCAGGAGTTATTTAAAAATTTGGGTGTGTAGTAGTAAGTTATTGTGGCAACCATTTATGTAGTATCGCTTCTAAATCAGATTCAATAATAGGTTTTGATACATAATCATTCATCCCGTATTCTAAACATTTATCTTTTTCTCCAACCATAATCCCAGCTGTCAAGGCAATTATGGGAATCTTTTTAGTCTTTTTTAGTTTTCTGATTTCTATTGTTGCTTCATAACCATTTTTTATAGGCATTTGAACATCCATTAAAATCAAATCTGGTCGATTTAGTTCAAATTGTGCAACACCTTCATTCCCATCTCTGGCTTCAAAAATGATAACATTGGGAATAATTCTTTTAACCAACGTTTTAGCCAAAAACAAATTGATTTTATTGTCTTCAACTATTAAAACCTTTAGAACATTTGCATTTTTCAATGCATTCACTTCTCTTTGAATAGTATAATTATTCAATTCTACAAAGGAATCGCTTATTGACTTTGCCTTTTTAAACTTAATAAAAAAGAAAAAATCACTGCCATCGCCGTATTTGCTTTTTAATTGCAAATTACTCTTCATTAACTCTAGCAAAAGATTAGATATAGCCAATCCTAAACCTGTGCCTCCAAACTTTTTGGAAGTAGCATTATCTTCTTGAACAAAGGAGTGAAAAATTTTCTTTTGGTTGTATTGTTTTATCCCTATACCGGAATCTTTAATAGAGAACTTAATGGTTGATTTATCTTTCTTACTCATTTTTACCAAATCAACATCTAACCGAATGAAACCAAACGAAGTAAATTTTAAGGCATTACTAATTAAGTTGACTAATATTTGTTTAAATCGAATAGAATCGGCGTAGATATATTGAGGTACTTTGTCATCAATATTTAGCGATAAATCAATATTCTTTAAATTGGCTTGATGCTTAAATAAGTCTATTACCTGATGCAAAAGATCGTACAGATCGGTTTGCTCGATATACAACTCTAATTTTCCAGATTCAATTTTAGAAAAATCGAGAATATCATTAATTATTTCCATCAATGAATTGGCAGATACATTAATGGTTGACATATACTCCAATTGATTTTTTTCAAGATTTGTTTTCATCAGCAAATCCGTAAAACCAACTATTCCATTTAATGGAGTTCTAATCTCATGACTCATATTAGACAAGAAATTCGACTTTGCTTTATTGGCTTCTTCGGCTTGCTGTTTGGCTTTTGTTAGTGCTGCATTGGTTTGTTTCAGTTTCTCATTAATTTCTTCATACTCTATATATTTGATGAGTAAATCTTTTTCATTATCCTCTGCTTTTTCTTTGGCACTAATCAATTCCATTTCCATAAGCTTACGCTCGGTAATATCAATAACACTGGCTCGAATTAACGTTTTGTTTTCGGCAGGTAATCGTACCAATCGAACATCACAAAAAAGAGCCTTCCCTTTGCTGTCTGTATGAATCCATTCAAATGTGGGCTTCCCTCCTGCTATAGCTTCTGAAAATTTTTCATCTGCCAGTTCTGTTGACAAAAGACCATTGGGTTGGTATTTTGGGCTTAAGTCTATAGGCCCTAATTGCAACAATTCTTTTTCTGTCATTTTGAATAAGGCCAAAGCACTTTGACTAACAGTAACAAATTTTTGCTCCTCCATATCTATTACAACAAGGGCTTCTGGAGCATTTTCTACCAAAATCCTAAACCGTTCTTCTTTTTCTCTTAATGACTCTATAATCTGAATACGTTCTGTTACATCCTTTACAAACAAAAGTACCTGTACCTCCGAAAGTTTAACGGCATCAATAGACCAACACCGAATGTTTCCATTTTTATGAATAAAGGGCCTGATAACGTTTAAAACTCCCTTTTGCAAAAGCGCATCTAAATCCGCAATAACACTGACTAATGCCGCTGGAGGAGTTAAATCTTGAAGGGACATTTTTAATAACCCCCTTTTAGAAAAACCTGTGATTTTTGTTGCAGCAGGATTTACTTCTAAAAAAAAGCCTTTTTCGTTAGCCACAAAAACACCATCTGGAGCATTCTCAACATAATTTCTAAATTTGGCGTTACTCTCTTGTTCTTGTTTTTTTTCCTTAATCTCAGCTACTTCTTTTTCTTTGGCTATAATTTCCTCTTCAATTCGTTTTTTCTCGGTTATATCTTGGGCTATTCCTCTTAAAGCTATAATATCCCCATTTTTATTTACTACAGGAATCCCAGTTCCATATACCCATTTAAAACGATTGTTTGGCAAAAGTACTTTATGCGTAATTTTATAAGGTATTTTATTGGCGATAGATTCACTTATCTTATTATTTAGCATTTCTCTATCTTCTGGTGTAAAATGAGTTAGATAATTAGTATACAAATCTTCATCAGATCCTTTGGGAATTTCAAAAATTCGAAATAATTCGTCGGACCAAATTAAACCATTCGTAATCAAATTAAACTCCCAACTGCCAATTTTGGCTATTTTCTGGGCATCATTTAATAAGTTCTCACTGGCAATTAATTTTTCCTGAATTTTTTTTATTTCGGTGATGTCTCTTCCGATTGCATAAATGAGTTTCTTGGAAAGATTGACAATTGTGGTCCATTGCACTAAAAAATATTCACCGTTTTTCTTTAGGGTTCTGTTTTCAAAATTTACAGAAGTGGTTCCTTGCAAAAGTTTTTGTAAGGCCTTATTGGTCTTGTCAATATCGTCTGGATGTATATAATTTAAATAACTGTTCTGTAGTAATTCCCTTTTGGAGTATCCTAATTTATTAATAAAGGCAGGATTAAATTCTTTGAAATAAGTATTAAAATCCGTAACACATATAAAATCTGATGTTTCCCGAGTGAAAAATTCAAAATTAACAATTGAATCTTCCTTCTTCTGCAATTTATGGAGCTCTAACTCGAGCTTTTTTGTTTTTTGGAGTAATTCTTCAACAGATAGTATAGTTTCTTTCATAATCAAAAATTGAATTAACAAACAAAACCTAGTAACAAATATATCAGTCTTAAAGATATAAATTTTACATTAGATAACATCTTAAGCTTAAATTAATTAGAACAAATTTCATTATTTACACAATAAATAAGAAATGTATTATATCAAAAAAACTAACCCTTCTTTAATTGACCAGTAATAAAAATATAAGCGCAAAAAAAATCTTTCTCTATTTAAAAAAATAAAGAAAGACCAGATTGTTTTCGATTAAAATGAAACTATTGTGGATTCAAAAGTATACTATACTCTCATTTACTATGATTCCTTCAACCATTTAAATACCGTTTCCTCTAACTCGGATTGAATGATGGGTTTTGCTATATAATCGGACATGCCATGTTCTAAACATCTTTCTCTTTCACCGCTTAAAACTCCTGCCGTTAATGCAATTATAGGTATGTGATTGAATTCATTTAATTTTCTAATTTCCAGAGAGGCATTGTACCCATTAAGAATAGGCATTTGAATGTCCATTAAAACGATATCCGGAATCGTCATTTGTACTTTTTGTACCGCTTCATAGCCGTTCGTTGCTTCAATAATGGTGCATTTAGCAAATAAATTTTTGATGAGTGTCTTCGCCAAAAGCATATTAATTTTGTTGTCTTCGGCTATCAAAATTTTCAAATCAGAATGTTGTTTAGAGACTTTCTTTTCGCTTTCTACTCTTATTTCAGGAATAAAAGACAATTTCTCCTCTTTCTTATTCACTTTTTCGAACTCAATTGTAAAGAAAAATTCACTTCCTTCACCAAAAGTGCTATTTAATTTGAGCTCACTATTCTTCAATCCCAAAAGTTGATTTGAAATAGCCAATCCTAAACCTGTACCTCCATATTTTCTGGTCGTTGTACTATCTGCCTGAACAAAAGACTGGAATATTTTCTTTTGATTTTTAATTTTTATTCCAATCCCAGTGTCTTTTACAGAAAATTTTATTTTTGAAAAATTATCTTTTTCCTCCACAAGATTCACATTCAATCTAATATGTCCAGAAAAAGTAAACTTCATGGCATTACTCAATAAATTCAATACTATTTGTTTTAATCGAATAGAATCCCCAATTATATATTGAGGAACGTTGGTATCGATATTAATTATCAAATCTATTTTTTTATAATTAGCCTCATATTTAAATAAATTAATAATTTGATGGGATAATTCATGGACATCAATTTCTTCAAAATCCAATTCCAATTTACCCGCTTCGATTTTAGAAAAATCCAGAATATTATTGATAATATCCATTAATGTATTTGCCGATTCATTTACCGTATTGAGATATTCCAATTGGTCTTTATCAAAATTCGTTTTCAACAACAAATCGGTAAAACCTACAATCCCATTTAATGGTGTTCTTATTTCATGGCTCATATTGGCCAGAAAGTCAGATTTGGCCTTATTTGCCGCTTCTGCATTTTCTTTGGCTTTAATAGTTTCGTCAATTTGCTTCTTTTGTGTAATATCTTGTACTACACCTTTTAGAGCTATAACATTCTTATTATCATCAACAATTGGAACCCCTGTGCAAAAAACCCATTTCGTTTTTTGGTTGTCCAAAACTATTTGGTGTTCCATTTCGTAAGGAACATTATTTGCAATAGTGTTTCCAACATTTACATTTAATTGTTCAGCATCTTCAGGTGCAAAACGAGACAAATATTCTCCGTAAAGATTCGGATTATTTGGTTCATTTTTGACTTCAAAAATTTTATATAACTCATCCGACCAGTTCAATTCCTGCGTCATTAAATTAAAGTCCCAACTCCCTATTTTAGCAATTCTTTGGGCTTCATTGAGTGATTTCTCACTGGCCAATAGTTTTTCCTGTGTTTTTTTAGTTTCCGTTATATCTCTTGCGATGGCATATATCAAATTATTGGATGAATTCAAATTAGATTTCCATTGCAAATGAACCACATTACCATTTTGTGTAATGTAGCGATTCTCAAAATCTATAGTGGGATTATTATTGGTCAAAAACTGCACTTCTGCAAGTGTTTTTTCTAAATCTTCCGGATGAACAAAATCAACAAACGGTTTAGATAACAATTCTTCTTTTGAATAGCCTAAAACTTTTGTAAATGCAGGGTTTACCACTTTATAATAGGCATTAAAATCCGCAATACACACTAAATCAGTCGATTCATTTACGAAAAATTCAAAATTTGCAATTAAACTTTTTTCAGAAATTAAATCTTTGATTATCGCTTCTTGTTTATTTGCTTTCTGAAGTAATTCTTCATAGGTTGGTTTTACATTTATCATTGTATAAAATTCAAAATGGTTGGTTGGTTATTTGGGAGCTATTATTCTACAAATATAATATAGTCATACCTAAATCAGACACCTTTAAAAAAAAATAAATGCGATTATTCGCAAAGCATTTTAGATTCTAATTCTTATCATTTACATTTTTTTAAAGCTATAAGGATAAAGCTACAAAGATAAAGCCAAAGCCAATTTCCAAAAATCAAAACTGGTTGTTGTTTACGGCCTTTGTTGGCGCCAATTTATTACAATCGTCTATAACCAAATGGTGCTTGATGGATGATATTTTAAGTAAATTAGGTGTGAAAAACTAGAATTGGAACAAAATTTCATAAAAACCGAAGCAATTGCTTCGGTTTTTTTATGCTTTTTACCCACACTTAACTAACTGACTACTTAAATATTAACACAAAATATCATTAACTTAATTTTCTTTTGTAAAGAAAAAATGATTAAATTTAAAAACTTTAATTTTTTTTCTAGTAAATATTAACTTATACCAAATAACCAATGAAAGTAAAACAAAAACTAAGAAAGATTTACACTATTCACTTATGTGCTTTACTATTAGCAATAGTATCGGTACAGGCACAAAACACAACTAGTGAATTTGATCGTACCACACTTCCTATTAAGGAACCTGTTCGTCAAACCTACAAAGAACTGGATGTTCGAAATGCCACTGCTCCGGCACGGTGGGAAGTGAAAGCTCCCAAAGGAGCACCCAATGTGGTGGTTGTCTTAATTGACGATATGGGTTTTGGAGCGTCTCAAGCTTTTGGTGGCCCTATTGCCATGCCAACTATGGACAACCTTGCAGCTAACGGTCTTAAATATAACCGTTTTCATACTACTGCACTTTGCTCTCCAACACGGGTAGCGTTGCTTACGGGCTATAACCATCACAGTAATAATATGAGCAGTATTGGTGAAACAGCTACCACCTTTCCGGGAAATACGGCGGTAAGGCCTCAAACTATAACACCAATGGCAGAAGTGTTGAGACAGAATGGATACAATACAGCAGCTTTTGGAAAATATCACGAAACTCCGCCCTGGGAAATTTCAAATTCGGGTCCAATGGATCGTTGGCCTACACATTCAGGGTTTGAAAAATTTTATGGCTTCATAGGTGGTGAAACCAATCAATATGCTCCATTAATTTATGATGGTGTTACTATAGTTGAAACTCCTAAAGATCCTAATTATCATTTCACTACCGATATGGCCAACCAAGCTATAAGCTGGGTAGGTTTTCAACAGGCATTATCTCCTGACAAACCTTTCTTTATGTATTTCGCTCCGGGTGCAACGCATGCACCGCACCATGTTCCAAAAGAATGGGCAGATAAATACAAAGGCAAATTTGATCAGGGTTGGGATAAGATGCGTGAAATAACTTTGACACGTCAGATAAAACTCGGCATTGTACCTGCTGGCACAAAATTGGCACAAAAACATACAGACATAAAAGACTGGGCTAAACTTTCGTCAGATGAGAAAAAATTATTTTCACGCCAAATGGAAGTGTATGCCGGATTTGCCGAACAAACCGATTACGAAATTGGAAGGCTTATTTCAACTATTAAAGAATTAGGCGTAATGGATAATACAGTAATCATATTCATTGACGGAGATAATGGTGCCAGTGCCGAAGGTCAAATGAACGGTATGTACAATGAAATGACTTTTTTTAATGGGGTACCAGAAACTGTTCCTGATATGTTAAAGCATCTTGATGAATGGGGTGGACCAAGCACTTATCCGCATTATGCAGCAGGATGGGCTGTGGCAATGAATGCCCCTTTTGCTTATACCAAGCAAGTAGCTTCTGATTTTGGAGGTACAAGAAACGGTATGATTATTCAGTGGCCAGCAGGTATCAAAAGCAAAGGAGAAGTACGTTCGCAGTTTGGTCATGTAATTGATATTGCCCCAACTGTTTTTGAAATTACAAAAATTCCTGCACCAACAACGGTAAATGGTATTAAGCAAGACCCAATTGAAGGAACAAGTCTTGCCTATACATTTAATGCTGTCGCTGCACCTGAGCAACATACCGCGCAATATTTTGAAATGTTTGGTAACAGGGCTATTTATCAGGATGGATGGCTAGCTCGTACGATTCATAGAGTAGCTTGGAATTCGAAGCCAGACCATCCTCTTTCAGAAGATGTTTGGCAATTGTATAATTCAAATAATGATTTTAGCTTGGCGAATGATTTGGGAGCAAAAAATCCTGACAAACTCAAAGCCATGCAGGCATTGTTTATGACAGAGGCTGAAAAATATCATGTATTGCCATTGGATGATCGCCTTTTAGAAAGAATGGATGCTGGACTGATGGGCAGACCAACAGTGATGGGCAAAAGAACATCGGTAACGTATGGAGAGGGCATGAAAGGAATGGGTACTGATATTTTTATTGACCTTAAAAATACCTCTTATACCATAACAGCCGATGTGGAAGTAAAGGCTAACGGAAATGGTGTAATTGTATGTCAAGGTGGTCGTTTTGGTGGTTTGGTTTTTTATATGAAGAATGGCAAACCCACCTTTACCTACAACTACCTGGGTTTGCAATCTGAAAATATTATGGCAGAAAAACCCCTTGCTGCTGGCAAATACACGCTGGTATATAATTTCCAATACGATGGTGTAGGCGCAGGAAAAGGTGGAAGATCTACCATTACCGCAAATGGCCAGAAGATAGCTGAGGGAACACTTTCAAAAACACAGCCAGGTGTATTCTCAGTTGACGATTTGGCTGATATAGGTGTTGATGAAGGAACACCAGTATCCGATTATGGTCCTGATTCTAAGTTTAATGGAAAGATAGGTAAGGTAAAGATTGAAAGAATAAAATAGTTTTTAGACAAACAGCCTTATCGCAATCTTCTATATTCGACAAGGCTTACTTAAAAAAAAATTAAATTGTCAAGTCGTTTTCCAACCTTAAAAAAATAAAAATCATGAAAAAAATGTATTTATTTCTTGTTCTGGCACTATTGATTGGAACAACTAAAGTATCTGCTCAGACTGAAGATACAAAGAAAAACATAGAAATAATAAAAAAGAACCTTACAGACAGTAAGGCGGCCATGAAAAAGTATGAATGGATTGAAACCACCACAACCTTTTTGAATGGAGAACAAAAAGGGGTCACTCAAAAACAATGTTATTATGCAGTAGATGGAAAACTTACCAAAGTTGAAACTGGAGGTTCTACCGAAGCTAAAAAACCTGGAGGATTACGTGGCAAAATAGTTGAAAATAAAAAGGCTGAAATGTCAGATTATGTAAAAAAAGCTATTGCAAAAATTCATACCTATTTACCTCCCAATTCTCAAAAAATTCAAAAAATTTACGCAGACGGAAAAGTAGCCATTCAAGTACTAGAACCCAATAAAAAATTCAAACTTAGCTTCCCAGATTACAATGAGACGGGAGATTTACTTTCAATAAGTCTTGATATGTCTACTCAAAAAATCATGACTGTGAATGTAAGTACCTCCGTGGACGACCCCAAGGAAAAAGTAGTATTCAACATTACCTATAGCAACCTTCCAGATGGAACACAATACCCAGGAACTACAACCCTTGATGCGCCAGCAAAAAACTTGAAAATAGAAATTTTAAATTCTGGATTTAAAAATGCGGGCGTAAAATAATTTTTATTAAGACAACAAAAACTAACAAACTAACAACCATGAAAAAAGTATTTTTATTATTTGCAGTAGCATTTTCAGTTACAACATTCGCACAAGACACTTCAAAAAATGATATAGACATTGTACAATCGCTTTATGGAAAATCAAAAGCCGAATTGGTAATTCAATATATGGCATTATCTGATACTCAAGCCACCGAATTTACAAAAGTGTATGAAGCTTATGAAGTAGAAAGAAAAAAATTAGGACAAGAAAAAATACACCTAATTGATCAATATGCTAAAGACTATGCTTCTTTAACAGATGACAAAGCAGACGTACTTGCTAAAGGATCATTAAAAAATATTGCAGCATTCGAAAAATTACATTCTGCTTATTATGATAAAACAAAAAAAGTAATTGGAGCCATGAATGCACTAAAGTTTATGCAACTTGAAATCTATTTAGAAACAGAAATTAGAAGCAGCATACAAAATGCTATTCCTTTTGTAGGTGAGTTAGATACGGCAAAAGCCAAATAAATAAACAGCAAATTAATTAACAACTAATCAAATTAAATTATGAAAAATTACAGCTTAATACTAATCGCTTTTTTATTTTCTATAGGTATAACCGCTCAAGACAAAGGGTCAATAGTACTTGATCTTTATGGTAGTTATGTTTTTTCTGATCGAGTAGAATTTGATTATGGTCACGCTACAATAAACGATGGTTTTGAATACGGAATTGGATTAGAGTATTTTATACAAAAATCAACATCGTTAGAACTGAAATACTTGAGAATAGATACCGCAATGCCATTTTATGGAACTGCAGGTGTTCAACTTAATGCTGGAGACGACAAAGGTGCTATCAATTATATATTAATCGATGGAAATTATTATTTTGACAAAGGAACCAAAGTAACTCCTTATTTAGGTGGGGGAATTGGTATGGGAATTTTAGAATCGCCTCAATCAGGAAGCGACACTAACTTTGCATGGGAGATTAAAGGTGGGGTAAAAATAAAAACAGCTTCTGTCGTTTCTATAAGTCTTCAAGCTTCACTTCAATCTATGATTGCTGCTGCTGGTACTGATACATATTGGGGCTATTATGGCCCCGTTACTGTAACAGATTATGCCCATTCTTATCAATTTGGGTTGGGTGCAGTAATTGGATTTAACTTCAAATAAACAAAACTGTAAAAAGAGGCTGTCCGAAAGGTTAGCCTCTTTTAATTTTTTACCAGACGGAACTTTATATTCAGGCAATGTAACCTTTAATACTCCTCCACAAAATTTAAAAATTGTGATAACAAATTCAGGTTACAAACTAGGAAATGGTCAATAAAACAAAATAATAATTAAAATCAAAAAAGATGGCGACTAAAACGTTTTTTAAATTGAACATTATATTTTTTTGCTTGGTATCTTGCCTAAATTACGCTCAAGTTCAGACCACAGGAGTTCCTGGATCGCCGGGTGCCACAACTACAGCGGGCAAAAACCTCCCGTATTCCGCCCCTAAATATGGAGGAGTAATTAATAAAAAAGCAACAGATTCGAAACCTTGGTGGACACCTCGCGTAGTACCTCCTAAAGGTGCACCTAATGTATTACTTATTATTACAGATGATTGTGGTTTTGGCTCGCCAAGCACTTTTGGCGGTGTTATACCAACACCTGCCTTAGATCGTATTGCCAAAAGCGGTTTGCGATATACCAATTTTCACTCTACATCGCTCTGTTCGCCTACTCGTGCAGCACTCATCACGGGACGTAATCACCACGTCGCTGGTACTGGAGTAGTTGGCGAAATCGTTACAGGTTATCCGGGCTACAACTCAGTTATCAGAAAAGAGAACGGTACCATTGGAGAAATGTTAAAAGGGAATGGTTACGCTACCTCATGGTTTGGAAAAGAACACAATACCCCATCTTATCAAGCGACCAAAGCTGGACCATTTGATCAATGGCCTATTGGTATGGGATTTGAATATTTTTACGGTTTTGTTGGAGGTGATGCCAGCCAGTGGCAACCAAATCTCTACAGAAACACAACTCCTATTTATCCCTTTGAAGGCAAACCTGCTGGAACTTGGAATCTAACTACAGAAATGGCCAATGAAGCCATACAATATATGAAGGAGATAAAGGCGGTTGCACCCGATAAACCATTTCTTGTTTATTACGCTCCAGGCGGAGTACATTCGCCACACCATCCAACCGAAGAATGGATTAAAAAAATTAGCGACATGCATCTCTTTGACAACGGTTGGAATAAATTGCGCGAAACCATTTTCGCCAATCAAAAACGATTGGGTATTATGCCGCCAAATGCTAAATTGACCGAATGGTCAAAGGACTTACCGAAATGGGAAACCCTAAGTGCAAAGGAAAAGAAACTTTTTATTCGTCAAGCAGATGTTTATGCTGCTTATCAAGCCTATACCGATTATGAGATAGGTCGTGTTATTCAGTCAGTTGAAGATCAAGGTGAACTAGATAACACCTTAATTATCTATATCAGTGGTGATAATGGTGCTAGTGCCGAAGGAATGCTTAATGGTACTCCAAACGAGTTCACTACATTTAATGGGGTTCCTGTACCCGTTAATGCGCAATATCTCTTTTATCCATTCTGGGGTTCAGAGAAAACATTTCCGCATTATGCAGCACCTTGGGCTTGGGCATTTAGTACTCCTTTTAAATGGGTCAAACAGGTAGCTTCTCATTTTGGAGGAACTGCACAAGGGGTTGCAATGTCATGGCCGGGTCACGTTAAGGATGTGGGAGGTATTCGCCGTCAGTTTCATCATGTTATTGATATTGTTCCAACTATTATGGAGGCTACCGGTATCGAGCAACCTGAGTCTATAAATGGTATAAAACAGCGCCAAATGGACGGTGTAAGTATGGTTTACACTTGGGATAAAGCCAATACAAATACTCCTACTAAACATACCACGCAATATTTTGAAATGCTAGGCAACCGTGCCATTTATGACGAAGGTTGGGTAGCTTGTACAACTCCAGCAACACTTCCGTGGCTACTTAGTTCGGGAAAAGCACCCGATGTTCTCACAGGTTACAAATGGGAACTTTATAACGTTGCAGTAGACCCAACAGAGTCTGACGATTTAGCAGCAAAAATGCCTCAAAAGCTTAAGGAATTACAAGATTTATTCTATGCTCAGGCTGAAAAGTATGACGTACTGCCGCTTGACAACTCGACGTTGTCGCGTTGGAACGCAGCTAAACCGGGTTTGGCATCAGGACGTACAGAATTCACTTATTCAGGAATAATCACAGGAATTCCGAACAGTGGTGCCCCGAGTATCCTTAACAAAGCGTATACCATAACTGCTGAAGTTACAATCCCTGATGGCGGAGCTGAAGGAATGATTGTTACCGATGGTGGGCGATTTGGTGGCTACGGTTTATTCTTGAGTCCCGCTTTCGATTGGTGGTCAAATGCCGATTTGTTTCGAAATATAGGCTTAGGATTCTTAGTCGTTGGATTGCTATTGGTTTGGCGTGGACGTAGCAAAAATTGGTCACGTTTTAAAATGAGAATGAGTCAAATCGTCTTAATTTTTGGCTCTCTTATAATAGTTTCAGTATTTGCGACTACTATTTTCAATATTGGACGAGGAAAACCTGTATTCCTATACAATCTTCTCGATCTTAAACGTACAGTATGGTCTGGTCCAGCATTGGATGAAGGCAAGCATACTATTGTTTTCGACTATAAGCCTGATGAACCAGGATTAGGAAAGAGTGGTAAAGGAGTCCTCATTGTAGATGGTAAAGAAGTAGCTACCAATACGATGGAGAATGGAACCCCAATTACGTTTCCTGAGGATGAAACTTTCGATGTAGGTAGCGACACTCGTACAGGGGTTTCGATGTTAGAATATCGATATGAGTCACCTTTCAATTTCACTGGTACAATCGATAGACTTACATTCAAACTCAAACCATTTCCGATACCGGCACCACAACCTAAACCAAGACTTACAGAATGAAAAAAGTACTTTTATTTGCATCGCTAAGTGAAGCCTTGACTGGATTGATGTTGTTGATTGTTCCAGCGTTTGTTGGAAAGTTGTTACTTGGAGAGGAACTTATTGGAATTAGCATACCTATAGCGAGAACGTTTGGCATTTCACTAATAGCTTTAGGAGTTGCTTGTTGGCCTAGCGCTACTGCTCTTAGAGGAATGTTAACCTATAGTTTGCTTGCTTCAATCTATCTTACATCTGTTGCGTTAGAGCGTGAATTTGTGGGTAAATTTCTTTGGCCGGCGATTGTTTTACACGTTATTTTAACAATACTCCTTATTTGGTTATCACTGCTAAAGCCCGAATCATCAAACGAACTGAATAAAATATAATCAAAAAAAAAAACATCATGATAACAACTAAAACTTACTTTAAACCCGCATTTTTTTCACTTATGCTTTCGATTTTAATTTCAGGAAATCTAATGGCTCAAGACAATAATGCAGTTGTACCGCAAAAAAACAAATGGTCTTTTCTTGTTGAACCCTATATGATGTTTCCGAGTATGAATGGAAGTGTTGGATTAGGAGATTTACCAGACGCTACAATCGATGCTGGTTCAAATGACATCTTTGGTAATTTAAAAATGGGTTTCATGTTAAATGCCGAAGCAACAACTGGCAAGTGGACTATTGGTTCCGATGTTCTTTATATGAATCTTGCGCAAGGAGTTGACCCTAGAAACTTAATTAACAGTGGTGAAATAACTGCCAAACAAATTGGATGGGAAGTATCGGGTTTGTACTGCGTAACTCCATGGCTCGAATTAGGAATAGGAGGTCTTTTAAACTCTATTAATTCCGGGGTTGATCTTAACGTGAATGTTATTGGAGGAGGAACTACAACTAAAAGCAAGTCTATGACCGAAACTTGGTTTGACCCTATGCTTATCGCAAGAGTTAAGAGTAAACCTGGAGAGAAATTTATTTACCAGTTTCGTGGCGAAATTGGAGGTTTTGGTGTTGGTTCAGATTTAGCTTGGCAAATACAAACCTATGCAGGATACCAATTTTCAAAGCTATTTCAAATCACGGGTGGTTATAGAATTATTAGTCTCGATTATGAAACTGGAACCGGACAAAACCGATTTATGTACAATGTAGATACTTCTGGGCCGGTATTGCGATTTGGTTTTAATTTTTAAAGCTTTATATCGAAAGCTACGGAACTACAGTAATGAATCAAAGCCTACCCTTAAACATTCATCATTTAAAAAATTTAAACAATGAATATTTTTAAAATATTTATGACTTTGAAATTCAGAATAAATCTAGTTTGTTTATTGCTCTTTGTGAGTTTAAGTCCAACTCATAGTTGCATTGCACAAAATCACTCTATTGAATTATGGCCCGAAGTTGATATTTGGTACAGATTGAATCCTTCATGGCGTCTTTCTTCCTTTCTTCCAATAACAAAATACAACGAAAGTGGCAACCGTGATTTGAACATTTATTTACAAGTAGACTACGCTTGGGGAAAAACAAAATATACGATCTACAGAAGACTAATGGATGAGGAAAAAGAGCAAAAAATGAGAACTTTTATGATAAGAGGAGGCTTTATGAAAGGATGGAGCCTTGGTGAGAACGCAGATGATTATACTGAAAGTATGTTTTTTACAGAGTTTCACAAAAGGATACCACTGAAAAGAAATATATTGCTTTCACATCGTTTTAGAATCGATACACGTTGGCTTGGTCAGGAATCTAACTTCTCCTATCGGTTTCGTTACCGTTTTATGCTTGAGAAAGAGTTTAAAACAGATAAGAGTTCCATCGTCCCATACGTAAATATTGAACCCTACTGGGATTCTCGCTATTCAAAAGTTACTCGAGCCCGCGTGATAGGTGGTGCCATAGTATCTCGGGGATCTCGCTTTGCATTAGAAAGCAATCTAACGTATCAGTACGATCAAACTTATGGTACAGAAAATCTCTACGCACTTAACATTATTCTACACGTCTTCTTAGAAAAGAAGTGAAATTTGCTTTACCAGTTAGCTACCAAAATCCTAACATCCATTTTACTTGGGGATTCTCTAGAAACTTTATTTAAGTAAAATAAAAAAAAAAACAGAACATTCAATTAACACACTAATATTCAGTATATTTATACAACAAATAAACATTCATTATTTAAAATAACAGCATAACTATTCAAAGACTTTACAACCTAATCATTTCTTTGTATTTTGAACCAATACACAAGTTTAGGCTAATAATTATTTAAAAGAAAGCAAACTAATTAAATAATAAAATTCATTAAGTGATGTCATTCGAAATGCAGATATTCTCGTTTCTTTTCCTTATGCTTGGACCTTTTAAAGTTGTCATTCCATTTGTAAAAATCACTATGAATGCAAGTTCAGAACTTACTCGACATATTGCATTGCGTGCTACTCTTTTTTCTAGTACAGTCTTGTTAATTGCTGCTTTTCTCGGTCAAAGAATTATGAGTAGTTACGGTATTCCTATGCCTATAATGGCTTTATCAGGTGGAATCATACTTTTTCTTGTGGCACTCCTTAACGTTATTAAGCAGTTTACTCCCCCTACAGGAAAAAAGGATTTTATTAAAAATCCAACATTGAACATGGCATTAAATCCACTTGCCTTTCCAGCTATAGTAACTCCTTATGGAATTGCGGCACTCATTGTTTTTCTCTCCATCAGCCCTGATTTAAAAGCAAAACTAACTGTTGGCGCAATAGTTATAGGAATTATGTCTTTAAATTTAATTGTAATGCTTTTAGCCAAGCGTTTCTTTAAGCCCCTCTCTTTGATTCTTGCTTTACTTGGAGTAATTCTTGGTATAATTCAAGTAGCACTAGGACTAATGGTTATCATCAATCAGACCAAGACAATCTTTGCTTTATAACTCACTGATAAAAGTTGTAAAACTATAAGAATAATTCTGTTGGTCGATTTAATCACTCCAGTTTTGTAAACCTACTCTTTTGCCTAAGAGATAAAAAAACAGGTCTAAAATATAAACACTATAAAAATCAATAAATAACAAAGTTATGGACCAACAAACAATAAGTTACTTTAAATCGAAACCTAAAACGATTGAAGAACGCTTTGCAGAAGGCAAAGCCCTACGCGATAAATTCCCGAGAAAAGAACAGGGAGAATACAAACCAGATCCTAACCGTGCCGATCCTATTTCTATTTTAGAAGAACAAGGAAAAACCCGTCTCACGGAACTTGTGCCGATTCGATATGCCCGAATGCTCACTTCACCTTTCGCCTTTCTTCGCGGGGCCGCTGCGATAATGGCCGCTGATCTTGCAGCTGGCCCTAAGCCTACCGGAATAAATGTTCAGACTTGTGGTGATATGCATGTGGCCAACTTTGGCTTATTTGCATCTGCGGAACGCACTTTGATTTTTGGTATCAATGATTTTGACGAGACCTTACCAGGGCCGTGGGAATGGGACATAAAGAGACTTGTGGCTAGCATTGTTGCGTCTGGAAGATTTCTGGGTGCCAAAAAGAATTTATGTGCCGAAAGTGTTTTGGCAGCGGTTAGTTCGTATAAAAAAAGCATGAGGAATTATTCCGCAATGGGACACATTGAATTGGTTTACGCCACCATGACCGAAAAGGATCTTCAGAAAAAACTACCCCCATCGCTGCAAAAAGGACTGAAGAAGCTTACTGATAAAGCCCGGGAACGAACCCATTTTCAGGTACTGGACAAACTCGCAAATATAGTGGATGCTAAATATCGATTACGGGATGATGCTCCTTTTATTGTGCACGAAACACATACCAAAAATGGTAGACCAATTGATGAGGCGTTAGGGTTGTTTCTCGAATCCTACATGCTTTCCCTTGCTGACGACCGTATCCAATTGTTGAAACAGTACCGCATTGTGGATGTGGCCCGTAAAGTTGTTGGCGTGGGAAGTGTAGGAACGCGATGCTGGATTGTTTTTCTCTTAGGAAACAATTCTGAGGACCCTTTGTTTTTACAGGTAAAAGAAGCACAACCCTCTGTTTTAGAACCCTATACTTCAAAATCTACTTATTCAAATCACGGACATCGCGTTGTAGCTGGACAACGATTATTACAAGCCGCACCTGATATTTTTATCGGTTGGGGTGAAATCGATGGTATTCATTTTTATGTGCGTCAGTTACGAGACATGAAAGGTGGTGTGGAGTTTGATCCTGCCAAAGTAAACGTTGAAAACTATCCTGAATACTGCAAGCTATGCGGAGAGGCTTTAGCATTGGCTCATGCCAAATCTGGCAATGCCGCCATGATTTCTGGCTATCTCGGTAAAAGCGATGAATTTGATCAAGCCATGGTTCGCTTTGCTTTTGCGTATGCGGATCAGACCGAGGAAGATCATCAAGCACTGAAAACGGCAGCAGCGAGTGGAAGGATTCAAGTTGCGAGATCCGAATCCTAAAAGCTTTAATTTAAATGGATTCCAAATCGTTCATTTTTAACTAAATTTGGTTATAATCTAAAAAACGTCAACTATGCTGAATGCTTTCCTTTGGGGTTTATTGGCTACATCTTCCTTGGTATTTGGGGGATTGATTGCTTCAATTTTTAATTTAAAGAAGAATACTGTTGGTATTATTATGGGATTTGGAGCCGGAACATTAATTTCGACTATTTCCTATGAGCTCATTTTTCATGCGGTAAAAATTGGTAGAGGAACGGGATTTCCTGCTTATGGATTTTTCGTCGGTGCTTTTACGTTTTATTTCAGTGATATGTTGATTACAAAAATGGGTACTGCAAAATCCTCTTCTACCGGTGGAGCACGGCATTCCCAATTAATCATTCCTATGGTACTGGCCATTATCCTTGACGGAATTCCGGAATCTATCGTAATCGGATTGGGATTATTTGAAGGCGGGACTATAAGCCTGGCTATGCTAGCGGCTGTTTTTATATCCAATCTACCCGAAGCCATTGCGGGATCATCCGGAATGAAAAGTGATGGATGGAGTAGGAAGAAAATAACGTTGCTCTGGTTTTTTATAGTTTTGGTATGTTCCCTTGCAACAGTTGCAGGATTTAGCCTTTTCACTACTACGTCTGAGAAATGGTTGTCCTTTATTCAAGCATTTGCAGGAGGTGCCATATTAATGATGTTGGCCAACTCCATGATTCCTGAAGCTTATGAACACGGCGGAAAGCATGCTGGAGTAGCGACCGTTTTAGGGTTTTTCCTTTCAATATCTATTATTATACTTGAGCATTCATAATTTAAAACATATAAGTCATTTAAGTATTCTTTTCTCAGTCTTATATTTTCACGGTATTCGCTTTTGAATTTCCTTATATGACTTATATGTTTATTTTTTATTATGCTTGACAAATTGTCTTTCAACTCCACTTCAACTCCTATATTTATTGATATCACGTCATTAAATCCCATTATAAACTGTTTAATAATTTATTTTTTAACAAAAAAATAACACGACACTTGTATATACAAATATAAATACAACTACATTTGTACCAACAAATAAGACACCTACAAATATGAAGATTGAAGATGCATTAAAAAGTACGGTTGATTATAGCAAATCAACAAGCGCCATTTTGAATGTCATGTACACGCAAAATGTCATCACTGATAGTTTTAATGAAATCATAAAACCATATGATCTTTCAGGAGAACAGTACAATGTATTACGAATATTGAGAGGGCAAAAAGGATGTCCTGCCAATATGTGCATCATACAGGAACGGATGCTGGCCAAAACGAGTAATACGACACGATTAGTCGACAAATTATTATTGAAAGATTTGGTTACCCGTAATGTTTGTCCTGAAAACAGAAGAAAAATTGAAGTTTTAATTACACAAAAAGGACTGGATTTATTAACTGAACTGGACCCGAAAGTAAGAGAACATGAAGAAGCTTTTGCTGAAAATTTAAATAACGAAGAATTAGAACAACTGAATACCTTATTAGAAAAATACAGAACTAAATTAATATAATTATGAGCAATTTCTTAAACAATCAAAATTGGAGATACGCAACAAAGAAATTTGATGCCACTAAAAAAATTTCTACTGAAGACTTAAATACATTAAAAGAAGCGATTCGTATGAGTTCCTCTTCTTACGGATTACAACCATACAAAGTTATTATCGTTGAAAATCCTGAATTAAGAGCACAATTACAACCGGCTGCCTGGGGACAATTACAAATAGTAGAGGCTTCACATTTGTTTGTTTTCGCTAATGATACCAATCTTGGAGATGATGCAATTGATGAATATTTGAATACAATAAGCATCACTAGAGAAACTCCAATTGAAGCATTGGCGGGATATGGAGACTTCATGAAATCTAAAATTTCGACTTTGGAACCCGCAATCAAAAATGTTTGGGCATCAAAACAAACTTATTTGGCCTTAGGTAATTTATTGAATGCCGCTGCCGAACTTAAAATTGACGTTACACCAATGGAAGGATTTGTTCCTGCACAAGTAAACGAAATATTAGGATTAGACAAATTACATCTTAATGCTTCCCTTATTGCAACTGTTGGATACCGTCACGAAGAGGATGCGACTCAATTTTACAAAAAAGTTAGAAAATCACAAGAGGACCTATTTATCACTTTATAATAATTACTAATTAAAATTAAAATCAATTTAAACAAATTACACATGAAAAATTTAAAATCAATTGCCTTAGCATTCGTAGTAGCTTTATCTACATTATCAGTAACTGCACAAACTAAAAAAGTAGACGTTTCTAAAAGTACCATCAACTGGGTTGGAAAAAAAGTAACAGGAGAACATTCTGGAACTGTAGCCATAAAAAGTGGAGCTTTAGTTTTCAAAAAAAATGCATTAACTGGAGGAACTTTCACAGTTGATATGACATCATTAACTGCTACCGATTTAACTGGAGAATACCAAGGTAAATTAAACGGTCACTTGAAAGCAGATGATTTCTTTGGAACTGATAAATTCCCAACATCAACTTTAGTTTTCAAAACTATTGCCGCAAAAGGAAATGACGTATATACTGTAACTGCTGATTTAACTATCAAAGCCATTACAAAACCAATTACTTTTGATATTGCTGTAAAAGGAAATACTGCTACAACAGCATTAAAAATTGACAGAACAAAATACGATATCAAATACAAATCAGCTAACTTCTTTGAAGGATTGGGAGACAAAACAATCTATGATGATTTTGAGTTAACAGTAAACTTGAAAGTTTAATTTTCGACATAAAGTAAACAAAAAGCCAACAATTTCTTGTTGGCTTTTTTTATGTTATAATTTAAAATACAGAAGAACAGTACTTGTTTTAGTTACTGATTTTTTCCTCTTCTTTAATGTTATCAGCAGCATTGTCACCAATATTAAAAGATAGAGAAAATCGTAGTACATTATCCAATGGCGTTGTCTGATTGGATGTGGAATTTAGGTATGACAAATCAAATTTGACCGTCTTATATTTAAATCCGGCTCCAAAAGTGAAAAAATTGCGATTCTCCATTCCATTACTGTCATTGTAAAATCCTGTTCTTAATGCAAAACAGTTTTGGTATAAATATTCAAGTCCAAGTCCGGTTGTCACACCATTTGATCCCTCAACAAGTAGTTTATTAAACTCTATGGAAGTTCCCAATGTATTATCCTTGTCTAAAATAAAGTCAAAACCTCCACCCAATTTAAAATTGGTCGGTAAAACACTTTCAGATCCGGAATTTTCATCGTAGTTCAACTTAGGTCCAAGGTTGGAAAGATTAAACCCAGCTCGCCAAATACCCTGAAAATTTTTATAGGATATTTCAGCTGTCTGGTAATATCCCGCAATGTCTACGGCAAATGTACTGGCAACACCGGCAGTAGCATCAACTTCTTGAATTTTTAAATCCGAACGAATGTATCTCCCTGTAACGGACATCGAAAATGTTTGGCTTAATTTTAAGGAATAAGATCCATCAAACGCCATTTCATTTGGAGTCACAGCTTGTCCTGGATCAGATTCATTTTGTTTAAATACGGTTTCTCCTAAACCAAAATATCTTAAACTAAGTGCATAAGTACTTCTTTCATTAATCTTATTAAAGTAATTTAGATTTAACAAAGCGACATCATTTGTCAAAGAAGACATATAGGGTGTATAGCTCAAACCTATGCCCAGTTTATTTTCGGAAAAAGGATATTTTGCTGGATTCCATTGTTGTGAAAAAACATCCGGTGAGGTCGCTACTCCGATATCTCCCATACCAGATGCTCTAGCATCTGCTGAGATGAGCAAAAAAGGGACTCCGGTGACAGTTCCCTGATTTTGTTCTTGTGCGATTAAATTTCCAACTCCAAAGAGCAGTGAAAATAAAAGAAATATTTTTTTCATTTGTATAAGTTAATTGTTTTTTATTAAAAATAAAATACGTGATGCGATACAATACCTATTGTTTGTGGTGAAGTAAAATTCCTCTAAAACATTAAATTTTGTATCGCTACGCATTTTATCACATCATTTCGTTGTTTACTTCTTACTATCTTTTAATAAATTTGAGCACTGAGGATGTTCCTTCTTTTCCACTTGCATGGAGAAAATAAGCTCCTGTAGGCAAACTGCTCAAGTCTAACTCACTATAAGGTTTAAGTTGCACATCTTTGATCTCATACCTGCGAACAGTTGCCCCGTTAAGAGCTACAATTTCAACGACAACATCTCCAGCCCAACGGTTTTCCCACTTGATATTTACTGTGTTTACAACGGGATTAGGAAATATATTGAGTTCCGTAACTTCCGATTGGTTCACAATAACCGTTATACGCTGCTCAACACTTGCTCCATAGGTATCTGTAGCCGTTAAAATCAATTCAGTTTCACCGTTTGAAAGGCTTTCAATTATAAAGCCATTCCCCGATGTGGATATTGATGCAATCGTTGGATCCAATATAGTAGCTTGAAAGGTCAATACATCTCCATCTGGATCATTAAAATACTTATCAAAACTATATGATTCCTGAACTAATAATCTATCATAAACAAGTGCTTGTGCTCCTAGCGCTATAGGGGATCGATTATTTACAACGGTAACCTTTATTTGTTGTTCTGTGCTTAAGCCGTAAATATCTGTGGCTGTCAAGGTTACTATTGTTTCACCTGCAGTATGTGTTTCAATTACATATTGACCAAGTTCTTGCCCTGTTGTTACAGATACAATACTTGTATTTGCTACTGAAGCTTTAAAAGTCATTTTATCAGCATCTGGATCTGAAAAATAATTTTCAAATTGGCGCACATCAAAATACTTCAATTTAGAATAAACTAGTTCTTCAGACTGTTTAGCAACAGGTGCACGATTGGTTTTTAATACTTCCACTTTCAATGACATTTCTTTTGAAGCACCAAATTCATCAACAGCCTTAAAGTTCAATGTGTATTTTCCAGCAGTTTCATAACCTGGAGTTAATTTGATTGAAACTTCTTGACCAATTCTTTCAAATGACACCCATGAAGGTACATTTGGAGCTTGAATAGTAATACTATTATCTTCTTTATCCGACAACCCTACATTAACAATCACTTCGGAAGTTTCATTTACTAAAACAACTTCTTCAGGAATTTTGGAGAATATTGGGGCTTCATTAATATGCAAATTAACAGGAACTTGACCTAGACCATTAACTGGATCGTTTGATCTTATGTTTAAAACGGCATGTTGGTCTCCACGAAATCCATTCGCTGCTATAAAGTCTAATTGAACTTCTTTTTTCTCACCTGGAGCAATATCTCCATTTGAAAGACCATTTATAGAAACCCATGCGTTAGAAGCATAATTCTCTTCTCCTGCTCTTACCATCCATCCATAACCAGGAAATAAATCCGCATCTTGCAAATCATACCAAACACCATCACCGGTTGCTATGGTATATCTTCCAGGTGTATTATCAATTCCTGAAACTGAGCCTTGTACATAAGGCAATTCATAAGGATAGGTTATGATTACATAGAAATCTTCATTTGGATGAAGCCCTTGTACTTTATTTATAGGCAATGTAACCCAAGCACCCTTTTTGTCACCAACATATTGGTAATCTACAGAGCCTTGATCAATTATAGTTGCATCTGCTACAGAAGTACCACCTGCTCGTATTTCGTAAAAAATAGTCCCTGACGGTTTAGTAAAACCAGACATGTGTGTTTGAAAATGTGACAAAGTAAAACCATCTTTACCCGCATTAAATCGTGTTGCAGTTGTAAAAGGTTCACCACCATCGTAACCAAAATGGGTATCAGCATCAATCTTATCTTCGTAAGCCAATACACGATTAAAGGTAGGTGCAGAGAATGCACTAATACCACCTCCTTTAGGTACAGGGGAAGATTTTAATAAATGCTCAAGATTGGATGCTTTTCCAACTTTTGAAAATAATTGTGTGCGGGAACTAAGCCCTGTTATAGGTTTTCTCAAATAGTCAATACTCAATTCATATTTCAAAGTACCACCACCAGTAGTATTATCAAAAACAGCAAATTGTGTATCTGTATCTGTCAAATAATTAACGACACTATTAACTTGCTTTGTTTGCATCGTTAAAACAGGTGCTAACGTAACAACTGCCTTTATAGGAATCATCATTGTCGGAACTGTAGCATTGCTTTCAATAACAATATTATCAGCAACAGATCCTTCAGTCGATGGAACATAAGTAATTCTGAATTTGGTTTTTTCGCTTGGTAATATAGTTGCAAAATTACCCGCTAAGTCATTTATATTTACCCAGCTCCAATAATCCCCATAAAACCAATCTTGAAAAAATGTGTATGCTTCAATGGTATATTCAACAGAACCACTTTCAATTGACATTTTTGATAATTGAAGAGATTGACTGCCTGAATTTTCAATTTCGAATTCTTTCGTGTTACTTACTAAAGAATTGACCATTATTTCACCGTAATTTATTTCCGTTACATTTGAAGTAATAGTAGGTGCGCCATTTACAGTTAGATGTATTGGTTTTTCAAGAAATTCCTTGTTTGGAACATTGGTTCTTAATTTTAGTGTACTATTATATTCCCCTGCATAAATAGTACTTGCGTCTATATCTATTTGAGCACTTAAAGTAGATCCAGCTGGAATTACATGTTTTTTTGCTGGGCTAAGAACATAAGCTAAACCAGTTCCATGATTTACATTAGCATGGTCTGATATATTAACAAAATCGGAACTATCGCCATTTTGGATCCCGAAAGATGATAAATTAGTAGTTAAATCCAGACTACCATTAACTTTATATTGAAATTTCATGGTTCCATTCTTATAAAAGATAACTTGGGCTGATACTGGATCACCCAATCCTCCAAAGAAATTAACAAAATATTCCCATGAAATAATGATTTTTTCTTCATCACTATAATAGAAAACACCCACTTCATCTTTCGGATAAGTAGTTGTGTCAAAGGCACTAAAAGTCCAATAAGGGGCTATTACAGTTTTAAGTTTATCGTAAGGCATACCTCCATTAAAAACAGCAATTTCTGTTGGCTCATCAAAAGTCAACAATCCTGTAGTACCAATATACGCTTCAGTATATTCTTTACCATAAAAACTAATGGCTCTTGGTAGTGTTATTTTAGACCAATATTGTTCAAAGTCAAAAACATCTTTGGCCACTGGTAAATGAGTTCCTTTTTGGCGGATATCAATCCATTGATAGTTTGTTCCATCATTAAATGTTTCATAACTATAGGTGAAATTTGGAATTGCTTGCATAGCGCTTACTGGCACAGACATTGTCAACCAATTAGTACCTGTTGCTACCACTTCAAGGTCTGCTATACCGTTATTTTCTATAAGTATTGGGTATTTAGACTTTTCTCCATGATTTAACACCTCTGTAATTAAATCTAAATTAGTAACTGATATAGCAGGCGGATCCATTACTTTTCCTGAAAGTGTGAGTACATATTTAACTCCTTCACTATCCGTAATTCGCAAAGCATCAGTTAAACTAGTAACAACATCAGTAGGCATAGTAACCTCAAAGACTTCACTAAGCCCAGGTACAATTGTTGCGTTTGTTTTTCCTGTTATTTGAAATTTATTATTATCTAACGTAAAGTCCGTAAGAGTTACAGGGGCAGTTCCATTATTCTTAAAGGCGAATTTTCTAGAAGTTATTTCTCCTTGGAATACATCGCCAAAACTAATGTCGGTATGAGACATAGTTAATCCTGGAGTACCACCATCAGTGATATTAATTTGCACCAAAGGAACAATTTGATTACTTAATGGGTCATTAGATATGATATTTAAATACCTTTTAATCATCCCTTCATGCAATTTAGTTGTTTCCATGACAACATCCATCTTGGCAGTTTCCCCAGGTAATAAAATTCCTCCAGCATTACTAATAGAAGTAATAATATCTGGACCAGGATAGTCAAATCCTATAGCCAAACCAGAATATATAGCTGTTGCTTTAGAATAATCATTTACTAAAATTCCATCAGTTTGTGCTATATCTTCTATAAGGATGTTTAGGTATGGAATAGCATCAACAGAATAGGTTATATTGGAATAGTAAAAACGAATATTTCCATCTGCATACAATACCATTTGTGCAGAAAGAATACCTGAATATCCATCACCGATATTTGTGAATTGGACAATAACTTTATCTGATTCTACTTTATAATGAACACTACCACCAGCCGCTAATTCAACAAAAGTTCCTAAAGGAGAAATATACCCTTTTGGTGAATAAGGAGCTCCATTTAAACTTGGTAAATTGACTGGATTTATAGTATTGTCAAATGTAGAAAAACCAAATGAGCTAACATATAGGGTTTGCAGTTTCTCAGTATAATAAGGAAAATCAAATCCCATTTCAAGTGGATAATACCTATTTCTATCTGATTTAAAATAATTTGTAATATCTGTTCCTGTACCAGAAATATCTTGATATTGATAGACTAAAGGAGTAGTTTCTGAAGCATAATTTGTTCGGTATTTATATCCATATTTATGATATTCTCCCTCCCAACTATCGCTAGTACCAGATTTATCATAGGTTGGAATAAAATATTTCAAAGCAGCTTGCCCACGATTCTCTACTATAACTGTAGCTGTAACCTGATTTCCTAATGTTACATTATCTATCATTTGACTCATAGGGTCAACAACAATTTTGGCAGGTTCAGAACTTACACCAAATAAGATAACTTTTAAGGTTTTAGAACTGCTCCTAGATTTTAAAGATAATACACCATTATCATTACCTGCAGTAGTAGGTGTATACTTAACTCTAAGATGAACTTCACTATCAGCTGAAATCTGACTAGGAGCCCAATCAAGAAGTTTAAAGTTTGGATTAGAAATAGTTAGAGTTACATCATTATAATTTCCCAAACCAGAATTAGTTATTACAAATTCCATTTCTTTGGAAGTCCCTTTAAAAACGCTTGAAAAATCAAGTGTTTCAATAGATTTAAGAACCGGTTGCTGTCCTGATACATTTAAAGTAACTGGAAGTTTTAATTCAGGTTTACTTGCATCATTGGATTTTAAAATAACATTTGCATAGTAAGTACCATTTATCAAAGTAGATCCATCAGCAGAAAGGCTAGCATTTCCGTTACCATTTCCGTTTATTTCCCCATTACTAGGATTTAAAGACAAGTATTCCCCTAAGTATTTATTTTGGCTGCTTGCAATATTGAACCATGCAAAATTTTTGTTGTTAAGAGCCACTTCTAGCGACCCCCAACTTTGTCCTAAGTCAAAAGATATAAAGCAATTATCAGATCCTTCCGGTGCATTTTCAAAACCGATACTTAAAGGATACAGATTTCCAGGCGGAACATGAAGCACTACCCAAAAAGTTTCTCCTTGTTGAAAATAGAGTTGCTCATCTAAATTTATAAAGGCAAAATCTTCTTGAGCGCTCCCAGGATTGTATTCTTGTGCATAAATTAGATTTTTTTTATTGAGTTCTGTTCCTTTATAAACTTCAACAATAACAGGCCCTAAATCTGGATTTACGTTTAAATACGTTTGAATTTGTGTTAAGTTGAATCCATCAATTTCACTTACAAAGTATTTTGTAGCTGCTGAATTTGGAAGCTTGACATCTTCATCTCCAATAATATCAGTAGGAAAGTCTGAATAACTTTTGTTTGTCGGAGTAAATTGAAATGGAGCAACCACTCCCTTACTTGAAGAGGCAGATACCTTAGATTTAATTTTACCTATATTTCCCAAAGAGGCAACTTTTGTTGTTTTCGCTATTGGGTAGTTTATTTGTTTTAATGAACTAAAGGACATAGAAGTTTGTTTATGACGGGCTAAAAATTCCCATTTCAAAACACCTTCTGCGTTATTTAAAATTGTAATATCATGTAATCCTTTAAATGCAGTACTACCATCAACATTTATAACAATATCTTTACTATTGTCATCTACATTTATATTTGGTCCAGCATTGGTTGTGCCTTCAACACTATTTGATAATTCAGACAGATTCTTCCATCTGTCTCCTGAAATTACTGAAAAATAGTAATGAGTAAGTCCCAGAAGTCCATTAACGGCAGTCTGTGAAAAAACCTCCGTTTGATTCCGAACAAATATAGCAAAATAGTTGTATAAAAACAGGATTTTTCGTATTTTTAAAGATGCAACATATCCCAGGA
>NZ_QCZH01000012.1 GCF_003097655.1 Flavobacterium laiguense
GCATAGTTCACCTCTGTTTTCCTTTGAATAAATTTAGTGTTTTATCAAATACAAAGTAAAGGCGGATAGCCCGACAGCAGTAATGAAAGGGGCCGAATAAGCGGTATAGTGAGTTGGCCTCTTTCATTACTGGTGGCACGCCCAGAGGAGGACTGCAGATTTTAGAATTAAGATTTTAGATTTTTGAAACCGAAAACTAATAACAGAGAACTGTAAAAAATATAAAATGGCAAAATTACCAGTAGCAGAAGAGAATATAGTAAAGCATTTTGGACCCACGCTGAATTATGCGCCAAAGGACGGATATGTCGGTAGGGACGAACCGGATGAGGCTGTGAAAACGCATTGTTGTTTTTGCGGGATGCAATGCGGGATTCAATTGTTGGTGAAAGAAAATAAGGTAGTGGGGTTCGAGCCTTGGATGGAATTTCCTTTTAATGAAGGGAGATTGTGTCCAAAAGGGGTGCAACGCTATTTGCAAAACAACCATCCAGACCGTTTGATGTCTCCGTTGAAAAGGGTAGAAGGACAAGGGTTTGTTCCAACTTCTTGGGATGAGGCGATGAGCAAAACGGTTTCTGAAATCAAAAGAATTCAAGAAAAATACGGGAATGATGCCATGTCTATGTTATCAGGAGTTTCGTTGACGAATGAGAAAAGCTACCTAGTTGGTAAATTTGCTCGTGTGGCGCTAAAAACCAAAAACCTGGATTACAACGGTCGCTTATGTATGGTGAGTGCAGGAGCGGGTAATAAAAAAGCCTTTGGATTGGACAGGGCTTCGAATAACTATTCGGATCTGGAATATGCCGAAGTGATTATAGTGGCTGGTGCCAATATCAGCGAGACATTCCCAACACTGACACACTGGATTTGGAAAGCCCGTGATCGCGGCGCCAAAATTATAGTGATTGACCCAAGGATGATTCCGCTGGCAAGAACTGCTGATATCCATTTGGATGTGAGACCGGGAACCGACTCGGCTTTGTATGGTGCGATGCTGAAATACTTGGTGGATCACGACATGCTGGATCATGATTTTATTGACAATTATACTTCTGGTTTTCAGGAAACCATTGATGCTGTAAAAGACTATACGCTTGAATGGGCGGAGGAAGTTACTGGAATCGACAAAAATAAAATACGCGAAGCGGCCGAATTGTGGGGCAAAGCCAAAACGAGTTTCTTGCTTCACGCCCGTGGAATCGAACACCACTCGAAAGGGGTGGACAATGTTTTGGGCTGTATCAATTTGGTACTAGCAACAGGAAGAATAGGCAGACCGTATTGTGGTTACGGAACCATTACCGGTCAAGGAAACGGACAAGGCGGTAGGGAGCACGGACACAAATGCGACCAATTGCCGGGTAACAGAGATATTGAGAATCCGGAACACCGTAAGTATATTTCGGAAGTTTGGGGAATCAACGAGGAAGATATGCCTGGAAAAGGGCTTTCGGCTTACGAAATCATCGAAGCCATTCATCGTGGAGAAATAAAAGGATTGATATCAATTTGTTTCAACCCGTTGGTCTCTTTGCCGAATAGCAACTACGTTCGGGAAGCTTTGGAAAAATTAGAATATTATGTATGTATTGACTTTTTCTTGAATGAAACGGCACGCCACGCCGATATGGTGCTGGCGGGTTCTTTGCAGGAAGAAGAGGAAGGAACCACGACATCTGCGGAAGGTCGAGTGATTCGTATCCGTCAAGCGGTAACTCCTCCCGGTGATGCGAGAACCGATACGTCCATTATTCTTGAATTGGCCAAACGATTGGGTGTTGAAGATAAATTTACGTATGAAAACAGTGAAGCCATTTTTAACGAATTGCGTGTGGCTTCGAAAGGAGGAACAGCAGATTACAACGGAATCACCTATAAACGAATTGAAGATAATATGGGAATCTTTTGGCCTTGCCCAACCGAAGACCATCCCGGAACACCGCGATTGTGGGAAGACAAAAAGTTTAAAACCCCAGATGGAAAAGCACATTTTAATCCCGCTCCATACAAGCTTCCAGGCGAAATAACCGATGCGGATTATCCTGTGATTTTGACAACAGGCCGAGTGGTGTCTCAATATTTGAGCGGAACGCAAACCCGTAGAATTGGGAAATTGGTCGATCAATTTCCAGAGCCTTTATTGGAAATTCATCCTAAAATGGCAGAACAATACGGAATCAAGCAAAGAGAATTAATAAAAGTTTCCACTCGACGCGGAGAAGGAATCTTTCCAGCAAATATTGTTGAAACCATTCGGGAGGATACCGTTTTTATCCCGTACCATTGGTCTGGGAAAAAATCGGCGAATCAATTGACCCCTGGAACATTGGATCCTATTTCTAAAATACCGGAGTTCAAAGTATGTGCCTGTCAGTTGGAACCGCTAAAAGAAATTGCTGGGCCATCCAAAGAATCAAAAGCGTATGCTAGTGTTTAATCTATAAAAAGGAAAAATGAATTACACCAGTTTCAATAAAAACGAGGAATTTTTTGTAGATATGCAACGTTGCATTGGCTGTAAAGCCTGCGAAATGGCTTGCGCCGAATGTGAAACCAACGGTCAGGAAACCTTAATTCACGTGAATTATGTCGATAGGGCTTCAACGATTCAAACTACGGTTCAGGTGTGTATGCACTGTGATGATCCTGTTTGTGCCAATGTATGTCCTGCCGATGCAATATCTAAAGACGAAAACGGAATTGTTCATACTGCCAATACCGAGAGATGTATCGGTTGTTCGAATTGTGTGATGGCTTGTCCTTTTGGGGTACCCAAAAAAGAAGAATCGTATGATTTGATGATGAAATGTACGATGTGTTATGACAGAACCAGTATTGGCAAAAAACCAATGTGTGCGACAGTTTGCCCAAGCGGTGCTTTGTTTTTTGGAACAAGAACCGAAATCGAGGAAATGCGTCCGAACAGTACGCCGGTCAACACCTTTATATTTGGAAAAGAAATAGTCAACACCAAAGTCAATATCATGATGCCAAAAGGAAGCACGGAGCTGATTATATACTAGTAGCCCCCTCCCCGATAGCTATCGAGACCCCGAAGGGGGAACTTCACAAGAAGTTGAAACTTGAAACATTAAACTTGAAACAAAACTTTTTACAACATATAGAAATGTCAAAAGAAGATAATTTAAATAAAAATTGGAAGAAAGACTTTCCAATTCTTAAGCAGCAAGCGACCAATGTAAGTCGTCGTGATTTCGCCAAATTCCTTACCCTAGTTTCGGGCGGACTAATGGTAGGTAGCGGACTCGTAGCCGCCAAAGCCTATTTGCTTCCCAAAGAAGAAGTAGAAGGGGAGCATTTTGTATGCAATAAAGATGAGGTACCAGTAGGTGGAACTCGTGCTTTTGTAATCGCGGGCAGTACTATTCCGTATATTTTGATTCACCTCGAAAATGGCGATTTCAAAGCCTACGAGCAAAAATGCACCCACCTGTCGTGTTCCGTATTTTACAAACCAGGCACCGGAATTATTCATTGCCCTTGTCACGAGGGATCATTTGATGCCAAAACAGGAGATGTTCTAGGTGGTCCACCGCCAAGAGCTTTGCCAAGTCTTGATGTGTTTTTTAAAGAAAACGAGATTTATGTAAAAGCGGCTCACCAAGAGGAACATGCAGTTTAAAAACTAAAATAAAAAATCATGAGTACTTTTAGAACTAGTCAAAATCAAGCGAATCCCAACAAGCTCAACAACATCCTTTCGACTTTGATATTCATATTAATTTTGAATGTCACTATCCAGATTTGGTTGTTGTATGCCTCGTTGAACAACGCTTTAGAAAATAATCGTGAAATATTAATTCCTGCTTTTATTGCCTCCTTGATCCTGTTCCTGATAGGGTTTGCGTGGCTGTATTATTTGCCAACAGGCAATAAAAGGCAACAATAATAGTGACAGTCAATATACCTTATGATCAATCCCAGTTTAGCGACTGGTTTTTTTTATTTAGAAGTGTTATTTTCAAGTTTAACAAACAAAAAAAGTCTCTCAACATATTCCAGTTAAGAGACTTTTTTAAATTTATTTAATATCTTTCGATTCATATTTCACAAATCCACCACAATTGCCATTGCGATCAATGGATTGTTGTACTATAAGATTTCCGATGTCTATCATGTTGTTCAATTCATATAAATCAGTGCAAACAAGATGTTTTTTTATAGTGGCATCTATTTCGTCTTGCATGATTTTGAGTTGTTCTTTGGCTTTCAATAAATCCGAATCAAATCGAACGATTCCTGCATTTTGACGCATCAAAAGCTGTAGTTTAGCTTTCATTTGGGCAATATATTCGGGAGCAATTTTTGTTTTAGATTCGATAGACCATTTTGGAATGGCAATTTTTGTTTTTGGAGCAATAAAAGGATTTTCTGCTAAATAATGGTAAACCTTATCCGAGTATACCAAAGCTTCCAACAAGGAATTTGAAGCCAGCCTATTGGCGCCATGCAAACCAGTTCTGGAGCATTCACCACAAGCAAATAAATTATCTACAGAGGTTTTACCGTTGATGTCCACTACAATTCCACCACACAAATAATGTTGGGCAGGAACAACGGGAATCCAATCTTTTTCAAGATCAATCCCTACATTTTTGCAATGCGAATAAATCATTGGAAAGTGATTTTTAAATCCTTCCATTTCTAGATGGGTGCAGTCTAGATAGACACATTCGTCACCCGATTTTTTGAGTTCCAAGTCAATGCTTTGGGAAACAATGTCTCTTGAGGCAAGATCTCCACGAGAATCATAATGATGCATGAACAGTTCTCCTTTTTTGGTTCTCAATCGAGCACCAAAACCACGAACAGCCTCAGATATTAAGAATTTAGAACCAGCCGAGGTATCATATAAAGCTGTTGGATGAAATTGTATAAATTCCATGTCCTTTATGGTGGCGTTAGCACGATATGCCATGGCAATTCCGTCGCCTGTTGCTATGATTGGGTTGGTGGTGTGACCGTATAAATGTCCGATACCCCCAGTTGCCAGTAAAGTAAAATCAGATTGATACGTAATGATCTCGTTTGTTTTTTCGTCAAGGGCATAAGCACCTACACAGCGATTGTCTTTAGTGATCAATTCGAGTGCGAAGTAATGATCCAAAACCGTAATGTTCTCTTTGAGCATTACCTGTTCTAAAATAGCACGTTGAATTTCGTGACCGGTTTGGTCTTTATGGTGTACCACCCTATTTTCAGAATGGCCTCCTTCTTTACCTAAGTCAAAAGTACCTTTGGCATTTTTGTCAAATTGCGCTCCCCATTCTATCAGTTCTTTCAGTCGCTTAGGGCCTTCGGTAACCACCATTTTAACTACAGTTTCGTCACACAATCCGTCGCCACAAATAAGGGTGTCTTCGATGTGTTTTTGATACGAATCTTCCATTTTATCAGTAACAATGGCTATTCCGCCTTGAGCATATTTGGTATTAGACTCGTCAGCGTTGGCTTTGGTAATAATGGTAATGGTTTTCTCAGGAAAACGATTGGCTATTTTAAGGGCAAATGTCAATCCGGCAACGCCCGAACCTATAACTAGATAATTGGTTGTAATCATTATTAAGATAGTTCGAGCATGCGTTCTATTGGGATTAATGCTTTTTTTCTAATGTCGTCCGGAACATTGATTTCTGGAGTTTCATTCAATAGGCAGTCGTATACTTTTTGAAGGGTATTCATTTTCATATATCCACATTCGCTGCAAGCGCAAGTGTTATCTTCGTTTGATGGCGCTGGAATAAGGATTTTGTTTGGAACTTCTTGTTTCATTTTATGCAAAATACCTGCTTCGGTTGCAACGATAAATTTGTTGTTCGGATTGGTTTTTACATAATTAATCATTCCTGCAGTAGATCCTATATAGTTTGCCGTTTTTAGAATATGTGTTTCAGATTCTGGGTGTGCAATAATTTGGGCATCCGGATTTTGTTTGTAAAGTGCAATCAGCTTGTCTAGCGAAAAAGCTTCGTGAACCACACATGCGCCATCCCAAAGTAGCATTTCTCTACCGGTTTGCTCCATTACATACTTCCCTAAATTCTTATCTGGGGCAAAAATAATAGGCTTGTCTTTTGGAATAGACTGTACAATTTTAACTGCATTCGATGAGGTAACCACAATGTCTGACAACGCTTTTACTTCGGCAGAGCAGTTTACATAAGTGATTACGATATGATCAGGGTGTGCTTCCGTGAATTTTTGAAATAAATCAGCAGGGCAAGATTCGGCAAGGGAACAACCTGCGTTTAAATCTGGCAGAATTACTTTTTTAGTAGGATTTAAAATTTTGGCAGTTTCGGCCATGAAATGAACTCCAGCAAAAAGGATTATGTCCGCATCCACTTTCATGGCTTCTTGAGACAATCCTAAGCTGTCACCTACATAATCTGCAACATCTTGAATATCGGCTTCTTGATAATAATGGGCTAAGATTACCGCATTTTTCTCTTTTTTCAATTCCAATATACGTTCTTTAAGACTTTTCATTTTTAGAAACTTTAATTGTGTTTTCTTAATTGAAGATTATTTTTTTGCAAAGATAAGGTAAAACTTTGAAGGTACCTCTTTCTAAAAGCTTTAGAAAAGACTCTAAAAGGAGGTTTTTGTTAAATATCTGTTTTTACGCATTTTACAATCTGCAAATGTAATTCAATATGTTTCTTTATAGTATGACATTTATCAGTTTTTAAGCTAATAAGTTTTTTGACCTTTGCAAAATAAGTTCATTAAACCAATAAAACGCATGACAACAAAAAAACCGATACATACTTTCCATATTCCAGTAATGGGATTGGCGTATACCATTGATAGCCCGATACGAGTGGCACAATACGGAATATCATCCGTAGTTTCGATTATAGACGATGATTTAATAGAAAGAATGAACGCTTTTTATAGCGAAAAATTCAAAATGCCATACCAAGAAATCACAGAAAAGATTCATGATTACCGTGCAGAACGCGTGACATCTTATTTGAATTTGATGGACACTATCGTAAAAGAAAAGTTCGAAAAATTTAAAGTAGAATTGGCAGAAAGTAAACAGGCTTTAGACAATTACATTGCCATGTTGCCTAATAAATCGGAGATTAAAAAAGGGCTGCAGAATCTGATTGACGATGGCGTTGCTTTTAAGGACAATATCAAAAGTTACCTTGAAAACAACCTTTCACCCGGAGAGATTGATGTTAATATCATGACCAAAGTTGATAAAGATAATTTCATTAAAGACGAGCAATTACCGGTTGAATTTAATGATGCTCATGCTTCTTTACGTGGTTTTGCCAATAGTAATTTGTCTTCATCAGTAGTGCTATCTGCGGGAATGAATCCTAGATTGTATGCTTATTTTGAAAATTTCCCCGTTTTTTACCCGGATGCGAATAATACATTGCAAAAGAAAATTATTTTGAAAGTAAGTGATTTTCGTTCGGCTATGATTCAAGGGAATTTCTTGGCTAAAAAAGGGCTTTGGGTATCTGAATACAGAATAGAATCAGGTCTGAATTGTGGAGGTCATGCCTTTGCTACCGATGGATATTTGTTAGGTCCGATTTTGGAAGAATTCAAACAAAAAAAGGAGCAATTAATTCAATCAGCGCATGAATTGATGGTTAAGTCTTTGGAGATAAAAGGACTGCATGTTCCTGAAACGCCATTAGAATTAAAAATCACCGTACAAGGTGGTGTTGGTACTGCCGAGGAGCATGACTTTTTATTAGAACATTATCAAGTAGATTCAGTGGGCTGGGGTTCTCCATTTTTGTTAGTTCCCGAAGCAACTTCTGTAGATGCCGCCACTAGAACATTATTGGAAAAAGCCAAAGAAGACGATTTTTATTTAAGTCATATTTCGCCACTTGGAATTCCATTCAATGCGGTAAAAGGAACGACCAATGAGTTTTTTAAACAAAAAAGGATTGAAGAAGATAAAGCAGGAAGCTCTTGCCCTAAAAAATTCTTGGCCTTAAGTAAAGAATATGGTCCAAAAGGAATGTGTCCTGCATCAAAAAAATACCAAGATTTAAAATTGGAGGAATTAGATGCCATAAAAGATTCTCTATCTAAAGACTCTTTTGATAAAAAGAAAAACAGCATTACCGAGAAATCATGTCTTTGTGTTGGTTTGGCGAATGCTTCTTATCTTGAAAATAACATTAAAATAAAAGGACAATCCCAAGGAGTTGTTATTTGCCCAGGACCTAATTTGGCTTATTTTGACAAAGAAGTTTCGCTTTCGGACATGGTAAAACACATTTATGGCAATGCATCAGTACTGGGAAATAAGGATCGTCCGAATGTAATTATCAATGAATTGAAAATGTACATGGATTACCTGAAAAATGAAATCAATGAGTTTTCAGAGCAAATAACGGCACCTCAAGTAAAGAAATTGAAAGCTTTCAAAAGTAATTTGAATGAAGGAATTGAATATTATCAATCATTAATTGCTTCTAATACTTGGTTTGAGAAAAGTAAACAAAACATCGAAAATCAGTTGAATAATTATAAGAAAGAACTGTTTGAACTTAGTATACCTGAATTAGCAGTAGTTTAAATAAAGAAAAAGGCTTGATGAAAATCAAGTTTTTTTTTTGGTTTATTTGTAACTGTCAAAGCAGAGATATAGCCCAAGGTTTCAACCTTGGGTATCGTATCTTTGAGAATATTTTCCGATATTGAATGCTTTCTTATTGTCTCCAACGGTTGAAACCGTTGGCTATGGTATAATCTTTATCTGTGTTCCGTAACAGTCTCTAACTAGTGCTTTTAATGCTAAAAGTTAAGGACGGTATTGGTGTAATTGGCTTAAAATTAATCTTTAAACAGTGTTTCTCCTTTGACTAGCCAAGCAAAACCAAAACTTTCAATAGCCAAGGTTTCCATCCAAAAAGTAAGTGGATATTCTTTAAAATATTCGGTTGGTATTATTTGGAGGGATCCTGCAAATAGAATCAAAATGGCCAATACCATCAATGCCCCACAAGTTCTGTAAATTCGGTTTCGGATTATTTTTTTAGAACCTCTTTCGCTTGGTGATTTGTTTGATTTTGTAAATAAAAAGAAAGCCATAAAGGATAAGCAAAGAAAGAACAAGCCTGCAACGGTATAATGAAAATACATTCTGAAATCACTTTTGGGCAAAATCGTAACAGCATATTTTTTGGTTGGGTCACAACATATGTCGGTTAAGTTGCTTGTTGGGAATAAAACGACCAATAATGCAAAAACTCCAGCGAATAAGGAGATGTAGAAATCAATAGGTTTTTTGCCTTTGTAAACAATCAAGAAGACAGCTAATAAACTTAAAACAATAACAAATATACTGCTAACTCTAGTGTAGTAATAATGACTGATGGATTCTAAGGGGAAATTTAATCCATTGTCGAGGTATAAGGATAAGTACAGCAATAAAGGCATTGCCATCCCTAAAACACCAATAATTTTTCGGAGTGTCAAACTATCGGTGAGCCAGATACTATTGTCTTCGGTATAATCTACTTTTAAAAAAGTATTTAAATCAGATTCCTTAGATTTAATCATGATAATTTGGGTTTAAGTTTTGCTACTTAAAATATCATGTAAATATAAGATTACTTTTTATTTTGCAGTAAATTCTTGGCTTAAAAGGTATTAATACCTCAAAAAAGTATCTCCTGTCTTTATACCCAAGGCCAATTCCTCCAGATTGGTATTTTCGAGCATAAAAGCCAATTCATTTCGAATGGATTTGAATTTTTCATGAACTGGGCAAGGATGCTCCTCAGAACAGGAACTCAACCCCAACCCACAACCCGTAAAAACCGAGTCGCCTTCTAATGCGGTAACTATGTGCGAAAGCTTTATTTCGCTCATCGTTTCTTTGGGAATTTCAAAGCCGCCTCCAACACCTTTTATGGAATTAATGATGTTGTTTTTGGATAGTATTTGAAGAATTTTGGCGGTAAAAGCTTCGGGAGAATCAATTTTTTGGGCAATGTCTTTGAGTCCCACCCTGTTGTTCTGGTAGGATTGTGAGGCTATGAAAATGGTGGCTCGAATACCGTATTCGCAGGTTTTTGAAAACATAATTGGTTTTTTACAAATTTATAG
Source organism: Flavobacterium laiguense (assembly GCF_003097655.1). Lineage (GTDB taxonomy): Bacteria > Bacteroidota > Bacteroidia > Flavobacteriales > Flavobacteriaceae > Flavobacterium > Flavobacterium laiguense. The sequence goes on from NZ_QCZH01000012.1 coordinate 10,123, forward strand.
AAATAAGTTGTATTCTCTATTAACCCGTTGGGTGTAATATTTTTTTTACCACATAGAAGCATAGAATTTTAGTTTTTGAAAAGAGTTTGATAGATGTTTTACTTTTCACATAGTCAATCTATGTGAAAAATAGTGCTATTTTCTATTCTTTCTTTAATTATTAGTTATAAATCTATGTATCTATGTGGTTTGTTTTTTATTTAAAAACGGGTTCTATTAATAATTTATGGACGTCCTAAAGCTTATTAGGAGTTTTATTAGTTATGGAAAGGCATATAATAATTATGGCAAAAGCTCTTTTTTAATTTGATTCATTATAAAACTAAAACCCTCCAAAACGAACAAAAGAACCAAAAATAAGCATCAAAACACCAATTAAGGTGACGGATAGAATATGAAAAGTCATTTCGGGCAATTTATCGGGACTGTTTTTGAGTTTTGGCAATACTCTAAATTGAGCACTCAGTGCAAAAACAACGGTGAGTAAAAGCAAAAGCAATTTTGTAGAAACCACTTTTTCTATTGGTGTAGAAAAATGGAACCAATATTCGATGCTTACGCCATATTGATAAGCCATCAAAATTCCAGTAGTTACCAGTAAAATTAAAGAAGTCATTCCTACTGGTTCATACTTTTTCTCATAGTTCAGGATTATATTTTGATTTTTCTCTTTGAGGGCTTGAGGCAAATGACCAAAGACAAGCAATAAATGCCCACCTACCCAAATGGTAGCACTCAAAAGGTGAATGATTAACAATAAATGATGACTCATATAAATTTTGATTTAAGTTTAAAAACACCGATTGTCAACATCAAAAGTCCTACTGGCAAACAAATACTTGATAAAAACAGATTTTGATAATAGCCAGGAAGTGATCCTTTATTCAAGAACAGCCAAATACCTTGAAGGAATAAAAGAATTTCGGTAGTCACAAATCCCAGTAAAAAAAGAATTGTTCCCCATTTTTGAATGGAGTTTTGAGAGCTTAAAAAATCATTTTGCAAGGCAAACCCAAACAGAAAACCAGTGATAATCCCCAGCATTGTCAAGTGGATGTATCCAATGACAAAATTCCTAATCTCATGGGATACTTGTGCCAGTTCAGGAACCAAAACGACCAATTGAATGATGACTTTTAAGGCTAATGAAAATAAGGCAAAACGGTATACGATTTTTTCCAATGAAGACAACGGAGTAAAAAATGTTTGGAATTGAGGTCGAATAAGTTGGATGAAAAATAGTGTCGAAATGAGTTGAAGCACAACCCCAACCACATTAATCCAATAAAAAATGGGATTCGAAAGCGACCAACTCACGGGCAAAGCCAATGTTAATACCGTTGCGCTAACGAATAAATTATAGAACATACGGAATTTTTTCTCCTCGATGTTTATTTTTGACTGTTTGAAAAACAAAGCCAAAACTGCAAACAGGAACCATCCATTAAACTGAAAATGAAGGAAAAACTGAATCGCAATTTGATAAAAAGCACTTTCTTTCCCCAGCATCCCAACTGCGGGGCCCAGACACCAAACGCCCAATGTGGAAAATACCATAAAAAACAAAGCCGTTCTCAACAATTTTTTTTCAGGAAGAGTGGCGGGTTTAGCGTCTTTCCAAATCAGATAACAGAAATAATAACTGCAAAAAATATGTAAAGTCGAAAAGAGGATAGAGGCAAAGGCATACCCTTGGGCTGGAAAATCAATCATCATACCAACAACGGCCAATTCAGTAACCCAAAATAATCGGTTGTATATGGGTTTTTGTTGGGCTTCTTTGGGAACAAAGAAATGAAAAATCAAGCAGTACAGCATCAAATATACCCAACCCAACATGGCTACATGCGAATGCCCGTGCATTAAAAACTGAAAATTGACTCCTTCAAGAGGTGCAACATACATCCATCGAAGCAATAAGCCCATCACCGAAGCGATGAAAAAATTTATAAAACATACCAAAATCCAACTCTTTCTCATAATTATCCCCTAAAATGTACTTTAATTTTTTCCGTAGAAAGATTTTCGTTTTCTAATTCCCTGAATGAATGACTTAGTTTTTCTATGGTGGGTACTTCGTTTATAAAATGTTGAATATAATAATTGCCATTGTAACCAGTTTTTTCCAAATAGGAAATCATCTCCTGAATATCCTTTTTCTTTAATAATTCAGAATGTACAGTTGTACGTACTTCAAAAGAAATTCCACTTTGAAGCAATAAAAGTAATGACTTTTCGAAGGGAACAAAGAGTTTTGATTGCGTTATTTTTTCGAATTTTTCAGGCATTGCCTTAAAATCGAGCGCTACATAATCAATGAGTTTTTTTTGGATGAGTTCTTCCAGTACTTCGGGTTGGGATCCATTGGTGTCGATTTTGACTAAGAAACCCATTTTTTTCACTTCTGCTATAAACGAAATGCTTTTTTTATGCAACAAACATTCGCCTCCGCTAAAAACAACTGCGTCGAGTAAATGGATTCTGCTTTTGAGGAATTGGAGCGCTTTTTCAAAGGAAATAGTTCCTTTTCCAAAAACAATTTCGGGATTGTAACAATAAAGACACCGCATATTACAGCCTGCAAACCAAAGTATGCAAGCTGATTTATGAGGGTAGTCCAATAAGGTAAAAGGGGTTAAGCTATAAATAGGTTTAGCAACACTTTCCTTCTGTAAAATGAGTTCGTTGTTTGTGTTCACCTTTTTTTCCTATGTTAAAACTTTCTACGGGTCTGTGATAGCCCATTACTCGTGTGTACACCAAACACTTGGTGCGTAATTCTTGATTTTGCTCTAAAATCTGGTTGGTGGTTAGTTTCATTTTTTTGTAGTTTAAATTGTTTAAGGTTTAAATTATTTAAGGTTTAAATTGTTTAAAGTTGTTTAAATCTGAGTTTGATTATTGATTTGGAGCGAAAGATTAGGCTTTTTTGCTGGCATAGTTCCCGCTATCCGTTTCAATCTTTTGTGCCGAACCCCGGCACAAAAGGATTTCCACTACTATCGGGGCTAAAGGCAATTATTTTGTTTTTTTTGCCATTATCAAAAAACGTTCAAACCTTAAACAATTTAAACCTTAAACAATTTTAAACTATTCTTAAACCCTTTTTATATCTCAATAAATTTTGCTTTTTCCTCAATTATAATTTCATCACATTTCGGGCAATATTCGTGTTCTCCGTTCAAATAACCGTGCAATGGACATATACTGAATACAGGAGTTACGGTAATGTAAGGCAACCTGAAATTCGTGATTACTTTTTTGACAAATTGTTTGCAGGCTTCGGGTGAACTTATTTTTTCGCTCATGTATAAATGTAAAACTGTCCCTCCAGTGTACTTGCATTGCAATTGATCCTGTAGCATCAAGGCTTCAAATGGATCTTGGGTAAAATCCACAGGGATTTGCGAACTGTTGGTGTAATAAATATTGTCGTCCTGTCCCGCTTGAATAATATCGTCAAAGCGTTTTTTGTCTTCTTTGGCAAAACGATAGGTAGTGCCTTCGGCTGGAGTGGCTTCAAGGTTGTATAGATTCCCAGTCTCCTCTTGAAATTCTTTCATCCTGTTTCGAATATGATCCAGTATTTCGGATGCAAATTCAATGCCGGATTCAGAGGTAATGTTGTTTTGGTCATAGGCGAAATTCTGTATCATTTCATTCATTCCATTCACACCAATAGTTGAAAAGTGATTCCTGAAATGTTGCAGATAACGTTTGGTATAAGGATATAATCCACGGTCATACATCTCTTGGATAAAGACTCTTTTTTTCTCCAAAGTCGATTTGGCGATGTATAAAAGTGAATCCAGTTGGGTATATAATTTTTCTTTGTTTCCTTTATTCAAATAACCCAAACGCGCCATGTTGATGGTAACTACGCCAATACTTCCCGTCATCTCGGCACTTCCAAAAAGTCCGTTTCCGCGTTTTAGTAATTCGCGTAGATCAAGTTGCAAACGGCAACACATACTGCGAACCGCATTAGGTTTGTAGGCATTCTCATTTTCAATTTGATTGCCATTTTCATCTAAGACATATTGACTTCCGATGAAATTCTGAAAATAGGAAGATCCAATTTTGGCGGTATTTTCAAAAAGTAAATCGGTATTTTCTCCGTCCCAATCAAATTCTTCGGTAATGTTTACCGTAGGAATCGGGAAGGTAAACGGTTGTCCATTGGCATCTCCCTCGGTCATTACGGTATAATAGGCCTTGTTGATGAGGTTCATTTCTTTTTGAAAATGCTCGTAACGTAATTCAGTAACTTTTTCAACACCACGCTCTTTGGCTCTTACCAAAAGATCATATTCAAAATTATTTTCAAAAAAATGGAAATCATTCTTTGTTGGAATTTGAGTCTTCAAATCATCTGGAACAATCCAATCCAGCGTGATGTTGGTAAAAGGCGATTGCCCCCATCGAGCGGGAACATTCAGGTTGTACACAAAACTTCGTACGGCTTTTAGAACATCCTCAAAGTCTAAATTATCTTTAAAAACATAGGGAGCAAGATAAGTATCAAAAGAACTGAAGGCTTGCGCTCCAGCCCATTCGCTTTGCAAAATCCCAAGAAAATTAGCCATCTGACCCAATGCTTCCCTAAAATGAGAAGGCGGTTTACTCTCTACACGACCTCTTACGCCATTGAAACCTTCGTTTAATAAAACGCGTAAACTCCAACCCGCGCAATAACCCGTAAGACAATCTAAATCGTGAATGTGAATATCGCCATTACGGTGTGCATAACCTTCTTCTTTGGTATAGACTTTATCCAACCAATAATTGGCTATAATTTTACCGGCAACATTGTTGACCAATCCTGCATTAGAATAAGAAGTGTTGGCATTGGCATTAATACGCCAATCGGTTTGTTCGATATATTCCTGGATGGTTTGCGTACTGTCTACATAAGTAGTATCGTCATTCAATCCGTTGATATGTTCGCGTTGCAACTTTCTTGTGTGACGAAACAACATGAAAGATCGCATTACATTAAAGTATTGCTTTTCGTACAACTTTTTTTCAATCAAGTCCTGAATCTCTTCAACTGCCCAAACTTTTTTGGCTGTAAGCTGAAGAATAATGCTTTCAAAAACACTTTCATCAACGACTATGGAAACGCTTTTAAAACTTTTTTCAATGGCATCTTTAATTTTAAAACTTTCAAATGGTTTGTATTTTCCATTCCTTTTGATAACGTAATTCTCCATAGTAGTTGATGTTTAGTGTTTATAATTATTTTAGTGTTGAGCCGAAAAGTCTTTTTCCAGTTTAGCGGCTTTTGGGAACAAAATGTTGTTTTCCAAATGAATGTGTTTGTGCAAATCCTGTTCGAATTCCTGTAGCATTGCAAAGGTTACTTTATAGGTATTACAAGCATCTGAAGGCGGAGTATAATCATTTGTCAACTCAGCTATTTTTCTAAAACGTACCCCTTCGGCATCGTGTTCGTGCATCATCATGGCAATAGGATTTTCTACTGTTCCAAAATGAGGTTGCTCAATTAATTCATCCGAAATACTGGCACGAACCATTTTTTTGACAAAAGGGAACAAAATCAGCTCTTCTTTTTTCATGTGTTGGGCCAGTTCGCCTGCACAACCTTTGAAGAGTTCATTTATTTCTAATAATTCAGGATGATTGGCTCCATGTACTCGACTTAATTTGTCTAAAAATTGAAGTAGAGTAGGTGTTTTATCTGAAACATAACGGTGATGTGTTTTCTCAATATAATCGGCTAATAAATCGATAGGCCATGAATTGAAATCGATTCCAGAATCCGTTTTTGAGGATAAAACAGTTTTAATTTCTTGTAATAAATCATCAGGATTCACTGCTTTTTTTTCGCAAGCTTCTTCGATACTTCTATTGCCATTGCAGCAAAAATCAATGCCATATTTTGAAAAAAGGGCTGCTGTTCTAAAGTCTTTTGCTACATATTCACCTATTGTAATTTTTTCTAAAGTTTCCATAATGTTATTTTTTAATTTAAATCTTGAAGGCAAAATTAGGTAACATTACAATAAAAGACAAATTTATCCGTAATTAATTTTTTTAATTTTAATTTTTTGTAAATCTTTGATAACGAAAAGAGTGTGGTTTTTTAATATCTTTTTTTAGGCGATATAATTTTACGAATATTAAAAAGTTCAGAATATGATTTTTATCATATTTGGAGTGCTACTTAAGAACAATTGGTTGTTGAAAACTTATAAAATCAAATTTTTCAGGAACTACGCAGGATTCTATTTAATGAAGAGTGAAAAAAATATTTTTATTAAAAAAAATGACAATTATTATAATAAAAGATAAATTTATCTTTTATATTTGCAGAACAATAAAGGACAAATTTATCCTTTATTGAAAATAACAAATTTATTAACTAACAAAAACAGATTATTATGCTGTCAAAATCACAAGCACGAGCATTTTTTCTGGGAGGAACTTTGGTCACCTTTTTAATCTTTATAGGATTGACCATTTATTCGTTTATGCCCAGAAATGATCAAACTAACTATGGTAAGATAGACAAACAGGTAGTGAGAGGAAAAGAACTTTGGGAAAACAACAATTGCATGGGATGTCATTCCGTTATGGGAGAAGGAGGCTATTATGCGCCAGAATTGACAAAAGTTATCGATCGAAGAGGCGAAGGATATGTTAAAGCGGCTTTAATGTCACCCGTTCCTTGGGCTCCTAGTGGACGAAAAATGGTTGCCTATAATATGAGTGAAAAAGATGCCGATGCATTAGTAGCTTACTTCAAATGGATTGGAAAAATCGATCTAAATGGATTTGACCGTATCGTTTCTCCATTAGCTAAAGAAAATAATTAAAAAATAAACAGATGAAATATAAATCACAAAAAGTAGCCTATTGGTTTTTTGCACTGTGTATGCTTTTGTTCTCACTGCAAATTGTCTATGGTTTTATAATGGGCTTTGATCGAATAGGAATACAAGGATTACACGAAATTGTACCTTTTAATGTAGCACGAGCGGTACATACCAATTTACTGGTGGTGTGGTTGTTAACGGGTTTTATGGGAGCGGCTTATTACATCATTCCCGAAGAAGCCCAACGAGAACTGATTAGCGTAAAATGGGCTTATGTACAATTAATTTCGCTAGCAGTTGTTGGTGTGGTGGCCATTGTTGGTTTTCACTTCAACCACTGGGAAGGTAGAAAGTTTCTTGAAATTCCGAGAGAATTGGATTTTCTGGTAGTTATCAATGTATTGTTATTCTTGGGTTTGATTTTAGGAACGCTTTTCAAAGGAAAACGACAAACTACAACCGCACTGGTATTGACTATGGGATTGCTTTTTGCTGCCTTACTGTATTTACCGGGAATGATTTGGTTTGACAGTCAGGTTATGGATTCATTCTTCCGTTGGTGGGTAGTTCACTTGTGGGTTGAAGGGGTTTGGGAATTAATTATGGGAGGTATTCTTTCGTACTTATTAATCAAATTGACTGGGGTTGATAGAGAAGTTATTGAGAAATGGTTGTACGTAATTGTTGGATTGACTTTCCTTTCTGGAGTTTTAGGAACTGGACACCACTATTATTATATCGGAGTAAATAAAATTTGGTTAATCGTTGGTGGAATTTTCTCTGCACTGGAACCTTTGGCTTTCTTGGCAATGGCGTTGTTTGCGGTAAATATGTATCGCAAAGGCGAAAAAAGCCATCCTAATAAAATTGCCTTATTCTGGACCATTGGTTCTTCTATAGTATCTTTTGTTGGAGCAGGGTTACTAGGTTTCGCACATACATTACCTCAAACCAATCTATATACTCACGGAACATTGGTTACAGCCATGCACGGACATTATGCTTTTTGGGGCGCTTATGCCATGATTGTTTTGGCGATAATCAGTTATGCATTACCAAATGTAACTGGTCGTAAGAGATACCAAAGCACTACAGGAATGGCCGCTTTTTGGTTATCGAATGTCGGGATGTTAGGAATGACAGTTGCTTTTGGAGTAGCTGGTGTGGTGCAAGTATATTTAGAGCGAAAAATGAAAATGGAATTCATGGTAGTGCAAAACGAAATCAGTATTCACTTTGTGGTATTGTTGATTTGTGCAACCATGTTCACTACCGGAATAGGGCTCTTTATTTATGATTTTGTTAAATACGGCAGACCTTCGGATGAAGCTTTAGAGGTTAAATAAGTTTACTAATTCACTTTTTTTTTTAATCAGAACGCTTTATTGATGGTTTTTTAGAACTGCATTTCCAGAAAAACAATTGATATCGTGTTCTGATTTTTTATTTAAAAAATACTACAATGTCACAAAACACACCATATTACCATACCGTAGGCAAAGAAGTAGAAGTCTTTGAACATTCCTATAAAAACAAAATTCCTTTTTTGCTAAAAGGTCCTACCGGAACGGGGAAATCCCGATTTGTAGAATTCATGGCGCATCAATTGGATAAAAAGCTCATCACGATTAGCTGTCATGAAGAAACTTCTTCCACCGATTTAATTGGGCGATTCATTATAAAAGGAGCCGAGACCGTTTGGATTGATGGTCCGTTGACCACTGCCGTAAAAGAAGGAGCGATTATCTATCTGGATGAGGTGGCGGAAGCCCGTCCTGATGTGATTGTGGCTATTCACTCCTTGACCGATCACCGACGCGTGCTCTTTATAGACAAACTGGGGGAAACGGTAAAAGCTCATGATGATTTTATGCTGGTTGCCTCTTTTAATCCTGGATATCAAAGAGGATTCAAAGAACTGAAACCTTCCACTCGTCAGCGATTTATTGCCGCTTCTTTTGACTATCCAGAGCCGAAAATAGAAACGGAAATTTTGGTCAAAGAAACCAATATTGACAATGATACCGCCAAGAAATTAGTAGCCATTGGTAACAAAATTAGAAATTTAACCGAATTAGGATTGACCGAAACGGTTTCTACGCGACTTCTGGTAGATGCCGCGAAAATCATTCACAGCGGATTGCCAAAACGATTATCCGTTCACGTCGCCGTTGTAGAACCGCTGACTGATGATTTGCAAACCGTAGAAGCATTGAAGGATTTATGTAATCTGATGATATAATAAAAAGTTATCAGTGGTCAGTTTACAGTCGCAGTGTGAACGGAGGCCGAGACTGAAAACTGAGACTGCGACTGAAAACTAAAAAAAAATATGGGTTTCGAAATAGATGAATACTTAGTTGGGAAATTCTTTCAACAATTAAAAAAAAGCAAAAAAGTTTCTCCCGAAATTACTGCCAGGACCATTATGTTGAGTGAGATAAAACCGCGTTTGACAATTTTGGCACGTGCCATAACGGGAAATCCTATCGAAATATTTCCCGCAGAACGTGAAGGAGGGTATAAAAATAATAATTTTTTCCTCCCAATCTCGTTTGCCGAATTGCCTACGCTGGAGGAGAATCTTACTTTTTACCATTTTCGACTTTTATACTTATGCGTGCAACAACGTTTGAATCACAATTGGAAAGTAGAAGAAACCGAACCAACGTTAATCCTTTCGCAACAAAAAGCATTGGAAACATCTAAGGAAATTCTGTCTATATTGTTTCAAGAATTTTCTATTGATGCACAGTTTCTGGTAGATGCCAAAAATCATTTTATTCAAAAAACAGCTACCAAAAAAGATCCTGATTTCTCTTGGCTATTTGGTAAATGGATGAAAAATGAAGTTGTAATCGATTCCGATGAGACGTTGAAAAACTTCTCGGATAAGACTAAAAAACCGAATGAAATTCAGCCTTTAACTACGCTTAAAGCAAAAGCCGTAGAGGAAGTTGTTACAGTAGAACTCGATAAAAAGCAACAGGAGGATTATGTCATGTTGCATAATTTTGAAAAAGTCGAAACCGCCGAAGAATTCAATGGGAACTGGCGTGATTTTGATGGATCAGATGAACTCGAAGATCATCAAGACGCCTTGGAAGAATTGAATATGAAATACACCGTTCGTGTTGATGATACTACGCATTCCGTATATCAAGCCGATTTTATTGAAAATACCACGATTTCCGAAAGTGCTGAGGTGGATGAAAAAGGATTTCATCATACCTATGATGAATGGGATTTTAGTAAAAATAGTTACAAGGACAGTTTTTGTAAAGTATACCCAAAATCACAACTTAAAACGGATAGCGATTATTACAAAAAAACAATAGTAAAGAATGCGTCCACTTTGATGGGCTTGCGTAAAATGTTGACGAATGTTAATAACAAAATGCAACAACAAAAAAGACAAACTCAAGGCGATGAATTTGATATTGACGCCATAACCGATTTGTATGTAGATGTACATTCAAGAAGAACGCCTTCGGATAAAATTTATGTTTCAAATCGAAAAAAAGAAAAAGATTTGTCTATTCTGATTCTGTTAGATATCAGCCTTTCAAGTGATGGTTATGCAGCCGGAAACCGTGTGATTGATGTAGAGAAAGAAGTTTCTATTTTGTTTGGGGAAATTTTAAACGAGTTCAATATCGATTTTTCGATAGATAGTTTTTATTCCAAAACCAGAAATTATTCGACCTATCTAACAGTAAAGGATTTTGACGAAAGTTGGAATGTTGCCAAACACAAAGTGGGAGCTATAGAACCCAGTGGATACACCAGAATTGGAGCGGCTTTGCGACATGCAGGTGTACGTCTCGACAAACGAAGCACCAAAAACAAATGGGTAATCCTAATTTCTGATGGAAAACCCAATGACTACGATAAATACGAAGGAAAATATGGAATCAATGATGTAAAACAAGCCCTTCGAGAACTTAATTCAAAAAATATTAATTCCTATGCATTGGCTATTGAGGCCGAAGCCAAATATTATTTGCCTCAAATGTTTGGGCAAAATCACTATCAAATTCTAACGACTCCAGTTGAGTTGTTACAATCTTTAGTGAAATTATATGAAAAGATTAAACATCAAAAATGAAAATGAAATAAGCCATTTTTTTTTAATGAACCATTAAGGGATTAAGTCTTATTAATGTCTTAATGGTTAAAAAAACAAAAAGGAAAATGGTTCCAAAATAAAAATAATTAATAATGACAGAGACAATCAATACCACAGCATTGCCGGAAGGACATCCCGTTTGGATTTACTTTCAGGAAAAAGAAATTATCAATAGCCTTTTGGAAGAAATTAAAGCGGTAAATCCATTGGTAGATTTGCCAAAATACACGAATATATTCCATCAGTTGCTTACCATAGAAAAGCGTTTTACCCGAAAAGAAAATCAGCTTTTTCCATTTTTAGAAAAAAAAGGATGGGTAGGGCCTTCGCAAGGAATGTGGTCGTTTCATGATAATTTGAGAGAGCAATTCCGATTGATTCAGTACTATCTCAAAATGAATAATCCTGAAAAGATAAAAACCAATACTCCGTTTTTGACAGATGGAATTTCTCGATTGATGGGAGTTGAAGAGGATGTGCTATTCCCAAATGCATTAGATATACTAACCGATAATGATTGGATCGAAATGCGAAAAGGCGAAGAAGAAATTGGCTGGATGTTATCCCAAACACCTCCATCTTTTCCAAAAGTGGAATATGTACATCCGAGTGAAGATTTTACTGTTAGAGAAATGCCTTTTTCTTTAGAAAATACTTCGCATTATGATGAAGGATACATGACTGTGGAGCAAGTGAATTTGCTTTTCAAAACGATGCCTTTGGATTTGACCTATGTTGACGAAAATGACAAAGTGATTTTCTACAACAGGGGAGAAGAGCGTGTGTTTCCTAGGAGTGCGGGTATTATTGGACGTGAAGTTAAATTTTGTCATCCTCCCAAAAGTGTGGGTACCGTACTCAAAATCTTGGACGAATTTAGAAAAGGAACTCAAAATGAATCGTCGTTTTGGATTAATTACAAAGAACGCCTGATTTACATTCGCTATTTTGCCGTGAGGGATGCCAATAAAAACTACAAAGGTGTGATTGAAATGTCTCAGGATATTACAGACATCAAGAAGATTGAAGGCGAAAAAAGATTGTTGGATTGGGAATAAAAGACAATCTAAAGGTCTCCAACAGTTGAAACTGTTGGCTATGGAATTTGCCAACACTTATTAATTAAACATGTAACCATAGCCCAAGGTTTCAACTTTGGGTAACTTTGTAATGTGTTTTGCAAACAACAATTATGAATACCCTAAAAATTAATTATAAAAACATCTATTATCCGCCGGGAGGAATCTTGATGTGGATTATTATTTTTCTTGAACTCATTACTTTCGGGATGGCACTCGTGGCTTTTGTTTATTATGGAAATGAGCAACGCGAATTGTTTCACCATTCTAGAATGCAATTGAATACCACTTTTGGAGCCATAAATACAGTTTTCTTATTGACAAGCGGATTTTTTATGGCCAATGCAGTGCATCAATTTAAGGAGAAGGAAATCCAGAAATCATCTGTATTCTTTAAATTGGCTATGTTGGGGGGATTCTTGTTCTTAGGACTCAAAAGCATTGAATATTATCATAAAATAGAAAGCGGAATTTCATTGGACACCAATATGTTTTATACTTTTTATTGGTTGTTGACTGGATTTCACGTGATTCATGTTATTATGGGATTGGTTATTTTAGGTTGGACCAATTACGGAATGACAAAAAAAGATTCGGATACCATTACTGAAGATGTCGAAGCCTGCGCAGCTTTTTGGCACATGTGTGACTTGATTTGGTTATTGTTGTTTCCAGTACTTTATTTAATTTTTTAAAAATGCAAAAATCACTAATTTTCGTTTATGGAGTTTTGATAGCACTCACCATTGCTACAGCTTTGATTGCCAATTTTATGTTGGTTTCGCCTTTTGTAGTGTCTTTAATAATGGGATTAGCCGTTTTCAAATTTTCACTTGTTACTTTTCAATTTATGGAATTAAAAAAAGCAAATTCGTTCTGGAAAGTTAGCTTAACTTTAACTTTAGGGCTAATTGTATTGCTGATTATCTTTTTAAAATAATCCTTAAAAAAAAGTTAAGAACATGATTTTTATCATGATTTTTTTAGTATTCATCCTTTAATTTTACGTCATAATAAAAGACAAGTTTGTCTCTTATTTGAATTATCATTTAACCTTAATTATTATGAAACCAAAACAACAAAATGGCAAACGAATCAAAATAGTTTTAGCAGCATGCTTAACTGTTTCGTTAGGATTATTAGCGTTCAATCACTACAAACCAGGTAGTGATGCGGATAGCAACAAGTACATTAAAGTAGAAGGACAGCAAGAGGCCGAATTAACTGCTCCTCCTTTTGTGCCAAAACCTGTAGGCGATCGTGCAGCAACAAAGTTAGTTGTTCACATGGAAATTAAAGAACAAGAAGGAGAAATGGCCGATGGTGTAAAATATACCTATTGGACATTTGGAGGGTCAGTACCAGGAAGTTTTATCAGAACTCGTGTGGGTGATGAGGTGGAATTTCACTTAGAAAATCACCCAGACAACAAATTGTCTCATAATATCGATTTGCATGCTGTAACAGGACAAGGTGGAGGAGCTGCTTCTTCATTGGTTGCGCCAGGACATGAAAAAGTATTCAATTTCAAATGTTTAAATCCAGGTTTGTATGTGTACCATTGTGCTACTGCACCAGTTGGGATGCACATTGCCAATGGAATGTATGGTTTGATTTTAGTGGAGCCAGAAGGAGGATTGCCAGCTGTAGACAAAGAATACTACGTAATGCAAGGTGATTTCTATACTTCAGGTAAAAATGGAGAGCCGGGTCTACAACAATTTGATATGGATAAAGCGGTTAAAGAACAACCTGATTATGTTGTTTTTAATGGTAAAACAGGAGCGTTAGTGGGTGATAAAGCCCTTACTGCCAAAGTAGGTGAAACAGTTCGTATCTTTATGGGTAATGGAGGTCCTAACTTAGTTTCTTCTTTCCACGTGATAGGTGAAATTTTCGACAAAGTATATATCGAAGGTGGAGATATGATCAACAAAAATGTACAAACCACTTTGGTTCCTGCCGGTGGAGCTGCAATTGTAGAATTCAAATGTGAAGTGCCTGCAACTTTAGTCTTGGTGGATCACTCTATCTTTAGAGCATTTAACAAAGGTGCGTTGGGTATGCTAAAAGTAGAAGGACCTGAAGATAAAACTATCTATTCAGGAACTACTCAAGAAGGAATTTATTTGGCAGAAGGTGGTGGAATTCAATCAATGCCTGTAGGTAAAAAAGAGGTAAAATCAACTAAGCCTAAAACTGTAGCTGAACAAATTAAATCAGGGAAAGATGTATATGGTAAATCTTGTTTTGCTTGTCACCAATCTGAAGGGCAGGGAATTCCGACAGTATTTCCTCCATTGGCCAAATCTGATTTCTTGAATGGCAACACTACAAAAGCGATTCATGCCGTTGTAAATGGTTTATCCGGAAATGTAACGGTGAATGGTACCAAGTACAATAATGTGATGCCTGCTCAAAACTTGAGTGATGAAGAGATTGCAAACGTGTTGACTTATGTTTACAGTAGTTGGGGAAATAATAAAACTAATGTTACTGCATCTCAAGTAAAAGGACAAAGAAATCAAATAGGACACTAATAAATAAAATGCCGTTTGGATTAAGCCTTTTTATTGAATAACTTGCTTACTCAATTAAATTGATCTTTAATTAGGTTTAACCAAACGGTTTTGATTAACACAATAAAATTATAATTATGAAATGAGCATGTCCGAAAATTGGTCGCAAACACCAATGATGATATGCGAATTACATATGACCAAAAAAAACAATAAAATTCAACATATGAAAAAGTTCATTTTTACTATTGCAATATTAGGATTTGCAATACAAGGGTATAGTCAAAATGCGGCCAAAGGTAAAGGCGTTTATGATAAGGTATGTGTGGCTTGCCACCAACCAACAGGACAAGGAATTCCAGGTGCTTTTCCTCCACTGGCCAAGTCGGACTATTTGAATGCCGATGTGAACCGTGCCATTAAAGGAGTAGTTAAAGGATTAACTGGGCCAATCACGGTAAATGGTAAAAAATTCAATAGTGCGATGCCAGCTCAAGCATTAAGTGACCAACAAATTGCGGACGCATTAACTTATGTTTACGCTAGCTGGGGAAACAGCAAAAAAGTGATTACACCTGCTATGGTTAAAGCACAACGAAAATAGATTTTAAACTTTAAAGAGTTTCACTATGTTACAATTCAAAATAGTAGGAGTTGTCTTTTTACTAGTATTGTCAACAGTTCTAACGGCTCAAAACACTCAGTCGGTTGCCATAAAAAAGGGGGCATATGTTCCCCTTTATGGTACCACTGATAAAAAACCAGTCGAAGTAAAAGCATTTAATATGGATGTTTTTCCAATAACGAATGCACAATTTGTAGTATTCTTAAAAAAGTACCCACAATACAGCCGTTCTAATATTAAAGGGCTTTTTGCCGAAAAAAGTTACCTTTCGCAATGGAAAAGTGATTATGATTATGGGACAACTAATTTATCCAATGCTCCTGTAACCAATGTTTCGTGGTTTGTAGCTAAGAAATATTGTGAATGCCAAGGAAAAAGATTGCCTAGTATGGACGAATGGGAATATGTGGCTATGGCCGATGAAAAACGCATTGATGCCAGAACTAAAGAAGAATTTAACAAATATATTTTATCTTGGTATGAAAAACCAAAAACCTATACAAATCCAGTTGGTAAAACTTTTAAAAATTATTGGGGAGTTTATGATATGCATGGATTAGTCTGGGAATGGACTTCGGACTTTAATAGTATTTTCTTATCGGGGGAATCAAGAAAAGATAAAGATACCGACAAGAATCTTTTTTGTGGAAGTGGTTCCATAAACGCATCCGACTTAATGAATTATGCTGCTTTTATGCGTTATGGTTTTCGAGCCAGTCTAAAAGCAAATTACGCTACTAAAAACCTAGGTTTTCGTTGTGCAAAAGATTTGAAATAGTGCCGAAAATATTTTAAATATAAAAATATGAAAAAGTTAATTATAGGAATGATACTGTTGTTCTCAACTTTGCAAAGTTGTAATACAAAGGTTGATGCTCAAGTTTCATCAAAATCAAAAAACATATCGGAATTATCAATTTACAATTTACCATCAAAATGGACCAATCAAAATGGTCAAAATATAGAAATGATGGATTTGAAAGGAAAGGTCCTGGTAATGGTTATGATTTATACTTCCTGTAAATCGGCTTGTCCAAGATTAGTTGCCGATATGCGAAATATAGAATCCCGTTTATCGGAGAATATCAAGGGAAAAGTGAAATTGGTTTTGGTCAGTATTGATCCCGAGGTAGACACTCCCGAGCGATTAAAAGCATTTTCTATCGAAAATAAAATGGAAACGGATCAATGGATTTTCCTGCGTTCTACCGAAGAAAATACAAGAGAGTTTGCAGCAGTTTTGGCTGTAAATTATAAAAAAATATCTCCTTTAGATTTTTCTCATTCAAATATCATAAGCGTTTTTAATGCCGAAGGGGAATTAGCTTACCAGCAAGAAGGATTAGGTGTAAACTCGGATGAAACTATCCAAAAAATAACCGAAGAAGCGGTTAAACTTAATTAAAAAAGTATAAAAATGAATATATTTAAAAAAACGGCGCTGACTGCTATAACAATGATTAGTATGAGCGCATTTGCACAAGAATTTGACGCCAATTTGCAAATTAGACCTCGTTATGAATTTAGAAATGGTTTCAGAGCCCCAATTCCTTATGGAGAAATTCCAGGTCAGTTTATATCGAATAGGACTCGTTTGAACCTGAATTTTAAACAAGATAAAATTGTTACTAAATTAACCCTGCAAAATGTTCGTGTTTGGGGAGACGTAGGAACTACTACCAAATCAGATGTTAATAGTATTCAATTGTTTGAAGCTTGGGCGCAATATAATTTTAATGAACAATGGAGTTCTCGTATAGGTCGTCAAGTGATTTCGTATGATAATCAAAGAATATTTGGAGAACTAGATTGGGCACAACAAGGACAGAGCCATGATGCGGCATTGGTAACTTATAAAAACAAGAAAAGCCAGTTGGATTTTGCAATTGCATATAATGCCAATTCTGAATCTGATATTGCTACTAATTACGTTGTGCCATTATACAAATCAATGCAATACGCTTGGTTTCACACCGAATTGGGGAAGATTAATATGAGTTTGTTGTTCTTGAATACGGGTTATGAAAATAAATTAACAGCTCCGATTCCAACACCTACGCCAGAATTGGTAGTAGATTATATGCAAACATTTGGAACCTATTTGAATACCAAAAACAAAAGTTGGGATGCCAATTTATGGTTCTATGGACAAACTGGGAAAAATAACACCAATTCTGTAAGTGCTTATGATGCTGCTTTAAATTTTAACTACTATGTAACCGATAAATTTAAAGCCGGTTTAGGATATGAATTACTTTCTGGAAAAAGCCAAGCCAGTACGAGTAAAGATATTAAATCATTCTATCCTTTGTTTGGAACCAATCACGGTTTTAACGGATACATGGACTATTTTTATGTAGGAAACCATAAAAACACAGTTGGATTGCAAGATGCATTTTTGAAATTAGGCTATACAGACAAAAAATGGCAGTTTGCTTTGATGCCACATATGTTTAGTGCAGCCAATACTGTATTGGATGCAAATGGTAAAAAAATGGATGACTATTTAGGGACTGAGGTCGATTTTACATTTGGCTATGCTGTACATAAATTTGTTAATGTAAGTGGTGGTTATTCTCAAATGTTTGCCACTGATACCATGCAAAGACTCAAAGGTGGTGACGTTGATCACACTAACAATTGGGCTTGGGTAATGATTAATGTGAATCCTCAAATTTTTTCTTTTAAATAGTTATTAGTCTTGTATTAAAAAAGGAGCTTCAAGCTTGGAGCTCCTTTTTTTATGCTTTTAAATTTTACAGTTCCGTCAACCATTCCGAATCTTCTTTGTTCAGTTGTTCTTCAGAAATGTCATTTTCAAATTTTATATCCTCTTCACTTTCTTTTGCCATTTCCAATTCATTTTCATTTAAGTGTTTAATCTCATTTGGATCTACAGGCTGAAGTAAATTCATAATTTGCTTTAGCAAGTCAGCATCATCAACAGATTTTAGTTTGTCAATTATTTTTTGTTTTAAGTCTAAAGTATTCATAACGTGTGATTTTGAATAGTAAAGTTACGAAAAACGAAAATCGATTGTTTGGTTTGGTTTAATGTTTTTAAATAAAAAAAGGAGCTTCAATTTGAAGCTCCTTTTACATAAATAAAATATTTGTAATATTTTTACTCTTTCAATCGACAAGCTTTTACATCTCCATCAACAACAACCTCAGTCATTCCAAGAGTTGATAGATTCTTCATCGCTTTGTCCCATTTCTTACCGCTTAACTCCGATTTGACTTTTAATAAACCAAAATTCATTTGGTTGTTATTGGCTTGCAAAATTGCCACAATAACTTTCTCTTCGTCTTCCAACTCAATTTGAACTTGTTTTTTCTCCGGACGCATTTGAGGAAAAAACAACACTTCCTGAATAGACGAATTGTTGGTTAGGAACATCATCAAACGGTCCATACCAATTCCTAAACCAGACGTTGGAGGCATACCATATTCTAATGCTCTCAAGAAATCCTCATCAATCGTTCCAGAAGCTTCATCATCACCTTTTTCAGCCAAACGCATTTGGTCTTCAAAACGCTCTCTTTGGTCAATTGGGTCATTCAATTCAGAGTAAGCATTCGCTACTTCTTTACCGCAAACCATCAATTCAAAACGTTCTGTCAATTCTGGATTGTCACGGTGTTGTTTACAAAGCGGAGACATTTCCTTTGGATAATCCGTGATAAATGTAGGCTGAATGTAATTCCCTTCACATTTAGAACCGAAAATTTCATCAATCAATTTTCCTTTACCCATCGTTTTGTCCACGTCAATTCCCATACCTTTTGCGGCATCAAAAAGTTGCGCTTCATCTTTTCCAGAAATATCAAAACCAGTAAAATGTTTGATAGAATCCGTCATCGTAACGCGGGCGTAAGGAGCTTTGAAGTTGATTTTATGTTCACCAAAAGTTGCCTCACTCGTTCCATTAACACCAATAGCGCAATGTTCCAATAAGTTTTCGGTAAAATTCATCATCCAGTTGTAGTCTTTGTAGGCTACATATATTTCCATAGCGGTAAATTCCGGGTTGTGCGTTCTGTCCATTCCTTCGTTACGGAAGTTTTTAGAAAACTCATACACTCCATCAAAACCACCAACAATCAATCTTTTTAAATACAATTCATTCGCAATACGCATATACAAAGGAATGTCCAAAGCGTTATGATGCGTCATAAATGGTCTTGCCGCAGCTCCACCAGGAATCGGTTGTAAAACAGGAGTTTCCACCTCAAGATATCCTTTGTCGTTAAAGAACGAACGCATCGAGTTAAACAATTTTGTTCTCTTGATAAACGTCTCTTTCACGTGATCATTCACGGTCAAATCTACATAACGACGACGGTATCTTTGCTCAGGATCGGAGAACGCATCGTGAGTTTTTCCGTCGGCGTCAATTTTTACCACAGGAAGCGGTTTTAAGGCTTTCGCCAAAACTGTTAAACCGTAAATATGAACGGAAATTTCGCCAACTTGAGTTTTAAAAACTGTACCGCGAACCCCAATAAAATCTCCAATGTCCAATAATTTTTTGAAAACCACATTGTACATCGTTTTCTCTTCATCATTCGAAATGTCGTCTCTAGAAACATAGACCTGAATACGTCCTTCGGCATCCTTCAATTCCGCAAACGAGGCCTTTCCCATGATGCGCTTACCCATCAATCTACCTGCTAAAACCACTTCCTTACCTTCGTACTTCTCGAAATCGGCAAGGATTTCGCTCGTATAGGCGGTAGTAATAAATTCGGCTGCTGGATAAGGCTCAATGCCCAAATTGCGTAATTCTGTGAGTGCTTCTCTACGTAAGATTTCTTGTTCTGATAAGGCCATTTTATGCTGTTTTTAAGTGTGCAAAGATAGTCTTTATGTCTTGAAATTGCAAAACCCTAAAAATGATTTTTCAGCTCCCTCTCTTTTGGAGAGGGCGGGGGGTGAGGTTCTTTTTCTGGAACATCAATTTCGCGAAAAATAGAACTAAAAAAAGTTTGTAATTTTCAGCGGAATTGTACCGCCTAGATTAGTTTCTATGTATTGAAAATTGATGTTTTTCAATCAAAATGCAACAGTACATCGTTTACTTTTGCTCTGCGATTGTAGTTTGATTGAGTTTAATAACCCTTATTTTTTGGTTTGTATTATCTGCTAAAAAAAGGCGATCGTTAAGTTGTGCGGTACTGACAATGCTCCCAAAAGGATTTGCTCCCATAACATCTGCGGCATTTATCCTTGGAGTATAGGTTTTATTAACGAATTCTTCTTTAGGATAAAGGCGTAGATAATTTACATTTCCAATGTTTTCTGAGGTCACAGCCCAATCAGTGCTAAAAGTAACAGCGAGAGGTTTTGCTTCTGCGAAAGGTGTTGCTGTTGGGTTTATTGGCGTTACGAGTGAACTTGCGGCGTTGGCACGAATGTCTGCAATGTTGTAATACAAATAGCTTTTTGCATTTCGTCCTGCTACAACTAAATTTCCAGACGCTACATCCATAGAATAGATTTCGTCATAACCTTCTAAGGTGTTTAATTTTGCAATAGGAGTTAGATTCCAATTGCTTGTGTCTGTGATTTGTGAAGTTTCGAAAACTTTAATGCTAGTGTTTTTTTCTTTGACAAATACCAATCCGTCTTTTACCACAACCCCAAAAACGTGTACAAAAGTTTGCCACCATTGTCCATTTCCAACGGTATTAATGCCAAGGTTTGTGTTTTCATCGATTACAAAAAGTCTTGAATCAACACTTCCGAGGTAGATTCTACCATTATCAACCGATACAGAAGAAAGTTTTGTTAACGGAATTGTAGTCTCTCCTTTGGTGTAGTTCTTGATTGTTTTTAGGAATGTCAAAGTTTTAGCATTGAAAACTTCGAGTACATCACCATTGCAGATGTACAATTTGTCGTTTGCTATGGATATCCCTTTCGGATCTAGTTTGCCTGTTCCATCTCCAATTTGGCTTGCTGTGATTGTTGTTTCGTCGGTAGGATAGTAATAATTGTAATTGGTTGGTTCGAATGCCTCGTAAGAATCCTTGCTGCAATTTGTAAAAATGCAAAGCAATGCTATAAAAAAAGCTATTTTATTCATGTTGATTTGATTTGTTAATTCCATTTTCCAGCTCCTTTATATTTTAATAAGAATGGGTTTTTGGGAGAAATAGTAAAGACAGGTTTTTTGTAAGTGCCTGTCAGATAATTTGTTTTGGTCCATCCTTTGAGTATGTCTGGATCGGTAAAAGGGAGGTCGTTTAGGTAGATTAAGTATTTGTAAAAATGGGTCAGCATCTCTTGTTGTCCGCCACCTTCGCCACTATTGGCTAAATTGCTGCTATGATTGAAACCTGTGTGATGAGAATATTCGTGTGACCAAACCGACATTTCGCCTGTCCAATGTCCTGTTATGTAGCCGGATTCCCATTGAGAGGCTAGAGGACCACCTCCCCAAGCAGATGATCCTCCTACCATTGCGATATAAAGTGATCTGTTGTCAACGTAGTTTAAATATATTTGTTCAATTTCGGCTTTGGTTAAATAATCGTAAACTCCATTAACGTCATCCGTATTTCCGTGCCAATTGATTGCGCCATTTATAGCAGTTCCAGCTAGAGCAGCTTGTTCTTGTTTGTATCTGTCAAAATTAGTAAAGGTTTCATAATACATAGGATGACTCAAAGCATAGGAATAGTTAAGAATCATTGTTATCGCTTCTTTGGCCAAAACTGGGTTCATTGGTAAAAATTTCCCAAGTTCATTTATATGGTAGGCATCGTTAAACTGAACCAATTGTGAAGATTTTATTTTTTTGAATTTAGCAAATAAAGGATCGCTTGATTCTACCGAAAATTCGATAGCGCCAGAAGAGAAACCATCAATTTTATCAATGGTAACCGCATTGCCAGTTTCTAATAAATAATCATTTTTTCCAGCTACTAACGGAATTTGATGAAACGAACGATGAAATGCTGGGATTTTTGTAAAATGGTAGATTAAAAATCGCTTGTCATAGTTGGGTAGTTTTGCATAGATTTTTACATCAGCAAGTCCAACAGGGGAATAAAGAGATACTTGAACCGAATCTTTTCCTTTTTGGATTATTTGCAGCGGTTGATTTACCCGAAACCAACGATCTTTTTTGTCATACATTTTTGAAGGACTTTCAGTATCTTCAAACATAGTCATAGGTCTATTTCCTATTGGTAAATTGGTTGCGTCAATGCTTGCCAAATAGTTGGGCTCGTAATTGGTATATTGAGTTTCGTTATCACAGCTGGTAAGCGTAAGAAAAGAGGTAATTAGCAAATTGACAAAGAGCCATCTTTTGATGTTTGGAATCATGTAGGTTAATTTAAATTGTTTGTTTTAGGTTTTGGGGATATTGTATTTTAAAAGTGCAAATGTCACGACTTCTTTTTGTAATAAAAAGTTGTTTTTTATTTATGTAGTAAAAGATGTAGAAAAAGTATGACGCGAATTATAGATAGTCATAATTTGAGTGGAGATGTATTTGGGTTGTTTTAAAATTTTCTTAAAAATTACAGTTTATAAAATAATAAGAATTTAGTTATATTTGACAAAAATAATAGACAATGATATTCAAAACAATGAAAATATATTTCTTTTTACTTTTAATCGTTCTTACCGCAAGCTGTCAAGTTACCGAAACGATTCATCTCAATCCAGATGGTAGCGGAAACATTGAAGTTGCCAACTTAAGAGAAGAAAATAGTTATATGCAACTGGCAAAAGAGGAATATTCAAAGGAAAATATCTACAGAGACACCACTTATGTTTTTGGAGATTATATCAAGAAGCATCAAGAAACGTTTTCTAGAACCCCGGTGGCTGACCAAAAAGTATTCTTGAGATATTCGGAGGTGAAAGTTCATAGAAAAGCAAGTTCCTATGAAAAGGAATTCAGAACTACCTATACTCAAAATTTTCAAAAAGCATCAGATATTGTTGATCTTTATAAAGCCGATCATTATTTAGATGATGTTAAAAATAACTATGCCTTAAGTGCCGAAGAGCATTATTATAAAGTAAATTATTCTTTTGAAGGGAATCATTTCAATAGAACAGTTACTATTATTGATTCATTAGTACTAAAAAAGGAATTTGATGAAATTGAAAAAATAAAAACGAAGTACAAAGGTTATAAGCTGGTTCAGAGTTATGTGTTGAACTATCATTTTCCTAGAAAGATTCAATCGGTTTCTAATCCACTGGCTAAAATTAACGAGGACCGTAAATCACTTTCGGTACAATTTCTATTAACTGATTGTTTGCAAAATCCCGAAAGCACGAATCTCGAAGTGGTTTTGGAGTCAGAAGCAGTCGATTAAAACTCATATCCTAACAGGTTTCCAAAACCTGTTAGGATGCAATAAACATCTTTCAAAACTTTGTACCTTTGCAAAAAAAAATCTAAGAATCTTAGCGTCTTAGATTCTTAGTATCTCAGATAAAAAATGAACAAAACCATCCAACTTCAAGATTTAGGAAATAAAGATTACAAAGAAACTTGGGAATACCAAGAAGAACTGTTCAAAGGCATTGTGGATTTGAAGATTCAGAATAGGAGAGAAGAGACTACTATTGAAACGCCCAATTATTTCTTGTTCGTAGAGCATCCTCATGTATATACTTTAGGGAAAAGCGGTGATTTAACTAATTTACTTCTGTCCGAAAAACAATTGGAAGCCAAAGGTGCCACTTTCTACAAAATCAATCGAGGTGGTGATATTACCTATCACGGACCGGGACAAATTGTGGGTTATCCTATTATTGATTTGGAGAATTTCTTTTCGGATATTCATAAATACTTGCGTTTCTTGGAGGAAGCCATCATTCTAACATTGCAAGAATACGGATTAGCATGTGGCAGAAGCGAAGGCGAAACCGGTGTTTGGCTTGGAGTAGGGACACCTTTCGCCAGAAAGATTTGTGCAATGGGAGTTCGCGCTTCCCGTTGGGTAACCATGCATGGTTTTGCCCTAAACATCAATGCCGACTTGGGATATTTTGACAATATTATTCCGTGTGGAATCCGTGGTAAAGCGGTAACGTCTTTGAATGTAGAGCTTGGAGTAGATAGAGTAGATGAACAAGAAGTGAAAGAAAAAATATTAAAACATTTCTCTGATTTGTTTGAATGTTCGATTGTTCGATAGTTGGATTATTGGATAGTTCGAAAAATCTAAGAATCCAACAATCTAAATATCCAATTTCAATTGCTCTGGTAGTAACCTAAAACTCATTCTATGGTATTTCGTCACGCCATATTTTCGGATGGCTTCGCGGTGTTCTTTGGTAGGGTAGCCTTTGTTTTTTTTCCAATTGTACATGGGGAATTCTTCGTGAATTTTATCCATATATTCATCGCGATAGGTTTTTGCCAAAACAGAAGCAGCAGCAATACTTAAATATTTAGAATCCCCTTTTATGATACTTTGACTGGGAATTGATTTTAATAATTCGATTTCAGTTTTAGAGAATTTTTTTCCAAAATTGTTTTTCAGACCCAATTTGGCGTTTAGTGCTCGATTGCCATCCACAATAATAAATTCGGGAGTTTGGTTTAATTTCAAGATGCATTCCTGCATTCCTTTCATTGAGGCATTTAGAATATTTATTTCATCAATTTCTTTCGGATGTAAATGGGTTACAGCAAATGTAATGGCTTCTTGTTCGATAATAGGTCTGAGTTTTTCTCTGATTTTTTCGGATAATTGTTTGCTGTCGTTTAGTATTTTGTTTTCAAAATCTATTGGTAGAATTACTGCCGCGGCAGTTACAGGACCAGCAAGACAACCACGTCCCGCTTCATCGGTGCCGGTTTCGAGTAGGAAAGAGGAGAGATTATTTAGAAGCATATTGTGTGTTTTCTTCCGAAAAGTATTTAAAATTTGGTTATCAGACCCGAGCGATAGCGAACAGGCGAAGCAAACCGCTTTTTTATTTTATAGGAAAAAAAATCTTCATGGCGGTTTCGAGTAGCAAATATTGTGATTTTTTCTCGATTTTCTTTTTTGTGGGGCAAATTGATTTCGGAAAATAAATATATCTGGGGGATTGCACTATAGTTCCTACGAGTGCGAGAGGGATAGAAATAAGCTACCGAAGTAGCATGGATAGCCCGACAGCAGTAGGGAAAGGGGCAAATAAGCGGTACTGTGAGTTTGCCCCTTTTTCTACTGGTGGCTCGCCCAGATTATTCGGAATAGTGGAGTTGTGGTTTATAACTAAATTATGTTTTGTTGTTTGTTCTATAAATTGGGGTGTTTTTTTATTTATACGTTTTTATCCTTTACCTTTGCTCGATATATCAGTGAAATAATTGCCTAATTATAACCTTTGCAAATGAGAATTTTCTTTTCTTTATTTTTTTTAGCTTTCCCAATTCTCCTGTTTTCTCAAGTAAATAGTGCTAAAGAAATAGATTATAATAGCAAATACAATGCTTCGGACTCCATAAAGAAGAAAAAAGCACCAGTGGCAACCATAGATATGTATCAGTTTATTTCGGTAGATCGGGATACGACTTATATAGATACGACGCAGTCTATAAAAAAAGAATATAGTTATAATTATTTGAGGAAAGATATTTTTGGTCTTTTGCGTTTTACCAATGTGGGGCAAACGTATAATACGTTGCAGTATGGTATAAATGGTTTTTCACCGTATCCTGAATTTGGTTTTACGGCAAAACAATTTAATTACATCAAAGCCAATGAAATTAAATATGCGAATGTAGCGACTCCGGTAACCGAGTTGTATTTTAAAACTACGATACTAAGAGGGCAATCTGCAGATTCTTATTTTACGTTGAATACTTCTCCAAGGCTGAACTTTTCAATTGCGTATAGAGCATTACGATCTGAGGGAAGGTATATTAATCAAGAGGCACGAACCGGAAATTTTAGATTTACGACGAGTTACAATACAAAGGATGGTCGTTATGTTGCCAATGCGCATTATACTTCTCAGAAGATTCAGAACGAAGAAAATGGGGGAATCAGTAATGTAAGTGATTTTGAAAATGGCGATCCTTCTTTTGACAATAGGGCTAGGTTGGGTGTTTATTTTGAAGATGCCATGTCTTTGCTAAAAGGAAACCGTGTTTTTGTGGATCAAGCCTTTAGGGTAAACGGAAAAAAAGGAGCCAATAATTTATATGTGACCGAACAGTTTAATTATGAAAACATACATTTTAATTATAGCCAGCAAACAATAGCTTCTTCGGTTGGAGGAAATCAAGTGTTTCGTTATGGGGAGTCTTTTGTGACAAGCGGCATAAATGATGAAACGAAGTACAATAAAATGTACAACAAGTTGGGGTTGATGTATGAGAACACCACTTTGGGAACTTTTATTTTTTTTGCAGATGATTTGCGCTCTAATTATTACTATAACAAGATACTGTATTTTGATAATAATGTTATTCCAAATTTGTTAAGTCAAACCATAAACACGATTGGAGGACAATACAATTATCGTAAAGACAAATGGAATGGGAAGTTTTTATATTCGAAATCGGTTACGGATCAAAATTTATCTAATCTGGATGCGTCGGCTCAGTATGATATTAATGACGAGAATCAAATTTCTTTCCGATACCAGAATATGAATAAATTGCCGAACAACAATTATAATTTGTATCAAAGTAGCTATAAGGCGTACAATTGGTCAAACGATTTCCAGAATGAAAAAATTAACGCCATTAGTGTTAATGCCACTACAAAATGGGTTTCGCTTTCTTTACAGTTGAATTCGATTAAAGATCATTTGTATTTTGCGGATATCACTACGGCAACCGAAAGAAACGAGGGTAAGCAAATAGTGGCTCCGGCTCAATATGGCAAGGCGATTAATTATGCTTCGCTTAAGGTTGCCAAAGAGTTTGTATTTGGTAAATTTGCATTAGATAATACGTTGTTGTTTCAAAAAGTAGATCAATCTAATTCTATTTTGAATGTTCCGGAATTTGTAACCAGAAACACCTTATATGTGTCGGATTATTTTTTTAAGAAAAAGTTGTATTTGCAAACAGGGATAGAGTTGAATTACTTTACCAGTTATTATAGTGATAGTTGTAATCCTTTGGTTGGAGAGTTTTTTGTTCAGGACAAAGTGAAGATAGGAAATTATCCGAATCTTGATTTTTTTGTAAATACAAGGATTCAACGTACTCGAATTTATTTAAAAGCAGAACATTTTAATTCACTGTTTTCAAAAAACAATTATTTTTCGGCACCCGATTATCCGTATCGTGATTTCTTAATACGATTTGGATTAGTTTGGAATTTCTTTAATTAGTATTTTGAAATTGTAATTTTGAATATTTCTAAAAAGAATCTATAATTGATGTTAGACAATTGAACCATTAAGGAATTAAGTTTAATAAGTCACGATTTTTAGATGTTTTATAAAGTGTAATACGATTTGATAAGCTGAATAATCTCAAGGTAAAAAAACAGCAAGTTGCAATACTTAATAAACTTAATTTCTTAATGGTTTTAAAATGGGGCGTTTTGTAGCGCCAAAACCATAATTCTAAATTTTAAAATAACCACATAATGCAATACTCAGAAAATATATTAGGAACTATTGGGAATACACCTTTGGTAAGACTCAATAAAGTAACTGCAGAAATAGATGC
This sequence comes from Flavobacterium laiguense, assembly GCF_003097655.1. Classification (GTDB taxonomy): domain Bacteria; phylum Bacteroidota; class Bacteroidia; order Flavobacteriales; family Flavobacteriaceae; genus Flavobacterium; species Flavobacterium laiguense. Next base: position 37,973 of record NZ_QCZH01000012.1, read on the forward strand.
TTTGGTTTTGGCCAAAGTAGAGACTTTCAATCCAGGAAATTCGGTAAAAGATCGTATGGCTGTAAAAATGATTGAAGATGCCGAAGCCGATGGTAGACTAAAACCGGGAGGAACAATAATTGAAGGAACCTCGGGGAACACTGGTATGGGCTTGGCGCTAGTAGCGATTATCAAAGGATACAAATTGATTTGTGTGATATCCGACAAGCAATCTAAAGAGAAAATGGATATTCTTCGTGCAGTTGGTGCCAAAGTGGTGGTTTGTCCTACCGATGTGGAGCCTACCGATCCTCGTTCGTATTATTCGGTTTCCAAAAGATTGGCCGAAGAAACACCAAATTCTTGGTATGTGAACCAATACGATAATTTATCGAATTCTTTGGCACATTATGAGCAAACTGGACCTGAAATCTGGAGACAGACAGAAGGTAAGATTACTCATTTTGTTTCGGGTGTGGGAACAGGTGGAACGATTTCGGGTGTTGGGAAATACTTGAAAGAGAAAAACCCAAACATCAAAATCTGGGGAATTGATACTTATGGTTCCGTGTTTAAGAAATATCACGAAACCGGAATTTTTGACGAAAATGAAATTTATTCATACATCACAGAAGGTATTGGGGAAGATATTTTACCAAAGAATGTAGACTTCTCTTTAATCGATGGATTTACCAAGGTAACTGATAAAGATGCGGCAGTTTATACTCGAAAAATTGCCCTTGAAGAAGGAATATTTGTGGGGAATTCGGCTGGTGCTGCTATAAAAGGATTGTTACAGCTCAAAGAGCATTTCAAACCAGAAGATGTGGTTGTAGTGCTGTTTCACGATTCGGGAAGCCGTTACGTGGGGAAAATGTTCAACGACGACTGGATGCGAGAAAGGGGATTCCTGGACGATGATATTACTAAAGCCGAGGATGTGATTAAAGATCATATCGATAAACCATTGGTTATTGTACGTACCGAGGAATTGGTTTCGCACGCTATCGAAAGAATGCGTAAATACAAAATATCCCAAATTCCAGTAATTGATGTTACGGGATTTGTAGGTTCGGTGGATGAAAGTGATTTGTTCCGTAGCTATGTAGCTGATAAAAATGTAGCCGATAAACCTATTAAAGAAGTGATGGGAAAACCATTCCCGATTGTAAAATTAGGTACTTCGATAGATGAACTTTACAAGTTGTTTACCAAAGAAAATGATGCCGTACTAGTTGATTTAGGAAACGGTCACCATCATATTATTACGAAGCACGATATTATTGGGTCGATGAAGTAATCTTATTTGGATTGGGATTTTATGTAAATCATAAAGTTCCAATCTTTTTTATAATCAGCAATCAAAAATCGTTAATCCTAAATCAAAAATCAAATTGACCTTTACCGCTATAGATTTTGAAACCGCAACGGCCTATCATCCCTGTTCTGTAGGGATTGTTACTGTAGAAAACGGTGTTATTGTAGATGAGTTTGTGACTTTAATCAAACCACCCAATAATGAATACAGTCCATTTACGATAAAAGTGCATGGAATTTATCCAAGAGATACAGCTAATGCCAAAACCTTTGCACAAGTATTTCCTGAGATTAAAAAGCGTCTTCAAAACAAAGTTGTAGTGGCTCATAACGAAAGTTTTGACCGTAATGTTTTGGTTAAATCAATGGCACTTTATGGTCTTGATTATGAGGATTTAAATATTGGTTCTCGCTGGGAATGTACCGTAAAAATATACAAAGCCAAAGGGTTGAAGCCAACAAAACTCAGTGATTGTTGCCGTGAAATGAATATAAAGCTAAACCATCACGAAGCCTTATCGGATGCGAGAGCTTGTGCTAAATTATATTTACTTAGGTAGTTTCTAGCTTCATCTCCTTTGGAGAGCGGGGCTGAGGATTCGGTGGTGGTGAGTTTTTTTTATTTCGTAAGGTAAATTGTTCTTTTTTTTTAGTACTTTAGTCTTTTAGGACGAGTCTATTATCTCTCATCTTTCCATCTATTATCTAAAAAAAAATATGAAAGAAGATTTTCTCCACTACCTCTGGAAATTCAAAAAGTTTGATACTTTGAATCTTAAAACTTCCAATCAGGAGGAAATCACTATCAGTAATGTTGGACAGTATTTAGAACTGGCCGGCCCCGATTTTTTTAATGCCCAAATTACTATAGGAAGCCAAAAATGGGCAGGAAATGTCGAAATTCATCTCAAATCGTCCGATTGGTATGTGCATCATCATGAGAAAGATGCGGGTTATGAGAACGTAATTCTGCATGTAGTTTGGGAACATGATTCCGAAATTTACAGAAGCAACAATACCGAAATTCCTGTTCTGGAACTCAAAAACTATGTTGGTACGACAACGGTCAATAATTATCAAAAGTTACTGTCTCCCAAATCCTGGATTTTTTGCGAAAAGCAACTAAAAGAAATTCCGAAATTTGCATTAATCAATTGGCAAGAGCGTTTATTTTTTGAACGTTTAGAAAGAAAATCAAAACCTATTTTGGAGTTGTTAGAGTCAACGAATAATGACTGGGAAGCGGTTTTGTTCTGCCTTTTAGCAAAGAATTTTGGTTTGAATACCAATGGCGAAATATTTCTCAAAATCGCTCAATCTATACCATTTTCCGTAATACGAAAAGAATGTTTTGAAGTCGAAAATCTGGAGGCTTTGCTTTTTGGTTCTTCAGGATTATTGGATGTGGAGAAAGAAGATAATTACTTCAAAGATTTAAAATTCAGGTATTATTATTTGCTTCATAAATATCAAATTGAGAAAAGTTGCATCGAACCCGTTCAGTTTTTCAAACACCGTCCCGATAATTTCCCGACGATTCGGCTTTCGCAATTAGCCAATTTATACCACAAACAGCAAAATTTATTTTCTAAAATAAGCGACTTGAACTCTCTAGAAGCGATTTATGAAGTTTTTTCTGTTTCGGTAGCTCCTTATTGGCAAACCCATTATCAATTTGACAAAGAAAGTCCTAAGAAAAAGAAAGCGTTGTCTCAATCGTTTCTTGATTTGATTGTTTTAAATACTATTATTCCGCTTCAATTTGCTTATGCCAAAAGTCAAGGAAAGGAGATCTCAGAGGATTTGATAAACATTTTAAATGATGTCGAACCTGAGAAAAATTCAATTATCGATAAGTTCAGTTCTTTTGGATTAAAGGCTAAAAGCGCATTCGAAACTCAATCCCTTTTGCAACTTAAAAATGAGTATTGTAACAAGAGTAAATGTCTAGAATGTGCTATCGGAATGGAGCTGTTGAAAAGTAATTAGAATTTTGTTTATTTTTGCTCAACTCTTATGGGAAATTTAAGATTATGAAATCGCCATGACAGCATTTGTCGCAATTGCAAATCATCGAATACCAAAATAAAATAGTAACTGATGAGATAAACACCGATGAAGATCTGGCGATACCATATTCCAACAAAAACAATATTATCTACATATGAAAGCAGTAATTAGATTAAAATATTTTTTAGAAAAATACGGTTTCCACGTCTCTTCACGATTGGCTGATAAATTGGGAATGAGAGTGACAAGTGTGCGCTTATTTTTTATTTATATCTCTTTTGTTACCGCTGGATTGGGATTTGGGGTCTATCTTACTTTGGCTTTCTGGATCCGACTCAAAGATTTAATTCGAGCCAAACGGACTTCTGTTTTTGATTTATAGATGGTTTTAAAGCATAAAAAAAGGGATTTTAAAGTGGTAAACTTTAAAATCCCTTTTTTTTATATTAATTGAATTTATTCTTTTGGGTTGTTCAGGACACTATTTTTCTTTCCATAAGCAAAATAGAAAATAACTCCTAAAGCCATCCAAGCAAAAAGTCTCAACCAGTTAGTCCAGCCTAAACCGTACATCATAGCACAACAAACCGCAACGCCTAATAATGGGACAAAAGGAACAAGAGGTGTTTTGAATTCTCTAACCATATTTGGCTCTTTTTTTCTTAGAATGATTACAGAAATACATACAAGTACAAAAGCAAATAAAGTTCCAATGCTGGTCATGTCTCCTACAATATCTCCAGGTACAAATGCAGCAAAAGCGCCAACGATTACTAAAATAGCAAGATTTGCTTTGTAGGGAGTTTTGTATGTAGGATGTAAGTCACTGAACATTTTTGGTAATAAACCATCTTTACCCATAGAATAAAAAACTCTGGATTGACCTAATAGCATCACTAAAATAACAGATGAAAATCCAGCTAAAATAGCAATAGTAACAAACTGTGCGAGCCAATTGTAGCTTGCTCCCATAGCGTGTATAATCGCATTGGCAACCGAAGCCTCTTTACCATCTGTTCTAAAAAACTCTACTGGTTCAAGACCTGTTAACACATGTCCAAAAAGGATGTATAAAACAGTACATACGGCTAAAGATCCTAAAATACCAATTGGCATATTTCGTTTAGGGTTTATAGTTTCTTGAGCTGCAGTACTTACAGCATCAAAACCAATAAAAGCAAAGAAAACGGTACCAGCGGCCCCTAATATTCCCATTATTCCTCCGTATGCGTGCCCTACTCCGTGTTCATCAACGAAAATATCCGTTGGTGGAATATAAGGTGTGTGATTTGCAGGGTTGATGAAATTCCATCCAAGGACAATGATTAATACTACAATTGTAACTTTAACAATAACAATAATTCCGTTTATAAATGCAGACTCTTGTATTCCTTTTATTAGTATAAGGCTGATTACAGCAACAATAAATAAAGCGGGTAGGTTGATGATTCCGTGTGTCACATGTTGTGTCACTGGATCAACTATTTTTTGAAATGGAGAGTGAGAGAGTTCAAAGGGTATTGGACTCATGTGGAGCACATTGATCAGTAAATTATTGAGGTATTCACTCCATGCAATTCCTACTGTGGCAGCACCTACGGCATATTCAAGGATTAAATCCCAACCAATAATCCATGCTAGAAATTCACCCATTGTAGCATAAGTGTAAGTGTAAGCACTTCCGGCAATTGGAATAGAAGAGGAAAGTTCTGCATAACACAATCCTGCTAATGCGCAACCAATGGCGGCAACAACAAATGCTATAGTTACAGATGGCCCAGCACTTTGTGCTGCTGCTGTAGCTGTTCGAACGAACAATCCAGCTCCAATAATAGCACCTATTCCTAATGCAACTAAGGACCAGGCTGTTAGTGTTCTTTTTAATCCTTTTTCAGAATCAGCAGCTTCAGCTAATAGTTGAGCTAATGGTTTTCTTTTCCAAATTGACATGGTTTTTATGGTTTAATGTTATTAAGTGCCAAATGTATTGTTTTTTATAAAAAATAAAAATTATAATTTCATTTAACTAACAAATTAATGATTCTGCCACTTTTTTATGTATAAATAATATAGTATCCCTATTTTGAAATAATTTAAATAGAAATTATAGTCGCTATTTTTCTTATGAAAAATAATGAGTATTGATTTATTTCGTATTTTTAAATTCCGAATCATAAAATATATTTTTAAAGAATGGCTTTCAATACAATTAAAGATTATTTTAAATTTACGCGAGAACAACGAACAGGAGTGGTAGTGTTGTTCGGAATTATAGTGATTCTACAATTGGTTTATTTTTTTGTCGATTTTAACGTGATTGAAAAAGAATATTCGGGTAAACAAAAATGGCTTTCCCTGCAATCTCAAATTGATGCCGAAAAAATAGAGAAGAATAATGATATGCTAAAAAATTACCCTTTCAATCCCAATTTTATTTCGGATTATAAAGGTTACAAACTAGGAATGTCCGTTAAGGAAATAGATCGGCTTCTTGCTTTTAGAAAAAATAATAAGTTCGTTAATTCTGCCAAAGAGTTTCAAAACGTTACTAAAGTTTCGGATTCATTGTTGAATGCAATCGCTCCGTTTTTTAAATTCCCCGATTGGGTAAACCATAAAAAGGAGTTTAAAGACTATAAAAACTTTTCAAATTCGGTTTTCGCCAAAAAAGGAAAAATAGTTAAAATTGATATCAATCAGGCAACCCAAGAAGATTTAATTAAAATATACGGAATAGGAGAGGCAATTTCGATTCGAATTTTAGCTCAAAAAGAAAAATTAGGCGGTTTTGTCTCTATGGATCAACTCAATGATGTTTGGGGATTGTCTCCGGAAGTAATTACGAATTTAAATGCCCATTTTACCATTGTAAAGCTTCCCAATTTGAATAAAATTGACATAAACAATGCGTCATTAAAAGAGCTTTCTCAGTTTTTTTATTTCAAATACGATTTGGCAAGACAGATTGTAAAATATCGAAGCATGAACGGTAATTTTGAAAATATTGAGGATTTGATAAAAATTAAGGGGTTTCCTGTTGAAAAAGCTAAAATAATTGGTTTATATTTGGACTTTAATTAGAAGCGTATAATGAAGTGATGTAAGCTTTCTTTAACTGGTTGTAAAAGGGTCTTTTTGCTATATGTTTTATTTCTTTAAAACGCAGCTCTGCTATTTAGATCAAGAAATCTTAAATTTTAGATAAAAAGTTCCTGTTGTCGCTTCAATTAAAACAGTTTTAAATATTACAATTTATTAAAATATTATTATTACATGGATTCAATTTATTTTACAGAAGAACATCAATTATTTAGAGAGAGCTTAAAGGATTTTTTACAAAAAGAAGTTGTACCTCATATCGAAAAATGGGAGAAAACAGGCTCAATCGAGCGTTTTATTTGGAAAAAGTTTGGGGAAATGGGCTTTTTCGGAATACGCTATCCTGAGGTTTATGGTGGATTGAATTTAGATTTGTTTTACACCGTTATTTTTTTAGAAGAACTTCAAAAAATAAAGTCTGCTGGCTTTGCAGCTGCAATGTGGGCACATTCTTATTTAGCTATGACGCATTTGAATGCGGAAGGCGATGAGCGAATTAAACGTGACTATTTAGCGCCAAGTATCTCTGGAGATAAAATTGGGGCTTTGTGTATTACAGAACCATTTGGTGGAAGCGATGTTGCTGCTATGCGTACTACAGCTGTTAAAAAAGGCGATAAATATATTATTAATGGCTCTAAAACATTCATAACTAACGGTATTTTTGGCGATTATTATGTAGTTGCTGCAAAAACAAGTCCGGAACTTGGAAACAAAGGAATTAGTATGTTTTTGATGGATAGTAATCTTAAGGGAATTTCCACGACAAAACTTGATAAATTAGGCTGGAGAGCTTCAGATACTGCAGAAATTGCATTTGATGAAGTAGAAATTCCGGTAGAAAATTTAATGGGTGAAGAAGGGAAAGGATTTCCTTATATTATGCAGCATTTTGCCTTAGAGCGTATGATTATGGCTATAAATGCCCATGCAAGAGCAGAGTATGCTATTGATTATACAATTGAATACATGTCGCAACGAGAAGCATTTGGAAAAACAATAGATAAGTTCCAGGCATTAAGACATACATTAGTAGAGCACGCAACAGATGTTGAGCATTGCAAAGTGTTTAATTATGCCGCTGTAGCCAGATTAGATAAAGGAGAATATGTGGTTAAGGAGGCAACTATGGCCAAATTAAAATCTACAAAAGTGGCCGATGAAACCATTTACAGCTGCTTGCAAATGTTGGGTGGTTATGGTTATATGGAAGAATATCCATTAGCACGTTTGTTTAGAGATAGTCGTTTGGGGCCAATTGGAGGCGGAACTTCAGAGATTCTTAAAGAGATTTTAGCGAAAATGATCATTGATAAGCAAAATTATAAGCCAGCTGTGAAATAATAGTAGGCTAATGTTATAAATAATATAAAGAGTCAATTTTCTGATATTGGCTCTTTTTTTGTGTGAAGGATAGTAGTGGAAATCCTTTTATGAAGTGCAAACGAATAAAAGATTGTAGCGAATAGCCTGACGGTAAATGAGAAGTTGTTTTGGAATCGAATTGTGTTTTGCTGGCACACCCAAAATAATTAGTAATTTATAGTCTTTAATTCAAAATAATGTTTACTTTTGCACACTTAACGAAAGGGGGTGATAAAATTATGTTAATTATACCAATTAAAGACGGAGAAAATATCGATAGAGCACTTAAGCGCTACAAAAGAAAATTCGATAAAACTGGAACTGTAAGACAACTAAGAGCACGTACTGCTTTTATAAAACCATCAGTTATCAATAGAATGAAATTTCAAAAAGCTGCTTATATTCAAAACATGAAAGATGGTTTAGAGAATATCTAGTCGAATTCTATTAAAATAAAGTACCGTTAGTCATTAAAGTTTCTTAACTTTGATGCTAACGGTTTTTTTTATGGCTACAAATATAGATGCATTTAGAGATTATTTGCAATTAGAAAAAAAATACTCTCCACATACTATAAATGCCTATTTAAATGACATTGCTTACTTTGAGTCGTTTAATAAGGAGTTTTTTCAGCAAGAGAGTATAGAGCAGGTAAATTATAGTCAAATTAGAAGTTGGGTTGTTTCTCTTGTAGATGATTCGGTTTCTAATGTTACCGTCAATAGAAAGATAGCTTCCTTAAAGGCTTTTTATAAATTTCTATTAAAAACAAAACAAATTGAGGTTAGTCCATTGCTGAAGCATAAAGCTTTAAAGGTGTCTAAAAAACTGCAAATTCCCTTTTCGGAGAAAGAACTGGTCGATGTTTTAGGTCAGGTCAATGAATTGAGTGGTTTTCAGGAAATAAGAGATAGGCTTATTATTGACTTATTTTACACTACAGGTATGCGAAGGACGGAATTGATTCATTTGAAATGTGCTGATGTCAATTTATTTGGAAATACAACTAAGGTTCTAGGGAAACGGAATAAAGAGCGTATAGTTCCTATTTTGCCTATCGTGGTAAGACAACTGTCGCTGTACGATAAGGAGAGATCTTGTTTGGAATGTATTGTTGATCAAGAATATTTATTTCTCACAAAAAAAGGGTTAAAATTGAGTGATTCTTTTGTGTATCGATTAATAAATTCATACTTTAGTACTGTCTCCGAGAAAGTAAAAAAAAGTCCGCATATTTTAAGACATACATTTGCAACTCACTTATTAAATAACGGAGCTGATTTAAATTCAGTAAAAGAATTGTTAGGGCATTCTAGTTTGGCGTCGACGCAAATATATACCCATAATAGTTTATCAGAACTAAAAAAGGTGTATCAAGAAGCGCATCCTAGAGGTGGGAATAATTCAAAAAAATTTTAACCATTAAAAAAGATTGATTATGAAGGTAAATGTTCATGCAGTTAACTTTGCTGTTGACAAAAAGCTAGTAGATTTCGTTCAAGACAGAATGGATAGATTGGAGAAATATTATGATAAAGTAGTGTCTTCGGATGTTTTTTTAAAAGTAGAAAAGACAAGTGATAAGGAAAATAAAATAGTTGAAATGAAAATCAACGTTCCTGGGGATGATTTTTTAGTAAAAAAGCAGTGCAAAACCTTTGAAGAAGCAACGGATCAAGCTGCGGAATCTATAGAACGATTGTTGGTAAAACGTAAAGAAAAGTTAAGAACACATATTTAATGAAAATTTTTTTCAAAAAATGTTTTGATTAAAAGATAAAATCTCTACATTTGCAGTCCGTTAGAAATAGCGGACTTTTTTTATTGAAATTGCCAGCGTAGCTCAGTTGGCTAGAGCAGCTGATTTGTAATCAGCAGGTCGTGGGTTCGAGTCCCTCCGCCGGCTCTAATTTATTCCAAATTCGATTTGGGATTTGTTCTTTAAGTTATTGGGATTAAAAAAATGGGGAGATACTCAAGCGGCCAACGAGGGCAGACTGTAAATCTGCTGTGTGAACTTCGCAGGTTCGAATCCTGCTCTCCCCACAAGAATTAATTTAAGATTGTGAATTTTTAGATTTCAGGTTGAAAAATCTAAAATTAGAAATTTAAACTCTTTAATCAAGGATTCTGCCGACTTAGCTCAGAGGTAGAGTGCTTCCTTGGTAAGGAAGAGGTCACGGGTTCAATTCCCGTAGTTGGCTCAAGTAAGTAGGAAATTGAAATAAATATATAACTAGATTAAAAATTAAGTAAAATGGCAAAAGAAACCTTTAACCGTAATAAGCCCCACTTAAACATTGGAACAATTGGGCACGTGGATCACGGAAAAACTACATTAACAGCAGCAATCACAAAAGTGTTATCTGATGCTGGTTACTGTCAAGCAAAATCATTTGATCAAATTGATAATGCTCCTGAAGAAAAAGAAAGAGGTATTACAATTAATACATCACACGTTGAGTATGAAACTGCTAACCGTCATTACGCACACGTTGACTGTCCTGGTCACGCGGATTACGTAAAAAACATGGTTACTGGTGCTGCTCAAATGGACGGTGCTATCCTTGTAGTTGCTGCAACTGATGGGCCAATGCCACAAACACGTGAGCACATCCTTTTAGGTCGTCAGGTAGGTATTCCTAGAATGGTTGTATTCATGAATAAAGTGGATATGGTTGATGATGAGGAATTGTTGGAACTTGTTGAAATGGAAATTAGAGACTTATTGTCTTTCTACGAATATGATGGAGATAATTGTCCAGTTGTTCAAGGGTCTGCTCTTGGAGGATTGAATAATGATCCAGCTTGGGTGCCAAAAATCATTGAATTAATGGCTGCTTGTGATTCTTGGATTGAAGAGCCAATTCGTGATACTGCAAAACCTTTCTTGATGCCGGTTGAAGATGTATTTACAATTACTGGTCGTGGAACTGTTGCTACAGGTCGTATCGAAACTGGTATTGCTAATACTGGAGATCCAGTTGAAATCATTGGTATGGGAGCTGAAAAATTAACTTCTACTATTACAGGAGTTGAGATGTTCCGTAAAATCCTTGATAGAGGAGAAGCAGGAGATAACGTAGGTTTATTGTTAAGAGGTGTTGATAAAGAATCTATCAAAAGAGGAATGGTTATCATTAAGCCAGGATCAGTAAAACCACACGCTACTTTCAAAGCTGAGGTTTATATCTTGAAAAAAGAAGAAGGTGGACGTCATACTCCATTTCATAATAACTACCGTCCACAGTTCTACGTACGTACAACTGACGTAACAGGAGTTATTACTCTGCCAGAAGGAGTAGAGATGGTAATGCCAGGAGACAACTTAACTATTAATGTTACTTTGTTAAGCCCAATCGCAATGAGCGTTGGTTTACGTTTTGCTATCCGTGAAGGTGGTAGAACAGTAGGTGCTGGTCAGGTAACTGAGATTGTAGGTTAATCCTAAATAAATTTAAAAAAATAGTGTCGTTTAACGACGACGCTATTTTTTATTCTACGGGCGTAGTTCAAGGGTAGAATAGCGGTCTCCAAAACCGTTGATGGGGGTTCGAATCCCTCCGCCCGTGCAAAATAAACTAATCACGATGACAAAAGTTGTTAATTATATATCGGAATCATTTGAAGAATTAAAATCAAATGTAACTTGGCCAGCTTGGGCTGAAGTGCAACGTCTTACGATCGTTGTTGCTGTTTTTTCAGTGGTATTCGCTTTAGCAACATGGGGAGTGGATGAAGTTTTTGCAAAAACATTAGCTGTGTTTTTTAACTGGATAAAAGCATAATTTTTTGTAATGGCAGATAATAATATAAAGAAGTGGTATGTCGTTCGTGCAGTAAGCGGACAAGAAAATAAAGTGAAAGCTTATATAGAAACTGAAATTACTCGTCTTGGGATGGAGGATTATGTTTCTCAAGTTCTTGTGCCTACAGAGAAAGTAGTTACTGTAAAAGACGGGAAAAAATTATCTAAGGATAAAGTTTATTTTCCTGGATATGTTATGATTGAAGCGAATCTAGTAGGGGAGATACCTCATATTATTAAGTCTATAACAAGTGTTATTGGTTTTTTAGGTGAAACAAAAGGTGGAGAACCGGTGCCGCTTAGAATTTCAGAAGTAAACAGAATGCTAGGTAAAGTAGATGAGTTGGCTGTAAATACAGATACTCGTTCTATTCCTTTCAACTTAGGAGAAACAATTAAGGTCGTTGATGGTCCTTTCAATGGTTTTAACGGTACGGTTGAAAAAATAAATGAAGAAAAGCGTAAACTGGAAGTAATGGTTAAGATTTTCGGAAGAAAAACACCATTAGAGTTGAGTTTTATGCAAGTTGAAAAAGTATAATTTTTGTTACATCTATAATAACCACTACAATCGCTTCCAATGATTGTCGTGTTAAATTTTTTAAAAAATGGCTAAAGAAATTAGTAAGGTAGTTAAACTACAAGTTAAGGGAGGTGCTGCGAATCCGTCGCCACCGGTTGGACCTGCTTTAGGAGCTGCTGGGGTAAACATCATGGAGTTCTGTAAGCAGTTCAATGCTAGAACACAAGATAAACCCGGCAAAATATGCCCAGTACAAATTACTGTGTATAAAGACAAATCATTTGATTTTGTTGTAAAAACTCCTCCAGCGGCAGTCCAGTTATTGGAAGCTGCAAAGCTAAAGTCAGGATCTGGTGAACCAAATCGTAAAAAAGTAGCAAGCGTTACTTGGGATGTTATCAAAGCAATTGCTGAAGATAAAATGGTAGATTTAAATGCATTCACAATCGAATCTGCTATGAGTATGATCGCTGGAACAGCTAGATCTATGGGTATAACTGTATCAGGAGATTCTCCTTTTTAATTAAGAGAAAGACATGGCAAAATTGACAAAAAAGCAAAAAGAGGCTGCTTCAAAAATTGAAAAGAACAAATTATATTCTTTAAAAGATGCTGCTGCATTAATTAAAGTTATTGCTTCTGCAAAATTTGATGAGTCTGTTGATATCGCTGTTAGATTGGGTGTAGATCCAAGAAAAGCGAATCAAATGGTTAGAGGTGTGGTAACATTACCTCATGGAACTGGTAAAGATGTTAAAGTATTAGCATTAGTTACTCCAGATAAAGAAGCGGAAGCTTTGGCAGCTGGTGCAGACTATGTTGGTCTTGATGATTACCTTCAAAAAATTAAAGACGGTTGGACAGATGTTGATGTAATCATCACTATGCCTGCTGTAATGGGTAAATTAGGTCCATTAGGTCGTATTTTAGGACCTAGAGGTTTAATGCCAAACCCTAAAACAGGTACTGTAACTATGGATGTTGCAAAAGCTGTTGCAGAGGTAAAAGCTGGTAAAATTGACTTTAAAGTTGATAAAACTGGTATTGTACATGCAGGAATTGGTAAAGTTTCTTTTGGAGCTGAGCAAATTTATGACAATGCACACGAAATTATTCAAACATTAATCAAACTTAAACCAACTGCTGCTAAAGGTACCTACATTAAAGGTATTCACCTTACAAGCACTATGAGTCCTGCAATTGCATTGGACCCAAAAGCAGTATAATTGGTAGTTAATAATTTTTAGTATGACTAGAGAAGAAAAATCAATCGCGATTGAAGATTTAACTGCACAGTTAGCTGGTACAAACATTATTTATGTATCTGATATTTCTGGATTAAACGCAGAAACAACTTCAAACTTGAGAAGAGCTTGTTTTAAAGCAGGTATTAAATTAGAGGTGGTAAAAAACACTTTGCTTGCAAAAGCAATGGAAGCTTCGGATAATGACTATGGTGATTTACCTTCTGTATTGACAGGTAACAGTGCTATCTTTATTTCTGATGTTGCAAATGCACCTGGAAAAATCATTAAAGATTTCAGAAAGAAATCTGACAAGCCTGTATTAAAAGGAGCTTATATTAACTCTGAAATTTACATCGGTGATGATCAATTAGAAGCATTAGCTACTATTAAATCTAAAGAAGAGCTTATCGGCGAAATCATTGGATTGTTACAATCACCAGCTCAAAGAGTTATTTCTGCTTTGCAAAACCAATTCGCTAACAGCGAAGAAGTGGCTGAGACAGAAGCATAATAAAAAAGAGTCAATCTTTTTTATTTAGAAAAGCGCACAATAAATAAATTATATTTTACAAATCATTTTAAAACGATAGAAAAAATGGCAGATTTGAAACAATTCGCAGAACAATTAGTTAATTTAACTGTAAAAGAAGTTAACGAATTAGCAACAATATTAAAAGATGAGTACGGAATCGAACCAGCTGCTGCAGCTGTAGTAGTTTCAGGTGGTGGAGAAGCTGCTGCTGAAGAAGCTCAAACTGAATTTACAGTTGTATTGAAAGAAGCTGGTGCTTCTAAATTAGCTGTAGTTAAATTGGTAAAAGAACTTACAGGTTTAGGTTTGAAAGAAGCTAAAGATGTAGTTGATAGCGCTCCAAGTAACGTTAAAGAAGGTGTAACTAAAGAAGAGGCTGAAGGTCTTAAAAAATCTTTAGAAGAAGCTGGAGCTGTTGTTGAGCTTAAATAGTTCTACTCAGTTTTAAGAATTAGGTTTAGGTCTTGGATTTACTTCCAAAGACCTAAACCCTTTTTCGTATAATAAAATTATAATAAGTTTTATTATAAAATAGTTTAAAATACCCAATGGTTTTAGATCAATACGATGAAAGAAAATCAACAATAGAGTTTGCTCTTGAGTTATTTTTAAAGAGGTATTGATTAGAAATTAAGTATTGATTGTTTTATATTAGTCAGTGTTTTACACTAAAACTACTTTTTTTTAATCAAAATTTTGTCAATTGATGATATCAAATCAAACTGAAAGATTGAATTTTGCCTCAACAAAAAACATACCTCAATATCCAGATTTTCTAGATGTTCAGGTAAAATCGTTTAAAGATTTTTTTCAATTAGAAACTAAATCTGACGAAAGAGGCGACGAAGGGTTATACAACACCTTCATGGAAAACTTTCCAATTACAGATACAAGAAATAACTTTGTATTGGAGTTCCTAGATTACTTTGTAGATCCACCACGTTACACCATTCAAGAATGTATAGAGAGAGGTCTTACCTATAGTGTGCCTTTAAAAGCAAGGTTGAAACTATATTGTACAGATCCTGAACATGAAGATTTTGAAACAATTGTTCAAGATGTTTATCTTGGTACAATACCTTATATGACACCAAGTGGTACTTTTGTTATCAATGGAGCTGAGCGAGTTGTGGTTTCACAATTACACCGTTCTCCAGGTGTTTTCTTTGGACAGTCATTCCATGCAAATGGAACAAAATTATATTCTGCCAGAGTAATCCCTTTTAAAGGATCTTGGATAGAATTTTCTACAGATATCAATAGCGTTATGTACGCTTATATCGATAGAAAGAAAAAATTACCGGTTACTACTTTATTCCGTGCAATAGGCTTCGAAAGAGACAAGGATATCCTAGAGATTTTCGACCTAGCTGAGGAAATTAAAGTTTCTAAAACTGGACTTAAAAAATATATTGGTAGAAAATTGGCTGCCCGTGTTTTGAACACTTGGCATGAAGATTTCGTTGATGAAGATACTGGCGAAGTTGTTTCTATCGAACGTAACGAAATAATCCTTGATAGAGATACTATTATCGACAAAGATAATGTGGAAGAAATCATTGATTCAAACGTTAAATCTATTTTGTTGCATAAAGAAGATAATAATCTTGTTGATTATTCTATCATTCATAATACGCTACAAAAAGATCCAACAAACTCTGAAAAAGAAGCTGTTGAGCATATATACAGGCAATTGCGTAACGCAGAACCGCCTGATGAAGAAACTGCTCGTGGTATTATAGATAAATTATTCTTCTCTGACCAACGTTACAACTTAGGTGAAGTAGGTCGTTATAGAATAAACAAAAAATTAGGTTTAGATACTCCAATGGAAAAGCAAGTGCTTACCAAAGAAGATATCATAACTATTGTTAAGTATTTGATTGAATTAATAAATGCGAAAGCTGATATTGATGATATTGACCACTTATCAAACCGTCGTGTGAGAACAGTAGGAGAACAATTGTCTCAACAATTTGGTGTAGGTTTAGCTCGTATGGCTAGAACTATTAGAGAGCGTATGAACGTTAGAGATAACGAGGTGTTTACACCAATAGATTTGATTAATGCTAAAACATTATCTTCTGTTATCAACTCTTTCTTTGGTACCAACCAGTTGTCTCAATTTATGGATCAAACGAATCCATTAGCTGAGATCACGCACAAAAGAAGATTATCTGCACTTGGACCAGGTGGACTTTCGAGAGAGAGAGCCGGATTTGAGGTACGTGACGTTCACTATACGCATTACGGACGTTTATGTCCAATTGAAACTCCTGAGGGACCAAACATTGGTTTGATATCTTCTCTTGGTGTTTATGCTAAAGTAAACGGAATGGGTTTCATTGAAACACCTTACCGTAAAGTAACTAATGGAGTAGTGGATTTAGAGTCTACGCCTGTTTACTTAAGTGCTGAAGAAGAAGAAGGTATGATGATTTCTCAGGCAAATATCCAAATGGATGAGACTGGTAAAATTACTGCCGATAATGTAATTGCACGTCAAGAAGGGGATTTCCCTGTTATTGATCCAACTAAAGTGGATTATGCAGACGTTGCTCCAAACCAAATTGCTTCTATTTCTGCTTCTTTGATTCCTTTCTTGGAACATGATGATGCGAATAGAGCATTGATGGGATCTAACATGATGCGTCAGGCTGTACCATTGATACGTCCTGAAGCGCCAATTGTTGGAACTGGTTTAGAGCGTCAAGTAGCTTCAGATTCTAGAGTTTTAATTAACGCTGAGGGTCCTGGAGTTATAGAATATGTAGATGCTAATATCATCACTATCAAATACGATCGTTCTGAGGAAGAAAGAATGGTTAGTTTTGAATCTGATGATAAAACATATAATTTAATTAAGTTTAGAAAAACCAATCAAGGTACAAGTATCAACCTTAAACCTATCGTAAGAAAAGGGGATAGAGTGGTTCTTGGACAAGTATTATCTGAAGGTTATGCTACTCAAAATGGAGAATTAGCTTTAGGTCGTAACCTAAAAGTGGCGTTCATGCCATGGAAAGGGTACAACTTCGAGGATGCGATTGTTATTTCTGAAAAAGTGGTTCGTGACGATATTTTCACCTCTATTCACGTTGATGATTATTCATTGGAAGTTAGAGATACTAAATTAGGTAACGAAGAATTAACGAATGATATACCAAACGTTTCTGAAGAAGCTACTAAAGATTTAGATGAAAATGGTATGATTAGAATTGGAGCCGAGGTTAAACCTGGTGACATTCTTATCGGTAAAATTACTCCAAAAGGGGAATCAGATCCTACTCCGGAAGAGAAATTGCTTCGTGCAATCTTCGGGGATAAAGCAGGTGATGTAAAAGATGCTTCATTAAAAGCTTCTCCTTCTTTACATGGTGTAGTTTTGGATAAAAAATTATTCGCAAGAGCAGTAAAAGATAAACGTAAACGTACTCAAGATAAAGATGCTTTAGGAGCACTTGAAATGGAGTTTGAAGTTAAGTTTGTTGAGCTTAAAGATAGATTGATTGAGAAACTTTTCAATATTGTAAACGGAAAAACTTCTCAAGGTGTAATGAATGATTTGGGTGAGGAAGTTTTACCAAAAGGTAAAAAATATACTCAAAAAATGCTTTATGCTGTTGAAGATTTTGCTCACTTAAGTAAAGGTCAATGGGTTGCAGATGATGTGACTAATAAAATGGTTAATGATTTAATTCATAACTATAAAATTAAATTGAACGATTTACAAGGAGCGTTACGTAGAGAAAAATTCACTATCACTGTTGGAGATGAATTGCCAGCAGGAATCTTGAAATTGGCTAAAGTTTATATTGCTAAAAAACGTAAACTGAAAGTTGGGGATAAAATGGCAGGACGTCACGGTAACAAAGGTATTGTTGCTCGTATCGTTCGTCATGAAGATATGCCTTTCTTAGAGGACGGAACACCAGTTGATATCGTGTTGAATCCACTTGGGGTACCTTCACGTATGAACATTGGTCAAATTTATGAAACTGTTCTTGGTTGGGCTGGACAAAACTTGGGTAGAAAATTTGCTACACCAATTTTTGACGGAGCATCTCTTGACCAAATCAATGAATTGACTGACGAAGCTGGAGTACCACGTTTTGGACATACTCATCTTTATGATGGTGGTACGGGAGAGCGTTTCCATCAGGCAGCAACTGTAGGTGTGATCTATATGTTAAAATTAGGACACATGGTTGATGATAAGATGCACGCACGTTCTATCGGACCATACTCATTAATTACGCAACAACCTTTAGGAGGTAAGGCGCAATTTGGTGGACAACGTTTTGGAGAGATGGAGGTTTGGGCACTTGAAGCTTATGGAGCATCAAGTACACTTAGAGAAATCTTGACAGTTAAGTCTGATGATGTTATTGGTAGAGCTAAAACTTACGAAGCTATCGTTAAGGGTGAATCTATGCCAGAACCAGGATTACCTGAATCATTCAATGTATTAATGCATGAATTGAAAGGTCTTGGTCTTGACATTCGTTTAGAAGAATAAATTAAAGTTTGCAGTATTCAGTTTTCAGGTAGCAATATCTGAAAACTGATTACTCATTTATAAGAGTTTTTAGGATTTAGACCCGTAACCCGTTCCGATTTTTTATTTAAACCAATTGGGTTTTGTAAATAGCACTTCAAAATTTTTATTTGAAGTTTAGTGAAGTAATCCGAGGTGTAGAGACGTTGCATTGCAACGACTGTACTGAAATCAATTTTTAATTGCAAATAAATCAATAGTAAAAACTATGATGAATAATAGAAATAATAATAAAGATAAGAATCCTGTAAAAAGGTTTAATAAAATTTCAATAGGACTTGCTTCTCCTGAATCGATCTTGAAAGAGTCTAGGGGTGAAGTATTGAAACCTGAAACAATCAATTACAGAACTCACAAACCAGAGCGAGATGGTCTTTTCTGCGAACGTATTTTCGGACCAGTAAAAGATTTTGAATGTGCTTGTGGTAAATATAAAAGAATACGTTACAAAGGGATTATCTGTGACCGTTGTGGTGTAGAAGTTACTGAGAAAAAAGTACGTAGAGACAGAGTAGGTCACATCAACTTGGTTGTGCCAATTGCTCATATCTGGTATTTCCGTTCTCTTCCTAACAAAATTGGTTATATCCTTGGTCTTCCATCTAAGAAATTAGATATGATTATCTACTACGAAAGATACGTAGTTATCCAAGCTGGTATTGCTAAAAATGCAGAAGGAGAATCAGTACAAAGATTAGATTTCTTGACTGAAGAAGAGTATTTGAATATATTGGATACACTTCCTGCAGACAACCAATATCTTGATGATTTTGATCCTAATAAGTTTGTTGCCAAAATGGGAGCAGAGTGTATTATGGATTTATTGGCTCGTATCAATCTTGACGAATTGTCATATGATTTGAGACACAAAGCGAATAATGAAACATCAAAACAACGTAAAACAGAAGCTTTAAAAAGATTACAAGTTGTTGAGTCTTTCCGTGAGTCTAACTTGAACAGAGAAAATCGTCCTGAATGGATGATCATGAAAGTGGTTCCTGTTATCCCACCAGAATTACGTCCTCTTGTGCCTCTTGATGGTGGTCGTTTTGCAACTTCAGATTTAAATGATTTATACCGTCGTGTAATCATCCGTAATAACCGTTTGAAAAGATTAATCGAGATTAAAGCTCCTGAAGTAATCCTTCGTAACGAAAAACGTATGTTGCAAGAATCTGTAGATTCACTTTTCGATAATACTCGTAAAGCATCTGCAGTAAAAACAGAATCAAACAGACCATTAAAATCATTATCTGATTCCCTAAAAGGTAAGCAAGGACGTTTCCGTCAAAACTTACTTGGAAAACGTGTGGATTATTCTGCTCGTTCGGTAATTGTTGTTGGACCTGAATTGAAATTATCTGAATGTGGTATCCCAAAAGATATGGCAGCCGAATTATACAAACCTTTCGTTATCCGTAAATTGATAGAAAGAGGAATTGTAAAAACGGTTAAATCAGCTAAGAAAATAATAGATAAGAAAGAGCCTGTAGTTTGGGATATCCTTGAAAATGTAATTAAAGGTCACCCAATATTACTGAATCGTGCTCCTACTTTGCACAGATTAGGTATCCAAGCATTCCAACCAAAATTAATTGAAGGAAAAGCAATCCAATTGCACCCTTTAGTTTGTACTGCATTTAATGCGGATTTTGATGGGGATCAAATGGCAGTTCACTTGCCTTTAGGACCAGAAGCTATTTTGGAAGCACAATTATTAATGTTGGGTTCTCATAATATTCTGAATCCTGCTAATGGTGCGCCAATCACGGTACCTTCTCAAGACATGGTACTTGGTCTTTACTATATGACCAAGGAACGTTTGTCTACTCCAGAACTTAAAATATTAGGTCAAGGAATCACTTTTTACTCTGCTGAAGAAGTAAATATTGCTTTGAATGAAGGCCGATTAGAATTGAATGCTCGTGTGAAAATTAGAGCAAAACATTTTAATGAAGCTGGTGACTTGGTTTACCAAATCATTCAAACAACTGCAGGTCGTGTATTATTTAATGAAGTAGTGCCGGAAGCAGCTGGATATATCAATGATGTATTGACTAAGAAAAACCTTAGAGACATTATCGGGCACGTTTTGAGTTCGACTGATGTACCTACAACAGCGGCTTTCTTGGACAATATGAAAGATATGGGGTATAAATTCGCCTTTAAAGGTGGATTGTCATTCTCTCTTGGGGATATTAGAATTCCAGATGAGAAACCAAAATTAATTGCAGACGCTAGAGAGCAAGTTGAAGCTATTTCTGCTAATTATAACATGGGTCTTATTACCAATAACGAACGTTACAACCAAGTTATTGACGTATGGACTTCTACAAATGCACAGCTTACAGAAACTGCAATGAAAAACATTAGAGAAGACCAACAAGGTTTCAACTCGGTGTACATGATGCTTGATTCTGGAGCAAGGGGTTCCAAAGAACAGATTCGTCAGTTAACTGGTATGCGTGGTTTGATGGCTAAGCCTAAAAAATCTACTGCTGGTGGTGGTGAGATTATTGAAAACCCGATTCTTTCCAACTTTAAGGAAGGTCTTTCTATCCTTGAGTATTTTATTTCTACTCACGGTGCTCGTAAAGGTCTTGCGGATACGGCTTTGAAAACGGCTGATGCTGGATACCTTACTAGAAGATTACATGACGTTTCTCAAGATGTTATTGTTAATATCGAAGATTGTGGTACTCTTAGAGGTGTTGAAGTTTCTGCATTGAAGAAAAATGAGGAAATTGTTGAATCATTAGGAGAAAGAATTTTAGGTCGTGTAGCATTACAAGACGTAATCAATCCTTTAACCAATGAGATTTTAGTTAAATCTGGGGAGCAAATTACAGAAGTATTGATGAAAGCGATTGAAGCTTCTCCAGTGGAGAAAGTCGAAGTGCGTTCGCCTTTAGTTTGTGAGGCTACAAAAGGGATTTGTGCTAAATGTTACGGTAGAAACTTAGCTACCGGAAAAATGACACAAAGAGGAGAAGCAGTTGGTGTAATTGCAGCTCAATCTATTGGAGAACCAGGTACACAGTTAACATTACGTACGTTCCACGTTGGAGGGGTTGCGGGTGGTATTTCTGAAGAATCTAGTATTGTTACCCGTTTTGGTGGTAAACTAGAAATTGAGGATTTAAAAACTGTTAAAGGTGAAGATGGTGAAGGTAATGCAGTAGATATTGTCGTTTCTCGTTCAACAGAATTGAAATTAATTGACGAAAAAACAGGTATTTTATTAAGTACCAATAACATTCCTTACGGTTCTAGTATTTTTGTTGCAGATGGTCAATCTGTTGAAAAAGGGGCTACTATCTGTAAATGGGACCCTTATAATGGGGTTATTGTTTCTGAGTTTACTGGTAAAATTGCTTACGAAGATTTAGAACAAGGACAATCATTCATGGTTGAAATTGATGAGCAAACTGGTTTCCAAGAAAAAGTAATTTCTGAATCAAGAGCCAAAAAATTAATCCCAACTTTATTGGTTTACGGTAAAGATGGCGAATTGATTCGTTCTTACAACTTACCAGTTGGTGCCCACTTGATGGTTGAAAACGGTGAGAAAATTAAAGCGGGTAAAGTATTGGTTAAAATTCCACGTCGTTCTTCTAAATCTGGGGATATTACTGGAGGTTTACCAAGAATTACAGAGTTGTTAGAAGCTCGTAATCCTTCGAACCCAGCGGTAGTTTCTGAGATTGATGGTGTTGTTTCTTTTGGAAAAATCAAAAGAGGTAACCGTGAGATCGTTATCGAATCTAAATTTGGTGATATTAGAAAATACTTGGTTAAATTATCAAGTCAAATTCTAGTTCAGGAAAATGACTTCGTAAGAGCAGGTGTACCATTGTCTGATGGAGCTATTACTCCAGATGATATTTTAAGAATTCAAGGGCCTGCTGCTGTTCAACAGTATTTGGTTAATGAAATTCAAGAAGTATACCGTTTGCAAGGGGTAAAAATCAACGACAAACACTTTGAGGTAGTAATACGTCAAATGATGCGTAAAGTAAGAGTTCAAGATCCAGGTGATACTTTATTCTTAGAAGATCAATTGATTCACACCAAAGATTTTATCGTTCAAAATGATAATCTTTATGGAATGAAAGTGGTTGAAGACGCAGGAGATTCTAGCGTATTAAAAGCTGGGCAAATTATTACGCCTCGTGAATTACGTGATGAAAATTCATTGTTGAAACGTACCGACAAAAATCTAGTTGTGGCTCGTGATGTTATCACTGCAACTGCAACTCCAGTTTTACAAGGTATTACAAGAGCATCACTTCAAACGAAATCGTTTATCTCTGCTGCATCGTTCCAAGAAACGACTAAAGTATTAAATGAAGCTGCAGTTGCAGGTAAAATTGACTACTTAGAAGGATTGAAAGAAAATGTAATTGTTGGTCATAGAATTCCTGCCGGAACGGGTATGAGAGAATATGATAATACAATTGTAGGATCAAGAGAAGATTACAATGATATGATGGCAAATAAAGAGGAGTACATTTATTAATTCTTTCCCAAATAGCTCTCTCCGTCTCGGCGGAGAGAGAATTGGAAAATAACATAGCTATGAATAATTCTAATCAACAAGAACAAATTAATATTGAGTTGGATGAAAAAATTGCTGAAGGAATTTATTCCAATTTAGCGATTATCAATCATTCTTCATCAGAATTTGTTTTGGATTTTGTATGTATCATGCCGGGTGTTCCTAAAGCTAAAGTGAAATCAAGAATTGTTTTGACACCACAACATGCCAAAAGATTATTGAAAGCAATTGGAGAAAATATTCATCGTTTTGAAATCGCTCATGGCGAGATTAAAGATGTTGAACAGCCGCCAATTCCGCTTAATTTTGGACCAACAGGTCAAGCATAATTTAAAAGCCTCTCAAATCGAGAGGCTTTTTTTATGCTCAATATTTTTTTGACATTAATTTTGTTTGTGTAGTCTGATCGTTGAGGCAGTCTGGTTTGCGTACTTAAACGAGTATTCAGACATTTAAACGAGTATTTTTTTTTCCCGATTTTAATACTATTAGTTTAGTACTCGAAATATGATGCGAATATTTTCCATCTTTAAATTTAAGGGTATGAAAACTTTTTTCAAAAAATATAACACTAACAATAGAAGAATTCATTTTCTTGTTGTGTTTGTATTTTTTGGTTTTTCGAGTTTTGCTCAAGCATCCTTTAATAGTACTGATTTGAATGTGTCAGCTAAAGTTTTTAATGTTGTAACTGACGAATTACCAGTTAAAGCTTCTTCTTCTGCTACTTTAAATTCTAATACGAATTTTATACTTTGGTTTATGGGTACTAAAGTAGGTCCTAATAAAACGAAATCAAATGAGGGTGTGTACACTAAGAATCAAATTATTTCGACAGGAATAGTACCTAATCATTTGTTGATGAAAACCCTTTTGAAAAAAACTATAAATTCAAAATTTTGTTAGGTTTACATAAAGTTAAATTAATTCATCATAAAAAAAACGCCAACTTTTTAGTTGGCGTTTTTTTTATGATTCTATGTCTTCTTGATTATTCAAATTCAGATGTGAAAAATAATTTGACATTTGGGTATTTATTTTGTGTCATTTGAATCGTAAAATCAGAATCAGCAAGAAATACTAGTTGGCCGTATTTATCATGAGCTAAGAACTTTTGTTTGATTCTTCTAAATTCTTTAAACTCATCACTTTTTACGTCATTTGGTTTAACCCAACACGCTTTGTGAACAGGAAAATTCTCGTAGGTACATTTAGCGCCATATTCATGCTCTAAACGGTATTGAATTACTTCATATTGTAATGCTCCAACGGTTCCAATGATTTTACGGTTGTTCATTTCTAAGGTAAACAATTGTGCTACACCTTCATCCATTAGTTGGTCAACTCCTTTGTCGAGCTGTTTGGCTTTCATTGGGTCGGCATTATTGATGTATCTAAAGTGTTCCGGAGAGAAACTTGGTATTCCTTTGAAACTCATGATTTCCCCTTCGGTCAACGTGTCTCCAATTTTAAAATTACCAGTATCATGTAATCCTACGATATCTCCAGGATAAGAGATGTCTACGATCTCCTTCTTTTCAGCGAAGAAAGCATTTGGACTTGAGAATTTCAAATTCTTTTTTTGACGAACATGGTAATACGGTTTGTTTCTTTCAAAAGTACCCGAAACAATTTTTATAAAAGCTAATCTGTCCCTGTGTTTTGGGTCCATGTTGGCATGGATTTTAAATACAAAACCAGACATTTTTTCTTCTTTTGGATCTACTAGTCTGGTTTCAGAGTCTTTAGGTCTAGGGGATGGTGCAATGGTAACGAAGCAATCCAACAATTCTCGAACCCCAAAATTATTTAAGGCAGAACCAAAAAATACAGGTTGTAGTTTTCCATCCAAATAATCTTGACGGTCGAATTTTGGATATACTTCATCGATCAATTCCAATTCTTCTCGAAGTCTATCTGCAGGTTTTTGACCAATTATTTTTTCTAATTCAGGGTTTTGAACATCCGAAAAAGCAATGGTTTCCTCAATATTTTTTCTGCTGTCTCCGCTGAATAAATTGATGTTTTGTTCCCAAAGATTGTAAATTCCTTGAAAGTCATACCCCATTCCGATAGGAAAGCTTAGAGGTGTAACGGTAAGTCCAAGTTTTTGCTCTACTTCATCCATTAAGTCAAAAGCATCTTTCCCTTCACGGTCCAATTTGTTAATAAAAACAATGATTGGAATTTTTCGCATTCTACATACGGCAACCAATTTTTCGGTTTGTTCCTCGACCCCTTTGGCAACGTCAATAACTACGATAACGCTATCAACGGCAGTTAGCGTTCTAAAAGTATCTTCGGCAAAATCCTTGTGACCGGGAGTATCAAGAATGTTTATTTTTTTCTCTTTGTAGTTAAAGGCTAAAACAGAGGTAGAAACAGAAATTCCTCTCTGACGCTCAATTTCCATGAAATCGCTCGTAGCTCCTTTTTTTATTTTATTGTTCTTAACTGCACCAGCTTCTTGAATAGCACCTCCAAAAAGAAGCAATTTTTCAGTTAGTGTTGTCTTTCCGGCATCGGGATGTGAGATGATTCCAAATGTCCTTCTTCGTTGTATTTCTTTTAAAAAACTCATATTTTATATAAATAGTTTGCAAAAGTACTATTTATAAATGCCAATTAAAAAAAATGTAGAATCTAATTGTGAATGTTGACTTCTTGGTTATTAGTTCTAATTGCTTTAAGATCGCTTAGTTTGTGTTAGCAATAGCATAAAAGAAAAAAAAGAGGCTGTCTTTTTGTGACAGCCTCTCGGGAATTGTTATTGTGTTTTAGGTTTTACATATTAATAGACCAAACACTATATCCTTTTGGCGGACATTGAATTTTTACCCATTTGTCACCTTGGGTTGTGGGAAACCAAGTTGAATTTCCTGTAAAATCTTTAATTTGAGCATTGGTCCAATTGGTTTGAATCCATCTTTCTTGCCATGTGTCAGAATTGTTTATATAAACTACCAATCCGGGATTTCCATTGTATCCATTTCTTCTGGCAATGTATTCGTCATTATCAGTATATAAAATAGAAGTGGTTCCAGTAGCCTTCTGGTTGTGAATCCAGATAAGGTTGTTTAGTTTGGTTTTATTCAACCATTCTTCGTAATCTCTGTAAAAAATGGTTGGATAACCTTCGTGTGTTAGAATATAAGCATAAGCCAATTCTTTAGTCCAAATTTCATCCGTGTCGTGATTAGTGACAAAAGTAACCGCTTTGTATGGGTTTCTTTTCCACATCATATCATCATTAAGTAAATTAAGGTTGTTGCCATCAAATGCATCATTCATTTTGTAGTAACACGCAAAGTCGAATACGGAACTGTTGGCGTTATTTGCCCACCATTCTAATGTGTTTACGTTAGAATCCCATAATTCACCAACAGAAAATCCACCTACATTGGCATTCCAGTCTTTTACTACCCAAGTACCAAAACCTTTTACGTAGTCAAATCTCCATCCATCGAATTTCATGGTGTTTTTATAATATTTACCTACGCCATCTGCTCTTTTCCAAAGCCAATCCTGCACATTTGGAGCAGCATGACACAAATCTGGGAATCCGCCAAATGCGCCTTCGTCATTATTTCCGAAGGAATTTTTGTAAAAATCAGCATACGTTCTTGGGAATTTTCCTGAAGCCACTCCAGTGAAATTGGTCCAAGTATTGGTTCCTGTAAATGGATTGCTTTCAGAAGCTCCTCCGCTGTTATGATTGATTACAATATCTGCATATACTTGCATGTTTTCAGTATGTGCTTTGGTGATTAAGCTTACCAATTCTGTTTTTGAACCAAATCTAGTTTCTGTAGAGCCATTTTGATTGAAATCCCCAAAATCAAAATAATCGGTAGGATCATATCCCATTGAGAAGGCTCCATTTTGTGCTTTTGATGCTGGAGGTAACCAGATGGATCCAATTCCTGCATTCGACCATTCTGTTACTTTAGTGCTAACGGTATCCCACCAAGTTCCTCCTGCGGGAACATCCCAGTAAAAGGCTTGCATCATTACTCCTCCGCCAGGATTTGCAACATATTTACCTGTTAGGGAGTTAGTTGTTTTACCCGTACTAAAGGGGCGACCATCGTGATGGGTCACGTTAACTATTTGATCATGCACTTCAGCGATTGAAGCTTCTTTTGTAGAATCCTCGTTCGAGTTACAAGAATAGAAACCGATGGTTAAAGCGGTTAAGAAATAAATCTTTAAATTTTGTGTTTTCATTAAAATAGTGATTTTGGTTAATAATTGAGGTTTGGTTGTTGTGTTAATTTTTTGTATTCTTTGTTGGAATTTAGATTTCTGAATAATTCTTTGTTTCGCTTAAACGGATTAGGTAATTACCTAGGTAAAATTTAATCAATACTCTTAATTGGCAGGATATTAGGTTTTTTTTTTGCTAATGTATGTGTATTTTTAGATGGTCAATAATTGATTTTTTTTATTCGCTTACTATTACGTTGTAGTGTTTAAAACTTGGTGTAACTTGTTTAAATTGTAAGTTTTATGAGTATTATTTAATAATTGTTTTTTTATTTGCTTCTTTTTAATAGAAAAACGTAAAAACATATTATTCTGTAAATTGCAGATTCAATTATGAAATTTACTTTTATTATGCGAAAAAATTAGAATTTTGTAAAACGTAATATGGTGTAGTAAATTGATTCGAAAAATAAGAGGTGTCGTAAATTGGAACCCGAATGAAATAGATCTAATAATTTTTTGCTGAATAGTTGCAAAAACTTAACTTTTTTAAAATCTTTGTTTGTAAATCGATATAGTCTGGATTAGGGAATCATAGAATATAAAAACACTTTGAAATGTTTGAAAGTGAAGGTTTTTTAAGTAATTGAAATGTTTAATGATGAATTGGTTTTTAAAGCTATTTCACGGAAAAAATGAAGTCAGCAAAGGAACTTAATAATTTTTTGTTAATACTAGTGTGGAAACTTGTTTAATGCATTCGAATTGTTATTTTTGTTCGGTTTAAGTTTTAGGAATTGTAAGTATTTTGCTGAATTAATTCATTTTAATTGTTTGAAACTTAAAATTAAATGTGTTGTTTTGTTTTAAAGCATTGTGTATTAGATGGTATGCTTTTTTTTCGGAACGATTTTTTTTTAGAATAATATAAATTATAAAAAATGCCTTTAAAAATTGTATTGATGAATTCCGTAGCCAATAAAGTTGTGTTAACTTTTTTTCTTTTGTTTTTTTCTTTTGTAGATGCGCAAGAAATTATTAAAGACAGCGTTGTTGTGACGAAGACAGCTGTTCCGTCTGGAAAAAAATTAAAAATCGATGGCGTTGTTGCTACAGTTGGGGATTATATTATTTTGGATTCGGATATCGATAAATCATTTCTTGAAATTTCAAGTCAAGGCGGATCTGTTAAGGATATTACAAGATGTCAGGTTTTAGGAAAGCTATTGGAAGATAAACTATATGCGCATCAAGCGGTACAAGATAGTGTTATTGTTAGTGATGCCGAGGTAAAAGGGATGATGGATGAAAGGCTAAACTATATGGTAGAACAAATTGGTTCTATGGAAAAAGTAGTGGCGTATTATCAAAAAGATTCGGAAGAGGAGTTTAGAACCTATTTCTTTGATGTGTTGAAAGAGCAGAAGCTTACTGGAGAAATGCAAAAGAAGATTGTTGATAAAGTAGAGATTACCCCAGAAGAGGTTCGTGAGTTCTTTAAAAAAATACCAGTTGCCGATTTGCCTGTTTTTGGTGCTGAATTAGAAGTAGCGCAGATTGTGATTAAACCTAAAGTTACGGATGCTGATAAGCAAAAAGTAATTGATAAATTGAATGGTTTTAGAAAAGAATGTCTTGAGGGGGCAAGTTTTGCAACCAAAGCAGTATTGTATTCTGAAGATCCAGGCTCCAGTAAAAACGGAGGGTATTATAAAATGAACCGTAAAACTCCTTTTGTCAAAGAGTTTAAGGATGTGGCTTTTGGTCTTGCCGAAGGTGAAATTTCAGAACCTTTTGAAACTACTTTTGGGTATCATATTATTTATGTAGAAAAAATCAAAGGTCAGGAAATTGAGTTGAGACATATTTTGATAAGCCCAGCAGTTACCCAAGAGTCTTTGAAAGAAGCCAAAGAGAAAATTACTTTAATCCGTAAAAAGATCATGGACAAAGAGATTACTTTTGCGGAAGCGGCAAGAACGATGTCTGATGAAAAAGAAACAAAAACAAATGGTGGGGCATTGGTGAATACCAAAACGCAAGATACTCGTTTTGAATTGACAAAAATGGATCCTAAAATTTATGGTCAAGTGTCTAATTTAAAAGACAATGAAATTTCTTTGCCATTTTTAGAGGATGAACAAGGAAAAAAAGATTATAAAATTATGATTGTAACCAATAGAATTGATGCGCATACTGCGGATTATGCTAAAGATTATATCAAGATTAAAGATCTGGCATTGAAGGAAAAGCAAATTAAAGCTATTGGAAAATGGTTTGATACAAAAATTAAAGATACCTATATAAAAATTGTGGGAGAGTATAGAGATTGCGCTTTTGCGAACAATTGGTTAAAAAAATAATTTTCATTAAATAAATAAAAAGAGTTAGTTTTATGATTTCATAGTACTAACTCTTTTTTAATTTAAATATAGCGCAAAATGTCAGATGTAGCAGCAATACAGAATTTAGTTCAAAAACGTAAAGAACTAAAAAAAGAAATTGCAAAAATTATTGTGGGGCAAGAAGCTGTCGTTGATCAGATTTTGCTTTGTATTTTTTCTGGAGGTCATGCTTTGTTGGTTGGAGTTCCAGGTTTAGCAAAGACATTGTTGGTAAACACTTTGGCGCAAGCCTTAGGACTTGACTTTAAGAGGATACAATTTACACCGGACTTAATGCCTTCGGATATATTAGGGAGTGAAATATTAGATGAAACTAGGCAGTTTAAATTTATAAAAGGACCGATTTTTTCGAATATTATATTGGCTGATGAAATCAATAGAACGCCACCAAAAACACAAGCTGCTTTGTTGGAAGCGATGCAGGAGCGTTCGGTGACGATTGCTGGAGAAAATCGCAAATTGAGTTTACCTTATTTTGTATTGGCTACTCAAAATCCTATTGAGCAGGAGGGAACTTATCCTTTGCCTGAAGCTCAATTGGATCGGTTTATGTTTGCTGTAAAACTGGAATATCCTTCTTTTGAAGAAGAAGTTCAAGTGGTAAAACGTACGACTTCGGATTCAGAGAATGTTGTGAATCCATTGTTTACGGCTCAAGAAATTATTGATTTTCAACATTTGATTCGTCGTATTCCCGTTGCGGATAATGTGGTAGAATATGCGGTTACACTGGTAAGTAAAACGCGTCCGGATAATGTGCTTTCAAATGAGTTTGTGAAAAATTATTTGGATTGGGGTGCGGGACCAAGGGCTTCGCAGAATTTGATTTTGGCTGCCAAAGCCAATGCTGCTTTTCAAGGTAAATTTTCGCCGGATATAGAAGATGTAAAAGCAGTTGCTATCGGAATATTGCGTCATAGGATTATTAAAAACTACAAGGCCGACGCCGAGGGAATTACGGAAGAAATGATAATCTCAAAACTGATATAAGTATTTTACGATACTATTTTTTACTAAATACCGCTTTCTGAAAAGAATGCGGTTTTTTTTTTTAATCAATCGTTGTAGTTTTGTTGTAAAATGGATTTTAAATTATAGTTTTCGTAATTTAAAGACGTAATTTCGATTTTATTTCAATATAATTCATGTAAAATGATTATTTTGCAATAATAATTTTTCAAAAGGCGACTTCTATTAAATGTTTTTAAATTCTCGTCTTTAATTATTAAATTTGCAACACAAAAAAATAAAACACTTATTATTATGGCTTTTTTATTTTTAAATAATAAAGGAATTTGCCATATAACATTGAAAAGATATCATTATGACTTATAGCGATTACATTAAAGAAATCGAAGAAAGAAAAGGTCAAGGGCTTCACCCTAAACCAATTGATGGCGCTGAATTATTAAGCGAAATCATTGCGCAAATTAAAGATTTAAATAACGACTACAGAGCAGATTCTCTTAACTTCTTTATTTATAATGTTGTGCCTGGAACTACTCCTGCTGCTAATGTAAAAGCTGATTTTTTAAAAGAAATCGTTCTAGGTCAATCAGTAGTTGCTGAAATTACGCCTGCTTTTGCTTTAGAATTATTATCACATATGAAAGGTGGAACTTCGATAAAGGTATTACTTGATTTAGCTTTAGGTAATGATGTAGCTATTGCGAAAGATGCTGCAGAAGTTTTAAAGACACAAGTTTTTCTTTATGAAGCAGATACGGATCGTTTAGAAGTAGCTTTCAAAAGCGGTAATGAAATCGCTGCGGCTATTTTAGAGAGCTATGCTAAGGCTGAGTTTTTTACTAAATTACCGGAAATAGCAGAAGAAATTAAGGTAGTTGCTTTTATTGCTGGTGAAGGAGATATTTCAACTGATTTACTTTCTCCAGGAAACCAAGCGCACTCAAGATCAGATCGAGAACTTCATGGAAAATGTTTAATTTCTCCTGAAGCACAAGCTGAAATCAAAGCATTAGCAGAAGCGAATCCTGATAAGAGCGTGATGTTAATCGCTGAAAAAGGGACTATGGGCGTGGGTTCTTCAAGAATGTCAGGTGTAAACAACGTGGCACTTTGGAGTGGTAAACAAGCGAGTCCATATGTTCCATTTATTAATATTGCTCCAATCGTTGCAGGAACAAACGGTATTTCTCCGATTTTCCTAACAACTGTTGATGTTACTGGTGGTATTGGTCTTGACCTTAAAAACTGGGTAAAAAAAACAGATGAAAATGGTAGCGTTCTTCGTAATGAAAGTGGTGATCCTATTCTAGAAGAAGTTTACTCTGTTGCTACTGGTACTGTTCTTACAATCAACACAAAGAAAAAGAAACTTTATAATGGCGATAAAGAATTGATAGATATTTCTAAGGCATTTACGCCTCAGAAAATTGAGTTTATAAAAGCTGGTGGGTCATATGCTATTGTATTTGGAAAAAAATTACAAACATTTGCATCAAAGACTCTTGGTATTGATATCGTACCTGTATACGCACCGTCAAAAGAGGTTTCTGTTGAAGGACAAGGTCTTACAGCTGTAGAGAAAATATTTAATAAAAATGCGGTTGGAACAACTCCAGGTAAAGTTTTACATGCTGGTTCAGATGTTCGTGTTACCGTAAATATTGTTGGTTCACAAGATACAACAGGTCTTATGACTTCTCAGGAATTGGAATCTATGGCTGCTACTGTGATTTCTCCAATCGTTGACGGTGCGTACCAATCAGGTTGTCATACTGCTTCAGTTTGGGATAATAAGTCTAAGGCGAACATCCCAAGATTAATGAAATTTATGAACGATTTCGGATTGATTACAGCTCGTGATCCGAAAGGTGTTTATCACTCAATGACTGATGTAATTCACAAAGTACTTAATGATATAACTGTGAATGAGTGGGCTATCATCATCGGTGGTGACTCTCATACAAGAATGTCTAAAGGTGTTGCTTTTGGTGCTGATTCAGGAACTGTTGCTCTTGCATTGGCTACTGGTGAAGCTTCAATGCCAATTCCTGAATCAGTAAAGGTAACGTTCAAAGGAGATATGAAAAGTTATATGGATTTCCGTGATGTGGTCCATGCTACACAATCTCAGATGCTTAAAACTTTTGGTGGAGAGAATGTATTTCAAGGACGAATTATTGAGGTTCACTTAGGAACTCTTAATGCGGATCAAGCATTTACGTTTACGGACTGGACTGCAGAAATGAAGGCGAAAGCTTCTATCTGTATTTCTGAGGATGATACCTTGATCGAATCGCTAGAGATGGCAAAGGGTAGAATTCAGATTATGATTGACAAAGGAATGGATAATGCAAATCAAGTTCTTAAAGGATTGATTGCTATTGCTGATAAGAGAATTGCTGAGATTATATCAGGCGAGAAACCTGCTCTAAGACCAGATGCAAATGCTAAGTATTATGCTGAAGTTGTTGTAGATCTTGATCAGATTGCTGAGCCAATGATTGCTGACCCTGATGTGAATAATGCTGATGTTTCAAAAAGATATACTCATGATACCATTAGACCTTTATCTTTCTATGGAGGGGTTAAAAAAGTAGATCTTGGATTTATCGGATCTTGTATGGTTCACAAAGGAGATATGAAAATCCTTGCTCAAATGCTTAAGAACATTGATGAGCAAGAAGGTAAAGTAGAGTTCAAAGCGCCACTAGTTGTAGCTCCTCCCACTTATAATATTGTTGATGAACTAAAAGCAGAAGGTGACTGGGAAATTTTACAAAAATATTCTGGTTTTGAGTTCGACGATAACGTTCCTAAAGCTGCGGCACGTACTTCATACGAAAAGATGCTATACTTAGAGCGTCCAGGTTGTAATCTTTGTATGGGTAACCAGGAAAAAGCTGCTAAAGGGGATACTGTAATGGCAACATCTACACGTCTTTTCCAAGGAAGAGTTGTAGAAGATACTGAGGGTAAAAAGGGAGAGTCATTACTTTCTTCTACACCAGTCGTGGTTTTATCTACAATACTTGGTAGAACTCCAACAATAGAAGAATATAAAACTGCAGTAGAAGGGATCAACCTAACTAAGTTTGCGCCTTCTCATAAGTTATTA
Source organism: Flavobacterium laiguense (assembly GCF_003097655.1). Classification (GTDB taxonomy): domain Bacteria; phylum Bacteroidota; class Bacteroidia; order Flavobacteriales; family Flavobacteriaceae; genus Flavobacterium; species Flavobacterium laiguense. The sequence continues at coordinate 71,664 of NZ_QCZH01000012.1, forward strand.
GTTAAATAATTCACATAATTAGTTAATTATAATTTAAAAGCCTGAGTCACTAGACTCAGGCTTTTTTTTATACTCTATTTTTTTGTATCTTGTATGTTTAAAAATAGAATAGTAACAATTATATATAAATCTTATGGCTTTTGATATTGAAATGATTAAAAAAGTGTACGACAACATGAAAACTCGTGTTGATGCTGCACGTGAGATTGTTGGTCGTCCACTTTCTTTGACTGAGAAGATTTTGTACAGCCATCTTTGGGATGGAACTGCAAAGCAAGCTTATGGAAGAGGAGTGGATTATGTTGATTTTGCACCAGATAGAGTGGCTTGTCAAGATGCAACAGCTCAAATGGCATTGTTGCAATTTATGCATGCTGGTAAATCAAAGGCAGCAGTTCCTACAACGGTTCACTGTGATCACTTGATCCAGGCCAAAGTTGGTGCTTCTACAGATTTAGCGGTAGCAAATACACAGTCAAAAGAAGTTTTTGATTTCCTATCTTCAGTTTCAAATAAATACGGTATTGGTTTTTGGAAGCCAGGATCAGGAATTATTCACCAAATTGTTTTAGAAAACTACGCTTTCCCAGGTGGAATGATGATTGGTACCGATTCTCATACTGTAAATGCAGGTGGATTAGGAATGCTAGCAATTGGTGTTGGTGGTGCTGATGCTGTAGATGTAATGTCTGGAATGTCTTGGGAATTGAAATTCCCTAAATTAATAGGAGTAAAATTGACCGGAAAATTATCGGGTTGGACTGCGCCAAAAGATGTTATCCTTAAAGTGGCCGATATTCTTACCGTAAAAGGGGGGACAGGAGCTATTGTTGAATATTTTGGAGAAGGTGCTTTGAACATGTCTTGTACAGGAAAAGGAACTATCTGTAATATGGGTGCTGAAATTGGCGCTACTACGTCTACATTTGGTTACGATGATTCGATGCGTAGATATTTGGCTGCTACTGGGCGTCAGGATGTAGTGGATGCTGCTGATAAAGTGGCTTCTTACTTGACTGCAGATCCAGAAGTATATGCTAATCCAGAACAGTATTTTGACCAACTTATCGAAATCAACTTATCTGAATTAGAACCACATATTAACGGACCTTTTACACCAGACCGCGGAACTCCAGTTTCTAAAATGAAAGCGGAAGCTGCTGCAAACGGATGGCCAATAAAAGTAGAATGGGGATTAATTGGTTCTTGTACCAACTCTTCTTACGAAGATATGGCTCGTGCTGCTTCAATAGTAAACCAAGCCGTTGAACACGGAATCACTCCAAAAGCGGAATTCGGAATCAATCCAGGTTCTGAGCAAATTCGTTACACTATCGAAAGAGACGGTATCATCGCTACTTTCGAAAAAATGGGAACTAAAGTATTTACCAATGCTTGTGGACCATGTATCGGACAATGGGATAGAGCAGGTGCTGACAAAGGCGAGAAAAATACTATCGTACATTCATTCAACCGTAACTTCTCTAAAAGAGCCGACGGTAACCCAAATACACACGCTTTTGTAACTTCGCCAGAAATGGTAGCTGCACTGGCTATTTCAGGAAGATTGGATTTCAATCCGTTGACTGATACTTTATTGAATGATAAAGGAGAAGAAGTGAGGTTAAATGCTCCGTTTGGTGATGAATTGCCAAAAAGAGGTTTTGCTGTTGAAGACGCAGGTTTTCAAGCACCAGCCGAAGACGGATCAAGCGTTCAAATTGCCGTAAGCGAAACTTCAGATCGTTTGCAATTATTGGCTCCATTTGATGCTTGGGACGGTAAAAATATTTCGGGGTCTAAATTATTGATTAAAGCTTTCGGAAAATGTACTACAGACCACATCTCAATGGCAGGACCATGGTTGCGTTTCCGTGGACATTTAGATAATATCTCAAACAATATGTTGATTGGTGCAATCAATGCATTCAACCAAAACGCCAATTCGGTTAAAAACCAATTGACAGGCGAGTACGATGCAGTTCCTGCAGTAGCTCGTGCCTACAAAGCAGCTGGTGTTCCTTCTGTTGTTGTTGGGGATCACAACTACGGAGAAGGATCTTCTCGTGAGCATGCCGCTATGGAGCCTCGTTTCCTAGGTGTAAAAGCGGTATTGGTAAAATCTTTTGCCCGTATCCACGAAACAAACCTTAAAAAACAAGGTTTATTAGGATTGACATTTGCTACTGAGGCTGATTACGACAAAATTCAAGAAGATGATACTATCAACTTTACTGATTTAGTTGATTTCGCTCCAGGAAAACCATTAACGTTAGAATTCGTTCACGCTGATGGAAGCAAAGATACTATCTTGGCTAATCATACCTACAACGAAGGACAAATTGGTTGGTACAAAGCAGGTTCAGCATTAAACTTAATTGCAGCTGCAAGTAACGCATAAGTAATTAACTGTTTCTATGTCAAAACTCTCAAGGCAACTTGGGAGTTTTTTTTGGTCCTAAGCTAGCAAAAATGAGGAGCTCATCCTGCTGTCACTTCAAGCTTATTCGTATCCTTGTTTTTTCTAAGATATAAAAGGAGCTTCCTCTGGTCGCTCTTTTATATCAAGAAAAAATACAAGGCTACTTCATAAGGCTTTCCACTTCCATCAGGGCTAGGGCATTGGTTTTTATAATAATATTTTGTTGTGATTATGAGTTTATTGATGTTTAAATTAGGTAGTTGAAAGGTTCTGAAAGTTTACTGAAATTAATTTATTTTTTTTTGATACTCTATAAGGGAATTTTGATAAATTTACAAGCTAACTGTTGGTTTTAGAATTAAAATTTAATTGCATAATGCTAATACTTCTTTCAATTTTAATATTGTTTATTCCTTTTTGGTTTCAGATTATTGTTGGGAATAAATCCTTGAATAATTCAATATCCATAAGCTTTGTTATTGTCTGTGTGATTAGTTTGATTCTTCAAGTGCTCATAACATTATTCAGTTTCTTTTTGGCTATAAAAAGTATTGTTGGCAGTGGAAATAAATGCGCTACTGGAGCAGTCGGGATTTTTGCTTTTAGTTTTTTAATAACGTTATTGATGTTGTTTGCGATGGTTGTGCAATTTGTTAAAAAGAAGTTGCGAGATAGGAGTGTAAATCTCGATGAGCCAGAATAAATAAAATCTCTTTGAATGAAATTAAAGAAAAACCAATTACTAATAAAACATAAACATTGAAATGAATTCAATCGAAATTCCAGCTGATTTAAAAAATCTTATTGCTAATGAAAAAATAGATTTTTGTGTAAAAGCAAAAAGCAATTATCCAAAAAGCAAATCATACGGAATAATAATATTTGGAATAGTTTGGACTGCGTTCATAAGTATTTTCGTTATTGCATTTTTTGGACCTCTTTTTTTAGGAAAGGAAGTTCATTTTAAAACAAACGATGAACCAACTGTTGGGAGTATCGATAATTGGGAACCATTATTGGTGCCGGGGCTAATAATCGGATTGTTTGTGATAGTTGGTTTAAGTATGCTTATTTGGGGATTTTATACTTTGTTTCAAAATGGAGGATATTTCGTTGGGACCGAAACTAGATTAATCAAGTGTCTAAACAATAAAATAACAATAACGGATTGGGAGCATTTTTCTGGGAATATAGAATTAAGCAATGAAAATAATCTTGGCGATATTGAGTTTCAATTAAGAACAGGAAAAATGGAAAGCAGAAAGAATAGTCCAGACAAGTTCGTACCTGATATTATCTATATTTCGGGAGTTAATAATGTTCTTGAAATCGAAAAATCATGTCGAGTAAGAATCAAAGAAAACGACCCAACACCGGTAATTGTTAATCAATGAGAATTGTAAATGATGAAATATTTTGTTCAATTAAATGTTTTAAAATTGAGATGTTTTTCGTAAATTAGAATGATTAAATTTAATGAGTTATCTTATTTTGAACTGGAAGGTAGATTGTAAACAACAAATACAATGTTGCATAGAGATCAAACGCGAAGTGAGGAATTAGCCAATGGAATTTCACATATTCTAGGGGTGCTTTTTTGTTTGATAGCAATGCCTTTTGTAATTGCGGCCGCTTCTAGACAACATAATTTAGTTACACTATTATCCGTTATTACTTTTGGCGTCGGAATGTTATTGGTGTATACTTCTTCGGTTTTGTATCATTTGACTAAAAACGGAAAGACAAAACGACTGCTTAATACTGCAGATCATATTAGCATATATTACCTTATTGCAGGAACGTATACTCCACTCATGGTGCGGTATTTGAATCACGATACTGCGGTTGTTTTTCTTGGAGTGATGTGGTCTATTGTGGCTTTGGGCACTATTTTTAAGATTTTTTGCTCCAAGCAATTTGAGTTTGTATCCATGTTGCTTTATTTGGTAATGGGTTGGATGATTGTTTTTGTCATAAAACCATTGTGGCATACTGTTCCTTTAGTTGTGCTTGCCTGGATTCTTGCGGGTGGAATAAGTTATACTTTTGGTGTTTATTTTTTTTGTTAAAGGAGATAAACGATACTATCATACTATTTGGCATTTCTTTGTGCTTTTAGGTACTGTACTGCATTATATCTCTATTTATTTAAGTTTATAGAATTCTTTTAATGGATTGTGATATGCTTTAAAAAGGATGGAATTGTTGTGTTTTTTAAAATTTTAGTAATCCTTTAACTTTCTAATCTAACAATTAACTTATATTTGTAAATCTTGAAAAAAAATCATTTTTGAGAGACAAAATACAGCAAAATTCAATAATTCGCCTCGAAATCGCTTGTATTTGTAAAAATGAGGTAGAAATTGAAAAATGTATGAAGTATTTTAGAGTAATTGTTTTTGTCCTGACTTTGTGTAGTGTTAGTGTTTTTTCGCAAGATAAAAACATCAAACATAGCATAGCAAAAGGGGAAACAATTTCTAGTATTGCTGAAAAATATAATGTTTCTGCAACTTCGATTTACAAGCTAAACCCAAATGCTAAAAAAACCTTGCAACTCAATCAGGTAATATTGATTCCAAATTCGGAGACTAAAAAAACGAATAAAGTGGTTGCAGTTCCTGAGAAGAGCACAAAAATTAATCACGAAGTCTTACCAAAGGAAACACTTTACGGGATTGTTAAACTATATAAAACAACAACCGAATTACTTTATAAAGCTAATCCGCAATTAGAAGCGGAAGGTTTAAAAATTGGTCAAACGATTAATATACCAACAGTAGGATTGACCAAAAAAGAAATTGCAAGTCTATCCAATAAAAACACTTCCGAAACTGTCGAAACTGCACCCTTGATGCATCAAGTGAAACCTAAAGAATCTTTGTATGCCATTGCCAAACAGTACTCTGTTACCATTAAAGAATTAAATGAAGCCAATCCAAAAATAGGAAAAAAAGGATTGAGTGTTGGACAAATGATTGCGATTCCGAGTAATGGTAAATTGCCTTTTGAACCAGTTGTAGCCGAAGAAAAAACAATTCAAGAAGTAGCGAGTGTAGCTGTAGTTGCTGAGAATAAAGAAGTAGCCACAAAAGTAAAGGAAAAAGAAATAGAGCAAAAAGAGAGAGTAGCTACAAAAGAAATTGAAACTATTACTCCGAAAGAAATAACACCATTGGCGCATAAGGTTAAGTCGGGAGAATCTTTGTATGTCATTGCAAGACAATACGCAATTACATTAAAAGAATTGAAAGAGGCCAATCCGAAAATAGGTAAGAAAGGATTGAGTATTGGGCAAATGATTGTGATTCCAAGCAATGTGGAATTAGAAGGGAAATTTGTTGTCTCTGAAGACAAAGAATCGATTCCAGTTATTGTACAAAGCGCAAAAGAAGATAAAGAAATAGAGACAGATACTCAAAATACAGGCACAGACGTTATTCATGAGGTACTGCCAAAAGAAACCAAATACGGTATTGCCAAGAAATATGGAATCACAGTAGGGGTATTAGAAAAGCAAAATCCTGCCATTCAACAAAAAATATTGGTTGGTTCTAAGCTTACCATACGTGTCCCAAATGCTACTATTGTAACCGTTGCTAATGAGGAAGTGATTGAAACTAAAGATACAGAGTCTAATTCTGCGATAACGATCTCCAATGAAAACTTAATCGATCAATTGATCGCTTCGGCTTCTGATAATATTGGGACGAGATACCGTAGTGGAGGAACTTCAAAAGCTGGTTTCGATTGTTCTGGTTTGATGTGTTCAACTTTTGGGGGTTTTGATATAAAATTACCGAGATCATCTATTGAACAATCTAGTTTTGGAGAAAGAGTCGAAACCGAAAAGGCGCAAAAAGGAGATTTGATTTTCTTTAAAACAAACGGCAGAAGTCGAATTAATCATGTTGGTATGGTTGTGGAGGTTTTAGATGGCGAAATTAAATTCATTCATTCGGCTACACATTCTGGAGTGATTATTTCCTCTACTAAAGAGTCTTATTATCAACGCAACTTTGTGCAGGTGAATCGAGTAGTTAAATAGCTTTTAGAAAAAATATATTCAGCACGACTCTTAAGGAAACTTAAGAGTTTTTTGTTTTTAGGATTTAATTTCTTTGCGTAAAGACTAATGTTAGTCTTTTTCCAAAAAAAGTATATCTTTAGCCAACCAAAAAAATAAACCAAAAAAAAATGGAAGAAAACATACCAGGAGAATTTAAAAAAGAATTAGGATTATTAGATGGAACAATGCTTGTAGTAGGTTCCATGATAGGATCTGGGATATTTATTGTAAGTGCCGATATCGCTAGACAAGTGGGATCAGCGGGTTGGCTTATATTAATATGGCTGATCTCAGGATTGATTACTATGATTGCTGCCGTGAGTTACGGGGAATTGAGTGCCATGTTTCCAAAAGCAGGAGGACAATACGTTTATCTCAAAGAAGCCTATAATAAGTTAATTGCTTTTTTGTACGGCTGGAGTTTCTTTGCGGTAATTCAAACGGGTACCATCGCAGCGGTAGGGGTAGGTTTTTCTAAATTTGCCGCCTATTTATACCCACCTTTAAGTGATGAAAATGTATTGTATGAATTAGGTAGTTTTAAACTCAATGCTGCTCAAATAGTTTCTATAATTACGATTGTGATATTGACGTACATTAATAGCCGTGGGGTAAAGAATAGCAAGACTCTTCAAACAGTTTTGACGGTTGTTAAAATTTTGTCGCTTTTCGGATTGATTATTTTTGGATTTATACTGGCTGCCAAAGCGGATGTTTGGAATGCCAACTGGACTGACGCATGGAGTTCAAGAGCTTTTGATGTAGAAAAGGGTTCGTGGATGCCTATTGGAGGAACGGCTTTGTTAACGGGAATATCGGCAGCCATGGTGGGTTCTTTATTCTCCAGTGATGCTTGGAATGGAGTTACTTTTATTGCGGGGGAAATTAAAAACCCAAAACGCAATGTAGGATTGAGTTTGTTTCTAGGAACGTTGATTGTAACGGTTATTTATATCTTGACCAACTTAATGTATCTTGCGGTAATCCCTTTTCAAGAAATTGCAACGGCAAAATCAGATAGGGTAGCGGTGGTTGCTTCTCAATATACCTTTGGAGACATGGGGACGATTATTATTGCGTTGATGATTATGATTTCGACTTTTGCGTGTAATAATGGATTAATTATGGCTGGAGCCAGAGTGTATTATACGATGGCAAAAGATGGTTTGTTCCTAAAAAAAGCGGGAGAGTTGAATGATGCAAGTGTGCCGGCATGGGCTTTATGGGTTCAATGTTTGTGGGCTTCGCTATTGTGTTTGACGGGTAAATATGGCGATTTGTTGGATTTTGTAATCATCATTGTTTTGATTTTTTATATTCTTACGATTTATGGAATTTTTATTCTTAGAAAGAAAATGCCTGATGCCGATAGACCTTATAAAGCTTTTGGATATCCTTTTTTGCCTTTAGTGTATATTATTATAGCTTCGGCAGTTTGTGTGGGACTGTTGCTTACTAAATTTTCTACTTGTGGTTGGGGAGTCTTGATTATGCTTACGGGAATTCCGGTGTATTATTTGACCAAACCGAAGGGGTAAGTTGGCAGTGTTCAGTAATCAGTGTTCAGTATTTAGATTGGAGAATTCAGAACGTAAATTCAGATTGCAGTTTAAATATAGAAATCCGTCTCATGTAAAATTGAGACGGATTTTTTAGCTTTTAAAAAACAGAAAACCCGTTTTCTTGAGGACGAAAACGGGTTTTTCTAGTGTAGTAAGCACTTATTTAATATTAGGAAACTGGTTCTTAATACTAACTCTTAATTCAAAGGAAGGTTCCAAGCATCAGCAACTCCTTTGTAAAGGATTTTTCCGTTAGCAATGTTTAATCCTTTGTTTAATTCTTCGTTTTCAGCACATGCTTTTTCCCATCCTTTGTTTGCCAATTGTAAAGCATAAGGTAAAGTAGCATTTGTAAGTGCCAATGTAGATGTATAAGGAACTGCACCGGGCATATTTGCCACACAGTAATGTACAATATCGTCAATGATAAAAGTTGGGTTTTCGTGAGTTGTAGGAGTACATGTCTCGATACAACCTCCTTGATCTACCGCTACGTCTACAACTACAGTTCCTGGACGCATTAATTTAAGCATATCACGTTTGATTAAGTGAGGTGCTTTTGCTCCTGGAATTAATACTGCACCAACAATTAGGTCAGACTCTGTAATTGCTTTGCTGATGTTGTAATGATTAGACATAATTGTAGAGACGTTTGCTGGCATCACGTCATCTAAATAACGTAAACGCGCTAAACTCACATCCATAATCGTAACATGAGCTCCTAAACCTGCAGCCATTTTCGCTGCTTGAGTTCCTACGATTCCACCACCAAGTACTAATACTTTAGCAGGAGGAACACCTGGTACACCACCAAGAAGAATTCCTCTTCCTTTTAATGGTTTTTCAAGATATTTAGCACCTTGTTGAATCGCCATACGACCGGCTACTTCAGACATTGGTACCAATAATGGTAAGCTACGGTCTGTTTTTTCAACTGTTTCGTAAGCCAAACAAACAGCTTGACGCTCTATCATTGCATGAGTTAATGGCTCTGATGATGCAAAGTGGAAGTAAGTGAAAAGTAATTGATCTTTTTTGATTAAATTGTATTCAGAAGCTATTGGCTCTTTTACTTTGATAATCATTTCGGCGATACTATATACCTCTTCAATAGTAGGTAAAATTACAGCTCCGGCAGCAGTATATTCTGCGTCTTCAAAACCGCTTCCTTCACCTGCAGTTGCTTGAACGTAAACACTATGTCCGTGGTTTTTCATCTCAGCAACACCTGCTGGAGTTAGAGCAACACGATTTTCGTTATTCTTGATTTCTTTTGGTACACCGATTATCATATCAATAGTATTAAGTTGTTGTTTCTAAATTGAAATACAAATCTAAGGCATAAAGAAAAATTTAGCGCATATCGATTTAAAATAAGAAAATATTATTTTTATTTAGTAATTTAGCATAAAATAATTCTGTATTTGATGTTTTTTTTATTTGTAAAAAGAAAATTAATCGGATTATTTGAATTTTAACGAATCCCTTTATGTTATGATTTTAGATGAAACTGACAGAAAAATATTGCGACTTCTGCAAGAAGATGCGCATTTGACCTTAAAAGACATTTCGAGCAAGATAAATTTGTCTCTAACACCGGTTCATGATCGAGTGAAACGTCTTGAAAAAGAGGGTGTTATAGAGAAATATGTTTCGATATTGAATAAAAAAAAGCTAGGTAAAAACCTGACGGTTTATTGTCAAGTAACTTTGGTTAGACAGACTTTTGATATATCGGATGGTTTCAATCAAGCTATTTTGAATTTGCCCGAAGTGGTGGAATGTAATTTTGTTTCGGGAAGTTTTGATTATATGCTTAAAATAGTTCTTCCGGATATGGAAAGTTACCATCATTTTCATCAAAAAAAATTATCGGTTTTGCCTGAAGTATCCTTGATCAATAGTTTTTTTATTATTTCGGAAGTGAAGAGTACGACGGTATTGCCGATTTAGATTTTTGATTTAAGATTAACGATTTTTGACTTTAGATTTTGAAATGAGAGAATAAAAAATAGAAAAAGTTCAAAAGAGTGTTCCAAAGTTTCAGCACAACGAATTATCATAAAATTGTCATCCTGACGAAGGAAGGATCTCCATAATACTATTCTATAATATTGTCTTTGCGAGATGTGATGTAAAATGTTATTCTTTTTGATTGTCGAGTTTCTTGCGGAGATTTCTCCTTCGTCGAAATGACAAACTTGTGTGATATTGCATATTTAAATCATCATGTTTTGTAAATGCTAATAACGAAAACTTAATCTGCTGATGTTGCGCGTGAAGGATAGGAGCAAGCTACCGAAGTAGCGCGTCCCGATAGCTATCGGGAAGCCTGACAGTAGTAGGAAAGGGCTCGAATATGCGTAAAGTATGTTGGGGCCCTTTTTTACTGGTGGCACGTCCTAAGTGAATTTAGAGTTCAGATTTTAGAATTTTGAAAACAAAAAATCCGCCTCGTTCTAAAACTTGGCGGATTTCTATTGAATTCAGGTTGGATTGTAAAATTATTATCTAAAAAACTAAAATTAAAACTAAAAGCACAACTCCCAACCTGTAAACGGTATGCTAGTAATACGTAAAACGTCTTACTTTGGCAATGTATTTGGCAAGTCGAATTACTTGGTGGCTGTACCCATATTCGTTGTCATACCAAATGTATAATACTATATTTTTTCCGTCTTTGGATACGATGGTTGCGTTGCTGTCGTATATAGAAGGTGCTGAGGTTCCTACGATATCCGATGAAACTAATTCATTGTTTAATGAATATTTGATTTGCTCTACCAATTCGCCTTCAAGGGCATATTTTTTCATGATGGTGTTGATAGCTTCAACCGAAGTTTCTTTGGTTACTTCAAGATTTAAAACAACCAATGAACCATTAGGAACCGGTACGCGAATCGCATTTGATGTTAATTTACCTTCTAATGATGGCAATGCTTTTGCAACTGCGGTACCTGCACCAGTTTCGGTGATAACCATATTTAGTGCTGCAGCTCTACCACGACGGTATTTTTTGTGCATATTGTCGACCAAATTTTGATCGTTGGTGTAGGCGTGAATAGTTTCTAGGTGACCTTTTACAACTCCTAAAGTATCTTCAATTGCTTTTAGAATTGGAGTGATTGCATTGGTAGTACAAGAAGCAGCCGAGAAAATATCTATTTCGTCTGGATTGTACTCGTTTTGATTTACACCATGAACGATATTTGGAACTCCTTTTCCTGGTGCTGTAAGTAAAACTTTGCTTGCTCCTTTTGAAGTTAAATGGCGACTCAAAGCCTCTTTTGTTGTGAAAGCACCTGTATTGTCAATCACTAAAGCATTGTCGATACCGTATTGTGTATAGTCAATTTCTTCTGGAGTGTTTGCTGTGATGATATGAACGGTTGTACCGTTGATGATCAAAGCATTGTTTTCGACATCGGCAACAACAGATCCTTGGAAATCTCCGTGAATGGAATCGTAACGTAATAATGAAGCTCTTTTTTCTAGGCTTGAAGCATCGTTTTTGTCTCTGGTAACGATGGCTCTCAAACGCATTTGTTCGCCTTTACCTGTTTTTGACATTAATTCTCTAGCCAATAAACGACCAATACGACCAAAGCCATAAAGAACTACATCTTTAGGTTGAATTTCTTCTGAGGATTTTGCTTCTTTTAATTTATCTAAAACAAAATGTCTTGCATCTGGATATTTTTCATCTTCTAATCCGTATTCGTAAGTCAATTTACCGATATCTAATTTTGATGGTGGTAAGTCTAAAGAAAGAATAACATTGGCAATTTCTACTGAGTCTGAAACCGAAATAGGTTTACCTACAAATTTACCCGCGTATTCGTGTAAGTTGATAATTTCGCTTACGTTTCTATCAATTAATTGATTGCGAAATAAAACCAACTCAATCGATTTGTCGTACCACAAATCGCTGATAATTTTGATTAATTCTACTCCTGAACGTCTTCTGTCGGCTTGAAACGAAACTTCTTTTTCGTATAAATCCATGTTATTCATATTGAAAATTTGTAAAATAAATTAATGCAATTTTTTAAAATTTGGTGCAAAAGTATAGTTTTTATATGTTTAACGAAAACGATTTCGTAATTTTTTTTAAATAAAAAAAGCTGCCTTAGAATTGTAAGGCAGCTTTAAATTTATCGATTTAACGTTTTAGATAATTATTCGAATGACTTCTCCGTTTTTATTAATCATTTCGATACGAATACTTTGTTTTTCATCTTTATTATTCAAAAGTTTAGAGACGGTTTCAATATTCGTTGCTTTCACATTATCAATGCTTAAAATGATGTTTCCCTTGAGTTCTTCATTGTATTGCAGTAAATTTTCATTGGTAATGGCTTTGATTTTTACTCCATAATCCAATTTGAATTTCTTTTTATCGGCAGCATCAATGTTTTCTAGTTCGATGCCTTTGAATTCTGTAGTAAAAGATTCGTTTTTACTCAATACAACTGGAGCAATCATAGTTTTTCCATCTCGCAGATAGGTAACTTGAATTTTGTCGTTTGGTCTTTTGGTGTTTACATAACCCGAAAGATCGGCAAAAGTGGCAATATCTTGATTGTCTAATTTTATGATGATATCTCCTTTTTGTAATTTGGCTTTTTCGGCTCCTGAGTTTTTGGTTACTTTGTTAATATAAAAGCCTTGTGTTTGCGTAATACCTAATTCTTTGGAAGCAGTACTGTTTAATTCACCTCCTTCAACACCTAGAATTCCTCTTTGTACATTTCCAAATTCCATAATGTCCTCAATTATTTTCCGAGCATTATTAGAAGGAACAGCAAAGGAGTAACCAACATAAGAACCTGTCATAGACGAAATCATCGTGTTGATTCCTATTAATTCACCACGGGTATTTACCAATGCGCCACCACTGTTTCCAGGATTTACAGCTGCATCCGTTTGTATGAATGACTGAATTCCTCTGGTGTCTAGATTTCTGGCTTTGGCCGAAACAATTCCTGCTGTTACGGTTGATGTTAAATTATAAGGGTTTCCTACCGCTAGAACCCATTCACCGATTTTTACTGAATCGGAATTGGCAAATGTAGAATACGGTAATTTTTCATCGGCATTAATTTTTAGCAAGGCAATATCCATTTTAGAATCGGTTCCAACGAGTTTTGCTTTGTATGTTTTTTTGTTGTTTAAAGTGATTTCAATATCATTAGCGTCTTTTACGACGTGATTATTGGTTACAATATATCCATCTTCAGAAATGATAACCCCTGATCCAGTTCCTACTTGTTCTTGTTGTTGCTGTCCGCCATAGCCATAAAAATATTCCATTATGGGATTGGAAATAGTTCTTACCGATACGTTTTTTACGTGTACCACAGTGTGAATGGTTTTTTCTGCGGCAACTGTGAAATCTACGTTTTCTGCGCCTAAACTAGCTAGTCTTCCATAGGACTCGGGAGCCAGTGTTGTAATTCCATTTTTGTTAGACGAAAAATAACCGTTGTCATCAAATAATAATTTGTAAGCGCCAAGGGTTGTTGCGCCACTTAGCAAGGATACCAAGAATAATTTTGAAATTTGTTTCATAGGTGTTAGTATTTGTTATTTGATTCTAAGTTGCTATCCCGATATTGGGACTAAGATTGTTTAATTTAAAAATAAATGATTCTTTGATTTGCTTTTTTTGTTGTTTTCTGAAAAATAGAAGCTTAGTATCTCAGAAACTTAGTTTCTTTAATATTATTAGTTATTTGATTACGAATTTAGGAGTATTTTATTTTTGAACAATACAGTTTAACGCTCTTTAACAATGATTAACAATTCATTAATAGTTTGTACTTTTGTGTAACTAAAATTGAAATAAAAATGCAATTAGAATTTTATAAATACCAAGGAGCTGGAAACGATTTTGTTATGATCGATAATCGTTCTGGATTTTTTCCAAAAGAAAATACGCAATTGATTGCTCATTTGTGTGACAGACGTTTTGGGATAGGGGGAGACGGACTCATATTGTTAGAAAACGATTCGGATACTGATTTCAAGATGGTGTATTATAACTCAGACGGCAATCAAAGTTCGATGTGTGGAAATGGAGGGCGCTGTTTGGTGGCTTTCGCCAAAGATTTAAAAGTGATTGAAAATAAAACTACTTTTATTGCAACAGATGGTTTGCATCAGGCTTCATTTGAAGATAATGGATTGGTTTCTTTGCAGATGATTGATGTTCCCACTATAGAAATTAAAAAGGATTATTCGTTCTTGAATACAGGTTCTCCACATCATGTGCAAATGGTAGAAGATTTAGAACACTATAATGTAAAAGAAAATGGTGCAGCGATTCGCTATGGTGAATTATACGGCGCAGCAGGAAGCAATATCAATTTTGTAAAAAAAATAGATGATACCACTTTTAGACTTCGCACCTATGAAAGAGGAGTGGAAGACGAAACTTTGGCTTGTGGAACTGGAGCTACAGCTGTTGCAATTGCCATGAATGCTACAGGGCAAACGGATGTCACTGCCATTAATGTGAATGTTGAAGGCGGAAAATTAGTCGTTTCTTTTGATAAAGATAAAAATGGTTTTACGAATGTTTTCTTGAAAGGGCCTGCTGAATTTGTGTTTAAAGGAGAAATAAAAATTTGAGATTGCTACGCCAGTTCGCCTTTCAGGCTCGGGTGTAGATTAACGATTTTTGATTTTAGATTTATGTAGCATCGAAATTCAGAAGTTATCCTTAGTTTGTTATCACTCGTGTCAAAAATCAAAAATCGTTAATCATCATTCAAAAATCTAAAATTTTAACTTCCTCAATGAAAACATTAAAAGGCGATAACATTTACATCCGAGCGCTTGAACCCAATGATTTGGAGTTTATTTATGCCATAGAAAATGACCAAAGCATTTGGGAAGTGAGTAATACACATACACCCTACAGTCGATTTTTGGTGAAGCAGTATTTAGAAAATGCCCATCAGGATATTTATGAAGCCAAACAATTGCGGTTGGCGATTTGTCAGGATCAAGATTTCCCTGCTTTGGGATTGATTGATTTGTTTGATTTTGATCCTAAGAACAATAGAGCAGGTGTAGGTATTGTAATTCAGGGTGTTGAGAATAGAAATCAGAGCATTGGGTCGGAAGCATTGGACTTATTGATTCAATATGCTTTTTATAATCTTAATTTACACCAATTATATGCAAATATTGGATGTGAAAATACGGCTAGTATTGCTCTTTTTACTAAATTTGGTTTCGAAAAAATAGGCATCAAAAAAGATTGGACTTTTGTCAATGGAGTCTACAAAGACGAAGCGATTTATCAATTAATTAATGAATAGAAATTTCCAGAATGTTTTTGGGGACGAACTAGAATAGCAATTTTAAATTTATATATTTTGAACATAAAGAAAATAGTATCCATAGGAGCTGTGGTAATTGTATCCATTTTAATCGTTTACGGTTTTGTTTTGATAAGCCAAATTTTTAGTGACAACACAAAATTTGCAGAAAAAGAGTTGTATGTCTATGTGCCAACTGGATCGGATTATGAGCAAGTAAAGAAAATAATTGCGCCGTATGTAAAAAACATGGATCGATTTGAAATGGTAGCAGGAAAAACAAGCTATCCCGAAAACGTAAAATCTGGACGTTTTTTGTTTAAAAAAGGAATGAGCAGTTATGATTTGGTTAGAACTATGAAGGTAAATGATCCAGTAAGTTTAGCTTTTAATAATCAAGAGCGTTTAGAAAATTTTGCCGGACGTGTTGGTTCTCAAATAGAACCCGATAGTTTGGAGTTATTGAATACGTTTAAAGATTCTATTTTTTTGAAAGAAAATGGATTTACAGAAGAGAATGTTTTGGTAATGTTCATTCCAAACACTTATGATATTTATTGGAACACTTCTGCAGAGAAGTTTCGTGATAAAATGATCAAGGAATACCGTAATTTTTGGAACAAAGAACGCACTGCCAAGGCAGTCGCTCAAGGTTTAACGTCAATTCAAGCTACTGTTTTGGCTTCGATTGTGCATAAAGAATCGGTTAAGAAAGATGAAAGGCCTAGGATTGCGGGTGTTTATTTGAATAGAATGGGACTCGGAATGCCATTGCAAGCTGATCCAACCGTTATCTTTGCGATGAAAAAGAAGTCTAATGATTTTAATCAAGTCATCAAGAGAGTTTTTTATAATGATTTGATTATGAAACATCCTTATAACACTTATGTAAATATAGGTCTTCCTCCAGGGCCAATCGCTATGCCTGATATTACTGCACTTGAAGCGGTTTTGAATCCTGAAAAGCATAATTACATCTATTTCTGTGCAAGTGTAGATCGTTTTGGATATCATGAATTTGCGGCTACTTTACCAGAGCATAATGTTAATGCCAAAAAATACTCCGATTGGATTATTGGTCAAGGAGTACAACGCTAGGGATTTTTCATATATTAAAGAATATTTCAAAAAGCTTCAAAATTGTTTAGTAAACAGTTTTGAAGCTTTTTTTTTTGCCTCTATTTTTTTTTAGATCAAATTGATTTTTTTTCCAAAAATGATCTTATGGAAACGCAATAGACAGCCCTCCCGATAGCTATCGGGATTGTGGTCATGCCCAAATGTAAATTAGTGTTAATAAAAACCGATTATTTAAATTTCAAACGATATCGTAAAATTGAGATTTTTCAATCTTTACGGTGTTATTTTGTCTTTTTTAGACGTTTTTACTTTTTTTAAGCAAGAATAAGCTTAGGTATTCATGCTGGTTATTATGTGTTTTTATTATTTCTTTTATTTTTATTATTAAAATTTAAATACCCGCACAACGAGGTGTTTAAGGGGTGTTTGTTTTGCTTTTTGGTAAGTTTAACGAGTTTTTTGATAGGTTTAGCGGCTTGATTTTTGGCTTTATTTTTTAAGTCGTATCTTTGCGCATAGAAATTTCTTAACGGGACAGCGTTTTGAAGAAATCCCAATTATGATAAAAAAATGGTATTATTGCGCGAGTTTGATTGTTGTTGTAGCTTTTTTAAGCTCCGGTTTTAAACCCTCTAAATTAGATTCTACCCCATGGTTTCTAATTCACGAAACAGATGATTCATCCTACTTACTACCATCTTTAAATGTTGACGATTATACCAATTCTGAGATTCCCTATACTGGAACTTTTTTTATTGGTTATAAAGAAGCAATCGGCTTCAAAGAGTCACAAGGAAAATACAAAAAAATTAATTCTCTCGGCTATTTAGGAAAATACCAATTTGGTATAGAAACATTAAAAACTATTGGAATCCACAATAGTAGTGTCTTTCTAAACAGTCCTAAAATGCAAGAAAAAGCATTTATTGCCCTTTTGTCTAAAAATAAATGGGAGTTAAGAAATGTTATCGAAAAGTATGAAGGTACCGTTATAAATGGAACTAGGATTACGGAATCGGGAATTTTGGCAGCAGCGCATCTTGGCGGTGTAGGATCAGTGAAAAAATATTTTAGATATAAAGGTAAGCGTTATTTCAAAGATGCGTACGGGACTTCTATAAGGAGTTATCTAAAGAAATTTGGGGGGTATGATACTTCCTTTATTATTGCTGATAGTACTGCAAGTGTACTGTAAGTTTTCTTGAATCTCAATTTTTAGTAATATGAGACCGTTTGAAATTAATTTCAAACGGTCGCTTATTTTTGTTTAGCTTTTAGCTATTATTTCTCCTTCGGGATTTACTTTTAATTTAATTATTTCGTTCTCTTTTTTGATTTTTAAATTGTATTCCTTTTTTGTAATATCCCCATTTTCTTGAGTATAGAGAAACTTGTCATTTACAATTTGCCAACCTGGATATGTTTTGTAAATGGAATAAATGACTGGTGCAGGGAGTTGTACATTACTGTATTTTTCAACAACGCCGGTAAGTTTTCCTTTTTCATCATAAGTGGCTGTCAAAACTCCTTTTTCTCCTTCTAGTATAACAAGATAATTGTCAAAACCTTCATAGTCTTTTCCTAAATTATAGGTGATAAATTCATTTTGAAGTTGTGTAACACTTGGGTCTGGATTTTTATCAGGTAGGTAAACTGAAAAATCTTTTCCTGCACTTTTAATTACTACCTCAGGTAGGTCTATGGATTTCATTTTTCCCTCATCTTTACCTCCGTTTACCTTATTCTGTGAAAAAGAGGTAATATGCGTTCCTAAAAACAACATAATAATGATAAATGTTTTCATAATATTCTTTTTAAATTAATAGTATACTTGAAAATAGTAGGGATAAAATAAATACCAAGGTTTTTTGTTATTGCTTCCCCTTCTCATTATTTTTTATTTATTTTAAACACTAACTACAAAGTTAGTTTAATTATAAAAAATTGAGTGTTAAGTACTTACTTAATAGATGTTAATTTATTGGACTTTTTTATTCAGATAGAGAGTCATAATATCTAGATATAAAGCAGTATAACCCAATTTTGCGTATTACATCATAATTATAGGATTATATATATGTATAATTAGAGCCAGAAACTTAATATTTGTTCGCTATTTATACGAATCAAGGGTTGAAATGTGCCTATTGGAACTTTTCAACCCTTGATTCGCATTGTTATTAAAGTACTTAAGGGAATAGTTATGGTTAAATTTTAAGAAGGGAAATTTAATGGAGTTTTATTAAAACACGCACACGAATAAATTCCATTTTAAATTAAACGGAGAATCCAGTTAATCAATTAAAATTTCTAATATTTTAATGGCGGCCTCGCTAATTTTTGTTCCGGGTCCAAAAACAGCCACTGCACCAGCATCAAATAGAAACTGGTAATCTTGTGCAGGGATTACTCCGCCAACAATAACCATAATGTCTTCTCTACCATATTTTTTAAGTTCTTCAATTACTTGAGGAACTAATGTTTTGTGACCAGCAGCGAGTGAGGAAACACCTAGAATATGTACATCGTTTTCCACGGCTTGTTTGGCAGCTTCGGCAGGAGTTTGAAATAATGGGCCAATATCCACATCAAAACCTACATCGGCATAACCAGTAGCGACAACCTTGGCACCACGGTCGTGACCATCTTGTCCCATTTTGGCAATCATAATTCTTGGTCTACGTCCTTCTTGTTTGGCAAAGGCGTCTGCTAGTTGTTTTGCTTTTTCAAAGCTCTTGTCGTCTTTCATTTCTTTGCTATACACACCGCTAAAAGATTTAATTTGTGCTTTATATCTGCCAAATACTGTTTCTAACGCATCGCTAATTTCCCCTAAGGTACAACGATTCCTCGCAGCTTCAACGGCAAATTCCAATAAATTTCCTTCTCCAGTTTGGGCGCAAAGGGTTAATTTTTGGAGTGATGCCTGTACTTTTTTAGAATCTCTCGTTGCTTTAATTCGATCGAGTTGTTCGAGTTGTTGTAGTCGAACCATCTGATTGTCTACATCCAGAATTTGTAAGGGATCTTCTTTCTCTAAACGGTATTTGTTAACTCCTACAATAATGTCTTGACTACTATCGATTCGGGCTTGTTTACGGGCTGCCGCTTCCTCAATTCTAATCTTTGGAATTCCAGTTTCAATGGCTTTGGTCATTCCGCCCAATTCTTCCACTTCTTCAATGAGTTTCCATGCTTTTTCGGCAATTTCATTGGTTAGGCTTTCCACATAATAACTACCTGCCCAAGGATCTACTGTCTTGGTGATTTTTGTTTCTTCTTGTAAATAGATCTGGGTATTTCGGGCAATTCGAGCCGAGAAATCGGTAGGCAAAGCAATCGCTTCATCTAGTGCATTGGTATGCAAAGATTGTGTTCCTCCAAAGGCTGCTGCGGTAGCTTCGATGCACGTACGAGCCACATTGTTGAATGGATCTTGCTCCGTCAAACTCCAACCCGATGTTTGGCAATGGGTTCTCAATGCCAATGATTTATCATCCGTTGGGTTAAATTGTTTAACGAGTTTTGCCCAAATCATTCTTCCAGCTCTCATTTTGGCAATTTCCATAAAATGATTCATTCCAATAGCCCAGAAAAAAGATAGGCGAGGAGCAAAATCGTCTATTTTCATTCCGGTTGCCAATCCTGTTCGAATGTATTCTAAACCATCGGCAAGCGTGTAGGCCAATTCAATGTCTGCAGTAGCCCCAGCTTCTTGCATGTGGTATCCTGAGATGGAAATGGAATTGAATTTAGGCATTTTATTGCTGGTGAATTCAAAGATATCAGCGATGATTTTCATCGATGGAGTAGGTGGGTAAATGTAAGTGTTACGTACCATGAACTCTTTCAGGATGTCATTTTGGATGGTTCCAGAAAGTTGCTCCGGTTTTACCCCTTGTTCTTCTGCCGCAACGATATAAAAAGCCATAATAGGCAAAACGGCACCGTTCATAGTCATAGAAACCGACATTTCGTCAAGCGGAATCTGATTGAACAATACTTTCATGTCTTCAACAGAGTCTATGGCTACTCCTGCTTTTCCAACATCACCTACTACTCGTTCATGGTCTGAGTCGTAACCTCTATGTGTAGGTAAATCAAAAGCGATAGAAAGCCCTTTTTGACCAGCTGCAAGGTTCCGTCTGTAAAAGGCATTGCTTTCTTCGGCCGTAGAAAATCCGGCATATTGACGGATTGTCCACGGTCTTCGCACATACATAGTGGCGTAAGGCCCTCGTAAATTAGGCGCAAAACCCGCTCCAAAATCAAGATGCTCGATGGTTTCGATATCTTTTTCGGTGTACGTTTTGTGGAGTTCAATTCCTTCGGCAGTTTGAAAATTTTGTTCCAAGTTTAAGGGAGCAGTTTCCAAACCATTGGAAGTATCAAGCTTTATATGTTGTAAATCTTTTCTTTTCATTTTTTTAGTCTTTAATCTTTTTGGTTGCTGTGCCAAATTGATTTTTTTTATAGTTTATCGAAGACTGAATACTGCAATCTGACTACTCTTCCAAAAGTCGTTCCTGTTCCAATTTCTCGGCCAATCGTTTTTCAATTATTGGGGTGATCAAAGTTTTTCGGGGCTTAATTTTTACAAAAGGAAACAATTCTAAGTCCTGTTTCATTTTGTCCTGCTTGTTGGGGTATTTGTTGGTACCTAATAGTGGTTCTTTTCCGGAGTCGAATAAAGCTTGTTCGGTATCGGCACTTTCTTGAATTTTTCTTTTGATGACACCTTCATTCAATTGCTTTAGAAAACCTCCATTGGCTTCAATGTCTTTGAATAACAATAATGCTTTTTCGGCCAATTGATTCGTTAAGCTTTCAACGTAATAACTTCCGTCAGCGGGGTTGTCCACTTTGTCAAAATAGCTTTCCTCTTTTAGAATCAACAATTGATTTCTGGCAATTCTATCGCCAAATTCATTGTCTTTATGGTACAAGGCATCATAGGGTAAATTGGCAATGGCATCTGCTCCTCCGAGAATGGCGCTCATGCATTCGGTAGTGGTGCGAAGCATGTTTACATTATAATCGTAGATGGTTTTGTTGCGTTTTGTTGGAGTAACCAGTAAATGGCAATCTTGGTTGTGATTGTATTCTTGGGCTATTGTATTAAAAAGGATTCGTAAAGCACGCAGTTTTGCGATTTCGAAAAAATAATTGGTTCCTACCGAAACTTGAAATACAATCGGTTGATTGATAGCTGTTATTCGATTAAAATATTCATTGGCATGAGCCACACCATAAGCGATTTGTTGAACCATATTGGCACCGGCATTTTGGTACAAACCACTATTTATGCTTATAATCGAAAGAGATGAAGTTTCTTTTGATAGTGTGTTTAGCGTGTCAAAATTAGTTTTATCATTGGTTACAAACCAATTCCCGTCTTTGGCTAATTGTCCTATTGGGTCTAAATTACAATAGATGGTCGCTTTTTTTTCTTTTGCAATAGCGTCAATCTTTTTTACGAAATCGATTGAAATAAAACTGAAATGAAAGTAAATGGCAACTTTGTCTAAAGGTAATTTTCCTAATAGTTTTGCAATATCAACAGTGTCATCTTGAATAGTGAAACGGAGACTTTCAGCGCCACGATTTATAGAATCCAACCCTTTTTCTATTGATTTCTCTATGTCAAAAACAAAGATATTTTGGCATATTTTAAATTGCGAAGCTTTTGTGGAAACGGACTGTTTTTTTGTAAAATCTTCTTTGTCGTAAAATGGTTTCACTTTGATATCCTCTGGAGAATTCCAAATTAAGGTGTCATTATAATCGGCTCCTTTGAGTTCAAATTGAATTTTTTGTTTCCAAAGTTTTGCAGAAACAGGGCTGAAATCGTCGAATAGGTTCTTAGCCATTTTAATTGTAATTAGTTTTGATTATAATACTTAACGATTATTTCTTTTTAACGGTATCACCTTCAAATTCGATGATGTAAATATCTTCACTATCTTTTTTCATATAGTATTTTTCACGAGCATACTTTTCGATTTGTAAAGGGTTCTTCAATTGCTTGATGTTCTCTTCATCTTTTTTTATTTCGCCTTGATAATAAGTGGCATTGTCTTCCAGCTCCTCTATTTGTTTGTTTAAAAAACGATGTTCAAAATAGGAATAGTTGTCCAAAAAGATCATCCAAGTCAAGAAAGACAGTGAGACCCAAACATACTTGTTGCTTAAAAGTTTAAACCAAGTTTTGTCTTTATAGGGGTTTTTCATTGAGATTTTTTTTAGTATCTAATTTTAATGGAAAAGTATAGATTTTGTTTTGTAATTCTTTGTTTTTTCACATGGGTATGATAAAAATAAAGAGTTGTGCGTTTTAAATACGCAATAAAATTACAATAAAATTATAAAATACGTTGATTAATTACGGCACGAACCACATCGATTGCCACGGTATTGTATCTGTCGTTGGGTATTATAATGTCGGCAAATGCTTTTGTGGGTTCAATAAATTGTTCGTGCATGGGTTTTAAAGTGTGTTGATAGCGGTTTAAAACTTCATTCATGTCTCTGCCCCGTTCTGCGATGTCTCTTTTCAAGCGGCGAATTAGGCGTTCGTCTGAATCGGCATGCACGTATATTTTGATATCAAAAAGATTTCTTAATTCGGGATTTGTTAGGATTAAGATACCTTCAACAATCATCACTTTTCTTGGATGTGTGACAACAACATCATCGGTTCTGTTGTGTTGTACAAAAGAATAGACGGGTTGATTTATAATATTTCCAGCTTTTAATTCTTTGAGATGCTCTACCAATAACTCAAAATCAATAGCTCTTGGATGGTCAAAATTGATGTTGGAACGATCTTCGTAGCTAAGGTCATGGGTTTCTCTATAATAGGAGTCTTGAGAGATAATCCCAACTTCAGCTTCGGGTAATTCGTTCATGATTTGATGAACGACTGTTGTTTTTCCAGATCCTGTTCCTCCTGCAATTCCTATAATGAGCATAAAATATTTTGTTTGTTTAAGTTGCAAAAATAGCAATAATTCTATTGAGATAGATCGATTCAAGGAGTTCAGATGATATTCTTATAAACAAAAGTGTTTTTTGCCATTCAGCACTACAAGCACTAAGATAATTTCTAGCACGAAGTCACAAATCAATAAAGATATTTTTGAGTCCCGATATCGGGATTGTGACTTGCGGCATTTTTATCATAGTATTTGTTAAAAAAATGAAGTATAAACAGAGTAAAATGGTTTTTTACACACAGAAAAGCAATGTAAATTGATATAATAACATTTAATTCAAATAAAACATGTACTTTAACCGTAAAAATACACACTTAATCGATTAGTTATGATATAGTTAGATTTGTCTTTTTTGTTTTGTGGCGATTGTATATTTTCGCATCCTTAAATTATGTTGATTTTTTACTATAAATTCTTTCAATATATTTTTATAAGCCACATGTTAAAAAAGTTATTCTGTTCAAATACAAAGTTTTCAATTATGATAAAAAAATTACTTATTACACTGCTTGTATTATTGAGTTTTAATAAAGTTGTTGCCCAAACCCCTGGAATGATTATAGAGCCGGCCAGTGGTGCTTCTAAATCTGTCTTGGATCCTAATAATGATGGTTATATATCAACATCAACAGCTGGATTTTTGGGGAATGACAAGAGTAATAGCGAAATAGCCTATAGAACATTGATAGCGGCAGGTAGCGAACCCAGTTCGGATGTTAGGAATGGTCCTAATTGTGGTTTCTCTGATTTTGTTGAATCTGTGTCTGGGGGTATTGATCCTGTTTTTCATTATTCTAATGGAACAAACTGGTTGTTTCGATTTAGAATGGCCAGTATTGCTCCCAATGCAAAAAGTTATTCGATTTTAATTGATACCGATGGTTTGTTTGGATCTACCGGCCCAAATGCTGATCCAACTTATACAACATCTAACCCAGGTTTTGAAGTTGAAATAGTTTTGGCTACTAAATTTGGAGCCAGAATTTATAATTTAGAAAATGCATGCGGAGCAAATCTTGTCAAGTCATATCCCGTTGATAGAATACAAAAATCTATTGCAGCTTCTACAGAATGTAGTCAAATGAATTTCTTCTTAGATTTTTATGTTGACTGGGCGGATTTAACACCGCTTGGATTTACTCAGGCTACTCCAATGCGATATGCTATTGTTGATAATATGGCAGCGGATAAGTCTACAATTTGCAGTCCGAGCTCTGCCTCAGATATTGGTGGGGTAAATGATACCGCTTGTGGAAGTTTGGAAAATTGTTTTAATGTGATTATTAATAATCAGCCACTTTGTTCTCCGAGTTCTCCTGCTACATGTGTTTTTTCAGATTGCCCTGTAATAACTTTGCCTTTGTCAACAGGGGCTACTACGGTAAGTGGAACTTCTACTGAAGCAAGCGGAACGACTATTCGAGTTTATAAAAATACAGCTTTAATAGGTTCAACTACTGTAACTGGAGGAGCTTGGTCATTAACTGGAATTTCGCCGCCACTTGTAATTGGTGACAAGATTTCGGCAACAGCACAAGCGACAGGAGAAGTCGAGTCAGGAACGAATTGTAATAATACAACAACAGTTCTAGGTTCTACATGTACACCGCCAATTACAAGTGCATATGAATGTGGTAAAAGCATTCAAGGAATTGCAACTCCGGGTGCAATAGTTAGAGTGTATAAAGGAACAAACACAACTCCCGAAATTCCTGGAGGAGGAACAATTTGGACTTCTGGGCAATCAATTACAGCAACAACTTTGCCTAGTGCATTATCTCCAAATACTCAAAATTTTCTTCATAAATGTACTACAGATGGAGTTTCAACAAGATGTAATTCTTCTGGAGCAGGTTGCTTAACATATGGTGCTTATCGGATTACGCAACAATTAGCGGGTCAATGTGAGTCGACACCTGTTTGGATTTGTGTTGGTGGATTATCACAAACAGCAACTCCAACAATTTCTACAACTATTACTACCTCTACTACTTCAGTAAGTGGTACCGTTCCAACACCAGATAATGTTGTAGGTGTTACAGTATAT
Organism: Flavobacterium laiguense; assembly: GCF_003097655.1. Taxonomy (GTDB): domain Bacteria; phylum Bacteroidota; class Bacteroidia; order Flavobacteriales; family Flavobacteriaceae; genus Flavobacterium; species Flavobacterium laiguense. Next base: position 97,167 of record NZ_QCZH01000012.1, read on the forward strand.
TTATATGCAAACAATATTCAAATTGGAACTACAACCACAACAGCAGGAGGTAATTGGACAATTCCATCTTTGACTTTTTATACATGTGATATTGTAAAAGCATTAGCTGTAAAAACTACAGTAACTGTTAAATGTCCTTCGGATTATTCTACTGCTCAAACAATTTCTGCGGGTGTTACATCTGCTCCAACGATTACAGGTACTTATTGTACCACTGCTACTATAACGAAAGTAACGGGTACTTCATCAGAACCAAATGGAACCGAAATTCAAGTATTCGAAAATGGTATTGCCGAAGGATCAACAACAACCGTTCTTGGAGGTTTATGGACAGCCACAACAGGAATTAGTATCGCTCCAGGAAGAACGATAACTGCAAAGGCTACAAATTTAACGAGTTGTGAATCTCAAAGTGTGGCATCTGCAGGCGTTTTGGTTGGATCACAAACTTCAAATGCAGTTACTATCACTCCAGCATCAATTGTAGAAAATACAACTTCCATTTCGGGGACAGGTGCCAATGGGGATACAATAAAATTATATATCGATGGCCACCCGGTATATCAAGATTTAGCAGAAACAACCTTGGCTACAGCTGTTGTTTCGGGTACTTCTTGGACAATATCAACAATTTATGCTAATGCATTATATTCTGGAGGAATAGTAACGGCAACAGCCACAAGTGGATCAAATTGTGAAGGGGTAAAATCGGATTCAACCCCTGTTACTTGTAGTCCTCCATCAAAAACGTTAACGGTAAATCCAGATAATACCACTGTGTGTTCAGGAAGTGTCGTTGCTAATGTTCAAGTGCTTTTATCCCAAGCGGGGGTAATTTACCAACTATTTAATAATACACTTGGGTTAAATTCCGGGTCATCTGTATTAGGAACTGGCGATCCGATAACTCCGATAACTCTGAGTTCTGCAGTACTTACTGCAAACGCTACATTGTCCATAAAAGCCATTAAATTTCCTTTTGGTTCTTGTACTCAAACGTTAGATGAAACAGTGGGGGTTACTGTAAATGCCGTTCCAACCTTGTCTTTAGCGGTAGGTTCGGATGCCGCTTCAATTTGTGAAAATACTTCAACAAACATAACTGTTGCACTTTCTCAAGTTGGTTTTAATTATCAATTAAGGAATGGTACAACAAACATTGGATCAGCAGTAGCGGGAACGGGTGGTACTATCAATTTGCCAACGGGTAATCTCTCTGCTACAACTACATTTAATGTAACAGCTACAGGAGTTGCCCCTTCAAGTTGTACAGGGCAATTGACGGCAACAAAGGAAATTACAGTAATTGCCTTGCCAGTAGTGGCAGCCATCGCAGATGGTTCGACAGCGGTTTGTGCAGGTTCAGACACAGCAGCTTTCACCAACACCACAACAG
>NZ_QCZH01000013.1 GCF_003097655.1 Flavobacterium laiguense
AGCTTGGCGGATAGCATAGTTCACCTCTGTTTTCCTTTGAATAAATTTAGTGTTTTATCAAATACAAAGTAAAGGCGTATAGCCCGACAGCATTAGGGAAAGAGGTCAAATAGGCGGTACTATAAGTTGGCCTCTTTCTCTAATGGTGACACGCCCAAATGTTTTTGAAACTATTTATTTGGAGTGAAGTTCTCGGTTTTTATTTTTTGGAATTTAACAATTAAGAGTGTTGTAGTTATTTTTAGGTCTTAGTTTTTGTAAACTCTTGTTACTTTGTCGATTCCGTCAATTTTTTTGATGTTGTCGATTAGTTTTTTCAGAATGGTGATGTTGGGAACGATGACGGATATTTGTCCTTTGAAAATTCCTGCATCTCCACTCAATGAAATGCTTTGAATGTTCACATTCATATTGTTTGAAATCACTTTTGTCAGTTCGTTTGTGAGTCCCAAAGTGTCCATTCCCATGATGTTGATGGTGGCTTTGAAATCTTGCTGAGTCGAGTCAATCCATTTGGCCTGCATGATTCTGTAGGCGTAATTGGCCTGCATCGCTAGGGCATTTGGACAATCTTTTTTGTGAACTTTTATTCCGTCATTTATGGTTACAAAACCAAAAACTTCATCCCCTGGAATGGGGTTGCAACAGGAAGATAATTTGTAGTCGAGTTTGTCTTGTGTTTTGCCAAAAACAAGCATGTCATAATTACTGCTGATGACTTGTCTGTGGATATCGACATCAGAAGTGCTGTGTGAACGTTTTATTTTGTTTTTGAAAAAGTTAATTAAGGTGTTGCTTTTTTGAACCGCGTAATCTTTTAATTGTTGATTATCGATCGATCCAACACCCACTCTGTAAAATAAATCTAAGCTTGTTTTTAATTTAAAAAAGTTGACCAACTCATTAATAGTTGATTCGTTTAGTGTGATTTTGAGGTGTTTTAGCTTACGTGTAAGCACTTCTTTTCCGTCTTCGGCAATTTTCTTGGTGTCTTCGTTGAGGACATTTCGGATTTTATTTTTTGCTCGGGAAGTCGTTACGTAGTCCAACCAGTTGATGGTTGGTTTTTGGTTGGGAGAGGTTATAATTTCGACCTGATCCCCGCTTTTTAGTTCGTAGTTTAAAGGAACCAATTTACCGTTTACTCTTGTTCCTCTGGTTTTTATTCCAATTTCGGAGTGAATGCTAAAAGCAAAATCTAATGAGGTAGCGCCTTTTGGTAGTGATTTGATTTCTCCTTTTGGGGTAAAAATATAAATCTCTTTGGAGTACAGATTCATTTTGAAATCCTCAACAAAATCGACTGCGCTTATTTCGGAGTTTTCCAGTGCTTCTTTTAATAAGTTCAGCCAAACATCAAGACCATTTTCTTCGGTTGCTCCGTTTTTGTATTTGTAATGTGCGGCATACCCTTTTTCGGCAATTTCATCCATACGTTCGCTTCGTACCTGGACTTCTACCCAACGGCCTTTCGGCCCCATTACGGTAATGTGCAAGGCCTCATAACCTGTTGATTTTGGGGAAGAAATCCAGTCGCGTAATCGACTAGGGCTGGGTCTGTAATGGTCGGTTACGATCGAATATATTTTCCAGGCCAAGAACTTTTCGTCGTGCGGATTCGATTTGTAAACGATGCGTAAGGCAAATTTGTCATAGACTTCATCAAACCCAACGTTTTGGGTGGTCATTTTTCGGTAAATAGAATAAATTGACTTTGGTCTTCCTTTTATAATATAGTCGACTCCTTCTGCGTCTAATGATGTTTTAAGGATTTCGGAAATGTCTTTTATATAGGCATCTTGTTCTTCCTTGGTTTCCCTAATTTTGCTTACAATGTCATTATAAATATCGGGTTCGGTATATTTTAGACCTAAATCCTCTAGTTTGTTTTTTATTTTGTAAAGCCCTAGACGATGGGCTAATGGTGCGTAGATGTATAAGGTTTCGGAAGCGATTTTCTCTTGCTTGTAGGCTTCCATAGAATCCATAGTTTGCATGTTGTGCAATCTATCGGCTATTTTTATCAGAATTACGCGAACATCATCGTTTAGTGTCAAGAGCATTTTTCTGAAATTCTCGGCTTGCATGGATACATTAAGATCCTTTTGAACCATAGAGATTTTTGTCAATCCTTCTACTAGCTGTGCCACTTTGGGATTGAATAAACGCTCAATATCTTTTACGGTGGTCGGAGTATCTTCGACAACATCGTGCATTAAGGCTGCGGCAATTGAGGTTGCGCCCAAACCGATATCGGCGGCGACAATTTTAGCAACAGCGATTGGGTGGAATATATAGGCTTCTCCAGATTTCCTGCGTTGGTCTTTATGTGCTTCTACGGAAACGTCAAATGCTTTACGAATCAGCTTTTTATCTTCGGAGGTTAGGGTTTGGTAACTGATTCGAAGTAACTCTTTATATTCTTGCGCAATCGCTTTGTTCTCTTTTTCTATATCTATTTCTATCATAACGGCATGGTTCAATTCTTAAAAATATGAATAAGTTGGGACATATGCAAGGGAGAGGAGGATTTTAGAGTGTAGATTTTAGAATTTTGATTTAAGATTTTAGAATAAAGAATATAGAGAATAGAATATAGAATTCATCGAACTCTTTATATTCTATTCTCTATATTCTAACATGTATTATTCTCTCTTGAAATCCAAATCTTGAAAATCGTAACTGAAGTCGGTTAATTCTGAAATCGGTTTCATTTTGATTGCAATTGCTTTTCCGGCTGCATCATATTCAAAAAACAAATGGGCATCTGCATGAAAATAAGCATTGTTCCATTTTACGACTAAGTTTTTGTCTTTGTAAAAGAATAATTCTCCCGAAAGTTGTGGAGAGCGCTTACAGGCAAAAAGTAACTTTCCTTTCTTTTCACTAATCATAATTTCCCCTAACCAATTGTCTTTGTAGGTACCGACATAGTTGTTAAAGTCGATTTTTATGTTCTCTTTTTTGTTTTTGGCTACAGTTGCCCAAACTTCATCGGTTACTTTATCTGCAGATTCTTCGCTGGCTTTTACTCTATTACTATAAACGGTAACATAATCTTCTGATTTTATGCCCAGATAACTGTCTTTTATGGTATTGGTGATCGCGCTAAAAGCTGCTCCTGATTGTTGATTGGTCAAAACCACAATCCCTAAATTCAATTCGGGTAATAGGGTAACCTGAGTGACGATTCCTTCTAAACCGCCCGTGTGCGTGACTTGTTTATATCCTTTTACATCGCTCAAAAACCAGCCTAATCCATAAGAGCTAAAGTGGCTATTGTAAGGAGGTTTTGTGTTTATAGGGATAATGGTTTGAGGACTCCACATTTCATTGTGTTCTTTTTCGGAGAATAATTGTAGCTTATCATTGCCGTATTTTCCATTATTCAATTGCATAATTATCCATTTACTCATGTCGTTAACGTTTGAGTAAATTCCGCCTGCGGCATCCAATATTTGATTTTTGTATCTTGATATCACTTTTAGTTTTCCGTCAATAGGAACGTGGGGAGCTATGACGTTGCTGGTGTCTTTCAAACGGACAAAAGATCCAGCGCTGTTTTTCATGTCCAGTGGTTTCATGATTCGACTTTCGATAAAGTCACACCAACTCAAACCACTCACTTTATGAATCACTTCTCCTGCAACGATGTATAATAAATTGTCATAATCATATTGCGTTCTAAAAGCCGAAACAGGTTTTAAATACTGTAAATTTTGTGTGATATCCTGCGCTGTAAAATTACTGCCGTCAGGCCAGATCATCAAATCCCCTGCGCCAAGTCCCAATCCGCTTCTGTGGGTCAATAGATCCCGAATGGTAAATTCATTGGTCACATAATCATTGTACATTTTGAAAGTGGGTAGGTAAGCAATGACTTTGTCACCCCATTTTATTTTGCCTTCGTCTACTAATATTCCCAATGCGGCAGTGGTAAAAGCCTTGCTGTTGGAAGCAATTCCAAAAAGTGAATTCGCATCCACTTTTTCATTGGTTTGAATTGATTTTACTCCGTATCCTTTTGCCAATATCACTTTTCCGTCTTTGACAATCGCTACTGCAATTCCAGGGACATTAAAAGCAGTTAAAGCCCGATTGACTACATTATCCACTTCTTCATTAGAAATTTGAGCAAAAGAGTGAATACTAAAAGCAAGGAGTACTAAAAGGGAAATACTGTATTTTTTCATATTTTTTCTAAATAAATTGTTTCAAAATCTATATTCTATGTTCTCTATTCTGAAAAATCTAAATTCTTAATTTCTCAATCCAAAATCTAAAATCTGCTCCCGAAGCTTTCGGGACTAAATTCTAAAATCTAAAACCCTCTCTGTCTCTTGGCTTCAAATATCAAAATAGCGGCGGCTACCGATACGTTCATGCTGTCTATTTCGCCTTGCATGGGAATAATGATATTTTGGGTCGCTGCATCGCGCCATTCTTGGGTCAGTCCCGTTGCTTCCGTACCCACAACTAGAGCGGTAGGAGTAGTGTAATCTTGGGTGTGATACGAAGTGGAGTTTTGCAGCGTAGCACAATAAAAATTGATGTTGCGTTCTTTCAAAAAAGCAATGATTTCGGTAGTTGTTCCGGTTGCAATCTGATTGGTAAACAAACATCCTACGCTGGACCGAACCACATTAGGATTGTACAAATCACTCTTGGGATTGGCAATAATTACGGCATCTAGATTAGCCGCATCGGCGGTGCGCAATAACGCGCCAATATTCCCCGGTTTTTCTGGAGCTTCGGCAATAAGAATCAATGGGTTTTCGGATAATTGCAAATCGGATAATTGCGTCGATTTGGCTTTGGCTACAGCCAAAACTCCTTCGGTAGTATCTCTGTAAGCGAGTTTTTGATAAACGTCTTTGTTGATTTCTATCAATTCAGCGTTATTTGATAGCTTTCGGGTTTCTGTTTCCGAACAAACTTCGGGTAAAAACAAAATCGTTTCTATTTCATACCCACCTTTTAAAGCTAATGAAATTTCACGTTTTCCTTCAATCAAGAACGTTCCCGATTGTTTGCGTGCTTTTGCTTTTTCTTGCAATAACACCAAGGATTTTATAAAAGGATTTTGGATGGAAGTGATTTGTTTCAAGTCTGTAAAGGGATAAGTTACTAAGTCGCTAAGGTACTACCATTTTTTAAATTCTAAAATAATCAATAGTAAGTAGTTTTTTATTTAATTTTGAAAAATCAAATTTAGACCCGACAGGTTTCAAAAACCTGTCGGGTCTAAATTCTGCAATTTACAATCAGATCCCGAAAGCTTTCGGGACTAAACTCTACAATCTAAATGTTTCATCTACTCGACATCATCGGAACCATGGCATTTGCTATGTCAGGCGCATTAACGGCTATGAACAAAAAGCTAGATCCTTTTGGCGTTTTTATCATTGCATTTGTTACGGCAGTTGGAGGCGGAACCTTGCGTGACGTCATGATAGGGCGCACACCGGTGGGCTGGATGCAGGATTTGACTTATGTTTATGTGATTATATTGGGTTTTATTTTGACTATACTATTCCGAAAAAGATTAGATAAACTCCGTACTTCACTTGCCTTATTCGACACTATCGGATTGGGGGTTTTTACGTTAATTGGTATTCAAAAAGGAATAGATTACCACCTTCATCCTACTATTTGTATCGCTTTGGGAACCATGACAGCCTGTTTTGGAGGAGTCATTCGAGATATTTTATGTACCGAAATTCCCGTGATTTTTCGCAGAGAAATCTATGCTACCATTTGTATTCTGGGTGGAATTGTGTTTTTTTCGCTGAAAAAACTAAATCTAAACGACGATGTTTTATACCTAATCACTTCTTTGGTTATTATTACCGTGCGCTTGATGGCGGTAAAATACAAATGGTATTTATCTCCTTTAGAACATAAACAATAAATGCTTACTTTTCCGAAATCTAAAATAAAATTGTGAAAAATTACGCTGTCAAACGGTATCAAGAAAGCGATTATGCCAATTGGAATGCCTTTATAAGTCAAGCCAAAAATGCTACTTTCCTGTTTCATCGGGATTTTATGGATTACCACAAAGATCGATTCGAGGATTATTCTTTGATGGTCTATAAAAACGAAAAGTTAGTGGCTGTTTTGCCTGCCAATAGAGTAGATGATGTGGTATATTCTCATCAAGGATTGACGTATGGGGGATTGGTTTTTCATTGTGCTGTCAATGGCGAAAGTGTCGCTGATATTGTTGACAATCTTTTACGTTTTTTTAGAGATAATTCGATAAAATATTTTTTGTATAAGCCAATACCTTCTTTTTATTTCCCGAATGGTAATGCTGAAGTTGATTTTTTATTGCTGAAAAGAGGGGCTTTTTTAGAAAAAAAAGAAATGAATTTGGCAATCAATTTAACGGTTACGCTAAATATCTCAAAAAGTAAATTAAAACATTTTCGAAGAAATCAAAAGTTTGATTTGCAAATAATCGAAGAGGATCAATTAGTAACGTTTTGGGATTTAGTTTTGCAGCCAAGATTATTAGAAAAGCATAGTGCAAAACCCGTACATTCAATATTCGAAATTTCGCTTTTAAAAAAAAAATTCCCAAAAAATATAAAGCAGTATTCTGTTTATTTTGAAGATAATATATTGGCAGGTTTAACTTTATTTGAAACTGAAAATGGAGTAAAGTCGCAATATGGAGCAACTACAAAACAAGGTGAAAAGTTGAGAGCTTTTGATTTTTTGTGTATTAATTTAATCGAAAAGTACAAGCAAGACGGGAAGTTTTTTTTCGATATGGGAATTGTAAATGATGATAATGAAGAAGGTTATAATAAAGGACTTTTAAAACAGAAAGAAGAATTAGGCTGTACTATCTATAGTCAGGATTTTTATAAAATCAAGTTACTGTGATAAAATCCCTAGACTTAAAAAAAATAAACGAACCCTATGAAACTGCTTTTCAAGAGAAATTGAAATCGGTTTTGGATAGCGGTTGGTATATTTTGGGCAAGGAAGTCAAAGAGTTTGAAACCAATTTTGCCCAATATTGTGGAGCTCAATTTTGCATTGGAGTAGGGAATGGTTTGGATGCATTAACGCTGATTTTTAAAGGATTTATTCAACTGGGTAAACTGCAAAAAGGAGATGAGGTTATTGTGCCCGCCAATACGTATATTGCCAGCATACTCGCCATTCTGCAAGCCGATTTGGTACCCGTTTTGGTCGAACCAAAGTTGGAAACCTACAATATCGATCCGAGTTTAATTCAAGAGAATATAACATCTAGAACCAAAGCTATTCTTGCCGTACATCTTTACGGTCAATTGGCAGAAATGGATGCAATACATGAAATAGCAAGTCAAAATGATTTGATAGTCGTTGAAGATGCAGCGCAATCGGCAGGTGCAATCAGCAATCAAAAATCAGTAATCAAAAATCTACAATCAACTGTAGCGTACAGTTTTTATCCAAGTAAAAACCTCGGTGCGCTCGGAGATGGCGGAGCAGTCGTAACAGATGATGCCGAGCTCGCTAAAACCATACAAGCGCTGCGTAATTATGGTTCGGTCAACAAATATCAAAACGATTTTATAGGAGTCAATTCTAGATTAGACGAATTGCAAGCCGCTTTTTTGAACTTGAAATTACCCAACTTGGATTCCGATAATGAAAAACGAAGAATCATTGCTAGACGATATTTATCAGAAATAAAAAATGATAAAATCATTTTACCAACCGTGTCATTGCGAGGAACGAAGCAATCTCATGTTTTTCATCTTTTTGTCATTCGAACCCAAAACAGAGAAGATTTGCAAAATTATTTAGTTGCAAATACTATTGAAGCAGTGATTCATTATCCCATTCCACCGCATCAACAAAAGGCATTGCAATCTTGGAATGAATTGTCTTTTTCCATAACCGAAAAAATTCACGATGAAGTGTTGAGTTTGCCGATAAGTCCTATAATGACTGTGGACGAAGTGAGTTGTATTATTGAAAAAATAAACCAATGGATCTATTAATTAAATCATTCAATCGGCCTTATTATTTAGATCGTTGTATTCAAAGTATTTATTTGAATAGCGCACAACCCAATTTTAAAATAAAAATTTTAGATGACGGAACACCTCAAAAATACCTTGATAAAATAAAAGGAAAATACCCGGATATTGAAATTTATCATTCAGAATTTTATGCTAAAAAAGTAGCATATACTGAAAAAGGATGTGCACCAAAAACTAATAAAATACCTATAAATCTTTGGCTTAAAGCGGCCAGTGAGGCTACAGATTATTTTGTTTTATTAGAGGATGATATGTGGTTTGTTGAATCTTTTGATTTAAATGATTTAAAAATTAAAAGCACGAAAGACAAGCTATTGTTTGTTAAGCTATTCTGGCTGGGAAACAACAAATTAATTCAATGCAAAACGCAAACTTTAAAAGAGACTATTGTTGTCTTTGAGCCCGATTTATATATAAAAAATCCCGGATTGTACAAGTTTGTTTTTTATAAATATGATTGTTTTAAGATACGAAAAATTTTAAAAGCATTAAAAATTCATACTTTCAATCGGGCATTAAGTTATTACTCCATTTATTCTACTGCAGCGGTAATGTTCAAGAAAGAATATTTTTTGACTTTGTGGAATGATCATGGTAATGAAGTGGATGAAGGTTTGCAATTGTATAATGCTGTGAAGTATCTCAATACTAATGCAACTAAAATTGCATTTGCACACACCAAAACTGAAATAGTAAAAACAGGTTTTCTTTCTTCGGCTACAAACCAATTTAAAAATTACCAAAATGTCCAAATGGATATGTTTTTATTCAATAAAACCCTTAACGATGCCTGGTTAAATGTTAGTTTTGATGTGATGCAAAATTATCCAAATGATTTATGTTCTTTACAAATTGAATCAATTCTTGAACGAGTAAATAGCCAAGATCTGAGAGTTTCTGAATGGAAAAAATGGGTAAATTGTTTTAAAAATCAATTTCAATCTTTTGGTTGTAAAACAGAATAAAATGAGTAAGAACTGCAAAAATACTTCGCATAAAACGATTTTGAAAGCCACTGGAGTTTTTGGAATCATGCAATTGATGAAAATGCTTATTAGTATTGTTGGTTCTAAATTTGTAGCTATTTTTTTAGGCCCAATCGGTATAGGAATTGTTGGACTGTTAAACAATACCTTACTTGTAATTGCTTCGATCACAAGTTTTGGATTTAATACAACAAGTGTTCGTGAAATTGCAATTGCCGATGAAAGTGATGATGGTTCTGAGTTAAATAAAACAATTTTCATTATTCAAAAAGTCGCATTTGGTGTTGGTGTATTTGGAGTCATTGTAGCGGTTGTTTTTTGTACGTTATTAAGTCAATGGACTTTTGGAACTACAAATTATTACCATTGGTTTGTTTTTTTGTCTCTGCATTTTTTGATGACCAGTTGTACCGCAAGTCGGGTGGCTATTTTACAAGGAAAACGAATGTTGAAACAAATTGCAATTTCTAATATTGTATCTTCAATAGGAATCACAATTGCAACAGTTTGTATTTATTATGTTTATAAGTTTGACGGAATTATTCCTGTTATTTTATCCGCAAGTGCTATAAACCTAGGGGTTAATTTATATTATACTAGAAGTTTTAGAGCGGTTGATGTTTCGTTTACATTGTCTCAAATTATACAAAGATCAATTCCTGTTTTAAAGCTAGGTTTGTTGCTGTCTATCAATGTTGTTTTTGGTCATTTGTGCACCTTTTTAATCAAACTGTATTTGAATAATAATGGTGCTACTTCTGAGATTCTTGGTTTTTACGAAGTTAGTACTGTGATTTTAATTTCTTATGTTGGAATGGTTTTTAGCGCCATGTCTATTGATTTTTACCCTAGATTAACGGCAATTCATCAACAAAACACTTCCGTGAAAGAGTTAGTCAACAATCAAATTGAAGTTGCGCTTTTGCTCATTACACCGGCTATCGCTCTCTTTTATTTAGCTGCTCCAATAGTAATACAGTTGCTTTATACCAAGGAGTTTTTGCCGGTAATTTTAATATTGAAAGCGGCTCTTTTTTCAATTGTAATCAAAGCAATTATTTGGCCACTAGGATTTGTAATTTTGGCAAATGGTAATAAGCGACAGTATTTTAAACAAGAATTGGTTGGTGATTTTTTAAATGTGAGTTTGACTATTTTGTTTTATAACTTTTTCGGACTAGTTGGCATTGGTTTTGCAAGTGTATTAAATTTTAGTCTTTATGGATTTTACGTCTATTATATTGTGCGTAAAAAGTATCAATTTGGTTTTCGCAAGGATACTTTGAATATTGTGATTTCTTCAATTTTTGTGGGTTTAATGTGTTGTTCAACAGTCTGTTTTGTCGATAAATGCTATTCCGAAAGTATCCTTTTACTTGTTTTAGTGTTCTCGGTAGTTTATTCGTATTGGCAATTGGATAAAAGAATTGGTGTAATAGAAAGTATCAAAAAAGTGTGTGATAAATTTTTAAACCGATAGAATAGATTTGCGAAAACAGTAGTAGCAGATTGTTTTTAAGAGGAATAATTTTTAAAACTTTTATGCCAAATCAATTCAAATCTTAGTTGGATATTTTTGAACATCAAACCATAGTTTTGATTTTTAAAACAATGTACAATTTCATGATGCACCCTTTTTTGAATAGCTAGATCCTCTGCTCTAGTTTGATTTAGCACAATTGCTTTTTTTAGGATTAAGTACGTAGAGTGATTTATTTTTTTGGCCCGGGCATCATTTTTTTTAAAGAAGTCACTTCCTAATGAATTAGTGACTATTCTTTTTTGAACAAGGGGCTCGTCAATAAAATCAAACTCATAAAGACGAGAAGCACGAATCCAAAAATCCAAATCTTCATAGGTTAGCGTTTCATCATATCCTTGTAAATGGTCGAAAACGGTTTTCTTTATCATAGCAGATACGGAACAAATACTATTCCCGCCAGAAAGAACAGAGTGATAAATATCTCCCGTAATTCTGTTTTTGATTACTTTTTTTTGCTCATTTACTGGAAAATAATAAGAGTCAAATGCGCCATTTTCCGAAATCAATTCAACATTGCCATAAACCACTCCAAGGTTTTTATAGAGACTGTTTTTGAAAGCATCAATTTGCAACGTCACACAATTGGGTAATAATACATCATCCGATGCCAAGTCGATTACATATTCGCCTTTGGCTTGTTTTAGTGCTTTATTAAAAGATTTAGTATTTCCCAAATTGGTTTCATTAGCTATAAACTGAATTTCAGGATTTTTTTCGAGCCAGGTCGTAATGATTTTTTTTGAATTATCTGTACTGCAATCGTCAACGATAATGAGTTCAATAAAGGGATGCGATTGATTGATGACAGAATTTAAACTCTCAACTACGTAGGCCTCGTGGTTGTAGCACAAACAAATAATAGTAACGAGTGGATTGTTCTGCATTATTTTTTAAAATAGTTATATTTGAGACGAAAATAACAAAACGAAAATGATATTGCCTCACAAAAAATATAAAATTGCATTAATTGGTTATCGATTAAGTGGTGGTGGCAGTGATAAAGTGATGGCGAATCTATCTGTTTTCTTTGCCAAAAACAATATTGATGTTCATGTTATTATTGTTTTAGACGAAGTCTCGTATCCGTATTCCGGAAAATTGGTCAATTTGGGTTTGTTGAAGAATAAAAGTAATGGAATATTCAATAAGATTAAAAGACTGATTTCCTTGCGAAAGTATCTTAAAGAAAACGATTTTGATTTCATCATTGATTTTCGTTTTCGAACCAAAGTCATTCAGGAATTGATTTTAGCCAGATTTATGTACAATACTAAAACAATATTTACTGTTCATAGTTTTTTGATTGACCATTATATGCCCAATAATTCTTGGTTAACACGATTAATGTACAATCATTGTTATGCCAATGTGGCGCTAACCAACCAAATGGAAGAATTGATTGTAAAAAAACATGGGTTGGGAAATGTTATTACGATTCCCAATCCTGTTAATTTAGTGGAGATTTATGAAAAGTGTGATGTGCCAATTGCTGTTGATTTTGACTATATAATTGCAATTGGACAATATGAGAATAATATAAAACAGTTTGATAAATTGATTTTGGCTTATGGCAATTCTGTTTTAAAGGATAAACAAATTCACCTTGTAATAGTAGGAGAAGGTAACAATGAAGGATTAAAAAAAGTTGCAAAAGAATGTAATGTAATTGGTTTTGTTCACTTTTTAGGATATCAAAATAATCCTTTTAACTATTTAAAAAAGGCTCGATTTTTAGTTTTGAGCAGTAAAAATGAGGGCTTGCCAAATGTTGTTTTGGAGTCATTGGCATGTGGAACTCCTGTGGTTTCATTTGATTGTCCTTGTGGACCGAGAGAAACTATCAGTAATTTAAAAAATGGAATTCTCGTTGAAGACCAAAATATAGAAAAACTTACCGAAGCGATGAATGTATTGGCAGAGGATGAAATAATGTATCAACATTGTAAGCAAAATGCAAAAGAAAGTGTAACTCCATTTTTATTGGATACAATAGGAAAACAATGGTTGGATTTAATGCAAATTAACACGATTTAAGAATGGAAACAATACAAGCGATTCAAATACTAAAAATACCCGTTGTTGAAGATGTAAGAGGGAATTTAGGAATCATTCAAAGCGATTTTTTACCCTTTGAATTCAAACGAGTCTATTATCTTTTTGATGTGCCAAGCACTGCTTTTAGAGGGGGGCACGCTCATATCAATCAACAGGAAGTACTTATTGCTTTGAGTGGAAGTTTTGAAGTAACCGTAAATGACGGAATTGAAGAAAATCGTTATTTGTTGAATAAACCGAATGTTGGACTATTGATTCCAACAGGCATTTGGCGAGAATTGGAGAATTTTTCTTCGGGTGCGGTTTGTTTGGTTTTGGCTTCGGATGATTTTTCGGAAGAGGATTATATAAGAGACTTTGATGAATTTTTGATTTCAAAAAAATGAAATTATTGTATATAGTTCCCAAACTGAATAATGAAGGAGGAGTTGCCAGAGTTTTGTCTCTAAAACTAAATTATCTTATCGAGAATTTTGGTTATGAAGTTCATGTTCTTACTCAAAATCAAGGGAGTTTTCCTTTGTTCTATTCTTTTCATGAAAAGATTTTTTTTCATGATATGATGCTGGAGGGAACGATTTTTAGTTTTTTAAATTCTTTTCGTAAATCTTTAAAAAGTAAAGTAGAAACCATTCAGCCAGATGTTATTGTCGTTTGTGATAATGGTTTAAAAGGGTATATAATACCATTTATTCTCTCTGTTAATATTCCAATTATTTTTGAATGCCATGGTTCAAAATATATTGAAGAAAGTTATTTAAAGACAAATTTAATTTCAAAACTTACAAGCTTTCTTAAATATAAATTCAAAGATTTTAGTGCCAATAAATTTTCAAAAGTAGTAGCGTTGTCCAACGAAGGTTTGGATGAATGGAATGTTACTAACGGTTTGGTTATTTCTAATCCATCTTGGATTAAAAGCGAAAAAGTATTAGATTTAAAACCTAAAAAAGTAATCGCTATTGCTCGAAATTCGTATGAAAAAGGACTAGATAGATTGCTGATTATTTGGAGGGAAATTGTTAAAAAACACCCCGATTGGACTCTGGATATTTATGGAGATTCGGTGACGGATTTGAAGCATACAATTCTAAAACTAGGATTGGAATCCAATGTGATTTTAAACGAACCTGTAAAAAATATTTCAGAAAAATACTTGTCTTCATCTGTGTGTATTATGACCTCTCGTTCAGAAGGATTTCCTATGGTGTTGCTCGAGGCTATGGCTTCTGGTTTGCCTTGTGTAGCCTATGATTGTCCTTGTGGTCCAAGAGCAATTATAGATGAAGGAAAAAATGGTTTTTTGATTGAAGATGGAAATGTAGATTCATTTGTTCAAAAACTGGAATTGCTTATTGAAGATGAAAATTTGAGAATACAAATGGCTGTAAATGCTCAAGAGAATGTAAAAAAATATGATTTAGAGAGTACAATGCAACAATGGAAATCGCTTTTTGAAAGTTTGGTGAAGCAATAATTGTTAGGATTGAATACTGCAATAATAGCCCAATTTGTAAAGGTCAAATAGAAACAGGGAAGGGCTTTTGGAAAGTAAATTAGAAGTGATTGTTGATTCTGTTTTCTTGAAAATGAAAGTAGTTATCGCAACGAGTCTTAATTTTTTTAAAATAATATAAGCCGAATTGATTTTAGTTTCGATAGTAGAAAATTTATCAGAATTGATAATGTAAACTAGATTCTCAATAGCTGTTCTTGTTTTCTCCAAAAAAAGAATAGAAGTTTCTAAATTCAAATGATAAGTCGGATTGTCAATGTGAGAAACCTTAATATTATTGGTTTCTAAAGCAGACAAAAAACACAAATCTTCATAACCATATTTTGTAATAGTTGAATCAAAAGGATTTTGCTCTAAAATTTCTTTTTTTATCAATAAATTGGAAGTTAGAGCCCTGAAATTAGGTTTTTTATTCCTGCTATCAACAGAAATAGATTCCCTTTTGTTTCCATAAATCCAACGTAATAGCTTCTCTTTGTTAGGTGTTTCTTTCTCGTATTGTATACCTCCAAATGTGACTGATGAATTTGGAATGACTTCGCAATATTTTTGAATGAAATTATTCTGTATTGGAAAAGTATCACAATCCATTATTAGTAACAAACGGTATTTCGATTTTTCTACTAATGAATTGATGTTCTTTCCTCTTCCGAGATTGTAATTGTTAATAAAAAGGAAACAGTTCTTTATGGAGTCTATTTTTTGGTTTTCTGTATTCCATTTTGAATTCGAAGCGTCATCTTGACACAAAATTTCAAATTCAATTGTACAGTCTATGCATTGCTTTTGTAATTCGGTAACAAGCGGATATGCATTGTAATTGTAAGTTGGAATTAGAATGGATAGCATTACACCGTTCTTTGTACCACTTCAAAAATCTTGGCATCCTCGCATTTCAATGTCTTGTTTGGGAATTTCATCAATAAGGCATAATCGTGTGTTGCCATAATGACTGTTTTTCCGTTGGCATTGATTTTTCGTAATACCTCAAGTACTTCGGCGCTGGTTTGTGGATCTAGATTTCCGGTTGGCTCATCAGCAAGGATAAATTCTGGATTGTTCAATAATGCTCTTGCAATTGCAATTCGTTGTTGTTCTCCGCCAGAAAGTTGATGTGGCATTTTGTTGGCAAAGTCTTTCATGTTTACTTTGTCAAGTACTTCATCAATTTTGGCATCCATTCCATCTTGATCAACCCATCCGGTTGCTTTCAAAACAAAAAGCATGTTGTCCTTTACGGTACGATCCGGAAGCAATTTAAAATCTTGAAAAACGATTCCGATTTTTCTTCTCAAAAATGGAATGTCATCTTCTTTTAAAGTAGCCAAATCAAATTCAACGATTTTACCTTCACCTTCCGTTAATGGTAAATCTGCATATAATGTTTTTAATAAACTACTTTTCCCAGAACCGGTTTTTCCAATGATGTAGATGAATTCCCCATGGTTGACTTCTAAATTAACATCAGATAAAATAGTTTTTCCTTCTTGGTATATGTTTACGTTTTTTAAAGACAGTACAGATTGAGACATAATAGAATTTGTTTATTGGGTAAAAGTAAAAAGATAAAATCCAAATACAAAAGTAAAAGTGAAAAATAAAAGGCAAATTGCAAATTCCAAAAGGCTTAATTTCAAAAAAACAAAAAAATAAAATTCCAATTCATAGACTAGCTCCCCTCTCTTTTGGAGAGGGGTTGGGGGTGAGGTTTAAAAATAGTTCATAATAAAAGCAGACAGCGTTTCGTTATAGACACAGAAATAAATACATTTGATCATTAAATAAAATAACAATGCAGAAACTTCCGAAGCTCTTTTTATTCCTTTTTATTGTTCAAATAACTTCCCTTTATTCACAAGAATCAGCCATTTATACCTACCCATTGAAGGATTTCGATAAAGCACTTTCTTTATATGAAGACCAACAATATGCGTCGGCGCAAATCCTTTTTGAAAACATAAAAGCAGTTTCTAAAAATGAGGGAACGCTATCGGATTGTGCGTATTACATTGCCAATTGCGCCATTCGTACCGATCAGGACAATGCCGAAGAATTGATTAATAACTTCGTTGTAGATTATCCTGCCAGTCGTAAACAAAATCAGGCTTTTATCGATGTAGCCTACTATTACTTTGATCATAGAGAATATAAAGAAGCTTTGCAATGGTTTGAGAAAGTGGACGAAATTGTTTTGAGAAATAATGAACGCAACAAGTTCAATTTTGAAAAAGGCTATTCTTATTTTGTTGCAAAAAAAATGAAAGAAGCCAAAAGCTATTTTAATAGAGTGGTCAATTCTGAAGAATATGCGAAGCAAAGCAAGTATTATCTGGGCTTTATGGCTTATGAATCGGATGATTATGCTGAAGCTAACAAGCAATTTGATCAGGTTTCTGGCGATGAGAAATACGCCGAAAAATTATCGTATTACAAATCGGATATGAGCTTCAAATCGGGGAATTTTCAAAAAGCGATTGATTTAGGAATCAAGGCCATGCCAAAATCCACTGCTTTAGAAAAATCGGAATTGAATAAAATCATTGGCGAAAGTTATTTCAATCTAAAACAATACAATGAGGCTATTCCTTATTTAGTAGGCTATAAAGGAAAAAATGGAAAATGGAATAACACTGATTTTTATCAATTGGGCTATGCATATTATATGCAAAAGGATTATGACAATGCCATTTCACAATTTAATAAAATTATAGACGGAAAGGATTTTATTGCCCAAAATGCCTATTATCATTTGGGAGAAAGTTATTTAGAATCGGGTAAAAAACAACAGGCTCTTAATGCTTTTAAGAATGCTTCCGAAATGAATTTTAATTTAAAGCTGCAAGAAGATGCGAGTTTGAATTATGTCAAATTGAGTTATGAAATTGGGAATTCCTATCAAAGTGTCCCAGAGGTTTTGTTGGGTTTTGTCAATAAATATCCTAATAACCCCAATAATTCTGCGATAGAAAAATTATTGATCGATTCTTATATTTCATCCAAAAACTATAAAGAAGCACTGACTTTATTGGAGAAAAACAAAACTCCAGAAAACAGCGTTGCCTATCAAAAAGTAGTTTTCTATAGAGGACTGGAATTGTTTACCGAAGGGAATTATTCTCAATCTTTGATACTATTCGAAAAAGCCATCAAAGAACAAAAAGATCCCATCATTACTGCACGTGCCACTTTTTGGAAAGGGGAATCTGAATATAATTTAGAAGATTACAAAGAAGCTTTGTTGGGTTATCAGCAGTTCTCGGATTTGGCAAAAGCCAAAGAAACTGCCGAATTTAAAAACATCAATTATAATATTGCTTATGCTAATTTTAAGTTGAAAGAATATGATGCGGCCGGGAATTCTTTCCAAAGCCAAATAGACAATAATAAAGCGGATAAATTCCGTTTGAATGATTCCTACTTGCGCCTTGCTGATTGCCGATTTGTTACTACTAAATATCAATCAGCTTTAGATGCTTATATTAAGGTGATAGAATCGAAAAGTGTGGATGGAGATTATGCTTATTTTCAAGAAGCACTTTGCTATGGGTTTCTTTCCAAAAACAGTAAAAAAATAGAAGAACTCAATGCGTTTTTGACATCGTATCCAAAATCAGACTATCAAGATGATGTTTTGTTTGAATTAGGAAATACCTATGTGGCCGAGAACAAACCCGATTTGGCTATAAAAACCTATGATAAGTTAATCACAACCAATAAAAACAGTTCCTATACTTCAAGATCTGTTTTGCGTCAAGGATTGATTTATTATAATTCGGATCGTGATGATTTGGCTTTAACCAAATTTAAAAAAGTAGCCTCTGATTTCCCTAAAACCCCCGAAGCTTATGAAGCTGTTGCTACCGCTCGATTGATTTATGTTGATAACGGAAAAGTAGATGAATATGCCACTTGGGTGCGTACTTTAGATTTTGTGGCAGTAACGGATGTCGATCTAGATAACGACACTTTTGAGGCTGCCGAAAAGCAATACGAACTCAGTAATGCGAAACAGGCCATTTCAGGATTTAGCAATTATATAAAGAAGTTTCCAAACGGGATTCATATTCTAAAAGCGAATTTCGTATTGGCGCAATTGTATTTCGCTGAAGGTTCCGAAAGTAAATCGGTTCCCAATTACGAATTTGTGATAGATCAACCCCGTTGCGAATACACCGAGCAAGCTTTAGTTCGATTGGCAGAAATATTTTTGAAAGATAGAAATTGTGATAAGGGAATTTCGGTATTGGTTCGTTTAGAAAAAGAGGCCGATTTTTCGCAAAACAAAACATTCTCCCAAGCCAATTTGATGAAATGTTATTATGATGTAAAGGATTATCCAAATTCCGTGGCTTATGCCGATAAAGTTTTGGCTAACCCAAAAACCGAAGAAAACGTGAAAAGTGATGCCCAAATCATCGTTGCTCGTTCTGCCATGCAATCTGGTGATGAAGCTAAAGCGAAAGGAGCTTACGCAAAATTGCTGAGTGTGAGTAAAGGAGAATTGGCCGCCGAAGCGTTGTATTATGATGCCTATTTTAAAAATAAAGACGGAAAATTTGAGATTTCGAATACAGTAATTCAAAAATTAGCCAAAAATTATTCTAGTTACCGCTATTTTGGAGCCAAAGGTTTGATTCTAATGGCTAAGAATTATTATGGTTTGAAAGATAGTTATCAAGCGACGTATGTATTAGAGAACGTAATCGAAAATTTCACGGATTATTCAGATGTAATTGAAGAAGCAAAAACGGAATTGAATAGAATAAAAGCAGAAGAAGCCAAAACCAATTCATCAATAACGAAATAGAAAAACAGAATGAAATTACCTTTTTATATAGTAGATGTTTTTGCAGAGAAAAAATATGATGGAAATCAATTGGCTGTTTTTTTGGAGGCTGATACTTTAAGTACAGAAAAGATGCAAGAAATAGCACGCGAAATTAACTTTGCCGAAAGTACTTTTATTACTAAGATGCAACCTGAAAATAATAGTGCATCTATTAGAATTTTTACTCCCGTTAGTGAAATGCAATTTGCAGGTCATCCTATAATTGGGACTTCGTGGGTTTTGATGAATAAAATAGTAGAGACTCATCCTCGAAATTTTAAATTATCGGTTCCAATTGGTGAAATTCCAATTCAGCAGTCAGAGGATTTGGTTTGGCTACAGGCAGCTCAACCTGAATTTTTAGATGTTTTCTCAAAAGAAGATTTTGCTTCTTTTAGTAATTTGAGTTCTGAAGATTTTGATGATGAATTTTCCATTCAAGAAGTTTCTACGGGAAGTGCGTTTGTGGTTGTACCACTTAAAAATATAAAAGCTCTGGAAGATTTAAATCTCGAATTGATCAAAATGAAAGAATGGTTGCAAGCTCATTGTAAAACAAATCATAGAGCATTATATTTCTATTGTTTTGACCAAGGGGAACTTTACAGTAGAATGTTATGTATTGAAAATAATCAGCTTATAGAAGATGCTGCAACCGGAAGTGCGAGTACGTGCCTGCAAGCTTTTCTTTTGAAATACCATTCGCCAGAAATTAAATTGATCAATCATCAAGGGGATTTTATCGATAGACCTTCACGAATCTATTTCGATGGAAAATTATCCGAAGACCATTTTGATATAAAAATTGGTGGAAAAACGCAATTCATTGCAAAGGGAGAATGGGATGTGTAAGGCAGAAGTTAGAGGTGAGAAGGCAGAAAATAGAAAATAGACAAAAGATGATAATCAACAACATAAAAGCATTCATGAATAAACAATCAAGGTTTTCGGCTTCCTTTCTTTTGGGGGAGTCCCGATGGTTATCGGGAGGGGTGGGGATTTTGCTCCTATTCCTTTCCCAATTTTCATTTGCTCAAAACAAACAAGAAAATATAGGAACAGAAGTTGTAAATGTGGTAAAACCATATGCTCCAACAATTTCAGATGCTTTCAAAGTAAAAGAAGTTCCAGTGATTACAAACGATGAGAATGCCAAAAAAGAAAGTGTGAAATATTCCATTTTGCCTTTTCCTGTAGCCTCTACTTTTTTGCCTTCTAAAGGAAATGCCGAAGGAGTTGAAAAAGCAAAACAAGTACGTTTGTTCAAGAATTATGCAACTTTGGGTTTAGGTAATTATGGTGTCCTAAACGCTGAGCTATTTGTAACAGATGATCTTAATAACAATGAGTACGTTAGTGGGATGTTTCGTCATCAATCCTCTCAAGGCGGATTGAAAGATGTTGTCCTGGATAATGGCTTTTATGACACTGCGATTGATCTGGTTTATGGAACAAACGAAAAAGAAATGGCGTGGAATGTCAATGCTGGATATCAAAACCAAATCTATAATTGGTTCGGATTGCCAGATAATTTTGGGAATACGTTGACACTTCCGGAAAGTATAGCGTTGGTGAATAGCATTAATCCGCAACAATCCTATAATTCGATCTCGGTGGGAGGTGATATTGCTTTTGAAGAAGGTATTTTGAACAATGCTAATTTAAAATTCAATCATTTTTCGGATGCGTATAGCTCATCTGAAAATCGATTTTTGCTAACGCCAACTTTTAAGTTTGATGTTATGGACGAAGCAATAAAAACAAAAGTTATTGTCGATTATGTTGGTGGAAGTTTCAAAAGTGATTATTTAGGGACCAATACGACTCCTTTAAAATATGGTTATACAAATTTGGGTATTGTTCCAAGTTTTGAAATGATAAAAGAAGATTGGACACTGAATATAGGTGCCGGTTTGATGTATAGTATGGGAACCGAAAATAAAACGAACAAATTCTATGTGTATCCTTCGGTGACAGCTTCCTGTAAAATAGTGGGTGATTTGATGATTTTCTATTCGGGTGCAGTTGGGGATTTAAGGCAAAATACGTATACCGATTTTGTGGATGCCAATCCGTTTGTTTCGCCTACATTAAACATAAAACCAACCAATGAATTGTATGATGTTCATGCAGGTTTAAAAGGAAAACTGGCAAGTACGGTTAGTTATGATATAAAAGCTTCCTATATATATGATGAAAATTGCGCCTTGTTTGTAAGTAATGATTATAACGAAAAAAGCACCAATGCCAATTATGCTTTTGGAAATTCCTTAAGTGTGGTTTACGATGACATGAAAACGATCCGTTTTTATGGAGAGCTAAAAGCCGATTTGACAAAAGGAGTGACAGTTGGAGTTGATGCGACTTTTAGTAGTTATTACAATAAAATACAAAGTGAAGCATGGAATTTACCCGCTATTGAATTGAATTCGACTTTAGATTTTGCAATTACCGAAAAATGGTTTGCAGGAGTTAATTTGTTTTATGTAGGGGAGCGTAAAGACCAGCAGTCAAATACAGATATTGTTTATATTGTAGCTCCAGATTTTGTTCCTATAACGTTAGACAGTTATTTGGATTTGAATGCCAATGTAAGATTCAAATACAACGAAAGATTCACAGCCTTTTTAAAAGCGAATAACATCACAAACAACGGCTATCAAAAATGGCTGAATTATCCTGTACAAGGTTTTCAAGTACTATTGGGAGCGAATTGTAAATTTGATTTTTAGATATAGAATAATTTAAAAAATCTAAGTAGTCTAATAATCTAATAGTCTAAATATGACTTTCAAACAAAAAATATACCAACAATACCATCAATTAGTTCAGGATAGAATCGACGTATTCAAAGACATGATTGTGGCTCTTACCGAAGATTCAAAAAACGATGCGAAAGGTTCGGCCGGAGATAAGCACGAGACAGCCTTGTCTATGATGCATCTTGAACAAGAGAAACTCAATACGAAACTCAAAGAAGTATTGACTCAAAAAGCAGTTTTAGACAAAATAGATGCTTCTTTAGTTGCCGAAACTATTGTTTTAGGAAGCTTGGTAAAAGCGAATGGAATCTATTTGTATCTCAGTCTTGCGCTTCCAAAAATCAATGTCGAGGGAGTTAATATTATTGCTTTGTCTCCACAATCGCCTTTGGGGAATAAATTAATGGGAAACAAGGAGGGATTTACTTTTGAGATAAATACGACTACTTATACTATCGAAAGTGTGGAGTAGCTTTGTTTTAAATCTCATCTTACGATTTTTAACCTTATTTTGTGGTTTGATTAGTTTTTGATTACATAATTACGGGTTGTTTTGTTTTTTAGTTATAATTTGAAACTAAATAATGCGAATGTGTTTCTCAATTAAAACTAAATATACATCTTTGCCATATCAAAATAAACTAACAGTTAAAATATAAAGTTATGTGTGGAATAGTATGTGCCTTTGACCTAAAGCAAAAAGCAGAAGTTTTAAGACCTCAAGTGTTGGAAATGTCTAAAATCATTCGTCATCGTGGACCGGATTGGAGCGGAATTTTTAGCAATGATAAAGCAATTTTGTCTCATGAGCGTTTAGCGATTGTTGATCCAGCTTCTGGAAAACAACCTTTATTCAGTGAAGATGGAAATTTGGTTTTGGCAGCCAACGGAGAAATATACAACCACAGAGAATTGCGTAAACAATTTGAAGGGAAATATCATTTTAAAACCGAAAGTGACTGTGAAGTTATTTTGGCTTTATACAAAGAAAAAGGGCCACATTTTATAGATGAAATGAATGGTATTTTTGGATTTGCGATTTATGATGTTGAAAAAGACGAGTATTTTGTAGCTCGTGACCACATGGGAATTATTCCATTGTACATTGGTTGGGATCAACACGGAACTTTTTATGTGGCTTCAGAATTGAAAGCTCTAGAAGGATATTGTGCCAAAATTCAATTGTTTCCTCCAGGACATTATATGTCAAGCAAAGATGGTGAATTTGTACAATGGTACAAAAGAGAATGGGTCGATTATGATGCCGTAAAAGATAACGAAACTAGTATTTCGGATATTAAAGTGGCATTGGAAGCTGCAGTTCACAGACAATTGATGAGTGATGTGCCTTATGGAGTTTTGCTTTCAGGTGGTTTGGATTCTTCGATTACTTCGGCTGTAGCCAAAAAATATGCTCAAAAACGTGTTGAATCAGGAGATGTAGCCGATGCTTGGTATCCACAATTACATTCTTTTTCTGTAGGGTTGGAAGGTTCTCCGGATTTAGCAGCTGCTCAAATTGTAGCAGACCATATCGGTACTATTCATCACGAAATAAAATTCACCATCCAAGAAGGTTTGGATGCGGTACGCGATGTGATTTACAGTTTGGAAACTTATGATGTTACCACGGTTAGAGCGTCAACTCCAATGTGGTTAATGGCGAGAGTGATTAAATCGATGGGTATAAAGATGGTACTGTCTGGAGAAGGGGCAGACGAATTGTTTGGAGGGTATTTATACTTCCATAAAGCGCCAAATGCAAGAGAATTTCATGAAGAAAATGTCCGTAAATTAAGTAAATTACACATGTACGACTGTTTGCGTGCTAATAAAAGTTTAGCAGCATGGGGAATTGAAGGGCGTGTTCCATTTTTAGATAAAGAATTTATGGATGTGGCGATGAGAATCAATCCACAAGATAAAATGATTAACAAAGAACATCCGATGGAAAAATGGGTGGTTCGTAAAGCTTTTGAAGACATGTTGCCGGAAAGTGTGGCATGGAGACAAAAAGAACAATTTAGTGATGGAGTAGGATACAGCTGGATTGATACTTTGAAAGAAGTGGTGGCTGAGGCTGTTTCAGATGAGCAATTAGCAAATGCAAAATTCCGTTTTCCGTTGCAAACACCAACTTCAAAAGAAGAGTATTACTACCGTTCTATTTTTAATGAGCATTTCCCAAGTGATGCAGCCGCTTTATGCGTGCCACAAGAGGCAAGTGTGGCTTGTAGTACAAAAATCGCTTTAGAGTGGGATGCAGCATTCAAAAACATGAATGATCCATCGGGTAGAGCAGTTGCCAGTGTGCATGATGACGCTTATGTAAAAGCATAAATATAATTTTGAATTTAGTTTTAAAAACGGCTTCTATTTTGAAGCCGTTTTTTTTATGGATATAAACCATAAATGTTAATAACTTAAACGCTTAAAACAGGAATAAATAGGTAAAATAGATAGTGTTTTTATATATTTGCGTGTTAGACGAAAATTACATTTTTTTTTAGATTAAAATATATGAGCGAAGAAATCAAGAAGGATAATTATTCAGCAGACAGTATTCAGGCATTAGAAGGAATGGAGCACGTAAGAATGCGTCCATCGATGTACATTGGAGATGTAGGTGTAAGAGGGTTGCATCATTTAGTTTATGAAGTTGTAGATAACTCTATTGATGAGGCAATGGGGGGTCATTGTGATACCATAAGAGTTGATATCAATGAAGACGGTTCTATTTCTGTTGAAGATAATGGACGTGGTATTCCAGTAGGAATTCATAAAAAAGAAGGAGTTTCAGCATTAGAGGTTGTAATGACCAAAATTGGTGCTGGGGGTAAATTCGATAAAGATTCGTATAAAGTTTCTGGAGGTCTTCACGGTGTTGGGGTTTCTGTAGTAAATGCTTTGTCGAACCATTTAAGAGCAACAGTTCACAGTAGCGACGGGAAAGTATATGAGCAAGAATATGAAAAAGGAAAAGCGCTTTATCCGGTAAAACAAATTGGAGAAACGACCAAAAGAGGTACAATAGTAACTTTTTACCCAGATCCTTCTATATTTACTCAAACCATAGAATATTCGTATGATACTTTGTCTGCTCGTATGCGTGAGTTGTCCTATTTGAATAAAGGAATCACTATTACTTTTACAGATAAAAGAGAAGTTGATAAAGACGGAAATTTTGTTTCAGAAATCTTTCATTCAGATGAAGGACTTAAAGAATACATCCGTTATCTTGATGGAAATCGTGAGCCAATTATTGCGCATGTAATTTCTATGGATCACGAAAAAGGAGAAATTCCAGTTGAGGTAGCTTTGATATATAATACAAGTTACTCAGAAAATATTTTTTCTTACGTAAATAATATCAATACTCACGAAGGAGGTACGCACTTGCAAGGTTTTAGAACAGGTCTTACAAGATCGTTGAAGAAATATGCAGATGCCTCTGGAATGTTGGAAAAATTGAAGTTTGATATCTCTGGAGATGATTTTCGTGAAGGTCTTACGGCAATTATTTCGGTAAAAGTAGCTGAACCACAATTTGAGGGACAAACGAAAACCAAACTTGGAAATCGTGAAGTAGTTTCTCCGGTGAGTCAAGCGGTTAGTGAAATGATTGAGAATTATTTGGAGGAAAATCCAAATGATGCTCGTATAATTGTTCAGAAAGTTATTCTTGCAGCACAAGCGCGTCATGCGGCCAAAAAAGCCCGTGAAATGGTGCAACGCAAAACCGTAATGGGTGGAGGCGGATTGCCAGGAAAATTATCCGATTGCTCAGAGCAAGACCCTGCAAAATGTGAAGTATATCTTGTCGAGGGAGACTCGGCAGGTGGAACGGCCAAACAAGGCCGTGATCGGGCGTTTCAAGCAATTTTACCATTAAGAGGTAAGATTTTGAACGTTGAGAAAGCCATGCATCACAAAGTTTTTGAAAATGAAGAGATTCGAAATATATTTACGGCACTTGGAGTTACCATAGGAACAGCCGAAGATAGTAAAGCATTAAATATTGAAAAATTAAGATATCATAAAGTAATTATTATGTGTGATGCCGATGTCGATGGTAGTCATATCGCTACTTTAATCTTGACTTTCTTTTTCCGTTTTATGAAAGAACTAATTGAAGAAGGACACGTATATATTGCAGCTCCACCTTTGTACTTGGTTAAAAAAGGAAAAAATAAAGAATACGCTTGGGACGATAAAAGTCGTGATGATGCAAATGCTAGAATGGGCGGAGGAGCAGCGATTCAACGTTATAAAGGTCTTGGAGAGATGAATGCGGAGCAATTGTGGGAAACAACAATGGATCCAAGTTTTAGAACTTTAAGACAGGTTACTATTGACAGTTTAGCAGAAGCGGATAGAGTTTTTTCTATGTTAATGGGGGATGAAGTTCCGCCAAGAAGAGAATTTATCGAGAAAAATGCAGTTTATGCAAATATCGACGCGTAATGTTCTATAATACTGTATTTTTTTTAATTATAAATTAACAAAAAAACATATAAAATGAAAGTTACCATTGTAGGAGCAGGAAATGTGGGAGCATCCTGTGCAGATTCAATTTCTTATAGAGGAATTGCAAGTGAAGTAGTGTTATTGGATATTAGAGAGGGTTTTGCCGAAGGTAAAGCAATGGATATTATGCAATGTGCTACAAACACTGGTTTTAATACAAATGTTTCAGGTGTTACTAATGATTATTCTAAAACAGCAAACAGTGATGTGGTTGTGATTACCTCTGGGATTCCTAGAAAACCAGGTATGACCAGAGAAGAATTAATCGGGATTAATGCAGGAATTGTGAAAACAGTTGCAGAGAATGTATTGGTGCATTCGCCAAATTGTATTGTTGTTGTGGTTTCTAATCCAATGGATACCATGACTTATTTGGCTTTGAAATCAACAGGTTTGCCAAAAAATAGAATTATAGGAATGGGAGGAGCTTTAGATAGTTCTCGTTTTAGATATTATTTGTCTAAAGCGTTAGATAAACCGTCTAATGATATTTCGGCTATGGTTATTGGTGGTCATGGTGATACCACAATGATTCCGTTAACTCGTTTGGCTTCTTATAATGGTATTCCGGTTTCTCAATTTTTATCTCAAGAAGAGTTAGAAAAAGTAGCTGCTGCAACTATGGTTGGTGGTGCTACGCTTACTGGTCTTTTGGGAACATCTGCTTGGTATGCTCCGGGAGCTTCTGTTGCTTATTTGGTAGATAGTATATTGAATGACCAAAAGAAAATGATTGCTTGTTCTGTTTTTGTTGAAGGGGAGTACGGACAAAATGATATTTGTATCGGGGTACCTTGTATTATAGGCAAAAACGGAGTTGAAGAAATAGTTGACATTAAATTAAATGATGCTGAAAAAGCTGCTTTTGCAAAAAGTGCTGAGGCTGTTAGAAACATGAATGCTGATTTAAAATCGGTATTGGCATAATAAATTGGCGTATAAAAAAAGAAGGCTGCAGTATTGCAGTCTTTTTTTTGATAATAATCAATAAAAAATTGGTTAATCTTAGCGTTAATTATATATTTGCTCGGTTTAAAAAAAATGACATAAATCGTGCAGTTCTTTTTTGTTTTCAAAAATCGACGTAGTGGCTTATTTTATAGGGTTTAAAACAAAAATAAATAAATAAAAATAATTAATTTTTAGTAATAATGCAGAATAAAGGACTGATTAAATTTTTCGCAATTCTATTTGCGTTGGTGAGCATTTACCAACTTTCTTTCACTTTTGTCTCAAGCAAAATAAAAAGTGATGCAAAAACTTTTGCTGGTAATAACCCAGGGAAAGAAGTAAAATATTTGGATTCTATTGGTAAAGAAAAAGTTTTTAGCTTAGGTTTTACTGATTTTACATTCAATGAAGTAAAAGATAAACAAATCAACAAAGGTCTTGACTTAGAAGGAGGAATCAATGTGATTCTTCAAATCTCTGTTAAAGACATCTTAAAAGGATTATCTAATAAATCGAAAAATCCTGTTTTTAATAAATCTTTAGCTGATGCTACTGCAAATCAAAAAGGAAATCAAACGTATTTAGATGCATTTTTTGACGCTTTTGAAGCCAATTCTAATGGAACTGTAAAATTAGCGTCTCCAGATATCTTTGCAAACAGAAGTTTACAAGGTGAAGGTGGTGTTACTTTTCAAATGACAGATGCTCAAGTTAAGAAAGTAATCAAAAGAAAAGTTGATGAATCTGTTGAAAGTGCTTTTGGAGTATTGAGAAAACGTATCGATAAATTTGGTGTAACACAACCTAATATTCAAAAATTAGGGGAGTCTGGAAGAATTCTTGTTGAATTACCGGGTGCTAAAGATGTGGATAGAATCAAGAAATTATTGCAAAGTACTGCTCAATTAGAGTTTTGGGAAACGTTTAAAATTGAAGAAATTGGTAATTTTATGATGGCTGCCAATGAGTCATTGAAAAAAACTGAGATTACTAAAGTTGAAACTAAAAAAGTTGAAAAAGACTCGTTAAGTGCTTTGTTAACTGATGGTAAAGATTCTGTAGCTACGAAAAAAGGAAATAATCCTTTGTTTGATAAAATTGTTGCTCAAGGTGGTGGACCGGTTTTAGGTCTTTTCTCTCCAAAAGATACTGCTGTTGTAAACTCTTATTTTAAAAGAGCGGACATTAGAGTTTTATTGGCAGGTGATCAACGTTATGCAAAATTTGTATGGGGGATACCAACTACTATTAAAGATGATAAACAAAAAGATGTTGAAGTAGTTGAGTTATATGCATTGAAAGGAAATAGAGATAATGTTGCTTCAATGGGTGGTGGTGTTGTAACAGATGCTAGTGATACTTTTGATCAAATGGGTAAACCGGCTGTTTCTATGCAAATGAACAACCAAGGTGCAAAACAATGGGAAGAATTAACGGGTAGAGCTTATACTCAAAAAAGTAATATAGCTATCGTTCTTGATGATATTGTATATTCTGCTCCTGGGGTTTCTAGTGGACCAATTGCTGGTGGGAGATCTGAAATTTCTGGTTCGTTTGATGTTACACAAACTAAAGATTTAGCAAATGTATTAAGAGCAGGTAAATTACCGGCAGCTGCAGATATAGTACAATCAGAAGTGGTAGGGCCATCCTTAGGTCAAGAAGCTATTGATAATGGTACAAACTCAGCTATCATTGGATTGCTTTTAGTGTCACTTTGGATGATGATCTATTATGGTAAAGCAGGTTGGTATGCTAATATTGCATTGGCGGTCAACTTATTGTTTATGTTTGGTATTTTAGCAAGCTTAGGTGCTGTGCTTACATTGCCTGGTATTGCGGGTATTGTTTTGACTATGGGTACTGCAGTTGATGCGAATATCATTATATATGAAAGAGCAAAAGAAGAATTACGTGCTGGAAAAACACTTGATGAAGCGGTTAAAGCTTCTTATAGTTGGACAGGTGCTATGCGTTCTATCGTTGATGCGAACGTAACGCACATCTTGACAGGTGCAGTATTGTTTATCTTCGGTTCAGGACCAATCAAAGGATTTGCTACTACTTTATTAATTGGTATCGTTACCTCTTTGTTTACTTCTATCTTCATTGCTAGAATCTTTATTGATAAAAACATCGCAGGTAAAAATGACTTGTCATTTGTAACTAAATTTTCTAAAAATTTCTTTACTAATTTCCACTTTGATTTCTTAGGAATAAAAAAATGGACTTACGTTTTCTCTGCTGTTGTAACTATTGTTAGTATCGCGTCTATTGCAACTAATGGTTTTGACCAAGGTGTTGATTTCGTTGGAGGAAGAACTTTTCAGGTGCGTTTTGAAAAATCAATGCAACCTGAAGAAGTTAAAAATGAGTTGGCTACTGTATTTGGTAGTGCCGAGGTAAAAATATTTGGAGATGATGATCAATTAAAAATCACAACTAAATATAAAATTCAAGAAACAGGAAGTGCTGCTGATGAAGAAGTAAATAAAATGTTGTTTGAAAGCTTGAAAAAGCACTATTCTGCAGGAATTACTTATGATAAATTCATCAATGCTTATGATGGTAAAAAACTAGGGGTTTTACAAGCTTCAAAAGTTGGGCCTACTGTAGCTGAGGATATCAAAACAAATGCGTATTGGGCGGTTCTTGGAGCAATGGCAATTGTGTTCTTGTACTTAATGATCAGTTTCAGAAAATGGCAATACAGTTTAGGAGCAATCGCAGCGGTAGCACATGATGTTATCTTTGTATTGGGTGTGTACTCATTGTGTTGGAAATTCATGCCTTTTGGAATGGAAATCGATCAACACTTTATTGCAGCGATCCTTACCGTTATTGGGTACTCCATGAATGATACTGTTATTGTATTTGATAGAGTTCGTGAGTTTTTACAAGGAAAAACAAAAGGGACGTTCTCTGAGATCGTTAATAAATCTATTAACTCTACAATGTCAAGAACTATTAATACTTCATTGACAATGATTATGGTTTTGTTGATCATGTTCATCTTTGGAGGTGAATCAATAAGAGGATTTATATTTGCAATGCTTATCGGTATTATAATTGGTACTTATTCTTCATTGTTTATTGCTACACCAGTATTGGTAGATACGATTTCTAAAGAAGATAAGGTTAATGTTGAATTACAACATCAAGAAGCCTAGTTTAGAGTTTAATCATATTTCTAAAAAAAGGATTCAACGAAAGTTGAATCCTTTTTTTTATGCCTAGACTTGTCTGGCTTGTTCAGCGAAGTAGATATGGATTGTAAAACAACAACAGTCGATTTTAGAAAACTTACCAGATAAGTTCTTTCATAGATGTTGTTTTAACAACAACGCAACCCAGTTATGAGGTTGCTTTTGTTTGTTTTGTGTCTTACTGTGTGGGCACGGTTTGCAAAACCGCTATCGTACGAAAGAAAGGACCATCGGGGTTCAACGAAATTTGAATCCCTTTTTTTTGTAAAGTCTAGGTCGTAAAGCAATATCTTTTATATCTTAAAAGATTATTATTATCAACAAAAGTAGCTTAGTTAAGAGGTTTTTTTTTGTTTTTACTGCTTTATTGTTTTTATGAAAACGTGCTACTTCTATAAAAATCATCTCGGAAAAAGTCAGGAGACTCTTTTGCTATATTTACCATTTTCAAGAATTTTTTTAAAAAAAAAGCAAAGTTAGCGACGTTTGTGTATCCCGCACGACATACTTTTTGAAAAGCGTGGATGCGGACCGCAAAGCGCGTTGTCGTACACGAGAAATTTAGAACATATCTAGAACTTTTTTTTGAATTCAGTCATTAAAATTCAAACAGTGATACTTGAGATGGGAATTTTTATGGAGCTACACCAGAAAATAGTGTTTAAGAAAACTAATGAAAAATGGAATTTAATATAAGATAAAAGACGTCTAGTTCAAATAGAAGTAGACGTCTTTTTGGTGTCAAAAATAATTGATTGTGAGCTTGATACGGAGTGTTTGTTTTAAGATTTAGCTGTAATTGCGATAGAAATTTATTTACCTATCAATTTTTCATATTGACTGGTAGTTTTGTTAAAATCGTTGGTCATTGTATTTGTAGTCACATAAATTACAGACGGCATAAGTTTGTTGCTTTTTAAGTCAAATCCCGTTTTAGAAAAAGACCAAGTCGATTTGATCTTAGTAAGGGTTTCCGTAATTTCAGGATAGTTCTCCGATTCATCAATTAGAAATTTTAAATTTTCTTCATAATCAATTACTGTTGCATCAAAAATTTTGATTAAGTCATGATAAGGGACTTTCCAATAGTAAGCTGCGTAAAACATCCCTAATCTTTGAGAAAGCATACGTTGTTTACCTGATACGTTAGTCAACTTTGTGTTTTTTACATTTCCATATTCCTGAATTTTTTCAACTACATTGTCGCAGGCATTCATCAACATCGTTGCATCCATTATAATTTGAGAAGCATTGTTAACATCTGGAACATTTGCTACATCTATACGGAATTTAACCCATATGGTGTTAACCATTTTTAAAGCATCCTTTACTTCTTTATTTGGAGCATATCCTATTAAAGTATTGTATTGCTCTTCAAATATTGAAATTGACTCGTCAATTTCTTTAGTGGTATTCTCAATCTTAACTCCAGCTCCAATCATCATGTAATCTTTAGCCATACGTTGGGTTAACATGCGTTGTCTTCCAGCTTGATTAATGGCTGATCCCAGGCTAATATTTTGACAGTTTGCTGTTATTGAAAAAAATAATGTAAAGACTAATACGCTTATTCTAACTTTCATGATTTAATTTTTAAAGTGAGATACGAAATTACGCACATTTGTTTTTATGAAATATGATGTGTGTCATTTGAAATGTACTTTATTTTTTATAAGGAATAGGTTAGTATTTGTTTCTTAACATTAGGATGTGTTTGTTTATAAGGCTGAAATTACTCCATTTAAACCCGCTGCGCATTCTATGATAAAAGACAGCCGACTTTTGCCCTGAATAACTCAGAAATTCAATACTTTTTCTTTATATGCCGAAAAAGGTTGTACCCTAAAGATAGAAAAAGAAAAACTACAAAATAACAAGTCTGTTACTTTGTAGTTTTTTTATAAATATTTGAAAAGTATACAATTCTAAAGAGATTCAAGAACAAAGGCTGACATATTTGTGAAGTTCATATTGACAAATTTATCTAGACTTAGAAGAGCGAGTTATTTTTATATTGTAATAAACTTAATTAATTTACACTCGTTTTCTTCGCAGTAAATACAAAATAAAAACCAACAAGTATAAAAGGAATGCTCAACCATTGTCCGGTAGATAACAATCCTAAAGCGTTTTCAAAGCCGCCTTGGCTTTCTTTTACGGATTCAACAACCATACGTACCGAGAATAAAAGCACTAAGAATAAGCCAAACAAGAAACCTGATTTTTTACGTGCATCTGTTTTCCAATACAAGAAAAACAATACAGCGAAAACAAAGATATAGCAAACTGCTTCATACAATTGTGCAGGATGTTTTGCGGGAACTTGTTCTAGTAAATTGGCATATTGAGGATTGGTTGCAATAGCATTGTAGGCCTCTTTTGGTGTTGGAAGTTGAGTTGAATTGACTGCTTCTCTAGGTGTAAAATGATCTCTCACAAAACGTATTCCAAACGAAGAGGTTGTTTCTTTACCCACAATTTCGGAGTTGAAAAAATTACCCAATCTCACAAAAATAGCTCCACTGGCAACCGGAATTACCACACGATCCAATATCCATAATAGCGGTTTTTGAAGTACTTTTTTGCTAAAAAAATACATAGCAACGATAATTGAAATAGCTGCTCCATGGCTTGCTAATCCTTGGTATCCTGTGAATTCGAATTTGGGACTGAATCGGAAAGGTAAAATGATTTCGGCTAGATTGTTGCGGTAGTATTCCCAATCGTAAAAGAAAACATGTCCCAAACGAGCGCCAACTAGAGTTGCTAGTACAGTCCATACAAATAAAGAATCTAATTTATCGATGGAGATGTTTTCTCTTTCAAAAATATGTTTCATAATGTACCAGCCCAATCCAAAAGCAATTACAAACATTAAGCTGTAAAAGCGAATAATGAAAAAACCTAAATCAATACCTTCAGAAGGATTCCAAACTATATTTAAAGCGTGTGTCATTTATATTTTATTTTTTTGTGAAAATACTATTTTGATTCGAGTAATTGTGTTAAGTAAAAGGTAAGAAAATTTCTTTTTTTAGTGATTGTGATTGCACTTCTTATTTTTTTTCTCCCTCTCTGGAGGAGAGGGCCGGGGTGAGGTTGGAACAGGATCATATCCTTTTCCACCCCAAGGATGGCAGCTCAAAATTCTTTTTATTCCTAAATAACCTCCGTAAAATAATCCATGAACTTGTAAAGCCTGAATCATATAAGTCGAACAAGTGGGCTCAAACCGACAAGCCGCAGGAGTAAATGGGGAGATTGCTCCCTGATAAAACCGAACGAGTAATACAAATGGGTATATGAGGATTTTTTTTAACATAGAGTGTTCAGTAATCAGTTTTTTAGTGATCAGAGCTAGCGGTACTTAATTAAATCGTTTTACTTCTTTGAAGTTTAATGATGAATTTTAGTGTGTATTTATTAACCGAAACTTGCTTACTGAATACTAATAAACTGATTACTGAACACTAAAAGTTGTTCCTTCTTTTCCGTCTTTCAATTGAATGCCTAAAGCTATTAATTGGTCGCGAATTTGATCCGACAATGCAAAATTTTTATTGTCTCTGGCTTGTTTACGCATGCCGATAAGCATATGAACCACACCTTCTAATTTTTCAGTATTGCCGTTTGTTTTTTCTTCTTCTAGTCCCAAAACATCAAATACAAAAGCCTGCATTGTTTTTGTAAACAATTGTAAGTCGGCGGTGTTTAAAGTTTCTTTCTCGTCTTTTAATAAATTGATAAAACGAACACCTTCGAATAATTGTGCAATAAGAATTGGCGTATTGAAATCGTCGTTCATGGCATCATAACAAAATTGTTTCCAACTGGCGATGTCTAAAGTGCTGGTTGTGCTTGCTGATATCCCTTTTAAGGAATCCATTGCTTCCATCAATCTTTTATACCCTTTTTCCGCAGCAATAATAGCTTCGTCAGAGAAATCAAGGATGCTTCTGTAATGTGCTTGTAACATGAAAAATCGTGCTACCGATGCCGAAAAAGCTTTGCTTAAAAAAGCGTTATCTCCTGTCAGAATCTCTCCTGGTAAAATATTATTTCCAGTAGACTTTGCCATTTTTTTACCATTCAAAGTCAGCATGTTGGCATGCATCCAGTAATTTACGGGAGTGTGTCCTGTGCAAGCTTCGTTTTGTGCAATTTCACATTCATGGTGAGGGAATTTTAAATCCATTCCACCTCCGTGAATGTCAAAATGATTGCCTAAATATTTAGTACTCATCGCGGTACATTCTAAATGCCAACCCGGAAAACCATCGCTCCAAGGCGAAGGCCAACGCATGATGTGTTGCGGTTCGGCTTTTTTCCAAAGTGCAAAATCTTGTGGATTTCTTTTGTCTGATTGTCCGTCAAGATCGCGTGTATTAGCCAGCATATCTTCGATATTTCGACCGCTTAATATACCGTAATGATTGGTTTCGTTGAATTTAACCACATCGAAATAAACCGATCCATTGGCTTCGTAGCCAATTCCCTTATCAATAATGGTTTTTATAATTTCGATTTGCTCAATTATATGTCCCGTTGCAGTAGGTTCAATACTAGGTGGCAAAAAGTTAAAAGCATTCAGAATATCATGGAAATCGACCGTGTAGCGTTGCACCACTTCCATAGGTTCCAATTGTTCTAAACGCGCTTTTTTGGCAATTTTATCTTCTCCTTCATCCACATCGTCCACAATATGGCCTACATCCGTAATATTTCGAACATAGCGCACTTTGTAATCCAAATGCAAGAAGTATCTAAAAATCACATCAAATGACATAAAAGTTCTCACATTTCCTAGATGCACATTGCTGTAAACCGTTGGTCCACATACATACATCCCCACATTTCCTTCGTTGATAGGCGTAAATGTTTCTTTTTCTCCCGAAAGAGAATTGTATATTTTCAAGGTTTGTGTCTTGTATAATGGCATTTTTGTGTGATTAGAAAATGTGACAATTAATTAGTAAATTGTAGGTTTTGTATAAAAAAAACCATTAAAGAATTAAGAATTTAAGTTTTAATGTTGCTTAATTTCTTAATGGTTAAATGTTTTGGAATTGATATTTTGAAACAAATTAAAATTTAGTATCTAATTTGATATAATCCAAAAACTCTCTTTTTGTTTGAGGGTCCTTGAATTTTCCGCCAAATTCTGAGGTTACCGTACTGCTTTCAATATCTTTAATTCCTCTTGAATTTACGCAAAGGTGTTTGGCATCAATTACACAAGCTACATCTTCAGTTCCAAGCGCTTGTTGTAATTCTTGAACAATTTGCATCGTTAAGCGTTCCTGTACTTGAGGCCTTTTGGCAAAATGATCTACAATACGATTCATTTTTGAAAGACCAATAACTCTTCCATTCGAAATATAAGCAACATGCGCTCTTCCGATTATGGGTAATAAATGATGTTCGCAGGTAGAGTAGAGAGTGATGTTTTTTTCAACTAGCATTTCTCCGTATTTGTAATTGTTCTCAAAAGTAGAGGCTTTTGGTTTTTTTATTGGATTCAATCCGCCAAAAATTTCTTTGACAAACATTTTGGCCACACGATTTGGTGTGCCTTTCATGCTATCATCTGTCAAATCCATTCCAAGTGTTAATAGAATATTTTCGACATCTTTTTTTATT
Organism: Flavobacterium laiguense; assembly: GCF_003097655.1. Lineage (GTDB taxonomy): Bacteria > Bacteroidota > Bacteroidia > Flavobacteriales > Flavobacteriaceae > Flavobacterium > Flavobacterium laiguense. The sequence continues at coordinate 36,063 of NZ_QCZH01000013.1, forward strand.
TTTTCAATTTTCTCTTCATCTGTAATGTTAAAAGCATCCTCTCTTACAGGATTATTAGCATTTGTACTGATATGATTGTCTCCTATTTCGTTTTGAAATTCTTCGTTATTTATCATTAAAAGGTACTATTTTTATGGGTGTCTATTTTTAAGGGGTAAAGATAATTAATAAAAAGGAAACATTTTCTATCGTTTCTGCTTTTAATTATATCTAAAATTTATCTTAGGATTGTTTGTGTTGATGCAAAAAATAAAAAGGCAATATCATTTTAGTGTTATTGCCTTTTTAATCTATAGGAATCCAGTAATTGTTTTTATGTACAAAGCAAAGTGCTTTTTTGTTTGGAATTGTAAATACTTAACCCTTTTTTTAAAATCTGAACCGCACTAATCAAGTCTTCTTTTTTTAATACATAAGCAATACGAATCTGGTTTAATCCCACTCCTGGAGTGGAGTAAAATCCCGCTGCTGGTGCCACCATAACCGTTTCACCATTCAATTCGTATTTTTCTAATAACCATTGGGCAAAATCATCTGCATTGTCAATAGGAAGTTGTGCAATGCAATAAAAAGCAGCTTTCGGAGTCTTTACGATTACGCCTTCTATTTTATTCAATTCGCTAATTAAAATATCTCTTCGTTCTTTGTATTCAACTATTACTTCGTCAAAATAACTTTGAGGTGTGTCAATTGCAGCTTCGCAAGCAATTTGTTCGATTGTTGGTGGGCATAAACGAGCTTGTGCAAATTTCATTGCGGCAGCAATAACTTCTCTATTTTTAGTTACCATACAACCAATACGTGCGCCACACATACTATATCTTTTAGAAACCGAATCAATCATGATTACATTTTGTTCGATTCCTTTTAGGTTCATCACAGAAAAGTGAAGGTCTCTTTCGTCATATATGAATTCACGATACACTTCGTCTGCGATTAAAAACAAATCATGTTTTTTAACCAATTCTCCCAGTTGTTTAATTTCAGATTCTGAATATAAATATCCTGTTGGATTATTTGGATTACAAATTAAGATAGCTTTTGTTTTTGGGGTAATTGCTTTTTCAAATTCTTCAATTGTTGGCAATGTAAATCCACTTTCAATAGTGGAAATTACAGGTACAACTTTTGCACTTGATTCTTCTGAAAAAGCACTGTAATTGGCGTAAAAAGGTTCAGGAATAATGACTTCATCTCCCGGGTCCATGATGCTTCCAAGAGCAAACAAAAGTGCTTCAGAACCACCTGTAGTTATCATTATATCTTCGTAACCTACTTTTACATCTTGTTTGGTGTAAAATTGGGCTAGTTTTTTTCGGTAACTTTCATATCCCTCAGAAGGGCCATACTCGATGATAGTTAAATCAATATTTTTTATCGCTTTGATTGCAATTTCGGGGCTTTTTATATCGGGTTGTCCAATGTTTAGATGATAAACCTTATGTCCCTTTTTTTTAGCCATGTCGGCATAAGGAGCCAATTTTCTGATTGGCGATTCCGGCATTCTTCGACCTCTGATTGAAATTTCAGGCATGATTGTAAAATTTGAAGTGCAAATTTGCAATTTATTTTTCAAATTAGCGGCAAGCATTGTGCCTATTTTGTTGTTTTTGTTATATTATTATTGTATAATTGATTAAATTTATAGAAACGAATTTAAATGAAAAAAATCGGCCTAATATTATTGATTTTAATAATAATGACACCTGTTTTTGCGCAGGATGATTTTGTTTTTGATAAGGGTATAGATAAAATAAGCATACCAATTAAAATAATTAACAATTTGGTTTTTATTCCTATAAAAGTCAATGGAGTAGAGCTTAATTTTCTGCTCGATACAGGTGTTGAGGAAATTATTCTTTTCAGTTTAGAAGATAATACTACTATCAAATTTTATAATTCAGAGAAAATAAACTTAAGAGGTTTGGGAAGTAAAGAGTCTATAGAAGGATTAAAAACCACAAATAATATTCTTGAAATTAACGGTTTGAAGTCGAAGAATCAGCTTATTTATGTTATTCTTGATGAGAGTTTTAATTTATCGTCTCAAATTGGAATCCCTGTTAATGGAATTATCGGATACCAGTTTTTTAAAGACCATTTAGTGAGTATAAATTATGCGAAAAAAAAACTGATGGTTTCTAAGAATAATGATGCAAATATCAATAAAATACGCAAGACGTATAATGAGATTCCAATTACTATTGAAAAGAATAAACCATATTTGTCAGCAAATGTTTTTATAGATGAAAAAAATGTGTTTGTGAAGTTGTTAATTGATAATGGGAATAGTGATTCAGTTTGGCTTTTTCAAAATTTATCGGATGATATAAATGTTCCTTCAAGAAATTTCGATGACTTTTTGGGTAAGGGATTTAGCGGGGACATAGGAGGAAAAAGAGCAAGAATTAAAGGTTTTTCTTTCGATAAATATAGCTTTCCATTGCCAATTGTTGCTTTTCCTGATTCTAGTTCCATAAAAAGTGTTCGCATGGTTGATAATCGGCTTGGTTCTGTAGGAGGTGGAATTTTAAAGCGATTCTCGGTTGTTTTTGATTATAAAAATGCGAAATTGTATTTAAGGAAGAATTCTGATTTTAATGAGCCATTCACCTATAATAAGAGTGGTTTAGAGATACAGCATCATGGGTTGCAATGGGTGCAGGAAACGGTAAAATTAGAAACAATTCCTATTTCTGGTGGGACTACTTTTGATTCAAATAGAGAAAAGGTAAAGGATAACTTTAAATATAAATTTAATTTAAAACCCATTTATGAAATTTCAAATGTTAGAAAAAATTCACCTGCAGAACAATGTGGTTTAAAAGTTGGAGATGTTATTGTTTCGATTAATAGATCAGCTGTTTATACTTATTCTTTGCAAAAAATAAATGAAATGTTTAGATTCGAAGACGACAAATGGATCAATTTTGAAATAGAAAGAAACGGTCAAGTAATGAAATTTAAGTTTCAATTGTTGGATATTTTGTAAAAAAATCGCTATTTTGAATTTGTCAATTAGCGGTTTTTCTCTAGAATGAATTTGTTTTTAATTAGAAATGACTTCTCCTTTAATTTTTAACGGTACTCGGCCTTCTTCGTAGTTCGTTGCATTCGTTTCAACTGTTATTGTTTTTCGTATTGGGCCAGGAACCATATTGTATTTTATTTCAATTCGATCGGATTTTCCGGGTAAAATAGGTTGGCTTGGTTTATAAGTTACCGTACAACTGGCTGTAGATTGAATGGCCATAATGGTTAATGGAGCGTTTCCGGTATTGGTAAATGTAAATTCCCGAATCCCATTGTCACTGTGTTTGTATATTTTTCCGTAATCTATAGTGTTCTCTGCCTGATGAAATTCAATTTTTGAGCCACTTTGAGCAAAGCCAATGCTGCTAGTCATTAGCATTACGATAAAAGTTGCAATTCTTTTCATTTTGATGTTTTTTAGTAGGTTAGTAAATATACCAACTTTTAATTAATGCACAATTTATTATTTCCCTTTTTATACTGTGCTTAATTATTTACTTTTGTCCTTTATATGAATAGCAAAAATCAAACCAAAGTATAATTTTGGTTTTAACAGTTACTTTTTTATGACAATTCCCGCACAATTTGATGCTAAAACTATCGAGAATAAATGGTATGACTATTGGATGAAAAATAATTATTTTCATTCGGAACCAGACCATAGAACGCCTTATTCCATTGTAATACCTCCACCCAATGTAACTGGAGTCTTGCACATGGGACACATGCTTAACAATACAATTCAAGATGTTTTGATTCGAAGAGCACGTCTCAAAGGTTTCAACGCTTGTTGGGTGCCTGGTACGGATCACGCATCTATAGCCACTGAAGCTAAAGTAGTAGCCAAATTGAAAGCCGAAGGAATCAATAAAAATGACTTAACGCGTGAAGAGTTTTTGAAGCACGCTTGGGAATGGACGGATAAATATGGTGGGGTAATTCTTGATCAATTGAAACAATTGGGTTGTTCTTGTGATTGGGAACGCACTAAGTTTACTATGGATCCGGATATGTCGGCATCTGTAATTCGATCTTTTGTGGACTTATACAACAAAGGATTGATTTATCGTGGTTACCGAATGGTAAACTGGGATCCCGAAGCCAAAACAACTTTGTCTGACGAAGAAGTGATCTATGAAGAACAACAAGGGAAATTGTATTTCCTAAAATATAAAATTGAAGGATCTGAAGATTTCCTTACAGTAGCGACAACACGTCCTGAAACTATTTTTGGGGATACAGCTATTTGTATCAATCCAAATGATGAACGTTTTACCCATTTGAAAGAAAAAAATGCCATTGTTCCTATTTGCGGAAGAGTGATTCCTATTATCGAAGATGAATATGTAGATATCGAATTTGGAACGGGATGTTTGAAAGTGACACCTGCCCACGATATGAATGATAAAACATTAGGAGAGAAACACAACCTTGAAATTATTGATATTTTTAATGAAGATGCAACGCTGAATAGCTTCGGATTGCATTATCAAGGGAAAGACCGTTTTGTGGTTCGTGCCGAGATTACTCAAGAATTAGAAAACAGTGGTGCTTTGGCAAAAACCGAAACGCATCTTAATAAAGTTGGAACTTCCGAAAGAACCAAAGCGGTAATTGAACCTCGTTTATCTGACCAATGGTTCTTAAAAATGGAAGATTTAGTAAAACCAGCGATACAATCGGTTTTGGTTGATGGCGATGTGAAATTGCACCCAGCTCGTTTTAATAATACTTATGCGCATTGGTTAAATAATATCCGTGATTGGAATATCTCTCGTCAATTGTGGTGGGGACAACAAATTCCGGCCTATTTCTACGGAGACGGGAAAGAGGATTTTGTGGTTGCCGAAACTATTGAAGAAGCTTTGGTTTTAGCGCAACAAACAACAAACAACAAACAATTAACCATAAACGATTTAAAACAAGACGTTGATGCTCTTGATACTTGGTTTTCTTCTTGGTTGTGGCCAATGTCGGTTTTTGGAGGAATTATGGATCCAGAAAGTGAAGATTTTAAATACTATTACCCAACGAATGATTTAGTAACGGGGCCGGATATTTTATTTTTCTGGGTAGCGAGAATGATTATCGCGGGTTACGAATATACAGGGAAAAAACCTTTTACGAATGTGTATTTAACCGGATTGGTTCGTGACAAGCAACGTAGAAAAATGTCTAAATCTTTGGGAAATTCTCCGGAGCCATTAGAATTAATTGAAAAGTTTGGTGCAGATGGTGTTCGTGTAGGACTGCTTTTGAGTGCTTCTGCCGGAAACGATATTATGTTCGACGAAGAATTATGCAACCAAGGAAAAGCATTTTCTAACAAAATATGGAATGCCTTCAAATTGATTAAAGGATGGGAAGTATCGGATTCGATTCCACAACCGGAATCTTCTAAAGTTGCAATCGAATGGTATGAAGCTAAATTGCAACAAACCCTTTTGGAAATTGAAGATAATTTTGAAAAATACAGAATTTCTGATGCTTTAATGGGAATCTACAAATTAGTTTGGGATGATTTCTGTTCTTGGTTCTTGGAAATGATCAAACCAGCGTACCAACAGCCGATTGACAGCGTAACTTTTGCGAAAGCGATAGAAATGTTGGAAAACAATATGAAATTATTGCACCCATTTATGCCTTTCTTGACTGAGGAAATTTGGCAAATATTGAAAGAAAGAACTACAGAAGAAGCATTGATTGTTTCGACTTGGCCAGAAATAAAACCTTTCAACGCGCAATTAATTGTAGATTTTGAAAGTACGATTGAGGTGATTTCAGGAATTAGAACGATTCGTAAAGACAAGAACATTCCGTTTAAAGATACTATCGAATTGAAAGTGGTGAACAACGACAAAGCTTCTACTTATTTTGATTCGGTTGTGACCAAATTAGGAAATATCACTTCGTTAGAATACGTTTCGGATAAAGTGGATGGGGCGTTGTCCTTTAGAGTAAAATCGAACGAATATTTTATTCCAATAAATGGAAACATTGATGTGGAAGCTGAAATTGCAAAATTAACCGCCGAGTTAATTTATACGCAAGGATTCTTGAAATCGGTTCAAAACAAACTTTCGAATGAGAAATTTGTTGCTGGTGCGCCAGAGAAAGTTTTGGCAAACGAAAGACAAAAAGAAGCCGACGCACTTTCTAAAATTGCTACGATTGAGCAGAGTTTAGTGAGTTTGAAATAATTTTTTTGCTTTTTGATATTAGACCCGACAGGTTTTTAAAACCTGTCGGATTTATTTTTGAGACTAAGCAGTGTTTGGTTTTATGGTTGATTATAAAATAAAAAATCCCAATTCTGATTCCGAAAGTATCGGTACAGAATTGGGATTTTTATTTTTCGGAAAATTATTTCAATTAATAGTCTTCAACAACCAGATCGGTTATTAAGAATTCGCTGCCGGAGTTCGGGATGTTGTTTATTTGGATATTCACATCATTTCGCTCAATCAATTTTTTTACTAAGCCCAAGCCAATTCCCGTACTGCTCTCGCCTCTGGATTTATTGCCTAAGGTCTGAAACATTTCGAATACCTTTTGATGGTATTTTTCATCAATGCCCGGACCATTGTCCTTAACAGACAAAGAGCGTTCTGTGGTATTAAACTCAATAATAATTTCTATGATCTCTTTGTCATTGTATTTTATGGCATTTGACACTAAATTTGACAGTATTTGGTGAATGGCTGGAGGCTGAAATAAAATGGTTTTATCCAAATTTACTTTTTCAATTTGAACGTTGCCCAACGGGTTTATGAGCTTGATTACCTTCTCAACAACAGCCAATAAATTGACATTTTCCTTTCCTTCATTATTTTGGACACACTTGGTGTAATGAAGCAAATCTTCTATTAGATTAGACATAATAGCCGTAGAGGTTTTAACCATCTCAAACATTTCAGCAGAATCCCCTTTAAGATTCAAAAGGTGATCTTCTTCAATTATTCCCAAAAGAATTTTGATATTTCCTAAAGGAGCTTTCAAATCATGTGCTAAAATGCTGCCAAACTGTTCTAATTCTGCGTTCTTTTCATGAAGTTTATTGTTTAATGATTTCAACTCTTGGTCGTAATCCCAAATTCGTAAAAAAGAATCCACTTTTTTGCGGGTTACCTCAGTAATTAAAGGTTTGAATAAAAAATCAATTGCTCCTAAGTCATACGCTTTATTCATATATTTTGGTTCATCGCTTATGGCAGTTACAAAAATGGTAGGAATAAAGGCCGTATCGGGATGATTTTTTACGATTTCCACAAATTCATATCCATCCATCTCTGGCATTTGAACATCAACAAGAATCAAGGATATTTTTTCTTTCAATAAAATTTGCAAGGCTTCCATCCCGGACAAACAGGTAATTATTTTTCTATCGGGATGCTCTAAAATACTTTTTAGGGCTATTAAATTTTGAGGCAAGTCATCTACGAGTAATACGGTATGTTTCTTAATAGCCATAGCTTTCTTCGTTTAAGTTTTTAATTATATTATTTAACGTTAACACTTTGTGATGCTCATAAATTCGAATTGCTGCTTTTGGCATCACATCAAATTCGGCTTCATTGCAATCCTGAACAATACTTTTGCCACCATTCTCGGCAATTAATTTTAGCCCTCTTGCACCATCATGATTGGATCCAGATAACAATATTCCGCTGCATTTCTCTTTCAAAACAGTTGAGAATGATTCAAATGTGACGTCAATTGAGGGTCTGCTATAATTTATTAACTCGGATGAGTCTAATGATAAATGCCGGTTTTCTTCCAGAAGTAAGTGATAATTAGCGGGCACTGTGTATAAATGCCCTTTTTTTACGATTTCTTTATCTTCTGCTTCTTTAACTTTGTAGTGGGAGTGTAGTTGCAAGTGTTTTTCCAGAGATGAATCGACATTTTTTAATCTATGCAGAATAACTACAATTGGTGTTTGTACCTTTTTATCCAACCCTTTGAGAATTGATAAAATGATACTAAAAGAACCCGCAGAACCGCCAATAATAATCATTTCCATATTATACCATTTAATTAATCCAAAAAAATGTTGGTATAATGCCGATATAGTATAAAAATAGTTCAATTTTCATTGGACTATATTGAATACATAATCGGTATTATTTTATTTTTTGATAAATTTTTTCCGTGCTATCAATTTCTTTAAATTTATCAAAAACACTGCTAAATCGTAAAGTTTCCTTTTTCCCTAAGGCCAAGAAACCATGTATTGGCAAACTATCATAAAACAGATTTAATACTTTATCCTGTAAATCTTCATTAAAATAGATCAGCACATTTCTACATAATATAAGTTGACACTCTTTAAAAACACCATCGGCAACTAAATTATGGCGAGTAAATAAGATCTCTTTTTTTAAATCTGAATTAATAATTGATTTTTTTCCATCAGAAATAAAATACTCATTTAGTGATTCTTTTCCACCACACGAAAAATAATTGTTGGAGTATTCCTTGAAACTCTTATTCGAGTAAATTCCTTTTTTTGATTTTTCAATAGCGTTTGAACTGATATCCGTGGCATACAATCTGGATTTATGCAATAAATCGAGTTCTTTTAAAAGAATAGCCAGCGAATACGTTTCTTCTCCAAAAGAACATCCGGCACTCCAGATATTTATTTTGGGGTAACTTTCTAAATAGGGAAAGACATTGGTTTTCAAAGATTTAAAAAAACTGGGGTCTCTAAAAAATTCACTGACATTGACTACGATTTCATTCAAAAACGTATTGAAATTTACTGAATTGTTTATTAATTCATATTTTAAATCAACAACGGATCCCATGTTTGAAATTTCCATAAACCGATTGATACGCCTAAGCATTGAAGCTCTAGAGTAGTCTGAGAAATCGTATCCATATTGCTTTTCTATCAGAAAAACAATTTCTTTGAGATCGTTAAATTCTATCATCTATTTGTAAATCCATATACTAATTAATGAAATAAGCTGTTGGATGTCGATTGGTTTTGATTGATAATCAGAAGCTCCTGCGTTTAATATCTCTTCTCTGTCTCCTTTCATTGCCTTGGCAGTTAATGCAATGATAGGGAGGTTTTTCCATTTCGGATTTTCTCTGATTTTTCGGGTTGCTTCATATCCATCCATTTCTGGCATCATAATATCCATTAATACAATATCAATGTTAGAATTATTATTAAGCATTTCAAGGGCTTCTATTCCATTAAAAGCAGTTAAAATTGATGCCCCTTTTGTTGCTAAAGCGCTCGATAAGGCATAGATGTTTCTAATGTCATCATCTACAATCAATATATTCTTGTCTTTAAGGATTTCTCCTGCCAATAAATTGGGTCCTGTTTTATATTCTTTTTTATCTGTGTTTTCAACCATATCCAAAAAGAGTACTAACTCATCTTTTAATCTTTCGGTAACATTGTGAGTTTTAATAACAATCTTATCGGCACTATTTTGAAGTTCTAATTCGTCTTCTTGAGTTAATGATTTTCCTGTATTTACAATTATATTAATGTCCTTGTTTTTTGATATTTTTCTTAGTGCCGATATATTATCAATGTTTTTAGAATCAGGTAATCCAATATCCATAATGGCACAATCTATATCGTCATTTTTTAGAATGTTTGCAGCTTCATTGAAAGTATAAGCTTGAATACAAATGACATTTCTATCACAATTATGAACCAATTCTTTGATTGAATAATTAAGGCTTACATCATCTTCCACAATCAAAACCTTTTTAAAAATCTTATTTATTTGAATGTCGATAGATGCAAAAGCACTTTTTAGTTTTTCTGTCGTTATTGGTTTGATCAGGAAATCAAATGCACCCATTTCTTTAGCCAATTTTTCTCTATTCATACCAGACATTACATGTACCGGAATATGTTGCAACTCCTTATCTTCTTTTAGCCATTTTAAAACAGTCCAACCATCAATTCCGGGTAATTTCATATCCAGAATAATTGCTTTAGGCTTGTATTTTTTAGCATATTGATAACCCGTTTCTCCTTGATAAGCAACAATAGCTTTAAATCCGTTATCATGAGCCACTTGTAATAGTACTTCTGCAAATGATGCGTCGTCTTCTATGATTAATATTGTTTTATCATCAATAGTTACCTCTTTTCTATCATCGTTTAAATTCTCTGTTAAATCCAAAGTGACATCTGAGGGTTTTGGTGTTTCTTCTGATTTCAGGTGATTTTTTTCAACCGAACCCATTACAGTTACATTTTTTTTAGAAACATTCGTTTGAAAAGTTGTCGGGATATACACGCTAAACATACTTCCCTTATTCAGTTCACTTTTAAAATCAACCTCTCCTCCCAAGAGTATCGCCAATTCTTTTGAAATAAATAATCCTAATCCTGTTCCGCCATATTTTCTACTGGTAGAACTGTCAGCTTGTTGGAATGTTTGAAATAATTTCTTTTTATTTTCTTCAGAGATACCAATTCCATTGTCTTCTATATGTATAGAAAGAATTTTATTTGGGCTTAATTTAGATAATGAGGGTGAAGCGAACTCATTCTTATCTTTGCATGAGGAAAAAACTAATGAAACTTTTCCTTTTTCTGGCGTAAACTTGAGCGCATTAGATAAGAAATTTTTAAGAATTTGTTCTAATTTTCCGATATCGGTATGAAGTTCTCTTGGGCAATCATCAGAAATACTGGTTGTGAACTCAATATTCTTTTTTAGCATCTGGACTCTAAATAACCCATCCATATCTGAATAAATCCTTTCAACAATTGATTCTTCTGGATAAACTTCAACTTTACCGGCCTCAATTTTAGAAATATCCAAGATGTCGGTTATTAAATTCAACAAATCTTTTCCGGAAGAATTAATGACCGAAAGATTATCAATTTGTGTATCGGATAAATTTCCCGCAGTGTTTTCTTTTAATAGATCGGAGAGAATTAAAATACTGTTCAAAGGGGTTCTCAATTCATGGGACATATTCGCCAAAAACTCCGATTTGTATTTACTGGCTTGCGCAATTTCCTCTGCTTTAAGGTTTAACTCTTCTTGTGCGGTAACTAATTCCTCATTTTTCAAACCAACTTCATTGTTTTTATATTCAAGTTCCTGTCCTTTTTCTTCTAAAAAAGCATTGGTTTGTTTTAATTCGGCAGCCTGATGTCTAAATTCTTCTTCGGATAATTGCAACAGCATAGTTTGTCGGCTCAATTCCTCATTGCTTAATCTGAGTTCTTCTTCCTGTACTTGAAGGATGCTGTTTTTTTCATTTATTTCCTCGGAAAATATTCGTAACTCTTCATTACGCATAAAAACTTTGATGGCGCTTCCAATTGAATCGGATATGGCTACCAATAATTTTTTATGGTTGTCATTGAAATTTTCAAACGATCCAATTTCGACAACCCCAATTACTTCTTCTTTGTATGATATTGGTGTTATTAAAACGTTGTAATACGGATATTCACCAAGCGAAGAGGCTATATGGGAATATTGGTTGGGTAAATTATTCAGGCAATTTTGTTGATTCATTTTTGCAACCTCCCCGACTAATCCTTCTCCCATCGCTATTACTTCGGGCGAGTTTTTGTCATCGGCATATCCGCCAATCTTGTGCAATTGATTTGTATTTTTAACACTCTTGCTAATGTAAAAATTAGCTTGGCAACCTTGAGTTTGTTTTACGAGGGTTTGGCAAATATTAGCTCCAAACTCATTCAAGTCTTTTGATTCTACAATTGATTTATTGACTTCAATTATGTTCTTTTCCATTAGACTGGTTTCTTTAGATTCTTTATCTAATCTATTGATTTCTAGCGACATGGTGTTTAGCGAGTTGTTAAGCAAATCGTTGGGGCTTCTTAAGCTAATTTTGGAACCAAAATTTCCCGAACTTATTTTTAACGCTAAATCGATTTGCTCGTTTATGGCGATTAATAATTCATTAAAAGAATGGCTTATGGTAATAAATTCGGCATTTCCGGAAAAAGTTGGTTTTTCAATAATCTCTCCATGGGATATTTTTTTTATCGATTCAGCTATTGCATTGAGGGAAGTAGATAAATTCTTAATCAGTTTATAAATAAGAACAAATGCTCCCAATAAAAATATGGATAAAATTGAAAATAATAGTACAATTGATTGTAATGCCGCCTGTTTTTCTTTATGGGCATAATCAAGAATAAATGCCAAATTATTTTTTTCTAATTCAGAGAATTTTGGAATTATAGTCGATGATTTTTTCCACCATACGTCAGGGGACATTTCTAATTTCTTTTCAAAAATCAAATCAGAATCAGTCTTAAATGAGGACAAACTACTTGAACTCTTAAACTCAAGTAAATCTTTGTTTAAAGTATTAAAATCGAAGTTAATTAATTTATAATCAACTCCCTTTTCATACTCTTTTGCTTTATAGAACAATTTTAATAGTGAATTGTCTAATTCTTCATTTTTTTTATCATCTATTAATCGTTGTAAAATAATCTCCCTTTTTAATAAGGCTGCTTCTTTTAATATTACATAATTATAATAATTGTTGGCTAATTTGGTTAATTCAGGAGACTTACAATTAATAATTTCTCTTTCAATTAAATTGTTTAAAATGTAATTAAAATGAGTGTATTTTATATAAGCGGTTTTTGGTGTCTCTTTTCCAAATTCAATATTGGATTGAAGATTTAATACGGAATTCTGTAACGATTTAAGGTTTTTTGAGATTACGGTATCCTTAATATGAGTTCTTAAGAACCATTCATTCGTTAATTGTTTCTCTAGATTAAACCGATTTTTTTTTGAAGCATCATAATAGGAATAATTATAAAATCCCCTTTCAACACTAATTTCGAATATTCCTCTGGAGAGGATAGATATATTCTTTATATTTTCTGAACTGGAATCAATATCCTTATAATGGTCTAAAGAGGAATTAATATTGGATACTGTCATATAAATTAATCCCGATATGGGTATTAATAAGACTAAAATCAACTGCGACTTAATAGATAAATATTTCCACATAGTTTTAGGTTTTGATAGACCTAAGTTACTGTTTTTATGATTAATATGGTTAAAAAAGCAAAAAATATTACTTTGTCGATGTTTTTTGCAATCTACAATGTGGGAATCAGTTTTTATGTTGCCGTTTTGTGATTCAGGCCGGGGTATTTTTTTTAAGATAAAAAAACCTCGTCTATTTCTAAACGAGGTTTCTAACTTTATTGAAAATGGAATTTAACTCAACATAAACAAGAATAATAAAGGAAATAGAATCCCAGCCAAAGCCAGTTTCCAGCCTCGGTGTTTGAAACTAAATTTACTGGCCGACTTTATCATTATGGCTCCAGTTATGGCAATAGTAATTAAACTCAAAGCAAAAATATCAGAGTAATAAATCCAAAAATCGGAAGTGCTTTTGTGCAGTTTCATAGTCTGGCTGATAATGGGCGTTTTTAGGAAAGATACGATTTCCCCTTTTCCAGTTTTCATGTCAATTTCCACATCATGGTTTTCAAAAGAGATTTTAAATGTTCCTTTTTTTACCATGTGGCGTCTCATTTTGTCGTCAACACCCAATTTTTTACCTAAATCTTCGGCAAATTTTTCGTTTATTTTGCTTTCTTCCGGTAGTTTTACTTCGATTGCTTTGGTTTCGGTAGTGTATTTTTCAGGATGCCAATGTTCGCGATGGTTCATTAAAATTCCTGAAAAGGAAAATGATATGATTAACCCAATATAGAAATAGCCTAGGTCACGATGTAGGTTTCTAAGGAGCTTAGTTTTTTTCATGTAAATTAATAAGATTTAAATTGAGTTTAAAATGTGTTAGAAGCATTTTTAAATTAAAGGTTTAATTAGAATTTATATCTTAAACTAGTCATTACCTGACGTGGTGCAATTGGGTTTACACTGTAATTTTCGTGTACCGTGTAATTCAACTCATTTGTAATGTTTGATAGTCTACACAAGATTGAGAATTTCTTCCAAGTATAACCAGCAGATACATCTATTGTAGTGTAACCTTCTAATGGGATATCACGGTCTCTGATGGTTACAGTGTAAGCTTTATCTGGTTTTGGATTAGCAGGTGTAGGTTTAGGTGTAACATCTGTCCATAAATAATCATCATTCCATCCTCCAAGACGGTCTCCAACATAGTTTCCTATAGCCCCAAAAGAAAGTCCTTTTAATACTCCAGAAGGCAAAGTATAGAAAAAGCTTAAATTAGCTGTGTTTTTTGGAGTTCTTACAACAAGATCACCTTCAACGAAACTTCCGTTTGTTCCTGAAGTATTCGTATAACGCATATCATTATAACTATAACCCGCATTGATATTCAAACCTTCAAGAGGTCTTGCGGTAACATCAACCTCAACTCCTTTGCTTTTAGTTCCTCCACCTAAAACTTTTATGGTTGAACTTGTATTAACAGTAACTCCGTCTGCCAAAAATGGAGCGGTTTGTGCTAAATTACTGTTTTTAATTTGATAAACAGTTACGTTAGTACTCAAAATTCCTCTCCAAAAGTCTTTTTTGATACCTGCTTCATATTGGTCTATGATAGAAGCTTCTAGTACATCACCATCAACTGTAAGTCCAGTATTTGGCGTAAAAGAGCTAGAATAACTTGCAAACAAAGACATATCTTTTGTTGGTTGATACACTAATCCAATTTTTGGTGAGAAGGCTTGGTCTTTACGTTTTGCAGCTTCTACCGTCGTGATTGATGTTGGGTTAATTTTGTAAGTATCTGTAATTACTTGTGATTCTTGCCAAGACCAACGAATACCAGCCAAAAGTTTAATTTGTTCTGTAAACGAAATTAAATCTTGGGCATAAACCCCGAAACGATCTGTGCTTGTATCAGCTATTGCTGAAACTCTAGCAGTAGGGATATCATTTCTTTGTGTTGAAGGATCGAAAGTATAAAGATTGATAGTATCGTATATACTTGGATTATATGTTTTTGGGGAACCATCAGGGTTTGTACTTGTTACTAAAAATTTTTCATCAAAAAGATAAGTGTAAGCAGTTGCAAATGAATTTTCATAATCTACTCCTGTAAACACTTGGTGCTTTATGCTTCCAGTATTGAATGTTACTTGCAAACTCAATTGGTCTCCAAGTATTTGTTCTAAGTTTTTATTCTGAACCAATCCTCTGTTCCAGTAACCAGGAATTGGGTATGTTTTAGTGTCGTCTAAACCAGATAATTGAGCTGTTGATTTTTGAGTTCTATCGTAAGTTTGAAAAGAGCTATTGAAATTAAGCTTCCAGTTTTTGTTGAAATCATGGTTTACTAATATAGATGCACTGGCAGTTTTTGTTTTTCCATTTGACCAAAGAGACCCAAAATAGGTGTTGCGTGGAATATCTAAAATATCTTTTCCAATTATCCCTGTTCCAAAATCGGGAGTCCAATCAGCGTTTAAATAATCTCCTTGTACTGTAATTTGAGTCTTATCGCTTACGTTAAATAAAAAAGAGGGATTAATATAAAGACGTTCGCTTTTTACCACATCTCTAAAACTTTCTGCGTTTTCGTAAGAACCGGTGATTCTATAAGCAATATGTTTATTTAAAGGACCATAAAAATCTACAGAGGGTTTGTAGAAAGCGTTACTTCCTGCTTGTATAGTAATTTCTCCACCGCTTTTGAAAGAAGGTGTTTTGGTCACCAAATTTAAGATTCCACCTGGAGCCACATTTCCGTATAATAAGGCAGAACCTCCTTTAAGAAATTCTACTTTGTCTAAAGAAGCAACATCAGGGATAGAACCTGCATTATAGCGGAAACCATTTTTAAACATATTATTGGCAGACATATCATATCCTCTAGAGAAAAAAGATTCCTGAGCTCCACCACGAGCAGAACTTACATATACACCATTGGCATTTTTCAGCACTTCACTCAAGCGGATGGCTTGTTGTTGTTCAATTATTTCAGCACCAATTACTTGTACACTTTGCGGTGTGTCCATTGGTTTTAATCCAGAACGTAAAGCGGTTACAGGTTTAGGCTGTTTGTTTGCAGTTACAACAACCTCTTTTAGAATTTCACCTCTTCTTTTTTTTACGGTGTCATTGATTGAGTTTATAGTATCGGATGAGAAATAATATATTTCTTTATCATTTGAATTTGGTGTAACACTAGCCGTTTCTTGAGCTTGGATGCTGAAGCAAAATAGGGATAAAATTGAGGGTAGTAAAATATATTTCATATCGTTTATTTAGAATAAATAAAAATAACGATGCAAATATAGAACCTCATTCTCGATTCGACAAGTTTATTTAGACTAAATATGAATAATATAATTTAATAATTTTTTAGTAGTTCGTTTTCAGTATTTTAAGATGTAAAAAAACCTTGCTGGTTAGGAGCAAGGTTTATGGTAAGGTTAGAAACAGCGAGCTTTTTACTCTAATTTCTTCATTCCGAATTTTTCAGAGCTTGGTTTTCCGAGTTGGATTCCTGAAATTTCCGCAACCAAACTGTCCTTTTTAATTAAGGTATAAGTGATTTTTTGAGGATAATCGTGTTTAGGATTTTCAAATACCAATTTTTTATCTGTTTCAGAAGTCATCTTAAAAGAAACGGGTTTGTCATTGTTCTGTCCTTTTACTGTTGCACTATAGATTAAATTTTCTCCATTTTGTTGTAATGTTATTTTTTCAAAATGCAAAGTGTCTTTCTCTTTTATGAAAAAAGATTCGGCTTGAAAAGTGCTGTCATTACCTTTTTTCCAGCTTTCAGAAAGTCTGCCTTCTGTCATTTTATTTTCCCATTTTCCTAATAACCAGTTGGCTGTTTTTATTTTTTCTTTCTCGTTAGTTTCTGAGTTTTTACAAGAAACTATTACTAACAAAAGCAGTATAAGGGTTGTTTTTTGAAACATTGGTGTGAATATTTGGTGTTATTTTGAAATGCTAATTTATAAAAAAATAGAATAGAAAGATTTTTGATTTTATATTAACGATTTTTGATTTCTGATTGATAAAAAGGGGATTGTTGACTTATTAAGCAGATAATATCAAATAATCACTTCTAAGGTTTTTTTATTGGTCTCAGATATAGTTTAAAACTATGTACTTTAGTGCATTTTGCTATAGCTTCTAAAAATATTGTTACCACAAATTACACAAATTTTCACAAATTAATTAGTGCTAATTTGTGAAATTTGTGGTAAATAAAAAAGTGCTGCAACCTTGCAGACTTTCAGTCTGCCAACCAAATCTATGGACTTTCAGTCCATAGTGGTTTAGTTTTAGAATTTATGTATAAAATTTCATTTGCATTAGTTATGAATTGTCAATAAATCTAAAATCAAAAAGCGTTAATCAAAAATCAAAAATCATTTTTGCTTTCATTCAAAATGGAATAAACCAGTTCTTTGGTTGGTTTTTGCTCTTTTAGTTTTTCCCTAACCACATCAAAAGTGACTTTAAAATCACAACCCAATTTATAATCCCCACAACCATAAGCTGTTTTCCCTTTAAGAACTGTTCCTTTTTTGCATTTCGGACACGTTAATTCATCGGTTGTTGCTTTCGCGGCAGTTTTCTTCGGTTCCAATTTGAGTTTGAAATTTTCATCAAAGCGGAGTAAACCTTCCACAGTACCAGCATCGGTTTTAAAGTCTTTTAAATTTACGGTAGACCCTTTTTGAAGCAACCGCAAGTATTGATTCTCTGATATTTTTTTCTCTGCAAAAGTATAAGGCAGTACAAAAGTACAGCCTACTTTATAATCGCCACATCCATAAGCCGATTTTCCTTTTATAAGCGTCGTTTTTTTGCATTTCGGACAGGCTTCCGCCAAAATTCCTGCCGCTTTCTTTTTTTCTATGGTAGCCACTTCTTTTTTAATAGTATCTACATGCGAAATATTGGCACGCCTAGTTTCACTTCGTACTTCATACACTAAGGCTTCGACCATTTGTTTCATATTGTTGATAAATGCACCGGCGGTAAATGTCCCTTTTTCAATATCTTTCAACTGCTTTTCCCAGGAACCAGTAAGTTCAGCCGACTTTATTAAATCATTTTGAATGGTGTCAATCAGCTGAATCCCCGTTGGCGTTGGTAAAACTTGTTTTTTGTTTCGAACGATATATTGTCGTCTAAAAAGAGTTTCAATAATATTGGCTCGCGTTGATGGACGTCCAATACCATTTTCTTTCATCAATTCGCGTAAATCTTCATCATCAACCTGCTTGCCCGCAGTTTCCATGGCGCGTAGTAAGGTGGCCTCCGTAAACTGATTGGGTGGCTTGGTTTCTTTTTCTAAAAATGAAGGTTCGTGTGGCCCTTTTTCGCCTACAACAAAACTCGGTAATATATCGGCTTCCTTTTCTTTTGCATTGGGGTCTTCAAAAACAATGCGAAATCCTTTTTTTAAGATTTCTTTTCCAGTGGTTTTGAATAGTACATCGGCTGCTTTTCCAATTACTGTG
Organism: Flavobacterium laiguense; assembly: GCF_003097655.1. Classification (GTDB taxonomy): domain Bacteria; phylum Bacteroidota; class Bacteroidia; order Flavobacteriales; family Flavobacteriaceae; genus Flavobacterium; species Flavobacterium laiguense. The sequence goes on from NZ_QCZH01000013.1 coordinate 54,532, forward strand.
GTATTGGCGACCAAACAATCGTCGTAAAATACGGCAATAAAACGTTTTGTAATAATATCATACACTTGTTGCTGATTGTATTGCAAGTTGCTTTGTATCCCCGTTGGGATAATCGCATGGTGATCTGTTACTTTTTTATCGTTGAAAACTTTAGCCGATTTTTTAATCTTTTTCCCTAAAAGTGGTTGCGTCAACGTGGCATAATTGGTTAAGTTTTGCAGAATACCGGGTACTTTTGGATAGATGTCGTTTGGTAAGAACGTGGTATCGACTCTCGGGTACGTGACTACCTTTTGTTCGTACAAGGTTTGAACAATTTTAAGCGTTTCATCTGCCGAAAACCCAAACTTTGTATTGCAATACACCTGTAAGCCTGTTAAGTCAAATAGCTTGGGAGCAAACTCATTGCCATTCTTTTTTTCAACAGAAACAATTTCAAAATCACTTTCCTTGACTTTATTGGCCAAAATTTCGCCATCCTCCTTTTTCAGAAAGCGTCCTTCTTCATAGCTGAAAAGTGTCTCTCTGTATAAGGTTTGCAACTCCCAATAGGGTTGAGGTTTAAAATTCTCAATTTCCTTAAATCGATCGACCACCATGGCTAAGGTTGGGGTTTGCACCCGTCCGATAGACAATACTTGTTTGTACCCGCCATGTTTTACGGTGTACAAACGGGTGGCATTCATACCGAGTAACCAGTCGCCAATGGCTCTGGAAAAGCCCGCGTAGTATAAATTATCATAGTTGGCGGATGGTTTTAAGTTTTCAAAACCCTCTTTGATGGCTTCGGTGGTTAAGGATGAAATCCAAAGGCGTTGTACTTCGCCTTTGTAATTGGCTTCATTCATGACCCAGCGCTGAATGAGTTCTCCTTCTTGCCCGGCATCCCCGCAGTTTATAACTAGCTCGGCTTTATCAAATAAACTTTTTACAATTCTAAATTGTTTTTGAATACCTGAATTTTGCACCACTTTGGTCTCGAATTTTTCGGGAAGCATGGGTAGGTTGTTCAAATCCCAACTTTTCCAATTGGGTTTGTAATCGTTAGGCTCTTTTAAGGTGCATAAATGCCCAAAGGTATAGGTTACGATATAGCCATTGCCTTCGTAATACCCATCGTGTTTGGTATTGGCTCCCAAAACGGATGCGATTTCGCGTGCTACACTTGGTTTTTCGGCAATACAGACCTTCATTTTCTCCTTCTAATTTGAAGGCGCAAATTAGGAATTTAGAAATTGGTATTAAAGAGAAAGTTTATGGAGTTATGAACGGGGGTAAGAGGGGTGATGGATTGGGAGGGAGCGAGTTGTTTGCTTTAGTTAATGTATTCCCATTCTGTGCGTCTTTGCGAGGAACGAAGCAATCTCATTTGCTATATCCGTTCCAATGATTTGTTGGGCTTGCTTTTGATTGTTTTTTTTGCAGTCTACTTCCCGCAATATTGTCATCATGACGAAGGGAGGATCACCGCAATACTATTCCGCAATGTATTTCCGATTACTATGACTTAAACAAGTAAAAAAGTCATAGTAATCTGGTTTAACTGCCTTTTTTTATTTTTTTATTTCGTCATTGCTGGTATCAAATATTCTTGCATAATCTTTTCAACTTGTTTTTCACCATATGGAGTATTGTATGCTGTGGCAGTAATTACAATTACAATAGGCTGGTCTTTGAAAATATAAATTCTATTCCCACCATTTCCGTCTGAATAATAAACTTCATAGTCCAAACCATTTACTTTGTATGTTTTATTGAAAAATAGATAACCATAAAATTCATTTTCAGATATTATCATTTGGTGCGATAAACTTTTTGCTATCCATTCCTGCGACAAAATTTGTTTGCCATTCCAAGTTCCTTGGTTTTTGTATAATTGCCCAAATTTGGCATAGTCTAATGAACTTAATTGCAAACTTCCTGCCGTATTTGCTACTTTTTGAGGTGTGAATTGCCATTTGTATTTTGTTATGTTCAAAGGACGAAATAAATTTTTGTCGGCATATTTCTCTAAACCATTTGGTACAGATTTATGGATGATGTCGCCAAGAACTACAACACCTGCTGTAAAGTAATCCCACTGCTTATACGCTACTTTTGTTTTGTCAATAGGAAGATTTAATGTAAAATCAATCCAATTTTTAGTAGGATACATATTTTCTTCGTGACCAATTGATTCAGTATTCATATCAGAACCTTCAAAAGTTGAACTCATTGTAAGTAAGCTTTTTAAAGTAATATTGTCTTTTGCTGTAGAATGGTTTTGAAAGGATTTTAGGTCGTAAAATTCTTTTAAGGTTTGCGTTTCACTTTTTATGTATTTGTCTTTGATTGCAATACCTAAAAGAGTTGATGCAAATGATTTTCCCACAGAACGTGTGTCGTGAAGTGTATTTCTATTTGCTCCATTGAAATACTCTTCAATTAGAATTTTTCCATCTTTTATTGCAACAATACTGGTGATATTTTTATAGGTTTTCTTTGCGATATTTCGGTTTAATTCTTCAATTTTAGCAACATCAATTTTTTCTATTGAAATCTGCCAATCTTTAATTGGCTTTATCGATTGAACTTTAACCAGTTTTTTATCAATTTTAATTTCTGGAACGATAATTTTTATTTGTCCTTCGGCAATTATGTTTCCTGTTAAAACCTCTGTCAGTTTTAAATAGGGTCTGATTTCAATTTTAAGTAGATGTTCTTCCTCTGAAAGTGCTTCTTGTCCGCCATTGCCTAAAAATCTATTCCAAAGAAATTTACCCCAAGAATCTTCGTTGGTAGAACTTATTAAAGGAACTCTGAAAATTGTTTTCTGATTTTTGCTTTCTGCACTTCCTGCTCCAATATTTAGATTTTCAACATAAATTTTTTTACTGTCAATAATAAATGTAAATTGATAATTCCCGTTTTTAGTCAGTTCGTCAGCAGTTGATTGAGGTGATAGCAAATGAAGATAATTTGTCAAAGATTTGTCTAAAAAAACTCTGATATTTAAATCGGTTTTCTCTTTTAATTCAAATGATTTTAGAAAATCGGTTTCTTTAAAGTTTTCAATTGCAATTGCCTGTCCCATAAAAGCAATTTTACCAATGTTTGATTTGTGAATTGGATAAATTATGCTATCGCTTTTTATAAATTCGTTTTTTTGTCCAGACACATTCAAGTATGTCAGTAAACTTAATGCTAAAGTGGTGATTTTTGATTTCATTGATTTTTGATGATTTTGATTGATGATTTTTAATTTTGATGATTATGCTTTTAGCGGTTTTGTGAGCGAAAATAGCAGTTAACTTGTATATATGTATGACAAAATCATACAAAGCCATCCTTTTTGGGGGAGATAGGCATGACAATCGACATAATTTATTTTTATCAAATATATGTTTTTAACTTTTTAAACAGCGAAAAAACTGATTAAATAAATTTTAGTTTTATGTCTTTTTTTAAAATAACTCCTTTGAATTCACAAATTTTACTGAAAACCACAATTACTGTTTTTTAGCACAAATGCCCTAGCCCTGATAGGAGCGGCATCCTTTTTATCCGCTTTTTTTGCGGTTAAAAAGATATAGCGGATAGCAGGAAATAGCTCCTGAAAAAACCAATACTGAAGCACTTTTAACTGTCAACTATTTTTCGTAATTTTGCACTCCAATAAAAGGAATAAGAAAATGTTAGATAGACTTCAAATAGTAAAACAACGTTTCGATGAGATTTCGGATTTGATCATTCAACCGGATGTAATCTCGGATCAGAAGCGTTATGTGCAGTTGAATCAAGAGTACAAAAGTTTAAAAGCTTTGGCCGAAAAGCGCGATGAATACGTGATTTTAATGGCGAATATCGACGAAGCCAATGAAATAATTGCTGACGGTAGCGATGCCGATATGACGGAGATGGCCAAAATGCAATTGGAAGAAGCCAAGGAAAGATTGCCGGAATTGGAGGATGAAATCAAATTTATGTTGATTCCGAAAGATCCAGAAGATGCTAAGAATGTTATGGTAGAGATTCGTGCCGGTACCGGTGGGGATGAAGCGAGTATTTTTGCAGGGGATTTATTCAGAATGTACACTAAATATTGTGAGGGTCGTGGCTGGAGAACTTCGGTTGTGGATATGAACGAAGGAACTTCTGGTGGTTTCAAAGAGGTAATTTTTGAAGTTAGTGGTGAAGATGTATATGGAACTTTAAAGTTTGAAGCAGGGGTTCACCGTGTGCAACGTGTACCTCAAACCGAAACGCAGGGACGTGTACATACATCGGCAGCGACGGTTATGGTACTTCCGGAAGCCGAAGAATTTGATGTGCAAATTGATATGAATGATGTTCGTGTGGATTTCTTTTGTTCATCAGGACCTGGTGGACAATCTGTAAATACAACGAAATCGGCGGTACGTTTGACACACATTCCAACAGGATTAGTGGCGCAATGTCAGGATCAAAAATCACAACATAAAAATAAAGACAAAGCATTTGGCGTTTTGCGTTCCCGTTTATATGAACAAGAATTAGCCAAAAAACAGGCTGAGGATGCTACAAAACGTACATCTCAAGTAAGTTCTGGAGACCGTTCGGCAAAAATTCGTACTTACAATTATGCACAAGGTCGTGTAACGGATCACCGTGTAGGATTGACTTTGTATGATTTAGGAAATATCATGAATGGAGACATTCAGAAAATTGTTGATGAGCTAGCATTAGTCAACAACATGGAAAAGCTAAAAGAAGCGAGCGAAGTTTTCTGATAAAAAATAATTAAACAATAACACTTACTTGGTTGTAAAAAACTAAATAAGTGTTTTTTTTGTGCTTTTGTTACGTTAAACGAATTAAAATCTTATTAAAATAAATACAATACCTAATTCAATATTAATCTAATAATCAATTTAATGAAAAAATCATTACTTTTTTTAATCGTTCTGTTTTCAGTTATGATAACAAATGCCCAATCTTATATGGGCTATATTCCTGATAATTATGCGGGAATACAAGGGGTACTTTTTAACCCAGCGTCTATTGTTGATTCTCGTTTTAAAACGGACATCAATCTATTTTCTACCAGCAGTTCATTAAACAATGATTTCTATGGTCTGAGTTTGTTTGATTTGTCGAAAAGCTCTTATGATGCCAATGAAGACGGAAAAAGAACGCCTTCGCAAAATAATGGTGCAATCTCGTATTCTGATGTGATGGGCCCATCATTTATGTTTAATATAGCTCCAAAACATTCGATTGCTATTTTTACCAGAGCCAGAGCTGTCGTGAATGCCACTGATGTAAATGGACTTTTATACGATCAATTGAAAGACGGTTTAGATGATGCATCAGATTTTAATATTAATGTTGGAAGTCCAAATATGGTAGGACATACTTGGGGTGAAATAGGAGCTTCTTATGCTGCTGTTTTATTGCAAAATAAGCAACATTTTCTAAAAGGAGGTTTGACTGCCAAATATTTAGTTGGTGGAGTCAATTCTTATGCGAAGGGAGATAATGTAACATCAGCATTTAATCAGACCAACGATCCTTTAACAAGTACATTGACAACTACGGGGACGCTTACTATAGGAAGTAGTCAGGATTTTATTACTGGAGACGAGGATGTGAAATTCGACGCTAATTCAACGGGTTTCGGGGCTGATTTCGGTTTAATATATGAATGGAGACCCGATTATGCGTCTTATGATTTGAATAATGCAAAACCTGTTGATAATAATTTTAAAGACCTGAACAAGTATAAATTGCGTTTTGGGTTGTCGATTACTGATTTAGGGTCTATTAAATATAATAATTCAAAAATTGATACCTATAATATCAATGGGGTAGTTTCTCAGCAAGATATCGATGATATCGATGAGCTAGGAGATTTTTTAGAGGATCAATATGGAACTCCTACCACGGTGTACAAAACAGTAAAAGCCAATTTGCCTACAGTATTGCATTTAGATGCTGATTGGAATATGTACAAAAAATTCTATTTGAACTTAAATGGAAATCTTAGTTTAGTAGACAAATCAGCTTTGGGTAAAACGAGTTCAGCAAATACTTGGATTTTGACACCTCGATATGAAACAAGATGGTTTACATTTTCTCTTCCTATAAATTATATGGAATATAGCGGAATGCAAGTAGGAACAGGATTGCGTTTTGGTCCAATGTTTGTTGGGTCTAGTTCGTTAATTACGAATTGGATTTCAAAAGAATCAAAAGCGGCAGATGTTTATTTTGGTTTTAAAATTCCAGTGTATCAAAAGAAATTTAAAGATACAGATGAAGATGGAATCTTTGATAAAGAGGATGCTTGTCCAACTGTTGCAGGACCTGTTGAAAACAAAGGTTGTCCTTGGCCAGATACTGACGGAGATACTGTTGTCGATAAAGATGATAAATGTCCATCAGTTGCAGGACCTGTTGAAAATGGAGGATGTCCTTGGGGAGATGCCGATAAAGATACTGTTTTGGATAATGTAGATGCTTGTCCAACTGTTGCAGGTGTTGTTGAAAATAAAGGGTGTCCTTGGCCGGATACTGACGGAGATTCAGTGTTAGACAAAGACGATAAATGTCCAAACGAAAAAGGATTGGTAGCCAATGCGGGCTGTCCGGAACTCGATGCCGATAAAGATGGTGTAACTGATAAAGACGATGCTTGTCCTACCGTTCCTGGACCAGTAAGCAATAAAGGTTGTCCTGAAGTAACAAAAGAAGTTTTGAAAGAACTTAAAGTTCAAGCTAGATCTGTGTTTTTTGTAACTGGAAAAGCGGTTTTACAAACGGCTGATAAAGGACAAACTGACGGAAGATTGGATGCTATTAAAGAGATTCTTAAAAATTATCCAAATGCCAAATTCTCTATCGAAGGGCATACGGATAGTGTAGGCAATGATAAAGCCAACCAAAAACTTTCTGAAGCCAGAGCTAAAGTGGTTATGGATGCTTTAGTGGCAAAAGGGGTTAATCCAGATAACTTGACGTATAAAGGATTTGGAGAGTCTAAACCTGTTGCCAGTAATAAAACTGACAATGGTAGAGCCGCAAACAGAAGAACCGAAGTAATACACGTAGGTACTATATACGAAGGAAAATTATAATTTTGTTTTTAATTCTAAAAAAAAGCCGTTCTTAATTGAATGGCTTTTTTTATTTTTGCACTTCTTCTAAAAGGGAACCGTTTTTTCGTAATGAATGGGTTAAAATACTTTAAAGTAACTTTGCTCAACAACAAGCTATAAACAATAAATAACAAACTGTCTTGACTACACAACAATTAATCGATCAAATTAAAATTAAAAAATCATTTCTATGCGTAGGTTTAGATGTAGATTTAAATAAAATTCCAAAGCATTTATTAGAACTGGAAGACCCTATTTTTGAATTCAATAAAGCCATTATTGATGCGACCCACGATCTTACGGTTTCCTATAAACCCAATACTGCTTTTTATGAAGCGTATGGAATAAAGGGATGGATCTCGTTGCAAAAAACCATAAACTATATCAACGAGAAGCATCCTGAAATTTTCACCATTGCCGATGCCAAACGTGGAGATATCGGGAATACTTCATCGATGTATGCCAAAGCTTTTTTTGAAGATTTAAGTTTTGATAGTGTAACAGTGGCTCCGTATATGGGTAAAGATTCGGTGGAGCCGTTTTTGGCTTTCGAAAATAAACACACTATTATGTTAGCCTTAACATCGAATGAAGGTGCTTTTGATTTTCAAACTTTGAATGTTGACGGAAAGGAGTTGTACAAACAAGTATTGGGAACCTCTAAAACTTGGAAAAACAGTGAGAATCTAATGTATGTGGTTGGTGCTACCAAAGCCGAATATTTCACCGAAATTCGTAAAATTGTACCCCATAGTTTCTTGCTGGTTCCCGGTGTCGGTGCTCAAGGTGGAAGTCTTTCTGAAGTGTGTAAATACGGAATGAATGACAATGTTGGGTTGCTTATCAACTCGTCTCGAGGGATTATTTATGCTTCCAATGGAACCGATTTTGCCGAAGTAGCAAGAGCCGAAGCCTTGAAAATGCAACAGGAGATGGAAGAAATTATTAGTTTAAAGTTTAAGGTTTAAAAGTTTAAAGTTGTTTTGTGTTTAATTTCAAGCAATTTTTTAGTTATTCAGCCAATTATATTTTCAGGACAATATTTTTTCAAAGTATTAAATTGCCTCCAGCTAAAGCTGGAGGCAATTCAAAATGGCAGAATAGCACAATAATTTTTTTTAAAAATGAAACAATTCATTGACCAAATCGGCACTTCCCATTCTTTTGAAACATCGCCTAAGCGAATCGTTTCTCTTGTACCTTCCCAAACGGAATTATTATATGATTTAGGCTTAGAAGAAAATATAGTTGGGATTACCAAGTTTTGTGTGCATCCCTATCATTTTAAATCGACTAAAAAAATAGTTGGTGGTACCAAGAATGTGCATTATGACAGAATCCGTTTATTGGAACCGGATATTATCATTTGCAATAAAGAGGAGAATACTCAAGAAATAGTAGCCGAATTGCGTAAAATTTGTTCGGTTTGGGTAACGAATATTGCGACTATTGAAGATAACTTTCAGATGATTACTGATTTTGGCCAGATTTTCGACCGAAGAACCGAAGCCAGGAAATGGAACGACAAATTGGCTTTTGCCTTGAGCGATTTTAAAAACTTCATCGCAGCTATTCCAGTTAAGAAAGTTGCCTATTTTATTTGGAAAAAACCGTATATGGTGGCTGGTTCGGGGACTTTTATAGATGAATTATTGAAACTGAACCATTTTCAAAATCATTTCGCTTCTAAAGAACGTTATCCCGAAATTGAACTCGAAAAAATGGAAGAGGAAGGGAATCTGGATTTGGTTTTACTTTCTTCCGAACCGTTTCCGTTCAAAGCCGAAGACGGTTATGAAATTGCAAGATCTACCGAGAATGCCAAAGCTATTTTGGTAGATGGCGAAATGTTCTCTTGGCATGGAAGCAGATTACTTAAGGCTTTTGATTATTTTAAGTATTTGCACGGAAGTATTTAGATGTCAAAAGAATCTAAAGAGTCAAAAAATGGAAAGTCTAAGAGTCCAAGAAATCTAACAATCTAAGAAGTCTAATGTATCTAAGGTGTCTAAAAAACAAATTCCAAAGTAGTATAGAAAGTTCTTTGGTCAGACGGGATAATTCCGGGTCCAGGATAACCAGTAGCTCTTCGGGTAAAATAACTGTTGTTTGTAAAGTTGGTAATTCCAGCTTCCAGTTTAAATTTTTTCCAACGGTATGAGGTCGAAATATCGGCTACATAATAGGCAGGGATTTGACCAAATATCCCATAGGTATTGTCATTTACATCTGTTTTACTGTTGTTGGCATCTGTAAATTGTGAAGAAACATACGTGAATTGTAGACTTGTCATAAAGTTTTTATACCCAATACCCGTTCCTGATTTGATGTTGTAAAGTGGTACAAATTCTACTTTATTTCCTTCTATATTTGGAGCATCCGATTTTAAATATTCAGAATCCGTAAGAGCAACATTCGAGAAGACATTCCACACAAAGTCTTCTTTTTCTTCAAAAAAAGTTTTGCTTACACTCCAATCAAACATCGTTTCAAAACCATACGTTATTGCTGTTCCTATATTGGCGCGATAGCGAACAATAGCTGCGGAACCATTCGGGTTTTTAGTTTCGTATTCGCCTATTTTATCATTGTAGTATAAAGCGTATGCACTGGCATCAAAAGTTACTTTGTTGTTTATTTGTCCTCGAATTCCGACATCAGAGGTAAATCCTTTTTCGTCTGTAATATTGGGATCAATGACTTGACTTGGTGAAACGGTTCGGATATCATTGAAGGTTACCGAACGATAATTTTGTGATAGGTTACCGTAAAACTCGATTCGGTTTTGAGGTTTGTAACTCAATCCAATTCCTAATAAAACAATGTTCCTGTCTTTGATATTGTCTTCGTATATGGTTTCGTCCAGAATCACATTTCCAGCTAAATCTAAATTTATTTTGCGGTAGGAACCGATTGCTTGTGTTTTTATTTTTTCGAATCGAAATCCCGGTGTTACCGAAAAACGAGGTGTTAATTTGAAAATATTTTCTCCAAAAACGGCAAAATTCAAATTTGGAAAAGTATAATCGGATTGGTAGGGATAAAACGGAAATTCGGCATTGGCAAGATTGAAATTGGCATCACTTCCAGAACTTCCGGGGCCTTGGATTCCTGTGTTTCTAGATTGGTAATATTTGGCTCCAATCAAGAAAGCACTTGTGTTATCGTTGATTTTGTACTGTTTCAAATATCGTGCTTCGGTACCCCAATTGACAAAATCACCTAAAATTAAATCGCGTACTGTTCCTTCAATGTCTGGATTTGAAACTCGATTCGAGCGGAAGCCTACTGCCTTGCGACTCGCATCCAAACCAAATAATTGCAAGGAGAAATCGGCATTGTTATCAAATTTATGTTTGAAGCGTAACGCAAATAAATTCCAGTTTACGGCAAACCAATTTCGGGCTCTATTGCTTTGGGTTGGGTCTTCATTAAACATTTTGTCCGTTAGACCACCCGCTTGTTGTGCCAGATAATCGAAATAGGTATAATCAAAATGTAAGGATGTTTTTGGAGTAAACTGATAGTTTAAATTGGCGAAATAATTGTTACTTTTAAATTCAGAATTGGGCCTGAAACCATCTCCTTTCTTAAAATTATAAAAGGTATAATAACTGAATTTTCCGTTGGTTCCGCTCAATGAACTGAAATTGGTGTATAAATTATAAGAGCCAAGAGTGTTTCTGGTGACAAATTCTATTGGTTTTGTGCTTGGTGTTTTGGTTTTGAAATTGACCAATCCACCGAATTGTGTTCCGTATTGCAAGGAGGCTGCTCCACGCACCACTTGAATTTCCTCTAATGCTTCGGTTGGAGTAGCATAATAACTTTCGGGGTAACCCAAAACATCAGCACTGATGTCATACCCGTTTTGGCGTGTGTTGAAATTGGAAGTTCTATTGGGATTTAATCCACGACCACCAATGCTCAATTGTAAACCACCATCCGAACTTTCGTTTATGGTTAGCCCCACAACTTGTGCAAATATCTGACGGGCATTATTGGTGGCTTTATTGGCCGTTAATTTGTTAATGGAAATTACCTCTGTTTTTTTTCCGGCATAAATTGCCGTTTCGTCTATGTCTTTTAATTTATTGAGTGCGAATATTTTCTCTTTTTGTTTACGGATTACTACTTCTGAAAGGTTTGTCACTTTGTCTAAAATAATAATAACATTTTCATCAGATGTTGAAAGTGTTTTTTCTAAAATAGAAAAGCTTTCTTTGTAGAAAACAAGATCATAGCTTCCTGATTTTTCAAGTTCTAAAGAAAATTCTCCTTCCGAGTTTGAAAATGATTTTGTTCCAGATGTTTTATTGTATATTTCAACAGCAGGGACTGTTTTTCCATAATTGGATGTAATTATCCCGACTATTTTTGTTTGGGCAATGCTATTGGAAGATGCAAACAGTAAGACCGAATAGACGATTATTTTATATGATAAATTCCCAAATATTTTCTTTTGCATGCTTTTTGTGATTTTCATTTTGTTCGCTCTATTGTGTACTTGTGTTGTTTTGAATACTAAATATCCCAACTTTGAAATAGGTGTCAAAAGTTGGGATATTTTTATATGGGGTGTATGCTATTCATTAATCACCATCACCATCTACATAATCTATTGTGATTTTTAATGATTGCATCATATCAAGTTTTACGTTGATAACATTTTGCTGAAGCGCATCATAAGCAGCAATCATTTTTGAATTGTCGGCGTTTATTTGTTGTGAAAAACTGCCGGTTAAAGAGTTGTTTACAATGTTGATAGCGGCATACTGATTGTTTATGATGTCGCTTATTTTTTGATTGTTTTTGGTTGCATTCAAAAAGTCTAAGTAGGTTTTTAGTCCTTCTCCGGTTGTTGTTGTGTTAAAATGTTTTCCATTAAAAAAATCTTGACTTGCTTTTACAGCAGCATTCAATAACTCTTTTGAGACATCATTTTTATAAAACCCTTCTACTTTTTCTGGATATTTAACGCCACTTGAAAATACTCCCGCTGGAATTCCTATTTTACCGGTACGAATGTCTTTTTCTAGATTTTTGACAAAAAGATTTGTTGTTTTGTTTACGGAGCTGCTGACAGAAGTACCGTTATTTGCAATGTAACTATTTCTGTAACCAGAATTCCAGTCTGTTATTACAGCATCAGCATTTGTTTTTAGTCTACTTACAACGGCTGTTAAATACTGTTTGTAATTGCTTGCATTTGCATTCGTATCATAAAAAGAAACGATTGCAACGTCATTTGCACCCAAACCATTAATTAAATAATCCAATGCAGGAAAACCCTGTTTGTCAAATTGAGATAGCAAAGATAAATTGTAAACTCCGGTAGCAATATTCGATTCTATACCAGTTGTACTTGTAGGATAGGTGTTTGAAGCTGAATTTAGATAGATTTCCTCAGCTTTACCAAAATTATACATGGCTATGTATTGGTAGGCTTTGTAGGCTTCAAGCCAAGAAGCTCTAAGTGTTTGAAGATTTGCTTCTGTTGGGGTAGTTGTAAAAGTATTGCTATTTGTTACTACTATTTGAAGTTTTACCTTATAGTTTTCATAACTTGGAATAATGATGTTATCTGCCCAGTTGGTTAACAATGCGGTTCTGTTATAATTGTCCCCATCAGCATTGCTATTCTCCCCATTTGATGAACAAGCAGCTATAAAGGCTACAAAACTTATAATTAATAGTATTTTTTTCATGTGTAGTATCATTTATTATGTTAACCTAAAACTTTCAGAAGATACCACCCTATTTTAAATTCAAATTTACTTTTGCAATTATGGTGATTTCCTGCTTTTTAAAATTTGCACAAAAATACAAAAAGCAAGAGAAGTTTCCTTCTCTTGCTTTGTTTTTTATAGAATTAATTTACTGTTGAAGCTTGTGCTACAGTAAAACCAAATTTTGTTGCAATTTGGGCAGATATTGCGTCCAGTTTTGCTCCTAGAGTATCAATAGCCCATAATCCATTTGTTCCGCTTGTAAGTGATGATAACATGGTATCAACTTCTGTTTTAGAGAAATAAGGATTATTCGTTCCTTGTTTATTGGTGTATCGCAAGCACATAATAAAACCGTATGCTTCGGATAAAGCGTGAAATGCTTTTGCACCCTTATCAGTAGTTAATTTTCCTTTCCCTTCTTGAAGATAAAATACAGCTCTTACTGCGGGTACCAATGCTAATTTAGCTTTGATGATGTCGATTTGGGCATCACGTGTCGCATAATCGTTGGCAACAATTGCAGCTCTACCTTTACGGAAAGCCAATTCAATATCTGCTTTAAGGGTGTTAAAATCGGCATCAGCATTAACTTGATTGATATAACTACTCCAAAATTTATAAACAGCTGGTGTAACGGCTAGATTATCTGCTCCGTAGATGTAACCATACGCTTCATCCCAGTTATGCTCCATTGTGGTGTATGTCTTACCGGCTTCCAAAACTTTATTGGTATTATTGGCTTTGTTTGTCCCTTCGTCTAATTTATTTAAACTTAAATAAGTATTGGAAACTTGATCCAAATGGTTAGCTCCCATCATTCCTTTTAATAGAATTTGTTGTGGTTCTAATCCATTGGCTGCAAATAATCGTTTGCTGGTTCCATCTAGATAAACACCTGCAACACCTTCAGAAGCTAAGTTTCCTTGACTGGCAGCCTTAGCATTATCAAATTGCATTTCGAATAGTTCACGAACACTTACTTGCTCGGCAATTGAACCGCCACCTTGATATAATGAGAAATAATCTTTTGAAGCGGCTGTTTTGTCTTTTAATTGTTTTCCTGAAGTATTCAAGCCTGTACCTGTAAAACGGTTGTTGGTATTAATATACATTTCAGACAAAACGGCATCATCGGCCACCGTACCGTTTGTTGCAGCTGTTTTGAAATAGTTCCCCATTTCATCAAGCATTAGTAAACGACTGGTTTGTCCTGAATAATCTACAGTTGTCGCTGCATTTCTTTCAAAAGCATAGGTTGTTGGAACCGTGTAGTTGAAAGTTTCTTTGGATTCGTTATCGTCATTAGAGCAAGAAGTAATTGCTAAAAGAAGTATTGGTAAAGCGGAAAGAGATAATTTTCTAAAATTCATTTTTGATTAATTTAGATTGAATTAAAATAATTTTTGCAAATATAAGAACCTATTTTGAATTGTCAAATGTTATTTAGAATAAATAAACATAAATTTTTAACAAATTAATATTCAGTATTTTACATATGTTATGTTTCGGTAGAAGGGATTAAAATAACAATTTAGCGTAAAATTTTACTCGTAATTGCTTTATATATACTTACAAAAGGGAGAAATAGATTATTCGAAAACGATTCGTATTTTTTCTGAAGATCTTCCTCTTCACTAATTCCGAAATTTACTCTATCAACTTGTTTGGAACGTAATAAGGTTCCAAACATCCAATCCCAAAGAGCTAGTTTTGAACCCATATTGTGATCATAATGTTCTGGATGGTTGCTATGATGTATTTGGTGTTGGTAAGGACTCATGAAAACATATTCAATCCAATTGAAGTATTTTAGTTTAACGCTGGAATGACGTAAGTTGGCTCCCAAAAAAAGAAATAAAAAGGATAAAACGTTTATTCCTAAAAAAGTAATAGCACTAACTTGATGACCCGATAAGTAATCAAAAATACCCATTACAACTCCAAAAACTAGTGTTTCTTTTATGTTAACTAAGATAAGTTCTACCGGATGTATTCGATACTGAGTTACTGGATTGAGAGATGTAGCTGCATGATGTATTTTGTGAAATTCCCACAAAAACTCAAATCGGTGCATTACGTAATGGATGATGTAAGTAGTTAAATCTCCTAATAAGGTAATGGCTATGGTATAATACACTAAAGTTTCGGTTTTGCTTAGAGTAAAAGTTTCGTAACCAAATGTTCGAGCCAAATAATCATCGGTATGAAAAGCCAAATAAAAACCAAAAGTAAGATAGGGGCCAATAAGCAATACTTTGATAATGCTATTAAAAAACAACATCATGTAGTCAATTTTTGCCGATTTGCTTAACCAAGTTCTTTTATTTAAGATGTAATTAAAAAACGAGCCCTTTTGTTTGGTTTTATAATACACAAAATAAGCAATTGTAGCAGATGAAATGAAGTAAAGGTAATACAGACGGTTGTCTGCATCCGTAAAATTACTCAAAGTAACTTCAATCACTTCTTTTAATGTTTGGAAAACTTCGGTCATTGCACTTGTTTTTACAATTAGCTGCTAATTTTAAGTAATAGTGATTTATACAACTGTCATTTTTTAGCAAAAAAATATCTGTCATTATTTGTGACCAAACAAGCAGAATATTTTGCAAATATATAAATCAGTATTATATGTAGAACGGCTATTTAAAATAAATCTAAATAAATTTGATATTTTAACAAAACTTTTTATTTTTTCTTAAATTAATTCTAAATAAAAACAACATGAACAAATTGCTTTTAAGATTTTTCCTAATTATAACCGTTGCTTTTTTTGTCACTTCTTGCAATAATGAAGATGATAAGAATTCGAATGTTACCAAAAAACAAGTCATAGAAAATTATGCTAATATTGCTTACGAAAATTATAAAAAAGCTTACGATGATGTAGTAGTTTTAGAAACAGCCATCAATACTTTTACCACAACACCAACAGCTGCTAACTTTACAGCTGCTAAAACTGCTTGGAAAAATTCCGGAGAAAGTTACGGTATGGTCCATTAGCCAGTAATCTTAAAATTTTACAAATAGTTGCCAATCAGATGATAGGAATGGGATTATTAGAAGCTATTCCAGAAAGTACGTTACTTGGTTTTGCCGATGAAAACGATACCAATAAAGATGGCATTTCAGGGAAATTGAATTATGTTCACGATGTAGCATCCAATTCCAAAAAAATAGGACGTTTTGGTTGGAAAGCCAATCAGTCCAATGTCCGTCAGCAAGTTGCAGCGGCTTTTTTGGGAGATATGGGAATTATTACGAGTTTGTTTCCAAATGAAAATGCGCCTTTTGGCGTAGATCTTACCGCTATTGCAAATGGAGGGACTCCAGAGATATCGGACATAAATTTTGAGCGAGTAGTATTGTATTCTAGTACGCTAGCCGTTCCCGCAAGAAGAAATTATGCAAAGCAAAGTGTATTAAAAGGTAAAAAAACTTTTGAGACTATAGGTTGTGCCAGTTGTCACATCCCAAAAATAAAAACAGGAAGTAATCATTTTATTGCAGCTTTGAGAAATCAAACGATTCGTCCCTATACGGATTTATTACGGCATGATATGGGCGCAGATTTAGCAGACAATACCCCCGATTTAAAGCCACAGGAATAGAATGGAGAACACAGCCTTTGTGGGGAATTGGGTTAATTGAAACGGTCAATAATCATACTAATTTAATGCACGACGGTAGAGCCAAAAGCGTTACCGAAGCGATTTTATGGCATGGTGGAGAAGTTAAATCAGCTAAGGATAAATTCAAAAAATTGACTGCAACAGAACGAAGTGAGCTTTTAGAATTCATTAATTCACTTTAATAGTTTTTTTATTCGGGCCTTCGACAGGCTCAGGCACCGAATAAAAAAAGAGCTTCACTGTAAAGGAAGTTCACTGAACACTGTTTAAAATAAAAATTGAGTGATGTAATTTAGGGAGGGCTCTTTTTTCTTTAGATTGTATATTAGATATAAATGTATATTTTTACAGAAAAAAAACTAAGTGATTAATTATACAGTATATAAGAACGAGAACAGCGAGCAATGGGTCACATTTGTGCATGGCGCTGGAGGAAGTTCATCTATTTGGTTCAAGCAGATTAGAGATTTTCAGAAAACCTACAATGTTTTGTTATTGGATTTAAGAGGTCATGGTGAATCGCAAACCACATTGAAAACGGCTTTTAAACAAAAATACACCTTCTCTGCACTTGCAAATGACATTCTTGAAGTACTGGATCATCTTAAAATTCAAAAATCACATTTTGTTGGGATTTCATTGGGGACAATTCTCATTAGACAATTGGCCGAAATGTATCCAGACCGTGTGAAAAGTATGATAATGGGAGGGGCGATCTTGAAAATGAATTTCAGATCACAGGTTTTAATGCGTTTGGGGAATACCTTTAAGTACGTATTGCCTTATTTGGTATTGTACAAGTTCTTTGCTTTTGTGATTATGCCTAAAAAAAGTCACAAACAGTCGCGTTCCCTTTTTATAAATGAAGCCAAAAAATT
Organism: Flavobacterium laiguense; assembly: GCF_003097655.1. Classification (GTDB taxonomy): domain Bacteria; phylum Bacteroidota; class Bacteroidia; order Flavobacteriales; family Flavobacteriaceae; genus Flavobacterium; species Flavobacterium laiguense. The sequence goes on from NZ_QCZH01000013.1 coordinate 71,889, forward strand.
ATACCAAAAGGAATTTATCAAATGGTTTAAGTTAACGGCCGAGATCAATCCGGTTCTAAAATGGTTTCGCCAAGTTGAGTTAAACATTCCAACACTTTATGTAATGGGTGAAGAAGATTATATGTTTTTGCCTTCGGTTCGTAAAGTGGTGGAGAATCATTATAGATCGTCACAATTATTCGTTATCCAGAATTGTGGACATGTTGTTAATGTCGAACAACCCAATGCTTTTAATACTGCGGTTTTGTCTTTTATACATACTAACAAATAAAAAAATGCCTGCTCTAATAGATGCAGGCATTTTTATAACTAACCAAAACCAATGTAATAAATAACCAGTTTATTACCCCGCAAAGATCAGTATATTGTTCTTGTTTTGTTGTTAAGGAATTGTTATTACTTAATTTTTAAAAGTTAATATTTACAGTCTAATTTTAACATATTCATTTTTCTTAAGTTTATTATTTTTAACTGATTGATTTTTAACTAATTGCAATAAATGATAGGGAATTAGTGTTTTTTATTACCATTCTAAACGAAAGACTAAGTTTGCAGTAAAACCTAAGGATAGTTTATCTATTGTCTCAATATCAGGTTCTGAATCATAATTGATTTTATAACTTCTATTGATTGTGTTTTTATGATTTAAAATGTTTAAAAAAGACAAACCGATTCTTGAGCGCATCTTTTTTTCGGCAGAATAATAAAATCGATAACTAGCAGAGCAATCCAAGCGGTAATAATTAGGTAAAATACTCTCATTAATATTACCATATTCTATATCGTAGAGGGGGTCTGGATCATTGGGATTTGTAGATGTAATTCCGATGGCTTGTGTGTAGGGAATTCCACTGCGCCAAATAAAGCCTGTTGAAAATTCCAAATCATCCCATTTGTGGCTAGTAGACCATCTAAAATTATGTTTTGCATTAGTATTGGCACTAAAAGTCTCAGGTTGAATACTCTCGAACAAATAATCAGTTTGCGATAAAGTGTATCCTATACCGGTGTTGAAATTTTTATATTTTTTCTGTATTAAAACATCCATTCCCTGCGTTATTCCTGAGCCAAAATGATACCATATAGTTTCTGGATCTGTTGCCGTTAATGATTTTGGATTGAGTATTGATATGTTGTTGCTTTTTTTGTAATAAATATCCAAGTCAATATCCCAACCGCTATCAGAGAAAAGAATTCCGGTGCCAATTTGTTGAGAATCTACAATAGGAATATTTTCATTATCAGACAATACCCATATTTGATTACTCATTTCTAGATCATCTTCATTTAATTCTATAAATTGACTAATGGCTTGGCTTCTTATTTCACCAGAAAGTTTTGCTCTAAAGTAACTGTTCAGTTGTTTTTCTATATAGAGTCGGGGTTCAAAATTGAAATTGGTATTGAATGAATACCCACTAACTCTCATGCCAGCATTTATAAAGATGTTTTTTTCTTTGGTGTATTTGTATTCTGAAAATGCCGAATAGATCTGGGAATGGCTATTGTCGTTGATTTTATTGTTTCCGGAAGAATTTCCGTAAAATTGTTCTTCAAGATTATAGCCTACTTTATTTTGATTGAATTGTCCACCTATAATTAGGAATTGTTCCTCTTTTATGTTGTAATTAAATGTTAGATGTAAGCCTAGTTCAGTTACGTTGTTTTTTTTAGAAAGAAGTGTATTGTAACCATCGTCTTTTAAATCATGGATATATTCTGAACCATAATCTGTGAAATATATTTTGGTTTCTTGTTCTAAATTATTGCTCCATTTTTTTTGCCAACTTGCCCCTATGCTTTCATTTTTAGTTTTTAATTCATCTCTATTGGAAATCGTATCTTGTAAAATTTCAACATTATTTTTCAAATTGTTTTTTATGTTGAGGATATTAAAAGTGATTTTATTGCTTTCAGAAGGTTTCCAGATAGATTTTAGATGAAAATCAAAAAAATAGAATTTATTTAATAATTCGGTATATTCTTCGTCATATTCTTCATTAATTCCATTTTTAGAACTTAGAATACGTGTGTTTTGAAAAACTTTTTCCGAAAAACTTTTGTAGGTAAACGTTGGGACAACATCGGTAAAAGATCTTCTAGCCGAAACAATAACACCCAATTTGTCTTTTACAATGGGTAGGGCAATATATCCATCTGCATGAATCATATTAAAGCCAAGTCCTCCGTTGATTTTTTGGGGAATTTCGTTTTCAGTCTGAATATCGATTACTCCAGAAATACGGTTGCCATATTGTGCGCTTGCCCCATTTCTAAAAAGGGTTGTTTTTTTGATAATGTATGGATTGAAAGCGGATAGCATTCCATAAAAATGGTCGCTTAAATAAACATTCATCCCGTCCCACAAAATGAGGTTCTGATCGGATTTTCCGCCTCGAATGTTGAGTTCCGAGACGGATTCACTCGTACTCATCACTCCAGGAATCCACTGTATGCTCTCTAAAACATCGGGGTCGGTAAGTCCGGGTAATAAATTTAATTTGCTTTGCGTTATCAAAATAGAACCATTACTTTTCCTTGAGATTCCTTGGGTCAGATAGTTTTGAATGACAACCTCTTCTAAAATAGTGGTTGACAATTCCAACGCTATTTTTATACAATCGGTATTTGCCAAGGAGGTAGCGGTTGTTTTTTGTTCTATGTAGCTTCTGTGTTGAATATCAATTACTTCGTTGGGTGCTACATCTTCTATTCTAAAATAACCTTCGGTATTGGTGTAGACTACTTTTTTTGTTGTTTCTAATCGTATTGTTGCATCGGCTATGGCTTGGTTGGTGCCTTTGTCATAAAGATAGCCACAAATTGTAAGCGCGTTATTTTTTTGCTTGATAATAATATAACGATTGCTCACCAAATCAATTTCTAAAAGGGTTTGTTCTTCTAGTTTGTTGAGCAACTCTTTTAAGTCGCCATTTTTTATGTTTAATGTGATTTTTTTTCCATTAATAGCTTCATCTTTATACGAAAATCGCAAATCATATTTTTTTTCTAGATATTCAATAAACTCCTTAAAAGGGGTATTGTTGCTATTTATAGTGATATTCATTTCTTGGCAAAATGAAAGTTGTCCTATTAATAGAAAAATAAATAAAAAATATTTTTTTTGCATCTATTTGGGTTTTATAACAATGCTTTTTGGATTTTGAATCTCAAAAACTACGTCCATGGGTTCAAAAACGGTTTCAAGAGCCAAATGTAAATTGCTATGGGTAAAACTTCCTGAATACAATTGGGATACATTGACTTTGTTGTTTGTTATGACAATGCCATATTGATTCTCTAATGCTTCAATAACTAAGTATAACGGAACACTCTCAAAAGTACTTTCTCCTTGAGTCCAACGGGGTTTCGACTCAGTTATTGTTCTTTTTTCGATTGAATTCGATTGAATTCTAATCACTTCTCCTTTTGTTAGGATCACAGTTGTATTTTTATAAGGATGTGACACTTCGACTCTTCCTTCGTAACAACTCACTTCAAAGAATTGTTTTTTAGATAAAATATTGAATTGTGTCCCTTTTACAGAGACGATTCCTTCGGGGGTGTTGACAGTAAATTTGCTTCCTTTTTCTACCTTAAAAAATGCTTCTCCATCTAATGAAACGACCCTGTTTATTGACCAAGTTGCTGTGTTGAAAGCTAAATGTGATTTTGAATTCAGATTGACCGAAGAAACGTCTGGTAAATGTATAACAAGCTGTTCTCCAAAAGTAGTATTGTAGTTGGTTTTGCCCTCGAAAACAAAAAATATCCCTAAAGCAATTACAATTGAGGCTGCTATGGCTCCAATCCAAGTCTTATTTAAGGGAAAGACTTTTGGTTTGTGCGCGATTTTGGTTTGTATTTTCTTGAATACCTTTTCCTGTTCGAAATCAGGTACAGCTAAATTTTCCGTCTCTTCTAATATCTTAACATAAGAAAGGTATTCAGGTGTTTTTTTGAAAGCTTCGAGTTCTTTCTCTGTTAATGAACCTTCGGCCCATCGAGCCAAAAAGGTGTCGTCAAAATCTGAAATTTCCATATTTATTATTTATATACTATACAACAGTTCAAAACGGGTTATCCCTACTTGTATGTTAAATTTCTACTATCGTTTTTCTTAAAGTTAGGAGTGCCAAGTGCATTCTTTTTTCAATGGCTTTGACTGACAACTCCAATGTATCGGCAATTTCTTTGTAAGACATCTTGTCGATTCGGTTCATTAAAAAAACTTCCCTTTGTTTGTTGGGTAAATTGGCAATGGCATTTTGTAGTTTATCTGAATATTGTTTTTCCTCCAAGAGATATTCAGGACTTTCGTGTGTGTAACTTTTATGCGATTGTTTCTGATATATTAAAACGACTTTTTTATGCGCTACTTCGTTTAGGAAAGCGTTATTGGCTACCGTGTAAAGGAAACTTTTTGCTTTTTCTATAGTGACTTTCGAACAATTATTCCAAAGTTTTACAAAAGCTTCCTGAACCAAATCTTCCGATTGGTCTAAATCTCCTGATTTGTAATAGATGAAATTCCGCAATGATTTTGAATAGCTTTTGAAGATAGCCTCAAACTGCTTCGATTCACAAACGGATGGATTTTTCTCAGACATATTGAAATATAATTAGCAAAGATATTAAATATAGCCCTAAAGGCGTAATCATAAATTTTTAAAGTAACTAAGTCTTAAATAATATTGATTTTATTATTTGCCAGTTGATGAAAGCTAAAAGACTTATGAAACCTGTTAGGATAAAGACTTTCGAGACTATGACATTCCAACTTTCGATTCTATGGAATATTGTAAAACCATTTGATTTTTTTTTAATAATGAAAATAAAAGTAGGGTGTTTTGCTACATACCGGTTTTATAATAAACAACATCATAGAAAAATGAAATTTATAATAATAGTAATAAAAGAAAAATGAAAAATATAGGGTTTAAAATAGCGGCATGCTTACTTTTCATTATTCCGTTGGTATCAATGTCTTTTAAAGTAAAGCCAATGATGGAAGCTTACAAAAAGTTTAATCCTGAAAGGACATTCGAGGTTTTCTATGAATTTGATTTAAATTCAAGTAAAGAAAAATCTTTTGTAAAAGCTTATTTACCACAATCAAATGTGCATCAAAATGTTTTTAATGTTAATGATCATTCAAATGGTATTGATTATCACGAAGAAATAATAGACAAAAATAAAAGAGGTATTTGGGAGACAAACAAAGGACCAGGTTTTTATAAAATCAGGTATAAGTTTAGTTGTGAAACAAGAGCCATTGAATATAAAATTGACCCCAAATTGTCAAAATATATTGCTTTTTCAAAAAAAGACACTCTTTTCTTAAAGGAAGAAGAATACATTCAGGTGAATCATCCTAAAATAGATTCCTTAGCTTTTTTATTGACAAAAGAAGAAAAATCACTGAACGGAGCATTAGATAAAATATACCAATATGTGTATAAAATACCAGCTATTCATACGAGTAAACTAACCGATGCGCTGACCACATTAGAAGAAAACAAAGCATCCTGCAACGGAAAAGCACGTTTGTTTGTGGCTTTATGTCGAAATATTAACATTCCAGCCAGATTAAAAGGAGGCTTGATTTTAGAAAACAGTAAGAAAAGAACATCCCATTTGTGGGCTGAAGTTTTAGTTGAAAATACTTGGGTTCCATTTGATGCACTCAACGGCTATTATGCTAGAATACCTGCTAATTATTTGGAATTATATGAAGGTGATTTGTTCTTATTGGCACATTCTTCTAAAATTGCTTTTGACTATAAGTACAATATCAAAGAAGAAAACACCTCTTTATTTGTAAATGAAACCTTCAAAAAGGCATTGAGAAATAATCCGATTACTTTATTTAAATTAAATGATTTGGATGAATACAATCAGCGCGTTATTCACTTATTGTTGCTGTTTCCATTGGGCGGTTTGTTGGTCGCTATTTTTAATAATGTAGTGGGTTTTAAAACCTTCGGTGTCTTTTTGCCCGTGCTTATAGCGTTATCTTTTCTAGACACGGGTTACTGGGTTGGCTTGTTCATGTTTGTTGTGGTAATGCTTGTTGTGAGTTTAATTTCTTTATTGTTAGACAAATGGAGCTTGCTTTATATCCCTAAAATGGCTGTCATTTTAAGTGCATTGTTATTAGTGGTGGTGTTATTTATGTTAATGGGCATTCAATATAACATCCCATATTTAACTAAGGTTTCAATGTTTCCTTTTGTAATTATTGCTGTTGTTACCGAAAGGTTTTCAACCTCTTTAGCAGAAAAAGGATTTTCAGGCTCTTTAAAAACTTTGGGACATACATTAATTGTTACCACTGTTTGTTATCTGGTATTTGTTTCCAGTATTTGGAAAGCAATTGCCATTTTATTTCCAGAAACGATTTTGCTTATAATGTTAATCTCTTTACTACTAGGAAAGTGGATAGGGATGAGATTGACGGAATACAAACGATTTAACCTTATTTTAAAATAAAACACTATGGGATGGTTATTTGATAATGAAAAAAACACCGGCACTATTCCCGTTATGGGTATGAATGAGCGCAATTTAAGGATGATATATGCAAACAATCCTAGAGAACACTATGCCTTAGCTGATGATAAAGTATTGTGTAAAAACATTTTAGAAAAAAACAAGGTGCCATGTGCCAAAACGTATTGTGTTATAGAAAATATAGGAGATATAGTATCAGGATGGGAATCTGTGCAACAGTATACCAAATTAGCTATAAAACCAGCAAATGGAAGTGGAGGAGGTGGTATAAAAATTCTTCGTAAAAATGAGTTAGGAAAATGGATGGGTAGTGGAAAGTTGATTTCCGATGACGATATTTATTTTCACTTGGCTACAATTATTTTTGGGGTGTTTTCTTTAGGATCAACAGACAGAGTATTAATTGAAGAATGTATAGAGCCCCATTCTTTTTTTAGCGAAATATATCCTCAAGGAGTTCCTGATTTCAGGGTTATTATGTTACACAAACAGCCTGTTATGGCCATGCTAAGAGTGCCTACTGATAAATCTGATGGAAAAGCAAACCTTCATCAAGGAGGGTTGGGTATTGGGATTGATATTAAAAAAGGACTTTTGATGCAAGCCTTTGATGGAAAAAACTACCACGATTTACATCCAGATAATGGGAATGCCATTAATGGAAAAAAAATTGAGTATTGGAATGAAATCATCGAAATTTCAAGGCAAACCGCCAGTCTTTTTCCACTTAATTATTTAGGAATAGACATTGTTCTTGACCATAAAAAAGGACCTATGATTATGGAAATAAATGTCCGACCAGGTCTTGCAATCCAACTGGCAAATAAAAAAGGGCTAAAACAGGTATTAGAAGAAAAACAACTCAATTATTAAAAAATGAAATTTAAAAAACCAGCATTTCCATACATCATTGTACTTGTAAGTATCGTTTCGTTTTCTGTTTTTTCAGAAAATATCCTCTTGAATATGACCCAAAATAATTTGGTTTTTCAAGTTAGCAAAAGTAAAACTGAGTTCCCCAATAAAGCATTTGACAAAGAGGTTCATTCGATTGTTTTTAAAGAAAATAAAAAAAGATTGCTGCATGAAAATAATATTAAAAAAGGGAAATACCAATACAACTGAAATTGTACCAATATTTAAAAACAAAAAATCAATAAAAATGGAAAAGGAAAAATGTAATAAAAGGTTATTCATTTTAGCAATTACCTTGCTTATGAATGGTATGTTGTTTGGTCAAAATGCAAAAAAAATTGTGCCCAAAACTGAAAATGATAAAATTGTCATCATAGGCAATAAGGCACATGATTATTACGCATTAAATGAAGATAAAGCAGTAAAAGTTGAAATGGAAGGACCAGGGGAACTTATAATGTACACCAGAGTTCTATTGAATAAAGATCAAAAAAAATCAACGGATTTTATTGTAAAATTCACCAAGGATATGAAGAACCCCCATGTGAGTATTATAGATCCTTTGAATGTAGATCCAACTGCAAAAACTTCTGAAAAAGCAGTAACTATTGAAAATAAAATGCTCATCAGTGTGCCTCCAGGAAAGCATAATTATTTGTTCTATAAAAAAGGTTCTACAGAGGCGATATATTCACATTATGCTTTCAGAAAAGGAACAACAATGAATTGGAATAAAGCCAATTCTAAAACTAATCTTGAAAAAGTCGTTTTGACTTCGCTCGATAAGAAAAAGACAAATGATTTTTATAGGATTAATGAGAAACAAGTTTTTATAGGGCAAGCTAATCCAGGCGATTATTTAAAATTTGTGTTGCGTTCCGAATGTGACAAAACAGATTTAAAATCGGGTAAGACTAAAATTGCTTTGAGTGTTGATGGTAAAGTCGTGCAGAAATATACTTTGTTTTATAAGCCAACAAAAAAAATGGTTTATGAAAATGAAATTGGGAAAGTTCCGGGAAAACCAAAAGAAGTTGTCTTTCTAATTCCTAAAAGGAGCAGCAATAAAACAATCGATTATCAGATTGCAGTTTTAGATAATAACAAGAATGCTTTAGTCAGTATGAACACTTGCTCAGACTACCAATCTGTAGCTAAGAAAGATCATAAAGTTACTGCTTTGTCTAATAAAAAAACATTGAAAACAACACCCGAAAAAGAGAGTAAGAAATTATAAAGACTCTCTAGCAATGTCTTTTAAGAATTTTATTCAATAATGATATTTGCAAGGAAATTGTAAATATAAATGTCACTAATACCAATGAATCTTTAAAATGAAACAAATTAAAATACTGATTTTTATTATAATTATTGCTTTTCCAAAACTAATGCAAGGGCAATTTACACAAAAGTATAGCTTATCTACAACCACAGGATATGCAAGCAATATTTTTAAGTCGCCCGATTCGTTAGCCGTTAAGATTGATAGTATCAAAGAGGTTCAATACAAAAATGACCTTTGGGATAATAGTGCTTATCAGGGATTTATTGCTTCTGTAAAAATTAGTAACAAATGGGGTAAACAGGAGTTAAGCGGTAAAATAGAACCAGAATTAAATTATTATTATGCTTTGCCTAAAAAAAGTTATTTTAATTTAAGATCATTTCTTAATTATAAATATAATTTCAAAAAGAAGTTCAGATTTGAAAGTAATCTAAATTATTATTATATCAATAGAAACGGAACCAATTTTGATGATGTCGAACTGCCTACTCCGCTAGGTTATCAATTATTGGAAGTTAATAACGGTTTGCATTGGCGTTTCTCAAAACAAAACCGATCTTCGTTTGCTGTGGTTTTTGAAAATAAAAATTATGCTCCAAGTATCAAAACTCATTTGCTTTATAATAATATAGGAGCTGAGTTTGAAACCAAACAATCTTTTTACAATAATGATCTACAAAATACAATTGGTTTTAGGATTGGGTATTATAATAGATTTTATGAAATTACTGAAAACAAGAATAATATCATTACTGCCAAAAGAGATTGGAGGTATATTGAAGCAGGTGTTTTCTACAGTTACCCCATCAGCAAAATAATCAAATTGACTGCGGGTATTGATTATCAAAAAAGAATTGATAAAACATTGACTTTGGATGGTTATAAAATGTTCAATCCTATGCTGGCTCTAGAGTTTGAAGGAGAAAGATATTCTATAAAATCAAAATTTAATTATAAGGACAGACTTTATTCCAACAGAATGGGAAATGTTGAAAATGTGGGGGATAATGAAACACCAATGATGCATTATAAGTACTATTTGTTTGCGACAAAAGGGGCTTTTCAATTAACAAAGAAGCTGTATTTTATTGCGAATATTGATTTTGATATTAGAGAGACCAATAAAGAGAATGTTAATTCTAGATCGTTTAGAGGGTATAAGATTTTTGATGTTGGAATGGGGCTAAAATATGACTTTTAGCCCAAAAGAAATGTTTGACTACTAGATTTAAAATTATTTTTTATCCTGCAAAGCAAAAACTTTTTTCAAAACCTCTGAGGTTCTGGAGTTCAAATTGGTTCTAATGTTTTTTTCTTCAACGGTAATCATTTTAAAAACACCCTCCAAGGCTTTGTTGGTTGTATAATCGGTAATATCAGGATTCACTTTAGATACAAACGGAATCGTATTGTATTGTTTTATAATGGTACTCCAAACCACATCGGCACCCACTTTACCAATTGATTTTTGTACTACAGGACTAAACTTGGCATACAAAGCAGCCGATGTGGTCGATTGCAAATAAACCGTTGCAGCATTTTCTTTTCCGAGTAAGATACTTTTGGCATCAGTAATGGTTAAGTTTTTTATCGATGACACAAATATTGGGGTAGCTTCTTTTACGGCATCTTCGGCAGCACGATTTAAAGCAAGAATACCTTCATCTGCCAATTTTGACATTCCAATTTTTCTTAATGTTTTGTCTACTTTGGCTAATTCTTCGGGCATTAAAATTTTTACGGCTGCATTTCTATAGAAACCATCTGTTGCGGTCAATTTAGAAACTTGTTCCGTTATACCTTTATTTAGGGCTTCTTTTAGGCCTGAGGCAATGTCTAAACTGTTGTTTGTTTTGGTGACTGCATTGATTTTCTCAGACGCTTTTGTCAATATATCTTTGAATTGGGCATTACTAATTGCTGGTAGGATCAGGAGTAGGAATAGAGCTTTCTTCATTTTGTTTTAATTTTTTTTCAAATGTAAACAAACAATATTTATTGATGAAGAGCAATTTCCAGATCAAATGCTAAAAAAGGATTGATTTCGTTTGTAATAATCGATTGTGTTTATTTATTATATTTGTAATCGATTGAATTGCAGTTGTTTATTTGTTTTGTATGGTTGATTAAGAATGGGGTTTGAAGAAAGTTAAAAGTGAAATTGATTTAAGGAAATTAAGATAATTATAATTTTAACAAGATGAAGATACTAGAACTGGAATTGTTATCGGATGATATTGGTAAAACGGAAGTTTTCTATAACGAGGTTTTGGGATTGAAAACGATGAGTAAAGAGGATTCTGGTATTTCATTCAATGCAGGTTCGACAAAACTGACTTTCCGACCTTCGATAAATATAAAACCAGTATATCACTTTGCTTTTGATGTGCCTAACAACAAACTCTTAGAAGCCTTTGACTGGATAGAAAAGAAAACGGAAATCATGTATGTTATTCCGCCCGATAAAATTGCCGATTTCTACAATTGGAACGCCAAGTCCTTTTATTTTTATGACAATAATGGAAATATTTTGGAATTCATTGCACGAAATGATTTGGATAACGCCTCTCAAAAACCGTTTGATGGCTCATCAATTCTATCGGTTAGTGAGATTGGGTTGGTTTCTGAGAATGTAGCTGTACAATGCGATGAACTGTTTGATAAGTATGGACTTACTGCTTATTCAAAACAACCGAAACTAAATAAATTCATCGTTTTAGGAACCGTAACAGGGCTTTTTATCCTTGTGGAAGAAAACCGAGATTGGTATCCAACAGATAAAAAATCAAAGTCATTTTGGACAAAAGTGGTTTTTAGTGTTGATTGCGAAACAAAGGAGATTGTGATTTTAGAATAAAAGTATTAATGATATGCATACAAATAGCAGAAAACAGAAAAAAAGAACACTTAACTAAAAATAAACAAAAATGGAAAAACATGACAATCAGCCATCACCGGCGAGTATTATGCAAATTGGCTCTGGATTTTGGGCTTCAAAAGTGTTGCTGGCAGCAGTAAAATTTCAATTATTCACCAAACTTGCCGAAAAAGGAAAAATGTCTGCTCAGCAAATAAAGGCGATGTTGAGTCTGAAATGTACCGATATTCATTTGTATGATTTTTTAGATGCCTTAACTGGATTTGGATTTCTCCATCGGGATGGGCTTTTAGAATCGGCGGTTTATTCAAATAGCATTCATACCGATGCTTTTTTGGATATAAATAAACCAACCTATATTGGTGGAATGTTAGAAATGATGAACAATCGTTTGTATCAATTTTGGGGAAATCTTGAAGAAGGGTTGCTAACAGGTTTACCACAAAACGAAATTAAATCAGGAGAAGAAAATTTATTTGGAGAACTTTATAAATCACCCGAAAAATTATTGGAGTTTATCAATGCGATGGGGAGTATTCAAAATGGAAACTTTAATGCTCTTGCTCAACTTTTTGATTTTTCAAAATATAAAACTTTAACGGATGTAGGTGGGTCAGGTGCTATGTTGTCAATGATGGTTGCTAAGTATCAATCTCATATGAACTGTATCAGTTTTGATCTTCCTGCAGTTGAACCTATCGCAAATGCAAAAATTAAAGACGCTCAACTTTCGGACAGAGTTAAAACAGCAAGTGGTGATTTCTTTACAGATCCATTTCCAAAAGCGGATGTAATAACGATGGGGAATATTCTCCATGACTGGGATGAATCACAAAAAATAAAATTATTGCAAAAAGCCTACGATGCCCTGCCAGAGGGAGGGGCTTTTGTCGCTATTGAAAATGTAATTGATGATGAAAGGACGAAAAATGTATTCGGAATGATGATGAGCTTGAATATGTTGATAGAAACCGGAACGGGTTTTGATTATACTTTTTCGAGTTTTAATAAATGGACGAAAAGTGTGGGATTCAAATCGACTTTAATTGTTCCGTTGACCGGGGCAGCAAGCGCGGCAATTGCTTATAAGTAGGATTTGTAATTACTTGTTTTAAGATAATAGAAAAATTTTAAAGCTCAGCGATGTTTTGAAACTCAAAAGCTAATAGCACAAAAATGAAGTTTTAATTCTGTGCCAAAAAATATTCTTTGGTATTATTCACGGATAGTTCTATTTTACAAAATGATTTTTTCGATGTTTTTATCTTCGAAAACAGCTTGTTATGCGATACCATTAAATCCTACTTTTATTTTTTAAAATTTTAAAAAATAAAAGTAGGGTTTTTTATTAGCTGCCTGTTTTATATAAAACGAAGTCTAAAATAAAAACAAATAGAATGAGAAAATTAAAAAACGTAACGTTATTGGCATTGTCATTTGCCTCATTAATTGCATTTAATTCCTGTAGTGAAGATAGTAACAATGATACGGTTCCGCAAAGTACTGTTGATACTACTAATGGTACTGGAGGAAACGGAAATTCAGCAACAACTGAGAAGGGGAGTATAACACTATATAGAATTGAAGGCGATAATATTGTTAAAGTTGAAGATTATAAAGTTACGGGTAAAGATTTAGAATACCAAAAAGACACTCAAAAGCATCAAGAAATATGGACTTTGGTTAAAAAAGTCGTGCCAACGGAATATAGAACCAAAATGACTGAATTTTTAATTTACAATGGTACGGCTGATGGTACAGCTGGCTTTGTTATCGAAAAAAACTTAGATCTAACCAAATGGAAAATGGGTATTGCCATTAATGATATAAGTGACAAACAAGAGTTGATCTATACTGTCATTCATGAGTTTGGACATATCTTAACGCTTAATAACGATCAAGTTGACGCCTCGATTAATGAAAGTTCATGTACTAATTATTTTACTGGCGAAGGTTGTGCCAAAAGCAACTCTTACATTTATAAATTGCAGAGTCAATTTTGGGGAGACATTTGGAGCCAATTCCTAACTGCACAAAAAGTAGGAGAAAGCGAATTGCAAAAGTTTTACACCAACAATAGCACCCGATTTGTAACCCAATATGCCGCTACCAATCCTGGGGAGGATATTGCAGAAGTATTTGCAACATTTGTAACTAGAAATACGGGTGCTAACGGAAATTCTATTGCCGAGCAAAAAATACAATTAATGTACAATCATCCTGAATTGGTTACTTTAAGAAGCTATATCCGAAAAAATTTAGGTTATACAGCAAGAAGTTTAGGTGCTAGCAGTACTTTACCAACTCCTGGTAGTTGGAAAAAAGCAAATTCATTTGGTAACCCAACGAAATCACACTAATATTGATTCACTAAGTGGAATGCAATAGTGAACTGGTAGTTCAAATGGGCTTAAAAAGCATTGCATTCCATTTTAAATAATAAAACAATGAAAAAATTTATAGTAATACTGATCGCTTTTCTGGGGTCATGCACTCCATCTAAAGCAGTTTTGAAAACGGATACCGCTTTGATACGGTATTCTAAAAGTGGGTGTTTAGGAAATTGTCCCGTTTATGATTTATATATTTTTGAAAATGGATCTGTTTTGTATAATGGCATTAAAAACACCTCGAAAAAGAAAGCCCATTCGACTATAACGCTGGAGAAAATAGCGGAATTAAAATCCCTTTTGAATGCTATAACCGTCGAAGATTATCAAAGTGTTAAAGGGAGAGACATTGCCATTACAGCTATAGTTTTTAATAATAAAAGGGTTAAGTATAATACTAATACAGTTACAGGAAATCTATTAAAAATAGATTCTTTAATTCAAGAAATAATCCGAGAATTTCAGTGAAGTTAGGGTACTATTCTATCATGTGACCTCATGTTGAATATCAGAACACGAATTACACGAATTCTTACTAATTTTTTTAAATAATTAATTCATTTGATTTGTGTTAATTTTTACAATTGGCGGCTAAAAAACAATTAAGGCTTCTATATCTATATAGGATAGCCATACAAACTAAAGAGTAATAAACGGTTGCATTCCCTAAGAGAACACAACCGTTTTATTATTATACACCATCGTTTTTCGTTCGGCGTGTAATTTAACGGCTCTAGCAAGTACCATGCGTTCCAAATCGCGCCCTTTTATAATAAAATCTTCTATCGAATGGCTGTGGGAAACTCTCGTAATATCTTGCGCAATAATGGGCCCTTCATCCAACTCCTCGGTAACATAATGACTGGTGGCACCTATGATTTTTACCCCACGCTTGAAAGCCGAATGATAAGGTTTGGCACCTGGAAATGCAGGTAAAAAGGAATGGTGAATATTGATGATTTTGTTTTTGTAAAGTGCAATCAAATTTGGAGTGATAATTTGCATATAACGCGCCAAAACAATAAAATCAATATCAAATTTTTTCAATAATTCAATCTGCTCTTTTTCGCCTTCATCCTTATTGTCTTTGGTAAAAGGAACATGAAAAAACGGAATATTAAAACGTTCGGCCACGGGTTTCAGATCTTCATGATTGCTTAGGATCAAAGGAATTTTGAGAGGCAATTCGCCAGAAGAATAACGTCCCAAAATATCATACAAACAATGGTCGTATTTAGATATAAACAACGCCATTTTTGGTTTTTCATCCTGCGTATGCATCGCCCAAGTCATGTTGAATGGTGTCGCAAGATTCGTTTGAAAATGTTCTTTTATGCTTTCAATATTCCAAGTGGATTTGCTAAACTCGCATTCCAATCGCATAAAAAATACATTTTCGTCGGCATCAACATGTTGATCCAAATAAATAATATTTCCGTCAATCGAAGCGATATAATTGGTCACTGAGGCAATAATTGCTTTTTGGTCTTTGCAATGTATAAGTATGGTGATTTTTTGCATTGGTTTAAAATTTTCTAAAAATAATTAGGAGCTATTCCCGCTGTACACTACAAGTCCTCACTTATAAAAGTATTTTTCTAAGCCCCAAAAAGAGCTTCCTTTGGTCGCTTTTTTGGTGCAAGAAAAATTACTTTTATAAGCTCCGGGCTTTTCGTTTCCATCAGGGCTAGATCTCGAAAATACCGATTTTTTTCTCAAAACTAAACTTATTTTCCTAATAAAAAACAACGTTATCATATTTTGTGTTTTATGTTATTTTTGATGATTTTTATTTTAAAAATTGCGTAAATTGCGCTCTTAAATTATCATATTCACAAAATGGAATTAGTTAAACCGTACGTACCAGTAAATAAAGTCCGAATTGTAACTGCCGCATCACTTTTTGATGGACACGATGCTGCAATCAATATAATGAGAAGAATTATTCAGTCCACAGGAGTTGAGGTAATTCATTTGGGACATGATAGAAGTGTAGAGGAAGTGGTCAATACCGCCATTCAAGAAGATGCCAATGCTATCGCTATGACTTCCTACCAAGGGGGACATAACGAATACTTTAAATATATGTATGATTTGCTTCAAGAAAAAGGAGCAGGGCATATCAAGATTTTCGGCGGAGGTGGAGGAGTAATCCTGCCTTCGGAAATAGCCGAATTACAAGACTACGGAATTACCAGAATTTATGCGCCAGACGATGGGCGTGCGATGGGATTGCAAGGAATGATCAATGATTTAGTACAACGATCTGATTTTCCTATCGGGGATAAATTAACAAATGAACTCGATTTATTAGAAAGCAAAACTCCTACAGCTATTGCGCGTTTAATTTCGGCTGCCGAGAATTTCCCGGAAATTGCTAAACCCATTTTTGATCAAATTCATAAAATAAATACCGATTGCAAAACTCCAGTATTGGGGATCACTGGAACAGGTGGTTCTGGAAAATCCTCTTTGGTAGACGAATTAGTTCGCCGTTTCTTAATCGATTTCCCTGAAAAAACAATTGGATTAATATCTGTAGACCCCTCCAAACGTAAAACGGGTGGAGCATTACTAGGGGATAGAATTCGTATGAATGCCATTAACAACTCTAGAGTGTATATGCGTTCATTGGCAACTCGTCAATCCAATTTGGCATTGTCAAAATATGTAGCTGATGCGATTCAGGTTTTAAAAGCAGCAAAATACGACATCATAATCCTTGAAACTTCGGGTATCGGACAATCGGATACGGAGATTATGGATCATTCTGATGTTTCTTTATATGTAATGACGCCAGAATTTGGAGCAGCAACCCAATTGGAAAAAATCGATATGCTTGATTTTGCCGATTTAGTGGCGTTAAATAAATTCGATAAACGCGGTGCACTGGATGCCATTCGTGATGTAAAAAAACAGTACCAACGCAATCATAATCTTTGGGATGTAAATCCAGATGAAATGCCGGTTTTTGGAACTATTGCCTCACAATTCAACGATCCGGGGATGAATACGTTGTACAAATCCATCATGGATGTAATTGTTGAGAAAACGGAATCTGATTTGAAATCGACTTTTCAAATCACTCGTGAAATGAGCGAGAAGATTTTTGTTATTCCACCTCACAGAACGCGTTACTTATCGGAGATTGCCGAAAATAACAGAAAATACGATGCTACAGCTTTAAGCCAGGAACAAGTGGCTCAAAAGTTATACGGTATATTCAAAACCATAGAAAGTGTTTCCGGAAAAGTTCCAGTAATCACTAAAGCAGGAATTGATGAAGATTCGGTATTGCCAAGTGCTTTAGAATTAGAAAAACCAAGTGGAACAGAGAATAAGATCTTTTTAAATCTTTTATTGAATCAATTCGATAAAGTAAAAATGGATTTGGATCCACACAATTGGAAAATGATTTTGCATTGGGACGAAAAAGTCAATAAATACAAAGACCCAGTTTATACCTTTAAAGTACGTCACAAAGAAATAAAAATGGCTACCCACACAGAGTCACTTTCGCACTCCCAAATTCCAAAAGTGGCGATGCCAAAGTATAAAGCTTGGGGAGATATTTTGCGTTGGTGTTTGCAGGAAAATGTTCCTGGAGAATTTCCTTTTACGGCTGGTTTGTATCCATTTAAACGTGAAGGAGAAGATCCGTCTCGTATGTTTGCTGGAGAAGGTGGGCCAGAAAGAACCAATAAACGTTTCCATTATGTGAGCGCAGGATTGCCAGCCAAAAGACTTTCCACAGCTTTTGATAGTGTGACTTTATACGGAAACGATCCGCACATTCGTCCTGATATTTATGGAAAAATTGGGAACGCTGGAGTTTCGATTTGCTGTTTGGACGATGCCAAAAAATTATATTCTGGTTTCGATCTAGTGCATGCCATGACTTCGGTAAGTATGACCATCAATGGACCAGCACCAATGTTGCTTGGATTCTTTATGAATGCAGCTATCGATCAGCAATGTGAATATTATATAAAAGAAAATAATCTTGAAGAGGAGGTTGCCGAAAAGATCAACGAAATCTACAAGCATAAAGGAGTAGAACGCCCACATTATCAAGGCGATTTACCAGAGGGGAATGATGGTTTGGGATTATTCCTTTTGGGAGTAACTGGTGATCAAGTATTGCCAACGGAAGTGTATAATGAAATAAAAGTCAGAACACTTTCGCAAGTTCGTGGAACGGTTCAAGCCGATATCCTAAAAGAAGATCAAGCCCAAAATACCTGTATTTTCTCTACCGAATTTGCTTTGCGATTGATGGGAGATGTTCAGGAATATTTTATTAACAAAAATGTAAGGAACTTTTATTCGGTTTCTATTTCAGGATACCATATTGCCGAGGCGGGTGCCAATCCAATAACGCAATTGGCTTTCACGCTTTCAAACGGTTTCACTTACGTGGAATATTATTTGAGCCGTGGAATGGATATCAATGATTTTGGACCAAATTTATCGTTCTTTTTCTCGAACGGTGTCGATCCGGAATATGCGGTTATTGGCCGTGTAGCACGTAAAATTTGGGCGAAAGCCATGAAAAATAAATACGGAGCCAACGAAAGAGCTCAAATGTTGAAATACCATATTCAAACTTCTGGACGTTCGCTACACGCACAGGAAATTGATTTCAATGATATTCGTACGACTTTACAAGCGTTGTATGCTATTTATGATAACTGTAACTCGTTGCATACCAATGCGTATGACGAAGCAATTACCACGCCAACGGAAGAATCGGTTCGTAGAGCTATGGCAATTCAGTTGATTATCAATAAAGAATTAGGTCTAGCCAAAAACGAAAATCCTATTCAAGGTTCATTCATTATCGAAGAACTAACGGATTTAGTAGAAGCTGCTGTTTTACAGGAATTTGATAGAATTACGGAACGTGGCGGTGTACTTGGAGCTATGGAAACCATGTACCAACGTTCTAAAATTCAAGAAGAAAGTTTGTATTATGAAACCTTGAAACATACCGGTGAATTTCCAATTATTGGGGTAAATACCTTCTTGAGTTCAAAAGGTTCTCCAACGGTAATTCCAGCCGAAGTCATTCGTGCCACCGAAGAAGAAAAACAATACCAAATCACGATGTTGGATCATTTGCATCAAGCGAATCAGGATTTAGTAAATGAACATTTGAATACGCTACAAGAAGCAGCCATCAAAAATGAAAATTTATTCGAACACTTGATGGAAGCGACGAAAGTATGTTCTTTGGGACAAATCACCGAAGCTTTGTTTGAAGTGGGAGGGCAGTACAGAAGAAATATGTAGATTTTTATAATTAAATCCATAAAGCAATGTTTGGTTGCTTTATGCGATATTTGAATACTCATAAAAACACATTTGGTTAACTAATCGTTGACTGAATGTGTTTTTTGTTTGTAGGTAAACAACTCTTGTAAATGTTTAGTCGATTTTTAATACTAAAAAACTATTTTTAGTATTTTTCTTATTTAAATTATTTTATATGACTTAGCTAAATGCTTTTTAAATAGTAATTTATAGAATATGGAAAACCAAATTGAAATATATAAATCCAAAGATAATATAGCTGAGGTTAGCGTGATTTTTGAGCAGGATACTGTTTGGCTCACTCAAACCAATTGTCTGATTTATTCAATAAAGACAGAACTGTTATTTCAAAGCATATTAGCAATATATTCAAAGAAAATGAATTGGATAAAGAAGTGGTATGTACAAAATTTGCACATACCACTCAACATGGCGCGATAAAAGGGAAAACACAGGAAGCAACTAGTATTTACTACAACCTCGACGTCATCATTTCAGTAGGCTATCGCGTAAAATCCAAACAAGGAACCCAATTTAGACAATGGGCGACTCAACGCTTAAAAGATTATTTGGTTAAAGGTTATGCAATAAACGAAAAACGTTTAAAGGAAGCCGAAAACAAGTTTCAGGAATTAAAGCAAGCGGTTTGCTTGTTGGAAACTATTGTGAAAACAAAAGTCATTACGGGGGATGAAGCTCAAGGTTTATTGAAGGTGTTGAGCGATTATGCTTTTGCTTTAGATATTTTAGATCAATACGATCATCAAACCTTAAAAATTGGCGAAACGGATTATAAAGAAGTTTTCAGAATTTCCTATAAAGAAGCCAAAAAAGCGATTGAAGGGTTGAAAACTAAATTCGGCGGTTCCCAATTGTTTGGCAACGAAAAAGACGACTCTTTCAAAGGTTCTTTAGGAAATATTTACCAAACCTTTGACGGTATTGAATTGTATTCATCTGTTGAAGAAAAAGCAGCGCACCTTTTGTAATTTGTAACCAAAAATCATTCCTTTTCGGATGGGAACAAGCGTATTGCCGCTTTTCTGTTTGTATGGTTTTTAGATCGTAATGCGTTATTGTATCATGAAGGTAATAAAGTAATTGATGATAATGCTTTAGTAGCACTTACTTTGATGATTGCCGAATCAAAATCGGATGATAAAGACATGATGGTTAAGGTTGTTGTTAATTTGATAAACAATAGAAACCCACATTAAAAAACATTTTTCTTCCGATGAGATGAAAAAGTGGGTTCCTGACAACCAAAATTTAAATACTTTTTCGGAAGAAAATAAGAGATTTAAAACCTTTAGAAAAAATACTTCGTGGAATCGAAATGAATTGAAATCATATAGTGTATAATTAGCTTTTGAAATTTTACTAAAGTCCCCCAATAATTGTTTTTTGATTAGAAAAAAATCATAAAAAATAGATGAATAAAATAGGGTAAGTAAGTCTTATTATTCGTTGATTAGAAGTTAATAAATTTAAGTAGTTCATTTCTCATAATGTATTGATTGCTAGTATTTTAACAAAAATACAACATATCTAAACACCTGTAAATCAAGCGCATACGCCACTTTTGCCTTTACGGATTAATTGTCTTGTTTTTTTTAAGATCTTTTAATTTAATTTTGTTAAAGGAATTAATTTAAAAGGCTATGAAATGAGCATGACCGTAAATTGGTCGCAAACACCAATGATGATATGCGAATTACATATGACCGATGAAAAACAATAAATATCAGCATATGAAAAGTATTATTATTTCCAATTTTCATCCCATTCTAGTTAGTAAATTATTAGAGCAGGAAAAGCTTAATCAGTACACCAAGTTTTTATATTATCATTTCCAAAATCTTCCAAAATCGGATGGTGCCGGGAGTGAAGGTGTTGATGATGATTCAGTTAATTTTAAGTTTATATCTGATCATGTGGATAAATATTCTGTTTCTTCCGAAAGCATTAATAGCAGACAATGTATAATTTTTGAAGAAGTTGAGGATTTTATTGAAAATATAATGGATGTTACATCACCTTCAGAATATCATTTTCCTCTTGGTTTTGAAGTGAAGTTAGGGAATTCTTATGGACCAAAAATTGAGGTTCGAATGGAATGGTTTAAAAGAAAAATGGGGTATGTTTTTGATGAATTTTATTCCAATACGACAATTAGACCTGAAAATCTTGTTCATGTCACTTGTTCGGGCTATTCTTCTCCCAGTGTGGCCCAGGAAGCGGTTATAGAAAGAAATTGGGAAACTGTTCAAGTAACCCATTCCTATCATATGGGATGTTATGGTGCTTTTCCTGCCATTCGGACAGCCAGTAGCTTAATATGTGCCAGTCCAATTAACGGAAGAGTAGATGTTGTTCATACGGAATTATTGACTGCACACTTAAATTTAACCGAGTTCTCTCCTGCAAATACCATGATTTGTTCTCTTTTTGCAGACGGCTTTATAGGCTACTCTTTATATGAAGAAAAAGCATTCATGATTGATGACACGATTCAAGAAAAAAAAGGATTGCGAATTTTAGCTTTTCACGAAGTGATCATTCCAGATTCATTAGAAGATATGTCTTGGGATTTAGGGGAGTATAATTTTTTAATGACACTTTCTAAACGGGTTCCTGTTTTTATTCGTAAAAACATCAAATCTTTTTTGACAACACTTTGTAAAAAAGGAGGGGTAGATCTTGAAGAAAAAAAATCTGAGATGCATTTTGCCATTCATCCAGGAGGGCCAAAAATAATCGATTATGTGGTAAATGAAGTAGGATTGTTAAAAGAGCAAGCCCGTTGGTCTTATGAAGTGCTACGGAAACATGGTAACATGTCTTCTGCCACTGTCCCTCATATTTTTAATGAAATTGTAAATGATCCAACCATCGAATCCGGGACAAAAGTTGTGGCGATGGCATTTGGACCCGGTCTTACGGCAACAGGGCTCTTGCTGGAAAAGTTATAGTTTTTTAAGGAGCTTACTTTTTTATAGCTACATAATATATCTTTCGAGTTACTTACCTAAATACCATTTCAATTTTTTTTAAACCATTAAGAAATTAAGGTTCATTTAGATTCAATGCTTAATGAACCTTAATCTCAATGGTTAATTTTTTTTGGTTCTTCGCCAAAACAATTTTAGAGAAACATATGGACAAGTATATAAGACCATTGATTATTCTATTTTAATCCAAAATTTTTGGTATAATGCCGTGGTATATTTCATTTAGGCCAATTTTTTATTGGGCTAATTTGAAATAACCAACGGTATAAATCTTCTTTTTGCTACAAATCTTTACTCAAACACTAACCTTGAATTTGTCATTTTGTCAAGATAAAAATGGATTGATGTCAATTTAAAGTTATTATTTGTCTCCTTGTTTCTTTTAGGATTGATTCCATTACTATGTTTTTAAGGCAGCTTTAATTTTAAAGTACTGTAATTAACATAATATTACTAAATTAAGTTAACAGTCAAACACTTAATAACTTGAAAATCAGTAAATTAACAAACAAAATAGTATCTTAAAATTGCTTTGTTTGCGTACTACTATTCTTAGCGAGTATGTTGTTTGTCGGTAAAAACAGTATTTTGTCGTTTTCTTTTGTTAATTTTTCACTCCCTCTTTATTTATAAATTACTTTTAATAGTGATTAATTTTTAAGATAATTTTAGGTTGTTTGTAAAGCAACTGTTTAGTTAACAAAGGGATTTGTTGTTATGTTTTTTTTAACAAAATTGCTTTTGGTGATGGGGTACTTCATAAAATTAATTTTTATGAAGGGGCATTTTTAAACAAGTTTTCTCCCCAAGTTTGAAAACTTTTGTTTTGTCCTACTTTTATAAATTTCAATGCTAACTGTTTTAATTAGAGTTTTTAAGGTTGCTCTTTAGCAACAATCTGGTTAATAAAAGAATTTAGTTATTGTTCCCCACAATAGAATATCTTTTTGATGATGGAGTACTTTGTAAAGTTGTTTTTTATGAAGATGTTTCGTTTCCTGCAAGTTTTCTCCCCAAGTTTGAAAACTTTTGTTTTGTCCTACTTTTATAAATTTCAATGCTAATTGTTTTAATTAGAGTTTTTAAGGTTGCTCTTTAGCAACAATCTGGTTAATAAAAGAATTTAGTTATTGTTCCCCACAATAGAATATCCTTTTGATGATGGAGTACTTCGTAAATGTGTTTATGAAGGTGGTTGTAGTACCTCAAGTTTTATATTCCAAATCAGTAAACTTTCTGGTTTCCTTTTTGATTAGTATTCTAATTGTTTTAAAACCACTTTTTTAAGTTGTTTTTTAACGTCTTTTTGGTAGATAAAAGAGTTTAATATTGTTTCCCACAATTGTAAGTTCTTTTGTGACGGGGTACTTCATGTCTTTTTTGAAGAGGGGTTATTTCTTAGGATTTATTTCCCAAATCTGTAAATTTCCTGTTTTTATCTAATTTTTATGGTATTAAACTACACTATATGAAACAGCACACTTTAGTTTTTCGTAAACCCGATATCTACTGATGCTTTCTTATTAATAATTATGGTCTTAAATCCATATTATTATGAAAAAATTTATTTTTTATACGACAAAAAGTGTACGTGACTATTGTTACACTTTTCCCTGCTGTTTCAGTGCAGGTTTCTCATGTGTCACTAATATGATTCCTATTCATCGACTGTCTAAACTATGTCTTAATTATTGGCAACAGTCGTTTGTTTTGCCTCTGATGTTGGCGGCAATTTTAATGACAACATTTACTACGAATGCCCAAAACATTCTAGGAAGGGCGCCAGTTCAAGCCCCTAAGGGAGGATTTGCTATTGATGGAAATGCATTTGTTAGATGGCCCGGTCCGCCTTTACCTGCAGATAACCCAGCTTGGGGAGACTTTTTATTTGAGAATCAGGCAGCCGCTGTCACGGCAAATCCAGGAGGGATTTTTGTACCCATCCCACCGCCTTACACTTTTCCGGATGGCCCGTTACCAGCTTCATTCTATGTTTATCCTTATACCACCTTTTTCAGGGATAATATTACCACTAGCGATCCAACTACTTTCACCAGTAGTAATAAGATCAATAATGCTGTAAGTTCTTATAGCTGGGGTGTGGGTTCATCACCAAACAAAAATGAAATTCAAAATGCGATTGCCCATTTTACTTATGGGGATCCTACTTTGACTCCACCAGGAGAAGCTGATGATTTATGGATTGTTTTCGCCGCAGACCGTCAAGTAACGGAAGGGAGCAGTTATATCGATTTTGAGATTCTTCAAAAATCGTTAACCATGACAACGACAGGAACTGACTCAAAAGGGTTTGGTTATGGGACTTTTACCTCTGCGGCGGGTACTCCAAGTGGGCGTACAATGGGAGATCTTTTAATAACTATTGAGTTTACCCAAGGTGGGGTATTCGCCAATGTTGTTGTCAGACAATGGAGTGGAACTATTTACAATATAATTACCCCAGATCCTGGGACTGTTTACGGTACTAATAATACGGCACAAACCATCGTGCCTTATCCTGTTTATAATCAGGCTCCTATCGCCACCTCACCTGTTAGTTTATGGGCGTATGCCCCAAATCAATGGGCAGAGGGAGCTGTTAATGTAAGTAGTTTTTTTGACGAGGATCCTTGTTTTGCAATTAGTACCTTGTTTGTAAGAACCAGAACTTCCGGTTCTTCCGGTCAATCAGAATTAAAGGATTTTCCTGGAGCACCTTTTCAATTGCAATTGTGTACGGATAGAGTTCCTCCGGTTATCACCTGTCCTGTGGTAACATCACCAATTAATTGTCCTGCGACTCCATCCTTTGGAGTAGCGACAGCCACCGACAACTGCCCCGGAACGATACCAATAACTTTTGTAGATGTAACCACACCAGGCAATTGTCCAGGTAACTACAGTGTGACCAGAACTTGGACGGCTACCGATGCCTGCGGCAATACCGCCTCTTGTAGCAGAACTATTCAGGTTCGTGATGTTACTCCTCCGGTAATTACGTGTCCTACGGTAACCTCGCCAATCGATTGTCCTGCGACTCCATCCTTTGGAGCAGCAACGGCCACTGATACGTGTGACCCAACTGTGGCTATAACATTTGCCGATGTAACCACACCAGGCAACTGTCCGGGGAACTATAGCGTGACCAGAACATGGACCGCCACAGATGATTGCGGTAATACCGCCTCTTGCAGCAGAACCATTCAGGTTCGCGACATTACGCCTCCGGTAATTACTTGTCCTACAGTAACCTCACCAATCGATTGCCCTGCAACTCCATCCTTTGGAACTGCGACAGCCACTGATACGTGTGACCCAACTGTGGCCATAACATTTGCCGATGTAAACACACCAGGCAATTGTCCGGGTAACTATAGCGTGACCAGAACATGGACCGCCACAGATGATTGCGGCAACACCGCAACCTGTAGCCGAACTATTCAGGTTCGCGACATTACGCCTCCTGTAATTACCTGCGTAGCGCAAACAACACCGATCAACTGTCCGGCAACACCAGTGTTTACACCGCCGACAGCCACCGACACTTGTGATCCTACTCCGACAATAACTTTTGTCGATGCAACCACTCCAGGCAACTGTCC